>NZ_JAHVJR010000001.1:0-1200000 GCF_019801175.1 Vannielia litorea
CGTGTCGTTCACCGTTGAGCTGATCGCCCCGATCGCCATGGAAGACGGCCTCCGCTTCGCCATCCGCGAAGGCGGCCGCACCGTCGGCGCAGGCGTCGTCTCCAAGATCATCGAGTGATGATCGGCTGGGCCGGGCTGCTGCCCGCCTGAGCGAAAAAGCATTACAGGGCCGTCCCTTAGCGGGGCGGCCCTTTCTTTTTGCGGGGAAGGGCGAGACAAGCCCGGATCCGGCCCTATCTCCCCTGCCAAGATGAACGCTTCGGTTCACTACGCCAGCTCAGGGAGGCCAGCACCCATGTCCATTTCGTTCAAACTCAACGGTGAGGCGGTCACGGTCGACGCGCCCGAGGAGATGCCGCTCCTCTGGGTGATCCGCGACAAGCTCAAGCTCACCGGCACCAAATTCGGCTGCGGCGTGGCCTCTTGCGGGGCCTGCACCGTGCATGTGGATGGCGAGCCGATGCGCTCCTGCCAGACATGGATCTCCGATGTGGAAGGTCTGGAAGTGACCACCATCGAAGGCATCAACGGCACGGCCGCAGAGGCGGTGCAGGCGGCGTGGCGCGCCAATGACGTGGTGCAATGCGGCTACTGCCAATCCGGCCAGATGATGCAGGCCATCGGCCTGCTGAGCGAGAACGCCACCCCCACGGATGACGACATCGACGCCGCAATGGGTGGCAACGTTTGCCGTTGTGCGACCTACGTGCGGATCAGGGCCGCGATCCATGATGCGGCCAAGCGGATGGAGGGCTAAGACCATGAAAGATTTCACACCTTCCCGCCGTTCCTTCCTTGCCGGCTCCGCTGCTGCGGGCGCGGCACTGGTCATCGGGTTCAACGCCAAGGGCGCGCTTGCTGCGGGCCATGAGGGCGGGCTGATGCCCAACCCCTTCGTCAAGATCGCGCCCGATGGCACGGTCACGGTGATCCTCAAGCACTTCGAGATGGGGCAGGGCACGACGACCGGCCTTGCCACCTTGGTGGCCGAAGAGATGGACGCCGATTGGGACGCCGTGCAGATCGAGTTTGCGCCGGCTGATGCCAGCAAATATGCCAACACCCTCTTTGGGATGCAGGGCACCGGCGGCTCCACGGCGATGGCCAACAGCTACATGCAGTACCGTCAGGCCGGTGCGGCGGCGCGGGCGATGCTGATGGAGGCGGCGAGCCTCGAATGGGCCGTGCGCGCCAGCGAGATCACCATCGACAGGGGCGTTGTGAGCCACGGCGACGTGTCGGCCACGTTTGGAGAACTGGTCGCCAAGGTGAAGGACACCGCCGAGCCGCCGACCGAGCCGATCCTGAAAGAAGCCAAGGATTTCAAACTCATCGGCAAAGACCTGCTACCGCGCAAAGACACGCCCTCCAAGACCGATGGTACCGCGATCTTCGCGATGGACGTGGCCCCCGAGGGCACGATCTATGCGGTCATGGCGCGCGCGCCGCGCTTTGGCGGAACGGTCGCCAGCTTTGATGACAGCGCCGCGCTGGAAGTGCCCGGCGTGACGGCGGTGAAGCAGACGCCCAAGGGCATCGCTGTTTTCGCCGAGGACACGTGGTCCGCGATCCAGGGCCGCGACGCGCTGAGCGTGGAGTGGGATTTCTCCAACGCCGAAGGCCGCTCCACCGAGGAGATGGAGGCCGAATATGCCGCCGCCCTTGATGGCGATGGCCCGGTGGCCCGCAATGACGCGGGCGTGGAGGAGGCGCTGGCCGGTGACAACACCGTGGAGGCGGAGTTCGACTTCCCGTTCCTTGCGCATGCGCCGATGGAGCCGATGACCTGCACCATCCAGATCAAGGACGGAAAGGCGCATATCTGGGATGGCTCCCAGTTCCCGACCGTCACGCAAATGGCGGTAGGTGCCGTCACCGGCGTGGGCCAGGAGAACACCACGATCGAAACCGTCTATGCCGGCGGCTCCTTTGGCCGCCGCGCGAATATGGACAGCGACTACCACGTGGAAGCCGCGATGGCTGCCGTCGCCCTTGGCACCGATCAGCCGGTGAAGCTGGTCTGGACCCGGGAAGACGACGTGACGGGCGGATACTACCGGCCAATGGTTAAGCATCGGGTAAAGGTTGCGGTCGGCGCGGACGGTGCCCTTGCAGCCTGGCGCTCGGATGTGGCCTCGAAGTCGATCTTCACCGGCACGCCGATGGAGCAGATGATGGTGCACGAAGGGGTCGACCATGCCTCGGTGGAGGGCGTGACGGACACGCAATACGCCATCCCCGCGATGCAGGTTTCTGTCCGCAACATGGAGACGCCGGTGCCGGTGCTCTGGTGGCGCGCGGTGGGCAACAGCCACACCGCCTATGCCATGGAAGTGGGCATGGACATGGCCGCCGAGGCCGCCGGGGCGGACCCCGTTGCCTTCCGCGAGGGTTTGCTGGGCGGCAGCCCGCGCCTGCTGGGCGTGCTCAAGCTCGCCACCGAAAAAGCCGGATGGGGCAATGACTTGCCCGAAGGCTGGGGCCGGGGCGTGGCCGCGCATTTCTCGTTCAACAGCTATGTGGCGCAGGTGGCGGAGGTCTCGACCGATGCCGATGGCCGGGTGAAGCTGGAGCGGATCGTGGCGGCGGTGGATTGCGGCGTGGCGGTGAACCCCGACGTGATCCGCGCCCAGATCGAGGGTGGCATCGGCTTTGGCCTCGGTCATGCGATGCGCCAGAAGATCACCTTTGATGGCGGCGAAGTGGTGCAGAGCAACTTCCCCGATTACGAGCCGCTGCGGATCACGGATATGCCCGAAATCGAGGTGCATATCGTGCCCTCCGCAGAGGCGCCTACGGGTGTGGGGGAGCCGGGATTGCCGCCGGCGGCGCCTGCGGTGGCGAATGCGATCTACAATGCCACCGGCACGCGGGTGCTGCGCCTGCCGATGGTGGATGCGGGCATTGAATTTGCCTGATTAACAATGGCTTGGCCGCGCTCCAGCAGGGGCGCGGCCGGGTGTTGCGCTGCGGTGCGGCGGGGCGTTAACCCTGCGAACGGGCCGATGCACAACTGATGCACATCCCATGCACATTCCATCCATACGCGAATGCAGGCCCGGCCCGGAGGTTAACGCGGCGCGCGCGGCCTGGGCGCGTTTGCGCTTGCGGGACGCGCGGATGCGGCTAGCCTCCGGCGCATGGAACATATCGAGTTTGCCTACTGTCTGAACGGCCCCGAGGCGGGCCAGCGGATTGACCATGAAGACCACATCGTCGCCCGGCTGAGGGCCGATGAGCTGGCATGGGTCCATCTGGTTGCGGACCACCCCGAGACCGACCCGTGGATGGAAGAGGTGCTCGACTTCGTGGAGGCCCCGACCCGCGCCGCGCTCACCGCCAAATCGACCCGCCCGCGCAGCTCGGTGCAGGAGGACGGGTTGGTGGTGATCCTCCGGGGCGTCAACCTGAACCCCGGCGAGGAGGTCGAAGACATGGTCTCGCTCCGGGTGTTCCTGAACCCGGCCCGGATCATCACCCTCTCGCGGCGGCGGCTGAAGTCGCTGACCGAGATGCAGGAGGCGGTGGAGGCGGGCGAGGGGCCGCAGAGCGTGGGCGGCTTTCTGACCGGCGTGGTCGAGCGCATGGGCGGGCGGATCGACGAGGTGCTCTTTGAACTGGCCGAGCGGGTGGACGTTCTGGAGGATGCGGTGATCGCCAGCCCCGACCCTGCGCAGCGGAGCCAGGTGGTGGACGAGCGGCAGGAGGTGATCGACCTGCGCCGCTATCTTGGCCCGCAACGCGATGCGATCGGCCAGTTGACCAGCGGCGGCCACCCGATGCTCACGAAGCACGACAGGCGGCGGCTGGCGGAGGCCCATGACAGGCTGGTGCGCGGCGTCGAAGAACTGGACGCCATGCGCGACCGGCTGATCGTGCTGAAGGACGAGATCGACTCCGCGGTGCAGGACAAGCTGAACCGCAACCTCTACCTGCTGTCGATTCTCAGCGCGATCTTCCTGCCGCTTGGCTTTTTGACCGGGCTGATGGGGATCAACCTTGGCGGCATGCCGGGGGCAGAGAGCCCTTGGGCCTTCTGGGCATTTACCGGCGGGCTGGTTGTGGTGGGTATCCTGCAAGTCTGGGTGCTGCGGCGGTTGAGGTGGATCTGACGCATGGCAGGCAGATTGCCCGCCCTATTGGCGGAGCGACCGGCACATGAAACATTTGCCTCTTGCCAACCGGCAGCGCCTCTCTTATCCATCGGCCCGGCCTTAGGGGTATAGCTCAGTTGGTAGAGCGACGGTCTCCAAAACCGTAGGTCGCGGGTTCAAGCCCTGCTGCCCCTGCCAGGCCCTTCCAGATACGACCTTTTGCGCCGCAGCGTAGCGATGGACTTGGGCTTGCCCCTCCGGTAACCAAGGCCGGACGAATTTATGTTGCGCGGAGGATGAGCCCGATGGCCGAGATCGAACGGGAATCGATGGACTACGATGTGGTGATCGTGGGGGCCGGGCCTGCGGGGCTTTCGGCGGCGATCCGGCTCAAGCAGCTTGATGCCGATCTCGACGTTGTGGTGCTGGAGAAGGGCTCGGAAGTGGGCGCGCATATTCTCTCCGGCGCGGTGCTGGACCCCTGCGGCCTTGATGCGCTCATTCCGGACTGGAAAGACAAGGGCGCGCCGCTCAACACGCCGGTCACCAAGGACAATTTTTACATCCTCGGGGAAGAGGGCAAGCTCCGGGTGCCGAACTTCCCGATGCCGCCGCTGATGAACAACCACGGCAACTACATTGTCTCGATGGGCAACGTCTGCCGCTGGATGGCGGAGCAGGCCGAAGAGCTTGGCGTCGAGGTATTCCCCGGCATGGCCTGCTCGGAGCTGATCTACGAGAGCGACCGGGTGAAGGGCGTGGTGGCCGGGGAGTTCGGCAAGAACCCCGATGGCACGCCGGGCGACGGCTATGAGCCGGGCATGGTGCTGAACGGCAAATACGTGTTCCTCAGCGAAGGTGTGCGCGGTTCGCTCGCCAAGGAAGTGATCGGCAAATACGGGCTCTCGGACGGGCATGAGCCGCAGAAGTTCGGCCTTGGCATGAAGGAGATCTGGGAGATCGACCCGGCCAAGCACCGCGAGGGCACCGTGACCCACACGATGGGCTGGCCGCTGGGCGGCAATGCGGGTGGCGGTTCCTTCATCTATCACCTTGAGAACAATCAGGTTTACGTGGGCTTCGTGGTTCACCTGAACTACAAGAACCCGCATCTCTTCCCCTACATGGAGTTCCAGCGGTTCAAGCATCATCCGATGGTGGCGGAGCTGCTCGAGGGCGGCAAACGGGTTGCCTATGGCGCGCGGGCGATCAGCGAGGGGGGCTACCAGTCGATGCCCAAGATGGTCGCGCCCGGCGTGGCGCTGCTGGGCTGCTCGGTGGGCATGGTCAACGTGCCGCGGATCAAGGGCAACCATAACGCGATGCTTTCGGGCAAGGCTGCCGCAGAGGCCGCCTTTGAGGCGATCAAGGCCGGGCGCGAGGGTGACGAGCTGAGCGCCTACGAGGATGAGGTGCGCGGCGGGGCCATCGGCAAAGACCTCAAGAAGGTGCGCAACGTGAAGCCGATGTGGAGCAAGTGGGGGCTGTGGCCGTCGCTCGGTCTCGGCGGGCTGGACATGTGGACCAACAATCTCTTCGGGTTCAGCCTGTTCGGCACGCTCAAGCACGGCAAGAACGACGCGGACGCCACTGGCCTTGCCGCCGATTACCCGGCCATCGACTACCCCAAGCCGGACGGCAAGCTGAGCTTCGACCGGCTGACCAACGTGTCTTTCTCGATGACCAACCACGAGGAAAGCCAGCCCTGCCACCTGACGCTGAAAGACCCCAGCGTTCCGATCCAGTTCACCCTGCCGAAATATGCCGAACCCGCGCAGCGCTACTGCCCGGCGGGGGTGTACGAGGTGGTGGAGAAGGACGGCACGCCGGAGTTCGTCATCAACTTCCAGAACTGCGTGCACTGCAAGACCTGCGACATCAAGGACCCGCCGCAGAACATCCACTGGACGGTGCCGCAGGGCGGCGACGGGCCGAACTACCCGAATATGTAGGCTGACGGGGCGTCACGATGGCGCGAGATTCCGCGTGACAAGGCCTGTCGCGCGGCGGGATCGTATTGTTTTGGTAAGCGCGGAGGACTACGCTGCGCGCAACCCGAAGAACAGAGGTCAAAGAGCCCCGTGATGATCCCCTCCCTGCTTCGTTCGGCTGCCGCGATTGCGCTGGCCGTGAGCACTGCCCTTCCCGCCGCTGCACAGCAGGCCGACCGGGGGCTTGCAGGCTCCTACCTCGCCGCCCGCGTGGCGAGCTTCAACAACGATTTCCGCGCTGCCGCCGACTATTACACCCGTGCCCTCGTGCGGGATCGCGAGAATGCGCTGCTGATGGAAAACGCCATCTTGGCCTTCGCCGGGCTGGCCGACTTCAACGCCGCCGTGCCGATCGCGCGGCAGATGGTCGACACTGTGGGCGAGAGCCAGATCGCGCGGCTGGTGCTGATGAGCGATCAGCTGAGCCGTCAGCAATACCAGGAGGTTCTGGACGGGCTGGCCGAGGGCCAGACGGTGGGGCCGCTGGTGGACGGGCTGGTGCGGGCGTGGTCCGAACTGGCGCTGGGCAACATGGACAATGCGGTGGAGAGCTTCGATGCCGCTGCCGATGACACCGGGCTGAAGGCTTTTGGCCTCTATCACAAGGCGCTGGCCTTTGCCGTGGCCGGAGATTTCGAGGCCTCCGACGAGATCTTCTCTGGCCGGGAGGCCGGGCCGCTGCGGCTGACCCGCCGGGGCGTGATTGCCCATGTGCAGGTGCTCAGCCAGCTGGGCCGCAATGCCGATGCCATCGAGCTGATGGAAAAGGCCTTCACCCGCGATCTGGACCCGGAGCTTGCCGCGATCCGCGATCAGCTGGAGGCCGACGAGACCCTTGCGTTCGACGTGATCCGCTCGGCGGATGACGGGCTGGCCGAGGTCTTCCTTTCGGTCGCCGGAGCGCTGAACGGCGAGACCAGCGACAGCTACACGCTGCTCTACTCGCGCAGCTCCGAGTATCTGCGCCCGGATGACAACACCGAGGCGCTGCTGCTCTCGGCCCAGTTGCTCGACCAGATGGAGCAATACGAACTAGCCGTGCGCACCTATGACCGCGTGCAGCGGAGCGACCCGGCCTTCCACGCCGCCGAGATGGGCCGCGCCGAGGCGCTGCGCAAGGATGACAAGGTGGAGGCCGCGACCGAGGTGCTGAGCCAGCTCGCCAAGGCCCGCCCCGACATTCTGGGCGTCCACATCGCGCTGGGCGACGTGCTGCGCGGGCAGGAGAAATGGAAGGAGAGCGAGGAGGCCTATGACAAGGCAATCGCGCTCTTCGAGGAGGATCTGGAGACCCATTGGATCGTTTACTACGCGCGCGGGATTACCCGTGAGCGGCTGAAGACGTGGGATTTGGCAGAGACCGACTTCCGCAAGGCGCTGGAGCTTCGGCCCAACCAGCCGCAGGTGCTGAACTACCTCGGTTACTCCTACGTGGAGATGGGCGAGAACCTCGACGAGGCGCTCGACATGATCGAGCGCGCGGTGGCCGAGCGGCCCGACAGCGGGCATATAACCGACAGCCTCGGCTGGGTGCTCTACCGCCTTGGTCGCTACGAGGAGGCCGTGAGCCACATGGAGCGGGCGACCGAGCTGCTGCCGGTGGACCCGATCGTGAATGACCATCTGGGCGATGTGTATTGGGCCGTGGGTCGCCAGCTCGAGGCGCAGTTCCAGTGGAAGCGGGCGCTCTCCTTCGACCCCGAAGAGGAAGACGCCGACCGCATCCGCCGCAAGCTTGAGAAGGGTCTGGATGCGGTGCTCTCGGAAGAGGGCGCGGAGCCGCTTGCGGTGGTCAATGACGAAGGTTGAGGCCTTCGCCCCGGCCAAGATCAACCTCGCCCTCCACGTTACAGGCCGCCGCAGCGACGGGTATCACCTGCTCGACAGCCTCGTGTGCTTTGCCAATGTGGGCGACCACCTGACACTGACCGATGCGCCGGGGATGAGCCTTGGCGCCTCCGGCCCGTTCGGCGCCAGCGTGCCGCCGGGGCCGAGCAACCTCGTGCTGCGGGCCGCCGAGCTGATGGAGGCCGAGGCCGAGCGGCTCGGCGTGGCGGTGGGCGGCGTTTCCATCCAGCTGGAAAAGCACCTGCCGATCTCCTCGGGGCTGGGCGGCGGCTCTGCCGATGCGGCGGCGGCGCTCCGCGCGCTCTCTGACCTCTGGGGCGTGCCGGTGCCGGGCGTTCACCGTCTGGCCAAGGAGCTGGGCGCGGATGTGCCGGTGTGCCTCGATCCGGGCGCGTCTTGGCGGATGCGCGGGATCGGCGAGGAGCTGACCCGTCTGGAGCGGATGCCGCAGCTGAACCTGCTGCTGGTCAACCCGCGCGTGCCGGTCTCGACGGCGGCGGTGTTTGGCCGGATGGAGCAGCGCGACAATGCCCCCATGCCGGAGCCGCCCGAGGCCCCCAGCCGCCGCGAGCTGGTGGAATGGCTGGCTTGGCAACGCAATGACCTCGAAGCCCCGGCCTGCTCGCTCGCGCCGGAGATCGGCGAGGTGCTGGAGGAACTGCGGGCGCAGGAGGGCGCGATGCTGGCACGGATGTCAGGCTCGGGCGCCTCGTGCTTCGCCATCTTCGAAGACAATGAGGCCCGCGACCGGGCAGCCGGTGTGCTGCGCGAGGACTGGCCGGAGTGGTGGGTGGCCGAGGGCTGAGCGCAGCCGCTAGGGCTCAGCGGATGCGGGCCACCACGTAATCGGCGAGGTCGATCAGC
This sequence comes from Vannielia litorea, assembly GCF_019801175.1. NCBI lineage: Bacteria > Pseudomonadati > Pseudomonadota > Alphaproteobacteria > Rhodobacterales > Paracoccaceae > Vannielia > Vannielia litorea. Next base: position 8,798 of record NZ_JAHVJR010000001.1, read on the forward strand.
ATGTCGCGCATCTCGCCGCCGGGCATGGGGGCGAGGGCGGCCTTGGCGCGGTCGGCCCAAGCGGTTGCCTCGGCGCGGGTGGCCTCCAGCGTGCCGTGCTTGGCGAGCAAGCTGAGCGCCGTTTCCAGATCACCCTCTTCCTGACGGCCGCGCTCGATGCAGCGCTTCCAGAAGTCGCGCTCGCCCTCGTCGGCCAGCGCCACCGCCTTGATTACCGGCAGGGTCAGCTTGCGCTCGCGGAAATCGTCACCCACGTTCTTGCCGGTCGCACCGGCGTCGCCCGCGTAATCGAGGTAGTCGTCGACGATCTGAAAGGCGATGCCGAGCGCGTCGCCATAGTCGAAGAGTGCGCGGGTCACATCATCGGAGGCCCCGGCGATCACCCCGCCAGCCTCGGTGGCCGCCGAGAAAAGCGCCGCCGTCTTGCCGCGAATGACCTTGAGATAGATGCTCTCGTCGGTGCGCAGATCTTGCGCCGCCGAGAGTTGCAGCACCTCGCCCTCGGCAATGGTGGCTGCCGCGTTCGACAGGATCGAGAGCACACGCAGGTTGCCCGGCTCGACCATCAGCTGGAAGGCGCGAGCGAAGAGATAGTCGCCCACCAGCACCGAACTCTTGTTGTCCCAGAGCAGGTTGGCGGTGGGGCGGCCCCGGCGCTGGGCGCTTTCATCGACCACGTCGTCATGCAGCAGCGTGGCGGTGTGGATGAACTCGACGGTTGCGGCGAGGTGCACGTGATAGGGGCCGGCGTAGTTGCACAGCCGCGCGGCGGCGAGCACCAGCATGGGCCGCAGCCGTTTGCCGCCTGCATCGATCAGATGGGCCGAAACCTCGGGGATGCGGGGCGCGTGCTCGGAGGCCATGCGCTCGGCGATCAGGGCGTTGACCGCCTCCATCTCGCCCGAGAGCGCATCGGCCAGCCGCTCGTGTGGTTTGGTCTCTGCCGTCTTCTGAGCTGCGTTCAGCACGTTCACCCTCTCGTCACCCCGCTCGACAGCTCGTGCCGCTGCGCTTAAGTCTTTGTCCATGAAGGCCGTTCTACGCACCACCGACCCGACACAACTCGCATTCGCCAAGGCGCTCCTGACCGGCGAGGATATAACTTGCTTCGAAATGGACGTCCATATGAGCGTGCTGGAAGGCTCCATAGGCGTATTGCCGCGGCGGCTGATGGTGGCGGATGCCGACCACGAGGAGGCAGCCGAGGTGCTGCGCGACAACGGTGTTGAAGGTGTTGTCGACTGAGCCGCGCTGCGATGGCTTCCTTGGCGGTCGGGTGCAGGCCTGGCAGCCGGCGGGGGGCTATCGGGCCGGGGTGGACGCGGTGCTGCTGGCCGCATCGGTGCCGGGACTGCCGGGGGAGACGGCGCTGGAGCTGGGCGCGGGCGCCGGGGTGGCGAGCCTCTGCCTTGCCGCGCGGGTGCCCGGGGTGGCGGTGACGGCGGTGGAGCGCGACCCGGGCTATGCCGGGCTCGCCCGCCGCAACGGCGCGGCTCACGGCGACAAGCTGGAAGTTGTGGAGGCCGACCTTGCCGCGCTGCCTGAGGTGGTGAAGGCCCGGCGATTCACCCATGTGCTCTTCAACCCGCCCTATTTTGACCGGACCCGCGGCCCCGCCTCGCCCGATGCCGCGCGCGAGATGGCGATGGGCGAAGAGACGCCGATGGAGATTTGGGTCGATGTCGCCGCCCGCAGGCTGGCGCCGGGAGGCTGGCTCACGGTGATTCACAGCGCCGAGCGGATGCCCGAACTGCTGGCCGCACTGGTGAACCGGGGCGGCTTTGGCGGGGCGGCAGTGCTGCCGCTCGTGGCGCGAGCAGGCCGGACTGCGAGCCGGGTGATCGTGCAGGCCCGCAAGGGCGGGCGGGCCGAGGCGCGGCTGCTGGCGCCGATGGTGCTGCACGAGGGGCCGCTGCACGAGCGCGACGGCGAGGACTACACCGCGGAGGTTCGAGCGATCCTGCGCGAGGGCGCCCCGCTCACCCGGTTTCTGTGACAGGACTGTGAAGTTTTAACCCTTTGGTAAGCTTTGCACTTGACCTTTACCCCCAGCCGATTTGCGCAGCCCACGTGACACGACTCGGATTGTGTGCTGCACTGGCCCGGCTGAACCATCACAAGAGAGGAGATACTCATGTCCGTGACTGCCCATCTTCAGGAGCTCCGTCGCAAACACCAGGTACTCTCGGCCGAAGTGGAAGAAGCGCAACGAAGCCCCGGGGTGAGTGACCTAGCCATCGCGGAGATGAAGAAGCAGAAGCTCAAGCTGAAAGAAGAGATCAGCCGACTGGCGACGTAAGCTTCGCGAGTTTTGCGGCGCGGCGGCTGGCCAGAGCGGCCAGCACCGCGCCCAGCGTGATCAGGAGGGCGGAGGCGGCCAGCCACTCGGTCGGCTTCGCCACACCGGCAAGCACAAGCGCAAGCGTGGAGAGCAGAGGGGCCGCATAGGAGGCGGTGCCCAGCAGCTGGATGTTGCCGCGCTTCATGCCGATATCCCATGTATAAAAGGCCAGCCCCACGGGGCCGAGGCCGAGCGCGAGCAGGCTGACCCAGCCGAGGCCGCCCTCTGGCCATGCGGTTTGCTCCAGCGCGAGGTGGGCCACACCGGAGAGCAGCGCGGAGGCGAGGCAGAAGAGGGTGACGACCTCTGACGGCGCCTCTCCCAGACGGCGCGACAGCACCGAGTAGCCTGACCATGTGAGCGCGCAGGCGAAGGCCAGCGCGTAGCCCAAGGCCCACTCGCGGGTGAACCCGCCGCCGCCCTTGGAGATAAGCAGCGCCGCCCCGGCAAAGCCGATGAGGGCACCGAGGATGTGACCGGGCCGCAGCTTCTCGCCCGGCAGGAGGCCGGAGAAGAGCACGATGAACAGAGGCCAGAGGTAGGCGATAAGCCCGGCCTGCGCGGGCGGGGCGACGCGGAGGGCGGAGAAGTAGAGCAGGTGGTAGCCGAAGAGCCCGAGGGTGCCGAAGGTGATGACCTTCCAGCCGGGCTGCACCATGCGGGCAAAGCCGCCGGGCCGCGCTGCGCACCAGCCAAGGCCGATCAGCCCGCCGATGGTGAAGCAGATTGCATTCAGCTGAAGCGGCGGCACCGGCTCGGAGCCCACGGTGAAGAGCGCCAGAAGCGCCCAGAGCAGGATGGCGACGAAGCCGATGGCGGTGGCGGTTGTGCGGCTTGGGGCGATGCTCACGGCAGGTCTTTCAGCTCCACGATCTCGAACGCCGGCCCGGGCCGGGGCATCTCGGTGATGCGGGCCTCCATCCATGCGAGGAAGGCCGCGACTTGGGGGCGGGTCTCGTCTCCCTCCCGGCAGAGGAGCCGATACTGATGCGGCAGCCGGACCGCAAGCGGGTAGGGGGCCACCAGCGCGCCCGAGGTGAGCTCACCATGAGACAGCGACCACCGCCCGAGGATGACGCCGGTGCCGGAGGCGGCGGCATCGGCGGCGTGGTCGGCATGGGAGAAGCGGGGGCCGCCCTTGGCGGGCGCGGCGAGGCCGAAGGCGGCAAAGATGCGCGGCCAGTCCAGCGTATCGGGGCCGAACGGGTAGCTCTCGGTATGGACCAGCGGGGCGGCGGCGAGCGCGTCGGGCGTGGGGTGCGCGCGGGCCAGCGCGGGGCTCATCATCGGCATGACCCATTCTTCGATGAGGGCGCCGTTGTAGAGGCCCGGCTCGTCATGATCCGAGAAGCGCACGGCCACGTCGACACCGTCGGTGGCCATATCCATACGGCGGAGCGAGGCGGAAAAGCTCAGCTCGATCTCGGGGTGGGCGCGGGCGAAGTCGGGCAGGCGCGGGGCGAGCCATTTTGCGGTGAAGGCAGGGCCGGCGGTGACGGTGAGGCGGGCCGGGTCGGTGGCGCGGCGGGCGGCGGCCCAGCCTCGGGTGAGGGCGGTGAACCCGTCGCGCGCGCCCGGCACAAGTGCGCGGCCCGCCTCGGTCAGCTCGACGGCGCGGTTGAGCCGGTGAAAGAGCGGCGCGCCAAGATGCTCCTCGAGCGATTTGATCTGGAGCGAGAGCGCCTGCGGCGTGACGTTCAGCTCCTCCGCCGCCCGGGCAAAGGACATGTGCCGCGCGGCGGCGTCGAAGGCGCGGAGGGCGGTGAGCGGGGGGAGCGTGGCAGGCATGAGGTAAGGAATACTTGTCTGATGGGCGAAGGGTTCTGGTTTGTCGGCTTTGATATCGAGGATCATAGTGATGACAGTTCAGAATGTCTTGATCAAATGGAGTGCCCAGCCATGCTTCCCTACTACGCCACATCCGCCCATGAAGCCGCCGTGAGCCATGCCCGTCAGTTGCGGGCCGAAGCGTTCAGCAACGCGTTGCGCTGGCTGTTCGGCAAAGGAAAAGGGGCCGCGGATCGCTCCACGGCCCCCGAAAGCTGCGGCTGCGCGGCTTAAACGAAGAACTGCGCGCCGTTGGCCGAGATGGTCGAGCCGTTGATGAAGCCCGAGTCCTCGGAGGCGAGGAAGCTCACGCAGCGGGCGATTTCCTCGGGCGTGCCGAGGCGGCCCGCGGGGATGCCGGCGATGATCTTCTCGCGCACCGACTCGTCGATCGCCATGACCATCTCGGTGCCGATGTAGCCCGGGCAGATCGCGTTGGCGGTAATCCCGGCGCGGGCGCCTTCCTGCGCGAGGCTTTTCACGATGCCGAGGTCGCCGGCCTTGGTGGCGGCGTAGTTGACCTGACCGGCCTGGCCCTTCTGGCCGTTGATCGAGGAAATCACGATCACCCGGCCGAACTTGCGCTCGCGCATGCCGGGCCAGCAGGGGTGGACGGTGTTGAACACGCCGGTGAGGTTGGTGCCGATGACCTCGTTCCACTGCTCCGGGGTCATCCGGTGGAACATGGCGTCACGGGTGATCCCGGCGTTGGCGACCACGGTGTCGATCGGGCCGATCTCTTCGGTGATCTTGTCGATCCCGGCCTTGGAGGCGGCGTAATCGGCCACGTTCCACTTGTAGGTCTTGATGCCGGTCTCGGCGGTGAAGGCGGCGGCCTTCTCGTCATTGCCAGCATAGGTGGCGGCCACTTCGTAGCCCTCGGATTTGAGCTGCTTGGAAATGGCTTCCCCGATCCCTCGGGAGCCGCCGGTGACGAGTGCAACGCGGGTCATATGATTCTCCTCCTCCGTATTGGTAATCTTGTTACGCAGTTGAAATCGGTCGCGCAACTATATTGCGCGACCGTTCTGCGATGCTGTCAGGCTCAGGGGCGCTCGAGGCACATGGCCACGCCCATGCCGCCACCGATGCAGAGCGTGGCGAGGCCCTTCTTGGCGTCGCGGCGCTTCATCTCGAAGAGCAGGGTGTTGAGCACCCGGCAGCCCGAGGCGCCGATGGGGTGGCCGATGGCGATGGCGCCGCCGTTCACGTTGACGATGGAGGGATCCCAGCCCATGTCCTTGTTCACGGCGCAGGCCTGCGCGGCGAAGGCCTCGTTGGCCTCCACGAGATCCAGATCGGAGACCGACCAGCCGGCCTTGTCGAGCGCCTTGCGGGAGGCGTAGATCGGGCCGACGCCCATCACCTTGGGGTCGAGACCGGCGGTGGCGTAGGAGGCGATACGGGCCAGCGGCTCGATGCCACGCTTCTCGGCCTCATCGGCACTCATAAGCAGCACGGCGGCGGCGCCGTCATTGAGGCCGGAGGCGTTGGCGGCGGTTACGGAGCCGTCCTTGGCGAAGGCGGGGCGCAGCTTTTGCATCGCTTCGATGGTCGCGCCGTGGCGGATGTATTCGTCCTTGTCGACCACGATGTCGCCCTTGCGGGTGCTGATCGTGTAGGCGGCGATCTCGTCGTCGAACTTGCCGGCCTTCTGCGCGGCTTCGGCCTTGTTCTGCGAGGCGACGGCGAACTCGTCCTGCTGGTCGCGGGAGATCTGCCACTTCTCGGCGACGTTTTCGGCGGTCTGGCCCATGTGGTAGCCGTTGAAGGCATCCCAGAGGCCATCGCGGATCATCGTGTCGATATAGGACATGTCGCCCATCTTCTGGCCTTGGCGCAGCGTGGCGCAATGGGGCGACATCGACATGTTCTCCTGCCCACCGGCGGCGACGATGGAAGCATCGCCAAGCTGGATGTGCTGGGCGCCGAGCGCCACGGCACGCAGGCCGGAACCGCAGACCTGGTTGATGCCCCAGGCGGCGGATTCCATCGGCAGGCCGGCGTTGATGTGCGCCTGGCGGGCCGGGTTTTGGCCCTGACCGGCGGTGAGCACCTGACCGAGGATGGTTTCGGACACGTCGGCCTTGTCGACGCCAGCGCGCTCGACGATCGCCTCCAGAACGGCCTTGCCCAGATCATGGGCGGGGGTGTTGGCGAAAGAGCCGAGGAAGGAGCCCACTGGGGTCCGCGCGGCTGAGGCGATAACGACGTTGGTCATGAGACATCCTTTCCCGATGGCTTGGGCGAGGTGTCTGATGTTGCGTGCCTTTGCGACCCGACTCCACCCCGCCCGGATCACAGCCATGGGTAGAGTTTTGCGCGGGGTGACGCAAGGGCGCGGTTGCTGCGCTGCGGCGAAATGCTGCGGTGCGGCGTAGCGGGTTGGGCGAGTTGATAGGGTGCGCTCGCGCTATAGGGCAGTGGAGGCGCTGGGGCATCGGCGATGATGGCGCGGTGTTGGTGCAGCCAACGCGGGCCGCCGAATGCGCGAACGTCACCCGGCGCGGCGCATTCCGTGCGAAAACTCCTTCCACCCCGGGGCGGTGGTTGGCGCGCCGTAGAGATAGCCCTGAAGGCAATCGACTCCGAGCTCTGTCAGAACCTCGGCGTCCTCCTCATTTTCGACGAACTCGGCCACGGTGAACATGTCGAAATGCCGCGCGATGGCGACCATGGCGGCGATGAGCACGCGGTTGTCAGGGTCGGTTGCGACGCCTCTCACGAATTGCCCGTCGATCTTGAGGATGTCGAAGAAGAAATCCTTGAAGTAGCGGAAGGCGGTATAGCCCGCGCCGAAATCATCGAGAGCGAAGGCAACGCCCCGGGTTTGCAGATCCAGCATGAAGACCGAGGTGATATCGGGCATGATCATCGCCGAGGCTTCGGTGATCTCGATGATGAGACGCTCGGCCAGCGTGTCATCCATGGCGAGGCCGCGCTCCAGCGTTTGCATCCAGCGGGGATAGCCGATGGAGCGGGCCGACATGTTGATGGCGAGCCGCAGGGCGGGGGCCTTGTGCAAGGCGGTCAGCCCCATCTCGAGCGCGAGACAGTCGATGATGCGGCCGATCTCGTTGGTCTCGCAGGCGCCGATGAACTCGCGGGCGGGAATCACCCGGCCGGTATCATCGAGCACGCGGATCAGCCCCTCGTAGAAGGCGGTTTTGCCGGTGTCGCTGGCGCGGACGATGGGCTGGAAGGCGAGCATGACATCGCGCCGGTCGAGCGCGGCGCGGACCATCTTGAGAATGTCAGCATCCCTCTGCCGGACCGCCGCGCCGAGGGGAGAGGAATCATTGGCCTCGAAGGTGTGCCGCCGTGGTTCTGCACCGGCCATCGCTTGCTCCGTTTGTCAGGTGGGCGCAGAATGTGGGTTGTTTCCTTAAGAAATGCTGAATATTCGGGTTTTGTTCTAAATTTAGAGGAACTGGCGCGATGGGTGAACGCTGCGGCTGGGTCGGGCAGGACCAGATCTATATCGACTACCACGACGAGGAGTGGGGCGTGCCCGAGTGGGACGGTCGGGCGCTTTATGAAAAGCTCATGCTCGACGGGTTTCAGGCCGGGTTGAGCTGGATCACCATCTTGAAAAAGCGAGAGAATTTTCGCGCGGCCTTTGAGGGGTTCGTTCCGGCGCGGATTGCCGAATGGGGCGAGGCGGAGATCGAGCGGTGCCTTGCCGACCCGGGGATCGTGCGGCACCGGGGCAAGATCGAGGCGGCCATCGGCAATGCGCGGGGCTGGCTGGAGATCGAGGCGCGCGAGGGTTTCTCGAATTACCTCTGGGGCTACGTGGGCGGCGAACCGGTGCAGAATCACTGGGCCTCGCTGGCGGAGGTGCCCGCAAAGACGCCGGTCTCGGAGGCGATCTCGAAAGACCTGAAGAAGCGGGGCTTCCGCTTTGTCGGGCCGACCATCGTTTATGCCTTCATGCAGGCGGTGGGGATGGTGAACGACCACGTGGCGGGATGCCCGCGCCATGCCGAATGCGCCGCCCTCGGGCAGAAGCCGGGCTGAGAGTTTCAGCAAGAAAATGAGCGGTTAAGCGCCCTCTTCCACCAGCGCGGCGAGGATCGCGCGGGCGCTTTCGGAGTTCCACTCGGCATCGCCGGTGAGGCGGGCGACCTCGCGGCCTTCGGCATCGAGGATCACGGTCACCGGCAGCCCGAGGATGCCCATGTTGCGGGCCAGCTTTTGCTTGGGGTCGAGGTAGACCGGCAGGTTGGTGACTTCGATCTCGGAGAGGAACCGGTCGATCGCCCCGTCGGGGTTGCGGCCCGTGGCGACGGTGATGACGCGGGCGCCGTTGCCGGCAAGTGCGCTTTGCAACTCGGAGAGGGCGGGCATCTCCTTGCGGCAGGGGGCGCACCACGTGGCCCAGAAGTTGACCACCGTGACCTCGCCCTGGAACTCGGCGAGGGTGACCTCGCCATCGGGGCCGGTGATGGACTCGCCCGGCACGTCGCGCGGCTCGGAGTGGAGCGCGAGCTTTTTCATTGAGCCATCGCGCAGGGCCTCGATGATGCTCATGTCGCCCGCGTTTGCAGTGGCAGCCAGCGCCGTGTAGAGAACCGCGGCAATCAGTCTTTTCATTCCCAACTCCTTCAGGCCCGTCATGACAGAGACCCAGAACAAAGCCGCCAATGCCATGTGGGGCGGGCGGTTCTCCGCCGGTGTGGACGCGATCATGGAGGCGATCAATGCCTCGATCGGGTTCGACCAGCGGATGGCGCAACAGGACATCGCGGGCAGCCGCGCCCATGCCGCCATGCTGGCCGAGGCCGGCATCATCTCGGATAGCGATGCCGAAGCGATCCGGGAAGGGCTGCTCACGGTGTTGTCAGAGATCGAGGGCGGGACGTTTCAGTTTTCGGCGGCGCTGGAGGACATTCACATGAATGTCGAGGCGCGGCTGGTGGAGTTGATCGGGGAGCCGGGCAAGCGGCTGCACACCGGGCGCTCGCGGAATGACCAGGTGGCGACGGACTTCCGGCTCTGGGTGCGGGACCAGTGCGATGCGGCGGTTCCGGCGATCCGGGCGGTGCAGAAGGCGCTGCTGAGCCAGGCCGAGCGCGGGGCCGACTGGGTGATGCCGGGGTACACGCATTTGCAGGTGGCCCAGCCGGTGACCTGGGGCCACCACATGCTGGCCTATGTTGAGATGCTGGGACGGGATGTGTCGCGGTTTGAGGATGCCCGCAAGCGGATGAATGAGTCGCCGTTGGGTGCGGCGGCGCTGGCGGGGACTTCGTTTCCCATTGATCGGGAGGCGACGGCCAAGGCGCTGGGGTTCGACCGGCCGATGGCGAACAGCCTCGACGCGGTGGCGGATCGGGATTTTGCGCTGGAGTTTCTGGGGGCGGCGAGCATCTGTGCGATGCATCTGTCGCGGCTGGCCGAGGAGCTGGTGATTTGGTCTTCCGCGCAGTTCCGCTTTGTGACGATGAGCGACACGTGGAGCACCGGCTCGTCGATCATGCCGCAGAAGAAGAACCCCGATGCCGCCGAGCTAATCCGGGGCAAGATCGGACGGATTCTGGGGGCCAATTTGGGGCTGCTGACGGTGATGAAGGGGCTTCCGCTGACCTATTCGAAGGACATGCAGGAGGACAAAGAGGGCGTGTTCGACGCCGCCGACACGCTGATGCTGGCGCTGGCCGCGATGGCGGGGATGGTCGAGACCATGAGCCCCAATCGCGAAAAGCTGGCCGAGGCGGCGGGCACCGGGTTTTCGACCGCGACGGACCTTGCCGACTGGTGCGTGCGGGTGCTGAACCTGCCGTTCCGCGATGCGCATCATGTGACCGGCAGCCTCGTGGCGCTGGCGGAGAAGACCGGGCGCGACCTGCCGGAGCTGACGCTGGAAGAGATGCAGTCGGTCAAGCCGGAGATCACCGAAGATGTCTTCACGGTGTTGTCGGTGGACAACTCGGTGGCCTCGCGCACATCCTACGGCGGAACGGCCCCCGCGAATGTGCGGGCGCAGATTGCCCGCTGGAAGGATGCCCTGTCGTGAAGCCATACGCCGCCCTTGCCCTGCTCCTGACCCTGGCCGCCTGCGGTGTGGACGGCGAGCCGGAGCCGCCGGTCGAGCCGGGGGTGCATGTGAGCGGCACGGTGAAGGTGGGCATCCGGGGCGGGAGCAACTGATGCGCGCGCTGGCCGCAATTGCCTTGCTGGTGCTTGCCGGATGCGACGGCGGGATGAAGGTGGGCGTGGAACTGCCGACCAAGGTGCAGGCCGGTGTAGGCGGGTCGAGCTCGGGCGATGTGGAACTGATCCAGCGGGTGACCGACAACGAGCCCTACATCCTGATCGGAGCCGATGAAGATGACCGCACGCTTGCCTTCTAGGCTGGCCCTGCTGGGCGCGGCGCTGGCCCTGCTCGCCGGGTGCGACGCGAGCACCAATGAACCGCCCTATCCGCCGGGCATCCACTTTACCGGCAAGGCGCAGATGGGCGTGGCCCGGGGGCCGGACGGCAACCTGCGCATGGTGACCCGGATCACCGACTGAGGCGGTTTGGCCGGGGCCCCGTGCCGCTGTAGGCTGGGCCCATGACCCTCACCCGATTTCTGGCAGATCACTGGCGCGGGGCGCTTCCGCTGTGGCAGGCGCTCGCCGGGCCTGTGGCCGGGTCCGCGCTGCTGCTGTGGGCGGTGAACCGGGCGTTGGCGGAGTGGCCGGTGATCTGTCTCGTGCTGCTCAATGCGCCGCTGGTTGTCTGGTCCGTGGTGGGCGCGTTCCGCACGGCGGACAGAGCGCTGCGCGAAGGGGCAGGCTTTGTGGCCGGCTTTGCCGCCTACGCCGGGGCCGGGGCGGTGCTGCTGGCGGCGGGCACGACGCTGGTGGCGCGGCAGACCCCGGTGCGCACTTTCACCGCAGATATGGTGCCCGAGGTGGCGGCCGTGGCCCTGCCCGAGGCGGGCGGCCGGGTGCGGATTGAGGGGGAGATTGGCTTTGCGCATTTTGCGGCGCTGGAGGCAAGGCTGGCGCGCGGCGGGGTAAGCGCGGTCGAGTTGGACAGCCCGGGAGGAAACATCTTTGCCGCGCGGGGGCTGGCGCGGCTCATTGGTGAGGCCGGGCTGGCGACCCATGCCGAGGCGCGGTGCTTTTCGGCCTGCACGCTGGTGTTTGCTGCGGGCGCGCGCCGGACAATGGGGCAGGCAGGGGCGCTGGGATTTCATCGCTATGCGCTGCGGGAGAGTTCGAGCTACGGCGCGGTGCGGCATGTGGATGCGGCGCAGGAGGAGGCGCGGGACAGGGCCTATCTGGCGGCGCGCGGCGTGGCCGAAGGGTTCATTGCCCGCGCCTATGCCGTGCCGCCGGAGGAGCTTTGGCATCCGACACGGGCGCAGCTGGGGGCGGCGGGGCTGCTGACCGATTGAATGGGGCCGATTGAACTGCGCGGCGCGGGGCAGTAGGAACGCCCGGAAGGCAAGCGAGGGCGCGATGGACCATTTTCTTTACAAGGGCGGCGTGCTCCATGCCGAGGATGTGCCGATCCCCGAGATCGCGGCGCAGGTGGGCACACCGTTTTACGTGTATTCCGCGGCCACGCTGACCCGGCATTACAACCTCTTTGCCGAGGCGCTGGAGGGCGTGCCGCATTGCATCTGCTTTGCGATGAAGTCCCTCGCCAACCAGGCGGTGCTGACGCTTCTGGGCAAGCTGGGCGCGGGGATGGATGTGGTTTCTGGTGGCGAATATGCCCGCGCCATTGCGGCGGGCATTCCGGGCGAGCGGATCGTGTTTTCGGGCGTCGGCAAGACCCGCGCCGAGATGGCGATGGCGCTCGAGAGCGGGATCCGCCAGTTCAATATCGAGAGCGAACCGGAGATGGAGGCGCTGAGCGAGGTTGCCTGCGCGATGGGGGCCGAGGCGCCGGTGACGATCCGGGTGAACCCGGATGTGGATGCCAAGACCCACGAGAAGATCTCGACCGGCAAGAAGGGCGACAAGTTCGGCATCCCGATCAGCCGCGCGAAGGAGGCCTATGCCCGCGCCGCCGCGCTGCCCGGCCTGCGGGTGGTGGGGATCGACGTGCACATCGGCTCGCAGCTGACCGACCTTGCCCCCTTCGAGACGGCCTTTCTGAAGGTGGTGGAGCTGACCCATGCACTCCGCGCAGAGGGCCACCAGATCGAGCGGCTCGATCTGGGCGGAGGGCTCGGCATCCCCTACGAGCGCAGCAACTCCGCCCCGCCGCTGCCCATTGAGTACGGCGCGATGATCAAGCGCGTGACCGAGGGGCTTGGCGTGGAGGTCGAAATCGAGCCGGGGCGGCTGATTTCGGGCAATGCGGGCATGCTGGTGGCGAGCGTGATCTACGAGAAGGACGGGGATGGCACCGATTTTCTCATCCTCGATGCGGCGATGAACGACCTGCTGCGGCCCGCGATGTATGGCGCGCACCACGATATCGTGCCGGTCACCGAGGCCGCGCCGGGGGTGGAGCAGCGGACCTATGACATCGTCGGCCCGGTCTGCGAATCCGGCGATACCTTTGCCAAGCGCCGCACCATGCCGCCGGTGAAGCCCGGTGAGCTGGTCGGCTTCCGCTCCGCCGGTGCATATGGTGCTGTGATGTCGAGCGAATACAACTCGCGGCCGCTCATTCCGGAGGTGCTGGTGAGCGGAGATAACTTTGCCGTCATTCGCGAGCGACCGACCTTTGACGAAATGATTGCGCGCGATAAGGTTCCTTCATGGGTGTAGGCCATTCTGGCCGCACTTGCGCCGAATCCCGACCGTAGCCGGAGGGTCATGGACCCGAATGCCGCCCGCTCCCGCGCCCTGAAGCGCCTGATGAAGCCCCTCCAGCTGACGCGGATGGGGATGATCGCCGAACGGGTGGTGCGCTGCTTCTGGCCGGTCTGGACACTGGTTTTTGCCCTTGCCGCCGCACTGGCCTTTGGTGCGCATGATGCGCTGCCGCCAGAGGGCGTGTGGGCCGTGGGCGGTCTCTGGATCATCGCCTTTATCGTGGCCATTGGCCTTGGCGTCCGTGCCTATGCCCGGCCTTCGGGCAAGGAGGTGGTCGCACGGCTCGATGCCACCTTGCCGGGCCGCCCGATCCGGGCGCTTTCGGACAAGCAGGCGATTGGCGCGGGCGATTTTGGCTCCGAAGCGGTGTGGAACGCCCATGTGGAGCGGATGGCGGCGCGGATCGAAGGCGCCAAGGCCGTGCGCCCCGACCTGCGGATTGCCGACCGTGACCCCTATGCGCTGCGCTATGCCGCGCTGGGCGCGCTGGTGACGGCGCTGCTCTTTGGCTCGCTGTGGCGGATCACTTCGCTGGATGATGCCGCAGGCGCTGGCCCCGGTGCCGCTCTGGCCGCCGGGCCGAGCTGGGAGGGCTGGATTGAGCCGCCCGCCTACACCGGCAAGCCCTCGCTCTACCTCAATGACATCACCCAGGCCGAGTTCACCGTGCCGGAAGGCTCGGAGGTGACGATCCGGCTTTATGGTGAGGTTGGTGCGCTTTCTGTCCGTGAGACGGTTTCGGGCACCTCGCCTGTGGCCCCGGCCGAGGAGGGCGAAGAGGCCGCCGCCGTGGAGGCGGGCGATGAGGCCACCCCCGCGCAGCCCGACGACGGCGTGCGCAGCTTTGAAGTGACCGGCTCCGGCGAGATCGAGATCGATGGCGCGGGCGGGCGGATGTGGACCGTGCTGATCTCCCCCGACACCGCGCCCCGCGTGGAACTGGTCGGCGAGGTGGATCGCTCGGCCATGGGCGAGTTGCAACAGCGGTTCCGCGCAGAGGATGACTACGGCGTTGTTGCCGGGTCGGCCCAAATCACGCTGGACGAGGGCGCGCTTGAGCGGCGCTATGGCCTTGCGGTCGAGCCCGAGCCGCGCGACCCGGTTATGCTGGACCTGCCGATGACCATTTCGGGCGATCGGGCGGCCTTTGAGGAAACGCTGATCGACGACCTCAGCAAGCACGCCTGGGCCAACCTGCCGGTGCGTATGCAGATGCGCGTGGAAGATGCCAACGGGCAGGAGGGGCGCAGCGAGGCGGTGGCCATGGTGCTGCCCGGGCGGCGCTTTTTTGACCCGGCGGCGGCGGCGCTGATCGAGTTGCGGCGTGACCTGCTCTGGAGCCGCGAGAACGGCCCGCGCACGGCGCAGATCCTGCGGACGCTGACGTGGAAGCCCGCCTCGGCGATGGACCAGCCGCGCAACTACCTGCAGGTGCGGATGGTGCTGAAGCGGCTGGAGGCCTCCCGCCCCGAGTTGCCCGAAGCGACCCGCGACGAGCTGGCCGAGGCGCTCTGGGAAATTGCCGTGCGGATCGAGGAGGGCACGCTCTCGAACGCGCTGGAACGGTTGCGGCAGGCGCAGGAGCGGCTGAACGAGGCAATCCGCAACGGCGCGTCGGACGAAGAGATCGCCCGGCTGATGGATGAGATGCGGCAGGCGATGCAGGACTACATGCGGCAACTGGCCCAGCAGCAACAGCAGGACCCGAACCAGCAGCAGCAGGGCCAGCAGGGCGAGACGATGGAGCTCAGCCAGCAAGATCTGCAGGACATGCTCGACAAGCTCGAGGAGCTGATGCAGCAGGGCCGCACCGCCGAGGCGCAGGAGCTGCTGAACCAGCTCATGGAGATGATGCAGAACATGCAGGTCACCCAGGGCCAGGGCGGGCAGGGGCAGCAGAGCCCCGGCGAGCAGGCCATGGAGGGGCTGGCCGAGACCCTCCGCGACCAGCAGGGCCTGAGCGACGAGGCCTTCCGAGACCTGCAGGAACAGTTCAACCCCAACGCCCAGCAGGGCGAGAGTGGGCAGAACCAGGGCCGTAACGGCAACCAGGGTCAGGGCGAGAGCCATGAGCAAGGGCAGAACCAGCAGGGCCAGGGCAACAACCCCGATGGCCGCCCCGGCGAGGGCGGCGAGCCGGATCAGCGCAGCCTTGCGCAGCGCCAGCGCGAGCTGCGCCGCGAGTTGGAGCGCCAGCGCGGGCAGCTGCCCGGCGCGGGCACCGAGCAGGGCGATGCCGCCCGCCGCTCGCTCGACGAGGCGGGCCGGGCGATGGACCGGGCTGAAGAGAGCCTGAACCAGGGCGACCTGGCCGACGCGATCGACAACCAGAGCCAAGCGATGGAGCGGCTCCGCGAGGGGATGCGCAACCTCGGCGAGGCCATGGCAGAAGAGCGCCGGCAGCAGCAGGGCGGGCAGGGCGAGAACGTGGGCCGGGCCGACCCGAACGGCCGCCGCGACCCGCTGGGCCGCGACCGTGGCTCCACCGGCCCGCTGGGCACCGAAGAGCACATGCTGCAGGGCGAAGACGTGTATCGCCGTGCGCGCGACCTGCTCGACGAAATCCGCCGCCGCTCTTCGGAGCAGGGACGCCCGGACGTGGAACTGGAATACCTCAAGCGTCTGCTTGAGCGGTTCTGATCACCAGCGAAACCTGACGCGATCCAGCGGCGCGGCCTTGCGGACGCGCTATTCTGGAGCGCCGTCGGAGGTGAACTTTCTCGGCAAGAAAATGCAGCCGGGGGTTAGTCGCTTCCTGCACCGCGCAGGAGACCGTCGAGCCAGAGGCGGGCGGTGTTGACGGTGTCGACGTAAGCGGTGAGCGGGCCTTCCAGCGCGGGCACGGCGGCGGCGATCTGCGGGGCCTGCGTGTAGGCCAGAAATGCCAGCAGGGCGAGCAGGGTGACGAGGCCGAAGCCGAGGCGGAAGCCGCGTTTGGCCTTGCGTTTCTGGACCTCTTCGGTGTTGCCCGGCTCCTCGGCCTGACGGCTCGGGTCGGCGCTGGCGCGGAGAGTGGAGTTGATTTCTTCGATATCGGGCAGCATCTCGCTGCGCTGGGCCGCGCGGCCCGAGAGGGCCGCGACGGCGGCGGCGGGGTGCTCGCCGCGCATGCGGGCCTTGTGGGTCTCGCTGGCCACCTGACGCTCGTCGGGCGCAAACTCGGGCTCAGGCTCGTATTCCGGCTCGGGCTGCGGGGCTGGGGCAGGATCCGGTGCTGGGGGCTCCGGCTGCGGCTCGGGCAGAGGCTCTGCGATGCGGGTGGTCTCGGGCTGGACCTCGGGCGCTGGCACAGGCTCCGGGGCGGGCGCGGGTGGCGGCGGCGCCTCGGCGGCGCGGGCGGCCTTTTCACGCTCGGCCTCCTCGCGGAGCACGTCCATCACCGCGGCATCGAGCGCGCGGCGGGCCGGGCGGTCTGGCGTTGGTTCGGAGTGATCCGGCTCCCCGGTGGAGATATTCGTGGTCTCGTGGCGGGGGCCGGGCTGGCTGGCCTTGCGCACCGCCTCGCTCTGCCGCTCGCGCGCGCCATCGGGCAGCTGAAACCAGCCGTGACCGCAGTTGGAGCACTGCACATCGCGCCCCGCCTCGGGAATGACACTGTCATCCACGGCGTATTGCGCACCGCAATTCGGGCATACCAGCCGCATAGGCGCCCCCTCGATTTCAACCCGGTTCGGTTGATTGCCTCTGTTATTTGACATGCAAACTATCACCCAAACCCCCGGAAGCAAAGAAATTGCGGCGGCCGTGCAGGTGCGGCAATTGCAAGTGAGGCCTCGCTGCGGCAAAAGGAGCCGCAGGATTGGGTA
The DNA here is from genome assembly GCF_019801175.1 of Vannielia litorea. Taxonomy (NCBI): domain Bacteria; kingdom Pseudomonadati; phylum Pseudomonadota; class Alphaproteobacteria; order Rhodobacterales; family Paracoccaceae; genus Vannielia; species Vannielia litorea. Next base: position 25,541 of record NZ_JAHVJR010000001.1, read on the forward strand.
GGGGCTGGCGCGTGATCGAGCTGGAAAATGTGGCGTACAGCTATGGCGGCGGGGAGTTGTTGAGCGACATATCGCTCCGGCTCGCGCCCGGGTCGTTCCACTTTCTGACCGGGCCGTCCGGCGCGGGGAAGACCACGTTTTTGAAGCTCTGCTACCTTGAGCTGGCGCCCACATCGGGCCGGGTTCAGCTGTTCGACAAGCCGGCGACCGGGTTCAGCCGAAACGAGGTGGCGCGCGCCCGTCGGCGGATTGGTGTGGTGCATCAGGATTGCCATTTTCTCGACCATCTGCCGCTGGCCGAGAACATCGCGCTGCCGCTCACCGTCGCAGGGCGGAACGTGGCGGAGGAGAAGGGCAATATTGAAGAGCTGCTGCGCTGGGTCGGGCTGGAAAAGCACGCCGATGCGCTGCCGCCCTCGCTCTCGGGTGGTGAGCGGCAGCGGGCGGCGCTGGCGCGGGCGGTTGTGATGTCTCCCGATATCGTGCTGGCCGATGAGCCGACGGGCAACGTGGATTGGGAGATGGGGCAGCGGTTGCTGCAATTGCTCGTGGAGCTGAACAAGATGGGCAAGACCATCGTGATCGCTACCCATGATCTGAACCTGATCCGCACTGCCAAGAGCAAGGTGGCGGCGCGGGTGCTGCGGATCGCCAAGCGGCGGCTCCAGCTTGCGGGGGCCGACCTGTGAGCGGCATCGGTGGCAAGGCGGCGGGCGTGCTCTCGGCCCTGCGGGGGCGGACGGGCAAGGCGCTGGCACTGCTTCAGGGCGACGGGCAGGCCGACCGGGTGGTGCCGCCCACGGGGTTTACCGCAAACCTGACGCTGTTCACCGCCGGGGCGATGGCCTTTCTGGCCGTGTTCGCCCTTGCGCTGTCGCTCGCCACGGGCCGGGTGGCCAGCCGGTGGAGCGAGGAACTGGCGCGCTCGGCGACGCTGCGGATTTCGGCCCCGATGGAGCAGCGCGAGGCGCAGGCCGCCAAGGCGCTTGAGGTGCTGGAGAGCACGCCCGGCGTCGCCTCTGCCCGCAGGCTGAGCGACGACGAGCAGCGCGACCTTCTGGCGCCGTGGCTGGGCGTTGACCTTCCGATGGAAGACTTGCCGGTGCCGGTGCTGATCGAGGTGGTCGAGGGCGAAGGGCTGGACGTGGCCGGGCTGAAGGCGCGGTTGGCGGGCGAGGTGCCGGGCGCTGTCTATGACGACCATTCGCGGTGGCGGGAGCCGCTGATCCGCGCGGCCTCGCGCCTGCGTTTGCTGGGCTGGGTGGCGCTGGGGCTGATCGCGGCCTCGACGGCGGCGATGATCACGCTGGCTGCGGGCTCGGCGCTGGCGGCCAATGCCCGGGTGATCGCGACCCTGCGGCTGGTGGGCGCGACCGATACCTACATTGCCCGCGCCTTCGTGCGGCGCTTCACCCAGCGGGCGCTTCTGGGCGCGGCGGTGGGCACCTCGCTGGCGATGCTGGCGCTGGCGCTTCTGCCGCGGGCGGAGACGACCGGGGGCTTTTTGACCGGGCTTGGCTTTACCGGCGCGGGCTGGCTGCTGCCGCTCATCGTGCCTATGCTTGCTGCGATCACCGCCTTCTGGGCCACGCGGGCTTCGGCCTTTCGGACATTGAGGCAAGTCACATGAGAGACGCGGTGCAATGGGTCCGCAGCCTGATCTTTGTCGGGCAGATGTATCTGGCGATGGCGGTACTGGCGGTGTTCTTCACCCCGTGGATGCTGGTGGACCGGCGCGGGGCCTTTGCCGGGGTGCATACCTATTGCCGCTGGGTGCGATGGTCTGCCTCGTGGATGGTGGGGCTGAAGACGGAGGTGCGCGGCGAGGTGCCCTCCGGCGAGGTGCTGGTCGCCTCCAAGCACCAAAGTTTCCTTGATATCATCATGCTGGTCTCGGTGCTGCCGCGCCCGAAGTTCATCATGAAACGCGAGCTGATGTTCGCGCCGATCCTCGGGCAATACGCGCTGCGGATCGGCTGTGTACCGGTGGACCGGGGCAAGCGGGCGCAGGCGATTCAGAAGATGGTGGCCGATGTCGCCAGCGGGGCGCAGCGGCCCGGACAGCTGATCATCTATCCGCAGGGCACCCGCACCGCGCCCGGCTCGGACCTGCCCTACAAGGTGGGCAGCGCGGTGCTCTACCGCGAGCTTGGGCAAACCTGTGTGCCAGCGGCGACCAACGTGGGCGTGTTCTGGCCGCGCAAGGGGATCATGCGCAAGCCGGGCGTGGCGGTGGTGGAGTTTCTGCCGCCAATCCCGCCGGGACTGACGCCGCAGGAGTTCTCCGAGCGGCTGCGCAGCGTGGTCGAGGAACGCTCGGATGCGCTGATGCTGGAGGCCGGGTTCGATGCACCGGCGGCAAGGGGGAGGGCAAAGGGATGAGCGAAATCCGGGATGTGGCCGAGCTCGAGGCGCTTTATGGCGCGCCGGGGCAGCGCTCGCTCGACAAGGTGGCGCAGCGGATCACCCCGCTCTATCGCCAATGGATCGCCGCCTCGCGGTTTTGCGTGCTCTCCACCGTGGGGCCGGAGGGCACCGATGGCTCGCCGCGCGGGGACGATGGCCCGGTGGTGCTGGAGCTGGACGAGACCACGCTCGCGCTGCCTGACTGGATGGGCAACAACCGCATGGATTCGCTGCGCAATATCGTGCGGGACGGGCGGGTGAGCCTGATGTTCATGGTGCCCGGATCAACCAACGTGGTGCGGGTGAACGGCACGGCTGTGGTTTCGGTCGACGAGGCGCTGCGGGGCCGGTTCGAGCGGGCAGGCAAGCTGCCGCGCTCGGTGGTCGTGGTGACGCTGGGCGAGATCTACTTTCAATGCGCCAAGGCGATCCTGCGCTCGGGCCTGTGGCGCGGCGAGGATGAAAGCGGCAAGGTGCCCACGGCGGGTGAGCTGGTGCGCGAGGCCGATGCGGGCTTTGACGCCGAAAGCTACGACGACGGCTATGCGGAGTATGCCAAGCCGCGGATGTGGTGAGGCGCAGGGCAAATAGGGCCGGAGGTTACGCCGCCAGCCCCTTGCTGCCCATCTTCAGGAACTTCTCGCGGCGGTCCTTGCGGAGCTGCTTGCGGTTCTTGCCCTCAAGATCCTTCAGCAGGCTCTGCACCGCGCCGCCGACGCGCTTGATCACCTCGGCACGGTGACGCTGTGCGCCGCCCAGTGGCTCCTGGATGATGTGGTCGCAGATGCCGAGCTGCTTGAGATCCTGTGCGGTGAGCCGCAGGGCCTCAGCCGCCTCGCGCATCTTCTCGGCATCCTTCCACAGGATCGAGGCACAGCCCTCGGGGGAGATCACCGAGTAGATCGAATGTTCGAGCATTGCCAAGCGGTTGGAGGAGGCAAAGGCCACCGCGCCGCCGGAGCCGCCCTCGCCGATCACCACCGATACCATCGGCACGCCGAGGTTGAGGCACTTCTCGGTCGAGCGGGCGATGGCCTCGGACTGGCCGCGCTCTTCGGCGCCCTTGCCGGGATAGGCTCCGGGAGTGTCGACCAGTGTGACCACGGGCAGATCGAAGCGGTCTGCGAGGTCCATCAGGCGGATCGCCTTGCGGTAGCCCTCGGGGCGGGCCATGCCGAAGTTGCGCTCGATGCGGGTTTTGGTGTCATGGCCCTTCTCGTGGCCGATCACGACCACCGGGCGCCCTTCGAGCCGCGCCATGCCGCCCATGACGGCGTGGTCATCGGCAAAGTTCCTGTCGCCGGCGAGCGGCGTGTATTCGGTGAAGAGCGCCTCGATGTAATCCTTGCAGTGCGGGCGGTCGGGGTGCCGCGCGACCTGGCATTTGCGCCATGCGGAAAGGTCGCCATAGAGCTCGGCGAGCAGGTCGCTGGCCTTCTTGTCGAGCCCGCGGGCCTCGTCCTCGACCTTCATCTCGGGGTTCGAGCGTGCCATCGCACGCAGCTCTTCGGCCTTGCCCTCGATCTCGGCAAGCGGCTTCTCGAATTCCAGGTAGTTGGTCATTTATCCTCGCAGAGTGGCTGCACCCCCTCATATGGCGCAGCGTGGCCGGGCTTGCAACAAAGCAAGATTTGTCAGCTTGGGCCATGTTAGGCAGGCCGGGCAAAAGGCGAGGCAGGGCAATGGATTACAAAAAACGGATGGAGCGGGTGGAGCGCCACATCCTGACCCATCTGGACGAAGACCTGAGCCTCGATGCGCTCGCCGATGTGGCCGCCTTCTCGCGGTTTCACTTTCATCGGGTCTATCTGAAGATGATGGGAGAGAGCGTGGCCGAGACGGTGCGGCGCACCCGGCTGAACCGCGCGGCGGTGATGCTGGCGACCACACGGCAGGAGATGGCGCAGGTGGCCGAGCTGTGCGGCTACCCGAATACGCAGAGCTTTGCGCGGGCCTACCGCGCGGCTTTTGGCGAGGCCCCCTCGCAGACACGTCGCAGCCGGGTGGCCCCCGTGCTGCTGCTGCCCGAAAACCAAGGAGAGATACCCATGTATGATGTCGACATCCGGCAGGAGCCGGGCTTTCACGGTGCGGCCCTTGCCCACTCCGGCCCCTATCAGGAAATCGGGCAGGCTTATGAAGGGCTTATCCAGCGCTGCCTTGCGGCCGGGCTGGGCGGGAAGCTGGGCCTGCTGGTGGCCTATTTCTGGGACGATCCGACGGCGGTGCCGGCCGATCAGCTGCGCTCCCATGCCGGGGTGATCCTGCCTGAGGGCACGCCGGTGCCGGAGGGCTTGGACCCGGTGGATGTGAAGCCCTGCGAGGTGCTGGTGGTGACCCACAAGGGGCCATACTCCGGGCTGCCGGAGGCTTGGGGCTTCATGTATGGCAAGGCGCTGGCCGAGAGCGGGCGGGCGCCCTCGGAGGAGGAGCCGCCCTTTGAGCGCTACCTGAACAACGCGATGGACACCGCGCCGGAAGAGCTGCTGACCGAGGTGGTCATGCCCTTGGCGCGGTGAGGTCTTTGGTTATTGGTCAGTGGGTTACGAGGCGATCAGCTCGGATTGCTTCACGATCACCTCGGCCTGTTTGATCGAGGCGATATCCACGAGGCGGCCCTTGTAAACGGTTGCGCCTGCACCCTCGGCCTTGGCCTTTTCCATCGCGGCGAGGATCTCGCGGGCCTCGGCAACGGCCTCTTCGGAGGGGGTGAAGACCTCGTTGGAGAGGGCCACCTGCTTGGGGTGGATCGCCCATTTGCCGACCATCCCGAGGGTGGCCGAGCGGCGGGCCTGGGCGCGGAAGCCCTCATCGTCGGAGAAGTCACCGAAGGGGCCATCGACCGGCAGCACGCCGTGGGTGCGGCAGGCGGCGACGATGGCGGTTTGCGCCCAGTGCCACGGGTCGGAGTAGTGCCGGGTATCCCCATGGAGCATATAGTAATTTTCCTGCGTCCCGCCGATGCCGGTGGTCTGCATGCCCATGCTGGCGGCAAAGTCGGCGGCGCCGAGGCTCATCGCCTCCATCCGGGGCGAGGCGGCGGCGATTTCTTCGACATGGGCGATGCCCGCGGCGCTCTCGATGATGACCTCGAAACCGATGCGCTTGCTGCGGCCCATGGCGGCCTCAACGGCGGTCACCAGAGCGTCGACGGCATAGATATCGCCCGCGCAGCCGACCTTGGGGATCATGATCTGGTCGAGCCTTTCTGACGCGTTTTCAAGCAGATCGACCACGTCGCGATACCAATAGGTGGTATCGAGCCCGTTGATACGCACGGAAAGGCGCTTGTTGCCCCAGTCGATATCGCCGATGGCTTGGATCACGTTGCGGCGGGCCTCTGCCTTGTCATCAGGGGCGACCGAATCTTCGAGGTCGATGTTGATCACATCCGCCGCAGAGCCTGCCATCTTCTCGAAGATCGCCGGGCGGGAGCCGGGGCCGAAGAGCTGACAGCGGTTGGGGCGGGCAGGCGGCGTGGGCTGGAGGCGGAAAGACATCGGCAGGGCTCCGGGTAAGGATATTTCGTTTCGTTCGGCTTGGTTGGTAGATTATTGCGCCGCTACCTGCAAGCCCGATTGTGCCGCAGTGCAGCGATTCCGGTCCTTGCACATCATTTTGCCCAAGGCTTCGCCGCAGCGCGAGATATTTGCGCTGTATTGCGGCGCGGGGCGAGAATCTTGCGCGCAATCCTTAACCGCCCCTCAAGAATGCCACAAATTCCTTAACGGCGCACGGTAGCATCGCGCCAAACCAAGGAGCTGCCCCATGATCGAGACCCCCTATCTTCTTTTCCTCGGAGACGCCCCGGATGCGCTGGCCGCCAAGGTGGCCCAAGGCATCAAGGACTGGCGGCCGGACAATGCAGTGGGCCAGCTGAGGCTCGACGGCTGCAAGGCCGACATGAAGCTCACCGACATGACCATCGAAGAGGCCGTTGCCGCCGGCGCAAAGACGCTGGTGATCGGCGTGGCCAACCGGGGCGGCACCATCAGCCAGGCGTGGATGGACGTGCTGGAAAAGGCACTGATCGCCGGGATGGACCTTGCCTCTGGCCTGCACAACCTGCTCAAGCACGAGCCGACGCTCGTGGCGCTGGCCGAGGAGCATGGCCGCCAGTTGCATGACGTGCGCATCCCCAGCGTGAAATACCCGATCGCCAACGGCGAGCCGCGCAAGGGCATGCGCCTGCTGGCGGTGGGCACCGATTGCTCGGTGGGCAAGATGTATACCACCATCGCGATGGACGCCGAGGCCAAGGCACGGGGAATGAAGTCGAATTTCCGCGCAACGGGGCAGACGGGCATCCTCATCACCGGCAACGGCGTGCCGCTCGACGCGGTGATCGCCGACTTCATGGCTGGCTCCATCGAGTGGCTGACCCCCGACAACGACGCCGATCATTGGGACATGATCGAAGGGCAGGGCAGCCTGTTTCACCCCAGCTACAGCGGCGTGACGCTGGCGCTGGTGCATGGCGGCGCGCCCGATGCGCTGGTGCTCTGCCACGAGCCGACGCGGCCCCATATGCGCGGCCTGCCGGGCTACGAGCTACCGACGCTGGAGGCGCTGCGGGATGTGTCGCTGACGATGGCGCGGGTGGTGAACCCCGGTTGCGAGGTGATCGGCATTTCGATCAACACCCAGCACATGAGCGAGGCGGAGGCCGAGGCCTATCTGGCCGAGGTCGAGGCGCAGATGGGCCTGCCCACGGTGGACCCGTTCCGCCAGGGTGCGGGCCGTCTGGTAGATGCCCTTCCGGCACCAAAAGCCTGAGCCGGCCACGGGCGCAGGGGTGGGCAACACGCCCGCCCGGCGCCCTGGCAAACCTTAACGCGGCGTGCGGTGACGGTGGGGTAACGGTTTGGAGGTGTGCGGAGATCCGCACATACACAAGTGATGCACATCCCATGCACATCCGATGCATATCGCACTCGCAGAAAACCTGCGTTAACCTTGCGGGACGGCAAGTTTGGAGAGCCTTCATGGAGATCACCGCCAGAACCGAACAATTTGCGCTGAGCGTGCCCTTCACCATCTCGCGCGGCACCAAGGTGGCCGCCGATGTGGTGACGGTGGAGGTGCGTGAGGGCGGCGCGGTCGGGCGCGGCGAATGCGTGCCCTATGCCCGCTACGGCGAAAGCCTCTCCAGCGTGATGGACCAGATCAAGGGGCTGCCCGAGAAGGTCTCACGCGGTGATCTGCCCCGGCTGCTGCCGAGCGGCGCGGCCCGCAACGCCGTGGATTGCGCGCTCTGGGATCTGGAGGCCAAGCAGCGCGGCGAGCGGGTGTGGGCCTTGGCGAGCCTCAAGGAGCCGGGGCCGGAGATTTGCGCCTACACGCTGTCGCTCGGGGAGCCGGAGGAGATGGAACTGGCGGCGCGGGAGAACGCGCATCGCCCGCTGCTGAAGATCAAGCTCGGCACGCCGGAGGATATGCCCCGGCTGGAGGCGGTGCGCCGGGGTGCGCCGCGCTCGCGGTTGATCGTGGATGCCAATGAGGGCTGGTCGGCGGAGATTTACAGCGATCTGGCCCCGCATCTGCTGCGGCTCGGCGTGAACCTCGTGGAGCAGCCGGTGCCTGCCGATCAGGACGAGAGCCTCGTGGGCCTCATCAAGCCGGTGCCGATCTGCGCCGATGAGAGTTGCCATGACCGGGGAAGCCTGAAGCACCTGAAGGGCAAATACGATGTGATCAACATCAAGCTCGACAAGACCGGCGGGCTGACCGAGGCGCTGGCGCTGAAGCGGGCGGCGATGGAAGAGGGCTACGGCATCATGGTGGGCTGCATGGTGGGCACGAGCCTCGGCATGGCGCCGGCTGTGCTGGTGGCGCAGGGCGTGGGGTTCACCGACCTCGACGGGCCGCTCTTGCTGAAGGAAGACCGGATGCCGCCGCTGGCCTATGACGGGCGCGGGGTGCATCCGAGCCAAGCGGCGCTCTGGGGATGAGCCTGCCTGCCCGCCGCCTGCCCGCACCGCCGGGCCGCTTTGCGGTGATTGCCGACATTCACGGCAATGCCGATGCGCTGGAGGCGGTGCTGGCGGAGATCGACCGGGAGGGGCTGCGCTTTATCGTGAACCTCGGCGACCACCTGAGCGGGCCGATGGACCCTGCGGGGGTGGCGGCGCAGTTGATGGCGCGGCCCGGGATGGTGTGCATCCGGGGCAATCATGACCGCTACCTGCTGGAAGACCCGCTGGAGCAGATGAGCGCGACCGACCGGGTGAGCCGTGAGGCGCTGGGCGCGGCCGAGATGGGCTGGCTGCGGGCGCTGCCGGTGACGGCGTGGCTTGGGGAGGATGTGTATCTTTGCCATGCGCGGCCTGCGGTGGATGATGAATATCTGATGGAAGTGATCGACGGCGAGGGCGTGGCGCGGCGGGCGGCGGATGATGTGGCCGCCGATCTGGAGGGTGTCGACGCCGCGCTGGTGCTCTGCGGGCATTCGCATTTGCAGGGCGCGCTGGAGGTTGGCGGGCGGCTGGTGGTGAATCCCGGCTCCGTGGGCTGCCCGGCCTATACCGATGCCGAGCCTGCCCCCCACGCGGTGGAGAACGGCTCGCCTGATGCGAAATGGGCCGTGGTGGCGCGGGGCCGCGCGGGCTGGGAGGCGGAATTCAGGGCCACGCCATATGACACCACCCGGATGGTCGCGATGGCGCGGGCCTATGGCCGGGACGACTGGGCGCGGGCGGTGGAGACCGGCTGGATCAGAGGATAGGGCGGTTCCGCTCATCCGCCCTTCGAGGCGTCTTCGCGGGGGCGGTGCCCATACGAAGAGACTGCGGCGCGGTCGATGAGCGGCTTGACGCGCGGGGCGGCGCGAAGGATGAAGCCCGCAGAGGCAAAGGAGAATGCACATGAGCCGGATCGTCTATGTGAACGGGGAATATCTGCCGGAAGAGGAGGCCAAGGTCTCTGTCTTCGACCGCGGGTTTCTCTTTGCCGATGGCGTCTACGAGGTGACGACCGTGATGGGCGGCAAGCTGGTGGATTTCGACGGCCACGCGAAGCGGCTGTGGCGCTCGATGGGCGAGCTGGAGATGACGCCGCCCTGCACCGAGGAAGAGTTGCTGGGCATCCACCGGGCGCTGATCGAGAAGAACGGCTTTGACGAGGGGCTGATCTACCTGCAGGTCACCCGCGGCGCGGCGGACCGGGATTTTGCCTATCCGGCGGAGGGCACGGCGCCGACGCTGGTGCTGTTCCATCAGGAGAAGCAGGTGGCCGACAGCCCGGCGGCGGGCAAGGGGATGCGGATTGTCTCGATCCCCGACGAGCGCTGGGGGCGGCGGGATATCAAGACGGTGCAGCTGCTTTACCCGTCGATGGGCAAGATGGCGGCCAAGAAGGCGGGCGCCGACGATGCGTGGATGGTGGAAGAGGGCGTGGTGACCGAGGGCACGTCGAACAACGCTTATATCGTGAAGGATGGCGTGATCGTGACGCGCCAGCTGGGCACCGAGATCCTGCACGGGATCACCCGCGCCGCCGTGCTGCGCTTTGCCCGCGAGGCGCAGATGAAGGTGGAGGAGCGGCCCTTCACCATCGAAGAGGCGCAGGGGGCGGATGAGGCCTTCATCACCTCGGCCTCGGCCTTCGTGATGCCGGTGGTCGAGATCGACGGCGCCAAGCTGGGCGGCGGCACGCCGGGGCCGGTGGCCACGCGGCTGCGGGAGATCTACATCGACGAGATGCGCAAGGCGGCTGTTTGAGGGCTTCCCGGCTGACGGGCTGACCGGGGCGGCTGCGTGGCAGACCGCCCGCCACGCACGGCTCCCCGCGCGGGGGGCTTTGGCCTTGCACTCCGGCCCGGCTTGCGGGCACCATGCAGCCAGATTTGAGAACCGGGAGATTTTCAGACGTGCGCAGGCTCTGGGGCGGGGCAGTTCTGGTGGGAGGCGTGCTGGTGCTGGGGCTTTATGCCGGCGCACGGCCCGCTCATGACATCGAGGATCGGGTGCGGGAGCAGGCCGCTGCGGCGGTGCAGGGCTCGGTGCATGCGCTTAGTGCCGAGGTGAAGGGCCGCGACATCGTGCTCACGGGCCTTGCCGATGGCGAGGCGGAATATACCCGGGTGATCGTGGCGCTGGACGAGGTGCCGGGCCGCCGGGTGGTGCGATCGGAGGCCGAGATTCTCGCGGCGGCAAACCCCTACAGATTGCGCGGCGCATTCGGCCCCGGCGGCCCCGTCTGGGAAGGCAACGTGCCGAGCGAGGCCGCGCGGGTCGGGCTGGCGGAGAACATCGGAGAAGAGGCGGCGGCGGGCCTTGCGCTGGCCTCCGGCGCGCCTGCCGGTTGGTCCGGCGCCCTGGGCGCGGCGCTGGAGGCCCGGCGCCAGCTGGTACGCGGCGAGGTTTCACTGGAGGGGCAGGCGGTGCGGCTTTCGGGCGTGGTGATGACCCCGCGCGAGCAGGCTGCCGCAGAGGAGGCGCTGGCCGCGTTGCCCGAGGGCTGGAGCGCCGAGACCGAGCTGACCACGCTGGATGATGGCAAGCCCTTTGCCCTCGATATCGAGGCGGTGGACGGCAACGTGACATGGCGCGGCGGCAAGCTGCCGCGCGCGGTCGATCCGCTGGATCTCGACACCGCTTATGGCGCGCCGGTGGCGGGGGATATCGCCGTGGCGCAGATTGGCGAGGAGCAGGAAGATTTTGCCGGGGCCACCCAATCGGGCATGGCCGCGCTGGCGCAGCTGATGCGCGGGCGGCTCAGGATCGAAGGGCAGACGCTGGCGCTGACCGGGCTTGCCGCCGATCCGGGCGCAGCCGCTGCGGCCCGCGCCGAGTTGGAGGGGCTACCCGAGGGCTTTACCCCGCTGGTGGAACTGGAGCTGCATGACGACGGCAAGCCTTTCACCCTCGCCCTGAAAAAATCCGCCAGCGGATTGCAGGCCAGCGGCAAGCTGCCCGCCTCGATGGCGGAGGATGACATTGCCGCCGTCACCGGCCAGACCCCGCATGGCGACCTTGCGGTGGCCCGGATCGGCGCGGAGGAGGAGGTGTTCACCCTCGCGGCCCGTGCCGCCCTGCGCGCCGTGGCGCCGATGAAGAGTGCCGATGTGACGCTGGGCGAGGAGGGGCTGAGCTTTGTCGCCCTGGCCCCCACCCCGGCGGAGGCCGCAGAGGCCGAGGCGGCGCTGGCCCCGGTGACGGGCAGCCTGCCGGTGTCGACCCAGATCGACGTGGAAGACGATGGCCAACCCTTCGCCCTCGTGGTCGAAAAATCCCCCGAGGGTGCATGGAGCGCCAGCGGCAAGGTGCCCGCCGTGCTGGAAGGCTTCGACTATGCCGCCGCGGCGGGGGTCGAGGCGCTGGAAGCGGGCGAGGTGGCCGTGGCACGGATCGGCGGCGAGGCCCACGGCTTTGCCGATGCGGTGCCGCCGGGCCTTGCGGCGCTGACGGTGCTGAACTCGGGCCGCCTCACGGTGCGCGAGGGCGCGGTGGAGCTGGAGGGCGAGGCCGATGACCCGGAGGTGGCCGCCGAGGCCGAGGCGGCGCTGGGCGCGCTGCCCGAGGGATTTGCCCCGACGCTGGCGCTGGACCTCGTGGATGACGGCACGCCGCCGGCCTTTACCTTTGCCTATTCGGTGACCGAAGGCGGCAGCCTCAGCGGCAAGTTGCCTGCCGGGATGATCCCACCTGAGATCGCCGAGCTGACCGGGCTGGGCCAGCTCAGCGGCACGCCGGGCCAGTCGCGCGACGACGAGACCGGCGCGGAGGGGATGCGCAGCGCGATGGCGGCGCTCGGCCCGTGGATGGGTGAGATCGAGGCGTTGGAGCTGGTGCTGGCCGAGGATGGCAGCGTGAGTGCCGATGTCACCGCCAGCCCGGGCGTGGATGGCGAGCTGATGCGCGCCCGTCTGGCCGAGGCGCTGGGCGGGGCTGTGACCCTTGCGGTGGCAGAGGCCGAGGGCGCGGAGGGCGATCTGCGTGACAACCCGGCGACGGGGGCGCAGCAGCGGCTTTCGGGCGGGGTCTGGCTGCCGGTCATCGAGGGGATCGAGACCACGGTGGCGGGCTGCGACGCGGCCACGGCCAGCGCGCTGGAGGGCGAGCGGATTGGATTTGTGACCGGGGCGTTCCGGCTGGATGCGGCCTCGTTCAGCGCGGTGAACAAGGTGGCCGCGGTGGCGCTGGCCTGCGCCGAGGCCGAGCTGACGCTGGAGCTGGGCGGGCACACCGATTCCACCGGAAATGCGGAGAGCAACAAGGCGCTGAGCCAGCGGCGGGCCGAGGTGGTCGCCGCCGCGCTGGGCGCGCGCGGTGTGCCGGAGGCGGCACTGGTGGCCGTGGGCTACGGCGCCGATCAGCCGGTGGCCGATAACGAGACCGAAGAGGGCCGGGCGCAGAACCGGCGCACCACGCTCGAGTGGCGAGACTAGAGAAGGACGCGAGATGTTTCAGAACTGGGGCTTTCTGCTCACCGAAATCTGGTTTCTGCTGATCCTTGCGGCGCTGATCGGCCTGCTGGCGGGCTGGATCTTCTGGGGCAAGTCGGAGGGGGTCGCCGAGAGCGATGACGAGGCGATCGACCCTGTGGCTTACGAGCAGGCGCGAAGCAACGAGCACCGGCTGCGCGGCGAGCGCGACGAGCTGCTCGCCCGGCTGGACCGCTGCCGCTCGGACGGCGAGAAGAAGGACGCGCGGATGAAGGAGATGGAGGCGGAGCTCGACGAGCTGCGCGGCGAGGCGGCCTTTACCGCGCCGCTGCCTGCCTTCGAGGCAGAGGATGACCAGCTCCGCGCCTTCGACGAGACCTCGGGCACCCCTGCGGCCCCAGTGGAGCCCGCGGAAGAGACCACGCCCGACTTCGATGGCGACGGGGTGGCCGAAGGCACCGGTGAGGGCACGGAGCCTGCCAAGCTGGATTCCCCCCGCGAGGGCGGGCCGGACGACCTGAAGAAGATCAAGGGCGTGGGCAAGAAGCTGGAAGCGCTGCTGCACGAGATGGGCTTTTTCCACTACGATCAGATCGCCGGTTGGACGGCGGAGGAGATCGCCTGGGTCAACGCTAACCTGAAGGGCTTCAAGGGCCGGGTGACGCGCGACAACTGGGTGGAACAGGCCAAAGTGCTGGCGTCTGGCGAAGAAACGGCGTTTTCGAAGCGGGTGGATCGCGGCGGGGTTTACGACTGAGCGAGGCGCTTGGCCGAGCCGTCATGCAGCGGGGGCGCTGCCCCCGCACCCCCGGGAGTATTTGCAGCAAGAAAATGCGGGCAGGGAGCGGACAATTTGAGACGAATTGTGCATTTTCTTGCGTGAAATATCCCCGCCGGAGGCCTGAAATCTCTTTGGCGTTCGGCTGAGGCCTTGCGGAGCTTCAGTGGGAAGCGCCTGCCCTCGACGCGGGCGCTTACCGAGCGAAGCGAGGCCATTGGGGGTGACGAGCGCAGCGAGGCTGCGCGGCGGAGTCAGCCCTTGGTGACGTTTTCCTCAAAGGCGGTCTTGAAGGCCTCGTTCTGGGCGTCGGTGGCTTCGGTCTGGTTCTGCGCTTTCCACGCGTCGTAGGGCATGCCGTAGAACAACTCGCGGGCCTCTTCCTTGTCCATCTCGATGCCCCGCTCGGCGGCGGCTTCCTGCATCCAGCGGGAGAGGCAATTGCGGCAGAAGCCGGCGAGGTTCATCAGGTCGATGTTCTGCACGTCGGTGCGCTTTTCCATCAGGTGCTTCTGCAGCGTCCGGAAGGCGGCGGCTTCAAGCTCGGTGCGGGTCGCGTCGTCCATGGTGGTCCTCCTTTTCGGGGTAAAGCTAGGTTACAGCCCGCTTGCCGCCAGTGCCTCTTCGAGCATCGGCGCCAGACGGTCGGCCCAGGCGTTCTGCTGGGCGTCTGTTTCGATCAGGTCCTGGCGGAGTTCGATGAGCACGTTGGGGCGGCCGTGTTGCAGGGCGTGGCGGTCGACCGCGTCGCCGGGGAGGTGGCCGCCGTAGGGCTCGTTGTCGCCCACCACGAGGTCGGGCTCACGGCGGAGGCGGGCGATCAGGGCGTGGGCCAGCGTCGGGTCGACGTGGGAGTGCAACACGCCGATCTGCCAGGGGCGGGCCGGGCGGCCCTTGAGCTTTGGGGTGAAGCTGTGGACCGAGCAGAGCACGGGGGCCTCGCGGGCGGCGAGCAGGTCGGTCAGCGCGTCGTGGTAGGGGCGGTAGCAGAGCGCCTTGCGGCGCTCCAGCTCCTCCGGCCCGGCGGTGCGGTTGCCGGGGATGATCGTGCCGTCATAGAGCTTCATCAGCAGGGTCGGGTCATCCTCCCCGCGGTTGGGGTCGATCACCAGACGGGAGAAATTGGAGCAGATTGCGGGGCCGCCCAATCGCTCGGCCAGACCCAGCGCAACGCCTGCCGCGCCCGGGTCGAAGGCGATGTGGCGGGCCATCTCGGCGGCGGGCAGGCCGAGGCTGCCGCCGTTCACCGAGGGCGGCACGACGTTTGTTGCGTGGTCACAGGTTACGCACCAGCGCCCCGGTCGGTCGCGCCCGTGCAGGGAATAGGGGTGATATGTCATGGCGGTGTTTTGATTTCGGGTCATGCTCTGATAGGCAAGAGGCGCGGGGGATGCCAGTGGAAGTCACCTCCTCCCCCTTCCCGTCGCGCGGGTTTAGCGCTAACACGAGGGCGCAAACGCCCAGAGGAGAGCCACGACATGAAACGGAACCGCAACGTCAAGATCGTGGCCACGCTGGGGCCGGCCTCTGACACCTACGAGATGATCCGCAAGCTGCATGAGGCCGGGGCCGACGTGTTCCGCCTGAACATGAGCCACGGCTCCCATGAGGAGATCAAGGCGCGGCACGGGATGATCCGGCAGGTGGAGAAGGACGTGGGCCGCCCGATTGCGATTCTGGCCGACCTTCAGGGGCCGAAGCTGCGGGTTGGCACCTTTGCGGGCGACAGCGAGGAGCTGGTGGAGGGCGCGAGCTTCCGGCTCGATCTGGACCCTGCGGAGGGCGATGCCAGCCGGGTCTGCCTGCCGCACAAGGAGATTTTCGACGCGCTGGAGCCGGGCTCCAGCCTGCTCGTCAACGATGGCAAGATCCGCCTGAAGGTGACTGCCTGCGGCTCCGATTATGCCGATTGCGAGGTGATCGCGGGCGGGACGATCAGCAACCGCAAGGGGGTGAACGTGCCTGATGTGGTGCTGCCGCTGGCGGCGCTGAGCGAGAAGGACCTGAAGGATCTCGAATTCGTTTGCGCCCTTGGCGTGGACTGGCTGGCGCTGAGCTTCGTGCAGCGCAAGGAAGACGTGGAGCAGGCCCGGGAGCTGGCCAAGGGGCGCGCCGCGATCCTCTCGAAGATCGAGAAGCCGGCGGCGGTGAAGGCCTTTGCCGAGATCCTCGACGCCTCCGATGGCATCATGGTGGCGCGCGGCGATCTGGGTGTGGAGCTGCCGGTGCAGGCGGTGCCGCCGATCCAGAAGCGGCTGGTGCGCACCACCCGCTCGGCGGCAAAGCCGGTGATCGTGGCGACCCAGATGCTGGAGAGCATGATCGAGAGCCCGATGCCCACGCGCGCCGAAGTTTCTGACGTGTCGAACGCGATTTACGAGGGCACCGATGCGATCATGCTCTCGGCGGAGAGCGCGGCGGGTGACTACCCGGTGGAGGCGGTCATGACGATGAATGCCGTGGCCGAGGAGGTGGAGAGCGACCCGACCTATCGCGACGTGATCGAAGCGGCCCGCCGGATCGAGCGCTCGACCGTGGCCGATGGCATCGTGTCGGCGGCCCGCGAGATCGCCGAGGCGACCGACATCAAGGCGATTGCCTGTTTCACCCAGACCGGCACCACCGCCGGCCTCGTGGCCCGCGAGCGGCCCGAGGTGCCGATCCTTGCGCTGACCAACCACATCGGCACCGCCCGCCGCCTTGCCCTGACATGGGGCGTGACCTGTGCGGTCACGGCGCGGCTGGAGCGGTTCAAGCAGGCGGTTGTCAGCGGCGCCCGCGCCGCACGCGAGCTGGGGCTGGCGACCGAGGACGACCAGATCGTTGTGACCGCCGGTGTGCCCTTCAACGTGCCCGGCTCCACCAACATCCTGCGCGTCGCGCCCTGCGCCGAGCGGCTGATCTACGCCTCCGACCCGGAGTAACCCGGCGATGACGCTGGAGGTCTGGACGCTCTATGTGGCCACGGTGCTGGCGCTGATGAGCACCCCCGGCCCCAGCCAGTTGCTGATGCTCTCCAACAGCGCGACCCACGGCTTTGGCCGCGCTCTGGCCACGGCGGCGGGCGACCTGACCGCAAACGCGCTTCAGATGCTGGCCGCCGGGCTTGGGCTTGCGGCGCTGATCGCGGCCTCGGCCACGGCGCTCTCGGTGATCAAATGGGCCGGGGTGGCCTATCTGGTCTGGCTCGGGGTCAGGATGATCCGCCGGGCGCAGGCGGCGGACCCGGGGCTGGCACAGGCGCGCAGCAGGGCCTCGCTGAAGGCGCTCTGGTTGCAGGGCTTTCTGACCTCGGCGGCCAACCCCAAGGCGGTGGTGTTCTTTGCCGCGCTCTTTCCGCAGTTCATCTCGGCTGAGGCGGCCTTCTGGCCGCAGCTCTTGATCCTTTCGGCCACCTACATCGTGATCGACGGGTGCTTTCTGTCGGCCTATGGCGGCAGTGCGGGTTGGATTGCGGCGCGGTTCAAGGGGACGGCCCGGCTTTGGATCGAGCGAGTCGGCGGCGGCTTCATGATCGGGGCGGCGGTGCTGCTTGGCCTGAAGACCATCGGCCAGCGCTAGGCCGTGCTGGGTTTGCCGACTGATGCCACGGGGCCGCGCGGCGGCGCACATTCAGCGGCTGCTGGCCGAAAAGATTGATTTTTGCCCGACCTGCCCGAATAGTTGACGCAAAGGCAAGAAGCACTTGGGCAGTTCAGGAGTGGCAGGGTGACGATCGATCCGGATGTTATTTTTGTCATCGGCATGGTGGTGGGGCTTCTGGCGATCCCCGCGCTAATCGGGGCGTTCTCGGAAAGCCGACCGCCACGGGCGGCGGCGATCATGGTGCTGATCTCGGCAGGGCTGATCTCTGTTGCCGTGCTGCGCAAGCCGGGTGGCTACACCGTGAGCGGCGCGCCGGAGGTCTTCATGCGGGTGATCGGCGATATCGTGAATTAGGCCTCTGCCCGGAAGGCCTCGGCAAAGAGGCTTTCGGTCGCGGCCCAGGCCCGTTCGGTGGCGCGGGCGTCGTAGTTTTTGCCGCCTGCCTTGTCTTTCGCGCCCGGATTGGTGAAGGCGTGGCTGACGCCGCCCATCGCGAGGATCTGCCAGTCGGCCTGCGCCGCGTCGAGTTCCTCGGCCAGTGCCAGCACCTCATCCGGCTTGGCGAGCGGGTCATCCCAGCCGTGGAGGGCGAGGACTGAGGTGGGGATGGTTGCGGCGGTTTCCCATGTGGGGCGGTCGAAGAGGCCGTGGAAGCTGGCGACGGCCTTCACATCGGCCTCGCCCAGACGGGCCAGATCGAGCACGCATTTGCCGCCGAAGCAGAAACCGATGGCGCCGTGCTGGCCGTTGGTGGCGCCGGAGCCGCGCATCCAGTTTAGCGCGGCTTCGATCCGGCGGCGCAGCTCCGTGCGGTCGGCGTTGAGCGCGTTCATCATTTCGCGGCAGTCTTCCGGACCCTCGGGCGCGCGGCCATAGGTATCGGCCACGAAGGCGGCGTAGCCCATGGCGGCGAGGCGCTCGGCGGCATCCATCTCGATGGGGCCGCGCCATGCGATGGAATGGAACACCAGCACGCCGGGGCGGGGGCCGGAGAGGGCCGGATCGGTGACGAGGGTGCCGGAAAAGCCCTCGTAGGTCTGGTCTTGATGCTGCATGGTCGGCCCTCCTCGAATCGCGCAGGTGGGGCCATGGTGCGCAGGAAGTGCCGAAAGGCACAAACCCCCTTGCCAGATGCGGGATTCGCCCCTATACGCCACCTCTCATCCGCGCGGGCGGGCCGACAGTGGCATGCCTTTCCGCGCAAATACGACCAACTCATGGAGATGGCAAATGCCCAAGATGAAGACAAAATCGAGCGCCAAGAAGCGCTTCAAGGTGACGGCCAAGGGCCGCATCAAGGTGGCCCAGGCGGGCAAGCGTCACGGCATGATCAAGCGGACCAACAAGTTCATCCGCAATGCCCGCGGCACCACGGTGCTGTGTGACGCCGACGAGAAGATCGTCAAGAAATTCATGCCCTACGCCCGCTAAGGAGAGCCTGAGATGTCCCGAGTCAAAGGTGGAACGACCACCCACGCCCGCCACAAGAAGGTGATCAAGGCCGCGAAAGGCTATTACGGTCGCCGCAGCACCAACTTCAAGACCGCCACGCAGGCTGTCGACAAGGCCAATCAGTACGCCACGCGAGACCGCAAGAACCGTAAGCGCCAGTTCCGCGCGCTGTGGATTCAGCGGATCAACGCCGCCGTGCGCAGCCACGATGAGAGCCTGACCTATTCGCGCTTCATCAACGGCCTGTCGCTGGCCGGCATCGAGGTGGACCGCAAGGTGCTGGCCGACCTCGCCGTGCACGAGCCGGAGGCCTTTGGCGGTATCGTCGAAAAGGCGAAAGCCGCGCTGGCCTGAGGGTCGCTAAGAGAAATTTGGAAGGGCCGTCCTTCGGGGCGGCCTTTTTGTTTTTGGGATTTGGAGGGGCGAGGGGCCGGGCAGCAGGCCGTGAGGCTCGCCGGTGTTGTGCGGCAACAGGCGCGCGCGAACCTGTGGGAAATCCGAGAATTTGTTTTAAATCCGACGGTTCTCCGGCGAAATTAAGGTTCGGGCGGCCGCAAGAGCCGCTGTGAACCATGGGCAGGCTGAACGAGGCGGATGGCACAGCTATCGCTGACTCTACAGTTCGTGAACGGTGATCCGGCCACGTCGGGCAAGGGTATCAACCTGACGACGCAGCAGGAGCCGAACGCGGTCTTCGATGAACCGTCGGGGGAGTTCTCACTCTCGACGGTGGCGACGAATGACACCTTGGTCATCAATGGCGTGACCTATCAGTACGAGTATCTCGGCTGGGCCGATGTACGTGGAAACCCCTATGAGCCGGCGGCTTTCATCCGGATCACTGGCGGCCCGTCGGGGGCGCAATATGGCGTGGGCTCGACTTTTGCGGTCGACCTAAGCGACCCGGAGGCGCCGGGCTATCCCAGCCTGCCAAACGGGTCGACCAAGCTCACGGTTTCCGACCTCGACACCGACGATGGCGTGGGCTTTCCCGGTGTGCCCTGTTTTGCCGAGGGCATGCGGCTGCTGACGGAGGCCGGGCCCTGCGAGGTGGAGTTTCTGCAAGCGGGGATGCGGCTGAAAACGCGCGATCACGGCTGGCAGCCGATCCGTTGGGTGGGCGGCAGCCGGGTGGAAGGCCGGGGCGAGCTGGCGCCGGTGGCGATCGAGGCGGGCACGCTGGGACCGCACGGGCGGCTGCTGGTTTCGCCCAACCACCGGATGCTGGTGGGCGGCTGGCGGGCCGAGCTGCTGTTTGGCGTGGAAGAGGCGCTGGTGGCAGCCAAGGCGTTGGTGGACGGCGGCGCGATCCGTTTTGCGCCCTGCCGGGAGGTGACCTACTACCATGTGCTGCTGGATGCCCATGAGGTGATCTATGCCGAGGGGGCGGAGACCGAGAGCTTCTACCCCGGCGAAGTGGGCGCGGAGACCCTTGGCCCGGCAGCGCGGGCCGGTATCGAAAAGATCTTCCCCGGCCTACTGGAGGGCCGGCGACCCTATGGAGCGCTCGCCCGGCCCGAGCTGCGGCGTTACGAGGCGGCGGTGATGGCGGCCTGAACCGCCCGCGCGCCCATGTAGAGGCCCATGCCGAGCATCATCAGGTTTTCGGTCAGTGACACGAAACCCAGCGGCACGTTGGAGCCGCCGCCCATGCAGGCGCATTTCAGCTCGCGTTTGTCGATGTAGACCGCCTTGATCACCGACACTGCGCCGATGCCGCCGATGACGATGGCGATGGGGGCGGAGAGCCATGTGGCCACGCCGGCGAGCATGAGCACCCCCGCGGCGGCCTCCAGCAGGGGGTAGGCATAGGCGTATTCCACGTGGCGGCGGGCCAGCAGGTCGTAGCCGAGGAACATGGTGGAGAAGCTCTCGACATCGCGCAGCTTCTGGAAGGCGAGGATGCACATGGCGATGGCGACGATGTAGATCAGCGCCGCGCCGGTGATCGCGCCGTGGGTCAGCCATGAGACGGCGAGGCCCATCGCGGCGGCCATGGAGAAGGTGGCAATGACGGGCTGGTAGGTTTCTTCCTCCTCGTCGCGGAGCGGGATGCCGAAGAAGGCGCGCAGATCGTCATAGCCGCCGATCCGCTCGGAGCCGATCCAGGTTTGCGGGGTGGTCTCGACGCCGTGCTCGGCCATGAAGGCATCGGTCTCTTCGCGGGTGGTGAGCAGGTGGTCTTCGACATCGTAGCCCCAGCGGGTGAGCAGGGCCTTGGACTTGAGGCCGAAGGGGCAGAGGTGATCGGGGGGGGCCATGCGGTAGAGCCGGGCCTTGGCCTTGGTGCGGGTCGAAGGGCGGCGATCGGCGGGGTCGGGGGTGAGGGCTGGGGGGCTGGCTTCGACGTGCATGGGCGGTCCTTTCAGGGAGACAACGGGCGTGGTGGGGGAGGGGTTCCGGTGTGGGGCAACGAAGAGGCAGGACATCGCGGTAGGTGGGCACATGACTCCGAGCCGATTGGGGGGGACGGTGAAACGACGTGCTTTGCCCGGTGCGCGCCGTAAGGCGCCGGGTAGCGCCGCCCCCCCCCGGGGCGGCGCTTCGGTGAGGTTGGGGGCGACCTCAGAGGGAAGATGACGGTTGAACCATAAAGTGGCATGCGCAGCTGTTGCTTGCGCCACCCCGCGGGACGGCGCTGCCCTGCTTGAGGCGCCACGCCCCCATCCCGTCTTGCACCCTGCCGCGCCCCGCTATAGGCAAGCGGCGTTGCATAGGAGGCCCCGCTGATGGACGAGCTGCGCGGAAAATACATCGAGGCAATCGCCGGAGCTGCCGATGAGGCGGCGCTGGAGGAGCTGCGCCTCGCGGCCGTGGGCAAGAAGGGCGAGGTGAGCCTGAAGATGCGCGAGCTGGGCAAGATGAGCCCGGAAGAGCGGCAGGTGGCCGGCCCCGCACTGAACGCGCTGAAGGACGAGATCAACACCGCGCTCACTGCCCGCAAGGTGGCGCTGGCCGATGCCGCGCTCGACGAGCGGCTGAAGACCGAATGGCTGGATGTGACGCTGCCGAGCCGTCCGCGCCGTCAGGGCACGATCCACCCGGTGAGCCAGGTGACCGAGGAAGTGACGGCCATTTTTGCCGACATGGGCTTTGCCGTGGCCGAGGGCCCGCAGATCGAGACCGATTGGTACAACTTCGATGCGCTGAACATCCCCGGCCATCACCCGGCCCGCGCCGAGATGGACACTTTCTACATGGCCCGCGGCGAGGGCGACAATCGCCCGCCGCATGTGCTGCGCACCCACACTTCGCCGGTGCAGATCCGGTCGATGGAAGCGGGCGGCGCGCCGACGCGGATCATCTGCCCTGGCCGTGTCTATCGCGCCGATTACGACCAGACGCACACCCCGATGTTCCACCAAGTCGAGGGGTTGGCGATTGACCGCGACATCTCGATGGCCAACCTGAAGTGGGTGCTCGAAGGGTTCTTTACCGCCTACTTCGGGACCAACGTGAAAACCCGGTTCCGCGCCAGCCATTTCCCCTTCACCGAGCCTTCGGCGGAGGTGGACATTCAGTGCAGCTTTGAGGGCGGCACGGTGAAGGTGGGCGAGGGCGACGACTGGCTCGAGGTGCTGGGCAGCGGCATGGTCCACCCTGATGTGCTGCGCGCGGGCAAGATTGACCCCGACGAGTGGCAGGGCTTTGCCTTTGGCATGGGGATCGACCGGATCGCGATGCTGAAATACGGCATCCCCGACCTGCGGGCCTTCTTCGAGAGCGACCTGCGCTGGCTGCGGCACTACGGGTTTGCCGCGCTGGACGTGCCGACTTTGCACGCGGGCGTTTCGCGCTAATCAAACCGGCTGGTGGGCAAGCGGCCCACCCTGCGACAATCAAAGTGGGCGCGGCGATACCCAGCCCCCTGAGCCATCGCCGCGCCCGCGCTTTTGCCCCCACCCGAAACTGGTTTCAGGCGGCTTTGCTCCCTATTCGGGGAGCACCCCCTTCACGAAGGCGACCGAGCCTTGGTCGATCACGTCCATGATGGTTCCGCGCGCCAGGGCAACGGCCTTGGCGTCGAGGACCGGCACGGCCAGCATGGCCGCGGCGGTTGTTGCCAGCACGACGAGCACGGGGAAACGTGCACCGCCTGCGACGGTCTTCAGGAAATGTTGCATCTGCTCGTTCTCGCACTGTTCGTGTGCCGGTTTTCCGGCTTCCACGGTCTCATGGGCGCGCCCCGGTTTTCCGGGTGTCGCAGCGTCATCTAGCCTCGGGAAAAGGGCAGAATGCGGGCAGGTTGATGGAATTTTTCTGGAAACAGTCAGGGCGCCGGGCGGCGCATTGTTTCGCCACAGGCAAACACCGCCCCGCCCTGCGTATCGCACACGGCCGGAAACGAGGAAATCGGCGGAGGGCGAAGGCAGGGCGGGGCGGGCAGCGACGCCTAGTTGGTGGCGGCCTTTTGCCCGGGCTCTGCGCTTTCGGGGCGCAGGCCGGGGATCAGGTCGGCCACAGGCGTATTCCAGATCCGGGCCGGGTTCATCCGGCAGAGTGCGCGGTTCAACTCGATATTGTTGGTGAACTGGCGACAGGTCGTGCCACCGGCGCCATCAGGGGCGTTTGAAATAAACCCCAGCCCGATGAGAACGAGCACGGCAATCGCAAGTGGGCGGAGAAAACCGCCGAGGGAGTCGAGTACAGACGACAGCATAGGAAACCCCCAGGTATCCGTCGATGAATCGGCCCCCACCGGTTCACGCCCTTGATAGGGCGCAATTGTGGCGAAAGTGGGGCAAAGGCGGCGGATTTGTGTTGCCGCGGGCCGGAGGGTAGACCCGGGCGCGACACAGGAATGGAGCCTTGGAATGAAGCTGTTTCGCCATGAGAACCGGGAGAGAAGCCACGCCACGCGGCGGGTTTATGCGCTGTATGAGCTGGCCTATACGGCGGTCGATTTTGGCGCGGCGATCTGCTTTTTGGTCGGGTCGGTGCTGTTCTTCTGGCCGGCGGCGGAAACCCCGGCTGTGTGGCTCTTCACCATCGGGTCGGGGTTGTTCCTTGCCAAGCCGGCGATCCGGCTGGCGCGGGAGGTGAAGCTGCTGCGGATGGGGCGCTACGAGGAGCTGGCGGAACGGGTGGAGCGGTAGCGAGGGCGCCCGCGGCGCGCAGCGGGCCGGGAAACGGACCCACCGCCGCCGCGCCCTTTCCCCCCTCCCGGCAATGCGCTAAACCGCGCGCGAAACTCTTGAGGACGACCCGATGAAATTCACCCTGAGCTGGCTCAAGGAGCACCTGGAGACGGATGCGAGCCTTGACGACATTCTCGACGCGCTGACCGATCTCGGCCTCGAGGTGGAGGGGGTCGAAGACCCGGCCTCCCGGCTCACGGCCTTTACCATCGGCAAGGTGATCGCCGCCGAGAAGCACCCCGATGCCGACCGGCTGAAGGTGTGCAAGGTGCTGACCGACGAGGGCGAGACGCAGATCATCTGCGGTGCGCCGAATGCGCGGGAGGGGATCACCGTGGTGGTGGCCAAGCCGGGGACTTACGTGCCGGGGATCGACACCACGATTCAGG
Organism: Vannielia litorea; assembly: GCF_019801175.1. Classification (NCBI taxonomy): domain Bacteria; kingdom Pseudomonadati; phylum Pseudomonadota; class Alphaproteobacteria; order Rhodobacterales; family Paracoccaceae; genus Vannielia; species Vannielia litorea. The sequence continues at coordinate 49,673 of NZ_JAHVJR010000001.1, forward strand.
TGGGCAAGATCCGCGGGATCGAGAGCCACGGCATGATGGCCTCGGAGCGCGAGATGGAGCTTTCCGACGAGCATGACGGGATCATCGAGCTGGACAGCGGCGAGGTGGGCGACCGTTTTACCGACTGGCTCGCGGCCAACCGCCCCGAGGCGGTGGACCCGGTGATCGAGATTGCGATCACCCCCAACCGGCCCGATGCGTTGGGCGTGCATGGCATTGCCCGCGACCTCGCAGCGCGGGGGCTCGGCCAACTGAAGCCGTTGGAGCAGCACGAGATCGAGGGCACGTTCGCCAGCCCGGTGAATGTGACCATCGCCGAGGACGCGGCAGACGGCTGCCACGTGTTTCAGGGCCGCTACATCAAGGGCGTGAAGAACGGCCCCTCGCCGGAATGGCTGCAGAAGAAGCTGCGGGCCATCGGGCTGCGACCGATCTCGGCGCTGGTCGATATCACCAACTACTTCACCTACGACCGCAACCGCCCGCTGCACGTGTTCGACGGCGGCAAGGTGAAGGGCGATCTGCTCATTCACCGCGCCAAGGGCGGTGAGGAACTGCTGGCGCTGGACGGCAAGACCTATGCCATGCCCGAGGGGGCGCTGGTGTTCTCCGACGACAATGGCGTTGAGAGCGTGGCCGGGATCATGGGCGGCGAGGAGTCCGGCTGCACCGAGGAGACCACGGATGTGATCCTCGAGGCGGCCTATTGGGATTTCGTGCAGATCGCGATGACCGGGCGGGCGCTGAAGATCAACTCGGACGCGCGGTATCGGAACGAGCGCGGGATTGATCCGGGCTACAACCGGCAGGCAGTGGATGATGCCACGGCGATGATCCTCGAGCTGTGCGGCGGTGAGCCGAGCGAGCTGATCGAGGCGGGCGCGGTGCCGGATGTTAGCCGTGCCTACAAGCTGGATGCCGCGCGCTGCTCGTCGCTCGTGGGCATGGACATCCTCGAAGCCACGCAGCGGGCCTCGCTGGAAGCGCTGGGCTTTGTCATGGACGGTGACATGGCACAGGTGCCGAGCTGGCGGCCTGACGTGAAGGGCGAGGCGGACCTTGTGGAAGAGGTCGCGCGGATTGCCTCGCTCACCGGGCTTGTCGGGAAGCCGATGGCGCGGGTTGCGCCGGGCGTGCCGAAGCCGATCCTGACCGAGAGCCAGCAGCGCGAGCGGATCGCGCGGCGCACGATTGCGGCGCTGGGCTACAATGAATGCGTGACCTACAGCTTCATCGACGAGGCGACGGCCAAGCTCTTCAACGGCGGCGATGAGGCGACCCGGCTGGAGAACCCGATTTCGAGCGAGATGAGCCATATGCGGCCCGCACTGCTGCCGGGCCTGCTGCAGGCCGCCGCGCGCAATCAGGCGCGGGGGCTGGGCGATATGGCGCTGTTCGAGGTTGGCGCGGCCTTCCACGGGGGCGAGCCGGGCGAGCAGCACATGCTGGCGACCGGGCTGCTGGTGGGCGCGACCGGCCCGCGGGACAGCTTCGGCGCCCGCCGGGACGTGGATGTGTACGACGCCAAAGCCGATTGCGAGGCCGTGCTGGCGGCGCTGGGCGCGCCGGAGCGGGTGCAGTTTCGCCGGGAGGCGAGCGACTGGTGGCATCCGGGCCGCTCCTCGGTAATGGCGCTGGGCAAAAACGTGTTGGCCGTGTTTGGCGAGATCCACCCGCGCATCCTGCGGGAGATGGATGTGAAGGGCCCGGCTGTGGGCTTCACCATCTGGCCGCAGGCGGTGCCGGCGAAGAAGGCCAAGGGCGCCTCGCGGGGCGCGGTAGTGATGGCCGATCTTCAGGCCGTCGAGCGCGACTTTGCCTTTGTCGTCGATGCGGATGTGGCCGCGATGGACCTGATGAACGCCGCCCGCGGGGCCGACAAGGCGCTGATCGAGGATGTGCGCCTGTTCGACCAGTTCATCGGCGGCAGCCTTGGCGAAGGCAAGAAGAGCCTTGCGATCACGGTGCGGATGCAGCCCTCGGAAAAGACCTTGACCGACGAGGATATCGCCGGTGTCGCCGCCAAGGTGGTGGAGAAGGTCACCAAGGCCACGGGTGGGGTGCTGCGGGGCTGACCCTGCGGCACCTGCGTGACGCACGCAAAAATGTGAGAAAGACACGGAACCCGGTGCCGGGCCTGTGCGTTTGAAACCCGATTGGTTTCAAGGAGGCCCTTTATGGCCCGCACGTCAGTGGCGTCGATTTGCGCCGCGCTGCTCGCATGGCCCGCGCTCGCCTGCGATATTTCCCTGCCCATGTCAGAAGGCATGTTCGCCGCGCTCGACGCGCCTGCCGGGCAGTTGACGAGCCTGCCGGGGGGCAGCGGAGCGTTCGAGTATCTGAACGAGAATTACCTCGCCACGGTGCATCTCACCCATGACGGCAAGACCTTTGCCTGGACGGCCAAGAACACGGCAGCGACCTGCGCCCGGCCCGGCGCGGGGCGGAGTTGCCGGGTGGTGGCGCAGAGCGAGACGCGCTTTGGCAAGATCACCGTGGCACGGGAGGTGGCGGGCGCGGTGACGCGCTATCGTTACCGGCTGCTGATGGTGGAGGGGAGGCGGCATGTGCGGATCTTTCCGCGGCCCGCCGCGACCCGCACGATCGCGGCCTGCAACCTGATGAAATCGGTCGACAGCTTTCGCCGCACGTGGATGCACCGCTAGGCGGGCTGCGCCCCGGACCGGGGCCCGAAGCGCAGCAGGGAGCGATCAGCCCTCGCGCGGCGGCACGTTGAGCCCGGCCTGAACGGCGGGGCGGGCCTTGAAGCGCTCGATATAGGCGGTGACCCGCTTGAGGTCGTTCAGCCCCACGACCTCCTCGGCGCCGTAGAACTCCAGCCCCATCAGCCAGGGCACGATGGCCATGTCGGCGATGGAGTAGTCACCGGCGATCCAGTCTTTGCCCTCGAGCTGGCCATCGAGCACGCCGAGCAGGCGCTTGGCCTCGCCGACGTAACGCTCGCGGGGGCGGGGATCTTCGATCTTGCTGCCGGCGAACTTGTAGAAGAAGCCGAGCTGGCCGAGCATCGGGCCGAGGCCGCCCATCTGCCACATCAGCCATTGGTTGACCACGTGCTTTCCGGTGCCGCTCTCGCCGTAGAACTTGCCTGTCTTTTCAGCGAGATAGGTCAGGATCGCGCCGCTCTCCCAGAGCGCCAGCGGCTTGCCGCCCGGGCCATCAGGGTCGATGATCGCGGGGATCTTGTTGTTGGGATTCAGGCTGAGAAACTCGGGGCTTTTCACATCGGCGTCCGACACGGTGACGCGGTGTGCCTCGTAGGGCAGGCTCATCTCCTCCAGCGCGATGCCGATCTTGCGGCCGTTGGGCGTGGGGAAGGAAAAGAGTTGCAGCTTGGAAGGGTCTTCCACCGGCCAACGTTTGGTGACGGCGAATTCGGAAAGGTCTGTCATCGAGTGGGTCCCTGATTGTTCAGTTTCTGGCTACGTAGCGTCAACGATTGCGAAAAAAAGCTTCAAAAATGCAGGATAAGCGTTAAAAGCCGCACAGCCTCGGAGGGGGCCAAGCAAAACAGTGCGGAAAATGAGTAAGAGAGGGACAGTCACATGATGAAAGAATTCAAGGATTTCATTGCCAAGGGCAATGTGATGGACATGGCGGTGGGTATCATCATCGGTGCCGCCTTCACGGCAATCGTCAGCTCGATGGTGGCTGACCTGATCAACCCGATCATCGGCCTGTTCACCGGCGGTCTGGACTTTACCAACAACTACGTGGTGCTGAGCGGCGACGTGGCCGAGGGCACCTCGCTGGAGGCCGCCCGCGAAGGCGGGGCCAACGTGTTTGCATGGGGCTCCTTCGCGATGGCCGTGATCAACTTCCTGATCATCGCTTTCGTGGTGTTCATGCTGGTGCGCTACGTCAACAAGGTGAAGGCGCTGGCCGAGAAGCCGGAAGAGGTGGCCCCCGAGGTGGAAACCGGCCCCTCCGAACTGGACGTGCTGCTGGAGATCCGCGACAGCCTGAAAAAGGCCTGATCGGACCGGATTTTGGGAAAGGGCGCTCTGCGGGGCGCCCTTTTTCGTGCCCGGGTGAACGGTGTGCAATGGTATGCCGTGGGGCGGTTTTGCCGCAGCGGGGCGCTCACGCTTTCGTGTTAACCAAAGGTCAACCACGGCAATGGAGGACACCATGGGCGCAGACAAGAACACACGGCCGGTGCTGATTTTGCTCGGCCCGCCGGGCGCGGGCAAGGGCACGCAGGCGCGGCGGCTGGAGGAGCGCTTTGGCCTTGTGCAGCTTTCGACCGGCGACCTGCTGCGCGCGGCTGTGGCCGCTGGCACCGAGGCGGGCCGTGCGGCGAAGGCTGTGATGGAGGCGGGCGGCCTCGTCAGCGACCAGATCGTGCTGGATATTCTCGCCGACCGGCTGGCCGAGCCGGATGTGGCGGGCGGGGTGATCCTTGACGGGTTCCCGCGCACCACGGTGCAGGCCGAGGCGCTGGACGAGATGCTGGCGGCCCACGGCGAGCGGGTGACGGGCGCGATCTCGATGGAGGTGGACGATGCCGCGATGGTCGAGCGGATCGCCGGTCGCTTCACCTGCGGTGCCTGCGGCGAGGGCTACCACGACAGCTTCAAGCCGACTGCGGTGGAGGGCGTGTGCGATGCCTGTGGCGGCACCGAGATGAAGCGCCGCGCCGATGACAAAGCGGAGACGGTGGCCGCACGGCTGGAGGCCTACCACGCCCAGACCGCGCCGCTCATCGGCTACTACGAGGGCAAGGGCCTGCTGGACCGGGTGGACGCGATGGGCGAGATCGACGCGGTGACTGGCGCGCTGGTGGTGCTGGTCGAGCGGTTGCGCGAACCGGCCTGAGACGACGGCCCGAGACGGCGGCCCGAGACGGGCCATCACATCGCAGACAAAAAGAGGGCGGCCCACAGGGAGCCGCCCTTTCAAGTTCTGTCACAATGACAGGGAGAGTTCAGATGTCTGCGATCTCGGAGCGGCTCAGGCCGATGTCATCCAGCTCGCGGTCGGTGAGCTTGGAAAGGGCCTTGCGGGTCACGCGGCGATCGTTCCAGTCGGCGAAAGCGCCGGCGGGGCGGGTCAGGAAAGCGGTGATCTTGCCGGCGAGGGTGCTGCCGGAGGCGCGGGTGGTCGGGTCAAAATATGCCATCGGGTCAGTCCTTCTAGGCGCGGATAGGGGAGGGGCGGTTCTGTTACCGCTGCATTCTGAGGCTCAATTAGAAGCGGGCTGCACAATTAACAAGCGCAGTTAAAACATGCCCGCCATGCAATTTATGCATGGGTCATGTATCTCGTAACCGACTGGAAACTATTGTGAAATTTCCGTGACGCGGGCCTGCGGAAAGTGCCGTTTCCGGCCTGCGGGGTGTCGGAAACGGGCCATGTGGAGGGGCGGGCCGCATGCATTGGCGCTTGGGATTGTTCACGTTTCGTGCTAACTCGTTCAAAAGCGCCGTGAATTGCGGGCATTCGAGAGGGCGAGCATGCGTATCATCGGGGTCGATCCGGGCCTGCGGAACCTTGGCTGGGGCGTGATCGAGGCCGAAGGAAGCCGGATGCGCCATGTTGCCAACGGGATTTGCCACAGTGATTCTGCCGCGCCGCTGGCGTTGCGGCTGCAATCGCTCTTTCGGGCGCTCAGCGAGGTGATCGCGGAGTTCGCGCCGGAAGCGGCGGCGATCGAGGAAACCTTCGTCAACCGGGATGGGCAGAGCACCTTGAAGCTGGGGCAGGCCCGCGGCGTGGCCCTGCTGGCACTGGCAGAGGCCGGGCTGGCGCCGGGCGAATACGCGCCGAACACGGTGAAGAAGGCGGTGGTGGGCACCGGCCACGCGGCCAAGGGGCAGATTGCCCATATGGTCGCGCATTACTTTCCGGGTGCGAAGGTCGCGGGCGCGGATGCCGCCGATGCGCTGGCGATTGCGATCTGTCATTCGCATCATTCCGGGCCGGGCGCTTCGAAGCTCGCCGCCGCGCTGAGGGCGGCAGGATGATCGGGCGGATCGCCGGGCGGCTGGATTACCGCGCTTCCGACCATGTGCTGATCGACGTGCGCGGCGTGGGCTATCTTGTTTACGTCTCAGAGCGGACGCTGGCCGCGCTGCCCGGGCCGGGTGAGGCGGTGGCGCTCTATACCGACCTGCTGGTGCGGGAAGACAACCTGCAACTCTTCGGCTTTCCGACCTTGCTGGAAAAGGAGTGGCACCGGCTGCTGACCTCCGTGCAGGGCGTGGGAGCCAAGGTATCGCTCGCGATCCTCGGCACGCTGGGGCCGGAGGGCGTGGGCCGGGCGATCACACTGGGTGATGCGGCGGCGGTGAAATCGGCACCCGGCGTGGGGCCGAAGCTGGCCGCGCGCGTGGTGAACGAGTTGAAGGAGAAGGCGGCGGGCGTCATGGCGATGGGGTCCTTCGGGGGCGGCGCGCTCCAGCCGGAGCCGGTGGAGGTGGTTGAGGCTGATGCGCCCCCGCCAACCCGCGCGGCCGCCCCGGCACCAGCGGCGGGCGGACGAGCCGAGGCCCAGGCCGATGCGCTCTCGGCGCTGGTGAATCTTGGTTACGGGCAGAGCGAGGCCGCGCAAGCGGTGGCGCAGGCGGAGGGCGAGGACTCCGGCGCGCTGATCCGGGCCGCGCTGAAGCTGCTGGCACCGAAGGGGTGATTAAGCTCAACGACATACTGCGTTCTTGCGGGATAGACCCTTCAGACTGCGCGGTCATTCTACATACGCCACGCGAACCAAATTTCCGGAGGCTCCTGCCCGGCCTCGTTGGCAATCAACGTGCACTCTTCGAAACCTATCAGCGTACGCACAAGGGAAATGCCGCTGCCACGCTTCGGAACCGGAACTTTGCAGTCTCCTTCGTGGGCCTCCACGATGAACGCTCTGCGCTTGCCGGGGTATATCGAGTCGAGACCGAGGGGTCTCCGAGTGCCTTCTGGGATACCGCGAAGGACCATGTTCGGGTGCTGTCCGACGATTTGGGCTTGGACTACAAATTGCGCGCGGATTACTCGGTGTTCGACTTCTCACTTACCGATCATATGAGTGATCTTGTTGGTCGGCTGATGATCTCGCCTCGCCGCACTCAAAGCTATGTGCGGTTGGCGGAGAACCTCGATCCCGAGATTGTTGAGCTTTCATCCATCTCAATGTTCGACCCGCTTCCGCCGGCATGGCGGGAATGGTGTATGACTGGACCCGAGTTGCGTGTGATCAGCCCTAATCAAGAAGCACGTTTACGGGAGTGGAGAGGGATCTACCTTATCGTCGACGAAACCGACGGAGCTCGTTACGTGGGTTCTGCGTATGGAGCAGAAAACCTCCTGAGCCGCTGGAGGTCGCATGTAAGGAGGGATCATGGCGTTACTGTCCAGCTCCAACAACGCAACCCGGCGAACTTTCGGTTCTCAATATTGGAGCGCGTTTCTCCCGACACACCTATCGAGGAGATCACAGCGCTTGAGCAAACGTGGATGCACAGATTGCACACCAAGCGGTTTGGATTGAACACATGAGCGAGCCAGACCCAACCCTGCGCCCAGAGCCGCGCGAAGAGGATACGGCCTCCGGCGCGCTCCGGCCCGAAACGCTCGATGATTTCACCGGGCAGGCGGAGGCGCGGGCGAACCTGAAGGTGTTCATCGAAAGCGCCAAGCGGCGCGGGCAGGCGATGGACCATACGCTGTTTCATGGCCCCCCTGGCCTCGGCAAGACGACGCTGGCGCAGATCATGGCCAAGGAGCTTGGTGTGGGCTTTCGGATGACCTCCGGCCCGGTGCTGGCGCGGGCGGGCGACCTGGCGGCGATCCTCACAAACCTCGAGCCGCGCGATGTGCTCTTCATCGACGAGATCCACCGGATGAACCCGGTGGTGGAAGAGGTGCTCTACCCGGCGATGGAGGACTTCGCGCTCGATCTGGTGATCGGTGAGGGACCGGCGGCAAGGTCGGTGCGGATCGAGCTGGAGCCGTTCACGCTGGTGGGGGCGACCACACGGCTGGGGCTGTTGCAAACGCCGCTGCGCGACCGCTTTGGCATTCCGACGCGGTTGCAGTTTTACACGGTGGAAGAGCTGCATAGCATCACCATGCGGGGCGCGCGGCTGTTGAACATTCCCTGCGACGAGGACGGCGCGCATGAGATCGCGGCCCGCTCGCGGGGCACGCCGCGGATTGCCGGGCGGCTGCTGCGGCGGGTGGTGGATTTTGCGCTGGTCGAGGGCGACGGGCGGATCACGCGGGCCATCGCAGACGGGGCGCTGACCCGGCTGGGGGTGGACAAGCTGGGGCTCGACGGCGCAGACCGGCGCTACCTGAGCCTCATCGCGGAGGCCTATCAGGGCGGGCCTGTGGGGGTGGAAACGCTCTCGGCGGCGCTCTCGGAGAGCCGGGACGCGATCGAGGAAGTGATCGAGCCCTATTTGCTGCAACAGGGGCTGATCCAGCGCACCCCGCGCGGGCGGGCGCTGGCGAGCCGGGCGTGGAGCCATCTTGGCCTTGCGCCGCCGAGCGGGCCGGGCGACCTGTTTACCTGAGGAACCTCCGCCCGCGCGCGGCGTTGACCTGCGCCTGACGGAGAGACCCCATGCGCGACACCCTTCTTGCCACCGCCCTCTTGGGCCTTGCCGCCTGCGTGCCCGTTGTGGGCGAGGAGGAGGCGGGCATCCCCACGCGCCTGCAGGGCAATTGGGCGCTGACGGCGCTGGATTGCGAGGGTGGCGCAGCCGCCAAGGGGCTGATGCGGGTGGGCGAGACCACGGTGCAGTTTTACGAAAGCCGGGCGGTGCTGGGCGAGGTGCATGAGCGCGATGCCTCGCGGATCCGCGCGAGTTTTGCCTTTGAAGGCGAAGGACAGACTTGGCAGAGCGACATGGTGCTGGACGGGCAGGATGGCGGCGACACGCTGATCCGCCGGACCTATGGCAACACCGACCTGCCGGGGCCGCTGAAGTACACGCGCTGCGGATAAGCCCCGGCTTGCCGCGACGCGCCTGCTTTGGCACAACCGGGCCATGAGCCCCGATGACATCGCCCGCCTCTTCACCCGCGCAGACGGAACCTACCACTTTGCCCGCTGGCAGCGGCCCATCGTGCCGATCGTCTTTGGCGTCGAGGACGAGACGCTGGCGGTGGTGAAAGGCGCCTGCGAGGCTGTGGTGGCGATGGCGGGCCACAAGATGGCCGAGATGGACCATGACCAGGGCGCGAACCTGTTTTTCTTCTTCTTCCGGGAGTGGGACGAGCTGCTGGCCGTGCCGGACCTTGGCGGGATGATCCCCGGGCTGGACGGGCTGGTGGAGCGGCTGGAGCGGGCAGGGGCTTCAAGCTACCGCGCGTTCCGCTTTGAGGCGGAGGGGGCCATTCGGGCCGGGTTTGTCTTTGTGCGGATGGATGCGGAGAATTCGGCCATGTCGGCGGAGGCGCTGGCGCTGTCGCAGATGGTGCAGGTGATGCTGGACTGGGGCGAGGGCGCCTTTGCGGGCGCCTCGCCGCTGGGGCTGGTGGACGGGCGGGCGGTGCTGCGCCCGGAGATCGCGGAGGTGATCGTGGCGGGCTATGACCCGGTGATGCCGGTGGCGGCGAGCGACCCGAGCCATGCGCTGCGGCTGGCGGCGAGGCTGGGGCGATGAGCCATCGGTTTGCCTGCGAAGTCTACTACGAAGACACCGACCTTTCGGGCTTTGTCTATCACGCCAATTACCTGAAGTTCATCGAACGCGCCCGCTCGGACTGGGTGGCCGGACTGGGGGTGGATCAGAACGCGATGCGCGAGGCCGGGCTGGTCTTTGCCGTGCGGCGGATCGAGGCGGATTTTCTGGCGCCCGCGCGGCTGGGCGATGCGCTGGAGGTGCAGACCGAGGTGGCCAGCCGGACGGCGGCGCGGATGGTGCTGGCGCAGAGCGTGATGAAGGATGGTGTGGCGCTGTTCGAGGCGCAGGTGACGCTGGTGGCAATGGGCACGGGCGGGCGGCCTGTGCGGTTGCCGGAGGCGCTGCGCGGTGCGGTGGACGCGGGTCAGGCCTGAGACGGGAATTTCGAGAGCTGGATTAGCTGATCGGTGCGGGGGGCTGGCAGCGGATGTGCAGGTGGGTGCAGCGCGGGGGTGACCAATCGGTCCGGTCCCAGCAATAGGCCTCGCCGCCGTCGATCAGCCGCAGAATCCAGACCACCGGGCTGCCCTCGTCTGTCACCCGCTGTTCGCCGTGCAGATACATGGTGATCGTGCCCTCCTCGGGATCACTCTCCAGCACGTCGTAACTGCCTTGCTGGTCGGTCTCGCCGAGGTAGTTGATCATCGGTCCCTGCCAGTCGAACCAGCTCTTGGTGCGCTCCTCGTTGAAGGTGATCGTGTGGGGGTTCTCGTCGCAGTGCATCTCGGCCACATCGGGGAAGGCCCAGCGGTTGGCGGTGAGATGGGCGAAGATGTCGGCGGGCAGTGCGGGCGGGCCGCTCTGGCCTGCGCCGGGCAGGGCGAGGGCGGAGAGCACAAGGGCGAGGGTGAGGGAGCGGGCGGGGCGCATGGCCGGAGGGTAGCGCCGTGCGCGGGCGGCGCAAGCTGCGGATTGCCGCCGTGCTCAGACGGCGGCGCGCTTGCCCACGGGCTGGGCGCGTTCAGCAGTTTGAGCCTTTTGCGCGGTCGGCGGCACGGTCGTTTGGCTGCGGGCGGGCAGGTAGAGGGTGAAGCGGCTGCCCTTGCCGGGCTGCGATTCGGCATGGGCGTGGCCGGAGGATTGGCGGGCGAAGCCCTCGACCATCGCCAGCCCCAGCCCGGTGCCGCGCCCCTTGGGCTTGGTGGAGAAGAAGGGATCGAAGATCTTGTCGATCGCGTCGGGCGGGATGCCGCCGCCGCTGTCGGTCACCGAGAGGGCGACGAAATCCTTGGGCGGCAGGAAGGCCGGGCGGGCGGCGGAGGTGGGCAGGTGCCGGGCCTCGAAGTGCATTGAGCCGCCCTCGGGCATGGCATCGCGGGCGTTGATGGCGAGGTTCAGCAGCGCCGCTTGCAGGGTGGTTTCATCGGCGAGGATCTGCGGCAGGTCTGGTTCGGCCTCCGCGCTCAGGCCGATGGAGGCGGGCACCACACGGCGCACCAGACGCTCGACCTCGAAGAGCGCGTGGGCCGGGTCGATCCGCCGGGGCTCCAGCATGGAGGTGCGCCCGAGGGCGAGCAAGTGGCGGGTCAGCGCCGCCCCGCGCCAGCAGGCGGTGAGCGCCTCGCGGGCGCAGGCGTGGCGCGCCTCTTCTTCCTCGGTGATGTCCATCAGTTCGAGGTTGCCCTGCACCACGCTGAGCAGGTTGTTGAAGTCATGCGCGATGCCGCCCGCGAGGGTGCCGATGGCCTCCATCTTCTGGGCCTGAAAGAATTGTCGCTGTGTTTCCAGAAACTTGGCATAGGCCTGATTGGCCTCGTACACGGCGACGAGCAGGTAGCCGATGATCGAGAAGGCGAGGATGACCGAGGTGTAGAACAGCGCGCCGCCGCCGGGGCTTTGCCATGTGGAGGCGGCGATGATCAGGAAGGCGAGGCCGAGGGGCACCATGTAGGCCGCCGAGATCTGCCAGACCCGGGCGCGGACCAAGAAGACGTTCAGCACCGCGCCGACCAGCAGCACCATGGCGCCGAACTTCAGGGTCGGGTCGGGGTGAAGCCAGAGGTAGACCGGCAGGGTGGCATAGGCCGTAGCGATCAGCGCCGAGATGGCGACCATGAAGTAGAAGAACCGGCGGGATTGGGCGTGGGGCCAGAGGCCGAGGACGGTCTTTTCGAGCGCGACGATGCTGTAGTAGCTGGCGAGCCAGTAGGGCAGGAAGGTCAGATCGAGGAGCAGCGTTCCGGCTGCCGTCCCGATGAGCATCAGGAGGATGCGTGCCACGAACTCCGGGCTGCGCACACGTTCGGCGCGGCGCAACACGTCCAGGCGTGCGCTGAAATCGTCCTCTTCCGTCATGCTTCCCGTCGGGTGTGGTGCAGCCGGAGGCTCCAGCATTTGTGCCAGGCTGCAGGCACCCGAAATTGTTTGCCCTTCAAACAAAGTTACGGGGCGACGAAATGAATTTCAATCCAAAGCTGTGTTGCGCACATTAATTTTCCCGAAGAAGTAATTCTGGCAACTATCTTGCAAAACATGCATCTGTTATTGATTGCGGATCAGTCACCTTGCGAATGGGCCGGGACAGGCCAATGGACAGCAACCGGATCGGAGCCTTTGTGAGCCTGGTCGAAGACCGGGCGAGCACCGCCTTGGGCAATGTCAGCGCCCATGAGGCGGCGGTGCTCTCGGCGATCCGGTTTCGGCCCGGCGTTATCGCCCATGCGCTGCATGGCATCCTCGGCCTCTCGCAACCGGCGGTGGCACGCCTCCTGCGCGGGCTGGAGAACCGGAGGCTGGTTCGGCGCGGGCCAGCGCGGGGGCGGACGGTGCCGTTGGGGCTGACCGAGGCGGGGGAGGCCACTGTGGAGCGGGTGCTGGAAGCGCGGCGGGCGGCGATGGAGCAGCTGGTGGCGCCACTCGCGCCGGAGGAGCAGGCGCAACTTGCCGATCTGATGGACAAGATGCTGGCCGGTGCCCTGCGCTCCCGCGCTCACGGGCGGCACCTGTGCCGGCTGTGCGACTACGACCGGTGCAGCGCGGCGGGCTGCCCGGTGGAGGCGCGGGTCGACGAGATCGACGGCGGGGTCGACTGGCGCAACGAGTTCAGAAAATGAAAACGCCGCCCGCGGAGGTCCGGGGCGGCGTTTGATCTTACAGAGGGGAGGTGGCTCAGAAGCCGAGGCCCTCGTATTTTTTCTTGAACTTCGACACGCGGCCACCGGTGTCCATCAGGCGGGCGTTGCCGCCGGTCCAGGCCGGGTGAACGGAGGGGTCGATGTCGAGCGACAGGGTGTCGCCCTCGGCGCCCCAGGTCGATTTCATCTGCACCACGTCGCCGTTGGTCAGCTTGACGTCGATGGTGTGATACTCGGGATGCAGGTCTTTTTTCATGGTCTCTGCTCCTTAAGCCTCGGCGCCGCCGAGCGGCTTGTAGTTGGTCACCTCGGCGATCCGCGCGGACTTACCGCGGCGGGTGCGGAGGTAGTAGAGCTTGGCGCGGCGGACGCGACCACGACGCACCACTTCGATGCTGTCGATGTTGGTCGAGTGCAGCGGGAAGACCCGCTCGACGCCTTCGCCAAAGGAAATCTTGCGCACGGTGAACGAGCCGGCAATGCCCGCGCCGTTCTTGCGGGAGATGCACACGCCTTCGTAGTTCTGAACGCGGGTACGGGTGCCCTCGGTCACCTTGTAGCCGACGCGCACAGTGTCGCCGGCTTTGAAATCGGGAATGTCCTTCCCGAGGGAGGCAACCTGTTCGGCCTCCAGTTCAGCGATCAGGTCCATCTGATCCACTCCTATGTTGCCCGTGGTATGCCACGGAGGTTTGGCGTGCCTCAGAGCTTCGGGTTTTATGCCGGGTCCGCCGATATGCGCCCGCCGAAGGGTTCAGCCACTGTTACTTGCAGGTCGTCCGGTTTGGCCTTTGCCAATGCCCAAACGGTCCGACAGGCGATTCCGCCCGCAGACCGGCGCTGTTTAGGGGCTTGGGGGCTTTGGATCAAGGGGTTTCGTGGCCCGCGTGGGGCGGGCGGCTCACCGCGGTGGCCGGGCGAGGCTTTTCCACCAGCGGGGGCTGAAGAGGTGCGGGCAGGCGAAGGCCAGCAGGGCCAGCACGAGGGGGATGCCGAGGGCGGGCGTGGTGATGACGAGCAACACCAGCAGCAGCGCGGCGGGCGTGATCAGCACCGCTTTGGTGGCAAGGGGCAGTTGGGCGAGTTTGTCTTTCACTGTCTTCAGGTCTTCCGGTTCTTTCACCGGATTTTTTGCCCGTGAAAGGCGGCAAGAGGGTGGCAGCCATGGGGCGTCAGGGCCTGAAGGCGGAAACGCTCTGTTCAGCCGGTTTGGGTTGCGGCCCGGACGGCCGGGCCGTCAGCCCTCGCCCCGGTACTTTCGCCACAGGTCGGGGCGGCGCGCGGCGGTGAGGGCCTCGCTCGTCTCGCGGCGCCAGTCGGCGATGCGCCCGTGGTGGCCCGAGAGCAGCACCTGCGGAATCTCGCGCCCGCGCCATGTGGCGGGCTTGGTGTATTGCGGGTGTTCGAGCAGGCCGTTCGAGTGGCTCTCCTCTTCGGTGGAGGCCTCGTTGCCGAGCACGCCGGGGAGCAGGCGGATGGTGGCATCGAGCATCGCTTGCGCGGCGATCTCGCCGCCGGTCAGCACGAAGTCACCAAGGCTGACCTCTTCGACGCCGAACTCCTCCAGCGCCCGTTCGTCCACCCCCTCGAAGCGACCGCAGAGCAGGGTGAGGCCGCGCCCGGCGGCGAGGCGGCGGGCCATCGCCTGATCGAAGGGCTTGCCGCGCGGGGAAGCGTAGAGCACCGGCCATTCGCCGCGGTCAGGCGGGGTGCCGCGGGCGGCATCCTCCAGCGCCTCGCCCACCACGTCGGCGCGCAGCACCATGCCCGCGCCGCCGCCTGCGGGCGTGTCATCGACGTTGCGGTGCTTGCCCTTGCCGTAGTCGCGCAGGCGCAGGGTCTCCAGCGCCCATTTGCCCTCTTCCAGCGCCCGCCCGGTGAGCGAGTGGCCGAGCACGCCGGGGAAGGCCTCGGGGAAGAGGGTGATGATCTTGGCGGTCCAGGCCGTGGCGAGGCGCGGGCCGGGGCCCATCAGGTCACGCGGGGTGCGGGAGGCGGAGATGGAGAGGCGGCCGTGGGATTTTGCGCCGTGACTTTTGGGTGTGTCGCTCATTCGACGATCCTGCCTGTGGTCGGGCGCTCGTGGGTGGTGCCAAGCGAAGAGGCGAAGCGCAGCAGGTAGCCGTCGGGATCGGCCACCACGAATTGGGTTTGCCCGTGAAAGCGGGCGCCGTCCCGATACCACGCTTCTTCCAGCGGGCGAAAGAGCGGCAGGCCCTGCGCGGTGAGGCGGGCGGCGAGCGCAGGGGCATCGGCGATGAGGATTTGCAGGTGCATGCCGCGGCCTAGGGGCGGCTCGGGCGGGGCCAGCGCCCAGCTTTCGGGGGAAAGCTGTTCGAGCATCACGGCGCTGCCCTCGCGGGAGAGGTGGTAGAAGCCCTGGCCGGGGCGGGCGTAGTCGAGGTTGAAGCCGAGGTGATCAGTGTAGAAGGCCGCGGAGGCGGCGGCATCGGTGCAGCCCAGCTCGGGGGTGAGGCTAGCCATCGGCCTCGCGCTCCAGCTCCATCATCGCACGGCCCAGCCCGGCCAGTTCCTCGCCCAGCGCGGGGTTGTCGGCCTCAACCGCCAGCGCCACGCGGATGATCTCGCCGCTTTCGGGCATGTCGCGCCAGGCGTGGGGGTCATCATGGATGAGGCGGATCGCAGCGCCGGAGAAGCGGTAGAGCGCCTCGTGATCCCCGGCCTCGGTGAAGTGGGCGAAGGCGCGGGCGAGTTGCTGCTGGCCAGTGCAAAGGTCGATGGCCTCATCGGCCACGGCGGCCCAGTGCAGCGCGGCGTGGTCTCGCGGGCAGGGCGCGGCCTGGGCGCGGGCGAGGGCGGCGTCGAAGAGCGCGGCGGGGGCGGCCTGATCGGTGAGGGGGAGCACGACGCGGGCGACGCTATCGGACCCGGCATCGGGGGGCAGGGCATCGAGCGCGGCCTCCATCCGCGCCACGGCCTCGTCGTCGAGCGTGGTGGCGGGGGCGGCGGCGTCGAGCGCGCCAAGCTCCTCGGCCATGGTTTCGAGTTGGTCGGTGGCCTCATCGAGGAACTGGTCCATCTCGCGGGTCAGCCGGGGCGGAAAGGCGGCGCGGGCGAGGGCGGTGGCCCCAGCTCCCAGCGCGAGCCATGGCCAGGCGGGGAGGGTGCCGCCGAAGCCGGTGAGCGCGCGCAGACCCCATCCGGCGGAGACGGTGACCAGCGCCAGCAGGGCGACCACGGCGATGGAGGCCGCGGCGAGGGGCAGTTGCGGGGGGATACGCTCCATCAGGGCGTTGAAGCCGGTGAAGATGAGCGCAAAGCCTGCCACAGCGCCCCAGCCCGCGCCGTAGAGGCCGGCCACCACGGGGGCGGCATAGAGCGCGGCGATGGCGAGCCAGAAGAGGCGGAGGCGCATGGCCTCAGCTTTCCTCGGGCGGGTCGACGACGAGGCGGCCTGCGGTGAGGTCGACGGTGGGCACGGCCTCGCGGGTGAAGGGCAGCAGGAAGCTGTCGCTGCCGCCTGCGCTGCGGATTTCCAGCAGGTCGCCTGCGCCGTGGTCATGCACCGCCAGCACCTTGCCCAGCACCTCGCCGCCTGTGTCGGTGACGGTGAGGCCGATGAGGTCGGAGTAGTAGAACTCGTCATCGGGCAGGGCTGGCAGACGGGTGCGCGCCACGTAAAGGCGGGTGCCCTTGAGCGCGTCGGCCTCTTCCTTGCTGGCGATGCCGGTGAGCCGCGCTCCGAGTGCGCCCTTGAGCGGGCGGGTGAGCGACACGGTGAACTGGCGCTTGCCGTCCTCGGTGGACAGGGGGCCGTATTCGGCAATGTCGGTGGGCTCGGCGCAGAAGCTCTTGAGCCGCACCTCGCCCTGCACGCCGAATGCGCCGCCGATGGCGCCGACGCAGACCATCCCGGCCTCCTTGGCCGCGCTCATCTGCCGTCTCCGGCGCAGAGGTGGCCGCCGTAGTTGCCGCCCACCGCATCGCAAGCATCGACGGCGAGTTGCCAATGGGCCGCATAGCCGAAGGCGAAGGCGGCGGCGGGGATGAGGAGTTTGCGCAGAAGCCAGAACATGGGGCGGTAGTTAGTGGATAAGGGCAGGGCGGGGCAATGGGGAAGCTGCGGGCGGGGCCACTTGGGCAGATCTGCGGCGCGGGCGGGTCAGCGGCCCAGAAGTTTGGCCTTGGCGGCCTTCAGCGCGGTGTCGTCCATGTCGGAGCGATTCAGCTCCAGCAGGGCCTGCAGCAGCGCGGGGTCGCGGCGCTGGTTCATGTGCTGGGGCGGATCGAGCAGGGCGCGGCGCTCCTGCGGCACATTCATGAGGTCGAGCAGCGGGGTGGCGGGGCCGAAGGGGGTGGCGGCGGTGTCTTCGAGCGATGCGGTTTCGACCGGGCTATTCAGCACGGCGCGGGTGGCCTCGATCACTGGCGCGAAATCGGCGGCGGCGGGATTGGCGGCGCAGAATTCCTCGAAATCGAGCACCATTCGCGAGCTTTTCACGTGCTCCGCCCATGCGCTCTGCATCCAAGGGCCCGGGGCGCGGAGCGAGAAGAAGAAGGTGATGCGGGCATCGGGAAACTGCGCCAGCAGGCAGGCCTCGATCACCTCGGCGATCTCGGGCACGGCGGAATAGTCGGGCAGTGCGGTGCGGCCCGCCATGTGGCCTGCAAGCTCCTCGGAGGAGAGCAGCAGGTCGCGTTTGCGGCCCAGCTCCAGCCCGTCGAGATAGGCGGTGAAGCGCAGGCGCAGCTTTTCGAGCGAGAGCGGGTCGCGCCATGTGGAGAAGGCGCGGGTTGCAAAGAGAACGGGCTCCAGCTGTTGCCGGAGCCCGAGGGCCATCACTGGCCAGAGGTGTTTGCCGCTGCGTCGCAGGAACCGCTGGGCGGAGGTCGTCCCGGTCTTGTGAAAGCCCATGTGGACGACCACCCGCACTGGCACCCGCACGGGCGTGTCGCGCGGCGCGGCGGCCATCGCCGGATTACTCGGCGCTTTCTTCGGCAGCAGCCTCTTCGGCAGGCTCTTCGGCCGGAGCAGCGGCGGCCTCGGCGGCAGCAGCGGCCTTGGCGGCCTTCTCTTCAGCGCGCTCGGTGGCGGCTTTGCCCGGCTTGCCCTTGTTGGGGTTGTTGCGCTCTTTCTTCTCGACAACGCCAGCGGCTTCGAGGAAGCGGCTGATGCGGTCGGTCGGCTCGGCGCCCTGGTCGAGCCAGTACTGCACGCGCTCCATGTTCATTTTGACGCGCTCTTCGCTGTCTTTGGGCAGGAGCGGGTTGTAGGTGCCGAGCTTCTCCTTGAAGCGGCCGTCGCGGGGCATCCGGCTGTCGGCGGCGACGATGGAGTAGAACGGGCGCTTCTTGGAGCCGCCGCGTGCGAGACGAATTTTCATGGCCATTGGGGTGTTCTCCTTTGGAATGGCATGGGGAGTGAGGTGCGGGACAGGCCCCGACCTACGATTGGTGTTCCTCGTGGTGTTTGATGACTTCCCGGATGATGAACTCCAGGAATTTCTTGGCGAATTCGGGGTCGAGGTCTGCCCGTTTTGCCAGGTCTTCGAGCCGTGCGATCTGCACCGCCTCGCGGGCGGGATCGGACGCGGGAAGGTCGTGCTGCGCCTTCAGCACGCCCACGGCCTGGGTGTGCTTGAAGCGCTCGCCAAGGGTGTAGACGAGGATGGCGTCGAGCCGGTCGATGCTTTCGCGGTGGCCTTTCAGCAGCTCTGCCGCGCGGGTTGCGTCATCAGTCAACGGTGCCTCCCTTGGGTTTGAAGATGGGGTTGATGTGGTGTTCGATTTCCAGCGCGATGCCGTCGCCCAACTGGGTGGTGCGCAGCGCTTCGAGGCTGGGGTGGCGGTAGACGGCGGCCTCGTCGTTGCCGATGGAGGGCGCTTCCTTGTCTTTCTTGCAGCCCAGCCGTTCGGCCAGCTTGATCGAGGAGAGGTCATGCGGGTCGAGGTAGCTCACGGCGCCGTCCCAGCCCTGATCGTGGTAGAAGTAGCGGCGCGCCCGGTCGGTCGCCTCCAGCGCAAAGCCCTTGCCGGCCTTCTCGGGCCAGATGATCCATGCGATCTCGCGCTCGGGCCAGCCTGCGGGCGCCCAGCCGCCGGCCATTCCGACGGTTTCGCCGGTGTCCTTCAGGTGGATCATCCACATGCCGAAGCCGCGGATCTGCCAGTGGCCGATCTCGGCGGCGTAGAGCATCCAGCTTTCGTAAGGATTGAGCGGGCCACCCATGAAGCGCGACCGGTAGGAGGCGAAGGTGGCCTTGAAGTTCGGGTAATCCTCGGGCGCGGGCGGCTCCAGCCGGAGGCGGGTCGTCTCCAGCGTGGGGATCGTCACCGGGCGGGGGCCGGGGATGGTGAGCGGGTTTTCCAGCGGGTTGCCGGAGAAGGTTGCAGCGTCGGTCATGCGGCGGCCTCCGTGCGACGGGGGTGGCGCCAGACCACGCAGGGGGCGTTGAAAAACTCCACCTCGCGCTCGCGGTGCGCGCCCAGCCGTTCGGCCAGGGCGGCGGAGCGGGTGTTGTCGGGGTGGATGTAGCTGATCGGGCCGTCGATGCCGAAGTGGCGGGCGCCGTAGGCCAGCGCCGCCTCTGCCGCCTCGCGGGCGATGCCCTGCCCCTCGAAGCCGTCGAAGATCGACCAGCCGATCTCGGGCTCAAGCCAGCCGTCGTGGTTGTTGAAGCCGACGCGCCCGGCGACCGCGCCGGTGTCCTTGATCTCGACGGTCCAGAGGCCGTAGCCGTGCAGTGCCCAGTGGCCGAGCGTGCTCAGGAACTTGCGCCAAGATGTCCAGCGGTCGATCGGCCCGCCAACCCAGTGCGAGCGCTCGGAGGCGTCAAAGGCCAGATAGGCCTCGAAGTCGCTCTCGCGGTTGGCGCGCAGCAGGAGGCGCTCGGTCTCGACGACCGGGATGTTCACGGTGGCGAGGCTCATGCGTAGGCCTCCATGCCGCCCTCGGTGGAGCTTCCCGGGCCGGGGTGGCGCCAGATGTGCACGGTGCCGTGGCGCTCGTGGGCGAAGTCGCCATCGGGGCGGGCACCCATGCGCTCGGCGACACGGGCGGAGGCCTGGTTGCCGGGCTTCACGAGGCTGATGGCGGTTTGCCAGCCCAGCACGTCGTAGGCATAGGCGCGGGCGGCCAGCGCGGCCTCGGTGGCATAGCCGCGGCCCTCGTGGCCTGCGAAGAGATCCCAGCCGATCTCCGGCTCGGGCCAGCCTTCGGGGGCGAAGAGGCCGACGAGGCCTGCCGTCTTGGCGCCGCCTTTCACATCGACGATCCAGCGGCCGAAGCCTGCCAGCGTCCAGTGGCCGATTTCCATGGCGAGCATACGCCAGCTGCCTTCGCGGTTCAGCGGGCCGCCGACATACTTGGCGCGGTCGGAGGCGTAGAAGGCCGCGAAGGGCTCGAAATCGCCCATGTCGGGCGCGCGCAGGATGAGGCGCTCGGTTTCCAGCGTCGGGATATCGGTCATTCCGGCCTCCGGTGACGCCAGATGAAGAGATCCGGGTTGGGCGAGGGGATGCGGTCGGCACCCAGTCGCTTGGCCAGCGAATTGGAGCGGCTGTTGAAGCTGTCGACGTAGCTGACCATCGAGGGCAGGCCGAGCAGGCAGAAGCCGATCTCGCGCGCGGCCTCGGCGGCCTCGCGTGCAAGGCCCTTGCCCTCATGCGCCTCGGTGAAGAACCAGCCCAGCTCGGGCTCCTCGTCACCCGGCTCGAAACCGATCTGGACGAAACCGGCCAGCGCGCCCTCGTGCATCACCGCCCAAAGGCCGTGGCCGCGCAGCAGCCAGCAGCCGACCATTGCGGCGAAGTCGCGGAAGGCCTCGTTACGGCCCACCGGCCCGCCGAGACCGCGCCCGCGCACCGGGTCGCAGGCGATCTCGGCGTAGGTGTCGAAGTCGGTCAGCGTGGCCGGGCGCAGCCGGGTGCGGGCGGTGTCGGCCACCGGCAGCATGGCCGAGACCTGCGCGGCCAGCCGGGCGGCGGCGCCGGGGATCGGGGTTTCGTGGGGCGCGGGCATGTCAGGCGTGCTCCGGCTTTGGGTGGCGGTAGACGTGGGTGTCTGCGCGGGTTTCGCCCTCGGGGAGGGGGGCCTCGGCGTCATCCACGGCGCCAAGACGGCGGGCGAGGGCGACGGAGCGGGCGTTGCCGGGGGCGATGTAGCTGACGAGGGTAGAGAGGCCGCCCGGCCCGAAGGCCCAATCACGCGCGGCCTGCGCGGCCTCGAAGGCGATGCCCTTGCCCTCATGGGCTGGCCAGACCGTCCAGCCCAACTCGGTCTCGGGCCAATGGGCCATGCGGTTGACCGAGACCTGCCCGGCAAAGGTGCCGTCGGCCAGCTCGACCGACCAGCCGCCGTGGCCCCGGAGCGGCCAGTTGGCGACCTCGGAGGCGAAATAGGCCCATGTCTGCTCGTGGGTGAACGGGCCGCCCATATGCACCGACCAGTCGCTGGCCATGAGCGCCGCGATCGTCTCGAAATCCTCGATCCGATAGGGGCGCAGGCGCAGGCGCTCGGTGGTCAGGGTGGGGGCGGTGGTCATGGCTTACTTCTTCTTGCCGAAGCCGGAGAGACCGGGGGGAAGGGCGCCGCCGCCGAGGCCGGGGAGGCCGCCGGGCAGGCCACCGCCGCCCATGCCACCCAAGGCCTTGCCGAGACCGGCGGGCATTTTGCCCCCAGCCATCTGGGCGCGCGCGGCCTCCATCTCGGCCTCCGAGGGGCCGCCTTTGCCGAACATGCCTTTCATGGCCTGTTTCAGCATGCCGCCCTTGCCCATCTTCTTCATCATGTCGGCCATCTGCCGGTGCATCTTCAGCAGCTTGTTCAGCTCGCTGACTTCCTGCCCGGCGCCTGCCGCGATGCGCTTCTTGCGGGAGGCCTGAAGCAGGCCGGGGTTGGCCCGCTCCTTCTTGGTCATCGACTGGATCAGCGCGATCTGGTGGCGGAAGATGGTGTCATCAAAGCCGCTCTCTTCGACCTGCTTGGCCATTTTGCCCATGCCAGGCATCATCTTCATCATGCCTTCCATGCCGCCCATCTTGAGCATCTGCTCGAGCTGCATGCGCAGGTCGTTCATGTTGAACTGACCTTTCTGGAAACGCTTCATCATGCGCTCGGCCTGCTCGGCCTCGATGGTCTCCTGCGCCTTTTCGACGAGGGCCACGATATCGCCCATGCCGAGGATCCGGCCGGCGATCTGCTCGGGGCGGAACTCCTCGAGCGCCTCCATCTTCTCGCCGAGGCCGACGAACTTGATCGGCTTGCCGGTGACGGCGCGCATGGAAAGCGCCGCGCCGCCGCGACCGTCGCCGTCCATCCGGGTGAGGACCACGCCGGAGATGCCGATCTTGCCGTCGAACTCCTCGGCCACCTCGACGGCGACCTGGCCGGTGAGGCCATCGACCACGAGGAGCGTTTCGCGCGGCTTGACGGCGTTGCGGACGTCTTCGACCTCGCCCATCAGCTTTTCGTCGATCTGGAGGCGACCGGCGGTGTCGAGCATGTAGACGTCATAGCCGCCCATCGTCGCCTGCTGCTGGGCGCGCTTGGCGATCTGCACGGCGGTCTGGCCTTCGACGATGGGGAGGGTATCGACCCCGATCTGGCGGCCCAGCACCTCGAGCTGCTGCATGGCGGCGGGGCGGTAGATGTCGAGCGAGGCCATCAGCACGCGCTTGCCCTGCTTCTCCTTCAGCCGCTTGGCGATCTTGGCGGTGGTGGTGGTTTTACCGCCGCCCTGCAGACCGACCATCAGGATCGGGGCAGGGGCGTTATCGACCTTCAGCTCGCCGGGCTCGCCTTCGCCCTCCAGCACATGCACCAGCTCGTCATGGACGATCTTCACCACTTGCTGGCCGGGGGTGACCGATTTTGTCACGGCCTGGCCGGTAGCCTTTTCCTGCACCGCTTTCACGAAGTCGCGGGCCACAGGCAGGGAGACGTCGGCCTCCAGCAGCGCGACGCGGACCTCGCGGAGGGCTGTTTTTACGTCATCCTCGGAGAGGGCGCCCTGCTTGGTCAGCCGATCGAATACGCCGGAGAGACGTTCGGACAGATTTTCAAACATGCTCTCGGCCCTCCTTAGGCCCCTTGGTGACATGCCCTCCCCAGATGGGTCGGACGGCTCGAAACGCAACCTTCAATGCACAGATGCCCCCGTGGGCGAAACTCGCTGACGGGGGGCGATCCTGGTGGCCGCAGGACCGGAAGCGTTGGAGACTCCCGGAGATTTGGGGCGGCTTTACGCCTGCGGTGGGCTTGAGTCAACCATCGTGGGCTCTGCCGTAGGGTCTTGCAGCAGCCAGCGCAGCACGGCGCGGGCGGGCTCCGTGGCGGTGGGCTGGTTGGTGTAGGTGGTCAGCAGCGGGTGCGGCCCGGCGGGGGTGAGCAGGGTGGGGCGGAAGGCGACATCGGTGACCATGCGGCGCTTGCCGGTGGCCGGGTCTTTCTGGCGAAAGCGGCGCTCGGTGCGTTCGACGGCAACGCCGATGACCTGCGCCAGCGGCAGGGTCTCGTGCCGCGCCCGCAGCACGGCGCGGTGGCGGAAGGTCACGGTGTCGCTGCGCCGGTCGAAGCTGATCTCGGTGGTGTGGGTGGCCACGGCGAGGATGTAGCTCCACACGAGGGCGAAGAGCACCAGCAGTGCGCCGCCGGGGGCGAGCAGCAGGGGCACGCCGCTGGAGGGGGCGAGGGCGATGAGGATGAAGCCGGCGAGCAGCACCGCGAGGGTGATGAGAAAGATCACCAGCGGCGCCCGGCCTGCGCCTTGTTGCAGCACCAATAGCTCGGGGGTTTCAGTCAGGGTTTTTACCGCTCTGCCCCGAGCCAGTCGTTCACTCGTGTGGCGAGGCGCTCGGCGCTGCGGCGCGAGCCGGCCGCTTGCAGAGTGACGGGGCGGCCCTCGGAGAGCAGCTGCATCCGCCACGTGGAGCCGCCCGGCCCGGAGCGGCGCGCGATCTTTGAGGCGGAGGCGCGGTGCAGGCCCGGCACCTCGTGGCGTTTCAGCACACGCTCCCACGGGCCGCGGCGAATATGGAGCAGGGTGCCATCGGTGCGGTTGAGCACGTATTCGACCGGGCTGAGCAGGAGCAGGACGGCGAGCGGAGCCAGAACGAGGCCCACCGGCAGCACGAACCAGCCGCCGTTCTCGCCGCGCTCGGTGAGGATATCGGCCAGGGCGAAGCCGAGGCAGAGCAGGGCGAGGGCGAGCAGGATCAGCCCGGGCCAGACACCGCTGGCGCGCAGCACGAGCCTGTCGGCGGTGCGCTCCTTCTGCCTCATTCGGCGGGGTCGGCGGATGGCCGGGCGCCCGCCGCGAGCCAGGCCTCAACCTCGGCCCGCAGGTCTCGCGCCGGGCCGGGCGCGCCGAAGCCGCGCAGCGCGATGGGCGCGTCTCCGGTGAGCAGGAGTGTGCGGTGGATTGTGAGGTCGGTGCTGTCCGGGGTGCGGGAGGGCAGGCTGACACGGTCGCAGGTGACGCCCTCGATCCGGCTAAAGGGTGTGGAATGGCGCAGGCGGCCGAGCGCGCTGCGCTCCTCGACCCGGCCAGCGGCACGGTCGATCACCGTGAAGGGGGCGGGGCGGAGGTGCCAGAGCAGGGGGAGCACCAGCAGGATGCCCGACGCGCCGAGCCAGAGCGGCAGCGGGGTGAGCGCCCCGGCGAGCACCAGAGCGCCGCCTGCGACCGAGAGCCACACCGCCCAAGGCTGCGGCGCCGGGTGGGGGCGCAGGGTGAGCCGGGGGCCGCGCGCTGTCATGCTTGGGTGTCCTCTCCCATGCAGCCATTACCGCCCGCGTGGGACGCAAGGTCAAGGTGCCGCCGTCAATGCTGTGCAGGAAGTTTGGGATGCTTGCGACGAAAACCGGCGGCTGGTGCGTATCACCCCCGAGCGCCGTTCACGCGGCCTCACATTTGAGCGGTTTGGCAGGATCTGGCTTGAGCCTGGGGAAAATGCGGCGAGGCTTCTTGCGGCGGGCGTCAGAGATGCTAATCTATACTGAACGGTTCAGAACACATTTTGGTGTCCGCCCCTTGCGCTGGCGCACAGAAAACAGGAAGGTCGTGTCTCTATGTTGGATGGTGAACAATTTTCGGCCGGAGGTCGACGGATGAACAGCCTTGATGCCTGGGACGAGGTGCGCACGGCTTACCACGTGGCGCGGGTCGGCACCGTCTCTGGCGCGGCGGATGCGCTGGGCGTGCACCATGCCACGGTGATCCGCCACATCGACGCGCTGGAACAGCGGCTCGGCACAAAGCTCTTTCAGCGCCACGCGCGGGGCTACACCGCCACTGAGGCCGGGCTGGACCTGTTGCAGGTGGCCAAGGCGACCGACGACCAGTTCAGCCAGCTAGCGGGCCGGATCAAGGGTCGGGGCGAGGAGGTGACCGGCGAGCTGATCGTGACCTCGATCCCCTCGCTCTCACCCTCGCTGTCGGCCACGCTGGCGCGCTACTCGCGGGCGAACCCGCAGGTGGTGCTGCGCTTCATGACCGACGAGCGGCTGTTCCGGCTGGAATATGGCGAGGCCCATGTGGCCATTCGCGCGGGCAAGCGGCCCGACCAGCCCGACAACGTGGTGCAGAAGTTCTTCGAACTGAGCCACGCGCTCTATGCCACGCAGGATTACGTGGAAGAGATGGGCGCGCTCGACGAGGGCGACATGGCGCGGCACCGGTTTGTCAGCGAAGACGACCGCGAGAGCCGGGCGCCGTTCTATCGTTGGCTGCACGACATGGTGCCCGACCGCTGCATCAGCTAC
Organism: Vannielia litorea; assembly: GCF_019801175.1. Lineage (NCBI taxonomy): Bacteria > Pseudomonadati > Pseudomonadota > Alphaproteobacteria > Rhodobacterales > Paracoccaceae > Vannielia > Vannielia litorea. The sequence continues at coordinate 75,115 of NZ_JAHVJR010000001.1, forward strand.
CGCGCCTCGGCGCAGCGCTCTGTGGTGGATGCGATCCGGGCCGGGGCGGGCGTGGGCTTCTTGCCGGTGGACGTGGGTGAGCGCGCGCCCGATCTGGTGCAGATGATGCCGACGCGGGAAGAGTGGACGGCCACGGTGTGGCTTGTGACCCACGTGGACCTGCACCGCACGGCCAAGGTGCAATCGATCCTGACCCATCTGAAAGAGGATTTTGATCCGGGCAGTTTTTGATCCGGGTCAAACCCCCTGCATCAATGTGTCCGTTGCGCGGGTGATCTCGTCGGCGCTTTCGGAGAGCGAGGCGATGGGCGCGGAGAGAATGCGTTGCGGCACGGCGGCCATGAGCTGGGTTGCCATCAGATATCTTTCGCCTTTCACCTCAAACAGCGGATTGAGGTAGCGGATCGGCGGTGGGGCGTTGTCTGCGGGCAGGAGCGGTACGACCAGCCGGGTGTTCAGACCACTCAGAAGGTCGGACTGTATGTCGAGCAGGAGCGTGCTGCCGGTATCTCCCCGGTAGACATCGAAGCGGGCCATCAGAACATGCGGTGATGCGCGAGCGGCAGGCCGTTTTCCTCGACCCAGTCGTTGGCGGCCGATATCGCCTTTGCGTTCTCGCGCTTCCAAGCCTCTTCCTTGAGAGATTGCACCGCTCGGCTGAGGCCATCTTCAGCGGCTCTGCTGAGGTTGACGCCGAGCGCGCGGGCCTCGGCGAGCAGTGCCGCGTCGAGGGAGAGGTTGGTGGCTTTGCGTGCAGACTCCATGTACGCCTCCTATGCGCATAATCTATGCGCATGCTGTGCAGTCGGCAAGCCTGCCCCTATTCCTCTTCCTCCATCCGCAGTTCCTCGCCCAGAAACCGCTCGAAGGCGTCGAGGTTGACCGGCTCGAACTGGCCGAAGCCCTGCATCCAGACGGAGGCGCCCTTCATGGCGTCGGGCTCCAGCTTGCACCACTTCACCCGCCCGCGCTTCTCTTGGGTGATCAACCCGGCGCTGGCGAGGATGGTGAGGTGCTTGGAGATCGCGGCGAGGCTCATCTCGAAGGGGTCGGCCACATCGGTGACGGCCATGTCGTCCTCCAGCAGCATGGCGAGGATCGCCCGCCGGGTGGGGTCGGCGAGGGCGGCGAAGACCGTATCGAGCGAGGGTTTGACGCGGGGTGCCATTGCGCGGCGATAGGGCCCGGGCAAGGGATCGTCAACCATCTGGTTGAATATGCTGCGGGGCCGGAAATGGGGCCAATCGCCCGCGATCAAGCCTGCGGCGGTTTGGCAAATCGAAGCAATTTCAGCATCTTACCCGGATTAACACGCAATTGACTCTGCCCGCCCCGCTCCCTAATTTCCGCGCAACTGTCGAAGGGGGCATTTGCATGGCCGGCTCGGGTGACGAGCAGCGACTTGACGAGCTGGACGCTAAGCTCGCGGCGCATAAAGCCAAATACGCGCCGCCCCCTCCGAAGGACGATCACTACCACGCCGCCTCGCAGGGCTGGCGGATGGTGATCGAGCTGGTCTCGGGCCTCGGGATCGGCGTTGCTGTCGGGTATGGGCTCGACGTGCTGTTCGGCACGCTGCCCCTCTTCCTGGTGGTGTTCACATTGCTGGGCTTTGCCGCCGGTGTCCGCGTGATGATGCGCACGGCAGCAGAGTTTCAAAACGCCCCGAAAGCGCGGGCAGAGGACGAGAAGAGGGACGAAGATGGCGACTGAAGCCCACGGCGCAGAGGACAGCCTCGCATTCCACCCGATGGACCAGTTCATGGTCAAGCCGCTCTTCGGAGACGGGCCGGTGGCGTGGTACACCCCAACGAACGTGACGCTCTGGATGGCGCTCACCGTTCTCGCCGTGATCCTGCTGCTCGTGATCGGCACACGCCGCCGTGCGGTGATCCCTTCGCGCAGCCAGTCGATCGCCGAAATGGCCTATGGCCTCGTGCACAAGATGATCGAGGATGTCAGCGGCAAGGACGGGCTGAAGTACTTCCCCTACATCATGACGCTGTTCATGTTCATCCTGCTGGCGAACATGCTGGGCCTGCTGCCCGGTGCCTTCACCACCACCTCGCACCTCGCTGTGACGGTCGTGCTGGCGCTTTTCGTCTTCATCTCGGTCACCGTGATCGGCTTCGTGAAGAACGGCGCGCACTTCCTTGAGCTCTTCTGGGTCTCCTCCGCGCCGCTGGCGCTGCGGCCGATCCTCGCGCTGATCGAGGTGATCTCCTACTTCGTGCGTCCCGTCAGCCACTCCATCCGTCTGATGGGCAACATGATGGCCGGTCACGCCGTGATCAAAGTCTTTGCAGCCTTCGCGCCGCTGGTCCTGTTTTCTGCCGTCGGCATCGCGGTCACGCCGCTGTCGATCCTGGCGATTACCGCGATCTACGCGCTCGAGCTGCTCGTGGCCTTCATCCAGGCCTATGTGTTCACCATCCTGACCTGCGTGTACCTGAAGGACGCGCTGCACCCGGCACACTGAGCCGGGGCACAGGACCAAGTTTCTAGCCAATTCCAACGTAAGGAGAATTCGACATGGAAGGCGATATCGTTCAAATGGGTGCTTTCATCGGTGCAGGCCTTGCCTCTGTGGGCATGGGCGGCGCTGCCATCGGTGTGGGCAATGTTGTGGGCAACTTCCTCAGCGGCGCTCTGCGCAACCCCTCCGCCGCCGGCGGCCAGACGGCCACCATGTTCATCGGCATCGCATTCGCCGAAGCCCTGGGGATCTTCTCGTTCCTCGTCGCGCTTCTGCTGATGTTCGCCGTCTGAGGCAAACCTTCTGATCCTTACGGCCGGGGGGCAGCGATCCGCGTCCCCCGGTGTCCCTGAAAGGTTTCCGGAGAGAGCCCATGGCAACTGAAAACTCTGTAGCCGAGCACGTCAGCCCAGCCGACCTCGAAGCGGCCGGTCGCTGTGTCGGGCCCGATGGCGGTGCCATCGGCATGCCGCAGCTATGCTTTGACTGGTTCCCGAACCAGATCTTCTGGCTCCTCGTCACGCTCGCCGCGATCTACTTCGTGCTGAGCCGTATCGCCCTGCCGCGCATCGCCGCGGTTCTGGCCGAGCGCTCTGGCACGATCACCAATGACATCGCTGCGGCAGAAGAATTCAAGATGAAGGCCGCCGAGGCCGAGAAGGCCTATGAGAAGGCGCTGGCTGATGCCCGCTCCGAGGCGCAGGCCATCGCTGCCGAAGCCAAGGCCGAAGTCCAGAAGGACGTGGACGCTGCAATCGCCAAGGCCGATGCCGAGATTGCCGCCCGCACCGCCGAGGCGGAAAAGGCGATCAGCGAAATCCGCGAAGGGGCCATGGCCAACGTGGAAGCCGTTGCCAAGGAGACCGCCGGTGAGATCGTCGCGGCGCTCGGTGGCAAGGCCGACGCCAAGGCGGTGACCGATGCCGTGGAAGCCCGGCTGAAAGGAGCCTCGTGATGAACCTGCGTTACTGGCTCACTACCGCCGCCGTGACCCTCGCTGCCAGCCCGGCGCTGGCCGCATCCGGCCCGTTCTTCTCGCTGCGCAACACCAACTTCGTTGTGCTCGTCGCCTTCGTGCTGTTCATCGGCGTGCTCCTGTTCTTCAAGGTGCCCTCGATGATCGCTGGCATGCTCGACAAGCGCTCCGACGCGATCCGCACCGAGCTTGAAGAGGCCCGTGCCCTGCGCGAAGAGGCTCAGACCGTTCTGGCCAGCTTCGAGCGCAAGCAGGCCGAAGTGGCCGAGCAGGCCGAGCGCATCGTGGCCCATGCCAAGGAAGAGGCGAAGATCGCCGCTGACGTGGCCAAGGCCGATCTGGAAAAATCCATCGCCCGCCGTCTTGCGGCTGCCGATGACCAGATCGCCTCTGCCGAGGCGGCTGCCGTCCGCTCCGTGCGCGACCGCGCCGTGCAGGTGGCCGTGGCCGCTGCCGGTGACGTGATCGCCAAGCAGATGGGCGCGACCGAGGCCAACAAGCTGATCGATAGCGCCATCGAAGAGGCCGGTGCCAAGCTGCACTGATCCGCGCCTTGATGAAGTTTCGAGCGGCCGCTCCCGAAGAGGGGGCGGCCGCTTCGTTTTGGCGGTCACGTTTTCTTAGGGGTGGCGAATTATTGTTGCAGGGGCGAGCCGGGGGCATAGGTTTGAACCATGATTCACGCCACAGACCCTGCGATCCTGCCTCACGCCTCCCGCCCCTACAGTCGGGCAGAGCTGTTGACGGATGCGATCGTTCACCTCGCCGCCCTTGCGCTGGCGGTGGGTGCGGTGCCGGTGCTGATCACCCTCACGGCCGTCTGGCGCGGCGATGCGATGGGGATCGTGGGTGTCTCGGTCTATGGTGCGACGCTGATCGCTATGCTCACCTGTTCGCTGCTCTACAACCACCTGCCGCGCCCCGAGTGGCGGGCCATGCTGCTGCGTTTCGACCAATCGGCCATCTACCTCAAGATCGCGGGCACCTACACGCCTTTCGCCCTGCTGGCCGGGGCGGGGCAGGGGCTGCTGGTGTTCATCTGGGTGCTGGCGGTGGTGGGCACGGTGGCCAACTTCGCCCTGCCGCGCCGCCCGACGGCGGTGGGCATCGGGCTTTGCCTCGGCATGGGCTGGGCGGTGCTCTTTGGCGGGCAGGATCTGCTGGCCGTCACTTCCACCCCTGTGATCGTGCTGATGGCGGTGGGCGGCGGGCTCTACTCGGCAGGCACGCTGTTTTTGCTGCTGGGGCGGATGCGGTTTCATAACGCGATCTGGCACCTCTTTGTCGCCGCCGCCTCGATCATCTTCTTCATTGCCGTCTTCATGCACGCCGCGCAATCGGCGGTGTGACTGCTGAGCAATCGCGCGCCCTAGCGGGCGCAGGCCTTTTGTCGATTGGCTCTGCCGTTCCGCCGTGGCACCTTTGCCCGACGGATAGCGCCATGGAGAACACGCGGTATGAGACGGTTCGGGCGTATGGTGAAACATGCGCTGATCTGGCCGCTTGTTGCGGTGCTGCTCTACCTCGCCGCAGCGGCGCTCGGTGGGCTCATTCCGGGCCGGGTGTTCGAGGTCGCGCCGGGCGAGGGCGCGCCGGTTGAGATTGGGCTGATTGCCGGGCCGATCCATTACGACTTCATCCTGCCCGCCACGCCAGAGACCCGCGCAGCGCTCGCCTTCGCGGCGGAGGGCGGCGTGCCCATCGACGCGCCCGGCGTGGCGCATGTGCTCGTCGGGTGGGGCTCCGCCGGGTTCTACACCACGGCAGGCAGCTATGCCGATGTGGCGGCCTCCACCGTGCTGAGGGCCGCCACTGGCGATACTTCGGTACTTCGCTTCGAGGTCTATGGCCCTCTCCCGGCGTCGCTGGACTACCCACGCCTGAGCCTGTCGCCCGGGCAGTATCGCGCGCTGCTCGCCTTCATCGTCGCCAGCCGCAGCGGCCCGGTCGTGGAGGGAGCGGGCTTCAGCGATACGGACGCGTTCTTTGCGGCGCGCGGGCGCTTCCACCTCCTGCGCACCTGCAACACCTGGATCACCGACGCGCTGCGTTCCGCGGGCCACCCCGCAGGCGCTTGGACGCCCACGCCCTACGCGGTGACCCTCTCGCTCTGGTGGCACGGTTGAGGGCCGAAGCTGTCAGCAACCCGCTGGCCCCCGCGCGCCGCCCGTGGCATGTAAACCGCAACGCATACGGGAGGCGCACACAATGGCTTTTGGCAAGGGCTGCCACCTTCACCTGATCGACGGATCGGCCTTCATCTTCCGCGCCTATCACGCGCTGCCGCCGCTCACCCGCAAGTCGGACGGGCTGCCGATTGGCGCGGTCGCGGGGTTCTGCAACATGCTGCACAAGTACATCGAGGCCAACACAGGCCCCGATGCGCCGACCCATGCGGCGGTGATCTTCGACTACTCGGGCAAATCGTTCCGCAACGAGATTTATGACCAGTACAAGGCCAACCGCCCACCCGCGCCGGAAGACCTTGTGCCGCAATTCCCGCTGACCCGCGAGGCGACCCGCGCCTTCAACGTGGCCTGCGAGGAGATCGAGGGATACGAGGCCGATGACATCATCGCGACCCTGTCGTGCCAGGCCCGCGAGGCCGGTGGGCGGGTGACGATCATCAGCTCCGACAAGGACCTGATGCAGCTGGTCGGCGGCGGCGTCGAGATGCTGGACGCGATGAAGAACAAGCGGATTGACGAAGAGGGCGTGATCGAAAAGTTCGGGGTCAAACCCGAGCGGGTGGTCGACGTGCAGGCGCTGGCGGGCGACAGTGTGGACAACGTGCCGGGCGCGCCCGGCATCGGCATCAAGACGGCGGCACTGCTGATCAACGAATACGGCGATCTCGATACGCTGCTGGAGCGGGCCGACGAGATCAAGCAGCCCAAGCGCCGCGAGAGTCTGCAGGAGAATGCCGAGCTGATCCGCATTTCACGGCGGTTGGTTCAGCTCGATTGCAATACCCCGCTCGACTTCACCCTCGACGATCTGGAGGTGAAAGACCCGGACCCGGAGGCGCTGCTGGCCTTCCTCGCGGAGATGGAGTTCCGCACGCTGGCCAAGCGGGTGGCGGAGCAGTTCCAGGTCGAGGCGCCGGTGATCGACGACACGCCGGGTAGCGCCGGTGGTAGCGACGGCGCCGAGGCCTCGGACATGCCGGACCCGACGGCCTCCGAAATTCCCTTCGACCACGGCAAATACGAGCATGTCGCCACCCGCAAAGCGCTGGACGACTGGCTGATGCGCGTGGCCAATGCGGGGCACGTGGCCGTGGATACCGAGACGACCGGCCTCGATGAGATGACCGCCGATCTGGTGGGCATCTCGCTCTCGGTCACCCCGGGCGAGGCCTGCTACATTCCGCTCGCTCACGTACAGGGCACCGGTGACGACCTCTTTGCCGATGACACGCTGGCCGAGGGGCAATTGCCGCTGGAGGAGGCGCTGGCGGCGCTGAAGCCGATGCTGGAAGACCCGCAGATCCTGAAGATCGGCCAGAACATCAAGTATGACGCCAAGATCTTCCACCGCTACGGCGTGGAGGTGGCCCCCTTCGACGACACCATGCTGCTCAGCTATGCCATGCATGGCGGGCTGCACGGCCACGGGATGGATGCGCTTTCGGAGCGCTATCTCGGGCACAATCCGATCCCGATCAAGGAGCTGATCGGCTCGGGCAAGAGCGCGATCACCTTCGACAAGGTGCCGCTGGAGGAGGCAGTAAAATATGCCGCCGAGGATGCCGACATCACCCTGCGGCTCTGGCAGACCTTCAAGCCGCGGCTGCACCGCGCCAAGGTGACGACGGTCTACGAAACGCTGGAGCGCCCGCTGGTGCCGGTGCTGGCCCAGATGGAGCGCCACGGCGTGAAGGTGGACCGGGATACGCTGAGCCGCATGTCCAACGCCTTCGCCCAGAAGATGGCCGGGCTGGAGGCCGAGATTCATGAGCTGGCGGGCGAGAGCTTCAATGTCGGCTCCCCGGCGCAGCTTGGCGAGATCCTCTTCGAGAAGATGGGGCTGGAGGGCGGCAAGAAGGGAAAGACGGGCAAGTATTCCACCCCCGCAGATGTGCTGGAGGATCTGGCCACGGAGCATGATCTGCCCGCGCGGGTGCTGGACTGGCGGCAACTTTCGAAGCTGAAGAGCACCTACACCGATGCGCTGCAGACGCATATCAATGCCGAGACGGGCCGGGTGCACACCAGCTATGCGATCACCGGCGCCAACACTGGGCGGCTGGCTTCGACCGACCCCAACCTGCAGAACATCCCGGTGCGCAGCGAGGAAGGCCGCCGCATCCGCGAGGCCTTCGTGGCGGAGAAGGGCAACAAGCTGGTATCGCTCGACTATTCGCAGATCGAGCTGCGCATCCTCGCCCATATCGCCGGGATCGACGCGCTGAAGGAGGCGTTCCGCGAGGGGCAGGACATTCACGCGATGACGGCGTCGGAGATGTTCGATGTGCCGCTGGAGGAGATGACGCCGGATATCCGCCGTCAGGCCAAGGCGATCAACTTCGGGGTGATCTACGGGATTAGCGGCTTCGGCCTTGCCCGCAACCTGCGCATCCCCCGCGCCGAGGCGCAGGCCTTCATCGACCGGTATTTCGAGCGCTTCCCCGGCATTCGGAAATACATGGACGAGACCGTGGGCTTCGCCAAGGAAAACGGCTTCGTGCAAACCCTCTTCGGCCGCAAGATCCATACGCCGGAGATCAACGCAAAGGGGCCGGGCGCGGGCTTCGCCAAGCGCGCGGCGATCAACGCGCCGATTCAGGGCACGGCGGCCGATGTGATCCGCCGCGCGATGGTCCGGATGCCGAAGGCGATCGAAGGGTTGCCCGCGAAGATGCTGCTGCAGGTCCACGACGAGTTGATCTTCGAGGTCGAGGAAGGCGCGGTGGAGGAGACCATCGCGGTGGTGAAGCGGGTCATGGAAGGCGCCGCCGATCCGGCAGTGCATCTCGACGTGCCGCTGGAGGTGGACGCCGGGCAGGGCGACAGCTGGGCGGAGGCGCATTGATCGGTAGGTCGGGACTTGTCCCAACTCTCGATGAGCCTGCATAAACGCCCATGCTTCTCGCCCTCAACAAACCGATGAACCTGCTCTCGCAATTCACCGACGAGGGCAAATGGCAGGGGCTTTCCGGGCTTGGGCTGCCCAAGGGCGTGTACCCGGCGGGCAGGCTTGATCGCGACAGCGAGGGGCTGCTGCTGCTCACCGATGACGGCAAGCTGCAGGCCCGGATTTCGTCTCCGAAGTTCAAGATGGCCAAGACCTATTGGGTGCTGGTCGAGGGCACGCCGGATGCTGCCGCTCTGGAGGCGCTGAAGATGGGCGTGACGCTGAAGGACGGCCCCACCAAGCGCGCCGAGGTGGCGGTGATCGCGCCGCCGGACGGGCTGTGGGAGCGCGACCCGCCGGTGCGCATTCGCAAGGCGCCCGACACATGGCTTTCGCTCACCATCCGCGAGGGGCGCAACCGGCAGGTGCGGCGGATGACGGCGGCGGTGGGCCATCCGACCCTGCGGCTGATCCGGGCGCAGATCGGCCCTTGGGCGTTGGAAGACCTCGCCCCCGGTGCGTGGCGCGAGCTCAATGCGACCCCGCCGGAGCCGCGCGCCCCGCGCCGCAAGACCCTGCGGCTGAAGCGCTAGCAGGCGCCCTCGCGCCGCGCGTCGAACCCGCCGCGGTGCCGTTCCTGCCGGTAGAAATCCTGCAGGCTCTTGCCCGGTTCGATCCTGAACCGCTCGCCCGTTTCCATGCCTTTCACCCGGTCCACCCGGAACATCCGGAAATCGTCGCGCAACTCGCACCAGCCAATCAGCGTCCAGGTCCGGCCCCAGAAAATCAGGCTCAGGGGCCGCACCACCCGTGCGGTCTGCGCGCCCTCGGCATCGCCGTAATCCAGCACCAGCCGCTCGCGCGCATCGACCGCCCGCTCGATCCCGTCGAGACGCCGCCGCGTGTCGTCATCCATGAGGTAAGGCATTGAAAAGGCGTGAATCTGCAGGCCAGCCGCCTTATCGCGCTCGGCCTCGGGCAGCACGGCGGCGATCTTCACCAGCGCTTCCTCGGCGGCCTCGGCCATCTCCAGCCCGCCCCAGGCCCGGATCAGCCGCGCCCCGGCCACCAGCGCCACGATCTCGGAGCGGTTGAACATCAGCGGCGGCAGGTCGAAGCCCGCGCGCATCAGGTAGCCCACGCCTGCCTCGCCCTCGATCGGCACGCCGGAGCCCTGCAGATCGGCAATGTCGCGGTAGATGGTGCGCTCGGACACCTCCAGCCGTTCGGCCAGCATCCGCGCAGTGACCAGCCGCCCCCCTCGGAGCAGCTGGACGATCTGGAAGAGGCGATCAGCGCGGCGCATCACTCAGCCTTGTTGAACTCGAACAACCCGATGGAGTTGCCATCGGGGTCGACCGTATAGGCAAACCGCCCGGAAGGAATGGGGATAATGCCCGGCAGCACCCGCCCGCCGGCCTCCATCACCCGCTCCAGCGCGGGCTCGAGCGAGGCCACGGCCAGATGCACGGTCACGCCATCGCCGTCGCTGGCCGGGGTGCCGGGGTAGAGGTGGCCGGCGGTGCCATCCATCGGCGATTTCACCGGCAACATGGCCATCGGGTTGGGGCCGCTCTCATCCTTGGTGAGCGGGTTGCCCAGCACCTTGCCGTAGTAGCTGATGGCGGCATCGAGATCGCGCACCGGGATCTCGCACCAGACAAGCGCATCCTTGGGCAGGCTCTTGGTATCGGCGGGGTTAATCATCGTGTCGGTCATGGCAGGCATCCTCAGAAGGGTTTCGATGCTCCATCATCGCAGCCCCCTCCTGACAGCTACCTGTCAGGAGCCCGTCAGTGGCCCGCAGGTTTTGCGCATCCTGTTCATTTTCTTGCTGAAAATATCCACCCAAACAAAAGGAATGCGCCGCAAGGCGCACAATTTGGCAGGAGTCACGGCAGCTCGCTGGCCGGAATGATGCGGAAGAACTGCCCGCCGGACCAGAGGCCGAACCAGCCGTCCACCGTGCTGCCGATCTCGACCAGCCGATAAAAGCTCTTGCGGTCGATCAGTGCCTCCAGCCCGGCGCGCACGTGCACGTAGGGCGAGGGCTCGCCGGTCTCCGGGTCGCGCTCCACGCGAATCGGGTTTTCCTCCCCGGCCTCTGTCACATCGCCTACGTTGGTCTCGAACCGCAGTAGCTGGTCCTCGCCCGCGCCCTCTGCGGTGAAATCCACCGCCACGAAGGGGGCGTCATCGACCGTGATGCCGACTTTCTCGACCGGGGTAACGAGAAAGTAATCTTCTCCCTCCTTCTTGAGGATGGTCGAGAACAGCCGCACCAGCTCGGGGCGGCCGATGGGCGTGCCGAGGTAGAACCATGTGCCATCGCGGGCGATCCGCATGTCGAGGTCGCCGCAAAAGTCGGGGTTCCACAGGTGAACGGGCGGCAGGCCGCCCTTTTTGGCAGCACTGCGGGCCGCGGATTCGAGGCTTCCTGCGTCCGGGGTCACAATATCTTGTCTGGCCTTCGATTTCGCCATTGGTCTCACATGCGATAGATGGCTTACTGGGCCATAACCTAGCCGACCAAGGAGAAATGTCATGTCCGACGACGCGGGCCTCGTGCCAGAAATCGAGGCGCTGGCCGAAAAGCTGGGGCAGGCGAGGGCCTCCATCAGCCGCCGGTTCATCGGGCAGGAGAAGGTGGTGGACCTCGTTCTCTCCTCGCTGGTCTGCGGCGGGCACGGGCTGCTGATCGGCCTTCCCGGTCTCGGCAAGACCCGGCTGGTCGACACGCTCTCCACGGTGATGGGCCTGAATGGCAGCCGTATCCAGTTCACCCCCGATCTGATGCCTGCCGATATCCTCGGCTCCGAGGTGCTGGAGACGGCTGAGGACGGCACCCGCGCCTTCCGGTTCATCGAGGGGCCGATCTTCTGCCAGCTTCTGATGGCCGACGAGATCAACCGCGCCTCGCCGCGGACCCAGTCGGCCCTGCTTCAGGCGATGCAGGAGAAGGAGGTCACCGTGGGCGGACAGCACCGGACGCTCGACAAGCCCTTCCATGTGCTCGCCACGCAGAACCCGATTGAGCAGGAGGGCACCTATCCGCTCCCCGAGGCGCAGCTCGACCGCTTCCTCGTGCAAATCGACGTAGAATATCCTGACCGCGATACCGAGCGCGACATCATCCTAGCCACCACTGGTTCGGAGGAGGCGCAGAGCCACCAGATCTTCAGCGCCGAAGAACTGATCGCCGCGCAGGCGCTGCTGCGGCGGATGCCGGTCGGCGATAGCGTGGTCGAGCTGATCCTCGATCTGGTGCGCGCCTGCCGCCCCGATGATCCGACCGCGCCCGAGCAGGTGCAGCGCTCGGTCAGTTGGGGCCCCGGCCCGCGTGCCGCGCAGGCTCTGATGATGACCGTGCGGGCCCGCGCCCTTCTGGAGGGCCGCCTCGTGCCCTCCGCCGAGGATGTGCTGGCGATGGCCGCCCCGGTGCTGACCCACCGCATGGCGCTCTCTTTCGCGGCCCGTGCGCGGGGTGAGGAACTTTCCGCCGTGATCCGCGCGGTCGCCGAAACCGTGACCCGCGTGGAGGCTGCCGCTTGAGCGACGCCGGTCCAGTTGCTCTTCATGCCGGCGTCGGGCGCGGGCTGCGCTCCAAGGCCGAGGGGCTGGCCGCCGCGCTGCCCCCGCTTTTGGCCGATGCCGAGCATCTGGCCCAGACCGTGCTACTGGGCGCCCACGGGCGCCGCCGCAGCGGCATGGGTGATGAGTTCTGGCAATACCGCCCGCTGGCGGTGGGCGACGAGGCGCGCAGCATCGACTGGCGCCGCTCGGCCAAGTCCGATCAGCACTTCGTACGTGAGAAGGAGTGGCAGGCAGCGCAATCGGTCATGCTCTGGTGCGACGAGGCGATGTCGATGCGCTTTTCCGGCGCGCCGGGCAAACGGCCGACCAAGGCTGAACGCGCAAGGCTGCTGAGCCTCGCGATTGCCGTGCTTCTGGTGCGCGGTGGCGAGCGCGTGGGGCTTGCCCGGCTCGACCAGCCGCCGCGTTCCGGCCCGCTGCAACTGATCCGCATCGCCGATGCGCTGGGCGGCGCGATGGAGGCCGAGGAGCAAAACTTGCCCGGCCCCGATTATGGTGCGCCGAGGGGGGATACCCTGCCGCTGCATTCCCGCGCGGTGTTTCTGAGCGACTTCATGGGTGAGATCGATGCCGCCGAAAACGCCCTTGCCCGCGCCGCCGATCGGGGCGTGCGCGGCACCCTGCTGATGGTGCTCGACCCGCAGGAAGAGGAGTTCCCCTTCGACGGGCGCACGATTTTCGAGAGCATGGGCGGCAGCCTCGCGCATGAGACCCGCAAGGCCGGTGATCTGCGTGCCCGCTACCTCGACCGTCTGGCCGCCCGCAAGGACCGGCTGGAGCAACTGGCCCGCACCACCGGCTGGCAGTTCTCGACCCATCACACCGACACCCCGGCGCAGGGCGCGCTGCTCTGGCTCTACGGCGCATTGGAGCATGGCCGCTGATGTTTGCGATCGGTCCCATAGGCTTTACCGCGCCGCTGCTGCTCTGGGCGCTCGTTGTGCTGCCGCTGCTCTGGCTGCTGCTGCGCGCCGTGCCGCCCGCGCCGATCCGCCGCCGCTTTCCCGGCGTGGCGCTGCTGCTGGGGCTGGAGGATGAAGACAGCCAGACCGACCGCACCCCGTGGTGGCTGCTGCTGCTGCGGATGCTCGCAGTGGCCGCGATCATCATCGGCTTTGCCGGCCCGGTGCTGAACCCCGAGGAGCGCCGCGAGGGCACCGGCCCGTTGCTGATCGCACTCGACGGTGGCTGGGCCGATGCCCGCGACTGGCCCGGGCGGATGGCCCGGATCGAGGGGCTGCTGGCCGATGCCGCCGCAACCGACCGGCCGGTGGCCGTGGTCTCGCTCACCGCGTTGCCCGCGCCGGGAGAACTGCCGATGCTGGCCGCCGCCGCCTGGGGCCCGCGCCTTGCCGGGCTGGAGCCCACGGCCTGGCCGCCCGAGAGCGGAGCGGCGGTGGACTGGGCCGAAAGTGTCGAGGGCAGCTTCGAGACCTATTGGCTCTCTGACGGGCTGGCCCACGAGGGCCGCGACGAGGTGCTGGCCGCGCTCGAAGAGAAAGGCCCGGTGACGGTGTTCGAAAGCCCGCGCCGCCCGCTCGGCCTGCGCCCCGCGCGGTTCGAAGACGGGCAGGTGCGGCTGACGGTGCTGCGGCCCGATGAGACCGCCGCGCAGACCGCCACGGTGCTGGCCTATGGCCGCGACCCCTCGGGCACTGAGCGGGTGCTGGCGCGGGCCGAGGCCGCGTTTGAACCGCAGGCGACCGAGGCCGAAGTGGCGCTCGTGCTGCCCGCCGAGTTGCGCAACCGGATCACCCGGTTCGAGCTTCAGGCCGCGCGGGGGGCTGGTGCGGTGACGCTGACCGACGATGGGTTGCGCCGCCGCGAGGTGGCCCTGATCGCGGGCCGTGAAGACCGCGAGGGGCTGGAGCTGCTCTCGCCTCTGCATTACCTTGAGCGCGCGCTGGAGCCGACCGCCGACCTCGTGGAGGGCACGCTGCCCGACATTCTGCTGGCCAACCCCGACGCGATCGTTTTTGCCGATGTGGCCGACCTGCCGCAGGCCGAGAAGGACGACCTGCTGGCGTGGGTGGAGGAGGGCGGGATGCTGCTGCGTTTCGCCGGGCCGCAACTGGCCGCCTCCGATGTGAGCCGCCGCGATGAAGACCCGCTGATGCCGGTGCGCCTGCGCGAAGGCGGGCGCTCGGTGGGCGGCGCGATGAGCTGGGGCGAGCCGAAGGCGCTGCGGCCCTTCCCCGAGGCCTCGCCCTTCTACGGCCTCGCGCTGCCCGACGATGTGACCGTGACCGCGCAGGTGATGGCCCAGCCGGATCCGGAGCTGGCCGAGCGGGTGATTGCTTCGCTGGCCGATGGCACGCCGCTGGTCACCCGCAAGCGGGTGGGGCAGGGGAGCGTGGTGCTCTTTCACGTGACCGCCAATGCCGAGTGGTCCTCTCTGCCGCTCTCGGGCCTCTTCGTGCAGATGCTGGAACGGCTGGCGATCTCGACTCGGCCCGCAAGCCCGGAGGCGAGTGAGCTGGAAGGCACCGTCTGGACGCCGGAACGCGTGCTGGATGGTTTCGGCGGGGTGCAGGATGCAGGCACATTGCCGGGTGTGGAGGGCGCCGACCTTGGCGCCGCTCTGGCCGGTGAGGCGCCCATCGGGCCGGAGCTTCGGCCCGGGCTCTATGCCGGCGAGGACCGGCTGATCGCGCTCAACGTGCTGGGCAGCGAGGCCGTGCTGGAGCCGGTGAGCTGGCCCGCGCGGGTGCCGGTGGAGGGGCTGGCCGTGAGCCGGGAGACCGCGCTGAAGGGCTTTGTGCTGACCGCCGCGCTGGTGGCGCTGGCACTGGATATTCTCGCATCGCTCTGGCTTGGCGGCCGCCTCATCGCGCCGCGTGCCAAGGGCGTGGCGCGGGGCTCGTCTGCGGCGGGGGCGCTGCTCATCGCTGCGCTCTTGGCCGCAGCGCCGGACGGTGCGCAGGCGCAAGAAGAAGACCTTGACCTGCTGGCGCTAGAGGCGACCACCGAAGTTGTGCTGGCCCATGTCGTCACCGGTGACACGCGGCTCGACGAGGTGGCCCAGGCCGGGCTGCGCGGCCTCTCCGACACGCTCTTCCGCCGCACCTCCATCGAGCCTGCCGAGCCGATTGCGGTGAACCTCGAGACCGATGAGCTCGCCTTCTTCCCCTTCCTCTACTGGCCGGTGAACCCGAACCAGCCGATCCCTTCGGAAGAAGCCTATTCCAAGCTGAACCGCTACCTGCGCACCGGCGGGATGATCCTGTTCGACACCCGCGATGCCGATATCGGCGGCTTTGGCGCGGGCACGCCCGAGGGCCGCAAGCTGCAGGAGCTGGCCCGCCCGCTCGACATTCCGCCGCTCGAGCCGATCCCGATGGATCACGTGCTCACCCGCACCTTCTACCTGTTGCAGGATTTCCCCGGCCGCTGGGCGAGCCGGGATGTCTGGGTCGAGGCGGCGCCGCCCGATGCCGAGGTGGTGGAGGGCATGCCCTTCCGCAACCTCAATGACGGGGTGACGCCAGTGGTGATCGGCGGCAACGACTGGGCGGCGGCTTGGGCGGTTGAAAACAACGGCGCGGCGATGTTCCCGGTGGGGCGCGGCTACGCGGGCGAGCAGCAGCGTGAGATCGCCTATCGCTTTGGCGTGAACCTGATCATGCACGTGCTCACCGGCAACTACAAAAGCGACCAGGTCCACGTGCCGGCCCTGCTCGACAGGCTGGGCCAATGAACGCAGACAGCATCATCTTCGACCCGCATCTGCCGTGGATCGCGCTCTATGCCGCGGTGGCGCTGGCGGTGCTCTTCATCGCGCTGGCGATCTGGCGCGGGCTGGCGGGCTGGTGGCTGCGGGCGCTCGCCGCTGTGGCCCTTCTGGTGGCGCTGGCCAACCCCTCGCTGCAGCAGGAAGAGCGCAACCCGCTCTCCGACATCGTGCTGGTGGTGGTGGATGAAAGCTCGTCGCAGGGCCTCTCGGACCGCGCCGAGCAGACCCAGGCCGCGCTGGGCCGGGTGCTGGCGCAGATCGCCGCGATGCCCAATACCGAGGCCCGCGTGGCCGTGGTGGGCGATGGCGAGGGCGACGAGGGCACCCGCGCAATGGCGGCGCTCTCCGAGGCGCTGGCCGAAGAGCCGCGCGCACGGGTGGCTGGAGCGATCCTGATCTCGGACGGGCGCGTGCATGACATGGAGCGCACGCCCGATCTGCCCGCGCCGTTGCACCTGTTGATGACCGGCCACGCCACCGATTGGGACCGCCGCCTTGTGGTGCAGAACGCCCCCGCCTTCGGCATCCTCGGGGAAGAGATCGAGCTGACGCTAATGATCGAGGATCAGGGCGATCTGCCCTCCGGCGCGGGGCGGGGGGCCACGGTGCCGCTTTCCATCGCCATCGATGGCGAGGAGCCGCGCACCTATGATGTGCCGGTCGGCGAGGAGCTTTCGCTGCCCGTGACGCTGAGCCACGGCGGCAAGAACGTGATCCAGTTCATCACCCCCACCGCCGAGGGCGAGCTGACCGACCGGAACAACGCCGCCGTGGTGCAGATCAACGGCGTGCGAGACCGGCTGCGGGTGCTGCTGGTGAGCGGTGAGCCACACCCCGGCGAGCGGACATGGCGCAACCTGCTGAAGTCGGACTCTTCGGTGGACCTTGTGCATTTCACCATTCTGCGCCCGCCCGAAAAGCAGGATGGCGTGCCGGTTTCCGAGTTGTCGCTCATCGCCTTCCCGACCCGCGAGCTCTTCATCGAGAAGATCGACGAGTTCGATCTCATCATCTTCGACCGCTACAAGCGGCGCGGCATCCTGCCCACGCTCTACCTCGACAACATCCGCGACTATGTGGAGCGCGGCGGGGCGGTGCTGGTGGCGGCGGGACCGGATTTTGCCAGCGCCGACAGCATCTACCGCTCGCCGCTGGGTGACATCATGCCCGCCTCGCCTTCGGCCCGGGTCATGGAGGAAGGGTTCCTGCCCGAAGTGACCGAACTGGGCGAGAAACACCCGGTCACCGAGGGGCTTGAGGCGCTCTATCCCTCGGAGGAGGAGGGCGTGCCGGGCTGGGGCCGCTGGTTCCGGCTGGTGGACCTGATCCCCGGTGAGGGGCAGGTGGTGATGCAGGGGCTGGAGGAGCGCCCGCTGCTGGTGCTGCAACGGCAGGGCGAGGGGCGTGTGGCGCTGATGGCCTCCGACCACGCATGGCTCTGGTCGCGCGGGTTCGAGGGCGGCGGGCCGCAGCTCGAGCTGCTGCGGCGGCTGGCGCATTGGATGATGAAGGAGCCGGACCTCGAAGAAGAGAGCCTGACCGCCGAGGCGGTGGGGCAGGAGATGACGGTGACGCGCCGCACGCTGGGCGATGCGCCCGACGAGGTGGAGGTCACCGGCCCGGATGGCTCGGTTTACGTTGTGCCGCTCGAAGAGGTTTCGCCCGGGCTGTATCAGGGCGTGTTCGAAGGGCCGGACCTTGGACTCTATCGGCTGGTGGAGGGCGAGCGCACGGCAGTCGTCGCGCTTGGGCCTTCGGCGCCGAAGGAGTTCGAGGAGACCATTGCCACGGGCGCGGTACTGGAAGCCGCGATCGGCGCGCGGCGCGGCGGGGTGGTGCCACTGGAAGATGGCGCGCCCGACATTCGCGAAGTGCGCGAGGGCCGCGTGGCCGCCGGGCGCGGCTGGATCGGCATCACCCCGCGCGAGGCCTATGTGACGGCGGATGTTACCGTGATTCCGCTGGTGAACCCTCTGCTGTTCCTCGTGCTGGCGGCTTTGTTGACGCTCGGTGCATGGCTGGTGGAAGGGCGGCGCGGCGCGAAGGCGGCTTAGGGCGGGACGTTTCCGGCTCGGTTTCAAAACCCGCGCGCTGTCGGCGGGACTCGCGCGGACCTACGGAAGATCGACCTGAACGCGCGGGCCGCCCCAGCCCTCGGGGAGGGTGCTGGTTTCGATCCAGACACGCTTGACCCCCTGCGGGATTTTTACGCCGGAGAGGCTGCGGGTGAAGGGCTGCTCATCGACATGAGGATGCAGCAATTCGCGGGTGCCGAGCACGCGGCCGGTCTCATTGGTGACCCGCCAGCCGTTGGCGTAATCGTCCCAGCCGGTATCGCCGTGCGAGAGCGTCACCTCAAACCGCCATGCCCCGCCGGAGGGCGCGGCCTTGACGGCCTCGACCTTTGCCGGATCTGCCGTTGCGGGAAGGGCGAGGAGGGTAAAGATGAGCCAGCGCATGGCCGGCAAGATGGCATGGCAGGGCATTACAGCGGGTCACAAAACCGTCAGAGAGGCCGGTTACTCGGCGGCCGTATCGGGCTGCATCAGCACCACGCGCGACTGGCTCCAGAACTCGCGCCGCCAGATCACTACGGCGCTGACGATGGCGCCCAGCATCAGCCCCCAGGGCCCGACCAGCCAGCCAAGCGCCCCGAGGGCGAAGTAGATTGACCGCATGCCGCGGTTGAAGCTCTTGGCGGCGGTGATGTTGATCTCGGCGGCCTTGGCGGCGCGCGGGTAGGTGGCTGGGTCTTCCACGTCATTCGGGATCGCGCCCATGACCACCGAGGAGTAGCCGAAGAGCCGGTGCGCCCAGACGAACTTGAGGAAGGCGTTGGCGAGGAAGAAGAGTATCAGCACGATCTTGATCTCGAAGGCCAGCGTGGTGGTGGTGCCGAGCGAGAGGTCTTCGGCCAGCCCGGTGAGCTGCTCGGGGTTGCCGATCACCGCCAGCCCGCCGCCGATGGAGATCATGCAGGCGGAGGCGAAGAAGGTGGTGCCCTGCCGCAGGTTGCCAAGGATGGTGGCATCGAAGATGCGCGGCTGACGGGTAACATGCTCACGCAGCCAGTCGCGGCGGTAATCCTGCATCAGCACCGAGACCGAGGGCTTGCCCGCTGGCGGATGCTCCACGACCCAGCCGAGCACCGCCCAGAGGCCGAGAATGAGCGCCACGGCCACGCCGTCGGCGGTGGAGAAAGGGGCAAGAAGCGGCATCAGATCCATGGGCGGACCCTATGTCGCGCCAGCGCCGGTTGCCAGATGGCAAAATTGGTTATATTTTCTGACCAATTTAGCAAGGGAGGTGCCGCCGCCATGGAAATGCCCAAGCCAGACCCGCAAATTCTTGCCCGCAAGGCCCGGATCGTGGCCCGTCTGCGCGATGCTCTGCCCGGCGGGGTGATCGACGCGGAAGAAGAGGTGCGGGCCTACGAGTGCGACGCGCTGACCGCCTACAAATGCCCGCCGCTTGCCGTGGTGCTGCCGTCGACGACCGAGGAGGTCTCGGCGGCGTTGAAGGTCTGCCACGCGGAAGGCGTGCCCGTGGTGCCGCGAGGGGCGGGCACCTCGCTCGCGGGCGGGGCGCTGCCCACCGCCGATTGCGTGATCCTCGGGGTCGCCCGCATGGCCGAGGTGCTGGAAACAAATTACCCCGACCGCTACGTGCATGTGCAGACCGGGCGCACCAACCTGAGCGTGACCGGCGCGGTGGAGGCGGATGGGTTCTTCTATGCGCCCGACCCGTCGAGCCAACTGGCCTGCGCGATTGCGGGCAATATAGCGATGAACTCCGGCGGGGCGCATTGCCTGAAGTATGGCGTGACCACCAACAACCTGCTGGGCGTGACGATGGTGCTGCCCGATGGGACCATCACCAAGTTGGGCGGGCCGTGGATGGATGCGAACGGCCTCGACCTGCTCGGTCTGATCTGCGGCTCTGAGGGGCAGTTGGGCGTGGTGACGGAGGCCTGGCTGCGGATTTTGCCCAAGCCCGAGGGCGCGCGGCCGGTGCTCATCGGCTTCGACAGCTCCGAGGTGGCTGGGCAATGCGTGACCAACATCATCAAGGCGGGCGTGCTGCCGGTGGCCATCGAGTTCATGGACCGCCCTTGCATTCGCGCGACCGAGGCCTTTGCCGGGGCGGGCTACCCCGATTGCGAGGCGCTGCTGATCGTGGAGGTGGAAGGCTCGGAAGCGGAGATCGACCACCAGCTTGGGCTGATCTGCGGCATCGCAGAGGAGTTGAACCCGGTGGAGGTGCGCCAGAGCGGCAGCGCGGACGAAAGCGCCCGCATCTGGCTGGGCCGCAAGAGCGCCTTCGGGGCGATGGGGCAGATCAACGATTACATGTGCCTCGACGGCACGATCCCGGTGAGCGAGCTGCCGCGTGTGCTGCGGCGGATCGGGGAGATGAGCGAGGAGTTCGGGCTGGAGGTCGCGAACGTGTTCCACGCGGGCGATGGCAACATGCACCCGCTGATCCTGTTTAACGCCAATGAGGAGGGGCAGTTGGAGCTCTGCGAGCAATTCGGCGCCGAGATCCTCAAGCTCTGCGTCGAGGTCGGCGGCTGCCTGACGGGCGAGCATGGCGTGGGCATCGAGAAGCGCGACCTGATGGAGGTGCAGTATCGGCCTGACGATCTGGCCGCGCAGATGGATGTGAAGGACGTGTTCGATGCGGGCTGGATCCTGAACCCGGCCAAAGTCTTTCCGCTCACGGTCTCCGCCGGGCGGCGGCGCGCGCCGGATCGGGCGGCGTGACGGTGGCGAGCTTGGAATTGAGTATTTAGAGCAAGAAAATGAACGGGTTGAGCATCATGGAGCCGCAGAACGAGGCGGAACTTTCGGAGGCGCTTGCGGGCGCGGAGGGGCCTGTCTCGGTGCGGGGCGGCGGCACGCGGGGCGTTGTGGCCGACGGGGAGGCGCTGCGCTTTGGCGGGGCCGGAATTTCACTTTACGAGCCGGGCGCGCTGACGCTGGTGGCGCAGGCGGGCACGCCGGTGGCAGAGATCGAGGCGGCGCTGGAGGCCGAGGGGCAGAGACTGGCCTTCGAGGTGCCCGATATGCGCGGGCTGCTGAGCACCGAGGGCGAGAGCACCATTGGCGGCGTGGTCGCCAGCAACGCGAGCGGGCCGAGGCGGGTGTCTGTCGGGGCGGCGCGGGACTTCTGCCTTGGCGTGCGCTTCGTGGATGGCGTGGGGCGCGTCGTGCAGAATGGCGGGCGGGTGATGAAGAATGTCACCGGCTATGACCTTGTGAAGCTGGTGGCGGGCAGTCATGGCACGCTGGGGGTGCTGACCGAGGTGTCGCTGAAGGTGCTGCCGAAGCCAGAGGTGGCGGGTGTGCTTTCAATCGACGGGCTTTCCGTCGAAGACGCCGTGGCGGCGATGAGCGCGGCGCTGGGAACGCCGTGGGAGGTGACGGCGGCCTGCCACACTGACCTTGCGGCCAATGACCGGCCCTCGACGCAATTGCGGATCGAAGGCATGGCCGGGTCGGTCGACTACCGGCTCGGGCGGTTGAAGGAGGCGCTTGGCCGCTATGGCGAGGTCGAGACTGCGGTGAGCGACAGCCACGATTGGCCGTGGTTCCGCGATGTGGCGCGCTTTGCGGGCGGGGCGGAAGATGTCTGGCGGCTGCATTGTCGCCCCTCCGATGCGCCGGGCCTCGTGGCTCGGTTGCCTGAGGGGGCGAAGGTGATGCTCGATTGGGGCGGCGCGCTGGTGTGGGCCGCGGTGCCTGCTGGCACCGATCTGCGGGCGGCGCTGGGCGCCTTCGACGGCCATGCAACGCGGGTGCGGGGGCAGGGCGGCGGGATTGCGCGGTTTCACCCCGAGCGGCCCGAGCTGGCGGCGCTCACGGCGGGCCTGCGGGCCAGGTTCGACCCGAGGGGCATTCTGAACAGGGGCCTGATGGCATGAAGACCGAATTCACCGAAGCGCAGCTGGCCGATCCGGGCACGGCGCGGGCCAACGAGATCCTGCGCGCCTGCGTCCATTGCGGCTTTTGCACCGCGACCTGCCCGACCTACCAAGTGCTGGGCGACGAACTCGACAGCCCGCGCGGGCGGATTTACCTGATCAAGGACATGCTCGAGAACGAGCGGGTGCCGGATGAGAAAACCGTCAAGCACATCGACCGCTGCCTGAGCTGCCTTGCCTGCATGACGACCTGCCCCTCCGGCGTTCATTACATGCATCTGGTCGACCACGCGCGCGCCTATATCGAAGAGAACTACAAGCGGCCTGTCTCCGACCGGGCGCTGCGGTGGATCCTTGCGCGCATCCTGCCCTATCCGGGGCGGTTTCGGCTGGCGCTGCTGGGGGCCAAGATCGGGCGGCCGTTTCGCGGGCTGATCCCTTCGGCGCGGCTGAGGGCGATGCTGGAGATGGCGCCAAAGCGCATTCCGCCGGTGAGCCGCAATGACGACCCGCAGAGCTTTGCGCCGGTTGCGCCGCGCCGCAAGCGGGTGGCGCTGATGACGGGCTGCGCGCAGAAGGCGCTGAACACCGATATCAACGATGCCACCATCCGGCTGCTCACCCGGCTGGGCTGCGAGGTGGTGGTGGCCGAGGGCGCGGGCTGCTGTGGGGCGCTCACGCACCACATGGGCCGCGAGAGCGAGGCGCACGGCACGGCGGCCAGGAACATCCGCGCCTGGGCGGCGGAGATGGAGG
This sequence comes from Vannielia litorea, assembly GCF_019801175.1. Lineage (NCBI taxonomy): Bacteria > Pseudomonadati > Pseudomonadota > Alphaproteobacteria > Rhodobacterales > Paracoccaceae > Vannielia > Vannielia litorea. Next base: position 97,649 of record NZ_JAHVJR010000001.1, read on the forward strand.
GAGCAGGGCTGGATGCCATCGTCATCAACACCTCGGGCTGCGGCACGACGGTGAAGGACTATGGCCACATGTTCCGCCAGACCGACTTGGCCGAGGAGGCGGCGAAGGTGGCGGGGATCGCCAAGGATATCTCCGAGGTGCTGGCGGAATTGATGCCGGAGGCGCCGGTGGAGGCGCGCAATCTTGCCAAGGCGGAGATCGCCGGAACGCAGGCCGAGGGCCACGCGCCCGAGGGCAGCGGGCCGATCCGCGTGGCCTATCACGCCGCTTGCTCGCTTCAGCACGGCCAGAAGATCAAGGACCACCCCAAGGCGCTCTTGAAGGCGGCGGGCTTCGAGGTGGTGGAGCCGGCCGACAGCCACCTGTGCTGCGGCTCGGCGGGCACCTACAACCTGATGCAGCCGGAGATCTCGGGCCAGCTGAAGGCGCGCAAGGTCCGCACGTTGGAAGCAAAGGCGCCCGATATCATCGCCGCAGGCAATATCGGCTGCATGATGCAGATCGGCTCGGGCACGCAGACCCCCATCGTCCACACCGTGGAACTGCTCGACTGGGCGACCGGCGGGCCGAAGCCGCCTGCGCTGGGCTGAGGCACGCCGCGCCAGAGGCATGTCTTCTGACGGTGCTTTCGTGCAACGTTTGGAGCCGCGGCGGCGGCTTTGCCATATTGTCGCCCCACCCGGCCTCTAGACCCGCCTTCTGAGATCAGACGAGCGACCAGTCCGGGAGTGCCGATGCGCCACGCCATTCTTTCTGCCCTCGCCGGGGCGCTCTGCCTTGCCGGGCTGCCGCTTGCGGCGCAGGAGAGCGGGCTGACCCGCATGTCCACCAGCGATCAGGGGCGCGGCTGGGAGGCCGTAGGGCGGCTCGAGATGGGGCGCAAGAGCTTTTGCACCGGGGCGCTGATTGCGCCCGATCTGGTGCTGACGGCGGCTCATTGCCTGTATCACATGGATAGCGGCGCGCCGGTTGAGATTGACGAGATCGAGTTTCGCGCAGGCTGGCGCGAAGGCCGGGCTGAAGCCTATCGCGGCGTGCGCCGCGCAGTGACCCACCCTGACTACGTGTACAAGGGCCGTGATCAGCTGGACCGAGTGGCGCTCGACGTGGCGCTGCTTCAGCTTGACCGGCCGATCCGAACCATCCGCGTGACCCCGTTCGACACAGCCGAGACGCCCGGTGAGGGCGCGGCGGTGGGCGTTGTCTCCTACGCGCAGGACCGGGCCGAGGCGCCCTCTTACGAGAGCGGATGCGAGGTGATGGAGCGCCGGGGTGGGGTGGTGATGCTGACCTGCTCGGTCGATTTTGGCTCGTCCGGCGCGCCGGTCTTCACCATCGGGGCCAAGGGGCCGCAGGTGACCTCCGTGGTTTCGGCCAAGGCGACCATGCAGGGGCGTCCGGTGGCGCTGGGCACCGAGCTTGGGCCGGTGCTGGAGGTTCTGATGGCTGAGATCGCGCGGGGCGGCGGGGCGCTGAACCCGGGCGGCTCGGTGCGCTTTCTGGGCGGCGGGATGAACGGAGAGCGGCGCGAGATCGGCGCCCGCTTCGTGAAGCCATGATCCGCCGCGCCCTCTTTGCCGCGCTCGCGCTGGCCATCGCCACCCCCGCACTGGCCGACAGCGCCCTGCGCCGCCTGTCGCTGCGCTCCGAGGGGCTCGGCTGGGAGGCCGTGGGCCGGCTTGACCTTGGCCGCGGCTCGTTCTGCTCGGGCGCGCTCATTGCCACCGACCTCGTGCTCACCGCCGCGCATTGCCTCTTTGACCGGAACGGCAACCGGCTCGACCCGCGGGCCATCACCTTCCGCGCCGGATACCGCGACGGGCTCGACATTGCCTCCCGCCGGGGCGCGCGCGCCGTGGTGATGGCGGGCTATGCGCCGGTGAGCACCGATGTGATCGGCCAACTCATGGCGGATGTCGCGCTTATCCAGCTCGACCGACCGATTGCCGCCGCCAATGCCGAGCCCTACGGGATTTCGGCCAACGTGCGCGCGGGTGAGAGCGTGGCGGTCGCCTCCTACGGTCAGGGCCGGGAAGAGGCGCTGTCGCTGCAACGCTCCTGCGGCGTGTTGGGCGAGCGCGTCGGGGCGCTGGCCTTCTCCTGCGATGTGACCTTCGGCTCCTCCGGCGCGCCGGTCTTCGACCTGTCGCGCGGGCGGCCCGAGATCGTTTCGATCATCTCCAAGGGCGCGCGGGAAGATGGCAAGGTGCTCTCGCTCGGGATGCGGGTGGAGCCTGCCGTGCGCCAACTCAAGGCCGATCTGCGGGCCGGGCGCGGCGTGTTCCCCAAGGTGGTGGGCGCGGCCAAGCACCTGCGCGTCGGGGCGTCGTCCTCTACCGGGGCGCGGTTCGTGCGGCCGGGCAATGGGGCAAAGTTCGTGCGGCCCTGAGACCTGGCACAAGCCGTGCGGGCAAGCCACTCACGGGGGGGCGCAAACCCCCTTGAAACCCCCAAAACCCCTCCCCACATAAGCCTTGCACCGGCGCCAAACGGGCCTGTGCATGACCCCGCGCCTGTCCTCTGAGGAAGGCGCATGTGACTGAAAACGCTAAATATATCGCTCAATGGAGGATACCCATGCGTAACTACGACCTTTCCCCCCTGTATCGCGCCACCGTCGGCTTCGACCGCTTTGCCGACCTGATGGACCGCGTGCTGACCACCGATGTCGCCCAGCCGACCTACCCGCCCTACAACATCGAGAAAGTCGACGAGAACGACTATCGCATCTCGGTCGCCGTGGCGGGCTTTGCCGATGAGGAACTCTCGGTCGAGGTCAAGGACGGCGCGCTCATCGTCTCGGCAAAGAAAGCCGACTCCGACGAGGGCAAGACCTACCTGCACCGTGGCATCGCCACCCGCGCCTTCGAGCGCCGCTTCACCCTCGCCGACCACGTGAAGGTGACGGGTGCCACCCACGCCGACGGCATGCTGCACATCGACCTCGTGCGCGAGATCCCCGAGGCCCTGAAGCCCCGCCGCATCGAGATTGCCGGTGGGTCGCAGAAGACCATCGAAGCGAAGAAAGAGACCGTCGAGGCTTAAGCCTTCGGTTTCGATGTAGTTACAGCGGCGCGCGGGGAAACCTGCGCGCCTTCCTACGGTGGAAGCTAGTCCTTATCCAGCGCGGCGTTCGTAAGCGGCGCCGATCAGCTCCCTAAGCACGTCCGGCTTTTTTGCAACGTCATCCTTCGTCAGTCGAAGGCGATACAGTCCCCATCGCTTATTGTATTCAAGCGTTTCAATACCGGAAGACTCAATCTTAGCATCCATTTCTTCCGTCTCTGGAATCTTTACTTCGAGATTAATTTGGTTCTTCTTTGGGCGGAAGGAAACGAAGTTAAAGGGCTGTCCGTCCTTTGAAAGACCTATGTAGAACTTGTTGAACTTAAGCTCCAGCGAGGGTTCAAATTCTTGTGCAACCCTAAGAAGTTGGTCTGCCAGGCTGACAGTACCCTTAGTCGCCTTTGCTTCCCAAAACGCTCTGTCCGTTGGCGCTGCTTCGGCATCCTCATCTTCGTCGACGACACCCCGGGTAAGTTCATCCATGACAGTGGAAAAAATTAAAGAGATGTTGTCTCCAACTTGAATCGCCTGCATCTGCAGCGCGACTAGTGGGACTGTACCATTAAAGAGAGAAATGACGTTAAGGAATCTGCTGGTAATATCTTCCGCGACTAGCACAGCGCAGTGATCGTACTGGGGGTAGCGTTTTCGCTCAATGTCCCAGTACTCAATCGTTCTAATAATGTGTGCTTCGTCTGTGGCACCGAGCTGCAACTCAACCTCGTAGCGGCACTTTGTGTCTGGGTCTTGCAGCAGAAGATCTAGCCTGCCAGCGCGTGGTTGGATGCGTTCTTGGTCACGGAGAACGAGGTCTCCAAGCCCGAGTATCGACGGGTCTTCGGCTATCTTGGTTTGTACCCACTTTTCAGTGAAATCTGGATTCGATCTGAGCCAAAGGCGTTTCGGCTTTTTATACATTAGGGCCATGCGAACCTCTCTATAGACTAACAATCCGCCGCCGAATGACTGCGGTAGTAAAGAATGGTTGTTGATATCATCAATACCGCGGCGGCTTCGACTTCCACGTCCCCAGCCACTTCCGCCACCCGGCCTTCTTCTCATTCGCCGCCGCCTCAACCCGGTCCCACCGGTCCTCGGCGGCGTCCAGCGTCGGGTCCAGCGCCCGCTCGCGGAACTGGCGCCACATCGCCCGGGCGAAGAGCAGCCCGATGCCCAGCAGCACGAAGAAGCTGATGTTGAACCACGGGATCGAGTAGTGGTCCGGCCCGTCGATCGGCTTGATGCCGATGGCGTTGGGGTAGATCGAGAAGAACCTGTTGCGGAAGCCGTAGTGTGTGATCAGCACCCATTGCGGCTCGGCCTGGGTCGAGATGTATTCGGCTGCATCGGCCTGCAAATCGGAGCTGTCGAACTTGAAGTAGGGCGGCCAGATCCAGCCCGAGTCTTCATTCCGGAACACCATCACACCGTAGCTGTCACGCGGGATGAAGCCGAGCAGAAACGCCTTTTGCCGCACGGTCTGGATGAAACGCACGTCGCGGGTGGCCAGCTCGTTGGCGCCCGAATCCGCCTGCGCGTAGAACATCCGGTTGAAGCCGGAAAAGTCCTGCCGGATCACCTCGGTGCCGGTGATCCGTGCCACATCATGCTGGGGCAGCACATAAAGGAAGATCAGCGCGATCATCGTCAGGAAGGCCCATTTGATCGCTCGCCACAAAATCCGCATGTCGCCCCTCAGTTGGCGTTGGTCAGGTAGAGAATCACGCCGACGGCGATCACCGGGATGACATAGACCAGCAGGATCAGCTTCTTGCGAAGCCCGCTGTGATACTGGGCCATCCCGCCCTCGATATAGGCACTCCGGGCCGTGGGGTCACCCCCGTCCGGGTGATCCGCGGCCCATGCGTCCTCCAGCTTTTCGCGGCGGACGGAGCGGGAGTAGATCGAGATGCAGAAGTAGATCACCGTCAACACGATGAACCCCACCACGACCAGCCGTATCAACCCCATGCCTTACCTCCTGACCGCGCCCCAAGGCCCGACGATCCGGATGCGCTCTTCGGAGACGCGCGCTTTCGGCTCGGGCGGGGGGGCTGGCTCTTCCATCGCTTCTTCCCCGGTTCCGAAGAGTGCCGCCCGGGCCCCCTCCTTGTCCACCGCGTATTCACGGGCGAGAAAATCGGCCACGAACTCCTTCTTGCCGTCCGGCCAGCCCCGGTAGAGCGCGTAGAACAGCTCCTTGTGGCAGATGAAGAGCTGCCGCACGTCGAGCGTGGAGAGCTCGGCGAGGAGCTGGTTGATCAAGTCGCGGTCGGGATGGTTCGTGGCGCGCAGGGTGTAAAAATAGGCGGGGTGGCTCGAGGTGATCGTCGGCCATTTGCCGCCCTGCTCGGACCAGCGCACCAGCTCGTTGAGCGCGTGGAACTCGGGGGGCAGGGCGGAGCCGAGGGTCTGGGCCAGCTTGCGCAAATCGCCCCGCGAGCGCGAGGGCACATCGCGGCCCAGCGTGGCGGCTACGTCGACGAGGATGAAATCCATTTTCTGTTTCAGGATCGCCGTTGCATCGGTGCCCTTGGCCTTCACGATCGGCTCGACCAGCCCGTTCAACTCGAGGAACTTGGCAATGCCGGCGCGGTCCTGCAGGTCAAAAACATAGGGCGAGGGGACTTTGCCCAGCTTCTCCTTCGGCCCGCAGGAGATGGTCGCCGGGTGCTCGACATCGCGGAAGATGTAGAGCCCGCCAAAATGCGCCGTCCAGAAATTGCCCTGCGTGAAACTGGGCGCCTTGAAGGTCACCGGGTTGCGGGTGACATCGCCGGTCTGCTTGGCGAGGGTGATCATCTCGGCGATCAGCACGTCATCCCACCACGCATCGGGCTTGGTCTTGAAGGTTGCGATCTTTTCCGCGAGGTCTTGCGCCTGCTCGATATGGCCCGAGGTGGTATCGGCCCGCACGGTGATCTTCTTGATATCGAAGAGCCGGGCGGGGGTGTTGACCTCGAAAACGGTATTATCCAACTCGCCCAGCACCGCATCGCGGGAGGTGAGCGCAAAAAGCTGGCTCTCGTTCTCCTCGATGAACTGCCGCAGGATGCCGCGGCTCATGGAGAACTTGGCGTTGAGCAGTGGCGCGGTCTTCTGGGCGGTTGTGAGGAGGATGAACTGCCGGTTCACCCCGTTGGGGTTGAGATAGAGCAGGTCATCGAACTCGAAGGCGATCTCGGGGGAGAAGCCGGAGATATCGACGTGGAAGTCGGGCAGCTCGGTGCGCTTGCCGGTGAGCTTGAAGAGCGCGCGGTTGTAGCGGTCAATCAGGGCCGGGGAGGCCACCTCGATGAGGTTGCCGAACATCAGGCCGCGGGAGATGAGGCGTTTCATTGGGTTTGTTTGTCCCTTTCGGTTTCAAAGAGAATCCTGAAGTCCTCCTCGGTCAAAAAGGCGATCTCCTGCCCCCTTTGCGCCAACTCTTCTGCTTTTCGGTGCTTTGACGATTTCGCGTAGCCCACCAAGCGCTCCTGATCTTGAACACCCACGCAAAGGTAAGTCGTCTTTCTCGTTACATTTGGGGTTACATCGAAGCCAATTGACTGCGCCAAATCAGCGGCCTCTTTTCGGGGCACGCTTAGAGTCCCTGTAAAGACTATTGAATCGCCGCTGAATGGAGCGTTATCCGCCCCGTCTCTAGAAATACTTTTTCCGCCTGAAGCCGAGCCGGAGATCGGCAGGTTCACCCTGTCGAGCCATTCCTCTGCCGAAGTCAGAGTTTTTTTCAACGCGAGTGCAAATATGCGGCCGGCAGCTTGGGCATCGGATAATGCATCATGATGCGTGAACGTGATCCCAAAATGCTTGGTAAGGTTTCCTAGGCCGTAGCCGCTCTTCTGAAACTCTGGCCATGCCCGACGGACCACTTTTGTGTTGTCCAGCCAGCGACTGTTGATCGGGGTCAAACCGTGCTTCACATAGCAACGTTGCATAGCAGTTCTGTCGAAATGCCCGTGATGAAGAAGCAGTGCTCCATCTAGGCGTTGCGAAAGATTCGGAAAAATTGTCGGCAGAATAGGGGCGTGTCTAACATCGGACTCATCGATGCCATGAATTGAGACGTTGAAGCTATCGAAGAATGTGCGCGGATTTATCAAAGTAGACCACGTCTCTACAACTTCTTCCCCACTGAACTTCACGACGCCTATTTGGCAGATCGATGAGTAATCCGGGTTGGCAGTCTCAACATCAATTACAAAGAACTCAGTCACCCCTTACCCTCCAAATACCGCCGCTTCGCCTCTTCCTGACGCCCGAAGTCGCGCACCATCCCCTCGATGGCCACCTCGTCCGACTTGTCGGCATAGCGGAACTCACTATCCGCGTAGCGGTTCACCTCTTGGATCACCATCTCCATGGTGATCGGCTGGCGCAGCTCGCCGACCATCCCCAGCTTCTCCTCATAGGGCTTGAACAGGAACAGCTCCGGCTCTTCCATCCACTCGTCGGGCAGCTCGAAGTCCATCGCGCGCACCTTCACCGCATCGGTGATGTTCTTGATCGCCCGGCCGGTAAAGCGCTCGTCCGCCTCCTGGATCGCCTTCAGATAGGTGCCGACCTTGGCGATGGTATCCAGCTCGCCGACCTGCCCGATCACCCGGTCGTAGACCTCCAGCAGCCCCGCCTCATGGGGCTTGCCGTGCCCCTCGAAGCTCGCCGCCACCGCCTTCTTGATCTCCTGCGCCGCATAGGCCTCGTGGTCACCCAAGGGCAGCGAGTGGTTCTTGCCCATCAGCAGGTAGAGAATGTCGATGTAGTCATCCCGCGTCTGCGGCCCGTCCACCAGGAACCGCGCCCCGGCCCGCTGCCGCAGGGCGTCGTCCACGTTTTCGGGGTAGTTGGAGAACATCCCGAAGGTGCAGTTGCCGCGCACCACGGTGTTGGCGCCGGCGAAGGCCTCCATCAGCACCGCCGTCACCTCCTGCTGGCCCGCGCTCGACTGCCGGTCGCCCCGCTTGCCCGCGATCTGGTCGATATCATCCACCGTGCCAAAGCCGATCACGCCCGGGTCGAGCACATTGTTGATGAAGGCCTTCGCGTTCTGGCCGGATTTGCCCTGATAGCTGTCGATATTGTCGATGCCGAAGTTCTGGTAGCGGAAGGGGTAGCCCGCGTTGCCGCAATATTCGCTCACCAGCCCTGCCATCATCTGGATCAGGGTTGTCTTGCCGGTGCCCGGCGCGCCATCGCCCATGAAGGTGAAGATGAAGCCGCCCAGCTCGACGAAGGGGTTGAGCTTGCGGTCAAAGTCATAGGCCATGATCATCTTGGCCAGCCGCATCGACTGGTACTTGGCGATATGGTTGCCCACCACCTCGTTAGGTTTCTTGAACTGCATCACCAGCGTGCTGCCCTTGGCCTTCCGCGCCGGGGTGAAGCCCGCGATGGTGAGATCGTCGGCCTCGACGCGATACTTGGCGCCGGTGAAGGCGCCGACGCGCGGGGCGGTCTGGCCGCGCAGGGCGACCTTTTCCATCAGCTGCTCGGCATAGGCCATGACGGTGGCCACCAGCTTGGGTTCCTCGTCGGCGAAGGTGGCCAGCTCCTGATCCAGCTCCCAGAGGCAGCCGTGGAGGGCGAGGGGGGCGTTGTCGGTCAGCACCTCTTCCACCGCGCCGATCTCCACGCTCGCTTCGCTGGCCGAGGGGGCCAGCAGGAAGGAGGTCGCGTTGCCGAAGGAATACATCACCGCCAGCGCCTCGGCGGCCAGCAGCTCGGAGAACTCGGCCTTGCGGGTCTCGGGCAGGCGGCCTTCGAGGTTTTCCTTTTTCAGCTCCACCAGCCCGGTGGCTTCGGCAAAGCCCTCGCCCACCGCCAGCGCCACGGCAATTGCGCGGCGCAGCCCGTGCAGCACGGTGGCCTGCGTTGGGGAGACCAGCGGGTCGCCCTCGTCCGCGCCCTCGATCCGTTCCACCAGCCGCACGCCCTCGGGCCGCGCGGTGCTGCGCGTCACCAGCCCCGGGGTCGTCGAGCGAAACCGCCGCCGCGTGCCGATGCCGGACGAGCGCTCAGGCGCAGGCTCGGCTTTGGGCGCGGCAATCCGGGGGGTGTGATCGACCCCCTCCAGCATCGCCGCTGCCGCCTCGTAATGCTTGCGGATCTCTTCTTCGCGAAGCTCCATCTCGTCGCTGGAAAGGCTCATCTCTCAATTCCTTCTCGAAACCCGCCTCATTTTCTTGCGAGAAATATCCCCGCCGGAGGCTCAAAATCTATCTGTAGCCAAACACCCTGCCGCCCGGGCTGACGACGAACTTGCGCACGCCGGAAAAGCCCGGCGGGTTCTTTTCGGCCAGCACTTGGTAGGGGCGCTCGGGCATGATGATGGCGCGCTCCTGCCGGGTGGCGCCGGTGTCCACGCCGCGGCCCGAGAACGGGTCGAGGGTGAAGACCTCGCGCTCCACGCTCGAGAACCAGCCCGCCTTTTCGCTGCGCACCCGCTCGCTCACCAGCTCTTCCTCGGTCCAGGCCAAGGCCCAATCCTGCCCTTCGGGAGCGCGGGCCTCGCGCAGCACCTCGCAGAGCGGGCCGGATTGCACGGTGTAGGCAGAGGAATACATCGGCCCCACGTGGAAGCGCCGGATGCGCTTGGGGTGGAGGTCGTCGAAGTCTTCATCGAAGCCCTGCGCAATGGTCAGCAGCTTAAGCCCTGACATGCTCTGCGCCATCAGGTGCGCCTGCGCGGCGGGCCAGCGGCGCTCGTCCTTGGGCAGGCTGGTGCGGCCCGAGTCCTCGCATTCCATCAGGTAGATCACCGGCAGGTTGGTCTGGCTGTCGAAGATCGCCCAGTGGATCAGGAACACCCGCCGCTCGCCCTCGCTGCGCTGCCAGAGCGCCTGTGGGTCGTTGCGCGCCCAGAAGATATCGCCCCCCGCCAGCGCCTCGTAGTAGAGCCGCTGGGCCATGGCGTATTGCAGCTTGGTCGGGATCGCCAGCTCACCGACGATCTGGCGGATCATCTCATCCTTCAGCTCGGGCTCGGAGGGCATGTTATCAAGGTGCCGCCCGGCCTGCTGGGCATCGACGGCCATGGTGAGCATTTCCTGAAACACCGGAAAGCCGCTTTCGTGGCTGTCGAAATCCAGCTTGCCCACAGGCGTGCCGTCACGGCCCGTGAGCAGGTACTTGTTGCCGAGCGCGGCGAAGGCATTGGCCAGCGCGCCGATGTAGCGCCCGAGGATGGTGACCTCGGTCTTGCTGAGGCTGCCCTCCACCTCCATCGCCGCCGCCACCTTGGCCAGATGCCCGGTGATCGCCTCGAACTTGGTGAAATACCGCCGCGCCGCGAACTCGTCGGTGAGCTGCTTGTGATCGGCGGTAAGGGCTTTCTTGGTGTCGGTCATTGGTCGTCCCGCCGAACGCTACGGGAGTGTCGTTGCTTCATTGCCGTCAAGAAGGCCTGTTTGATCTGGGTGAAGTACCTCGGGCTGAACGCCCCGATACGGGCCTCCGGGTGCAGGTAAAAAGACGCTTCCAACCGGTCTGTATTGTGCTCATCCAGAATGATCCACAGCGGTTGATCGGTGGAAAGCCCGGCTCGTCTGCGCTCGGTCTCGGGCACCTCTACGGCGCGTCGGTTTGAGGCCGGGCGCTGAGATGTGATTGCCAGAAACAGGATCGCCGTCTGCCCGCTTTGGAGCCTGACCAGAACCGCAACCGCGCAGGGGCGCGGTTTGCGTCCCTCCGTCTCGCCGTGGTCCGCCTGACGTGCCCAGAGGTAGGGGTAATCCCAGACCTCTCCCGGCTGTGGTCCCTCACTCATCCTTCAGGGACTCTTCCAGCGCTGCGATGATCTCGGCAGCCGCTTCCTCGGAGAGGTCTTCGTTGCGGATGGCCTGCCGGGTATCGCCTCGCGCAATCAACCGCTCGAAGCGCTCGTGGCTCATGATCACGTAGCGCGGCTTGCCGTGGCGAGTGATCTCCACCTCTTCGCGAGCGGCTGCGGCCAGCACGTCGCCAGTTTTGTTAGCCAGATCGGTCGCAGAATACTCGCGCATCACGGGGCTCCTTTCCCTAATTTAGCTAATATAGCTAACTTGGGGATTTTCTGCAATCCAGCCTCACACGTCCCCGTAGATGTTCTTGTCGTGCTTCTCGACGATCTTCTCGAAGCGGCGGGCGAAGCGTTCGTCGGCCTTGGCCTTCTGCTCAAGCACCTTGCGGGCGAAGACCATGTGATCCTCGTGGGCTTCCATCATGTCGGCCATCCGCTGGTTGGTCGCCGCGCCGATGCCCGCCATGGCGGCCTGCGCCTCCTGATCGGTCTTCACCCCGATCTCGTTGATCCGGTGGGCCACGTCCTGCTGCTGGGCGGTCTTCAGCGACTTGGTGAGCGCGTCGTAGAGCACCACGCGCTGCTTGGTGTCTGTCTGGAGCTTGTTGATCAGCACCATCTGGGTCGCGGCCTGGTTTTGCAGCGAGTCCACCCAGGTCTTGCCCTTCTCGATGTAGCGCTCGAGGGTCTGGCTCTTGGCCAGCTTCACCTGCTCCTGCTGCACCTTCTCGTTGTACTGCGCGTTCAGCTCGGCCAGCTCGGTCTCGAGCTTGGTGCGCGCGGCGGCGTCCTGCTCGACCGAGATCTTGTTTTCCAGCTCGATGATCTTCGGGTCCATCGCGGTGATCTCGGCGCGCAGCGCTTCGAGTTCGCCCACCGTGGCCTCACGCTCGTCAAGCGTGGTGGAGAGGTTGGCCTCCACCTTCACCTTCTCGCCGTTCAGGATGGTCAGCTGGTTCTCCAGCAGTTTCACGATGATGTCGGACTTGCTGATCAGGTCCTGGAGCTTGTCGTCGATGTTGGCGGTGCGGATGCGCTCCTGCCGCAGGCTCTCGGATTTGCCCGCCGAGAAGATGCCGACAAAGCTTTCCCAGCCGGTCTTGTCGCGCATCTCGCTGAAGTCTTCGGAGAACCCGGCGGTCACATCATCGAGGCCCATGATCAGCTCGGCGATGTTGGCGTTCATCAGCTCGGTGTGCTGATGCACGTCTTCCAGCGTGGCGTTCTCGATGTCGAGCTGGATATCCTGCCCCTCGGCCATCTTCTGGCGGGCGCTCTCGATCCGGCTCGAAAGCTCCTGAATCTTGCCCTGGGTCTCGGCCACCTGGGCCTGGGATTTCTCGATCATCGCGTCAAAATCAGCCATTTCGCGTCCTCAAATCATATGGTGCTGGAGCATATGTGGGGGTTTTAGCGCGATTTGTTAAGAATCGTCACGTGCCAAATGCGGTCATTTCCGGGCCTTTTCGGCGGCGAATGGCCAAGAAATTCGGAACATCCCCGCCGCTCTCCCGTTGGTTGCATGACGCGTGAACACAAACGGGGGAGATTTCCTTGCATCAGCTCGCCAGCCGCCTTGGCCTGCGCACCGATCCGACCATCTTTTTCATTTCGGCGGGGCTGACCCTGCTCTTCGTGCTTGCGCTGGTCATCGCGCCCGAGCCCATCGGAGATGCCTTCGCCGCCGGGCGGGCGTGGATCGTGACCAATCTCGGCTGGTTCTTCATCCTCGGCGTCAACGTCTGGCTCGGCTTTTTGATCTGGGCGGCCTGCTCGCGCCACGGCCATATCCGGCTCGGGCCAAAGGGCTCGCGGCCCGAGTACACCAACCTCAGCTGGTTCACCATGCTCTTTGCCGGCGGTATCGGCACGGTGCTGATGTTCTGGGGCGTGGCCGAGCCGATCTCGCATTTCGCCAACCCGCCGCTGCCCGGCGTGGCACCGCACAGCGAGGAGGCGGCGCAGGACGCGATCTCTATCGCGATCTATCACCTCGGCCTGCATACGTGGGCGATCTTCGCACTGCCAGGGCTGGCCTTTGCCTATTTCATCAACCGCTATGAGTTGCCCGTGCGGGTGAGCTCCGTGTTCTACCCGCTGCTGCGCGAGGGTATTCACGGCCCCATCGGCAAGGCGATCGACATCGCCTCGATCCTCGGCACGCTCTTCGGCGTGGCCGTGTCGCTCGGCCTCGGCTCCAGCCAGATCGCGGCTGGCCTCAATGCGCTGACCGGGTCGGGCACCGGCCCGGGCGTGCAGGTGATGATCCTTGCCGTGCTCACCGTGGTCGCCATCGGCTCCATCGTCGTCGGGCTCGACAAAGGCGTGAAGGTTCTGTCGAACATCAACATCGGCATGGCCGTCGCGCTGATGATCTTTGTCCTCGTCTTTGGCTCCACGCTGTTTTTGCTGCGCGGCGTGGTCGAAACCTTCGGCCTCTACTTCGAGAACCTTCCGCACCTGATGTTCTGGAACGACATGCTCGCCAACGAGAACCCCGACAACCCGCCCTGGGGCTGGCAGGGCAGCTGGACGGTGTTCTACTGGGCCTGGACGGTCACATGGTCGCCCTTCATCGGCCTGTTCGTCGCGCGCATCTCGCGCGGCCGCACGATCCGCGAGTTCGTCTTCGGGGTGCTTCTGGCGCCTTCGCTCTTCACCCTCGTCTGGTTCGCCATCTTCGGCTGGCAGGCGATGGAGTTCGACGGGCTGGGCCTTGCCGCCCGCGCCTCGATGGGCGACGCGGCGGGCGAGATCAGCGCCGCGGTGGCCGAGAGCGTACCGCTCGCCATGTTCGCCTTCTTCGAACATTTCCCCTTCACCGAGTTCATCCAGGGCTTTGCCGTGGTGATCGTGGCGATCTTCTTCGCCACCTCGTCTGACTCCGCTTCGCTGGTGGTCGACATGCTCTGCACCGGCAAGCCCACCCCTGGCCCGGTTGGCCAGCGGGTGTTCTGGGGTGCTGCCGAGGGGCTGGTGGCTGCCATGCTCATCATCCTTGCCGGCGAGGCCGGGCTGACGGCGCTGCAACAGGTCATCACCGTGGTCGGCCTGCCGATCTTCGTGCTGGTCTGCATGATGATCCCCTCGCTGATCCGGGGCTTTGCCGAGGAAGATATCGACCATATCACCATCGGCACCCGGCCTGAGCTGGAGGCGTTTCATTCGGACGATGATGTGGAACTCGATGCCCGCAGCACCGCCGGGCGCACCCCGGAGCGGACCGCCCCGGCGGAGTGACCGATCAGGCGTTGTGGCGGCAGGTCGATCTGCCTAACCTGCCGCCATGTCTCCCGATCTCGACGCCCGCCTCTCCGATGCCATCCGCGCCCGCGAGGGCGAGCTGGTGGCGCTCTGCCGCGATCTCGTGCAGATCCCCACGCTGAACCCGCCGGGCCAGCACTACCGGGCGATCTGCGCCTTTATCGCCGAGCGGCTAGGCAAGCAGGGGTTCGAGGTCGAGATGATCCGCGCCGAGGGCGCGCCTGCCGACAGCACCGAGTATCCGCGCTGGAACGTGGTCGCCCGCCGCGAGGGCGAGCGGGCAGGGGAGTGCGTCCACTTCAACTCCCACCATGACGTGGTCGAGGTCGGCCGCGGCTGGACCTTCGACCCCTTCGGCGGCGAGGTGAAGGACGGCAAGCTCTATGGCCGCGGCTCGTGTGACATGAAGGGTGGCCTTGCGGCCTCCATCATCGCCGTCGAGGCCTTTCTGGAGGTCTGCCCCGAGTTCTCTGGCGCGGTGGAAATCTCTGCCACCGCCGATGAGGAATCGGGCGGCTACGGGGGCGTCGCCTACCTCGCCGAGCGCGGCTGGTTCGCGCCAAGCCGTGTGCAGCATGTCATCATCCCCGAGCCGCTGAACAAGGACCGCATCTGCCTTGGCCATCGCGGTGTCTGGTGGGCCGAGATCGAGACCTTCGGGCGCATCGCCCACGGCTCCATGCCGTTTCTGGGCGACTCTGCCGTGCGCCACATGGGCGCCGTGCTGGCGGAGATGGAGGCCACGCTCTTCCCCCTCCTGTCCACCAAGCGCACCGAGATGCCGGTCGTGCCCGAGGGCGCCAAGCAAAGCACCCTCAACATCAACTCAATCCACGGCGGCGAGCCCGATCACCCGCCGGAGTACACCGGCCTGCCCGCCCCCTGCGTGCCCGACAGCTGCCGCATCGTGATCGACCGGCGCTTTCTGATCGAGGAGGAGCCGGCCGAGGTGAAGGGCGAGGTCACCGCGCTGCTGGAAAAGGTGAAGGCCGCGCGCCCCAGTTTCACCTACGAGGTCCGCGATCTCTTCGAGGTGCAGCCCACGATGGCGCCGGAGGATGCCCCCATCGTCCGCACCACCGCCGCCGCGATCGAAAAGGTGCTCGCCCGTCAGCCTGATTACGTGGTCAGCCCCGGCACCTACGATCAGAAACACATCGACCGGATCGGCAAGCTCTCCAACTGCATCGCCTACGGCCCGGGGATACTGGACCTCGCCCACCAGCCCGACGAATGGGTCGGCGTTCAGGACATGGTCGACAGCGCCACCGTCATGGCCCTCGTGCTGGCCGAATTGCTCGCCCGCTGAAACGCCTATGCAGGGGGGCAGGGTGCCGTTAACCTGAGAGAAACCACTCAGGGAGGCCCAGCCCCATGACCCTTCGCGCAACCCTTCTTGCCACCGCGTTCCTTGCCACGCCCGCGCTGGCGCAAGACAGCATCACCCTCGGCATGGTGCTCGAGCCGCCCAATCTCGACCCAACGGGCGGCGCGGCGGCGGCCATCGATGAGGTGGTCTATGCCAACGTCTTCGAAGGGCTCACCCGCTTTGCCGCCGATGGCTCGGTGCAGCCCGCGCTGGCCTCCGGCTGGGAGGTCTCCGACGATGGCCGCACCTATACCTTCACCCTGCAGGAGGGGGTCACCTTCCACGATGGCACCGACTTTAACGCCGAGGATGTGGTGTTTTCGCTCGACCGCGCCCGCGCCGAAGACTCGACCAACGCGCAAAAGGCGCTCTTTGCCGGGATCGAGAGCGTCGAGGCGATGAACCCGACCACGGTGAAGGTCACCCTCGGGCAGGCCGACGGTGCCTTTCCGTTCAAGATGGCCTGGGGCGATGCGGTGATGGTCGGCTCCGAGAGCGCCGCCGATCTGGCCACCAAGCCCATTGGCACCGGCCCTTTCACCTTCACCGAATGGGTGCAGGGCGACCGGGTGACGCTTGCCCGCAACGAGAGCTACTGGGGTGAGGCCCCGGCGCTGGCGACTGCGACCTTCAAGTTCATCACCGACCCCAACGCCGCGTTTGCGGCGATGATGGCGGGCGATGTCGATGCCTTCCCCAACTTCCCGGCGCAGGAGACCCTGCCGCAGTTCGAGGGCAACCCGCAGTTCAAGGTCATTATCGGCTCGACCGAAGGCGAGACGATTCTGGCGATGAACAACGCCCAGCCGCCGCTCGACAACGTGCAGGTGCGCGAGGCGATTGCCCATGCGGTGAACCGGCAGGATATCATCGACGGCGCGATGAACGGCTATGGCACGCCCATCGGCACCCACTTCGCCCCCCATAACCCCGACTACGTGGACCTGACGCAGATGTCGGGCTTCGACCCGGAGCGCTCAAAGGCGCTGCTGGCTGAGGCCGGGGTGGAGGGCCTGAAGCTCCGCCTCGCCCTGCCGCCCCCCGCCTACGCCCGCCGCGGCGGCGAGATCATCGCCGCCCAGCTCCGCGACGTGGGGATCGAGACCGAGATCACCAACATGGAATGGGCGCAATGGCTCGAACAGGTGTTCAAGGGCCGCGACTTCGACCTCACGATCGTCAGCCACACCGAGCCGATGGATATCAACATCTACGCCCGGGATGACTACTACTTCCAATACGCCGACCCGGACTTCAAAAGCATGATGACCCTGCTCGAAGGCACCTCCGACCCGGCGGCGCGCTCGGAGATCCTGAAATCGGCGCAAGAGAAGATCGCCGGTGATTTCGTGAACGGCTACCTCTTCCAATTGCCAAAGACCGGCGTTGCGAACGCCAAGATCGAGGGCCTCTGGGAGAACGCGCCGACGCAGGCGAATGATCTGACTGGGGTGCGCTGGGCGGAGTGACCGTCACCTTCGCGCCGATCGACCGTCGGTCAGCCGGCCTAGGACGGTCGCGCGGGAGAGAGGCGTAGATAGTGTTTGAGGCAAGAGAATGGGGCGGGGTGCGCCGATCTTTATTTTCTTGCTGAATATACTCATACGGTCCGCCAGCCAGACAGCATGACGACGGGGTGGTATGCGCCTGTGCCACCCCGGTAGGTCGGGACGTACTCTCCCCTCACCCCTTCAGATGCGCCTCAAGGTCATCGAGCCGGTCGTGACCCCAAAACAGCGCCCCATCGTCGACCACGTAGAACGGCGCGCCGAAGGCGCCTTTCTCCACCGCCTCGTCAAGGTTGCGGCCATAGGTCTCCGCCCCGGCCAGCAGGCCGCGGTCGGCCAGCCCCGGGTCAAACCCGGCGCCTTCGAGGCAGGCCTTGATCACATCGTCCTGCGCGATGTCCTTTTCCTCCGCCCAGACTGCCCGCAGCAGCGCGTGGGCCAGCGCGCCCACATCGCCGCCGCCCTCGACCTGCGCCGCGATCAGCGCGTAGCTCGACGGTGCCGCGTTGGTCGGAAAGTGGGCGGGCGTGAAGTTCATCGGCAGGCCGGTCTTGGCCGCCGCGCGCTTCAGCTCCTGCATCCGGTAGGCCTTGCGGTTCTCGTGCCGCTCGCCGGGCGGCGTGCCGCCGGTGCGGGCGAAAAGCGCCATTATATCGACCGGCTTGTAGGCAATGCTCGCCCCCGCCGCGCCTGCGATCTCCTCCAGCCGCGTGCCCGCGAGATAGGTGAAGGGGGAAATGGTGGAGAAAAAGTAGTCGATATGCGGCATTTGCACCTCCCTGTGCGCGGCTTTCTGGCCCTGACGGTAGGCCGGTGCTATGGGGTGTCAACGTTACGATTCTGCCACGCGCGAGGGGATACGCGATGCCCAATCCGACCGAACCCAAACTGATGTCCGGCAATGCCAACCTGCCGCTGGCCAAGTCGATCTGCCGGCGCATGTCGATGCATCGCGGCATGACCGTGGGGCTGGTGGATGCGCGGGTGGAGCGGTTCAACGATCAGGAGATCTTCGTCGAGGTCTACGAGAACGTCCGCGGCGAGGACATGTTCATCATCCAGCCCACCTCGAACCCGGCGAACGACAACCTGATGGAGCTGCTGATCATGGCCGATGCGCTCAAGCGCTCTTCGGCTGCCCGCACCACTGCGGTGATCCCCTACTTCGGCTACGCCCGGCAGGACCGGCGCACCAAGGCCCGCACGCCGATTTCGGCCAAGCTGGTGGCCAACCTCATCCACGAGGCGGGCATCGAGCGGGTGCTGACGATGGATCTGCACGCTGCCCAGATCCAGGGCTTCTTCGATATCCCGGTCGATAACCTCTACGCCAGCCCGATCTTCGCACTCGATATCAAGCACCACATGAAGGACAAACTCTCGGACGTGATGGTGGTGAGCCCCGATGTCGGCGGCGTGGCCCGTGCCCGCGAGTTGGCCCAACGCATCGGTGCGCCGCTCTCCATCGTCGACAAGCGCCGCGAGAAGCCCGGCGAAGTGGCCGAGATGACCGTGATTGGCGATGTGAAGGACAAGGTCTGCATCATCGTAGATGACATCTGCGACACCGCCGGCACGCTCTGCAAAGCCGCCGAGATCCTGATGGAGAATGGCGCGACCGAGGTGCACAGCTACATCTCCCACGGCGTGCTCTCCGGCCCCGCCGTGGAGCGTATCACCAAATCGGTGATGAAGAGCCTCGTGATCACCGACAGCATCGAGCCGACCGACCCGGTCAAGGCCTGCCCCAACATCCGCATCGTGCCCACCGCGCCGATGTTCGCTCAGGCGATCCTCAACATCTGGTCGGGCACCTCGGTGTCGTCGCTCTTCGATCACAACACGCTGGTGCCGATCTACGAGGGCTTCTACGGCACCGATGTCTGAGCGGCGCTGAGATAATAATTCTCGCGCCCGCCCTGCCGCGCCCTTGAACGCCCGGCAGGGCCGCCCAATCTGTGTGCGGGGTGCGTCCCCTGCGCGATGCAGATTGCAGGGCAGGGGCCAACACAGCCCGATCCTGTTGGAAGAGGGATGCCATGCCGGGCCAGATCGCCCTTCTGCTGCCGCTGATCGGTGCCTTCATGGTGATCGTGAAAGGCATCGCGCGGCTCCGGGCCAAGCGCGGGCGGGAGCGCTACGTGCCGCCGCAGCCCAAGGAGGTGCCTGCTCCGCCGCGTCCTTCAGCCCGGCTCCAGAGCACGCTGCCCGATGCCGCCTGCGAGGTTTGCGCCAGCCCGATCCCGGGCGGGCAGACCATTTGCCCGCTCTGTGCTCGCAAGGCCGCGGCGCCTTCCCATCAAGGCTTGGTGACATCGCTCAACTGGGTCGCGTTCATCGCCATCATGTCTGCGATCATCGGCTTGGGGGCCGCGTTCACCTACTAGCGCGGTGCGGCGGCGCTCGCGCGCTCCCGACGTATCACCAGCGGCAGGATTGCCAGCACCAGCACCGCGCCCAGCATGAACGGCGCACCGGGCCAGTAGAGGCCGCTCCCATCGGTGAAGAGCCGGAAAAGCGGGGTAAAAATCAGCGGTGCCGCCACAGCCGCCAGCGCGGCCAGCGCCGCGATGACCCCCTGCACCATGCCCTGCTCATCCTCCCCCGCCCCGTTGGCGGCAATGGCTGTGAGCGTGGGCGGCACAAGGTCTGACAGCGCGGCCAGCGGCATCACCAGCAGCACCAGCCACGTGGCCGTCGTCACCCCGTAGACCGCCATCGCAAAGGCCGAGACCGCCAGCCCGAAGATGACCAGACGCCGCTCGCCCAGCCGCACCACAGCAAAGGGCATCACAACAGCCTGCGCCAGTGCCATCAGCACGCCGTAGGCCGAGAGCGAGAGGCCGATGGTCAGCGTGCTCCACCCCAGCGCCGCCTTGCCCCAGAAGGCCCAGAGCACCGGGTAGACCATGTTGGCGAACTCGAAGAGCGCGAGCGCGATGAGCGGCACGGTGAGGCCGGGCAGGGCGAAGGCCCGGCGGAAGCTGGCGAAGGGGTTGATCTGCCGCGCGCCAAAGGGCCGGCGGTTCTCCTCGCGCAGCGACTCCGGCAGCACGAATAGGCCGAGCGCAAGGTTGGCGGCGGCGAGCGCGGCGGCCACCCAGAAGGGCGCGGTCACATGCCAGCCCGCGACGAGGCCGCCAAGTGCCGGGCCGAGCACGAAGCCCACGCCAAAGGCCGCGCCGATCAGCCCGAACCGGGCCGCGCGCTGCTCTTTCGGCGTGATGTCCGACACATATGCGGTGGCGGTAATATAGGTCGCCCCGGCCACCCCGGCGAGCGTGCGCCCGAGCAGCAGCAGCCAGAAGCTGCCCGCCAGCGCCATCAGAATGTAGTCGAGCACGAGGCAGGCGAGGGCGGCCAGCAGCACCGGCTTGCGGCCCCACGCATCCGAGATCGAGCCAACGATCGGCCCGCAAACAAACTGCGCCCCCGCATAGGCCGCCATCAGCACCCCGGCCCAGAACGAGCCTTCGCCCACGTCCCCCGCGCCCACGCGCGCCATCAGTTCCGGCATGATCGGAAACACGATTCCGATCCCGATTGCGTCCAGCATCAGGGTGGCGAGGATGAAGAACAGAGGGCCGTTGAGGCGGGTCATGCGGGCTTCTGGCCCCGTGCAGGCCTTCCGGCAAGCGAAATTTCGGTAACAGGTCAGGGCTGGCGTGCCTGCGGTGCCTGTTTCGGATCAGGGTGTAGGCTGGGTCAGGCCGCCTGCATCGCCCACCGTTCAAAGAGCCGCGATGCCCGCCCGCCAATTCTTTCCGCCCGACCCCGAGGCGCAAAGCCGCCTCAGGACAGCTCCCAATCGTCCTCGTGCCGCAGCTCGCCAATGGCCATCCAGCTCGCCCGCACGCGGGCCACGCGGGTATCGCCCCATGTGCGGAACACCAGCTCGAACCCGTCGTTGGTGATGTTCTCGGCGGAGATGTCGGCGCGCGGGTTGGTCTTCTGGTCCATGTCCCACATGGCGAGGTTCACCATGACCGTGGGAACCCCCCGGTAGCTCTCCGAAAAGCTCACGGCCCGGCGGGCCTGACGCGGGCCTGTGCCCGTCCACATCTCGCCGCCGTCCTCGAAGTCGGAGAACAGCACCACAGATCCTTCGTCGACCCCAACAAGGTGGTTGCGCAGGCGTTTCATTCAGTTGATCACAATCCGGATTCCTAGGAACATCGATAAAAGAGGATTTGGGCGGAAATTGGAACCGAAACGTAAAAGGCCCCGCCGATTTCCCGGCGGGGCCTTTGAAATTTCTGCCAGATCAGGCTCAGGCGTTGGTGCGAACCGAGACGCCCAGCTCATTGCCGAGCGCGGCGATGTCTGCGGCGGTCTTGGCCAGCGCGTCGAGATCTTCGGCGCTCGCGTTGTCACGGGCGGCGGCAGCGTCGGAGAGGAACTCTTCGAGCAGCTCCGAGGTCATCTCGTCGGCGGGCACGGCGTGCTCGGCCAGAACGGTGGTGCCCTCGGCGGTGATCTCGGCAAAGCCGCCGATCACGGCATATTTGCTCTCGGCGCCATCCTCTGCGGTTACGGTCAGCAGGCCTGGGCGCAGGGTGGTGATCGTCGGGCTATGGTCGGGCATCGCCGTCAGGTCGCCTTCGGCACCCGGGATCTGCACGGCCTTGGCCGCGAGGGACGCGAGCCGACGCTCGGGCGAAACCAGATCGAATTGCATGGTGTCGGCCATTACAGGCTCCTGTCAGTTGAAATCGCCCCCCGCCGCCGTGGCGGGGCAGGGGGCGTTAGCTCTTAGGCGGCTTCGGCAGCCATTTTCTGGGCCTTGGCCTTCACCTCTTCGATGCCGCCAACCATGTAGAAGGCGCCCTCGGGCAGGTGGTCGTACTCGCCGGCCACAACCGCCTTGAAGGAGGAGATGGTGTCTTCCAGCGGCACCTGAACGCCGTCGGAACCGGTGAACACCTTGGCCACGTCGAACGGCTGCGAGAGGAAGCGCTGGATCTTCCGGGCGCGGGCCACGGTCAGTTTGTCCTCTTCGCTGAGTTCGTCCATGCCGAGAATGGCGATGATGTCCTGAAGCGACTTGTAGCGCTGCAGGATCCCCTGCACGTCGCGGGCCACCTTGTAGTGCTCCTCACCCAGAACCGAGGGGTCCATCAGGCGCGAGGAGGAGTCGAGCGGGTCCACGGCCGGGTAGATGCCCAGCTCGGAGATGGCGCGCGACAGCACGGTGGTTGCGTCGAGGTGGGCAAAGGTCGTGGCGGGCGCGGGGTCGGTAAGGTCGTCCGCGGGCACGTACACGGCCTGGATCGAGGTGATCGAGCCCTGCTTGGTCGAGGTGATCCGCTCCTGCATCGCGCCCATGTCGGTCGCGAGCGTCGGCTGGTAGCCCACAGCGGAGGGGATACGGCCCAGAAGCGCCGACACCTCGGAACCCGCCTGCGTGAAGCGGAAGATGTTGTCGACGAAGAAGAGCACGTCGGTCCCCGACTGGTCGCGGAACTGCTCGGCCAGCGTCAGGCCGGTCAGCGCCACGCGGGCACGGGCCCCCGGAGGCTCGTTCATCTGGCCGTAAACCAGAGCCACCTGGGAGTCTTCGAGGTTGTCGGGCTTGATGACGTTGGATTCGATCATCTCGTGGTAGAGGTCGTTGCCCTCACGGGTCCGCTCGCCCACACCGGCGAACACGGAGTAACCCGAGTGCACCTTCGCGATGTTGTTGATCAGCTCCATGATGAGCACGGTCTTGCCCACGCCGGCACCGCCGAAGAGGCCGATCTTGCCGCCCTTCGCGTAGGGGGCCAGCAGGTCGATCACCTTGATGCCGGTCACGAGCACTTCGGATTCGGTCGACTGCTCGTCGAACTCGGGTGCGGGCTGGTGGATGGCGCGGGTTTCGCTGGCGTCCACCGGGCCTTTTTCGTCAACCGGCTCGCCGATCACGTTGAGGATCCGGCCCAGGGTGGCGTTGCCCACCGGAACCTGGATCGCGTCACCGGTGTCGGTCACGGCCTGACCACGCACGAGACCTTCGGTCGCGTCCATGGCGATCGTGCGCACGGTGTTCTCGCCAAGGTGCTGGGCCACTTCGAGCACCAGCTTCTTGCCGTTGTTTTCGGTTTCAAGCGCGTTCAGGATCTCGGGCAGGGCGTCGTCGAACTGCACGTCCACGACGGCGCCGATGACCTGGGTCACTTTGCCTTTTGCGTTTGCCATTATCGTTTCCCTCTCGTCAGAGCGCCTCGGCGCCCGAAATAATCTCGATCAGCTCGTTGGTGATCACGGCCTGACGGCTGCGGTTGTACTGGATCGTCAGCTTGTCGATCATCTCGCCCGCGTTGCGCGTGGCGTTGTCCATGGCGCTCATCCGGGCACCCTGTTCAGAGGCGCCGTTCTCGAGCAGCGCCGAGAAGATCTGCGTGGCCACGGCGCGCGGCAGCAGGTCGGCCAGAATGGCCTCCTCTTCCGGCTCGTAGTCATAGACCGTCGCGGCTTCGTCAGCAGCTTCTTCCGTCGCCTCGAAATCGGCGGGGATGACCTGCTTGGCCGTCGGGATCTGGCTGATGACGCTCTGGAACTCGGCGTAGAAGATCGTGGCCACGTCGAACTCGCCCGCGTCGAAGCGGGTGAGCACGTCGCGGGCAACGCCCTGTGCATCAGTATAGCCGAGGTTCTTCACCCCGCTCAGGTCCACATGACCGACGAAATGGCTCGACAGGTCGCGCTTCAGCTGTTCGCGGCCCTTCTTGCCGACAGTGAGGATTTTCACCTCTTTGCCAGCTTTGACCAACTCGTTCGCGCGGGTGCGCGCGAGCTTGACGATCGAGCTGTTGAAGCCGCCGCAAAGGCCCCGCTCGGCGGTCATGACCACCAGCAGATGCACCTTGTCGTCGCCCGTTCCGGCCAGAAGGCGCGGCGCGGAGTCAGACCCGGCAGAGGCCCCGGCCAGCCCGGCCATCACGGCATTCATCCGCTCGGCATAGGGGCGCCCGGCTTCGGCAGCTTCCTGGGCGCGGCGGAGCTTGGCCGCCGCGACCATCTGCATGGCCTTTGTGATCTTCCGAGTGCTTTTGACACTCTCGATCCTGTTTTTAAGATCCTTGAGGCTCGGCATGAGCTATCTCCCCGGCCAGCCTTAAGCGAAATCTTTGGCGAATTCGTCCAGAGCCGCCTTGATCTTGTCCTCGAGCTCACCTTTGACCTTGCGGTCGTTGTTGGTGATGTCGGCGAGGAGATCTTCGTGCTTGCCGCGCAGGTGGGCCAGCAGACCGGCTTCGAAGCGGCCCACGTCGGAGACGGCAACCTTGTCGAGGTAGCCGTTGGTGCCAGCGTAGATCACGCAGACGATCTCGGCGTTGGTCAGCGGCGAGTACTGCGGCTGCTTCATCAGCTCGGTCAGACGGGCACCACGGTTCAGCAGGCGCTGGGTGGCGGCGTCGAGGTCGGAGCCGAACTGGGCGAAGGCGGCCATCTCGCGGTACTGAGCGAGCGACAGTTTCACCGGACCGGCGACCGAAGACATGGCTTTGGTCTGGGCCGAGGAGCCAACGCGCGACACCGAGAGGCCGGTGTTCACGGCGGGGCGGATGCCCTGGTAGAACAGTTCGGTCTCAAGGAAGATCTGGCCGTCGGTGATCGAGATCACGTTGGTCGGAATAAAGGCCGAAACGTCGCCGCCCTGGGTTTCGATGATCGGCAGAGCGGTCAGCGAGCCAGCGCCGTGATCTTCGTTCAGCTTGGCCGAACGCTCGAGCAGGCGGGAGTGCAGGTAGAACACGTCGCCGGGGTAGGCTTCGCGCCCGGGCGGGCGGCGGAGCAGCAGCGACATCTGGCGGTAAGACACGGCCTGCTTGGACAGGTCATCGTAGATGATCAGCGCATGGCGGCCGTTGTCGCGGTAGAATTCGGCGATCGAGGTCGCGGTGTAGGGGGCGAGATACTGCATCGGCGCCGGGTCCGAAGCGGTCGCGGCCACGATGGTGGTGTATTCGATCGCGCCGGTCTCTTCGAGCTTCTTCACCAGCTGGGCAACGGTGGAGCGCTTCTGGCCCACGGCCACGTAGATGCAGTAGAGCTTCTTGCTCTCGTCATCGCCGGCGGCGTCGTTGTAGCTCTTCTGGTTCAGGATCGCGTCGAGCGCCACAGCGGTCTTGCCGGTCTGACGGTCGCCAATGATCAGCTCGCGCTGGCCACGGCCGATCGGGATCATCGCGTCCACCGACTTGAGGCCGGTCGCCATCGGCTCGTGCACCGATTTACGGGGGATGATGCCGGGGGCCTTCACGTCGGCCACGCGGCGCTCGGCGGCCTCGATGGCGCCTTTGCCGTCAACCGGAGCACCCAGCGCGTCAACCACGCGGCCGAGCATGGCGTCGCCCACGGGCACGTCCACGATGGCCTTGGTCCGCTTGACGGTGTCGCCTTCCTTGATGTCCCGGTCGGAGCCGAAGATCACGACACCGACGTTGTCGATCTCGAGGTTCAGCGCCATCCCGCGGATACCACCGGGGAATTCGACCATCTCGCCGGCCTGGATGTTGTCGAGGCCGTGCACACGGGCGATACCGTCACCGACGGAGAGCACGCGGCCGACTTCGGCAACTTCGGCCTCCTGGCCAAAATTCTTGATCTGGTCCTTGAGGATTGCGGAGATTTCCGCAGCTTGGAGAGCCATTAGCCGACCTCTTTCATTGCGTTCTGGAGGGAAGACAGCTTCGAGCGGATCGAGCTGTCGATCATCTGCGAGCCGAGCTTCACGACGAGGCCGCCAATCAGGGCTTCATCGACGTGCATCTCGAGTTTCACGTCCTTGCCGACCTTCTTAGCGAGGGTATCGGCGAGTTTCTTCTGCTGGGTCGCGGTGAGCGCCTTGGCCGAGGTGATCTCGGCGGTCACTTCACCCTTCTCCTCGGCGATCATCGCCTTGAGAGCCTTCACCAGCTGGGGCAGGGCGAACAGACGGCGCTTTTGCGCCATCAGGCCCAGGGTCGAGCCTGTCAGCCCGTCCAGCCCCATCTTCTTGGCCACCGCCGTCACACCGGCTTCCTGCTGGGCGCGGGTGTAGACAGGGTTGGAGATGAGATCCCGGAAATCCTCACTCTCGTCGAGTGCCGCGCCGAGGGTCTCGGCGTCGGATTCCAAGGCTTTGAGTTTCTTGTCGCTCTTGGCGAGGTCGAAGAGCGCTGATGCGTAGCGCGCGGCGATGCTTGCGGATATCGAAGCCGTCTCGGACACGTCCACCCCTCGTTGTCGGTTTGGCCCGGTTGTAAGTGGGCTCTGGGCATAGATCGGGTGCTGCCGTTCCCGGCACCCCCCGAAGTCGAGGGGTGTCTAGCAGACGGTTTATGGGCTCGCAACAGGTTTAAATCGCGTTTACGTGACTGTAAAATCCAGCGATTTCAGTGGGTTGAAAATGGTGCGACACATTGGTGTCATTTCGACACAGGGCAGGGGAGGGAATCTCTGCACCGGCGGGATGCCATTGTATACCGTGCCCTGCGTGGCGGTTTTGTCAGCGTTGCCAGAGGCTTGCGGCAAGATGGGTGCGCGGGGGAGGGGGCGGCAAGCGCGCCGGGCTCATTTTGCACCTGCGGCATTTCGGTCGCGAGACGCTTCATCGTCCGCGGCTCGGCCTGTCGCCACCTCACCGGAGTTCCGCGCCAGCGCACGCGACGGACAAGACCCTCAGCCCCCGATCACGCCGGCTCCGCCCCCGGCTGCACTGCGCCCTCCAGAACCGGCCTGCGCTGGCGTGACCGCACCTTCTGCACATCACCTCCCGGCGCATAGACCCGCTTGCTCGCTTCCAGAATGAAGACGCCTCCGGCCAGATAGCTCGAAATCCGCCGCCCGCTCTTCTCCCAGAAGTTCGAGGACTTCACCCAGAACCGCCGATGGCTCGGCGGGCTGAACAGGGCGGCGAGGTGGCGCTCGGGCACGAACCCGTTGTTGCGCAGCAGCGCCTCCAGCTGGCTCAGCGAATAGGGGCGGCCAAAGCCGAAGGGGGTCACATCCCGCCGCGCCCAGAGCCCGGCGCGGTTGGGCACGATGAAGATCGCACGCCCGCCGGGGCCGAGCACCCGGTGCACCTCTTCCAACAGGCGGCCCGGGTTGTCGGAGGTATCCAGCCCGTGGAGGCACACCAGCTTGTCGACCATTCCCGTGGTCAGCGGCCAGAGCGCCTCTTCTACAAGTACCGAGTGGTTGGGGGCGCCCGCGGGCCAAGGAGCGACACCCTGCGCGCCCGGCATCAGCGCCATCACCCGCCGGGCATCGGCGAGGTAGGGGCGCAGCAGCGGCACCGCAAAGCCATAGCCCACCACCGTCTGTGCCTTGGCCTCGGGCCAGAGGCTGACAACCTGATCCCGGATTGCCCGCTGCGCCACGCGCCCTAGCTGGGTGCGATAATAGAAGTTTCTCAGATCGAGAACGTCCAGATGCATCGGTTGCCGGTGGCCCTCGCTTCGGTCAGTCTGGCCAGACCATACCAGCGCGAAAGGGAAACGCCATGCCCCTCGAAATCCTCACTGTCCCCTGCCTCTCCGACAACTACGCCTATGTGGTGAAGGGGCCGGACGGTGTGT
This sequence comes from Vannielia litorea, assembly GCF_019801175.1. Lineage (NCBI taxonomy): Bacteria > Pseudomonadati > Pseudomonadota > Alphaproteobacteria > Rhodobacterales > Paracoccaceae > Vannielia > Vannielia litorea. The sequence continues at coordinate 125,177 of NZ_JAHVJR010000001.1, forward strand.
GCCTGATCGACGCGCCCGAGGCCGGGCCGATCATCGCCGCGCTGGAGCAGAAGGGCTGGACGCCGGGCGTGCTGATGATCACCCACCACCACAACGATCACGTGGGCGGCGTGGAGGATCTGCGGGAGAAGTATGGCCTCAAGGTCATGGGCCCCAAGGCGGAGGAGGCCAAGCTGCCCCCGCTCGACATGGCGCTGACCGAGGGGATGAACGGCGGCGAGGGCGAGGGCTACACCGAGCCGCTCGACGTGCCCGGCCACACCCTGGGCCACATGGCCTTCCACTTCCCGAACGGCGGCGCACTCTTCACGGCCGACAGCCTGATGGCCCTCGGCTGCGGGCGGGTCTTTGAGGGGACGATGGAGCAGATGCACGACTCGCTCCAGAAGCTCGCCGCGCTCCCGCCGGAAACAATGGTCTATTCCGGGCACGAATATACGCTCGGCAACGCCAAATTCGCCCTCACCATCGACCCGGAGAACACGGCGCTTCAGGAAAGGGTGAAAAAAGTGGCAACTCTGCGCGAGGCAGGGGAGCCCACCGCTCAGGTCACCCTCGCCGAGGAACTGGCCACCAACCCGTTTCTGCGCTGCGGCGATGCAGGCATACGCGCCACACTCGCCATGGAAAACGCATCCGACGCCGAGGTTTTCGCCGAAATCCGGCGGAGAAAGGATGCTTTTTGACGCCACCGCCCTATAATGCCGCGGGCGCTCCCAAGGGCACTTCACGGCACCCGGGCATCCCGATCACAATTCGGGCAAATCCGGGCCTTGGGCGAAAAAACTCTCACAAAAGACTTGAAGGTTCGGGTTTTCCACCGAACTTTAATCTTATGAGGCCACGGTCAGGGACGGGCCAAACCCTCCTCGGCCACAAGGGAAAGGAGCACATCGCGTGCCATCGTTTTCGAACACCCTCGAGCAAGCAATCCACGCCGCGCTGGCGCTGGCCAATGCGCGCCGTCACGAGCTCGCAACGCTGGAGCATCTGCTGCTGGCGCTGATCGACGAGCCCGATGCCGCCAAGGTCATGCAGGCGTGCTCTGTCGATCTCGACGAGCTGCGCAGCACGCTCAATGATTTTATCGATGAGGACCTCTCGACTCTCGTCACCGAGATCGAGGGATCCGAGGCCGTGCCAACGGCCGCCTTCCAGCGCGTGATCCAGCGCGCTGCGATCCATGTTCAAAGCTCCGGCCGTACCGAGGTGACCGGCGCCAACGTGCTGGTCGCGATCTTCGCCGAGCGCGAGAGCAACGCCGCCTTCTTCCTGCAGGAGCAGGACATGACCCGCTATGACGCGGTGAACTTCATCGCCCACGGCGTGGCCAAGGATCCGGCATTCGGCGAGACCCGCTCGGTTTCCGGCGCGACCGACATGGAGGAGGAGGCTGCCTCCGCCGAAACCGTCAACGCCGAGCCGGAAGAGAAAGAGAGCGCGCTCTCCAAGTATTGCGTCGACCTGAACGCCAAGGCCAAGTCGGGCGATGTCGACCCGCTGATCGGCCGCGAGTCCGAGGTCGAGCGCTGCATCCAGGTGCTTTGCCGCCGCCGCAAGAACAACCCGCTGCTGGTGGGTGATCCGGGCGTCGGCAAAACCGCCATCGCCGAGGGCCTCGCCCGCAAGATCGTGCAGGGTGAAACCCCTGAGGTGCTGGCCCACTCCACCATCTACTCGCTCGACATGGGCGCGCTGCTGGCGGGCACCCGCTACCGGGGCGACTTCGAGGAGCGGCTTAAGGCTGTGGTGACCGACCTTGAAAAGCACCCCGACGCGGTGCTTTTCATCGACGAGATCCACACCGTCATCGGCGCAGGTGCCACCTCCGGCGGTGCGATGGATGCCTCCAACCTGCTGAAGCCCGCGCTTCAGGGCGGCAAACTGCGCTGCATGGGGTCCACCACCTACAAGGAGTTCCGCCAGCACTTCGAGAAGGACCGCGCGCTGAGCCGCCGGTTCCAGAAGATCGACGTGACCGAGCCTTCGGTGGAAGACAGCGTCAAGATCCTCAAGGGCCTCAAGCCCTATTTCGAGGAGCATCACGACATCAAATACACCGCCGAGGCGATCAAATCCGCGGTGGAGCTTTCGGCCCGTTACATCAACGACCGTAAGCTGCCTGACAAGGCGATCGACGTGATCGACGAGGCCGGTGCGGCCCAGCATCTGGTGGCCGAGAGCAAGCGCCGCAAGACCATCGGCGCCAAGGAGATCGAGGCCGTGGTGGCCAAGATCGCCCGCATCCCGCCCAAGAACGTCTCCAAGGACGATGCCGAGGTGCTGAAGGATCTGGAGGCCTCTCTCAAGCGCGTGGTCTTCGGGCAGGACAAGGCGATCATGGCCCTGTCCTCCGCCATCAAGCTGGCCCGTGCGGGTCTGCGCGAGCCCGAAAAGCCGATCGGCAACTACCTCTTCGCCGGCCCGACCGGTGTGGGTAAGACCGAGGTCGCCAAGCAGCTCGCCAGCCAGCTCGGCGTGGAGCTGCTGCGCTTCGACATGTCGGAATACATGGAGAAGCACGCGGTTTCGCGGCTCATCGGCGCCCCTCCGGGCTACGTGGGCTTCGACCAAGGCGGCATGCTGACCGATGGCGTCGACCAGAACCCGCATTGCGTGCTCCTGCTCGACGAGATCGAAAAGGCGCACCCGGATGTCTACAACATCCTCCTGCAGGTGATGGACCACGGCAAGCTGACCGATCACAACGGCCGGACGACCGATTTCCGCAACGTGATCCTGATCATGACCTCCAACGCGGGCGCTGCCGAGCAGGCCAAGGAGGCCATCGGCTTCGGGCGGGACCGCCGCGAGGGCGAGGATCAGGCCGCCATCGAGCGAACCTTCACGCCGGAATTCCGCAACCGTCTGGATGCGGTCATCAGCTTCGCGCCGCTGGGCAAATCCACCATCCTCTCGGTGGTCGAAAAGTTCGTGCTCCAGCTGGAGGCCCAGCTGATGGATCGTGACGTGACCATCGAGCTGACCCCCAAGGCCGCCGAATGGCTCGCCGACAAGGGCTATGACGACAAGATGGGCGCCCGCCCGCTGGGTCGCGTGATCCAGGAAAACATCAAGAAGCCGCTGGCCGAGGAGCTCTTGTTCGGCAGGCTGATGAAGGGCGGTATCGTCAAGGTCGGCATCAAGGATGGCGAGATCGATCTGCGCATCGAGGAGCCGGCCAAGGCCCGCATCGGGTCGCGCAAGAAGCCGCCACTGCTCACTGCGGAATGACGGCAAAGCCGGAAGACAAACAAAGGGAGCGCCGTTTGGCGCTCCCTTTCGCCTTTTTGGCCCTCACTCTCGCCGCCACACCCCTCACCGCAGGCCCGCCGCTGCTCGGCCAACCGGTGGACTGCACCTTGGGCCGCGACTGCTACATCCAGCAATATTTCGACCGTGATCCTGATGCCGGTGAGGTGCAGGATTTCAACTGCGGCACCCTCGCCAACGATGGCCACGGCGGCACCGATTTTGCCGTGCCCACGCTGGAGGCCGTGGCCGCAGGCGTCACCGTGGTCGCCGCCGCACCCGGCACCGTGCTGGGCACCCGCGACGGCATGGCCGATGTCTCCTCGCTCGCAGAGGATGCCCCTGATCTTGCCGGGCGCGATTGCGGCAATGGCGTGATGATCGACCATGGCGATGGCTGGACCACGCAGTATTGCCACCTGCGCCAAGGCTCCGTGGTGGTGGAGACCGGCCAGCGTGTGGCCATGGGCACGCCGCTCGGCCTCGTCGGCATGTCGGGCCGCGCCTCCTTTCCGCACCTGCATCTGACCCTCCGGCAAGGTGCTGAAAAGGTTGATCCTTTCGCCCCCGATGCCGCAGCCGCCTGCGCCCTTCCCGGCGCCGCCGCGGCAGATGCCGCGCCCACCACAGCCAGTCCCGGAGGCCGCACCAGCCTCTGGCTCGAGGCCCCGCCCTATGTGCCCGGCGGTCTCATCGCCGTGGGCCTCACCACCGAGGTGCCGAGCATCGAAGAGGTCCGCGCCGGGCTGCGCACCGCGCCCGTCACCCCGCCCAAGACACCGGCGATGGTGATCTGGGCCTACAGCTTTGCCGGCGCGCCGGGCGACGAGATCGAGATCATCTTCGAAGGTCCCGAGGGCGAGATCGGCCGCCATACCGATGTGCTGGACAAGGCCCAGCCTTTCGTGCTGCGGGCCTACGGCAAGCGCACGCCCGCCGCGGGCTGGTCATGGGGCACCTACACCGGCACGGTGATCCACCGCCGGGACGGCGCCGAACTGGGGCGCCGCTACATCCAGACCGAAGTGAACTAGCGCAGAAACCCGATCGCGTAGGTCGTCGCCATCTGGTGATGCGCGAGGTATTCGTCGAGCTTTTCCTGCACCGGCTGGCCGCCCGGCGCGGTGCCGGTCTCCAGCGCGCCAAGGCCGCCGGAGATGAACAGGCAATCGAGGCCCTCGCCCATCGCCCCCTTCACATCGGTCAGCACCCCGTCACCAATGCAGAGGATCGGCCCAGCCGGGTCGCCCCCCACCTCGGCCAGACGGGCGCGGGCAAGATCGTAGATCGGCGGATGCGGTTTGCCGAAGTAAAGGCTCTCGCCCCCCATCTCGGTGTAAAGCTTGGCCAGCGCGCCTGCGCACCATTCCCGGCTCTCGCCCCGGTCCACCACGATATCGGGGTTGGCGCAGAGCAGTTTCAGCCCCTTCTGCTTGGCATAAAGGAACGGGCCGCGCATCTCCTCGGGGTCGGCATGCGGGTCGAACGGGCCGGTGCAGACGATGCCCTCGGCCTCTTCCATCTCCACCCGTTCAATCTCCACCGGGTCTTTCACCAGATTCAGCGGCTCGAAGAAGGTCAGGTCGAACGGCTGGCCGATGAACCAGACCTTGCGGCCCACCGCGCCCCGGAACATCGCCGCGCGGGCGGAGTCGCCCGAGGTGGCGATCACGTCCCATGCGTCATCGGGCACGCCCCACTGGCCCAGCTGCTTTTGCACCTCGGCGCGGGCGCGGGGCGCATTGGTCAGCAGCACCACCTTCTTGCCCGCCGCGCGGAGCTCCTGCAGCGCCGCCACCGCCTCGGGGAAGGCCGTCACCCCGTTGTGGACGCAGCCCCAAAGGTCGACGAAGGCCGCGTCATACTGATGCGCGACCTCCGAGAGCGATCCGATGACCCGGCTCAACAGATCAAACCTTGAGCGAAGGGATGATCTGCTTCTTGCGGCTCATCACCCCGGGCAGAACCACGGTGTCACCGCTGACCGACGCGCCAAAGCTCTTTTCGGCCACGGTCTTCACCAGATCGTTCGGCACCAGCAGCGTGGCTTCTTCGGCGAGGATGTCGATCACGAAGAGCAGCACCTGGTCCACGCCATCCTCGGCGGCCACGGCCTTCATGCTCTCCATCAGGCTGTCCTTGCGGTCGAGCACGATCTTGGGCGCGGTGGTTTCCAGAACCGACACGCGGAACTTGGTGCCGTCCACCGGGTACTCCTTGGAGTCCATCCGCAGCAGCTCGGCATCCGAAAAGGCCGACACGTCGCTCTTGGCTTCGAACATCTCCGAGGCATAGGCGCTCAGGTCGAGCCCCAGATCGGCGGCAAGCTCCTCGGCCAGCGCCTTGTCTTGCTCGGTGGTGGTGGGCGAGCGGAACTCCAGCGTGTCAGACAGGATGCACGACAGCATCAGCCCCTTGATCCCCTCGGGCATCTTGGCGGCATTCTCGCCCATCAGGTTGTGCATGATGGTCGCGGTGCAGGCCAGCGGCTTGATGGTGATGTCGATCGGCCCCTTGGTCTCGATCCCGCCGGTCAGTTTGTGGTGGTCGATGATCTGCAGAATGTCGGCCTCGTTGATCGCGTCCGGCAGTTCGGCGGGGTTGTTGGTGTCGACGATGACAACCTGCTCACCGGCCTTGACGCCCTCGATGATCGCGGGCTGCTCATAGCCCCATTTCTTCAGCACGAAGGCGGCCTCGGTGTTGGGCTCGCCCAGCAGCACGGCCTCGGCCTTCTGGCCACGGTGCTCGGACATGTACCACGCCCAGATGAGCGGGGAGCCGGTGCTGTCGGTGTCGGGGGACTTGTGGCCAAAAACCTTGATCGTCATGTCGTGCCTGCGTTGCCTAGGGAGGAGTCGCGGGCCTTGTAGCGGGGTGTTCGGGTGATGTCACCTGTCGAGGCGGCCAGAGCGAGGGGCATTTGACCGCAGGCCGACCCATCGCTAGGGTGCGCCTACCGAAGAGGAGACTGGACCAATGCGCAACACGGGCCGAAACCGCTGCCATCCCTGACCGCCTCCCCCGCTGGGGAGTGCCCTTCCTTTCGGAGTGCCCTGACAATGGACAACGCAAGCTGACACCGCCGCGGCGGTCCGCCGCCATTTCCCTTTTGTCAGATCAAGCGAGGCACGACATGCCCCAGAACCGTAAATCCCGCCGGGCCGCCAAGGCCGGCGCCCGCAATCCCCGTTCCTCCGCGCGGCCGGCACTACGCCGCCCACCAGAGCGCGAGGCCCCGCACCCCGCGCCCAAACAGCGGGGCGGACGACCACCGCTCTTTCCGGGTCGCACCGGAGGGCGGTAAATTCCAGCGCGCCGCCCGGCCTGCTTCGGTCGGGCGGCGTTACTCTGTGCCGGTCAGGAGCACAGGGTAGAGCGAAGCCACCAGCAGCAGCGCCATAGTCCAGTTGAAGCCGCGCAGCCGGGCCGGGGAGGTGAGCCAGCGTTTCAGCTGTTGCCCGGCCACCACCCAAAGGCTGATGAGCGGCACCGACACCAGCGCAAAGGCCGCGCCGACGAGGGCCACCGAGGCCAGCGTCCGGTCGGGCGCGTAAACCGTGATCGCGGTCAGCGCCATGCTCCAGGCCTTCGGGTTGACCCATTGAAAGCCCGCGCCCTGCAAGAAGGTCAGCGGCTTGCCGCCCGCGCTGGCCCCGTCCGGTGCCGCCGCATGGGCGATCTTCCACGCCAGCCAGAGCATGTAGAGCACGGCGGCGACCTTCAGCAGGGTGTAGCTCAGGGGCCAGAGATCGAAGAGCGCCATCAGACCCGCGCCGACCCCCAGCACCAGCACCGCCACGCCGATCGAGATGCCCAGCATATGCGGCACTGTCCGGCGGTAGCCAAAGTTGGCCCCGCTCGCCATCAGCATCATGTTGTTCGGCCCCGGCGTAACGGTGCTGACGATGCAGAAGGCGAGGAGCGCGGTGAGGAGAGCGTAGGTCATGGCGCAATTTGTGCGCCATATCCGGCGCAATGTGCTTGCGTTCTGCGGTGCGCGGGCCAAAAATGCGCAACAAATGACGAAGATAGATGACATCAACCGCCGAATATTGCGCGAGCTCTCCCGCGATGGCCGCATCAGCAACACCGCGCTGGCCGAGCGCGTGGGCCTCTCACCCTCGGCCTGCCTGCGCCGGGTGCAGGAGCTGGAGCGCACGGGCGTGATCAAGGGTTACCGCGCGGTGCTGGACCCGCAGGCGATGGGGCAGGGGTTTGTCGCCATGCTCGGTGTGGGCCTCTCCGTGCATACCAAGAAGAGCCAGGAAGACTTCGAGAAGGCGATGGCCCGCGCGCCGCAGGTCCGCGAGTGCCACAACATCACCGGGGTGATCGAATACTTGCTGCGGGTGGAGGTAGAGGATATTGCCGCCTTCAAGCTCTTTCACACCGAGATTCTCGGGGCCTTGCCTCAGGTGAACTCGATCACCACCTATGTCGTCATGGGCTCGCCCAAGGACGAGCGCGGCTAGGGCGCCCGCCAACAGGCTTGGCGCCGGGCCTGCGGGGTGGAGAGCGAAGCAAATTTTCCGCAAGCCTCTGGTTGACTCACTCCCGACACCTCCTTACATCGGCTGCGTTATCACTCTCCCTTGGTGAGTGCTAACAGCAAGATTAACCTCGAACGAAGGAGCGTTCAGAGATGGCTTTTACCCCGCTTCATGACCGCGTTGTCGTCCGCCGCGTGGCATCCGACGAAAAGACCGCCGGTGGCCTCATCATCCCCGACAGCGCCAAGGAAAAGCCCGCCGAGGGCGAAATCGTGTCGGTTGGCGCCGGTGCGCGTGACGACGCCGGCAACCGCATCACCCCCGATGTGAAAGCAGGCGACCGCGTGCTCTTCGGCAAGTGGTCCGGCACCGAAGTTCAGATCGACGGCGAAGAGCTGCTGATCATGAAAGAGTCCGACATCATGGGTGTGATCGCTGCCTGATCGGCTGCGAACCCCCTGAAAATCCAACGCTAATTCAGGAGAACTGAACATGGCAAAAGACGTCAAGTTTGATACCGACGCCCGCAACCGCATGCTGAAGGGTGTCAACATCCTCGCCGACGCGGTGAAGGTGACCCTCGGCCCCAAAGGCCGCAACGTTGTGCTCGACAAATCCTTCGGCGCGCCCCGCATCACCAAAGACGGTGTCTCGGTCGCCAAGGAAATCGAACTGGAAGACAAGTTCGAGAACATGGGCGCCCAGATGGTGAAAGAGGTTGCCTCTCGCACCAATGACGAGGCCGGCGACGGCACCACCACCGCCACCGTGCTTGCCCAAGCCATCATCAAAGAAGGCATGAAGTCGGTCGCAGCGGGCATGAACCCGATGGACCTCAAGCGCGGCATCGACCTCGCGACCTCCAAAGTGGTGCAGGCCATCAAGGACGCCGCCCGTGAAGTGAACGACAGCGCCGAAGTGGCTCAGGTCGGCACCATCTCCGCCAACGGCGAAGCCGAGATCGGCCAGCAGATCGCTGACGCGATGCAGAAGGTCGGCAACGAGGGTGTCATCACCGTCGAAGAGAACAAAGGCCTCGAGACCGAGACCGAAGTGGTCGAGGGCATGCAGTTCGACCGTGGCTACCTCTCCCCCTACTTCGTGACCAACCCCGACAAGATGGTCGCCGAGCTGGAAGACTGCCTCATCCTGCTGCACGAGAAGAAGCTCTCCTCGCTCCAGCCGATGGTTCCGCTGCTCGAGTCCGTGATCCAGTCGCAGAAGCCGCTGCTGATCATCGCCGAAGACGTGGAAGGCGAAGCGCTGGCCACCCTCGTGGTCAACAAGTTGCGTGGCGGCCTGAAGATCGCTGCCGTGAAGGCGCCGGGCTTCGGCGATCGCCGCAAGGCCATGCTGCAAGACATCGGCATCCTGACCGGCGGTCAGGTGATCTCCGAAGATCTGGGCATGAAGCTCGAGAACGTCACCATGGACATGCTCGGCACCGCCAAGAAGGTCACCATCACCAAAGACGAGACCACCGTGGTCGACGGCGCTGGTGAGAAGGCCGAGATCGAGGCCCGCGTTTCGCAGATCCGTCAGCAGATCGAAGAGACCTCCTCGGACTACGACCGTGAGAAGCTGCAAGAGCGCGTGGCCAAGCTGGCCGGCGGTGTTGCCGTGATCCGCGTCGGCGGCATGACCGAAGTGGAAGTGAAAGAGCGCAAGGACCGTGTGGACGATGCGCTCAACGCGACCCGCGCTGCCGTGCAGGAAGGCGTGGTCGTCGGTGGCGGCGTGGCCCTCGTGCAGGGTGCCAAGGTGCTCGCCGGTCTGACCGGTGCCAACTCCGACCAGAACGCCGGTATCGCCATCGTGGCCCGTGCCCTCGAGGCTCCGCTGCGCCAGATCGCCGAGAACGCCGGCGTTGACGGTTCGGTCGTGGCTGGCAAGATCCGCGAAAGCGACGACGTGAAGTTCGGCTTCAACGCCCAGACCGAAGAATATGGCGACATGTTCTCCTTCGGCGTGATCGACCCCGCCAAGGTGGTCCGCACCGCGCTCGAAGACGCCGCTTCCGTGGCCGGCCTGCTCATCACCACCGAAGCCATGGTGGCTGACAAGCCCGCCAAAGAAGGCGCCGGCGGCGGTGCCCCCGACATGGGCGGCATGGGCGGCATGGGCGGCATGATGTAAGCCAGCCCGGCTTTGAAATCAGGGAAGGGGCCGCATCTCGCGGCCCCTTTTCTTTTGTGCGCGGCCCTGCGGGGTTCAGCCGGGCACCAGCGCCCGCACCATCGCCTCGGTCAGCTTGCCGCCCGCCTTGCGGTCGAACCCGGCGAACATCGGGCCGGAGTTGACCTCGAGCACGCAAAGGCTTCCGTCATCCGGGCGGGTCTTCAGGTCATAGGCGCAAAAGCTGAGGCCAAGGTCGTCGGCCAGCCCAAGGAGCTTATCGCCAATGCCATCCGGCAGGGTCAGGTCGGGCCGGTAGTCGAGGCTGCTCTCCCGGGTCGATCGATGGTCCAGCGCGGGGCTGTCCAGCTCGAACATATGCAGCGCGCCGCCAACTACGAAGGCGCGGAACTCCGGGTAAACCAGCCGCTCCTGCACGAACACCGGGTTGGGCGCGGCCTCGTCCTTCCACTCGGTCTCGGCATCGACCTCACCGAAGGTGGCACAATGCGCGCCGCCCGCCGCCGGCTTCACCACGCAGCCATCGCCAAAAGCCGCTATCGCCCGGCGATCATTGGTGACGAGCGTGCGTGGCACCTGCAACCCGGCCTGCGCGGCCCGCACCAGAAAGGCGCTCTTGTTGCCCGCCGCCGCCGCAGGCTCCGGGTTGAAGCTGGCCACCGTCTCCGTGCTCTGAAGCCAGCCATCCAGCGTGGAGTACCACGCCATCGAGCGGTCCACCCGCATCGGGTCGCCGGTGGTGGGGTTGAACACGTCGTAGCGCAAAAAGCCGCCCGTCACCTCCAGCGGGTGCCCGTCGATCGAGAGGACGCCGCTGGCAAAATCCCAGCTGATCGGCGGCTCATGGTCCGGCCCGTGAAAGATGCCCGCAATCGAAACCCCAAGCCTCCGGGCCGCCGCGGCGAGCGCGTGGAGATTGGGGTCATTCGCGCCGCCTGCGATGAGCAGATCGGCGTGAAACGGGGTTGCGTCGGCCACTTAGCGGCGACCGAAGGGATTGCGGTTGCCCAGCGCCGTGAACGGGTCGAGCATGGTCTCGCCGGTCACCCCCTTGAAGCCGCCGGTCTCTTCGCCGGTGGCCGCCGTGCTCGGATCGCCCCCCGGCTCCTCGCCGGTGGCGGCTGTCGAGGCACCGCTCTCGGCAATCACCGGGCTGCCCCCCGGCCCGCCCTCGCCAACAAAGCCGGTGCCGCCCTCTTCGCCAAGGGCCAAGGTCGTGGGCGGCCCTTCCTCTCCCAGCGCGGCGGTCTTCGGGCCTTCCTCGCCCACAAAGACAGTCTTCGGCCCCTCTTCGCCGATAGCGGCTGTCTTCGGGTCTTCCTCGCCGAAGATCGGCGTGGTGCCGGGGCCCTCTTCTCCCACGAACGGCGTGGTGCCCGGATCTTCCTCGCCCACAAAGGGCGAAGTGCCCGGCCCTTCTTCCCCAACAAATGGGGTGGTGCCGGGGCCTTCCTCACCCTTGAACGGGCTTGTCTCGGGGCCTTCCTCGCCAAGGAACGGGGTCGTCGGCGGGCCTTCCTCGCCCAGTGCCCGCGTGGTGAAATCCTCACCGATGGGCAGGGTGGGCGGCCCCTCTTCGCCAATCGCCAGCGTCGTAAACTCGCCGCCAGGCCGCAGCAACTGGATCGGGTCATTGCTGCGCGAGACAACGCGCACGCCAACGATCCGCTCCACGTCATCCTTCCAGACAAAGGAGGCAGCGGTGGGCGAGATCACCTGCGCCACGATCCCGTCGGGCGGCTCGGCCACGAACTCCAGATCGAGGATGCCATCGGCAGAGAGTTTCTTCTCCAGCGGCTTCAGCTCCGGCGCCGTCCACCCTGCGGTGGTGGTATCGCCGGTGACGCTGATCGAAAGCTGCGGAGGTTCGCTTTCAAGCACATTGAGCTGGATCGAGTTGATGCGGAATATCTTCATCTTGGCCATGGAAACCTCCTTGGCTCGTGTCATTGAAAATGGGTCTTGCAAATAATGCGGGCACCGGGGCGCCACACCCTTAAGGGTAACGCCGCCCTGCCGTTTCTACCTGAGTGAATAATCCGTGACGGTGCCGCCCCACCTTCACGGCCCTTTCACGCGGCCCGAATTTTCATCACCGCAAGGCAGGTTACAGGGCCGCCCCACGCAGCCACACGTCCATTCCCGCCGCCCTCCGCCCGCGCCGAACCGCCCGCCTCAGCCACAATTTCACGCCCCGCGCCCCGCCGAATCGCGTGCTCGTGAGCCGCGATCGCTTTGCACCGCCCGCCCGTGCCGCTAAGCCTTGGCCATGCGCCTCGCCCTTCTGATCACCGTCACCATGGTGGCCTTCGCCGCCAACTCCCTGCTGAACCGCGCCGCGGTGGAGGCCGGGCTGATCGACCCGCTGGGCTACGCGCTGATCCGCGTGGCCTCTGGCGCGGCGATGCTCTGGCTCCTGCTCGCCCTGCGCCGCACCGCCATGCCTCGCCGCATCCCATGGGTCGGGGCGCTCTCGCTCGCCACCTACATGCTGGGCTTCTCGCTGGCCTACCTCACCCTCGGCGCGGGGCTGGGGGCGCTCATCCTCTTCGGGGTGATTCAGGTCACCATGTTCGCCGTGGCCGCCCTGCGCGGCGCGGCGCTCGGGCCGCAGCGGCTTGCCGGTGCCGCGCTGGCCTTTGCCGGGCTGGCCTCGCTGCTCTGGCCCGGCGGCGGCTTCTCGGTCGACCTCACCGGCGCCGCGCTGATGACGGCTGCGGGCGTCGGCTGGGCGTTTTACACCCTCGACGGTCGCGGCGCGGCCAACCCGCTGGCGGCCACGGCCTCCAACTTCCTCTGGTGCCTTCCGCTGATGGTGCTCGCCACGCTCGCCGCGCTGCCGAGCTGGCCCGCACCGGGCGGGGCGCTGCTCGCGGTGGTCGGCGGGGCCGTCACCTCCGGCCTCGGCTATGCGCTCTGGTACGCGGTGCTGCCGAAGATCGAAACAACCACCGCCGCCGTGGTGCAGCTCTCGGTGCCGGTGATCGCCGTGGCCGCCGGGGCGCTGCTGCTGGGCGAGGCCCTCACGTGGAAGCTGATAATCGCCGGGGCCGTGGTGGTGGGCGGCATCGCGCTGGCCGTCACCGCGCCAGCGGCTCCAGCGGGTCGTAGCCAAACCCGCGGCTAAAGGCGACCGCGCCAAGGCTGTCGGGCTTGTGGGGCAGGGCGGCCAACTCCTCCGCCGTCACCCAGCGGCGGCGCGTCACCACCCGCTCCGGGTCCACCCAATCCTCCCGCAACTTTCCCTCCAACACCTTGCAGCGAAAGAAGATTTCAACCTGATGAAAGCCCGTCTCCTCCTCGTGATACTCGTTCACAAGGCAGGGCGGCCCGACCTTCACCACCAGCCCGGTCTCTTCATGCACCTCCCGCGCAAGGTTATCCGGCAGGGAGCTGTGCATCTCCGCCCCGCCGCCCGGTGCGCACCAAAGCTGCACCATCGGGTCGGCCCAGGCATTGACGATGAGCAGTCGGTCGTCTTTCACGATCACGGCGCGGGTGGCGAGGCGAATGGGCATGGCCGCACCGTGACGCTGCGGCGCGCCACTGGCAAGGCCCCGCGGCGGCCCCTACATGCCTGCCATGCGCTTGATGCTCGCCCTCTGCCTCACCCTGCTCGCCGCACCCGCCGCGGCGAAGGATTGCGTCGTGCTTCTGCACGGTCTTGCCCGCGGCACCGGCTCGATGGCTCCGCTCGAGCTGGCGCTCTCCGAGGCGGGCTATGCCACGGTGAACAAGGGCTACCCCTCCACCCGCGCGCCGGTGGAGGAGCTTGTGGCCGCCGTCCCCGCCGCCTACGCCGTCTGCGAGGGCGAGCGCGTGCATTTCGTCACCCACTCGATGGGCGGCATCCTGCTGCGCATGTGGCTGGAAGAGGCCCGCCCCGAGCGCCTTGGCCATGTGGTGATGATGGGCCCGCCCAACGAGGGCAGCGAGTTGGTCGACACCCTCTCCGACTGGGCGATCTTCGATGCCGTCAACGGCCCCGCGGGCGACCAGCTCGGCACCGACCCGGCCTCCGTGCCGCAACAGCTCGGCCCGGCGTGGTTTGGCCCCGGGATCATCGCCGGCACCCTCAGCTTCAACCCGGTGTATTCCTCGATCATCCCCGGCCCCGATGACAGCAAGGTTGCGGTCGAAAACACCCACGTCGCGGGCGAGGCCGACTGGATCGCGCTGCCCGTGACCCACACCTTCATGATGACCAACCCGGTCGTCATGGCACAGGTGCTGACCTTTCTCGAAAGCGGCGCCTTCGACCCAGAGCTGAGCTATGCCGACGCCGTGGCGATGGGGCTGAAAGAGATCACCGAGTAGCCGGTTTCACCCGGTTCACATGCCCCATCTTCCGGCCCGGTCGCGCCTCCGCCTTGCCGTAGAGATGCACCGCCGCATGCGGCTCCCGCGCGATCTGCGGCACGCGGTCGATGTCGTCTCCAATGAGGTTTTCCATCTCCACATCCGAGTGCCGCTTGCCATCGCCCAACGGCCAGCCCGCCACGGCGCGGATATGCTGCTCAAACTGGTCCACCGCACAGCCGTTCTGCGTCCAATGGCCGGAATTGTGCACACGCGGGGCGATTTCGTTCACGATGAGCGCGCCGGGGGTGACAAAAAGCTCCACGCCCATGACACCCACGTAATCCAGCGCATTCAGGATCTTGCCGGCCATAAGTGCCGCATCGGTTGAAAGTCGCGGCGGGATCTTGGCGGGCACGGTCGTCGTGGCCAGAATGCCGGATTTGTGCACGTTCTCGCCAAGGTCGAAGCACACCACCTCGCCCGTCAGCCCGCGCGCGGCGATCACCGAAACCTCGAGGCTGAAGTTCACGAAGCCCTCCAGAACGGCTTCCGCGCCCTCCATCGCGGCCCAGGCCACCGGCGCATCCTCGGCGCTCGCCAGCCGGGCCTGCCCCTTGCCGTCATAGCCCAGCCGCCGGGTCTTGAGGATCGAGGGCGCGCCGATTTCGGCCACCGCTTCGGCCATCTCGGCCTCCGAGGCCACCGGGGCAAAGGGGGCCGTCTCCAGCCCCAGCCCGCGCAGGAACTCCTTCTCTGTCAGCCGGTCCTGGCTGACCCGCAGCGCCTCGCGCCCGGGGCGGATCGGGCGGATCGCTTCCAGCGTGTCGAGCGCGGCGGTCGGGATGTTCTCGAACTCATAGGTGATCACGTCCACGCTCTCGGCAAAGGCCATCAGCGCCTCCACGTCGTCATAGCCCGCTGTCGTCACCCGTGCCGCCACATCGCCCGCAGGGGCCGCGCCCGGCTCGAAGATATGCGCCTTATAGCCCAGCCGCGCGGCGGCCACCGAGAGCATCCGCCCCAGCTGCCCGCCGCCCAGAATGCCGATCACCGATCCCGGTGCGAGAGGCTCAGACATCGGAAGGCTCCTCCGGGATCGAGGCCGAGAGCGCATCACGCCACGCATCCAGCCGCTCGGCCAGCGCGTCGTCGGAGACTGCGAGAATGCCCGCAGCCATCAGCCCCGCGTTCACCGCGCCCGCCTCGCCAATCGCCATCGTGGCGACCGGAAAGCCGCGCGGCATCTGCACGATGGAATAGAGGCTGTCGACCCCGCTCAGCGCCCGCGTCTGCACCGGCACGCCCACCACCGGCACCCGCGTCTTGCTGGCCATCATGCCCGGCAAATGCGCCGCGCCGCCCGCGCCCGCGATGATCACCTTCAGCCCCCGGCCGGCGGCTGCCTTGCCATAGCTCCAAAGCCGGTCTGGCGTGCGGTGGGCCGAAACGATCTTCGCCTCCCAGGCCACGCCCAGCTCGTCCAGCACATCGGCGGCATGCTTCATCGTCGGCCAGTCCGACTGGCTGCCCATGATGATGCCCACAATCGGCTCTGCCATGCTCAAGGCTCCTCTCCGCCATCAAAGAGCGGCCTTTATAGCCGCGCCGTGGCCCGCTGCAATGTTACGCGATGATGTCGGGGTAAAGCTCGTCCTCGACCCGGGCGATCTCGTCCTTCAGCGCCAGCTTTTTCTTCTTCAGCCGCTGCAGGGTGAAACTGTCGCCCGTTGCCCGCTCCATGATCGCATGGATCGCCTCGTCCAGCTCGCGGTGCTCGCGCTTGAGCACCTCCAGCTTCACGCGGAGCACCTCTTCGTGGCTCATTTCGCCGGGAGCATTCATGGCTGCGGTCTTCGGATCGGTGGCAAGTGCTCAGATCATATGCATTTTCCGCGCCCGCTCAATGCCCAGCCCTTGCCGCAGGCCGCCTGAGGCCCCATATTGCAAGGGTGGTCGCCAGCACGGGGCCGCATTCCGCATTGTCGCTTACGCAAAGGGCTGTGCCAGATGAGCAAACTCACACTCGGGTCCCACCCGTTTCTCCTCGGTTTCGAGCAGCTTGAAAGGCTGGTCGAGCGCACCGCCAAGTCGGGCAACGAGGGCTATCCCCCCTTCAACATCGAGCAATCTGGCGAGAACGCCTATCGCATAACCCTCGCGGTGGCAGGTTTTGCGGAACCCGATCTCTCGATCACGGTTGAGGATTCACAGCTCGTCATTCGCGGCCGCCAGTCGGATGAGGATGACGGCAGGGTGTTCCTGCACCGGGGCATCGCCGCCCGCCAGTTCCAGCGCAGCTTCGTGTTGGCCGATGGCGTCGAGGTGGCCGGGGCGAAACTGGAGAACGGGCTTCTGCATGTGCACCTGACCCGCGCCGAGCCCGAAACTGTCGTTCAGACGATCAGGATCGATCGCGCCTGAGCCGGGCTTCAAACGTACCCGCGCAAGCACCCCGCCAACGTGCGGGCAACCCGAGGGACGGGTAATCTGAAAAGGAGACGTGTGATGAACACGAAGTTTGCTGAAGACATGATGACCGCCGAAGGCGAGCGCCCCATCGTCTACGTCCGCAAGGTCGAGGTCGACGACCTCCCCGACGAGGTGCGCGCTCAGGCCGAGGCCGCAGGCGATATCTACGCCGTCCACAACGACGAAGGCGAGCGCCTCGCCCTGGTGCAAGGCCGCGAACTGGCCTTCGTCCTCGCCCGCCAGCACGACATGTCGCCGGTGACGGTGCACTGAACCGGAACGTGAAAGCCCCGGCGCGAACCGGGGCTTTGCATGTGTCTTGAAGGTCTGAACCTGCTCAGACGGCGGCAACCAGCCCCATCTGCTCCAGCTTCAGCAGCACCTGGTGGGCGCAGTTGTCCACGTCGGTGCCCTCGGTCTCGACCCGCAGCTCGGGGCTTTCGGGCACGTCATAGGGGTCGGAGATGCCGGTGAACTCCTTGATCTTGCCTTCACGCGCCAGCTTGTAGAGCCCCTTGCGGTCGCGCCGTTCGCACTCTTCGATGCTGGTCGCCACGTGGATCTCCACAAAGGCGCCGTAGCTCTCGATATCCTCGCGCACTGCACGGCGGGTGGTCGCATAGGGCGCGATCGGGGCGCAAATCGCGATGCCGCCGTTCTTGGTGATCTCGCTGGCAACATAGCCGATGCGGCGGATGTTCAGGTCACGGTGCTCCTTGGAGAAGCCCAGCTCGCTGGAGAGGTTCTTCCGCACGATATCGCCGTCGAGCAGCGTCACCGGGCGGCCGCCCATCTCCATCAGCTTGACCATCAGCGCGTTGGCGATGGTGCTCTTGCCCGAGCCGGAGAAGCCGGTGAAGAACACGGTAAAGCCCTGCTTGGCCCGCGGCGGGCGGGTGCGGCGCAGCTCCTTCACCACCTCGGGGAAGGAGAACCACTCCGGAATTTCCAGCCCCTCGGCCAAACGGCGGCGCAGCTCGGTGCCGGAGATGTTGAGGATCGTCACCTTGTCCTTGTCGGCGATCTCGTCCATCGGCTCGTATTGCGCGCGCTCCTGCACCCAGACCATGTGTTTGAAATCGACCATCTCGATGCCGATCTCGTCCTGATGCTCGCGGAACAGTTCCTGCGCGTCATAGGGGCCGTAGAAGTCTTCGCCGGCGGAGTTCTTGCCGGGGCCGGCGTGGTCACGGCCAACGATGAAGTGGGTGCAGCCGTGGTTCTTGCGGATCAGCCCGTGCCAGACGGCCTCACGCGGGCCGGCCATTCGCATGGCGAGGTTCAGCAGGCTCATCGTGGTCGTCGCGCCCGGGTACTTGTCGAGCACCGCCTCGTAGCAGCGCACGCGGGTAAAGTGATCCACGTCGCCCGGCTTGGTCATGCCCACGACCGGATGGATCAGCAGGTTGGCCTGCGCTTCCTTGGCGGCGCGGAAGGTCAGCTCCTGGTGCGCGCGGTGCAGCGGGTTGCGGGTCTGGAAGGCCACCACACGGCGCCAGCCCAGCTTGCGGAAGTAGGCGCGCAGCTCGTTGGGCGTGTCGCGGCGGGCGCGGAAGTCGTAATGCACCGGCTGCTGGATGCCGGTCACCGGGCCACCGAGATAAACGTTGCCCGCCTGATTGTGCAGGTAGTTCACTGCCGGGTGGGCGCTGTCGTCGGCGCCAAAGACCTTCTCCGCCTCGCGGGCCTTATTGGGCACCCATTTGTCGGTGACGGTCATGGTGGCGAGGATCACGCCCTCCTGATCGCGCAGGGCAATGTCCTGACCCAGCTCGATGCTCTCGGCGAACTTGTCGCTCACATCGAGGGTGATCGGCATCGGCCAGAGCGAGCCGTCGGCCAGCCGCATGTTCTCGACGACGCCGTTGTAATCCTCTTCGCTCAGGAACCCCTTCAGCGGGTTGAAGCCGCCGTTCATCAGCAGTTCCAGATCGCAGATCTGGCGCGGCGAGAGGTCGTGCGAGGTGAGGTCAGCGGCCTCCACCTTCAGCTTCTGGGCGCTCTCGTAAGAGACATAGAGCTCCGGGATCGGGGCGAGGTTGTTCTGCATCAGGCTGCTCCTGTACTTCAAAGGCATGAGGTCGCTCGCCGAGCCGGTCAACTCGGCGAAAAGGTTGGTGTATTCGGTGAATTTCCGGGCGAGGAAGGCGTCGATCAGCCGGTCCTTCTCGGCCAGCCCGGCCTCGGTCAGCGCATAGGCGAAGCGCTGGCGCTTGTCCGGGCCGGGGCGGGCGGTGGTTTCGATCAGCCCGGCGGCGCTGGCCGCGCGGAGCTGGGTGTTGAGCGTGCCGAGCGAGACCTTCAGGGCCCCCGCAAGGCTGCGCTGCGTTGCCTCCGGTGCCCGCTCCAGCTGGCGCAGCAGCATGAAGAGCTGGTCCTCTCCGGGCAGCTGGGTCTTTTCGGCTTGGGCAGGCATGGGCGGGCAGGGCGACTCAATGTGTGTTCAATGTTGAACACATCTGCCATCCGGGCCGTAAAGAAAACCCCAAAGGTGGGTTGGCAGGCGGGATGTTGCCAAAAATCCGCGCCCGCCCGCGCCGCCTCAGAGATAAAGCGCCCAGACCGCCGCCACCGTTGCCAGCCCGGCGATGATGTTCATCGGCACGCCCACCTTCAGGAAGTCGGTGAACCGGTAGTTGCCCGCGCCGTACACCAGCGTGTTGGTCTGGTAGCCGATGGGCGTGGCAAAGCTGGCCGAGGCGCCGAACATCACGATGATCACCATCGCCCGCGCGTCGATCCCCAGCGCCGTGGCAAGACCGATGGCGATGGGGGTGAGCAGCACCGCCACCGCGTTGTTGGTCACCAGTTCCGTCAGCACCGACGCCAGCAGGTAGACTAGGGCCAGCGCCACCACCGGCGGCATCTGCTCCAAGAGCGGCGAGACCGCGCCCACGATGGCCGCCACCGCACCGGTGTTCTGCAACCCGATCCCGATGATCAGCATGGCGAAGATCAGCACTAGGATCGCCCCGTCCAGCGCGCCCCATGCCTCGTCCGCATCAATACAGCGCAGGATCAGCATCGCCGCGACCGCGAGCATCGAGAGGGTGGCGATATCCATGACCCCGAAGGCCGCCAGCGCCACAACGGCGGTGAGCGCCACCAGCGACAGCGGCGCGCGTCCCCGCCGAAAGGCTCTGCCCACTGGCCGGTTGACCGAGATCAGCTGTGCCTCCTCCTCCAGCGTCGAAAACGCCTCGGGTGGGCCTTCCAGCAGCAGCTTGTCGGCGGCCCGCAGCCGCACAGAGCCCAGATCCGGCCCTGCCACATGCCCGTGCCGATGCACCCCCAGCACCCGCACCCCGTAGCGCCGCCCAAGCGACATCTCCCGCAGGCTCCGCCCGGCGTGCGACTTTTGCGGCGCCACCACCACCTCCACCTGCGCCACCTCGCCCTGGTAACGGTCGCCCCGGCGCAGGCCCACCCGCAGGCCCGCCGCCTCATGCAGGGTCAGCAATTCCGATGTGGTGGCGGTCACGATCAGCCGGTCGCCCGCCTCCAGCACCTCCTCGGCCAGCGCCGACCGGCGGGTCTCGCCCCGGCGCTTCAGGCCGGTCACCTTCATCCCGGCGCGGTTCAGCGCGGGCACTTGGCCCAGCGGCTTACCGACAAGGCCGTTGTCGAGCACCGCGACCTCGGTGATGTAGCGCACCTCGCCCATCAGGTCCTCAGGGTCGCTGTCGGGCCGCGAGGGCAGGGCGAAGCGCCCGGCAAGAAACAGGTAGCCCAGCCCCGTCGCCGCCACGATCAGCCCCACCGGGGTGATCTCGAAAATCGAGAACCCCGCCAGCCCCGCCTCCTGCGCCACGCCGTCGACCACGAGGTTGGTCGAGGTGCCGATCAGCGTGCAGGTGCCGCCGAGGATGGCGATGTAGCTGAGCGGAATCAGCAGCCGGGTGGAGGCAAGCCCAAGCGCCCCCGCCAGCCGGATCACCACCGGGATCAGCACCAGCACCACCGGCGTGTTGTTGACGAAGGCCGAGGCCAAGAGCGTGACCAGCACCATCAGCACCAGCGCCCGCCGCGGGTGGCTGGCCGAGCGGGCGATCACCGCATCCGAGACCGCCTCCAGCACCCCCGTCCGCACCAGCGCGCCCGAGAGCACGAACATCGCCGCCACCGTCAGCGGGGCGGAGTTGGAGAAGACCCCGAGCATCTCCTTGCCGTCCACATAGCCCAGCGCCACGAACAGCGCCGCCACCCCGGCGGCGGGCACCTCGGGCGGGTAAAGCTCCAGCACGAAAAGCAGAACCAGCAGCGCGATCAGCGAAAGCGCAATCGCCACCTGCCATGTCGAGACGAATTCAGCGATCACCGCCATGTTGCACCGCGCGCAAGAAACACCCGGCGATCAACGCCGCATATCTCAGATAAGTTGCGCCGCCCGCCCGTGAAGGGGCGGGAAGGCGCCGGTGCAAAATAAAACCGGGGGCAGGGCCGGTATCAGGCCTCTGCGGGCTCGACCGCCGCGCTCGGGTCGGGCTCGGCCGCCGCATCCTGCTCGGCCAGCCAGCGCTCGGCGTCGAGCGCGGCCATGCAGCCCATGCCGGCGGAGGTCACCGCCTGCCGGTACTTGTGGTCGGTCAGGTCACCCGCGGCGAAGATCCCGGGGATCGAGGTCTCGGTGGTGCCGGGCTTCACCTTCACGTAGCCGCCGTTGTGCAGCTCCAGCTTGTCCTTCACCAGCTCGGTCGCGGGGGCATGGCCGATGGCCACGAACACGCCCTTGCAGGGGATCTCGGTGATCTCGCCGGTCTTGGTGTGCTTCACCCGCACGGCTTCCACGCCCAGTGGGTTGTCTTCGCCCACCACTTCCTCAAGCTCGTGGAACCACAGCGGCTCAATCTTGGGGTTCTTCAGCAGCCGGTCCTGCAGGATCTTCTCCGCGCGCAGCTCGTCACGCCGGTGGATCAGCGTCACCTTGCTGGCGAAGTTGGTCAGGAACAGCGCCTCTTCCACGGCGGTGTTGCCGCCGCCGATCACCACGATCTCCTGACCGCGATAAAAGAAGCCGTCGCAGGTCGCACAGGCCGACACGCCGAAGCCCTTGAACTTCTCTTCGCTGTCCAGCCCGAGCCACTTGGCCCGCGCACCGGTCGCGAGGATCACCGCGTCGGCGGTGTAGGTGGTGCCGCTGTCGCCCTTGGCCACGAAGGGGCGGCTCTCGGTGTCCAGCTCCACGATGATATCGCCGATGATCTCGCAGCCCATCGCCTTGGCGTGGGCCTCCATCCGCACCATCAGGTCGGGGCCCTGCACCTCTGTATCGCCCGGCCAGTTTTCCACCTCGGTGGTGGTGGTCAGCTGACCGCCCGGCTCGATGCCCTGCACCAGAATCGGGTTCAGCATCGCGCGGCTGGCATAAACGCCCGCCGTGTAGCCGGCAGGGCCGGAGCCGATGATCAGGGTCTTGGTGTGGCGCGTCTCGCTCATGGCGGCCCCCTTGCCTCGCTGGAATCGATTGTGTCAGGCCATATAGGCCCCCGGACGGGTGAGAGAAAGGGCGCCCTTGCATGGCAGGGATGCGCATTCTGTTTCTTGCGCAAATGCGAAACATTCTTGCGCGTGGCGGCGCTCCGGCGTACAAAACGGCAAATCGGAGGGGGCAAATGGCCACATCGAAGCTCGACGAAATTGATCGGAACATCCTCGCGGAGCTTCAGGCCGACGGGCGGATGACCAATGTCGCGCTGGCCGAAAAGGTCGGCATCTCGGCCCCGCCCTGCCTGCGCCGCGTGCGCGCGCTCGAGGAGGCCGGGTACATCAAGGGCTACCACGCCGATGTCGACAGCCGCGAGCTCGGCTTCGAGGTGCAGGTCTTTGCGATGGTCGGCCTCAACAGCCAGGCCGAGAGCGATCTGGCCGCCTTCGAGCAGCGCTGCCGCGAGTGGTCGCTCGTGCGTGAGTGCCACATGCTGAACGGCGAGATCGACTTCATCCTGAAATGCGTCGCGCCCGATCTCTCCAGCTTCCAGAGCTTCCTGACCGGCCAGTTGCTGACCGCGCCCAACGTGGCCTCGGTCAAGACCTCGCTGGTGATCCGCTGCGCCAAGGATGACCCCGGCGTGCCCTTCGACGTGCTCGAAGCGCGCCTCGCCAAGACCGCCTGAACACCTCACCCGCAAACGGCAAACGGCCCCGCCGAGGGAGCGGGGCCGCCGTGCTGCATATGTCTGTGGGTTTGGCGCTCCGCCTCAGGCGGCGCGCAGGTTGTCCAGCTCGAAGGCGGTGAGCCGCGGCACATCCATCGGCCCGAAATCCTCGAACTGCTCGATATGCGGGAAGAGCGCGAGGAACAGCGCCGACATCTCCCGGTCGTGGATCGTCTCCGCCTGCAGGCCAGGGTGAAAGCTCTCCACCTCCACGCCGTTCACGTAAAACGTCTGCTGCCCCTCGAAGCAGAGCTGCCAGACCTTCTGCGGCGAGACAGGCGAAATCTCGATCACGCTGACACCGTCCACAAAGGCGCGGGCCGGGGCAAAGGCCTCTTCGGCACCCACCGCATGCACGCAGGCCGCGTTCCGGTAGAGCAGCCGGGCGCGCGGGCCGAGCATCAGGTCGGGGGCAGGGCGGCCGAGGCCGAAGGAATCGGTGGCGATCCGCAGCATCTTCTGCGGCTCGTGCCCCGGCGCCCGCGCGGAGAGTTCGCCGCTGTCGGGAAACACCATCATCGAGCCGATCCAGAGCAGCGGCTTGGGGCCGGTCGAGGTTTCCACGAGGGTGCCGGGCAGAATATCTTCCACGGCCGTGAGGCCATCGACCGTGGAAATGAGGGCGCCCCGGCCAAGGGCCGAGAACGCATCCTCGAACAGCGGAGTGGCCGGAGCCACCCGCTGAAACTCATCTATGTCACCGTTTGAAGCGAGGTATGAAACCTCGTAGCGGCGGGTGAGAGGCATCACCCGCCGAGGTTTCGAGCGAACGTCCGAGCGAGACGTCCAGGAGGTCTGCCCCTCTGCGGGGCGAATTGTTTCCGTCGCGAGGCCAGCGACGGGATGGCGAGGATACACCATGCGATACCACCTTTCGGTTCGATCACATCTGCTGGGCCCCCACCAAAGAGCGCAGAAGGATTTGTCTTGAGGAAGAAAATGGCGGCCAAGCGCCCGGACTGTCAAAATTCCGGTGCCATTCGCCGCCGCCCCGGCGTCAATCCGGGCAAATCGGCGCAAACTGTTTCTCGCCCGTGGCCCCCGGTGCCACATTCTGATTCCCGCGCCCCGGAATCAGACAGCCCGCCGGGGGAGGACCGGCGGGCTGCGCTTTGATGCCGGGGAGGAGAGGCCCCGGCGAGGGAATTTCGATCTTCAGGCGCGCCTGCGGCGCTGGCCCGCCTCAGGCCGACAGTAGGTTCAACGAGGCCAGCCGGGCTTCCCGGCGGGCAATCATCGCCTCGCGGCGGGCGCCCCGTGCCCAAGGCATCTCGACCTTCGCAGCCTCGGTGGCCTTGGCGGCTTTCTTGATCCAGCGCGTCTTCATATCTCCAGCTCCTGCTCTTCTGCTCTGTGGCATGTGTTCTGTGGCACTGGGCTTCGTTGCCCGTTGATGCACAATCTCCCCCCGGAACGCGGCGCTGTTTTGGCAATCGCCGAGAATTTTCAGAAAATTTGCGCAGTCCCTGTCATCGATTGCGGCAGAACCATGCCGCGCCGCCGCACCCCTTCAAAACAAGGCCGATCAAATGCGGCAGAAACAATCGCGCAGGGCGGTCAGCATTGTTTCGGGCGGGCAATGGGGCAGGGGGGCGGCAGGGCCTGCCGCATTGGTGCCGGATTCTACAGCCGGATCACCGAAATCAGCCGCCCGTAGTCCGCCTCGCCCCGGTGGGTGGTGCGCCGGAAAGAGTAGAATCGCGTGGGGTCCGAATAGGTGCAATGCCCGGTCCATTCCGCCGTGCCCACACCCGCCTCGCGCAGCATGTGCAGCCCGAAGCCCGGCAGGTCAAATTGCATCCGGTCGCCCTCGCCCCCGGCAAAGAAACGGGCAAACTCCGGGTCCTCGGCCATGAAGTCCTCAAAGAACTCCGGGCCAACCTCATAGGCCCGCTGGCTGATCGAGGGGCCGATCACGGCGGCGATGTTCTCGCGCCGCGCGCCCAGCGCCTCCATCGCCTCCACCGTCCGCGCCAGCACCCCCGCCAGCGCGCCGCGCCAGCCCGCATGGGCCGCGCCGACCACGCCCGCCTCCGCATCGGCAAACAGCACCGGCTGGCAATCTGCGGTGAGGATGCCCAGCGCCACGCCCTTCGTGGCGCTCACCAGCGCATCGGCCTTCGGCTTCGCATCGCCCAGCGGCCCCGTCACCGTGACCACATCGGGCGAATGCACCTGATGCACCGTCACCAGCGCGTCGGGGGCCACGTCCATCGCGCCCGCCACCCGCACCCGGTTCAGCGCCACCGCATCGCTCAGGTCGCTCGACCCGCCGCCGCAGTTCAGCCCCTCGAACACGCCCGAGGAGGCTCCACCCTTGCGGGTGAAGAACCCGTGCGACACGGGGGCGAGGGCCGGGGAAGTGATGATCTCTAGGGTCAACTGTTCAGGTTCCGGGGGTCAAAAGCCGGGCGGCGTTGCCGTGTTGGAGGGATGAAGGGCAAGACACTTGAAGAGCCTCCCCATTTCCTCGGGGTGGGTCAAGCGGCGATGGGCGGCGATATGTTCGCTCAGCGCCGCGCCGGTCAGCCGCCCCGCCAGCGCCTGCGCCCGCGCGGTGATGCCCAGCCGTTCGAGGAACACCCCCTGCGGCGTGAGCGGTGCCGCCTCCGCCGGGCCGCGCGCGGCGGCCAGCGCGCCGAAATCCACATGCGCCGTCAGGTCCGCCTCGCCCGGCGTCTCCAACACGCCCACCGGCGCATGGGCCCGCAGCGCCTGCACCGTGTCGCCTTTCGAGAGCACATCGCCATAATCCACGATCAGCGCCACGCCCGCCCGGTGCCGCGCCAGCCGCTGCCCGATCTCGCCCGCAACCTTGGCCGCCTCCGCGCAGGTTTCCACCAAGTCGCCCGGCGCGGTGTCTTCCAGCCGGTAGTCCAGCTCCGGCGCCTGCACCGGCCGCGTGGCAAAGCCAAAGCCCTCGCCCTCCAGACCCACGCAGCGCTCGTGCCAGCCACCCTCCACCCGGATGAACTGCCGCACCGGCAGAGCATCGAAGAACTCATTGGCTACGAGGTAAAGCGGCCCCTCAGGCAACTGCTCCACCCGCTCGACCCAGCGCGGGGCAAAACCTTCGAGCGCCTCGGCCTGCACCGCCTTCAGCGCGGGCGAAGTCTCCACCAGCACCACCTGCGCCGCCTCCGCAAAGCCGGGTGCCTTGCCCGCAGCCCGCAAGATATCCGCCATCAACGTCCCGCGCCCCGGCCCCACTTCGGCCAGCACAAAGGGTGCCGGCCCACCCTGATCCATCCAGACCTGCGCCAGCCACAGCCCGATCATCTCGCCGAACATCTGGCTGATCTCCGGCGCGGTTATGAAATCGCCCGCCGCGCCCAGCGGGTCGCGCGTGGTATAATAGCCGTGCTCGGGGTCGGTCAGGCAGGCGGCCATCCAGCCATCCATGCCCATCGGCCCCTCTGCCGCGATCCGCGCCTTCAGCTTCTCTTCAAGCGCGGTCATGCCACCGCGGCACGGCGCCTGCGGATCAGCGCATAGGCGATCAGCGCGATCCCCAGCGCCACCATCGGCAGGCTCAACTGCTGGCCCTTGGTGATCCCCCACTCGCCGAGCCGCATCACATAGCCCGCCGGGTTTTCCGCGGTGATGAACTGGTCATCCGCCAGCCGGTAGAACTCCACGATGAAGCGCGACACCCCGTAACCGAGGAAGAACACGCCCACCGTCAGCCCCGGCACCTTGAAGCTGCCGCGCAGCGCCATCACCAGCACGATCACCCCCAACAGCAGCCCCTCCAGACCCGCCTCGTAAAGCTGGCTCGGATGGCGGGCCACCTCGGCGCCGGTGTAAAACCACTGCCCCGCCACCGCGCAGCCCTGTGCCACCGGGTCAAAGCACATGGAAGGGAACTTCACGCCCCAGGCCACATCGGTCGGGCGGCCATAAAGCTCGGCGTTGATGAAGTTGGCGATCCGGCCAAAAAACAGCCCCGGCGGCACGCAAACGGCGAGCAGATCGGCGATGTTCATCTTGTTGATCGCGTTGCGGGCGCAAAAGATCCACACCCCGATGATCACGCCCAAGAGCCCGCCATGAAAGGCCATGCCGCCATCCCACAGCCGCAGGATATCGCCGGGGTTTTCGAGGTAATGCCCCGGCTTGTAGAACAGCACGTAGCCCAGCCGCCCGCCAAGGATGATGCCCAGCACGATCCAGGTGAGCATGTCATCCGCCTTCTCGCGGCTCATCGGCACCTGGTTGCCCGGCCACAGCCGCGCCTTGCCTGAAAGCGCCACGCCCATCCGCCACCCGGCGATGATGCCCGCGATATAGGCCAGCGCATACCAGCGCAGCGAAAACTCCATGCCGAAGAGCGGCAGCGTAAAGATCGCGGGGTCGATCTCGGGGAAGGGGATGAGTGCCTGCATGGGCGCAATTGGCCGCGAGTGCGGGGTGGTGTCAACCTTGCACATTTGCCCGCGAAGCCCCATATGAACGGCCAAGGTGAGCACCCCTGCGAGCCAGCCCGAACGGAGGCCCCATGCAGACCCGCAACAAGCTTTTCGACGATCTCTCCCAGCTGATGACCAACGCCATGGGCGTGGCCCAGGGCGCAAAGGACGAGGCCGAGACGGCACTGCGCGGCTGGATGGACCGATGGCTTGTCGACCGTGATTTCGTGACCCGCGAAGAGTTCGACGCGGTCCGCGCGATGGCCCAGAAGGCCCGCGAGGAGAACGAGGCGCTCAAGGCCCGGCTCGACGCGCTGGAGGCCGCCGCCGCCAAGAAGTAGGCCCGCCTTCCTCCAACCCAGCAAGCGGCGTCCCCTCGGGCGCCGTTTTCGTCTCTGCCCCTCTGCCCCTCTGCCCGCGCCCGCCCCGCCAAAACCCGCCAAGCCGGATTTCGTGGGTGCCTATTCTTTCTCCACAACTTATTGCGGTATGCGGCAAGATTTGGCTTTACACACGCACCCCTCTACGCGCACGATATCTAGTAAGGGCGGATGGAAAACCCACCGTTCCTAGAGCAGGCAACAAGTTCTGGCGGCCGCAGAGCCAGCGGAACGAGCAACAAAGGGGCCGGGCATGTCACTTTCCGAATCTTACTTGGAATCCGAGGATCTTCACCCGATCGACATCGTCGAGAACTTGGCGGAGCACCACGCGTGGGATTTCGACCGTATCGCGGATGACCAGATCGCAATGGCGGTCGAAGGCCAGTGGCGCACCTACTCGATCACCCTCGCATGGTCCGGCTACGACGAGACCCTGCGCCTGATCTGCACCTTCGAGATGGAGCCGCCGGAAGACAAGCACGGCGCTCTCTACGAGGTGCTGAACTCGGTCAACGATATGTGCTGGGCCGGGGCCTTCACCTACTGGGCCGAGCAAAAGCTCATGGTCTACCGCTACGGGCTGGTGATGGGCGGCGGCCAGATGGCCCACCCCGAACAGATCGACAAGCTGATCGGCGCCGCGGTGTCCGCCGCCGAGCGCTTCTACCCGGCGATGCAGCTGGTCGTCTGGGGCGACCGCACCGCCAAGGATGCCATGCAGGTCGCCATCGCCGAGGCCTACGGCCGCGCCTGACGCACCGCGCAGCGCACAGTTTTCAGCGGGCGTCCCACCACGGGGCGCCCGCTGCCGTTTGGCCCTCCGGTTATCGGGTTGCACCCCCGCCGCGCCGCAGTAGTCTCGCCCGAGATTTCAGCGAGGCCGGAACCATGATGGATGAACTCAACACACGCGGGCTTGTGCTCCTTGGCTGCGGCAAGATGGGCGGCGCCATGCTCGCAGGCTGGCTCGCGGGCGGGCTGAAGCCCGAGGCCGTCACCGTGCTCGACCCGCACCCCTCCGACTGGCTCAAGGCCCAGACCGGCGTGCGCATCAACACGGATCTGCCCGAAAGCCCCGCCGTCGCCATCATCGCCGTGAAACCGCAGATGATGGGCGATGCGCTGCCCGCCCTGCGCGCCCTCGGCGCCGCCACCACCTTCGTCTCCATCGCCGCAGGCACACCCATCGCCGCCTTCGAGGAGGCGCTAGGCGCGGTGCCGGTGGTCCGCGCTATGCCCAACACCCCAGCCGCCGTGGGCCGGGGCATCTCTGCCGTCATCGGCAACAGCGCGGTCACGCCCGAACAGCTCGACATGGCCTGCGACCTGCTCTCCGCCGTGGGCGAGGTCGTGCGGCTTGAGAACGAAGACCAGATCGACGCGGTCACCGGCGTCAGCGGCTCCGGCCCGGCCTATGTGTTCCACATGATCGAGGCGCTGGCGCAGGCTGGCGAAGCGCAGGGTCTCGCCCCCGAGCTTGCCATGCAACTCGCCCGCGCCACTGTCTGCGGGGCAGGGGAATTGGCCCATAGCGATGCCGAAACCTCCGTCGCCCAACTCCGCAAAAACGTCACCTCCCCCAATGGCACCACGCAGGCCGGGCTGGAGGTTCTTATGCCCGAACTGCCCGACCTGATGCGCCGCACGGTCGAGGCCGCCACCAACCGAGCAAAGGAACTGCGCTCATGAGCGAGATCACATTCGACGACTTCATGAAGGTCGATATCCGCGTCGGCACCATCACCAAGGTCGAGCCCTTCCCCGAGGCCCGCAAGCCCGCCTACAAGCTCTGGGTCGACTACGGCGATGAGATCGGCGTCAAGAAATCCTCCGCCCAGATCACCGTGCACTACACGCTCGAAGAGTTGGTCGGGCGGCAGGTGATGGGCGTGGTCAACTTCCCGCCCCGCCAGATCGGCCCGTTCATGTCCGAGGCGCTTGTGCTGGGCGTGCCGGATGAAAACGGCGAAGTCGTGCTGCTCGGCCCCGGGCAGGCGGTGCCCATCGGCGGGCGGATGTTCTGAGCCGCGCGCCTACCGCCCCATCGCCTCACGCCAGTGACGGCGGCACAGGCTGAGATAGGTCTCGTTGCCGCCGATCTGCACCTGCGCCCCCTCGCGCAGCACCTCGCCGTCCTCGCCCATCCGCACCACCATCGTGGCCTTCTTGCCGCAATGGCAGATGGTGCGCACCTCGCGCATCTCGTCGGCCAGCGCCAGCAGGGCGGCAGAGCCGGGGAACAGCTCCCCCATGAAATCCACCCGCAGGCCGTAGCACATCACCGGCACGCCGAGGTCATCGACCACCTTCGCCAATTGCCAGACCTGTGCCTTGGTCAAAAACTGCGCCTCGTCGATGAACACGCAGGCGCAGGGGCCGCGCTTCATCCGCGCGTCGATCTTGTCAAAGAGGTCATCGCAGTCGGTGAAGGTATCCGCCGCCGCTTCCAGCCCGATCCGGCTGCCGATGGTGCCCTCGCCGGCGCGATCGTCGAAGGCCACGTTCAGCAGGTAGGTCTCCATCCCGCGCTCACGGTAGTTGTGCGAGGCCTGAAGCAGAATGGTGCTCTTGCCCGCATTCATCGTGGAGTAGTGAAAATAGAGCTTGGCCATCCGCCACCCATCCCCTCAGCGATCTGCGGGTCTAAGAGCACAAGCCCCGCCCCGGCACAACCGCCGCACGCCCCGTCCGCGCCCGGTTAACCCTTCCGGCGCAGAATCCGGCAGCCAAGCCGAGGAGCGCGCCCCATGCCCGTCGACCCCGAGAAGATGACCAAGATCGAGCGCCAGCACTTCATGTATGGCGTCGATGCCCTGCGGATGATCGAGCACGATATCCACGACCGCCTGTGGGATCTCAAGGGCTGCCCGCCCGACTGGCACGACATCTGGCGCGACGATGACCGGCGCGACGTGAAACGCGCGCGGGTGACGATGTCGCTCGACGCCGATGTGCTCAAATTCTTCCGCGCCCTCGGCCCCGGCTACCAGCCCCGCATCAACCGCGTGCTCCGCGCCTTCATGCACATGCGGCTGGCAAAGGTGATCGAAGGCCCGGATGTGAACGACTACATCCTCCGCCCCGAAGACCTCGCCTCCAAACGCCGCCGCCGGGCGGAATACGGCGATAGTGAGGAGGGGGTCTAGCACCGCCTTTTCGGCTGCGGCACCGGCAAAGCGCCCGCTCCACCGCGGCGCGGGGTGCAGCGCCGCGCTAGGGCTTTTGAGCCTCCGGCGGGAGTATTTAGGGCAAGAAAATGCAGCCGCAGCTGTTCATCTTCTTGCGCCAGCAACGCCCGCCGCAGGCGCTCACACGGGGCGCGTCACGCCTGCTGGAGCGACCGCACCACAAGCTCTCCCTCGTCCCGCGACTTCATCGCCAGCGCCGCCGCATGGCTGGCCGCCAGCGTGGTGAAATAGGGGATGCGGTCGCTCAGGCAGACCGCCCGCATGCTCCGCGAGTCCTCCACCGATTGCGCACCCTCGGTCGAGTTCATCACCAGGCAGATGTCGCCGTTCTTCATGGCGTCCACCACATGGGGCCGGCCCTCGTAGGCCTTGTTCACCACTTCCGCCTCGATCCCGTGCTCCGCGAGGAAGCTGGCGGTGCCGCGCGTGGCGATCAGCGGAAAGCCGAGGCCGGTGAGCACCTGCGCCGTTTCCACCAGTTGCGCGCCCTTGTCGTCTTCCTTGATCGACAAGAACACCTTGCCCGCCCCCGGCTTCGGCAGGATCGTCCCCGCCCCGAGCTGCGCCTTCAGGAAGGCCCGCGCAAAGCTGCGGTCCCAGCCCATCACCTCACCGGTGGAGCGCATCTCCGGCCCCAGCAGCGTGTCGACGCCGGGGAAGCGGCCAAAGGGCATCACCGCCTCTTTCACCGAGAACCACGGCGTGCGGAAATCGGCCAGCGCCAGCGGGTCGCCCATCGGGATCGGGGTGTTCTCGTCCACCGGCACATGCGGCGCGGCCACCGGGAAATCCGAGAGCTTTTCGCCCGCCATCAGCCGCGCGGCGATGGAGGCAATGGCGCTGTCGGTCGCCTTGGCGACGAAGGGCACGGTGCGCGAGGCCCGCGGGTTCACCTCGATGAGGTAAATCTCGTTCTCGCCCGCCGCGTTGGGTTTGACCGCGAACTGCACGTTCATCAGCCCGACCACATGCAGCGCTACGGCCAGCGCCTTGGTCTGCTCGATGAGCGCATCCACCGTCTCTTTCGGCAGCGTGTGCGGCGGCAGCGAGCAGGCAGAATCGCCCGAGTGGACGCCCGCCTCCTCGATGTGCTGCATGATGCCCGCCACATGCACGTTCTCGCCGTCGCAGAGCGCATCCACGTCCACCTCGGTCGCACCGGAGAGGTAGCTGTCGAGCAGCACCGGGCTGTCGCCCGACACCACCACAGCCTCGCGGATGTAGCGCTCCAGCCCGGCCATATCGCGGACGATCTCCATAGCCCGGCCGCCCAGCACGTAGGAGGGGCGGATCACCAGCGGAAAGCCGATGTCGGCGGCAATGCTCAGCGCTTCTGCGTCCGAATGGGCGATCCCGTTCTTAGGCTGCTTCAGCCCCAGCCGGTTGACGAGGTCCTGAAACCGCTCGCGGTCTTCGGCAAGGTCGATCGCATCAGGCGTGGTCCCGAGGATCGGAATACCCTCGGCTTCCAGCGCATTGGCCAGTTTCAGCGGCGTCTGCCCGCCAAATTGCACGATCACCCCATGCAGCGTGCCCGCCTCCTGCTCCACCCGCAGGATCTCCATCACATGCTCAAAGGTCAGCGGCTCGAAGTAGAGGCGGTCCGAGGTGTCATAGTCGGTCGAAACCGTCTCCGGGTTGCAGTTGACCATGATCGTCTCATAGCCCTGCCCGGTGAGCGCAAAGCAGGCGTGGCAGCAGCAGTAATCGAACTCGATGCCCTGGCCGATCCGGTTCGGCCCGCCGCCGAGGATCACCACTTTCTTCGCAGTCGAAGGCCGCGCCTCGCATTCCACCTCGCCCATCGCCGGGTGCTCGTAGGTCGAATACATGTAAGGCGTCTGCGCCTCGAACTCGGCCGCGCAGGTGTCGATCCGCTTGAAGCTGGCAACCACGCCGAGGTTCAGCCGCGCCCGGCGGATGTTGGCCTCGTCGCGGCCCGTCAGCTTGGCGAGGCGCGCATCGGTAAAGCCCATCATCTTGACGTGCCGCAGCCCCTCTTCCTCAATCGGAAGCCCGTTCTTGCGCAGCTCGGCCTCGGTCTCCACGATCTCGCGGATGCGGGCGAGGAACCACGGGTCAAACGCCGTGGCGGCCTGAATGTCGTCGTCCGAAAGCCCGTGGCGCATCGCCTGGGCGATCACCCGCAGCCGGTCGGGGGTCTTCTCCGAGAGCGCCTTGGTCACGGCGGCCTTCTCCGGCGCGCCGGGAATCTCGATCTCGTCAAAGCCGGTCAGGCCGGTCTCCATCGAGGCCAGCGCCTTCTGCATCGATTCGTGGATCGTGCGGCCAATGCTCATCGCCTCGCCGACCGACTTCATCGCGGTGGTCAGCTCGGGCTTGGCGCCCGGGAACTTCTCAAAGGCAAAGCGCGGGATCTTGGTGACCACGTAGTCGATGGTCGGCTCAAAGCTGGCGGGCGTCACCTTGGTGATGTCATTGTCCAGCTCGTCCAGCGTGTAGCCCACGGCCAGCTTGGCGGCGATCTTGGCAATCGGGAAGCCGGTCGCCTTGGAGGCCAGCGCCGAAGAGCGGCTCACCCGCGGGTTCATCTCGATCACCACCATGCGGCCATCGGCAGGGTTCACCGCCCACTGCACGTTGGAGCCGCCGGTCTCCACCCCGATCTCGCGCAGCACGGCAATGCTGCCGTTGCGCATGATCTGGTATTCCTTGTCGGTCAGCGTGAGGGCAGGGGCCACGGTGATCGAGTCGCCGGTGTGCACGCCCATCGGGTCGACGTTCTCGATCGAGCAGATGATGATCGCGTTGTCCGCCTTGTCGCGGACAACCTCCATCTCGAACTCTTTCCAGCCCAGCAGCGACTCGTCGACGAGGATCTGGTTCACCGGCGAGGCATCCATGCCGGTGCGGCAGTAATGGATGTAATCCTCGCGGTTGTAGGCCACGCCGCCGCCGGTGCCGCCAAGGGTAAAGGCAGGGCGAATGATGGCGGGCAGGCCGATCTCTTCCAGCTCGTCGAGCGCCATCTGCACGCCCGCATCCAGATCGGCATCGCCGTTGCCCTTCTTGGGTGCGGTGATGATGGTCGCCTTTGGGTTCTCCAGCCCGATCCGGTCCATCGCCTCGCGGAAGAGCTTGCGGTCCTCGGCCATCTCGATGGCCTCGCGCTTGGCGCCGATCATCTCCACGCCGAACTTGTCGAGCACGCCCATCTCTTCGAGCTTCAGCGAGGTGTTCAGCCCGGTCTGGCCGCCCATCGTGGGCAGCAGCGCGTCGGGGCGTTCCTTCTCGATGATCCGGGCCACGACCTCGGGGGTGATCGGCTCGATATAGGTCGCGTCGGCCAGCTCCGGGTCGGTCATGATGGTGGCCGGGTTGGAGTTGACGAGGATCACCCGGTAGCCCTCTTCGCGCAGCGCCTTGCAGGCCTGTGCGCCGGAGTAGTCGAACTCGCAGGCCTGCCCGATCACAATGGGCCCTGCGCCGATGATCATGATGGAATTGATATCGGTTCTCTTAGGCATGGTCGTTCCCCGGGTCGGCGCAAATTGTCGTGCGTTATAGGGATGGGGCGGGCGAGGGCAAGGGGGTCAAGGCCAGAAGGCGCAGATTGCTCCCGATGCCGCTCCTTTTCCGGCCCTCGCGCCCGGCTGCACTGGCGGATTGAGGATCTGCAGCAAGAAAATGCAGCAGGGTCGGCAAGGCCACCAACCGGGGCGTGCTCCGACAGCCTAAAATTTGACTCAAATGCCCGCCACCGCGCGCGCCACTCTTTCGGCCCCTGTGCTCTACCTTGTCCATTTTCTTGCTCCAAATATCCCCGGGGGTGTGGGGGCAGCGCCCCCACTCCAACGGTCGCCCCCATACCATCGGCTGCATTGACCCCACCTTCCCCCCGCGCAAGGGTTTCCGGCCCGCGGCGCAGGTTTCCGATCGCGTCCCCGGCATGACGTTTCCGCCGCTTCCATGGTCGTGCCGGGCGTTTTGCCTCATCGGGGGGCATGCCATAAGGTCGGGGCAGCAGGAGGAGAGCCAGCCAGAATGAACAAGGCGAGCAAAGAGTTTACCCGCCGGGATGCCAGCCAGCCCAAGGGCCGGCAGGTCGATGAGGCGGCGCTGGACGAGGTCACCCGGCTGTTGGGCGATCTGCCCCGCCGCCGCGATCTTCTGATCGAGGCGCTGCACCTGATTCAGGACGCCAAGGGCCATCTCTCCGCCGCCCATCTCGCCGCGCTGGCCGAGCTTTTCCGCCTCGCGCAGGCCGAGGTCTACGAGGTTGCCACTTTCTATCACCACTTCGACGTGGTGAAGGAGGGCGAGGCCGCGCCCGCCCCGGTGACCATCCGCGTCTGCGAATCTCTCACCTGCAGCCTCGCGGGCAGCGCCAAGCTGATCGAGACCCTGAAGGCCTCCACCGACCCCGAGCGCGTCCGCATCCAGCCCGTGCCCTGCATCGGCGCCTGTGACCGCGCGCCCGCCGGTCAGGTCGGCAAACGCGCGGTCGATCGCGCCACCCCCCAGAGCCTCACCGAGGCCGCCACCGGCCCGCTCGCCCCGGTGATTCCCGATTACGAGGGGCTGGAGGCCTACCGCGCGGGCGGCGGCTACGGCATCTACGAGAAGATTCGCGCAGGCGAGATCACCCCCGACGCCGCGATTGACACCATGTCGGACGCAGGCCTGCGCGGCCTCGGCGGCGCGGGCTTTCCGGCAGGCAAGAAATGGGGCTTCGTGCGCGGCTACGAGGCGCCCCGGCTGATGACCGTCAATGGCGACGAGGGCGAACCCGGCACCTTCAAGGATCGCTGGTGGCTCGAGCGCAAACCGCACCGCATGCTGGAGGGCGCGCTGATCGCTGCACATGTCGTCGGCTGCGACCGCATCTACATCTACATGCGCGACGAGTATCCGGCGGTGCTGGAGATCCTGCGCGCCGAGGTCGAGGCGCTGGAGCACGCGGGCCTCGCCCATGTGCCCATCGAGATCCGCCGCGGGGCAGGGGCCTACATCTGCGGCGAAGAGAGCGCGATGATCGAGAGCATCGAGGGCAAGCGCGGCCTCCCGCGACACCGCCCGCCCTATATCGCCGAGGTCGGCCTGTTCGGGCGGCCCACGCTGAACCACAATGTCGAAACCCTTTCTTGGGTGCCCGATATCCTCGCCAACGGCGCGGAGTGGTTCGCCGCCAAGGGCCAGACGCCCGACAACAAGGGCCTGCGAAGCTATTCCGTCTCGGGCCGCGTGGCCGAGCCGGGCGTCAAGCTCGCCCCCGCCGGCATCCCCCTGCAGGAGCTGATCGACGACCACTGCGGCGGCATGGCGGAGGGCCACACCCTCAAGGCCTTTCTCCCCGGCGGCGCCTCGGGCGGCGTGTTCCCCGCCTCCGAGGCCCACCGCCCGCTCGACTTCGGCGAATTCGAGAAGGACGGCGGCTTCATGGGCTCCCATGCGGTGATGATCCTTTCCCAGGACGATTCGGTGCGCGAGGCGGTGCTGAACCTGACGCATTTCTTCGAGCACGAGAGCTGCGGCCAATGCACCCCCTGCCGCTCCGGCACCGCCAAGGCGGCGGCGATCCTCGCGGGCGACACCCCCTCGACCGACCTGCTGAACGACCTCATCACCGTGATGACCGACAGCTCGATCTGCGGCCTCGGCCAGGCGGCGGGCAACCCGATCCGCCACCTCATCCGCTACTTCCCGGAGGAGCTGGCATGACTACGCCCCGTAGGGTGGGCAATCTGCCCACCACCTGCTCCCCTATGGAGACCCCGCAATGAAAGACCTACCCACCTCCGTCACCTTCCTGCTCGACGGCAAGGAAGTCACCGCCTCCCCGGATGAAACCATCTGGCAGGTCGCCAAGCGGGAGGGCACCGCCATCCCGCACCTGTGCTACAAGGACGACCCCGAGTATCGCTCCGATGGCAACTGCCGCGCCTGCATGGTCGAGATCGAGGGCGAGCGCACCCTTGCCGCCTCCTGCAAACGCCGCGTCTCCGAGGGCCTCAAGGTTTCCACCGCCACCGACCGCGTCACCACCAACCGCCGCCTCGTCTTCGACCTGCTGGCCTCCGACATGCCCGCCCGCGACCAGTCCCCAAACCCGGACGCCCGCTTCTGGCGCCAGGCCGACCTCGCCGGCCTGACCGAAACCCACTTCCCCTCCACCCGCCCCGGCGCCCGCGCCGAAATCCCGGTGGACAGCATCTTCCACGACGCCTCCCACCCCTCCATCGCCGTCAACCTCGACGCCTGCATCTCCTGCACCCTCTGCGAGCGTGCCTGCCGTGACGTGCAGGTCAACGACGTGATCGGCATGGCCTCGCGCGGCACCGGCAACCTGCCCGTCTTCGACCAGAACGACCCGATGGGCCTTTCCTCCTGCGTCGCCTGCGGCGAATGCGTACAGGCCTGCCCCACCGGCGCGCTGATGGAAAAGACCTTGCTGAACGACGAGGCCACCAAGCGCACCGAATACGCCGAGAAGAAGGTCGAGAGCGTCTGCCCCTTCTGCGGCGTCGGCTGCCAGACCGAGCTTTCCGTGAAGGACGGCAAGATCATCCAGGTCGAAGGCCGCAAAGGCCCCGCCAACCGGGGCAAGCTCTGCATCAAGGGCCGCTTCGGCTATGATTACGTCCTCTCCCCAGAGCGCCTGACCAAGCCGCTGATCCGCCGCGACGACGCCCCCAAGGACGCTCACGCCAAGCTCTCAACCGACCGCATCCACGAGGTCTTCCGCGAAGCCACATGGGAAGAGGCGCTGCAAAAAGCCTCCGGCGGCCTCAAAACCATCATCGACCGCGACGGCGGCCACGCCCTCGCCGGCTTCGGCTCCGCCAAGGGCACCAATGAAGAGGCATACCTCTTCCAGAAGCTCGTGCGCCAAGGCTTCGGCACCAACAACGTCGACCATTGCACCCGCCTCTGCCACGCCTCCTCGGTCGCCGCGCTGATGGAGGGCGTCGGCTCCGGCGCCGTCTCCGCCCCCTTCACCGATGCCGAGAAATCCGACTGCATCATCATCATCGGCGCGCGGCCTGAGCAAAACCACCCGGTCGCCGCGACCTACTTCAAACAGGCCGCCAAAAATGGCGCGACCCTCATCGTGATGGACCCGCGCAAACAGGGCCTGATGCGCCATGCCACCCACTCGGTCGTCTTCGAGCCGGGCCGCGACGTGGCCCTGCTCAACGCGATGATCCACACGATCATCGAGGAGGGGCTGACCGACGAGCAATACATCCAGGCCAATACCTCCGGCTTCGAGGCTCTGAAAGAAAAGGTCAAAGGCTTCACGCCCGAAGAGATGGCCCCGATCTGCGGCGTCCCCGCCGACGAGATCAAGGCCATCGCCCGCGCCTTCGGCAAGGCCGAGCGCGGCATCATCTTCTGGGGCATGGGCATCTCCCAGCACGTCCACGGCACCGACAATTCCCGCTGCCTGATCGCGCTCTCGCTCATCACCGGCCACGTCGGCCGCCCCGGCACCGGGCTGCACCCCCTGCGCGGGCAAAACAACGTGCAAGGCGCCTCCGACGCAGGCCTCATCCCCATGTTTTACCCCGATTACAAATCGGTGGAATCCGAAGCCCTCATCGAGAAATACGAAGACGCATGGGGCCGCCCGCTCGACCACGTGCGCGGCCTCACCGTGGTCGAGATCATGCACGCCATCCATGACGGCGAAATCAAGGGCATGTATGTGCAGGGCGAAAACCCGGCCATGTCCGACCCCGACCAGCACCACGCCCGCGCCGCCCTCGCCAGCCTCGAACACCTCGTGGTGCAGGATATCTTCTTCACTGAGACCGCATGGCACGCCGACGTGATCCTCCCCGCCTCCTCCCAGGCCGAGAAGCTGGGCACCTACACCAACTCAAACCGCCAGGTGCAGATCGGTCGCCCGGTGCTCGACCCGCCCGGCGAGGCCCGGCAGGACTGGGAGCTGATCCGCGATGTCGCCAATGGCATCGGCTGCGGCTGGAGCTACACCGACGTCCCCGAGGTCTACGCCGAAATGGCCGCCCTCATGCCCTCGCTCGACCACATCAGCTGGGAGCGGATCGAGCGCGAAGGCTCCGTCACCTACCCGGCGGCGGCAGAGGACGAGCCGGGGCAGGAGGTCATCTTCACCGAGGGCTTCCCCACCGAAGATGGCCGAGCCCGCATCGTGCCCACCGATCTGGTGCCGCCCGACGAACTGCCCGATGACGAGTTCCCACTGGTGCTCACCACTGGCCGGATGCTGGAGCACTGGCACACGGGCGCGATGACCCGCACCAGCCACGCGCTCAACGCGCAGGAGCCGGAGCCGGTGGTCTCGATGCATCCGCGCGACATCGGCCGCATGGGCTTCGAGCGGGGCCAGCAGGTGACGGTCGAAACCCGGCGCGGCGACATTACCCTCACACTGAGGGCTGACCGTGACGTGACACAGGGCATGCTCTTCATCCCCTTCTGCTTCCGCGACGCGCCGGCCAACTTCCTGACCAACCCGCAGCTCGACCCCTTCGGCAAGATCCCCGAGTTCAAATTCGCCGCCGCCCGCATCCGCGCGGCGGAATAGGGCCGGGCCAAAAGAAAAGGGCAGGGGCCTCGGCCCCCACCCTTCCCGTGGCTACCCCGGGCTTCACTGGGTAGGTTCAGGGCAGCAGCACCTTGTCGATCACGTGGATCACGCCGTTGGAGGCCGCCACATCGGCAGTCACCACGCGGGCATCATTCACCCGCACACCGTGGGTGCCGTTGATCCGCAGCTTCCCGCCATTGGCCGTCAGCACGCTCACACGGCGCCCGGCCAGATCGGCCGCTTCGGCCCGGCCCGGCACCACGTGATAGGTCAGGATCGCGGTCAGCGTGTCGCGGTTCTCGGGCTTCAGCAGGTCTTCCACGGTGCCCGGCGGCAGCGCGGCAAAGGCCTCATCGGTGGGCGCGAACACGGTGTAGGGCCCCGGGCCTTGCAGCGTTTCCACGAGCCCCGCCGCCGAAACCGCCGCCACCAGCGTCTCGAAGCTCCCGGCCGATTGCGCGACCTCCACGATATCCGGCCCGCTGTTGCTGCTCGGCGCGGTGCAGCCCGAAACGGCCAGCGCCAGCGCAACGGTGGCTGCCTTGGTGAGTGTGAAGATGTTCATGGGTCAGTCCTCCCTGATCAGATATCAGCCCCGCCCTATGTGCGGAGTTGAACCCAATACGGGTGAGGCCACGGCTCGGTTCACTTTTGCGAAGGGATCAGCCCCCGTCCGGCGCGCGTGCCCCAAAACCGAATGCGCCCGTCTCAGGGGAAGACGGGCGCTGTCGGCAAGGCCGCGGTGCGGGAGGGAGTTCCGACAAGCTCAACCCTAAGCCGAGCGCCGCCGCCGAACCACTCGCTGATTTGGGGGAGGCGGAATCAGGCGCGCTTCCACGCAAGGCGGCAGCTGATGTTTCTGGCGTGTCTAGGGGGAGATGGTGCTGTGAGAGAGGATTGAACTCTCGACCTCACCCTTACCAAGGGTGTGCTCTACCACTGAGCTACCACAGCATTCTCAACCTGCGTTCCGTGCCTTCTTTGAGGCCCGGCGCAGCGTGAGGGGCGTTTTACATCTCTTGCGCGCACATGCAAGCCCCTCTCACGGCATTTTCGGCGACAATTTCATCAGGCCGCGCCATCCGAAGGCCCCGGCGAGGTCTGGCGCCGGAGCGCCCCGCCCTTGCTCGGCCAGAGCGTGCAGGCTTTGCATCAGCCGCGCCTCGACGCCTTCCTGCGTTTTCACGCGTTCCGGGTCCGGGTGGCCGCTGCCGAAACGGATGTAGGGGTTGGTGTTGAGCTCAAACACCGCCACGCCGCCTTCGGTCAGGCCAAAGTCCACCCGGCCAAACTGCTGTCCCGCCAGTGCCATGACCCGGCGCACCGTCTGCACATGGGGATAGGCGTGCATTTCGGCCTCATCAGCGGCGTATTGCGCCGCGCTGGCCGCACCCACCTCGCCCGATTTTGCCACCCAGTGGCGCTGGCTTACAGTGAGGGCAGGCACCACCTCGCCCGCCACCGCATAGGCCGCGCGCTTTCGAAATACCCCGCCTTCCCGCGCCAGCCCGGCGTATTCGATGAACATCAGATCGCTCAAGGTGTGCCCGGCCTTCAAGGCAGCCTCCAGCGCCGCTTCGGCCTCCTGCGCATTCTGCAGCAGGTCGCCTAGCACCCCGCGATGCGCCCAGCCGGTCCGCAGAAAGCACGGAAACCGCTCGGGCCGCTCCCCCAGTGCCGGCAGCCAGCAGCCAAACCGGTTGATCCCCTCCGCTTGTAGCGCCCGTAGCAGAGCCGCTCGGGGCAAAAACCGCGCCGGATCATTCAGCACCGGCCCCCCGGCCTCCAACGTGCGGGCGCGCAGGGTGGCGGCCACCTCCAGCCATGGCGGCGACATCCGCTCGAAATCGGTAAAGATCGCGCTCCCTGCGGGCAATCTGCGCCGCCGCGCCGCTGTCTCATATGCCATGAGCTTGACCGCAAATCCCGTCGCCCGCGCCTTCCTGCGCACTTCCCTGAAAGTGTTGAGCCGCCGCGCGGTGGCATAGATGACGAGGCGGGGCAGGCTGGGCATTCGATAGAGCTTCTTGACAGTCGAGTTGACCTAAAGGTTAATTCGGCCATCCAGATTGGGAAAGGACGTTTCGATGACGATCAAACTTGATGAGACAAAGCTTCTCGGCTTCCGCCTTCAGGCAGAGGGATCCGACGGCCTGAAAATGGGCGGCAAGGGCGGCAATGCAATTGACGGCTTGAAGATGGGCGGCAAGGTCACCGGCCCGATGAGCCTGAAGATGGGCACCAAAGGTGGGGGCGTTCAGCC
This sequence comes from Vannielia litorea, assembly GCF_019801175.1. NCBI lineage: Bacteria > Pseudomonadati > Pseudomonadota > Alphaproteobacteria > Rhodobacterales > Paracoccaceae > Vannielia > Vannielia litorea. The sequence continues at coordinate 166,763 of NZ_JAHVJR010000001.1, forward strand.
GCCCGCAGGGTCCATTGCCTGACCTCTAAAGATGACTCCTGAGTCATTGCTTGCTTTCCCGCCCGAGTCCGCTCGGGCGGGTTATGTCGATGAGCGGATGCATCGCGAGCTGGCCGCCAGTCTCGCTCACATCGCGCAGGCCTGTGATGATGCAGGCCATAATGCCTCTGCGCCGCTCTTCGAGGCTTCCCGCCGCCTTGAGAACCGCCGGGTCGGGCCTGAGGCTTTTGCCCGCTACTACCTGATCGCTTCTGCCCTGCTGTCGGGCGATGAGGCCGGACTGGAGGCCGAGGCGGATGCCCTGCTGGCCGATGTCACCGCCGGGCGCGCGCCCTTCACCGTCTCGCCCCGCGGCGGAGCCGGGGCGCTCGACGGGCTGATGGATGCGCTCATGGGCGAGGAGGCAACCAACTTCGCCCCCGTCCAGCCCGCAACCGCCGAGGCCTTCGCCGCCCGCCTCGCCGAAGGTCTTGAGCTGCTGAAAGAGGGGCTGCCAGCACTCCACGCCGAAATTACCACCATCACCCACCACGTCATCTGCGCCACCGCCCCACCCGGCGCGCAGATGCAGTTTGACGGCGCATCGCACTACCAGTTCTGGGGCCTGCTCCTGCTCAACCCCAGCTTTCACACCAATCGGCTCGCTATGGCCGAGGTGCTGGCGCACGAATGCGCCCACTCCCTGCTCTTCGGCCTCACCATCGACGAGCCGCTCACCCTGAACCCGGGCGATGCGCGATTCACCTCGCCGCTGCGGCCCGACCCGCGCCCGATGGATGGCATCTACCACGCCACCTTCGTCTCCGCCCGCATGGCCTGGGCAATGGAGGGGCTAGTCGCCTCTGGACTGCTTTCCCCTGAAGAGACCGAGGCCGCCCGCGAGGCCGCCGCCAGCGACCGCGCCAACTTCGCCTCCGGCCTCTCCACCGTCGACGCCCACGGCGACCTCTCGCCCACCGGCGCCGCCGTGCTGGCCCGCGCCCGCGACTGGATCGCCGCCTGAGCCTTCGCGGGGATGGACGCCGCGCGCCCCATCCCCTATTGCATTTCCATGAGCAAAAGCGACAAACCGGCAGCGCCGCGCGAGGAGCGGCTGAAGCAGGCGCTCAAGGCCAACATGGCACGGCGCAAGGCGCAGGCAAAAGCGCGCGCCGGCAAGACAACAAGCGAAACGGCAGTATCGAGCGGTAAAGAGGGCGACAATGGATAGAATCGTGGTGCGGGGCAACGGCGCCCTTTCTGGTGAAATTCCGATCTCGGGGGCCAAGAACGCCTGCCTGACCCTCATGCCGGCCACGCTGCTCTCCGAGGAGCCGCTGACGCTGACCAACGCGCCGCGCCTCTCCGACATCCGCACCATGACCCAGCTGCTGCAATCGCTGGGGGCCGAGGTCACCTCGCTGCAGGATGGTCAGGTGCTGGCGATGTCCTCGCATGACATCAACAACCACACCGCCGATTACGACATCGTCCGCAAGATGCGCGCCTCGATCCTCGTGCTCGGGCCCATGCTGGCGCGTGACGGTCACGCCGTCGTCTCGCTGCCCGGCGGCTGCGCCATCGGCGCCCGCCCGGTCGATCTGCACCTGAAGGCGCTCGAAGCCATGGGCGCGGAGCTGGAGCTGAAAGACGGCTACGTCCACGCCAAGGCCCCCGGCGGGCGGCTGAAGGGCGCCGAATTCGAGTTTCCGCTCGTTTCCGTCGGCGCGACCGAAAACGCCCTGCTCGCCGCCGTGCTGGCCAAGGGCACGACCGTGCTCAAGGGCGCGGCCCGCGAGCCTGAAATCGTCGATCTGGCGAACTGCCTCAACAAGATGGGCGCGCAGGTCGAGGGGGCCGAGACCGGCACCATCACCATTCAGGGGGTCGACCGCCTCAATGGCGCGACCCACCCTGTCGTCACCGACCGGATCGAGCTGGGCACCTACATGCTCGCCCCCGCCATCGCGGGCGGCGAGGTCGAGCTTCTGGGCGGCTCCCGCGAACTGGTCGGCGCTTTTGCCGACAAGCTCGAACAGGCCGACATTGAGGTCACCCAAACCAACCGCGGCCTGAAGGTGAAGCGCAAGAACGGCCGCGTCCGCGCCGTCGATGTGGTCACCGAGCCCTTCCCCGGCTTCCCGACCGACCTGCAGGCCCAGATGATGGCCCTGATGTGCACCGCCGAGGGCACCTCCGTGCTCGAAGAGAAGATCTTCGAGAACCGCTTCATGCACGCCCCCGAGCTGATGCGCATGGGCGCCAAGATCGACGTGCACGGCGGCCACGCCACCGTCACCGGCGTCGACAAGCTCAAGGGCGCCCCGGTCATGGCGACCGACCTGCGCGCCTCCGTCTCGCTCATCCTCGCCGGTCTGGCGGCAGAGGGCGAAACCGTGGTCAGCCGGGTCTACCACCTCGATCGCGGCTACGAGCATGTGGTGCGCAAGCTCTCCGGCGTCGGCGCCCATATCGAACGGGTCCACGAAGAGGGCTAGGCCGCAGGCACGCCGGGAGAGAGGCCATGCAGATCGCCCTCTGGCAAACCCGCCCGCAGCCCGGCATCGACCCGGCCCTCTCCGCGCTGGACGAGGCTGCCCGCGCCGCTGCACAGGCCGGGGCCGACCTGCTGGTCACCCCCGAGATGGCGCTGGGCGGCTATAACATCGGCGCCGCTGAGGTGGCAGCGAACGCCGAGCGGGCAGGGGAGGTGGCCGAGGCGCTCTCCGCCATCGCCCGCCGCCACGGCACTGCCCTCACCGCCGGTCTGGCCCTGCCGTCTCCCGGCCCGCGCCCCTACAACGCCTGCGTCACGCTTGACGCCACGGGCCGTGAGCTGGCCCGCTACCACAAGGTCCAGCTCTTTGGCGAGGTCGATGCCGCCCAGTTCACCCCGGGCGACGCGCTCTCCCCCGTCTTCGACCTCTGCGGATGGAAGCTGGCGCTGGCGATCTGCTACGACATCGAGTTCCCCGAGCTGGCCCGCGGCCTCGCCCTCCGCGGCGCCGAGCTGATCGTCACCCCCACCGCCAACATGGTGCCCTTCAGCAGCGTCAACACCCGCCTTGTGCCCGCCCGCGCTGAGGAGAACACCACCTGCATCGCCTACTGCAACTACGTGGGCGCCGAAGGGGAGTTCACCTACAACGGCCTCTCCTGCGCCTGCGGGGCCGATGGCGCGGATATCGCCCGAGCCCCCGCCGCGCAGGAGGCCCTGCTCACCGCCACGCTCGACCGCGCCGCCCTTGCCCAAGCCCGCCGCGCCCAGCCCTATCTCTCCGCGCGCCGCGCCGATCTCTACCAAGGCCAGCCATGAACCCCGTCACCGTCTTCGGACCCGATTTCCCCTTCGCCTACGACCGCTGGGTCACACACCCCGCTGGCCTCGGCCAGCTTCCTGCCGAGAGCCACGGCAAGCGGGTGGCGATCATCGGCTCCGGCGCCGCCGGGGTGGTGGCAGGCTACGAGCTGATGAAACTGGGCCTCCGCCCCATCCTCTTCGAATCCGGCCAGTTCGGCGGGCGGCTCCGCTCCCGCGCCTTCGAGGGGGCCGAGGGGGTCATCGCCGAGCTGGGCGGCATGCGCTTCCCGGTCTCCGGCACCGGCTTCTACCACTACGCCAACATGCTCGGCCTCGAGAGCCGCCCCTTCCCCAACCCGCTGACCCCCGCCGCAGGCTCCACCGTCATCGACCTTCTGGGCCAAACCCACTACGCCCGCACCCTCGCCGACCTGCCGCCGCTGTTTCAGGAGGTCGCGCAGGCCTATGACGCCGCGCTCGAAGAGGGCGCCAGCTTCACCGCGCTGCAACAGGCCATCCGCGACCGCGACACCGCCCGCATCAAGGAGTTGTGGAACCCGCTCGTCGCCGCATGGGACGAGCGCACCTTCTACGATTTCATCGCCTCCTCCGACGCCTTCCAGAAGCTCTCGTTCCACCACCGCGAGGTCTTCGGGCAGGTCGGCTTCGGCACCGGCGGCTGGGATAGCGACTTCCCCAACTCGATGCTCGAGATCCTCCGCGTCAACCTCACCGAATGCGACAGCAACCAGCGTTACTTTTCCGGCGGGGTCGAGCAGATGCCGCGCCGCCTCTGGAAGCATGCGCCCGAGCACAGCACCCACTGGCCCGCCGGCACCACCCTCGCCGCCCTCAACGACGGCGCCCCCCGCGCCGGGGCCCGCCGCCTGCGCCGGACGAGCCCCGAGCAGATCACCGTCACCGACGCATGGGGCCGGGCCGAGGCCTTCGACGCCGTGCTCGTCACCTGCCAGACCCACCTGCTCACCACCATGATCGACACCGAAGAGAGCCTCTTCGCGCAAGATCTCTGGATGGCCCTCGACCGCACCCGCTACATGCAGTCGGCTAAAACCTTCGTCATGGTCGACCGCCCGTTCTGGAAAGACAAAGACCCGCACACAGGCCGCGACGTGATGTCGATGACCCTGACTGATCGGCTCACCCGCGGCACCTACCTCTTCGACAACGGGCCAGACAAACCCTCGGTCATCTGCCTCAGCTACGCCTGGATGACCGACGCCCTCAAGGTGCTGCCCCTGCCCGCCGAGCAGCGGGTCGAACTGGCGCTCACCTCGCTCGCCAAGATCTATCCCGGCGTCGATATCCGCTCCCATATCCTCGGTGACCCGATCACCGTGAGCTGGGAGGCCGATCAGAACTTTCTCGGCGCCTTCAAGGGCGCGCTGCCCGGCCACTACCGCTACAACCACCGCATGTTCTGCCATTTCATGCAGGAGGACATGCCCCCCGAAGAGCGCGGCATCTTCCTCGCCGGAGATGGCATCAGCTGGACACCGGCCTGGGTCGAGGGCGCGGTGCAGACCTCGCTCAACGCCGTGTCCGGCCTCATCCGCCACTTCGGCGGCACCTCCGCTCCCGGCAACCCGATGCCCGCCGACGAGTACCCGGCAAACGGCCCTGTGCCGCTGGAGCCCTGACCGGCGGCCCGCCTCAGGGCCGCCATCTCAGCGCCATGATTGCCTGATACACCCCCGCAAAATAAATCGCGGGCAGAACGGGCAGCCGATGACCTACCAACGCGAATTAGATGGGCTAAGGGCACTCGCGGCAATCGCCGTGCTGGCCTTTCACACCCGCCTGCCAGGCTTTGGCGGCGGCTTCCTCGGGGTCGACCTGTTCTTCGTGCTGTCGGGCTATCTGACCACCTCGCTGATCCTCCACCAGATCGAGGGCTTCAGCCCCGGCGCCTTCCGCCGTTTTCTCTCCCGCAGGCTCTGGCGGCTCTGGCCGCTGCTCATCACCTTCTGCGGCGCGGTGGCGCTGGCCATGTGGCTGGCGGGCGACCGCTACCCGGCCGCGCCGCTGCATGGCGCGCTCTTCATAGGCAACACCGACCGCGCGGTGCTGGGGTATGCCAGCTATTCCGTCCACACGTGGTCGCTCGCCGCCGAGATGCAGTTCTACATCCTGATCGGCCTGCTGGCGCTGCTGCTGCGCTCCGCCCGGCGACTGCGCTACGCGCTGCTGGCCGGGTTCGTCGGCGTCACCCTCTACCGGCTCGGCGTGGCCAGCGTGGCCGACTGGCGCGAAGGCTTCTACAGCCCCTTCGCGCACAGCTCCGGCCTCTTTCTCGGTGGTCTCGTCGCCACCCTGCCGCCGCCCCGCATCCGCTATCCGGGGATGATGGTGGGCGTCGCCCTCGTCGCGCTCGCTGCCGTCCTGAGTGTGGCGCAGTTCCGCACCTTCGGGGCGCTCATGCTCTGGATCGGCGCGACCGAGCTGGCCACCGTGTTGCTGCTGCTGGGCCTCCGCACCGGGCAATCCGGGCTGGCAGGGCGCTGGCTCGGCTTCGGCCCCCTCGTCTGGCTCGGCCAACTCTCCTACGGCCTCTACCTCTGGCACTACCCGGTCGCCGTCCTGCTGCGCGATACCCTGCCACCGGTCCCAGCCTTCGTCGTCACCTTCGCCGTGTCCCTCGCACTGGCGGCGGCGAGCTTCCGCTGGCTGGAGCAGCCGATGCGCAACCGGGGCAGGGGCCAGCGGGCGCCGGCGCCTGCCTCCGCCCGGGTGCGCACACCGGTGCACAGTGCGATCGCTTAACCACCCATTTCTGTGCGAAAATCGCGTATGTATGGAATGTGCATCGGATGTGCATCAGTTGTGCATCGGTAACCAACCTTAACAGCCCGCTGCCTGTTAACCGCCCGGGACGCCGCGGCAACTGCCGCTTGTGAGCCTGTGCCGAACCCCCTATGTCTTTCATGCAATGCAAGAATACTCAGTAAAACCGGCCCCGGAGGCGCATCGTGGCTGAAGACGCCAAGTTTGAAGATGGCGCAGAGCGCCCGATCTACCTCGCCGCAATGGATGATGGCTCCCTGCCCATCGTCTCCTCGCTGGTGCAGGACGCCGTCTTTCCCATCACCGAGATGAAGTTCGACAAGGCCGCGCGCGAATTTGCCTTGCTGGTCAACCGCTTTCGCTGGGAAGACAAAGAGCGTGCCGAGTCCCGCGGCCGCCCCTACGAGCGGGTTCAATCGGTGCTGCGGGTGGGTGATGTCATGGGCGTCTCGACCATGGGAATCGACCGCTCAGATGCCGATACCATCCTGTCTTTACTGGCAATTTCGTGGGACGAGGGCGAGGACGGCACCGGCACGCTCACCTTCACCCTCGCGGGCGATGGCGCGATCCGCCTCAAGGTCGAATGCCTCGACGTGGTGCTGAAAGATGTGACACGCCCCTATCTCGCCCCCTCCCGCCACGCGCCGGAGCACCCCGAAGAGTGAGCATCCGCCGCCTCGGCCCGGAGGATGCGCAGGCCTTCCGCGCCCTGCGGCTTGAGGCGCTGACAGAGAGCCCGGAGGCCTTTGGCGAAGATCTCTCCGACGCGCTCGACAAGACCGATCTCGACTATGCCAACCGTCTGGAAATGGGCGATAATTTCGGCGCTTTCGCCGGGGGGGCGCTAGTTGGCATCCTGCTCTACATGCGCGAGCATGGCCCCAAGATCAGCCACCGCGCTTTCGTGATGTCGGTCTATGTCCAGCCCGCCCACCGCGGCACGGGCGCGGGCTCCGCACTGGTTGCCGCCGCCCTCGATCTGGCCCGTGAAACCGGGGTAGGTCAGGTGGAGCTCTATGTCTCCTCCGCCGCCCCCCGCGCCCATGCCTTCTACCTCCGCGAGGGCTTTGCCGAGGTGGGGTGCAGCCCACGCGCACTGTGCGTTAACGGGTGTTACCACGACGAACGCCACATGATCCGCTATCTCGACCCGCTTGAGAGCGCCCCCGCAGCCGGGTAAGAGGCCCGCAAAGGAGAGCCCATGCCCGTCTTTCTCAGCAGCACCGACCCCGATTTCGAGGCCCGTTTTCAGGCGCTCCTGAGCGCCAAGCGCGAGGATTCGCCCGATGTCGACGAGGCCGTCGCCGGCATCATCGCCGATGTCCGCACCCGGGGCGACGCGGCCGTGATCGAACTGACAGAAAAGTTCGACCTCCTCTCGCTAACCTCTGAAACCATTGCCTTTTCCGAAGCCGAGATCGACGAGCACTGCGCCCGCGTGCCGCCCGAAGAGGCCGCCGCGCTGGAGCTGGCGGCAGAGCGTATCCGCGCCTACCACGTCCGCCAGATGCCCGAAGACGCCATGTGGACAGACCCGGACGGCGCCACCCTTGGCTGGCGCTGGAGCCCGGTCTCTGCCGCCGGTCTCTACGTGCCCGGCGGGCTGGCCAGCTACCCCTCCTCGGTGCTGATGAACGCCATTCCCGCTCAGGTCGCAGGCGTCGAACGCCTCGTTATCGCCTGCCCCACCCCCGGCGGCGAGGCCAACCCCCTCGTGCTCTACGCCGCCCGCCTCGCCGGGGTCAAAACCGTCTACCGCATCGGCGGCGCGCAGGCCGTGGCCGCCTTGGCCTACGGCACCCAAACCATTGCCCCGGTTGATAAAATCACAGGCCCCGGCAATGCCTTCGTCGCCGCCGCCAAGCGTCGCGTCTTCGGCAAGGTCGGCATCGACATGATAGCCGGCCCCTCGGAAATCTTGGTTATCGCCGACGCCGCCAACGACCCCGATTTCATCGCCCTCGACCTGCTTTCTCAGGCCGAGCACGACGCCTCCGCCCAGTCCATCCTGATCACCACCGACGCCGCCTTCGGGCAGGCCGTGGCCGATGCCGTCGAGACCCGTCTGCAAAGCCTCGAACGGGCGCAGATCGCGGGCGAAAGCTGGCGCGACTTTGGGGCGGTAATCACCGTGCAAGGCCTTGATGAAGCGGCAGAACTCTCCGACCGGATCGCGCCCGAGCACCTCGAGCTTTGCGTCGAAAACCCCGAGGCGCTCTCCGAGAAAATCCACCACGCCGGAGCCATTTTCCTCGGCCAATGGACCCCCGAAGCCATCGGCGATTACATCGGCGGCCCCAACCACGTGCTCCCCACCGCCCGTTCCGCCCGCTTCTCCTCGGGCCTCTCGGTGATGGATTTCCTCAAGCGCACCACCCTCGCAAAGATGACCCCCGAGGCCCTCCGCGCCATTGGCCCGGCGGCAGAAACCCTTGCGAAATCAGAGAGTTTGCAGGCCCACGGCCTCTCCGTCCGCGCCCGGCTGGACAAGCTCAACCGATGATCCGCGCCGCCCTTCTGGCTCTCCTCCTTGCCACGCCGCTCCATGCGGGCGAGGCCGAGGATCGCAAGGCCGCCTCCATCGCGCTGCTGCAAGAGCAGGGCGTGCCCGTGCTGCCCACGCTCCCCACCATCGAGACCGAGGCCCAAAGCCTGCGCCGCACCGAGGAGGAGGTCATCCGCCGCACCATCGCACTGGCCATCGTCGCGGTAAAAGGCGAGACCGGCGACAGCGACCTCGCCCGCAACCTGATCACCCAGTTCGAGGCCGATGAAAGCTGGTTCAGCCCCGCCGAGCAGGCCTTCCTCGATACCGCGGATCCCGACCAGCAGATGCGCGCCCAGTTCGCGTGGCGCTACGAAACCGTTGAGGTGATGCTCTGGGCGCTGGGTATCTACGACGAGCTGAAATATCCCAGTGAAATCATGGATGTGCCCCGCATGGCCGATACCCTCCGTGGCCTGGGCACCGAAGGGCTTCGGGCGCAGGCCAGCCTCCGCCCGCAGGCCGAACTGCTGGACGCGGCTGACCGGATCTACCGCTACCACTGGGCCACCCGTCAGGCCCGGCTCGATGGCGCCCCGCCGCCCGCAGGGCTCTACCCCGATGTGATCTGGGAGCGGCACCATGCGCTGAACTGGCTGATCGGCGCCCACGGCGGCCAGCGGTGGGACGAGGTCAGCACCGACACCTGAGGATTTCGCTGCATTGCAGTATCCGCCCCCGCAGGCTAGCGTTCGGCAGCCACGGAGACGAGCGCATGAGCCGCATCTGCCATATCGAGATAGACGACGCCAATCTGCCGCCCCCCACGCCGGAGATCGAGCAGGAGCGCAAGGTGGCCGTCTTCGACCTGCTGGAAAGCAACAGCTTCGATCCCACCGGGCGCGACGGCTACGAGATGCCCCCCGGCCCCTACCGGCTGCACCTCTGCATTCGCGACCGGCGGCTGGTGTTTGACATTTCCGACGAGAAATCCAATGAAATCGGGGCCTTCCACCTTTCCCTCTCTCCCTTCAAGCAGGTGGTGAAGGACTACTGGCAGATCTGCGAAAGCTATTACGACGCGGTCAAAAAGCTTCCGCCCCACCAGATCGAGGCTATCGACATGGCCCGCCGGGGCATCCACAACGAGGGGGCCCGCGTGCTTCAGGAGCGGCTGGAGGGCAAGGCGGCAGTGGATACCGATACCGCCCGGCGCCTCTTCACCCTCATCTGCGTGCTGCACTTCGGGGGGTAAGGACTTGGGAAAAAAGAGCTTCCCCTCCTCGGTGCTGTTCTGCTGCGACCATAACGCAGTGCGCTCGCCAATGGCCGAAGGGCTGATGAAAAAGCTCTATGGCCATGACGCCTACGTGCAATCTGCGGGTGTTTACAATGACTTGGATATCGACGGCTTCGCCATTGCCGTCTGCGAGGAGATCGGGGTGGAGCTGCACCGCCACCGCTCCCGCAGCTTTGAGGAAATGCAGCAATGGGGCGATGATCTCTCGGGCTTCGACCTGATCGTCGCGCTCTCGCCCGCCTCCCAGCGGCAGGCGCTGGAGCTGACCCGCGTGTTCCATCTTGAGGTCGAATACTGGCCCATCATGGACCCCTCCGGCCTTGGCGAGACCCGCGAGGCCAAGATGGGCGTCTACCGGCAGGTCCGCGACCAGCTGATGGACCGGATGAAACAGCGCTTCGGCCCGCCAAGCCAGCGATGATGCAGGGCCGAGCCGGGGCTGACCTTCACAGGGCCGCCCGGTCAAAAAGGTCACAAGCGCCGGAGCGCGCACGATTTCCGCTTGATTTGTTGCCCATAGCGGCGCATCTAGTGCCGCGTCCGCCACAGTGCGGCACGCATGCAACAACGGAGTGACCATGGCCAAGGAAGAACTGCTCGAATTTCCCGGTGTCGTGAAGGAGCTCCTGCCCAATGCGACGTTCAGGGTCGAGCTGGAAAACGGCCATGAAATCATTGCGCATACGGCAGGCAAGCTCCGGAAGAACCGGATCCGCGTCCTCACCGGCGACAAGGTGCAGGTTGAGATGACGCCCTATGACCTGACCAAGGGCCGCATCAACTACCGCTTCCGGTAAGATGCGACTCATCCTCGGATCCGGCAGCCCGCGTCGTCGCGAGCTGCTGGGCCAACTCGGGCTGACGCCCGACGAAATCCGCGCCGCCGACATCGATGAAACGCCCGCCAAGGGGGAGCTTCCGCGCCCCTATTGCACCCGCATGGCGGTGGAGAAGGCGCAGGCGCTGCCGCCCGGTCCGGGCGAGCTGGTGCTCACTGCCGATACCACCGTCGCCCTTGGCCGCCGCATCCTTGGCAAACCCGAGAATCGCGCCGAGGCGGGGGAGTTCCTGAGGTCGCTGGCCGGCCGTCGCCACCGCGTGATCACCGCGCTTGCCGTGCGCACCGAGGCGGGCTTCTGGCAGCGCGACGTGGTGACCTCGGTGAAGATGAAGCGCCTGAGCGAGAGCGAGCTCTTCGCCTATCTCGAAACCGGCGACTGGGAGGGCAAGGCCGGTGGCTATGCCATTCAGGGCCCGGCGGGCGCGTTCATTCCCTGGATATCTGGCAGCTACTCCGCCGTCATGGGCCTGCCCGTGGCCGAGACGGCGCAGCTGCTGGTCGCGGCGGGCTACCCGCTCTACAAGGCGGCCTGACCTGACCCACACGCGCGGAGAGATGCGATGAAAGGCACGCAAATCATCCTCGATCATGTCGCCGGCCGCGAGGCCGCCGCACGCATGGTCGATGGCCGGCTCGATGACCTGCTGATCGACGCTCCCGGCATCCTGCGCCCCGGCGCGATCTGGCGCGCCAAGGCGGAGCGGCAGGCCAAGGGGCAAGGCGGCATCTTTCTGGCGGCGGGCGACCAGCGCTTCTGGTTCCGGCAGGCCAAGGGCGTGGCGCCCGGCGAGGCGCTGGTGGTGCAGGTCACCGGCTATGCCGAGGTCGAGAAGGCCCCGCCGGTCACCCGCGCCCTCACCTTCAAATCGCGCTACGTGATCGTCACCCCCGATGCGCCGGGGGTCAACGTGGCCCGCTCGATCCGCGACGACGACGAGCGCGACAGGCTGAAGCTCGCCGCGCTGGAGGCCCTCGATGGCCGCGACTGGGGGCTGATCCTGCGCTCCTCCTGCATGGGCGCCGAGGAGGCGGCGATCAGCGAAGACATCGCCACCATGATCGACACCGCCGAGGCCGCGCTCTCCGAGGGCGAGGTGGGCGAGATTCACCCCGGCGACGGCCCCCACATCACCGCATGGCGCGAGTGGACCTCGCCCGCCGAGGTCATCACCGAGCCCGGCGGCTTCGAGACCCACGGCGTGCTCGATGCGCTGGCCGAGCTGCAAGGGCCGCGCGAGCGGGCAGGGGAGGCCACGCTCTATGTCGAGCCGACGCGCGCGCTGGTCGCGGTGGATGTGAACACCGGCGGCGACATGTCTCCCGCAGCCGCGCTCAAGGCCAATATCGCGGCGGCCAAGGCGCTGCCCCGCGCGCTGCGCCTGCGCGGCCTCGGCGGGCGCGTGGTGGTGGATTTCGCCCCCATGCCTAAGGGCCAACGCAAGCAGCTGGAGCAGAGCCTCAAGGCCGCCTTCCGCGCCGACCCGATCGAGACCGTCCTCGCCGGGTGGACGCCGCTGGGCCAGTATGAGATGCAAAGGAAGCGCGAGCGCCTGCCGCTCTCCCTGACCCTGCCCGAGGAGGCTCTATGACCTGCCCGATTTGCGGCAAGGCCCCCGAGGCCAAGTATCGCCCCTTCTGCTCGGGCCGCTGCGCCGACCTTGACCTCGGCAAGTGGCTCACCGGCGCCTATGCGGTGCCCTCGGATGACCCGGACGACATGGAAGAGGCTTTTCGCCTGACCGGCGAAGAGGAGCCGCCCAAGCCTCACTAAGGGGGCCGCGCCGGCACGGCCGCGCGGCTCAGATGTTTTCTGACGTGAAAATATCAAACCCCAGCGTTACCCGCTGCGCGCCCGCATCCGGCCCCGCCAGCTTAGCCTTGATCATCGTCGCCACCGTCTGCCGGGCGAAGGGCTCGAAGGGGTGGGCGATGACCATCGCCAACGTGCCGTCGATCAGCGCGGCCCGCGTTGGCTCGATCATCTCGTAACCCACGCCAATGAAATCCTCGCGCCGCTTCGCCTCCCGCGCGGCGGCCAGCGCGCCGGTCACCCCGCCGCCCGAGATGTAGAGCCCGCAGAGGTCCGGGTGGTCATGGAAGAGCTTCTCCGTCAACTCGCGGGCCACGGCGGCGCTCTCATAGGTGTTCTGCGGCTCCAGCACGGTGAAGCCCGCATCATGCTCGCGGAAATAGCTGCGAAAGCCGGTCTCGTTCAGTTCCTGATTCCGGTAGCGGTGGTTGCCCACCAGAATTCCGATCTTGCCCGGCTCCCGGCACATCCGGTGAAACGCCCATGCCGCGGTGCGCCCGACCTTCCAGTTGTCGAGCCCGATGTAGCCCACGTTGCCCCGCGCCGAGAGCGGCCCGATCAGCCCGCAGACCGGGGTGCCACCCGCCAGCACCTCGTCGATCGCCTCCGAGACCAGCGGGTGCTCGGCCGAGACGACGGCCACCGTCTCGCAGCTCTGCCCCAGCCGCCGGATGCGGGCGGCCACGTTGTCGGGCGAGAGATCGTCGAGGTGGTCGATCACGAGTTCGACGTTGGCATCGGGGTGGCTGCGCGCGGCGGCCTCCAGCGCGGCGCCGAGGTCGCGATAGAACACGCGGCTCCTCGCCTGCAGGATCACACCCAGCCGATGCGTCTCCCGCCGACTCCGAACCGAGTGTTCGATGGTGCCCAGCCCGTAAAATCCAATCTCCTGCGCGGCCTCCAGCACCCGCTCGCGGGTGGGTTGCCGCACCGATCCCGCGTCTGAGATGACCCGATTCACGGTTGAAACGGAAACACCGGCAGCGCTGGCAAGATCGGGGATGGTGGGGCGGGTTTTCATCGGCTTCTCATCTCATTTCATCTCATTTAGCGCGCTATTGGAACGAAATGGTGCGAAATTGCTGCGCTGACATGACAGCTATTGATTTGATCCATGTCAATTTGTCAACAGTGCTCGCGTCTGGAGCGGCTGGCACACCGGCCCGTCTCAGGCTCTGGGAGGAGGCCCGACATGGACGATCTGCAATACGGCACCCGTGACAAGCGTGGCAACTGGGCACCCAACACGCCTGCCCAGCCCGCGCCGATCTGGCAGCGTCCCTTCTCGCCCAAGAAAGTGCTGGCCTGGGTGCCCGAGTATCTCTGGCCGTGGAACGCCTTTCACCTCGCCACCGCGCTGATCTGGGTGCTGTTCCTGATCCCGAGCTGGGAGAGTCTCGCCACCCTCTCCATCGGCAACTTCCTTTGGCTCTACGGCCTGAACGCGGTGGGGATGTTCCTCTTCCTCGGCGCCTTCGAGTTTTTCTTCTACGTCAAGCGCAAGCAGGAGAACCGGTTCAAGTACAACGGCAAGTTCCCGGCCGACAATCCGTCTGACGTGTTCTGGTTCAAGAGCCAGAACCTCGACAACTTCCTGCGCAGCTTCTTCATCACCATCCCGCTCTGGACCGTGGTCGAGATCGTGATGCTCTGGGCCTATGCCAACACCTGGGCGACCTGGCTGCCGTGGACGACCCACTGGCTCTGGCTCAGCTTCATCGTCCTGATCTCGCCCGCCATTCACGAGATCTACTTCTTCTGCCTGCACCGCCTGATCCACGTGCCGGTGCTCTACAAGCACATCCACTCGGTGCATCACAACTCGATCAACCCCAGCCCCTGGTCGTCGCTCTCCATGCACCCGGGCGAGGGCTTTCCCTACATGGCCGAGGCCTGGCTTCACCTGCTGATCCCGTCCAACCCGGTCTGCGCCTACTTCACGCTGCATTCGGTCGGCTTCGGCGCGGTCAACGGGCACCTCGGCTTCGAGAAGTTCGAGATCACCGAGAACGCCACGCTCGATAGCCACGCCTACCTTCACTACCTGCACCACAAGTACTTCGAGGTGAACTACGGCGGCGACGGGCTGGTCCCGATGGATAAGCTCTTTGGCACCTGGCACGACGGCACCAAGGAATCCGACGCCGTGATGAAAGAGCGCTTCCGCAAGAAGAAAGAGCGGATGAAGGCCAAACAGCAAGGCGCCACACCCGCCGAATGAACCGAGCAGTCGCGCAGGCCAGGGGGGAGGAAAGAGGCCCCGGCCCGCGCACCCGAACCTGCACTATCCGCCGCGGAGGCGCGGCACACTTCAAGGGAGGAAACCCAAGTGAAACTGACCAAGACCCTTCTCGCCACCGCCGTGGCCGCAACCATGTCCACCGCTGCTTCGGCGCAGGATATCGCCGTGATCGGCGGCTCCGCCCAGGACGGCTTCTGGAACCTGATCAAGAAGGGCGTGGACGACGCCACCCTGATGGTCGAGGCCAACGGCGGCACCGTGAACTACCTGCTGACCCAGAACTACGACAACTTCGGCCCTGATCTGGTGACCCTGATCGAGCAGGCCGTGGCGCAGGGCGTCGATGGCATCGCCATCCCCAACTGGCTCCCCGAGTCCGAGACCCCGGCCCTGATCGCCGCTGCCGAGGCCGGTGTGGTCATCACCTCTTACAACGCCGGCCAGTCCGAAATGGACAAGTACGGTGCGCTCAACTACTTCGGCTCCGACGAGTATCTCGCCGGTGTCGCGGGCGGCAATTATCTTGCCGAGAAGGGCGCCAAGAAGATCATGTGCCACATCCAGATTCCCGGCGCGATCAACCTCGAAACCCGCTGCGAAGGCGTGGTGGACGGTGCCAAGGAAGCGGGCGCCGAAGTCTACATTGTCCGCGTTCCCGCCAACCTCGACGGCGACATGGTCGGCACCTCCGAGGCCATCAAGGCCGAGCTGATCGCCGATGACTCCATCGACGCCGTCATCAACCTGGCCGCTTGGGCCGCCGATGCCTCCGCTTCGGCCATCGAGCAGCTGGGCAAGGGCGACACCGTCATGCTGGGCACCTTCGACATGTCCGCCTCCGTGCTGGACCGCATCTCGAACGGCACCCAGACCATGGCCATCGACCAGCAGCCCTACCTGCAGGGCTTCCTGGCCACCTCGATGCTCTTCGCCAACCTGAAGTTCGGCACCGAGCTTGCCACCCAGCCCGTGCTCACCGGCCCGGCCATCGTCGACGCCGAAAACGTCGAGTCGGCCATCGAGGGCGTGAAGCTCGGCGCTCGCTGAGCCCATCCAGAGCAAAGGGGTCCGGCCAGGCTGGCCGGACCCGACTACGGCGGCTGGGGCCAGACCCCTCCGCGCAACCCTCCCGGAGGCGGCACAAATGACCGATACGACTTCAAGCACCAGCGCGGAAACGGCCTCTGAGGGCTTCTCGCTGGCTGCCTTCTTCCGCAGCCCTGCAGCAGGGGCATTCATGGGCTTCGTGGTGGTCTTCGTGGTCTTCGCGATCTTCGGGTTCAGCCGCAACTTCCTTTCGATCCCTGGCATCACCACCTGGGTCAACTTTGCCTCCCTCGTCGGCATCATCGCCATTCCCGTGGGCTTCCTGATGATCGCGGGCGAGCTCGACATCTCGACCGGAGCCGTGCTCCCGGCGGGCGCGATGACGGTGGCCATCGTCTCGGGCCACTACGAGCTTCCGGTCCTCGTGGGCATTGCCGCCGCGCTCGCCATCGGCGCGCTGGTCGGCTTCATCAACGGCACCATCGTCACCCGCACCCAGGTGCCGTCGTTCATCGTCACGCTGGCCACGCTCTTCGCCGTCGCCGGGCTGACGCTCTATCTCTCCATCCTCTTCATCAACAACACCAACTCCTTCTACCAGGCCCCCGCCTGGGCCAAGTCGCTCTTCGGCGGCAAGGTCTACGGCTTCAACTCCTCGGTGTTTTGGTGGGCGGCGCTGATCGTCGGGTTCTACTACTTCCTGCACAAGTCGCCCAAGGGGCCCTGGGTCTTCGCGCTGGGCGGCGACCAGGAGAGCGCGCGCAACGCCGGCATCCCGGTGCGCAAGCTGAAGATCGGCCTCTTCATGCTCTGCTCGACCTGCGCCTCCTTCGCCGGTGCGCTCCAGGTTATCACCTTCAACTCGGCCACCAGCCAGGCCAACTTCGGCCTGATCTTCAACACCATCATCTCGGTCGTGGTCGGCGGCGTGCTGCTGACCGGGGGCTTCGGCACCGTCATGGGCATCGTCTTCGGCGTCCTGACGCTGGCCATCGTCACCCAGGCGATCGGCTTTACCGAGATCGACCGCAACCTCTCGTTCCTGATCATCGGCGTCATGCTCCTGATCGCGGTCCTGATGAACGACACCTTCCGCAACCTGGCGACCAGCTGGTCGACCTCGAAGAAGAAGTGAGGAGAACCCCCATGTCCGACAAGACCCCCGTTCTCGAGCTTCGCAACGTCGACAAGTCCTTCGGCCCGATCGACGTGCTCCACGAAATCAGCCTGAAGGTGGGCGAGGGCGAAGTGCTCTGCCTGCTGGGCGACAACGGCGCCGGCAAGTCCACCCTCATCAAGACCCTCGCGGGCGTTCACCAGCCCACCCGCGGCGAAATCCTGATGGACGGCCACGCGGTCAGCTTTGCCAACCCGCGCGAGGCGCAGGAGCGCGGCATCGCCACCGTGCACCAGTTCGGCGGCACCTATCCCCTCATGTCGGTGGGCCACAATTTCTTCATGGGCGCCGAGCCCACCAAGGGGTTCGGCCCGTTCAAGGTTTACGACCGGGCCACCGCAAACCGCATCGCGGTCTCCGAAGTCCAGAAAATGGGCATCACCCGCATCACCGATGGCGACCGTCTCGTCGGTGGCCTCTCCGGCGGTGAGCGTCAGTCGCTCGCCATTGCCCGCGCGGTTTACTTCGGTGCCCGCGTGCTGATCCTCGACGAGCCGACCGCCGCGCTGGGCGTCAAGCAGGCGGCCCACGTGCTTCGCATCGTCAACGAGGCCAAGCGGCGCGGGCTGGCGGTGATCTTCATCACCCACCAGGTCATGCACGCGATGGCCGTGGGCGACCATTTCGCCGTGCTGATCCGCGGTGCCATCGCCGCCGATTTCCGCAAGGGCGAGAAGACCCGCGAGGAGATCGCCGACCTCATGGCAGGCGGCGAGAGCATGGCCGATCTGGAGGCCAACATCGAAGGCTACATGGAAACCCATGATGGCCACCCGCCGCAGGTCACCCCGGCGCAGTAGTTTCTCCCCCGGCGGTCCGGGCCTCTTCCCGGGCCGCCACATTTCTCAAGGATTACCCTGATGACCACCCGCATCGCTGTCATCGGCGCAGGCCTCATGGGCGCCGACCACGCCCGCATCGTGGCCGAGGATCTCCCCGGCGCCACCCTTCAGGTGGTCTGCGACATGGACGAGGCCCGCGCCCGCGCCGTGGCCGATGAGCTTGGCGCCACAGACGCCGCCAGCGACCCCGAGGCCGTGATCGCCCGGGATGACGTGGACGCCGTCATCATCGCCTCCCCCGACTTCACCCACGCGCCGCTCTCACTCGCCTGCATCGCGGCCGGCAAGCCCGTGCTCTGTGAAAAGCCCCTGTCGCAGCATCCTGATGAATGCCTCACCGTCATGCAGGCCGAAGAGGCCGCCGGCCGCCGCTTCGTCATGCTCGGCTTCATGCGTCGCTACGACCAGTCCTACGTGGAGATGAAGCAGGCGCTCGCCTCGGGCCAGATCGGCCGTCCGCTGATGATGCACAACTTCCATCGCAACGTCGAAACGCCCGCCGCCGACTTCACCGGCGCCATGGCCATCACCAACTCCGCCCCGCATGAGTTTGACGTGGTCCGCCATGTCCTCGGCTGCGAATACGCCTCCATCACCGCCCACCAGCCCCGCCGGTCTGATGCGCGCGTGGCCCCCGTGGTGATGGTGCTGGAAACGACTGATGGCCAGCTCGTTACCATCGAGGTCAACAACAACGCCGCCTATGGCTACGATGTCCGCGCCGAACTGGTCGGCGAGGCAGGCTCTATCGCGATGAACAACGTCGCCTACACCCGGACTGACGCCAAACTCGCCTCCGCCACCCGCTACGATGCCGACTGGCGCGCTCGCTACCACGAGGCCTACGTCCGGCAAAACCGCGCCTTCCTCGCCTTCGCCCAAACCGGCACTTTCCCCGAAGTCGCCTCAAGCTGCTGGGATGGCTACTGCGCCGCCATTACCGCTCAGGCCGGGGCAAAAGCGCTTGAAACCGGCACCCGCCAGCCCGTCACCCTGATCGCCAAACCGGAGTTCTACGCATGAAACTCGGCTTCGTCTCCGACAGTCTCGGGGCCTTGCCCTTCGAGGAGATGCTCGACCACACCGCCCGGCTCGGCTGCGATGGCGTCGAGGTCAACACCTGCGGCTGGTCCACCGCCCCCCACTTCGACCTCGCCGCCATGCTGGAAAGCGCCGACAAGCGCGCCGCCTTCCGCTCCGCCTTCGAGAGCCGCGACCTCGAGGTCATCAGCCTCAACGCCAACGGCAACCCCCTCCACCCGACCGACCCAAAGCAGGGCGAGGGGCTGAAAAACACAATCCGCGTCGCCGGCGCCCTCGGCATCAAGACCGTCTGCACCATGTCCGGCCTGCCCGCCGGAAGCGCCACCGACACCATGCCCAACTGGGTGGTTTCGAGCTGGCCGCCCGAGACCCAGACGATCCTGCACTACCAGTGGGAGCAAAAGCTCATCCCCTTCTGGACCGAGATCGCCGCCCTCTGCGCCGAAAACGGAGTCCACCGCATCGCCCTCGAACTCCACGGCAACCAATGCGTCTACAACGTGCCCTCGCTGCTCAAACTACGCGAGGCCGTCGGCCCGGTGATCGGCGCCAACCTCGACCCGTCGCACCTCTTCTGGATGGGCGCCGACCCGCTGGTCGCCGCCGAGGCTCTCGGCCCCGCGCTCTACCACGTCCACGCCAAGGACACGCTTCTCAATGCCCCCGTGCAGGCCACCACGTCCCTGCTGGAGAATGGCTCGCTCATGGATATCCCGGCGCGCAGCTGGTCCTACATCACCCTCGGCTTCGGTCATGGCGAGGAATGGTGGCGCCAGTTCTGCTACCGCTGTCTGATGGCGGGCTACGATGGCTGGCTCTCCATCGAACACGAGGACGTGCTGCTCAACTCGCTGGAAGGGCTCGAAAAATCCGTGGCGCTCTTGAAAGCCGTCATGCCTTCCGCCCCTTCCGACTTCAAACCACAAGACATCTGAGGACACCCCCATGGCAGAATGGATCGACGCCTGCTCCACCGATGACATCGACGCCGAAGACGTGATCCGCTTCGATCACGGCGCGCGCACCTTCATCATCGTCCGCGACCACGAAGATAACTACTACTGCACCGACGGGCTCTGCACCCACGAAGATGTGCACCTCGCCGACGGGCTGGTCGTCGAGGCCACAATCGAGTGCCCCAAGCACTCTTCGATCTTCGATTGCTCCAATGGCGAGGTCGAAACGCCCCCGGCCTGCGAGAACCTGCACACCTACGCCACCAAGGTCGAAGGTGGCCGCGTCTTCGTGGAGCTCTGAGCCATGGCCTTCCAACTCGCCGCCTGCGCCGAGATGCTCTGGCAGGACAAGCCGATCCACTGGCGCGCCGCGCGCCTGCACGAGATGGGCTTCGGCGTCGGCCTCTGGAACTGGCCAGCGTGGGACTTGGACGCGCTGGAGAAGACCGGCGCGAATTTCACCATCATGAACGGCTACCTCGAGGGCCGTCTGGCCGATGACGCGGGCGCTGACATGTTGCTGAAGTCCGCCCGCGAAACCGCGCAGATCGGCAAGCGCCTTGGCGTGGCCCGCCTCAACCTGCACGGCACCGGGCTGGGCGATCAGGGCCTGCCGATCCAGCAGCTTGCCCATGTCGCCCCCGGCATGTGGCTGAAGGCCCGCGATACCCTGCACCGCATCTGCGACATGGCCGAGGAGGAGGGCGTGACCTTCACGCTCGAAAACCTCAACCTGCGCGAGCACCCCGGCTGCCCGTTCAACTCCACCGCCGATGTGCTCAGCCTCGTCGCGGCGGTCGACCGTCCGCAATTGCGGATCAACCTAGACCTCTACCACACCCAGATCGGCGAGGGTGACGTGATCCGCCACGCCGAGGCCTGCCTGCCGTGGATCGGTGAAGTGCAGGTGGCCGACAATCCGGGCCGCTGCGAGCCGGGTACCGGCGAGATGAACTGGCCCGCCATCGCCCGTGCGCTGGATGCGATGGGCTACGCTGGCCCCGTGGGTATGGAGGCCTTCGCCAAGGGCGATCCCGAGGCCGCGCTGCAAGCCTTCCGCGCCGCCTTCACCCTCTGACCGCTCCCGCGCCGGGGCCGCTCAGGCCCCGCGCAACTCCTCCAGCACCCGGCCCAGCATCGCATCGCAGGCCGCAAGCTGGGCCTCCTCCACATACTCATCGGGCTTGTGCCCCTGTCCCTCCATCGAGCCCGGCCCGCAGACCAGCGTGGGGATGCCGAGTCCGTCGAAGGTGCCCGCCTCGGTGCCGAAGGCCACCTTCGTCGTGCCGTTCACCTGCGCCAGCCGCTGCACCAACCCGGTGGCGGCACTGTCCGCTGGGGTGTCGAGGCCGGGGTAGCTGACCATCGACTCCAGCTCGATCCGCCCGCCGGGATTGGCCTGTTCGACCTCTGCGGCCATTGCCTCGATCCGGCCCATCAGAGTCTCCGGCGCATCGGCGGCCAGGTGCCGGAACTCGAAGATCACCTCCGCCCGGTCGGGCACGATATTCAGCGCCGTGCCGCCCGTGACCCGGCCCACATGCAGCGTGGTGTAAGGCACCCCGTAACCCGGATCGCGCGCGCCTTTGGTGGCATAGTCCGCCTGAAGCGCCTGCACTCCGTGCACCAGCCCGGCGGCCAGATGCAGTGCGTTCACGAACCGCGGGGCCAGCGCCGAATGGCCCGCCTCGCCGTGGCACACAGCCCGGATCGCCCGCTTGCCCTTGTGGCCCGTGGCCACCTGCATCTCGGTTGGCTCGCCCACGAGGCAGAGCCGGGGCAGGGGGGTGGCCCCGGCCAGCACATCGCGCATCTTGGCGATGCCGAGGCAGCCCACCTCCTCGTCCCAGGAGATCGAAAGTTTCAAAGGCTCGCGCAGCGCCATGCCCGAGGCGCGGCTCGCCGCACTTAGCATGGCGGCCAGATAGCCCTTCATGTCGGTCGTGCCGCGCCCATAAAGCCTGCTGCCCTCGCGCGTCAGCCGAAACGGGTCGCGGCTCCACGCCTGCCCTTCAACCGGCACCACATCTGTATGGGCCGAGAGCATCACCCCCGCGCCCTCCGGCCCGATCTCGGCAATCAGCCCGGCCTTGGGCGCATCCGGGTCGGTCACGCGCGTCACCCGCGCGCCGTGCTCACGCAGAAACGCCTCCACCCAGTCGATCAGCGCAAGATTGCTCTTGGCGCTTACCGTGTCGAAGGCGATCAGCCGGTCCAGAATATCAACGGTGCTCATCACGCCAGCGGCGGCTGCCTGCGCCTCACTCATCGCCCGGCACCCCGTAGCTCGGCGCGTCCCTCGGGTCGAGCGCGCGTTGCACATAGGCCTCCATCTGCGGTTTGTAGACCTCCCAGGCCGTGGCTACCGCCTCCACCGGGCACTCCTCCGTCCAGTCGCAGCGCAGCTCCGCCAGCGGCCACGGCTGGCGGTCCACCAGCAGCAGCCCGGCCGAATGCACTGGCCCGGCCTCGCCGCCCGCCGCGAGCCCAGCCTTGAGCGCCGCCACCAGCCGGTCGCCCAAATGACCCTCGGCGGCAAGGAACCCCTCCACGATCGCACCCGGCACGCCGTCATTCTCCAAAAGGTTTCCGCCCGCCGCCACGTTCTCGCCCTCGGCCTGCGTCCAGATACCAAGCGCCTTCGGGCCGGAGTGGATCGCCGTGCCGCCCGCCTTGTCCACCGCCAGCACCTGCCGATACTCGATGAAGGCGCCGCGCCGCTTTACCTCGGCCACCGCCTCCGCCGCGCCCATACCGTTCTCCATCAGGTCCAGCGCCATAGGTCCCAGCATCGGATCGGTGATATTCTGGGAGGCCACCGCCCCCACGCCCGCCCGCGCATGGCTGCACCGCGCCGCCACCGCAGGGGAGGACGACGAGATCGCCACGCCAAACATCCCCGTCTCCGCGCAGCGCGCCACCAGCGAAAAGGTCATCCCTCACCCCCTTCGGGGATCACCGCCGTCGCGTCGATCTCCACCAGCCACTCGGGCCGCGCCAGCGCCACCACCACCAGCCCGGTGCAGACCGGATGCACACCCTTGATGTATTCGCCCATCACCCGATAGACGGCCTCGCGGTGCCGTACGTCCGTTAGATAGACCACCAGCTTGACGAGGTGCTCCATCCGCCCCCCGGCCTCCTCGATCAACTGCTTGATGTTGCTCATCACCTTATGCGCCTGCTCCGCCGGGTCGTGGCTTGGCAGGTTCACCGCCGTATCAAGCTCCTGCGGGCATTGCCCCCGCAGCCAGATGATCCGGCCGCCTTCCGTGACCACCGCCTGCGCGAGGTCATTGTCGAGCCGCTGCTCCGGGTAGGTCTCGGCGGTGTTGAACGGGCGAATGCGGGTATGGGCCATGTCAGGCGCTCTCCGTGATGCGGGCCAGCAGATAGCGGGCGAAATCGTAGTTGGGCCGTTCTAGGTGGCTCAGGTGCCCGGGCCGGGCGGCTTGCGATGAAAGTCCGCGATAGACCTTCTCGGTGCAGCCCCGGTCCTCCACGTTCACATCGTCGAGCAGGGTCTTCAGCGCGGTGAAGTTCTCCGCCGCATCCGCATCGCCCGCGTAATCGTCCGACATTCCGCCACCAAAGCGGATCGAAACCTGCCCCGGCCCCTTGGGGTGCAACGACAGATACCAGAAATATCCCGGCGTCAGCGTGATCAGCAGCGAGGGGTAGAGCGCCAGCAGAAAGGTCGTGCGCCGCGCATCCCCTTCCAGCCGGTCGTTCGACGGGTGCGCCATGGCAATCTGCAGCGAGTCGTCCTTCAGGATCGTGTGGTAGTTGAACGCCGCGCGCCCCGGCGGGCAGATCATCTCGTCCAACCGCGACAACCCGCCGATGGTGCCCGCATGGCAGACCGGCAGGTGGTAGCTCTCCATAAAGTTCTCGGCGAGCACCTTCCAGTTGGTGTCCCAGACATGCTCTTCGAAGAAGCTCTCGGTGTAGCGGGCCATGTCATAGCCCGCGATCAGCGCCTTCACCTCCGCCAGCCGTTCCGCCACCGGCGCGGCCTCGGGGTCGAGGGTCACGAAGACCCACCCCAGCCACACCTCGCAGCGCAGCTCCGGCAGCCGGTAGTCACCTTTGCAGAACCCCTCGTTCTGCCCCATCGCGGGCGCGCCGCGCAGGGAGCCATCGAGGTTGTAGGTCCACGCGTGGTAGGGGCAGACGATGCTCCGCACCCGCCCGCGCCCTTCCAGCAGGGTCGACATCCGGTGCAGGCAAACATTGCTCATCGCCCGGATGTCCGCGCCGTCGCGCACCACCACCACCGGCTGCCCCGCCAACTCGCAGGTCAGGTAGTCCCCCGGCTCCGACAGCGCCGAGGCCCGGCCCACGCAGAACCACTCGCGCTTGAAGATGTGCTCAAGCTCCAGCTCCAGAAACGCCTCCGAGGTATAGACCGAAGGCGGCATCGCACGGGCCTGCTCGAAGGGGGCTTCGGCAGCCGCGCGCAACCCGTCGGGGGGGGAGGTGTCCTTTGGCATGGCAGGGGCTCCTTTCGGCCCGAGCTTACCACCGGTTGAGGCAGGTGAAAGTCGGCTTCTCCTAGGTGCCGCTTAGGCCGCCCCTAAGCCGTCCGCCGCAGCACCATCACCACTGCGCCGAGCAGGGCCAGCCCCGCCACTTCGGCCCCGAGGCTCACCGCCCCGCCCACCGGCATCACCAACGCCACCGTCTCCAGCGCCGCCACGGCCACAAACCCGGCCCTGTGCGCCGCCGTCAGCGGGCGGATCATCCAGCCCGTCAGCGCCGTGCCCGCCGCGAAGGTGCCCGCAAAAGCCGCCACGGTCGCCAGCGCGATGTTGCCCGGTGTGCCGATCAGCAGCAATTCCGGCGCGTAGACAAAGAGGAAGGGCGCAACCACCTTCACGAACCCCAGCCGGATCGATTCCATCGCCGTCTCATTCGGCTCCGCCCCGGCAATCGACGCCCCCGCATAAGCCGCAAGCGCGACCGGTGGAGTGATGGCCGAGAGCAGCCCGTAGTAGAAAATGAACATATGTGCCGCGATCACCGGCAGGCCGAACTGCTCAAGCGCCGGGGCGATCAGGATCGCCAGCAGCAGGTAGGCGGCCGAGGTCGGCATGCCGAGGCCCAGCACAAAGCTGGCGACCATCGTCAGCAGCAGCGTCAGCAGCAGCGAGCCCGCCCCGGCGGTGAGGATCAGCGACGATAGCTTCAGCGCCATGCCGGTCAGCGTCAGCACGCCAATCAGCATCCCCGCGATACCCACTGCGGCGACGATGGGCAGCACGTTCTTCACCGTTTCCATCATCACCGCCACAAGGCCCACCGGCCCGATCCGCGTGGCCTTGCCAAAGACCGAAACCACCAGCGTGGTCGCAAGGCAGAGCACGGCAGCGGCGGAGGGCGTGTAGCCCATGGCCAGAAACACGATCAGCCCGACCAGCGGGATCAGCAGATGCCCCCGCTTCAGCAGCACGTCCTTCAGCGCCGGAATTTCGCTCGGGTCGGCGCGGCCAAGGTCATACTTGCCCGCCTCTTCGCGCACGCCCACCAGCAGGGCAAACACGTAAAGCAGCGCCGGGATCAGCGCGGCGGCGGCGATGGTGGCATAAGGCGTCTGGGTGATTTCGGCCATGAGGAAGGCCGCTGCGCCCATGACAGGGGGCATGATCTGCCCCGCCGAAGAGGCCGCCGCCTCAATCGCGCCCGCCACCTTGGGCCGGTATCCCGTGCGCTTCATCAGCGGAATGGTGAAGGTGCCGGTGGTCACGACCCCCGCCACAGCCGACCCGTTGATCGAAGAGAACATGGTGGAGGAGACCACAGCCGTCAGCGCAGGCCCGCCCTGCACCCGGCCCGTCGCCGCATGGGCAAGGTCCACGAACACCTGCCCCAGCCCGGTCTTCAGCAGCAGCGTGCCGAGCAGCGAGAACAGCAGGATGTATTGCACCGCCACACCCATCGGCAGGCCAAACAGCCCCTCGGTGCGCAGGAAGAGGTTGGAGGTCACGCGGCTCAGCGAGTAGCCCGCATGGCCGTATGTGCCGGGGATCATGTCGCCAAAGAAGGCATAGGCCAGCGCCGCCACGCCAAGGCCGACCATCACCCAGCCAATGAGATAACGCGCCAGCACCAGCACGGAAGCGGTGCAGACCACGAACAGCGCCACATCGAGCTCGCTGGCGATCCCGCCCGAGCGCACGATGGAAAGGTAGTTCACCCACAGGTAAGGCCCGGGAATCAGCACCCCTGCGGCCAGCGCGTAGATCACGGGCCGCAGCCATCCCGGTCGCTCGCTCGCCACCACGATCAACCCGGCGGCGACCATCAGCGAAAAGAAGGTCGAGCGCAGCACCAGCGCGGTGATCGATCCATACCACGCCGACCAGATGCACAGCGCGGTCACGGCAATCGAAAGCGCCGCCAGCGCGGCGGTGGCGGCGAGCCGCTCCCAGCGGGGCAGGGCAGGGGCGGGGAGGATATCGGTGATCGGGGTCATTGTCTGTCCTGTCGCCCTTGCGGCGTTGGGGCCGAGGGCGGAGTTGGGCGGGGCCGGTCAGCCCCGCCGAAGGGGCCTACTGCCCGTCGAAATAGGCCTGCGCGCCGGGGTGCAGGTCGATCGGGGTGGAGGTGGCCTTCTCCATCGTGATCTTCTTGGCCGCCGGATGCACCGCGCCCAGCTCTTCGAGGTTGTCGAAGAGGGTCGAGGTGATGCCCTCGATCAGCGCCGGGTCGGCATCGGCTGCGGCAAAGAGGATCGCCGGGTCACCCACGGCCACCACCGCCTCGGCTTCGCCCTCATAGGTGCCGCCGGGGATCTCGATCACCTCGTAGAAGGGGAATTCCTCGATCAGCCCGGTCACGTTGTCTGCTACGACCGGCACCAGCGCCACATCCTCGGTGGTGAACAGCTCGATGAAGGCCGAGGCAGGGGTGCCCGCCAGAATCATCGACCCGTCCAGCTGGCCGTTCTTGATCGCCGCCGTCGCCTCGCCGTAGCTCAGAAAGCTGATGTTGCCGATGTTGAAGGCGTCCTGCGAGGTCAGCAGCCGCTCGGCGAAGACCGAAGAGTTGGAGCCCGGAGGGCCCACCGAGATCTTCAGGTCGGCCAGATCGGCCACGCCGGCGGCGCCGCTGGCGTCGGTCGCGGCGATCTGCAGCACGGCGGGGTAGAGGTAGGCAATCGCCGCCACGTTCTGCGCGTCGCCGTCAAAGGCGCCAGTCCCGCTCTTGGCTTCATAGAGCGTCGAGGCCGAAGAGAAGCCGATGGTCATCTCGCCCGCCGAAACGCGGCGGATGTTCTCGATCGAGGCACCTGTCACCTCGGCATTGGCGCTCACCCCGTCGAGCTTGCGGGTCAGCAGGTCTGCCATGCCCGCGCCCACGGCGTAGAACACGCCGCCGGTGCCACCGGTCCCGATAGAAACCCTGTCCTGCGCCGCCGCGCCAAAGGCGGTGGCTCCGATGAGTGCGGCCGCGAGGCCGATTGACTTGATCATGATGACCCTCCCGTCAATGTTGGTCCGGCCGTCAAGAGTGGCTTGCGGCGCGGTGCCCTACACTTAGCGAAACTTGGGGCCCGAGCGGCCAATAGTTTTTGCGAACGGGCCATTCAAAACCCGTCTGCGGGCGATGACATAAAACCATCATTCCGGCCCGCGGAATCTCTCACCAAATGATGCAAAATGCGGCCTCCCATCTGTGCCTGAAGCCCCGCTTTCAGTAAGCGTAACGGGCCGGAACAAGAGGGAGGAGCGGCGATGTATCACAACCGTCCGCACGTGGAAGATATCCGCGCCATGAAGGCACGCGGCGAGAAGATATCCATGCTCTACGTGACCACGCTGGAAGAAGCCGCCGCCGCCGATGCGGCCGGCATCCACATGCTCTCCATCGAAGGTAAATACTGGTCCCCCGAGATGCGCGAGGCGGCGGGCAGCTGCTTCGTGCAGGTCGGCCTTCCCTACGGCGACAAGGGCACCGTAAACGGCCAGCACCTTGTCACGGCGGAGGATTACATCCGCGCCGCCTACACCTTCGGCGCGATGGGGGGCGATTGCTACTACTGCGCCGCCTCCTTCGATATCCAGAAGGCGATGTGCGACAACCACATCCCCATCGTCGCCCATGTCGGCCTGATCCCCTCCTACATCACCTGGACCGGCTGGCGCGCCGTCGGCAAGGAGGCCGATGAGGCGCTGCGGATCTGGCGTCAGGTCCAGCGGCTCGAGGAGATCGGCTGTTTCGGCGCCGAGCTTGAGGTCGTGCCCGACCGCCTCGGCGCGTGGCTTTCGGCCAATACCTCGATGATCATGCTCGGCATGGGCGCGGGGCCCGGAGCCGATGCGCAATACCTCTTCACCGAGGATGTGCTCGGCCACGGCGCCAACAAGAAGCCCCGCCACGGCAAGCAATACCGCAACTTCAAGGCCGAGTTCGACCGCCTCCAGCAGGAGCGCATCGCCGCCTTCCGCGAGTTCATCGCCGATGTGAATTCCGGCGCCTACCCCGCGCCCGAACATGTCGTCCCGATGAAGGACGACGCCTTCGAAACCTTTCTCAAGCAGGCAGAGGGCTGAGGCCCGCCGACTGCGAAAAACGACAGGAAACACAAGATGCTCAAAGTTGGTCTTCTCGGCGCCGGCCGGATCGGAAACGTCCATGCCCGCGCCATCACCGCCCACCCCGGCAGCCAGCTCGTCGCCGTCTCCGACGTGATGACCGCAAACGCCGAAAAGCTCGCCGCCGCCTATGGCTGCGAGGCCCGCTCCTCGGAAGAGATCATCGCCGACCCGGCCATTGATGCCGTGCTGGTCGCCACCTCCACCGATACCCACTCCGATCTGATCGAGGCGGCCACCGCCGCTGGCAAGGCTGTGCTCTGCGAAAAGCCCGTCGATCTCTCGCTGGAGCGCGCGCAGGCCTGCCTCGCCGCCGCAGAGGCCACCGGCAAGCCGGTGATGATCGGCTTCAACCGCCGGTTCGATCCCAACTTCGGCACCCTGCAAAAGGCGCTTGCCGCGGGCGAAATCGGCAAGGCCGAACTGCTCGCCATCACCTCCTTCGACCCGGCCCCCCCGCCGGTCGAATACGTGAAGGTCTCCGGCGGCCTCTACCGCGACATGATGATCCACGATTTCGACATGGCCCGCTTCATCATGGGCGAGGCCCCGGTGAGCATATCCGCCACCGGCAGCTCCATCGTCGATGAAGCCATCGGCGCAGCGGGCGATGTCGATACCGCCGTCGTCACCATGACCTACGCCAGCGGCGCGATCTGCGTGATCAAGAACTCCCGTCGCGCAGGCTACGGCTATGACCAACGGGTCGAGCTGCTCGGCTCGGAAGGCCTCCTGCAAGCGGGCAACATGCTCGAGAACACCGTGGTCAAAAGCACCACCGCAGGCGTAACCGGCGCCAAGCCCACCTTTTTCTTCCTCGAGCGCTACATGCCCGCCTACGAGGCCGAATGGGCCGCCTTTGTCGAGGCGGTGGAGAGCGGCGGCGCTGTGCCGGTGACCCTTGCCGAAGGCGTCGACGCGCTCGCCTGCGCCGAGGCCGCCACCCGCAGCCAGGCCCAGGGCGGCGCCCCGGTCAAGCTCGCGGACGTGCTGGCATGACCCTGCGCCTTGGCGTCGTCGGCTACGGCACCGGCGGCCAGCACTTTCACAGCCCCTTCGTCCACTCGGCCGAGGGGGTCACGCTGGCCGGCGTGGTCGCCCGCGCGCCTGCCACCGTCGCCAAGGTCCGCGCCGATTGGCCCGATGTGCCCGTCTATGCCTCGCTCACCGATCTGATCGCGGCTGGCACCTGCGATGCCGTCACCATCACCACGCCGCCCGCCACCCGGCGCGCGCTGGTGCTGGAGGCCATCGCTGCCGGGCTGCATGTGGTGGCCGACAAGCCCTTTGCCCCCTCCGCTGCCGATGCCCGCGAACTGGCGCAGGCAGCAGAGGCCAAGGGCGTTCGCCTCGGCGTCTTCCAAAATCGCCGCTGGGATGCCGACCTGCGCACCCTCGCCGCGGTGATCGAGACAGGCCGCCTCGGCACCCTCTGGCGCGTCCACAACCGGATGGATTTTGACGACCCCGCCACGCTGGAGCACGGCCCCGAGGGCGGCCTGCTGCGCGATCTCGGCTCCCACCTTGTCGACCAGATGCTCTGGCTCCTCGGCCCGGTTGCGCACGTGTCGGCCCATCTCGACCATGTCGATATGCCCGAGGGTCTGACCGACGCCGCCTTCCACATCACCCTGAAGCACCAGAGCGGCGTGTTCTCCGTGGTCTCCGCCTCCAAGCTGAACCGGATGAACACCCGTGAGCTGCGCGCCTACGGCGACAAGGGCGCATGGCTCCAGCACGGCACCGATGTGCAGGCGCAGGCCATCTTCGCAGGCCAGCGTCCGTGGGATGACATGGCCGCCTGGGGCCATGAGCCCGAGCACGCATGGGGCACGCTCCACACCGAGGCCGGGGCCGAGCGCCTGTCCTCCGAGCAGGGCCGCTACCACGACTACTACAGCGCCTTCGCCCAGGCCGTCGCCACCGGCGGCCCGCTGCCCGTCAGCGCCGCCGAGGGGGCCGCGGTGCTCGATGTGCTCGACGCCGCCCGCCTCAGCCACGAGCGCGGCACGTCGGTCGCGCTCTAAGCCGCGCCTTGCCCCGGCACCCACCTGCTCCGCCCCTCTGGCCCCCGGCGCAGCGGCGGATTACGGTCGCCCCGAACACCGGGAGGACACCATGACCAAGACCCACGCCAATACCCACGCCCTCATCATCGGCGGCACGCAGGGCCTTGGCCGTGCCATCGCCGAGCAACTGGTGGCCGAGGGCTGCACCAAACTCGTCATCGCCTCCCGCAACGTGCCGCGCGGCGAGGCCGTGGCCGAGGAGATCGGTGCCACCTTCATGCCGGTCGACCTGCTCGATACTGCCGCCACCGTGGAGCTGGTCGAAAAGGCCGCCGCCCACATGGGCCGCCTCGACGCACTGGTCAATTCGGCGGCCCTGACCGACCGTGGCACCGTGCTCGACACCTCGCCCGAGCTTTGGGACAGGCTGATGACAGCCAACGCCCGCTCGCCCTACTTCGCCCTCCAGCGCATGGCCCAGCTCGCCATCGAGGCGGGCCACCCGGCCTCGGTCGTCAACATCCTCTCCATCGTCGTCCACGGCGGCCAGTCCTTCCTGTCGCCCTACGCCGCCTCCAAGGCGCTCATGGTCAACGTCACCAAGAACGCGGCCAGCACGCTCTCGCATCACCGCATCCGGGTGAACGGCATCAACTGCGGCTGGATGGATACGCCCGGCGAAGACGAGATTCAGCGCAAGTATCACGACGGCGGCGACGACTGGCTCGAGAAGGCCGAGGCGCGCATGCCCTTCGGCATGCTGGTCAAAACGCCCCATGTCGCCCACCTCGCCAGCTACCTGCTGAGCGAGAACGCGGGCGTCATGACCGGCGCCTGCATCGACTTCGATCAGGTCGTCCCCGGCATGTATCCCGAGTGACCGCCGGATTTTCTTGCTGCAATTACGCGGCCCTGTCGTCTTCACTCCCGCGCCGCGCCTGAGGCGCGCCTGCAGGGGCCCGTTGCAGGGCCGCTACGGCCCCGCCGACAGCCCCCTTGCGCCCGATGCTTGACTCTGTCAGCCTTTCTCCGAAACCACTTCGGATACCCCAATGACAGACTGGCCCGCCCCCCGCATCTTCGACGGACACAACGACACGCTCCTGCGGATCATGTCCGGCAAGATCACCGCGCAAGACGTGGCCGCAGGCCTCCCCGATGGCCATATCGACCTGCCCCGTGCCAAGCAGGGCGGCTTCGGCGGCGGCTTCTTCGCCATGTTCGTCCCCAGCCCCGCCGACAAGGCGGTGCGCTACGAGGTGATGGAGAACCCGCCCTACGACCTGCCCCTGCCGCCGCCGATTCCGCAGGCCGAGGCGTGGGATTTCGTCACCCGCGAATTTGCCGAACTGGAGGCGCTGGAGGCCGCCGGGGCCGTCACCCTCTGCCGCACCGCCGCCGAGATCGAGGCCGCGCTGCAGGGTGAGCGCATGGCCGCCGTCGCCCACATCGAAGGCGCCGAGGCCATCTCCGAAGGCTGCGAAGAGCTGGAGCAACTCCACGCCCGCGGCCTGCGGTCGCTCGGCCCGGTCTGGTCGCGCCCCACCGTGTTTGGCGAGGGCGTGCCCTTCCGCTTTCCCTCCACCGGCGATATCGGCCCCGGGCTGACCGAGGCGGGCAAGCGGCTGGTCGCGGAGTGCAACCGGTTGAAAATCATGCTCGATCTCAGCCATCTCAACGAGAAGGGCGTCGATGACATCGCCGCGCTGACCGATGCGCCATTGGTCGCCACCCACTCCAACGCCCATGCCGTCACGCCCCACTCGCGCAACCTCACCGACCGCCAGCTCGCCCAGATCGCCGAGACCGGCGGCATGGTCGGCATCAACTTCGCCTCCGCCTTCCTGCGGACCGACGGCAAGATGCTGGCGGACTTTTCGCTTGACCTGATGATGCGTCACCTTGACCATCTGGTAAAATTCCTCGGCGAGGACGGCGTCGGCTTCGGCTCCGATTTCGACGGCGCCCTCGTTCCGCAGGAGATCACGGATTGTGCCGGCCTGCCCAATCTTCGGGCAGCGCTGCGCAAACATGGGGTGGATGATGCGCTCATGCACAAGCTGGCCCATGGTAACTGGTTGCGCGTGTTGCGCGCGACATGGGGAGAATGACCCCATCCATAAATGAGGCGGCAGGCAAATGACCGCGTCAACAACAGGGAGTTCTGATCAATGACACATCGCAAACTTCTGCGAACCACGGCCCTTGTGGCAGCCCTCATGGGCGGCATGGCCGCGCCGGTTCTGGCCGAGACACCGCCCAACATGCTGGTGATCGCCAACCGGATCGACGACATCAAAACCTTCGACCCGCAGGAGAGCTTCGAGTTCGCCGGCGCCGACGTGTCGCGCAACGTCTACGAAAAGCTGGTCAACTTCGACCCGATGGATCTTGACGCCGGGTTCGGCCCGCAGCTGGCTGAAAGCTGGGAGATCTCCGAGGACGGCAAGACCATCACCTTCAAGATCGCCGAGGGCCACGTCTTCTCCTCCGGCAACCCGGTGACCGCCAAGGACGTGGAGTTCTCGCTGCGCCGCGCCGTGAAGCTCGACAAGACGCCGTCCTTCATCATCACCCAGTTCGGCCTGACCGCCGACAACGTGGACGAGATGGTGCAAGCGACCGATGACATGACCGTCTCGGTCACGCTCGACAAGCAGTATGCCCTCTCCTTCGTGCTCAACTGCCTGACTGCCACCATCGGCGGCATCGTGGATATGGAAACCGCAATGGCCAACGAGGTCGACGGTGACATGGGCAACGAGTGGCTCCGCACCAACACCGCCGGCTCCGGCCCCTACAAGGTGGTCGACTGGAAGCCCAACGAGTCCGTGCTGATGGACCTGAACCCCAACTATCACGGCGACAAGCCGGCGATGGAGCGGATCATCGTCCAGCACATCCAGGAGAGCGCCACCCAGCGGCTCCAGCTCGAGCGCGGTGACATCGACATCGCCCGCAACCTCTCCCCCGAGGACGTGGCCGGCGCGATGGAAGTCGACGGCGTGAAGGTGCTCGACGAGCAGCGCGGCCAGATCATGTACTGGGCCGCCAATCAGAAAAACGAGATGCTCTCCGACCCCAAGGTGCTCGAAGCGCTCAAGTGGTCGGTCGACTATCAGGGCATGGCTGACAGCTTCCTCAAGGGCCAGTGGATCGTGCATCAGGCCTACCTGCCGCTCACCTTCCTCGGCGCGCTGGAAGACAAGCCCTTCGGCCTCGACATGGACAAGGCCAAGGCGGCACTGGCTGAATCGGGTTTCCCAGATTGCGGCCCGATCAAGATCTCGGTCCGCGAGGCGCAGGAGCGGATGGACATCGCCCAGTCGCTGCAAAACACATGGGGCCAGCTCGGCTGCGAGGTGGAGCTGATCGTCGGCACCGGCGCGCAAACCCTCGACCGCTACCGCGCCCGCGAGCATGACATCTACGTCGGCGCATGGGGCCCGGACTATCCCGACCCCAACACCAACGCCGGCACCTTCGCCGCCAACCCCGACAATGCCGACGAGGCCGGCAACACCGGCTACCTCGCATGGCGCAACGCCTGGGATGCGGCCGCCTTCAACGACGGCACTCTCGCCGCGGTGGTCGAGAACGACACCGAGGCGCGCAAGCAGATGTATCTCGACAGCCAGGCGCAGTTCCAGCAGGAGTCCCCGTTCGGGATCATGTTCCAGCGGATCGAACAGTCCGGCCTGCGCTCCAACGTCGAGAACTGGGTCGTCGGTGGCGCCACCACCGCCGTGTCTTACTGGGTCGTGACCAAGTAAGCGCCGCCCAGTGACAGAAGTAACACAGCACTCGGAGGACCGGCGCGGGCCGGTCCTCCCCCCTTGGCTCAAGAAGCTGGCCGCCACGCTGCTCACCGTGGCCGTCACCTTGTTGGGTCTTCTCTTCGTGACCTTCATGATCGGCCGCGTGATGCCGATCGACCCGGTCCTCGCCGTCATCGGCGAGCGGGCGACACAGGCGCAATACGATGCCGCCTACCTCGAGCTGGGGCTCGACAAGAGCCTGCTTGAGCAGTTCTTCATCTACGTCCGCGATGTGCTCTCGGGCGATTTCGGCAAATCCATCCGCACCGGCCAGCAGGTGACCACCGACATCGCCCGCGTCTTCCCCGCCACGCTGGAGCTGGCGACGCTGGGCACAATCATCGGCATCGTGCTGGGCGTGCCGCTCGGCGTCATGGCCGCCGTCTATCGCGGCTCGTGGATCGACCAGACCGCCCGCTTCGTCGGCCTCATCGGCTACTCCATGCCGATCTTCTGGCTCGGCCTCGTCGGCCTGCTGATCTTCTACGGCATCCTCGACTGGGTCGAAGGCCCGGGCCGCCTTGGCGTGTTCTATCAGGGCCTCGTCACCGAGCGTACCGGCCTGCTGCTGGTGGATTCAGCCATCGATGGCGATTGGACCGTGTTCAAAAACGCCTTCGGCCACATCATCCTGCCCGCCGCGCTGCTGGGTTATTACTCTCTGGCTTACATCAGCCGGATGACCCGCTCGTTCATGCTGGAGCAGCTGAACTCCGAGTATGTCACCACCGCGCGGGTCAAGGGCCTCTCCGAGCGCAAGGTCATCTGGCGCCACGCCTTCCGCAACATCCGCATCCAGCTCATCACCGTGATCGCGCTGGCCTATGCCAACCTGCTCGAAGGCTCGGTGCTGACCGAGATCATCTTCGCCTGGCCCGGCCTCGGCAGCTACATCACCACCTCGCTTCTGGCCAATGACATGAACTCGGTGCTCGGCGGCACGGTCGTGATCGGCACCATCTTCGTGGGGCTCAACATCTTCTCCGACCTGCTCTACCGCTTCTTCGATCCGAGGGCGAAATGACGGAGCTTCCCAACCCTGCCCCCAAACCCACATGGCGCGAATGGCTGATGACCGATGCGCCCGCCTCGCGCCGTCAGGCCCGCGCCGCCGCATGGTATGCCGGCTGGTGCGCCTTCCGCGGCAACACGCTGGCGATGGCCGGCCTCATCGTGCTGATCGTGCTCATCCTCGCCGCCGTCTTCGCGCCGTGGCTCGCCACCCACGACCCCTTCGCGCAGGATCTCGCCATGCGCCTGAAGGCACCGGGGGAGGAGGGCTTTCTGCTCGGGTCGGATTCGCTCGGGCGTGATATCTACTCCCGCCTGCTCTTCGGCGCGCGCATCTCGCTTTACATCGTCGCGCTGGTCGCTCTCGTGGCACCCCTGCTGGGCCTGATCATCGGCACCATCGCGGGCTACATGGGCGGCTGGGTCGATGTGGTGCTGATGCGCTTCACCGACATCTTCCTCGCCTTCCCCCGGCTGATCCTCGCGCTTGCCTTCGTGGCGGCGCTGGGCGCGGGCATCGAGAATGCCGTGCTGGCAATATCGCTCACCGCATGGCCGCCCTACGCCCGGATCGCGCGGGCCGAAACGCTCACGATCCGCAACTCCGACTATATCCACGCCATCCGCCTGCAGGGTGCAGGGGCCGTGCGCATCATCACCCGCCACGTCTGGCCGCTCTGCATCAGCTCGCTGGTGATCCGCGTCACCCTCGACATGGCGGGCATCATCCTCACCGCCGCAGGCCTCGGCTTCCTCGGCCTCGGCGCCCAGCCGCCGTCGCCGGAATGGGGCGCGATGGTCTCGGAGGGCCGCAAGTACATCCTCGACTACTGGTGGGTCGCCACCATCCCGGGCCTTGCCATCTTCGCCATCTCCCTCGCCTTCAACCTGCTGGGCGACGGGCTGCGCGACGTGCTGGACCCGAAGGAGAGCAAATCGTGAGCGATACCCTCCTCGATGTCGAAAATCTCTGGGTCCGCTTCCCCACCCGCAACGGCATCTTCGATGCGGTGCGCGGCATCTCCTTCTCGCTCGGGCGCGAGCGCCTCGGAATCGTGGGCGAGAGTGGCTCCGGCAAGTCGATGACCGGCCGCGCCGTGCTCAAGCTCATTCGCAAGCCCGGCTTCGTGGAAGCGGACAAGATGCAGATGGGCGAGACCGACCTGCTCACCGCCTCGGAGCGCGACATGCGCGCAATTCGGGGCCGCCATGCCGCGATGATTATGCAAGACCCCAAGTTCTCGCTGAACCCGGTGATGACGGTCGAGCAGCAGATGGTCGAGGCCCTGACCACCCATGAGAGGGTGAGCCGCCGCGAAGCCCGATCCCGCGCCCTCGAGATGCTCGACGCGGTGGCGATCCGCGAGCCGGAACGGGTGCTCAAGCTCTACCCCCACGAGGTCTCCGGCGGCATGGGCCAGCGCATCATGATCGCCATGATGCTGATCCCCGACCCCGAGATCCTCATCGCCGACGAGCCCACCTCGGCGCTCGACGTGTCGGTGCAGCTTCAGGTGCTGGAGATCATGGACAAGCTGGTGAAGGACCGGGGCATGGGCCTCATCTTCATCAGTCACGACCTCAACCTCGTTGCCAATTTCTGCGACCGGGTGGCTGTTATGTACGCTGGCCGGATCGTCGAGGTCTGCGAGGCGGGCAAGCTGCAAGAGGCGCAGCACCCCTACACCCGCGGCCTGCTCAACGCGGTGCCCGACCTCGAACACCCCCGCGACCGGCTGGAAGTGCTGGAGCGCGATCCGGCTTGGCGCGAGGCACCCTCGGTGAGCGCACGATGAACATGGCAAACGACAACGGCGCAATCGACATTCGCAACCTCCGCGTCTGGTTCGGCGAGGGCGCGGCCCGCAACGTCGCCGTAAAGGGCGTGAACCTCGCCGTCGGCGCAGGCGAGAGCTTCGGCCTCGTGGGCGAGAGCGGCTCGGGCAAATCCACCGTGCTCCGCGCCATCGCCGGGCTGGTCGAAAGCTGGGACGGGTCGATTACCGTCGGCGGTGAGAGCCTGCGCCAGAAGGGCCGCTCGAAGGCCTTCTACAAGACCGTACAGATGGTCTTCCAAGACCCCTACGCTTCGCTCCACCCCCGCCACACGGTCGACCGGGTTCTGGGCGAGACCCTGCAACTTCACGGCTTCTCTGATATCGACGCCCGCATCACTCGCCTGCTCGACTCGGTCGGCCTCGGCGGCGGCTTCCGCTTCCGCTACCCGCACCAGCTTTCGGGCGGCCAGCGCCAGCGCGTCGCCATCGCCCGCGCCCTCGCCCCAGAACCCCGCATCCTGCTGCTGGACGAGCCGACCTCCGCGCTCGACGTGTCAGTGCAGGCCGAAATCCTCAACCTGCTCAGCGACCTGCGCAGCGAGATGGGCCTCACCTACCTGATGGTCAGCCATGACCTCGGCGTTGTGGGCCACATGTGCGGGCAGGTCGCGGTGATGCAGCAGGGCGAGATCGTCGAAGAACTCGGCGTGGCCGAAATGCGCAAACTGCAAGCCAACCACCCCTACACCAAGCACCTGCTCGAAAGCTCGCTGGGCGCGATCCGCTGACGCCTCCGGGCGGCGTGGAGCGCACGGGGTATTTGCAGCCAGAAAACGGGGCAGGACACGCCGGTTTCTGGTGTGCCGCAAAATTCGGCTCCCCGCCCAAGTTTTGCGCAAGCACCGATCCCGCCGCCACACCGCCCCGCCAGCCCGGCGCATCCGCTTGCCCGGTGCCGCAGCGCGGCATAGGCAGGGGCGTCCCGGTCAGCATGGCAGGATATGCCCGAGAAACTCTCCATCATCGTTGTCGAGGCCGATCGTGAGCGGGCGCTCCTGATCGTCGACAGCCTGCGCGAAGCAGGCGATTTCGACGTGGCAGTAATCTCAGAGGTCACCGGCCTCTCGCGCCGGATCTCCGAGATGAACCCCGATGTCGTGCTCATCGATATCAGCTCGCCCTCCCGCGACATGCTGGAAGAACTCGCGCTGGCCTCCGGCCCGATGGACCGGCCCGTGGCGCTCTTCGTCGACCACGACGATGCCGGGCTTACCCGCTCGGCCATCGAGGCGGGCGTCTCGGCCTATGTCGTCGACGGGCTGCGCCCTGACCGGATCAAACCGATCATGGATGCCGCCATCGCGCGCTTTCACATGTTCAGCCAGATGCGCGCCGAGCTGAAGGCGACCCGGCAGGCGCTGGAGGAGCGCAAGATCATCGACCGCGCCAAGGGCCTGCTGATGAAGGCCAAGGGGCTGGACGAAGATGAGGCCTATGCGCTGCTGCGCAAGGCCGCGATGGATCAGGGCGTCAAGCTGGCCGATGTCGCCCAGAGCCTCGTCACCGCGGCAGGGCTGCTCTCGTGAGTGCGCCGCTCTCCGCCGGTTTCATCCCGCTTGTCGATGCCGCTCCGCTGGTGATCGCCCGAGAGATCGGCTTTGCCGAGGAGGAGGGGCTGGCGCTCGATCTGCGCCCCGCCGCCTCATGGGCCACGCTGCGCGACATGGTCTCCCACGGGCAGGTCGAGGCGGCGCATATGCTTGCGCCGATGCCGGTGGCTTCCGCGCTCGGCCTCGGCGGGGCAGGGGTGCGGCTCGATGTGCTGCAGGTGCTCTCGGTCAACGGCAATGCCATCGGCGTCTCCACTGCGCTGGCCGAGGTCATGCGCGCCGCCGGTCACAGCTTCGACTTTGCCGATGCTGCCGCCGCAGGGCGCGCTTTGCTGGCCGCCCGGCCCGAGGGGCTGCGCATTGGCGTGCCCTTCCCCTTCTCCGGCCATGCCGAACTGCTCTACCACTGGCTCGGCGCGCTGGGCTTTGCCGTGCCGCAGGCGCTCTCGGTCCATACCGTGCCGCCGCCGCTGATGGCCGATGCGCTGGCCGCCGGCGAGGTCGATGCCTTCTGCGTCGGCGCGCCCTGGGGCACGCTGGCGGTCGAGAGCGGGGCAGGGGAGCTTCTGCTGCCCGGCACGGCGATCCGCCGCTTCGCGCCCGAAAAGGTGCTCGCCGTCCGCCACGACTGGGCCGATGCCGAGCCGGAGCTGACCGGCCGCCTGATGCGGGCGATCTGGCGCGCAAACCGCTGGCTCGGCCAGCCGCAGAACCGCACCACCGCCTCCGAGATCCTCGCCCGCAGCGCCTATCTCGACACCCCTGCCGAGTTGATCGAGCGGGCGCTCTCGGGCCGCCTCATCGTGAGCCAGAAGGGCGATATGCGCACCGTGCCGCGCTACCTCGAATTCTTCGAAGGCGCCGCCACCTTCCCGTGGCGCTCCACGGGGGCGCTCATTGCCGACCGCATCGCCGCCCGCACCGGGCTCGACAGGCCCGCCGCCCAGGCCGAGGGCCGCCGCGTCTTCCGCTCCGACCTCTACCGCCACCACCTCGCCCGGACCACCGCCGACATGCCCGGCGCCTCCGAACGGCTCGAGGGCGCACTGGCCGAAGACACCCCCGTCGCCTCCCCCTCGGGCCGCCTGACGCTGGCCGCTGATTCCTTCTTCGACGGCTTCATTTTTGATCCGCAGCGAAAAACCTGATCAGTTTTTGTGCAGTTTCCCGGCGCTCGCCCGCAAGTTGCCGCAGCGCAGCAGGCAAATCCGCCCACACGCTTGACCCACGCCGTCCCGCCCGGCATTTCATGATCCCAGATGAGGCAAGGGCGTCTCGTCGAACCGAATTCACCCACGAAGATGCGGGTAAACCCGAGCACAGCCGCTCGACCCATTGCGCCAGAAAAGCGCGATGCTGGTCAGCGGCTTTTTTGTTTTTGGGCGTTCGCAAACGCCCCCAACCTAAGGGACGACCACATGAAAACCCTCTTCGGAATCGTTGCCACAACGGCGACCCTTCTGACCGGAACGGCGATGGCCCAGTCGCTGGAGCTGGAAAAGGACGAACTGACCTTCGGCTTCATCAAGCTGACAGACATGGCCCCCCTCGCCGTTGCCTATGAGCAGGGCTACTTTCTTGACGAAGGCCTCTTCGTCACGCTGGAGGCCCAGGCCAACTGGAAAGTGCTGCTCGACGGCGTGATCGACGGCCAGCTCGACGGCGCGCACATGCTCGCCGGTCAGCCGCTCGCCGCCACCATCGGCTTCGGCACCGAGGCCCATATCATCACCCCCTTCTCCATGGATCTGAACGGTAACGGCATCACCGTCTCCAACGAGGTCTGGGAGGCGATGAAGCCGAACATCCCAACCGGCGATGATGGCAAGCCGGTCCACCCGATCTCCGCCTCCGCCATGGCGCCGGTGGTCGAGCAGTACAAGTCCGAGGGCAAGCCCTTCAACATGGGCATGGTCTTCCCGGTCTCGACCCACAACTACGAACTGCGTTACTGGCTCGCCGCCGGTGGCCTGCACCCGGGCTTCTACAGCGCCGCGAACATCTCAGGCCAGATCGCGGCCGACGTGCTGCTCTCCGTGACCCCTCCGCCGCAGATGCCCGCCACCCTCGAGGCCGGCACCATCTATGGCTACTGCGTGGGTGAGCCGTGGAACCAGCAGGCCGTGTTCAAGGGCATCGGCGTGCCGGTGATCACCGACTATGAACTGTGGAAGAACAACCCCGAGAAGGTCTTCGGCATCACCGCCGAGTTCGCCGAGCAGTACCCGAACACCACCAAGGCCGTGGTGAAGGCGCTGATCCGCGCCGCCATCTGGCTCGACGAGAACGACAACGCCAACCGCATGGAGGCGGTCGAGATCCTCGCCAAGCCCGAATACGTGGGCGCCGATGCCGAGGTGATCGCCAACTCCATGACCGGCACCTTCGAGTACGAGAAGGGCGATGTGCGCGAAGTCCCCGACTTCAACGTGTTCTTCCGCTACAACGCGACCTACCCGTTCTACTCCGATGCAATCTGGTACCTGACCCAGATGCGCCGCTGGGGCCAGATCCCCGAGGCCAAGTCGGACGAGTGGTATGCCGAGACCGCGGCCTCCGTCTATCGCCCCGACATCTACCTCGAGGCCGCCCGCCTGCTGGTCGATGAAGGGCTCGCCAACGAGGCCGACTTCCCTTGGGACAGCGACGGCTACAAGGCGCCGACCCCCGCCGCCGACATCATCGACGGCATCCCCTACGACGGGAAGGCCCCCAACGCCTACCTCGACAGCCTGCCCATCGGCCTGAAGGGCGCGCAGATCATCGTCGGCACCGAGGTGCAGGGCTGATGCTCCGGATGGCGGGAGACGCGCGCGCCGAAGCGCGACGCCCCTCCCGCCATCCCGCAACGCCGCACGTCCCCGCCCGCCGGGTGCGTGCGATCCGTTCACGACCGAGCCGCAGGGCAGATTGCGTATGCATCGGTTGTGCATGGGATGTGCATCAGATGTGCATCCGCAAATTCTAAGGTTAATCGGCCGCAACGGCGTGGCCTCAGCAAAAACGCACAGAGTTGAAAGTCCTGAAATGACCGCCATAGACCCTCAGTCGCTGAACGACGCCGCCGCCGCCAAAGAGGCCCGAAAGGCGCGTCTGTTCACCCGTATCAACAAGGCCGACAAGTGGTTTTCGGTGCTCGGCCTCGCCTGGATCACCCCGATCCTGAAG
The DNA here is from genome assembly GCF_019801175.1 of Vannielia litorea. Classification (NCBI taxonomy): domain Bacteria; kingdom Pseudomonadati; phylum Pseudomonadota; class Alphaproteobacteria; order Rhodobacterales; family Paracoccaceae; genus Vannielia; species Vannielia litorea. The sequence continues at coordinate 208,586 of NZ_JAHVJR010000001.1, forward strand.
GCCGTTGCCGGTGACAATCCGAAGGCGCAAGGCAAGGAAATCTGGCGCCTCCTCGGCGTGCCCGTGCTCGCCATCGTCGGCTTCCTGCTGCTCTGGGGCACCCTCGCCCCCAAGGTCCAAACCTCCCTAGGCGCCGTCCCCGGCCCGGTGCAGGTCTGGGGCGAGGCTGTGAACCTGCATGAGGATGCCGTCGCCAAGGCCGCGAAGAAAGCCAAGTTCGAGGAGATGGTCGCCGCCCGCAACGAGAAGCTGATCGCCGCGGGCAAGGAAGACCAAGTGAAAACCGTGGCTTACACCGGGGCGCCCAGCTTCTACGAGCAGATCTGGACTTCGATCAAGACCGTGTTCTTCGGCTTCCTGATCGGCTCCGCCGTGGCCATTCCGCTGGGCATTCTTGCGGGCCTCTCGCCCTACGCCAACGCCGCCATCAACCCGCTGATCCAGATCTTCAAGCCGGTCTCCCCGCTGGCCTGGCTGCCGATCGTCACCATGGTCGTCTCGGCGCTCTCCACCGGCGACGGGCTCTTCCCGAAGAGCTTCACCATCTCGGCCATTACCGTGACCCTCTGCTCGCTCTGGCCCACCCTGATCAACACCGCGCTCGGTGTCGCCTCGATCGACAAGGATCTCGTTAACGTTTCCAAGGTATTGAAGATGAACACCTGGACCAAGATCACCAAGCTGGTCCTGCCCTCTGCCCTGCCGCTCATCTTCACCGGCCTGCGGCTCTCGCTCGGTGTCGGCTGGATGGTTCTGATCGCTGCCGAAATGCTGGCGCAGAACCCGGGGCTCGGAAAGTTCGTCTGGGACGAGTTCCAGAACGGCTCTTCCTCCTCGCTCGCCAAGATCATGGTCGCCGTGCTGACCATCGGGATCATCGGCTTCCTGCTGGACCGGGTGATGTATGCCCTCCAGTCGCTCTTCACCTTCTCCAACCAGCGGTGATCGGCATGGGTATCCTGAATTTTGACAATGTTTCCGTGGGCTTCGGTGAGGGCATTCACCGCACCGAGGTTCTCAAGAACATCACCCTCGACGTGGAAGAAGGCGAATTTCTGGTCCTTCTGGGCTTCTCCGGCACAGGAAAGACCACCCTCATCAACCTCATGGCCGGGCTGCAAAAGCCCTCCAAGGGGAGCGTGACCTTCAAGGGCAAGCCGGTCACCGGCCCCGGCCCCGAGCGCGGCGTGATCTTCCAGAATTACTCGCTGATGCCTTGGCTGACCGTGGCGGGCAACGTCGGGCTGGCGGTCGATACCGTCTTCCCCGGCCTGCCCAAGGCGGAGAAGGAGGCCAAGGTCGCCCACTACGTGCAGATGGTGGGCCTGAGCCACGCCGCCAGCCGCCGCCCGGCCGAGCTGTCCGGCGGTATGCGCCAGCGTGTCAACGTGGCCCGCGCCCTGGCGATGAACCCCGAAGTTCTGCTTCTGGATGAACCCCTTAGCGCGCTCGACGCGCTCACCCGCGCCAACCTTGCCGACGAGATCGAGGGCATCTGGAGCACCGACAAGAAGACCTGCGTACTCATCACCAACGATGTGGACGAGGCCATCGTTCTGGCCGACCGCATCATCGCCCTCAACCCCGATGGCAGCCTTGGCGAGGAGTTCCGGGTGGATATTCCGCGCCCCCGCGAGCGCGGTGAGATGAACCATCACGAGGGCTTCAAGGCCCTCCGCGCACGCGTCACCAACTACCTGATGGACGCCGGTATCGAAGCTCAGGCCGAGGGTGCCACCCAGCTGCCCGACATCCAGCCCATCCACAACCTGCCTAAGGCGCAGGCCGCCGCGCAGGAAGGGCTGAAAGACCTGAACTTCCTGCAGTTCGACGAGCTCCACAAGATCTACCCCACACCGAAGGGGCCGTTAACGGTTGTTGAAGACTTCAATCTCAAAATGAACAAGGGCGAGTTCATTTCGCTCATCGGCCACTCGGGGTGCGGCAAATCCACTGTGCTCACAATGGTCGCGGGCCTGAACGAGATCTCGAAAGGTTCGATCAAGCTCGATGGCTTCCACGTCCGTGAGGCCGACCCGGAGCGCGCGGTGGTGTTTCAGGCGCCCTCGCTCTTTCCATGGCTCACCGCGCGCGAAAACTGCGCCATCGGGGTCGACAAGGTCTACCCCAAGGCCAGCCAGGCCGAGCGGCAGGATGTGGTCGACTATTACCTCGAGCGCGTCGGCCTCGGCGACGCGATGGACAAGCCCGCGTCTGAAATGTCGAACGGCATGAAGCAGCGGGTCGGCATTGCCCGCGCCTTCTCGCTCTCCCCCAAACTCCTCCTGCTCGATGAACCCTTCGGCATGCTCGACAGCCTCACCCGCTGGGAGCTGCAGGAGGTGCTGATGGAGGTCTGGCAGCGCACCAAGGTCACCGCGATCTGTGTCACCCACGATGTCGACGAGGCGATCCTGCTGGCCGACCGCGTGGTGATGATGACCAACGGCCCGCAGGCGACCATCGGCAAGATCGTCGATGTCGATCTGCCCCGTCCGCGCAGCCGCAAGGCCCTGCTCGAGCACCCCGATTATTACCTCTATCGCGAGCAAGTTCTTAATTTCCTTGAGGAATACGAGCACGGCAAGCAGGGCAAATCGGAGGCCGGGAAGGCCGATACCAAGAACAAGGAAGCCGCGTGAGCGCCATGGCCGCTCAGCTCAAGGTGATACCGGGCGGACGCAGCAGCCCGATGCAGCAAAAGGGAGACGACATCATGGATGTCGCAGTAGACACACCGGTCAAAACCTTCATTCAGGTGGCCGAAATCTGGGTGCCCGAGGGCGAGACCCTCGTGCACGGCGGGGGCAGCTACGGCGAGCTGGCCGCCTTCGAGGAGGCCTCCCGCCGGGAGAGCTTCGCCAAGGGCGAGGGCCTGCCCGGCAAAGCCTGGGCAGAGGCGCGGCCCGTGGTGCTCAAGGGCTTCGACGGCAGCTACTTCAAGCGCACCGAGGTGGCCACCGAGGCCGGGCTCACAAGCGCCGTCGCCGTGCCGGTTTTCGCTGGCAAGACCCTCAAGGCCGTGCTGGTGGTGCTCTGCGGCGATGACGAAAACCGCACAGGCGCCATCGAAGTCTGGAAGGAGGCCGAGGGCCTTCTGATGCTGGACGATGGCTATTACGGAGCCGCCAAGCACTTCGAATGGGTCAGCCAGCACACGCATTTTCCGGCGGGGCAGGGGCTGCCCGGCGGGGTCTGGGCCTCCGAAACGCCGATCCTGATGCGCGATCTGGGCTCCGGCTATCGCTTCATTCGTGCCGACAGTGCGGGCAAGGCCGGGCTGACCACCGGCCTCGGCGTGCCGATCCCGGTGCCCGGCGCCGCGCCCTACGTGCTCACCCTGCTCTCCGCCCGCGGCACCCCCATCGCCCGCCGTTTCGAGCTGTGGGATGCCCGCGCCGCGAAGGTGGGCAAGTCCGGCGGGGCGGCATTGGTCGATGGCATCTGCGCCCGCGAAGGCGCGCTCTGGGACCCGGAGAATGCCGGCAAGGAGCGCCGCGCGGAGGCCTGGCAGGGCAGCATCGGCAAGGTGCTCGGCTCCGGCCTTCCGGTGGTCGAAAGCGGCAAGCCCGGCCTCGCCGCGGGCTACGGCTCCATGGTCGCCCTGCCGCTCTACCACGGCACAGAGCTGTCCCACATCGTCGCCTGGTACGTGTGAGGCCCGCCATGATCCAGTTTGTCTTCGACCTCTTCGTCCTTCCGCAACCCGCACCCGCCGCTGTGCGCGTGGCCCGCGTAACCCCCTGTAAAGGAGGCCTGAAATGACCGAGAAACTCGTCGTGATCGGCGCGGGCATGGCCTCAGGCCGGATGCTCGAAAACCTCTTCGAGCTGGCGCCCGACGCCTTTGATGTGACCCTCTTCAACGCCGAGCCGCGCGGCAACTACAACCGCATCATGCTCTCCCCCGTGCTCTCGGGCGAAAAGAGCTATGAGGAGATCGTGACCCACGACGCGGCATGGTATGAGCAGCACGGCGTGACCTGCCGCTTCGGTGAGCGCGTCACTGCGATTGACCGCGACCGCAAGGTCGTGATCGCCCTGAACGGCGAGGTGCCCTACGACAAGCTCGTGCTCGGCACCGGCTCCTCCGCCTTCATCATCCCTTGCCCGGGCCATGACCTGCCCGGCGTCGTCGCCTTCCGCGATCTGGAGGACACCACCGCAATGCTGGAGGCTTCCGGCGCCCCCGGCTCCAAGGCCGTGGTCATCGGCGGCGGGCTCCTTGGCCTCGAAGCCGCCGCGGCCCTGCGCCTGCGCGGCATGGAGGTGACGGTGCTGCACCTCGCGGGCCACCTCATGGAGCGCCAGCTTGATGAGAGCGCAGGCTACCTGCTGCAAAAAGACCTTGAGAAGCGGGGCATCACCGTGCTCACGCGCGCCTCCACCAAGGCGATCCAGGGCGAGGGCAAGGTCGAAAAGGTGGTGCTGGAAGATGGCACCGTGCTGGAGGCCGATATTGTCGTGATGGCCGTGGGCATCCGCCCCGCCGTCTCGGTCGCAGCCGAGGCTGGGCTGGAGATGGGCCGCGCCGTTAAGGTCGACGCCCAGATGCGCACCTCCGACCCTGCGATCTTTGCGGTGGGCGAATGCGTGGAGTTCGAGGGCAACCTCTTCGGCCTCGTCGCGCCGCTCTACGACCAAGCCAAAGTGCTCGCCAAGACCCTGACCGGTGAGGCGGACAGTTTCACCCCCAAGGAGCTTTCCACCAAGCTGAAGGTGACCGGCTGCGATCTGTTTTCCGCAGGCGACTTCGCCGAGGGCGAGGGCCGCGAAGACATCGTCTTCCGCGACCCGGCGCGCGGCATCTACAAGCGCCTCGTCATCGAGGGCGACAAGCTCGTCGGCGCGGTGATGTACGGCGACACCGCCGACAGCAACTGGTTCTTCGGCCTGATCAAGGACGGCACGGATGTGGAGGAGATGCGCGAGACGCTGATCTTCGGCCCCGCCTTCCAAGGAGGTGCCGCCGTGGACCCTATGGCGGCCGTTGCAGCCTTACCGGCTGACGCAGAAATCTGCGGCTGCAACGGCGTATGCAAGGGCCAGATCGTTGCGGCGATCGAGGGCGGAGCAAGCAGCCTCGCTGACATCAAATCCACCACGAAGGCCAGCGCCTCCTGCGGCACCTGCACGGGCCTGGTCGAGCAGGTCATGGCCGTCATGCTGGGCGATGGCTTCGAGATTCCGGCGGCGCAGAACGTCTGCGGCTGCACCGATCTCTCTCATGAAGACGTGCGCCGGCTGATCAAGGCGAAAGAGCTGAAAAGCCAGCCCGCCGTCTGGCAGGAGCTGGGGTGGACAACGCCGAACGGCTGCCACGTCTGCCGCCCGGCGATCAACTTCTACCTGCTGGCCGACTGGCCGCTCGACTATCAGGACGACCCACAAAGCCGCTTCGTGAACGAGCGCAACCACGCCAACATCCAGAAGGATGGCACTTATTCCGTGATGCCCCGCATGTGGGGCGGGATGACCGACGCGAACGAGCTGCGCGCCATTGCGGATGCCGCTGACAAGTATGGCGCGGCGGTCAAAGTGACCGGCGGCCAGCGGATCGACCTGCTTGGCGTGAAGAAAGAGGATCTGCCGGGTATCTGGTACGACCTCAACGAGGCCGGCATGGTCTCGGGCCACGCCTATTCCAAGGGCCTGCGGACCGTCAAAACCTGCGTCGGCTCCGATTGGTGCCGCTTCGGCACGCAAGACAGCACCGGCCTCGGCATCAAGCTCGAGAAGAAGCTCTGGGGCTCGTGGACGCCGCACAAGGTCAAGCTCGCCGTCTCCGGCTGCCCGCGAAACTGCGCCGAGGCGACCTGCAAGGACGTGGGCATCATCTGCGTGGACTCCGGCTATCAGGTCGGCGTCGGCGGCGCTGCGGGGATGGACGTGAAGGAGACCGAGCGCCTCGTCGATGTTAAGACGGAGGAGGAAGCCATCGAGTGGACCACCGCCTTCATCCAGCTCTACCGCGAGAACGCCAAGTATCTCGACCGGCCCTACAAATGGGTCGCCAAGGTTGGTCTCGACTGGGTGAAGGAAACCCTAGCCGACCCCGCCGAACGCACCGCCCTGAACGAGCGTTTCGAAATCTCGCAATCGGTCTACCGCAAGGACCCATGGGCCGATCATGCCCGTCCCGAAAAGGCGAAGAGCTTCCAGCTTGTCGCCGATCTCACCCAGGAGGCCGCCGAATGAGCTGGATCGACATCTGCGCCGTCACCGAAATAGCCGAACGCGGTGCGCGTATCGTGAAAACCGAGGTCGGCTGCATCGCCGTGTTCCGCACCGGGCCGGAAGAGGTGTTCGCCGCCTCCAACACCTGCCCCCACAAGGGCGGCCCGCTCTCTGAAGGCATTGTGCATGGCCGCAAGGTGACCTGCCCGCTGCACAACTGGGTGTTTTCGCTCGAAACCGGAGAGGCCCAAGGCGCCGACGAGGGTCGCATTGCCACTTACCCGGTGCGGATCGAGGCGGGCCGCGTGTTGCTCGACGCCGGGGCCGTTGCCGCTGCCCGGAGCGCCGCGTAGTGTCCGCCCCCATCTGCACCACCTGCCCCTATTGCGGCGTAGGCTGCGGCGTGCTGGCCACGCCCGACGGGGCAGGGGGCCTCAGTGTGACCGGTGACAAAAGCCACCCGGCCAACCTCGGGCGGCTCTGCTCTAAGGGCTCCGCGCTGGGTGAGACGGTGGGGCTGGAGGGCCGCCTTTTGGCACCCCAAATCAATGGCAAAGAGGCGGGCTGGGATGAAGCCACGGCAGAAGTCGCCCTCCGTTTCTCAGAGACCATCGCACAGCATGGCCCGGACAGCGTGGCCTTCTACGTCTCCGGCCAGCTCCTCACCGAAGATTACTACGTCGCCAACAAGCTGATGAAAGGCTTCATCGGCTCGGCGAACATCGACACCAACTCCCGCCTCTGCATGGCCAGTTCCGTCGCCGGCCACAAGCGGGCCTTCGGCACCGATACCGTGCCCGGCACCTACGAAGACCTCGAAGAGGCCGATCTCGTGGTGCTCACCGGCTCCAACCTCGCATGGTGCCACCCGGTACTTTACCAGCGCATCGTCGCCGCCAAGACCGCGCGCCCTTCCATGCAGATCGTGGTCATCGACCCCCGCCGCACCGCCACCTGTGATGCCGCCGACATGCACCTGCCGCTGGCCGCTGGCAGCGATGTGGCTCTGTTCAATGGCCTGCTGCGCCGCATTCGCGACATGGGCGCGACCGATGAGGCTTTCGTCCGGAGCCATGTCGACGGTTTCGATGACGCTATCGCCGCCGCTTCCTCCCAGACCAGCGAGGCAACAGGCCTGCCGGATGATCTGCTGACCCGGTTCTACGACCTCTGGCTGCGCACCGAGAAGGTCGTCACCGTCTATTCCCAAGGCGTGAACCAGTCGTCGCAGGGGACCGACAAGGTGAACGCCATCCTCAATTGCCACCTCGCCACGGGCCGCATCGGCAAGCCCGGCATGGGGCCTTTCTCGGTGACCGGCCAGCCCAACGCGATGGGCGGGCGCGAGGTCGGCGGGCTGGCCAATATGCTCGCCTGTCACCTCGATATCGAGAATGCTGCCCACCGCATGGCCGTGCGGGAGTTCTGGCAGGCGCCCCGGATGCCCGAGGCGCAGGGCCTCAAGGCTGTCGACATGTTCGACGCGGTCGAGCGCGGCCAGATCAAGGCGCTCTGGATCATGGCCACCAACCCCGCTGTCTCCATGCCCGAGGCCGACCGCGTCCGCTCTGCCATCGCCGGCTGCGACTTCGTCGTGGTCTCCGACATCACCGCCGAGACAGACACCGCCCGCCTCGCCCACGTGCTGCTGCCGGCCACCGGCTGGGGCGAGAAGGACGGCACCGTGACCAACTCCGAGCGCCGGATCAGCCGCCAGCGCGCAGTCCTGCCCCCGCCGGGGCAGGTGAAGCACGACTGGCAGATCATCGCCGAGGTCGCCTCCGCGATGGGCTGGCGTGCCGCCTTTGATTACTCCTCCCCCGCCGAGATCTTCCGCGAGTACGCCACGCTCTCGGGCATCGCCGCTGCCATGGGCAAGGACTTCGATATCTCCGGCCTCGCCGGGATCTCCGATGCGGGTTACGCCGCCCTCGCCCCCGTGCAATGGCCGGTGAGCGCAACCCGCAGCGGCGGGCGGTTCTTTGGCGATGGCAAGTTCTTCACCCCGGACGGGCGGGGGCGGATGCTGCCTGTCCACAACGCGGCCCCCGTGGCCGCGACCGACCGGCGCTACCCCTTCCGGCTCAACACGGGCCGCGTGCGCGACCATTGGCACACCATGACCCGCACCGGAAAATCACCGCGCCTCAGCCAGCACATGGCCGAGCCCTACGTAGAGATTCACCCCGATGACGCCTCGCGCCTCGGCCTGCGCCCGGCGGGTATTGCCGACATCGAGAGCCGCACCGGCCGCGCCCTCGCCCGGGTCATCGTGTCTGAACGGGTGCGCCCCGGCGAGGTCTTCGTGCCGATGCACTGGACGGGGGAGACCGCCTCGCTAGGGCGGGCCGATGCGCTGGTGGCCTCGGTCACCGATCCGGTCTCCGGCCAGCCCGACAGCAAGGGCGCAGTGGTGGGCATCGCGCCCTATGCCGCCAACTGGTTCGGCTTTGCCGTCTCCACCCGCAAGCCCCGCCCCGACGCCCCCTATTGGGCGCTCGCACGGGCGCGCGACGGCTGGCGGCTGGAGCTGGCCGGGGCGGAGGCACCGGAGAGCTGGGAGGATTGGGGCCGCACCGTTTTCGGCCTCGGGCCCGATGCCGAGGCGATGGTTGTGAGTGACAAGGCGCGCGGCGGCGCGCGGCTGGCCTTCGTGGAAGGGGGCCGCTTGCAAGCCGCCCTCTTCATTGCCGCCGAGCCCGTCGCCGCCTCACGCAGCTTCATGGCCGGTCAGCTGGGCGCGGCGCCCGCACCCGCTCACCTCTCTGGCCAGCCGGGGCAGGACATGCCCGATCCGGGCGCCGTGGTTTGCGCCTGTTTCGACGTAGGCGTGAATACGATCCTCGCGGCCATCGAGAGCCAGCAGCTTGCCTCCGTCGAGGCCATCGGCGCAGCACTTCAAGCGGGCACGAACTGCGGCTCCTGCCGCCCCGAACTTGCCGCGCTGCTTGCCTCGGCCACCCGCCGGGAGGCCGCCGAATGAGCCTTGCGCCCTATGTCCGCATCCTTGGCCGCGGCCCTGGCCGCTCCCGCTCGCTCACGCAGGACGAGGCCCGCGAGGCGATGGCGCTCATCCTCTCCGGCGAGGCGGCGCCCGAGGCCGTGGGCGCGCTCCTGATGCTCATGCGGTTCCGCGGCGAGACGGCAGGCGAGGTGGCAGGCTTCGTCGAAGCCGCCCGCGCAACGCTTCACACATGGCCCGGCGCTGCCCCCGCGCTCGACTGGCCCAGCTACGCCGCTGGCCGCACGAGGGGGCTGCCGTGGTTCCTGCTCTCCGCCCGCCTCGTGGCGCAGGCCGGTGCGCCGGTGCTTCTGCATGGCTGGAACTCGCATCAGAAGGCCGCGGCCTCGGTCCGGGCCGCGCTGCCCGCAGCCGGGATTGCGCAGGCAGGCTCAATGGAGGAGGCCGCCGATCTCATCGCCCGCGATGGCATCGCCTACCTGCCGCTTGAGGCTTTCGCCCCCCGCCTGCTCGAACTCCTTCGCCTGCGCGATGTGCTTGGCCTCCGCTCCACCATCAACACCGTCCTCCGCGCGCTCAACCCATCAGTGGCGCACGCTGCCGTGCAGGGGGTCTTTCACCCGCCCTACCGCGAGCTGCAGGCCGATGCCTGCGACCTGCTCGGCCAGCCCGCCATGACCGTGCTCAAGGGCGGCGGTGGTGAGTTCGAGCGGCATCCGTCCAAGGACATCGCCCTCTATGGCACTCGGGGCGGCACCCGCTGGGAGGCCTCCGCCCCTGCGTTGGAAGATGACCACCGCCGTCTCGCCGACGAAAGCCCCGACCCGGCAGACCTCGCCCGCCTCTGGTCCGGCGAACTGACCGACCCCTTCGCCACCGCCATCGTGCTCGGCACCGCCGAGCTGGCGCTCGAAACCTGCGGCCTTGCCCCGAGCCTTGCGCAAGAGGCTTGGGCCGCCCGCCACACCGCCCGCGCAGCCTGAGGAGCATCCGATGAAAACCTTCCCCATGTTCCTCCGCATGACCGGCCGCACCGTGGTGATCGCGGGGGGCGGCGAGCAGGCCGCGCAGAAGGCCCGGCTGGTGCTGAAGACCGAGGCCAAGATCGTGCTGTTGGCCGATGTGCTGGACGATGAACTGGAGGCTCTCGTTGCCGTCGGCCGCGCAACCCACTGCTTCGAAGCGCCCACCGCCAGCCACTTCGCCGATGCCGCGCTCGCCTTCATCGCCACCGGCTGCCCGGCGCGGGACGCGGCCATCGCGGCGCTGGCACAGGCGGCGGGATGCACGACAAACGTGGTCGATCAGCCCGATCTCTGCGATGCCTACACGCCCTCCATCGTCGACCGTGACCCGCTGGTGGTTGCGATCGGCACCGAGGGCGCGGCCCCGGTGCTGGCCCGGCAGGTAAAAACCAAGATCGAAACCATGCTCGAACCCCGCCTCGGCGACTTCACCGCCATGGCGGGCCGGATGCGCGAGGCCGTGGCCCGCCGGGTTCCAAAGCGCGCCCGCCGCGCTTTCTGGCGCTGGGCCTTCTCCGATGCCCCCCGCCGCCTGCACGCCGCGGGCGCCGAGCGCGACGCTGCCAAGGCCCTCAAGGATGCCATCGCCCAAGGCGGCGCACCCGACACCGCCACCGAGGGCCTCATCTCCCTCGTCGGCGCTGGCCCCGGCGCCCGCGACCTGCTCACGCTCCGGGCGGTGCAGCGGCTGCAAGAGGCGGATGTCATCTTCTACGACCGGCTGGTCGACCCGGAGGTGCTCGAACTCGCCCGCCGTGATGCCGAGCGCGTCTTCGTCGGCAAGGAGGTCGGGGCCTCGTCTTGGCCGCAACACAAGATTGACGCGGTAATCGTGGCCGCCGCCCGCAAGGGCCAGCGCGTGGTGCGGCTCAAGTCGGGCGATCCCGGCATCTTTGGTCGCGCGACCGAAGAGCTTGCCGCCGCCCGCGATCACGGCATCGCCGTCGAGATCGTGCCCGGCGTCACCGCTGCCTCCGCCTCCGCCGCCGCCCGTGGCCGCTCGCTTACCGAGCGCGGCGAGACTGACCGGGTGATCTTTGCCACTGGCACCTGCCGCGCAGGGGATAGCGCCCCCGACTGGGGCACCCTCTGCACCCCCGGCACCACGCTGGCGCTCTACATGGGCGTGGCCAAGGCCGCGGAGATCGAGGCGAACCTGCTGGCCGCCGGTGTGCCCTCTAGCGCCCAGGTCGAGATCACCTGCTCCGCCTCCACCCCCGCCGAGCGGCACTTCGCCTGCACCCTTTCGGACCTGGCCGAGACGGTCGCTTCCGAAGAGGTCAGCAACCCCGCGATCATCCTTGTGCGCCACTCCAAGATGCGCACCGAGGTCATTGCGCCCACGCAACCGCCGCTCTCTCTCGTGGCCACGGCCTGACCCGCCAACTGCACAAGTTTTTAGCAGGCGGCCCCCGGCGTACACTCCACGCCCGCCCCGAGCGCCCCGTTTCCTTGAACCGTGCAGCGCATTGATGCTTTACCTCGGAGAATGACCACAGGCCAAACCCGCCCGATGAAACAGCCCACGCCTTCCGTGAAATCCCGCACCGCCAGCTTGCTCGAGCAGATTTACCCCGAGCATGATTGCGAGGCGCTGGCCCATCAGATCCACGAGGCCTTCTGGCCTGAAGGCTCGCATGTGCGGTCTCGGGCGCGGGTGGCGGGCAACAACCTGTGGAGCGAGGCGGACACGCTCGTCATCACCTATGCCAACAGCCTCGTGGACGGTAACCACAAGCCGCTCGACCTGCTGCGCGACTTTCTCACCCACTACCTGCAAGGGGTGATCTCGGGCGTCCATATTCTGCCCTTCTTCCCCTTCACCTCCGACGATGGCTTTGCCGTTGTCGACTATCGCGCGGTGAACCCGCAGGTGGGCGACTGGCCCGACATCAACCGCATCGCGGAAGAGTTCAAACTGATGTCGGACCTCGTGCTCAACCACGTGTCGAGCTTTTCCAAGTGGTTCCACGACTATCTTCAGGGCCATGAGCCCTACGACAAGTTCTTTTTCGAGGCGCAGCCGACCGACGACCTGAGCCAGGTTGTCCGCCCCCGCACATCCTCGCTCCTGCGCGAGGTGCAAACGCCCTCCGGCCCCAAGCATGTGTGGTGCACCTTCAGCCACGATCAGGTCGATCTGAACTTTGCCAACCCCGAGGTGCTGCTGGAGTTTCTCCGCGTCATGCGGGTGCACATCGACAACGGTATCCGGGTGATCCGACTCGATGCGGTGGCCTTCATCTGGAAGGAGATCGGCACCTCCTGCATCCACCTGCCGCAGACCCATGCCATCGTCCGGCTTATGCGGCTCCTCTTCGACTACGCCACAGAGCCAGTGGTGCTGCTGACCGAAACCAACGTGCCCAATGCCGAAAACCTCAGCTACTTCGGCAATCGCAACGAGGCACATGCGATCTACAATTTCTCGCTGCCTCCCTTGGTGCTGCACGCCCTGCTGACCGGCTCGTCCCGGGCGCTCAACCAATGGCTCATGGCCATGCCGCCCGCCCAGCTTGGCTGCGCCTACCTCAACTTCACCGCATCTCATGACGGCATCGGAATGCGCCCTGCCGAGGGGCTGCTTTCGGAAGAGGATATCGAGCAGGTCATCACCGCGGTAAAGGCTCATGGTGGGGTGCTGTCGATGCGCTCGCTGCCGGGCGGCGGCGAAAAGCCCTATGAGTTGAACATCACCTATTTCGAGGCACTGAAAGGCACGGTGAAGGGGCCGGACGCGCATCAGATCATGCGGTTCCTCTGCTCGCAGACCATCGTGCTCTCGCTGGAGGGCATTCCGGCCTTCTACATCCATTCGCTGCTGGCCACGCCGAATGATCACGAAGGGGTGGAGAAGACCGGGGTGAACCGGGCAATCAACCGGCACCGCTGGAACTACCCTGAGCTGCGCGCGGCGCTGGATGATCCGGAGACCGTGCACGCCCAGGTGCTTACCCGCCTCAAGCGGCGCATCGCCATCCGTACCCGCCAGCCCGCCTTCCACCCCAATGCCACGCAATTCACCCTGCAACTGGGCGATGGGATCTTTGGCGTCTGGCGGCAAAGCCTCGACCGGTCGCAGTCGATCTTTGCGCTGCATAACCTGACCGATGAAACCATCACTCTGCCGGTGATGTCGATCAACCTGATCGGCGGGGAGGATTGGGTGGATCTGCTGGCAGATGAGGCTGTGGACGCCTCGCAGGGCGAGATCGAATTGGCGCCCTATCAGTGCCGGTGGATCACCAACCGGCACTGAGACGGGCGTCAGGCCATGCGGGCCAACGTCGTGTCACGAGCGATCAGCCGGTGGTAGCCCACGGCCATAGCGATATGGCCGAGGATCACCAGCAGCAGGAGCCATCCCATCTCGCCGTGCCACTCAGCGGGGAGTTGCATCCACGTCACCTCGGCGGCCCGTGGCGGCACAACCTGAAACCCGAGGTAGCTCAGCCCCCGGTCGCTGCCCGCCGCGGCCAGAATGCGGACGCCGGGCACGAGGATCATCAGCCCGTAGAGCACCGCGTGCCCGAGCCGCGCGGCCTGTCCCAGAGGGCCGCCATGCGCGGGCCGGTTGGCAAGATTGGCCAAGCCCCAGATCCCGCGCAGCAGCACGAGCAGGAAGAGGGTGAAGCCAAGGTCGGTGTGGTAGGACCAGAGCGCATCGCGCAGGGCACTCCCGCGTTCCAGACCCCAATGAGCGAGGGCCGAGGCGAATTGCGCCAGGAACATCAGGGCCATGCCCCAGTGGAGTGCGCGCGAAACGGCGCCGTAGCGTTGCGGTGAATCGGTAAGGTCGGACACGGGTTTGCCTTTCGGGTAACTGCGGATGCCGCGCAATGGGCTTGAAGGTCTAACGACCGGTGGCGCCCGATCTGTCGTAAGGAATTCCGCAGTCTGCGGCGGGAGCGTGGCCGGGCTGGCCGTTGAACAGCCATAACCGGGCAAGACCTGACGGGTTCCGGCAGGCCGCCATGCGACCGGCACATGGCCCGTTTCAGCCGAACTCGGCGTTGTCCTCGCGGATCGCGGCCGACATGTCGCGCATCAGGTCAGGATCGGCCGAATGCACCCGGCTCCAGTTTGGGATGAAGGGTGTTTCCATCGGGTTCTCGAGGAAGATATGACCCGCTTCCACGATGTTGGAGGCAAAGAGCTCCACAGTGGTCTCTTCCTTGTGGCGGTCCACTGACAGGCCGTTCATCCATGCGTCATGGGCGTAGGTCTCGATCATATCGAGCGCAGTGCGGTAGTAGGTGGCCTTCAGCGAGCGGAACATGTTGGGCGTGAAGACCGTGCCATCGGCGGCAAGCTTGCGGTAGAGCGCCTTGCAGATGTCGATCGACATGCGCGAGAGGCCCTTGGTCTTGTCGTCTTCGCTCACCGGCTGGTGCTTGTGGTCGTAACGGTCGGAAATTTCGGCCTGGCACACCGCTTTGGGGCTCAGGTTGCGCCACGCCTCGGAGAGCACGCCGATCTCAAGCCCCCAGTCGGAGGGGATGCGCATATCGGGCAGGATGCCGGTGCGCATGGCGAACTCACCCGCGAGCGGGTAGCGGAAGCCGCGCAGGTAATCGAGGTAGTCGTGATCGCCGATCACCTTTTTCAGCGCCACCAGCATCGGGCTGACCAGCAGCCGAGACACCCGGCCATTCAGCTTGCCGTCGGCGATGCGCGGGTAGAACCCCTTGCAGAGCTGGTAAGGGAAGTTCGGGTTGGCGACCGGATAGACCAATCGCGCCAGCATGTCGGTGTTGTAGGTCAGGATATCGCAGTCGTGCAGGGCAATAACGGCGGAGTCCGCCTGCGCCAGCGCGTAGCCCATGCAGAACCACACGTTGCGCCCCTTGCCCGGCTCCTGCGGCGAGAGGTTGAGCGCCTTGAGCCGCTCGTCGATGGCGGTGAGCCGGGGGCCGTCGTTCCACAGCACGGCGTGTTCCTGCGGGAGACGCGAGAAGAAGGCCTTAGCGGCGCGGTATTGCCCCTCGTCGGCCCGGTCGAGGCCGATGATGATGCGGCTGATAAAACGCACTTTCGACAGCTCGTCGAGGATCGCGGGCAGGGCGTCGCCTTCAAGTTCGGAGAAGAGCGAGGGCAGGATCAGCACGATCTTGCGGGTGGCGGCGATGGTCTCCAGCTCGCGGGCCATGGCCGCTGGGTCGAGGGTGCGCAGGTTGTGCAGGGTTGCGACGCTTCCGCTCTGGTGAAAATCGGCCAAATCTCTTTTCCTTGTTTCAGCTCCGCCGCGCGGCGGATGTCATCTCTTCAATGGTTTGCAGAACGGCTTCGTTCCACCCTCGCGGGCCGGGCGCGCGCGTGCGCCTGATCTGCCCGGTGGATTCGCCCGCCAGTGTAGCAATCCCGGCGCCATCCGGGTTGGTCACGATGACGCCGGTATCCGCGGCCTCCAGCATGCCGATGTCGTTAGGTGCATCACCCAGGGCCAGAACATGGGCGCCGGGCGCGAGGCGTGCGGCAATTTGGTGCATCCGGTCTGCCTTGTCGGCACCGAAGGATAGGGTCAGGTAGCGCCCGCCCTGCCTAGCGGTTACGCCGTGGTTGGCCAGCGCGGCGATGAAAGCCGCGCGCCCGGGCTCATCCCCGCGCCAGAGCCCTGGCTCCGAGAAGGCGCGCTGAGCAGCAAGCCGCGCTTGTGGCAACGGCAGCCCGGTCTCTCGCGCCACGCCCTCCGGCCCCCAATCGGTGAACCCCTCGTACAGAGCGCGAAGCTCGGCAGGCAGGGAGACGAGCACCTCCAGCAGCGCGGCGTGGCGGCTTTCGCCCTCCGGTGCTTCCCCCGGCCATACAACCCCGGCCCCGTTTTCGACCATGAGGGCAGCGGGGCGGCAGGGGAGTTGCTCCGCAAGCTCCTGCATTTCGGCGGCGGTCTTGCTGCTTGCGAGCACCAATGGGAGGTTTCTTGCAGAGAGCGTCTCCAGCGCCTGCTGCGCTGCGGAAAAACTGTAGTCGTGGTGGTCCAGCAGCGTGCCATCGAGATCGGTGAACACGATCAAATCAGGGCGCAAGTTCTCAGTTTCTTTGAACATCTGGGTTCAGCCTAGCGGGTTTGCTGGGGCATGACCACAGGCCTTGCGCATGGCTTCGCTTAGCAATCGCCGCACTTAAAATCCCAGCTTACGCTGCGTTGCAGCGCAGGCGGCGCTTGGGCAATTGCCACTGGCAGTTTACACTGCGGTGCGTTTTCAGGTGATCCGGGGGTATCGAAGATGCGTCGGGGCGGGGGCCCTAACGTTAGCTTAAACAAGCAATGCGACAGTTGACGACACGTGTGCGAGCGGAGTTGGAAATGAAGTTTCTGTCCATAGCCATCCTGCTGTGTTTCGGGTTCGGAACCGCAGGCCTCGTGGCGCACCTCTGGCAGCCGCATTGGGCGTGGCTGGTGGCTGCCTACGTGGTTGGCAGCTGGATCGGCCTTGCGGTGATGTGGCTCGTCTACATGCTGCCGCCGCTCCAGCAAAAGCCGATCACCCAAGCCCAGCAGTCCAAGGCCGTGAAAACCGGCTCCTGATAGTCCCTGTTTGGCCTTGCCCCCGGAGGACCGGGCACTAGGCTTCCGCACAACGGAATGAGATAGGGACAGATATCCAATGGAAATGAAGAAGCTCGGCAAGAGCGACCTCGTGGTGCCGGTGTGGTGCCTCGGCACGATGACCTTCGGCAACCAGACCCCGGAGGCCGAGGGCCATGCCCAGATCGACGCGGCGCTGGAGGCCGGGCTGAACTTTCTCGACACCGCCGAGATGTATCCGGTCAACCCGGTGCGGGCCGAGACGGTCGGGCGCACCGAGGAGATCATCGGCAACTGGGTGGGCAAGTCGGGTCGGCGCGGAGATGTTCTGATCGCCACCAAGATCGTCGGCCCCAGCAAGCTGGCGCGTGACGAGCGCGGGATCACGGCTGAAACCCTGCGCGAGGCGGTCGACAGCTCGCTCCGCCGGTTGCAGACGGATGTGATCGATCTCTACCAGCTGCACTGGCCGCAGCGCGGCTCCTACCACTTCCGCCAGCACTGGGGCTTTGCGCCCGAAAAGCAGGACCAGGCGGCAACTCGCGCCAACATGGAAGAGGTGATGGCCGAGATGGGCCGCATTCAGTCTGCGGGCAAGGTACGCCACTTCGGCACCTCGAACGAGAGCGCTTGGGGCATGACCCGCTGGAACCAGCTTGCCGCCGACACCGGCGGCCCGCGCATGGAAACAGTGCAAAACGAATACAGCCTGCTGTGTCGGATGTATGATACCGACATGGCCGAGATGTCGCATCAAGAAGAGGTCTCGTTGCTGTCCTACTCGCCGCTGGCCGCTGGTCTGCTGACCGGCAAGTACGCGGGTGGCGCGCGGCCCGAGGGAAGCCGCGCCTCGATCAACGGCGACCTTGGCGGGCGGATCACGCCCCGCGCCGAGGCAGCGACCGACGCTTATGTGGCCCTCGCGGCCAAGCATGGCGTGGACCCGGTGCATATGGCGCTGGCCTGGGCGGCGGAGCGGCCCTTTATGGGGTCGGTGATCTTTGGCGCGACGACCATGCCGCAGCTTCAGCACATCCTTGATGGCATGGACGTGACCCTCACCGACGAGCTACGCGAAGGCATCGCCGAAACCTACAAGGCGCACCCGCTCCCCTACTAGGCATCACATTGCTGTCAGCCCTCAATATCTAGCGGTTCCGGCTGGACTTTTCGCGCATATCTGGCAGTCTCCCGGCGAGTTCAGGGAGGCCCCCGGTGGCAGGTAGAGCGTGGATCGGAGTTTTGGGGCTGGCAGCTTGCCTGGCACTTTCCGCCTGCGTTCTGCCCGGCAGCAAAGCCGCCGAACCGCTTGCCACGGCAGCCGAAGCCGGTCCGGACGACCCGCGCCCGAAGGCACGCCCCGGCGGCGAAGCCGCGCCAAAGCCTGACGGCGCGTCCGGCACCTCGGCCAGTGCCGCGCTGGAGCCGCCCGCAGCCGCCCGCACCCCGGATGCCGACGACGACCTGCTGCCCCAAGCCTCCGAGCCCGAGGCCGCGCCGGAAGACGAAACACCGGCCCCGACCCTGCCCGACAAGATCTTTCAGGCTCCCGAGCCGCCCCCTGTGCCCGCCGCGTTGACGGGGCAGGCCGCCCAATGCACCAAGGCGAAGGGCAACTTCGTGCGGCGCGGGGAGGGCGGCACCTTCGTTTGCGTCAAACCCACGCGCGATGCCAACAAGCGCTGCGATGACAGCTCCGATTGCGATGGCCTCTGCTTTGCCAAATCCCGCACCTGCGCCCCGGTCAGCCCGCTCTTTGGCTGTTATGATGCGCTGGAGAACGGCAGGGTGGTGAACATATGCACCGAGTGATCCTTGCGGCCCTGCTGCTCGCCGCCTGCACCCCGGCCCCTGCGCCGCGGGCCTATCGCGACACCACCACCCCGATCAGCTCCATCGCCCTCTTCGACGCCTCCCGCCTCGCAGGCGAATGGCGCGAGGTCGCCTCGTTCCGCGAAAGCGGGGCTTGCCTGATCTGCCGCACCCGCTTTGCGCCCGGCTCAGAAGGAGTGGAGATGGAGAGCGGGGCAGGGCGCGCCCGGCTGGTGCCGGCGGGCCCCGGACGGCTGATGCCGGAGGGGCTCGAGGGCGCTGCGGCAGAGCCGTGGTGGGTGCTCTGGGTCGATGCCGACTATCGGACATTGGTGATCGGCACGCCCTCGGGCGAGTTCGGCGCGGTGCTCGACAGGGGCCAGATCGGGCCGGACCGAATGAAGGCCGCCCGCGAGATTCTTGGTTGGGCGGGATATGACGTCGCGCGGTTGAAGCCCGCCGGGTCGTGACGCGACTTGGTCAGCCGAAAGGGTCTTCCGGGTAATCCACCGCCCGCAGGTAAAGCCCGTAGGGCGGGCAGACCGGGCCACAGGCCGCGCGATCCCGCGCCTCCAGCGCGGTTTTCACATCCACCGGCGCCCATGCTCCGGCCCCGACCCGCTCAAGCGTGCCGACGAAGCTGCGGACCTGATTGTGCAAAAAGCTGCGGGCGGAGATGTGAAAGCGGAATTCCCTCCCGCCGGGGTAGTCCAGCTCTTCGATCTCCAGCCGGTCGAGCGACTTGACCGGTGACTTCGCCTGACATTCCGAGGCGCGGAAGGTGGTGAAATCATGCTGCCCGACCAGATGTCCGGCGCCATCCTGCATGGCCATCAGCGACAGCGGTTGCATCACGCGCCACGCCAGCCCGGCATCATGGGTCAGCGGTGCCCGACGCACCACGAGCCGGAACAGGTAATGCCGGGCCTTCGCTGAGAAGCGGGCGTGCCAGTCCTCCGGCACGGCGGCGCAGGCCACCACGGCGACCGGCTCGGGCTTGAGGTGGTAGTTCAGCGCCTCCGACAGGCGGAACGGGTCCCACGCCTTGACCATGTCGCAATGCGCCACCTGACCCATCCCATGCACGCCGGTATCAGTGCGCCCAGCGGCGGCGATGGTGTGCGCGCCCGGCTCCAGCCGCGCCAATGCCGCTTCTACGGCCCCCTGCACCGAGGGCAGCTCGGCCTGGCGTTGCCAGCCGTTGAACGGCGCGCCGTTGTACTCGATTTTCAGGGCGTAGCGGGGCATTTCAGGTGCTTACGGCGCGGCGGCGTCGGGCGCAATCATTTGCGCGGTTTGGCCCGCAGCGTGGGGTCGGCCACGGTCGGGTCTTCGGGCCAGGGGTGCTTGGGGTAGCGGCCGCGCATGTCTTTGCGAACATCGGCGTAGGAGGAGGCCCAGAAGCCGGGGATATCCATCGTCGTCTGAACCGGGCGGCCTGCGGGGGAAAGCAGGGTCACCCGCAGCGGCTGGCCGGCGACGGTGGGGTGGCTGGTCTGGCCGAACATCTCTTGCAGGCGCAGCGAGATTTCGGGCGCCTCGCCGGAGTAGTCGATCGGGATCGCCCGGCCCAGCGGCGTGGTGAAGGAGGGCGGCGCGGCGCGGTCGAGCGCCTGCATCCCCTCCCAGCCGATGCGGGCCTTGAGGGCTTCGGTAATATCCAGCGCGGCGATGTCGGCGGCGGTGCGGATTTTGCCGAGCCATGGCAACAGCCAGTCCTCCGCCTTGGCCAGAAGCGCCTCCTCGGAGCAATCGGGAAGGTCAGGCATGAGGTCCGCGCGGGCGACCAGGCGGCGGGCCTTGGCGCTTACCGGCAGGCCGAGGTCGCGGATGCCATCGAGCGCGGCGACGGCCAGCGCGTCGTCGGGCGCGTCCTTCCAGTGGCGGTCATCGAGGACCAGCGCGCCAAGCCGTTCCTGCCGCCGGGCGACGACGCGGCGCTCGCGTTTGGACCATTCGGCCACGTCGTGCCATTCGGTGGATATGCCCGGCACGGCGCGCAGCTCGCTCTCGGAGATCGGCAGGGCAAGGCGGATGCGGGCATCACGTCCTTCGCCCTCGATATCGGCCACCACGATCAACCGTTGCCCGGCGAGATCATCCTCCGCCCCCATCTGCGCCCCGCGCCCGCCGGAGAGCAGGAAGCGCGGGGCATCGCCGGGGCGGCGCAGGCCGATGCGGTCGGGGTAGGCCAGCGCGAGGGCCTGCGCCTCGGTGAGGTCCGAAGCGGGACCAGCGAGCCGGGCGAGGCGTTTTGCTTCTTGGCCGATGCGCTTGAGCGTGGCGCGGGCAGCATCGGGCGCGGTGCCGGGATTGGCGAGTGCTTTCAGTCTCTTAGAAAGATCTGCGCCCGCACTCCGCATGGGGTCACGCTCGCCGAGAAGGGCGGCGAGTGGGGCGGCCGAGGGGCCGGCAACGGCGAGCATATGGCCGAGGCGCGGGTGAACGGGCAGGGTCGCCAGCGCCTTGCCGCGCTCGGTGATCCGGCCCGCCTGCAAGGCACCAAGATCTTCCAACAGCCGCTCGGCAGAGGCCATCGCGCCCTCGGGCGGCGGGGTCAGAAACCGCAGCCCGTCTCCTCCGCCCCAGAGCGCCAGTTCAAGCACCAGCCCGGTCAGGTCGGCAGCCTCGATCTCGGCGGGCGGGAAGGCGGGCAGGGCGCCGTGGCCGCCCTTTGTCCATAGCCGGTAGACCCGCCCCGCCTCGACGCGCCCCGCGCGACCGGTGCGCTGGGTGGCCTCGGCCCGGCTCACTGGCTCGGTCACTAGGCGTGACATACCGGTGCCGGGATCGAAGCGTGCACGCCGGGCGCGGCCTGCATCCACGACCGAGCGGATTCCGGGAATGGTCAGAGAGGTCTCGGCGATCGAGGTGGCGAGCACGATCTTGCGCTGTTGGTTTGGGCCGCCGGGTGCGGGCGCGATGGCCTTGCGCTGCTCAGCGAAGGGCATGGCGCCGTAGAGCGGCGCGACATAGGCGCCCTTGGGCAGGCGCGGGGCGAGGGCGGCGGCGGTGCGGCGGATCTCGCCCTCGCCGGGCAGGAACACCAGCATGTCGCCCTCTGTCTCGGCCAGCGCCTGCAACACCAGGTCAGCCAACGGCCCTTCCAGCCGTGCCCCGGCGGGCAGGGGCGCCTCGGCCCAGTGCTCCTCGACCGGAAAGCTGCGGCCCTCGGATGTAACCACCCGCGCTCCGCCCATCAGCTCGGCCACCGGCGCGGCATCGAGCGTGGCTGACATGACGGCGATCTTCAGGTCGGGCCGCAGCGCCTCGCGCGCCTCCAGCGCCAGTGCCAGCCCGAGATCGGCCTGAAGGGAACGCTCGTGAAACTCGTCGAAGATCACGGTGGAGATGCCCGTAAGCTCCGGATCGGATTGGATCATCCGGGTCAGGATGCCCTCCGTCACGACTTCGATCCGTGTCTCTCGGCTCACCTTGGCCTCGCCGCGCATCCGGTAGCCGACGCCCTTCCCGACCTCGGTGCACAGGTTGCTTGCCAGCCGTTCGGCGGCCCCTCGTGCGGCGAGGCGGCGGGGTTCGAGCATGAAGATACGGCCCGCCTCGGCAAAGCCTGCCTCAAAGAGCGCCACCGGCACCATCGTCGTTTTGCCAGCACCCGGCGGGGCTTGCAGCACCACCAGCCCATCGGCCTCCAGCGTTGCCACCACCTCGGGCAGGACCGCCTCGATCGGCAAGGGGGCGTAATTGGGGTCGACAGCGCGGCGCATGGGCTGGACATACCCCGCCGCGCCGGGGCAAACCATTGTAAAACGAGAGGTCACGGGCGTGGAAACGGGCGATCTGGCAGAGCGGGTGATAGCGGGTGAGCGGCGGGCGCTGGCGCGGGCGATCACGCTGGTGGAGAGCGCGCGGGCCGATCACCGCGAGGCCGCAGCCGCACTTGTGAGCGAGGTCGCCAAGGCCGGGCGGGAGGCGCTGCGGATCGGGCTCTCGGGCACGCCGGGCGTGGGCAAGAGCACCTTTATCGAGGCCTTCGGGCTGTTCCTCGTGGAGCGTGGGCTGAAGGTGGCGGTGCTGGCGGTGGACCCGTCTTCGGCCCGCTCGGGCGGCTCGATTCTGGGTGACAAGACCCGGATGGAGCAGCTTTCGCGCCACCCAATGGCCTTTATCCGGCCGTCGCCCTCGCAGACCCAACTCGGCGGTGTGGCACGGCGCTCGCGAGAGGCAGTGGCGCTCTGCGAGGCGGCGGGGTTTGATGTGGTGCTGGTCGAAACCGTAGGGGTGGGTCAATCGGAGACCACTGTGGCCGGGATGGTCGACCTGTTTCTGCTGCTGTTGGCGCCAGCTGGCGGCGACGAGTTGCAGGGGGTCAAGCGCGGGATCATGGAGATCGCGGATATCCTTTTGATAAACAAGGCGGATGGCCCGTTGAAGGACGTGGCCCGCCGCACCTGCGCCGACTATGCGGGCGCGCTCCGGCTGCTGCGCAAGCGGCCGCAGGACCCGGAGGGCTTTCCGAAGGCGCTGATGGTTTCAGCGGTGGAAGGGGCGGGGCTGGAAGAGGCCTGGGCGGAGATGGAGGCGCTGGCCGGATGGCGGCGCGAGCATGGGCTTTGGGATCGCACGCGGGCGGAGCAGGCGCGGCACTGGTTCGAGGAAGAGGTGCGCCACGGGCTGCTCCGGCGGCTGACGGATGACAAGGCGCTCTCGGCCCGGATGGGCGAGCTGGGCGAGGAAGTGGCCGGTGGCCGCCGCAGCCCGGCGGAGGCGGCGGAAGAGATCCTGCGCAGGCTTGGCGGGTAGAAGTTTTACCCGAAGAGTAAGTAGGTTACGCGCTAGTTCGAGATCGGGGAAATCCGGCGCGGGGCGATGGGCGTGGCACCCTCCGGCGGGCCGTCAAACCCCTCGACGGCGCGGAGAAAGCCGTTGAACTCCGGGTTCTGCCGGGTCGATTGCCGGGCCGCCGCGATGGTGAGCGCTACCTGCTCGGGCTTCAGCTTGAGGCGCGTGGGGATCTCGTTCAACTCGCGCTGCATGCCGTCCGGCAGCCCCTCGAAGCTGACCTGCCCGACGAATAGCTTCACATCGGCGCAGTCCCACCCGGCGGTCGAGCCCCTGATCCGGCGAACCTCGGCGAGCGGCAGGTCGCAGCGGAACTCCACCAGCGCCTGCTGCCAGCGGTCCAGCGTGAGGCGCATGGCGTCATAGCCGGTGCGGGTGGCCGCCGACATGGAGCTTGTGGCGATGGACATGGCCAGTTGCACGCCGCCCGGGCCGGGGAGCTTTTGCGTCCAGCCGTAATCGGTGCGCACGCCGGCGTTGGCGACGAGAAACAGCATGCGCTCCAGCTTCACGGCCTCTTCGCGGGTCAGCGGGGCATAGGCGTTTTGCGCCCGCGCCCGCTCGACGTTGAGGCCGGTGGTGCCGAAGTTGTCGGTGATGCCGCCGTCCAGCAGCTTCACGAAGCGGGCCTCCTCGGGGTTGGTGTAGCTCTCCAGCGCCCGCGCGTGGGCGCGCATCGCCTCGGAGGCCTCGGGGTTGTAGCGGGCGGCGGTGAGCCAGTCGGGCTCCTGATAGGCGCAGCTCTGCTGGTGGGCCTCCAGCACGATGGGCGAGAACACCAGCGGGAAGGCGGCAGAGGCGGCGACGGCCTCGGAGAGCGGCAGCTTCATCAGGTCTGAGCAGAGCGCATCGAAGGTTTCGGGCGAGAAAAGGAAGGTGACGTTATTGGCGACGTCGCTGGCGTTGATCCATGTTTTCACACGGCTTTTTCGGCGCAGGTCGCCAAAGGTGGCACCGCGGAACAGCTCCTCATCCAGAAAGCGGCCGAAGGTCTTGCGGCTGTTGGCACCGCCGGAGAGGCCGCGCACAATGGTCACCGGGTTGAGCGGTGAGTTGGCCATGTATTTTTCGCCGTTCTTGTCGAGATAGGCCCGGTATTTGGCCATGCCGCCAGCCCCGGCATAGCCGAACCACGCGGCGGTGACGGAGCCGCCGGAGACGCCGGTGACGAGGCGGACATCGGAGAGGATGCCATCAGGGTCGGCGGGCGTGGCGGTGGCGTCGCGCAGGGCCTCGAGCATGCCGTAGCCGAAAGCCGAGGCGCGCGTGCCGCCGCCCGAGAAGGCGAGGCCGACGAAGGTGGAGCCATCGCCCGGCAGGCTGGCTACATCAACGAGCGTGGGATTTTTGCCCGAGGTCAGAGGCGTGTTGAGCGGCTCGTTCACCGCTGAGCAGCCGGCGAGCAAAACGGCGGCGGCCAAGGCCGCGACGTTTGCCCATGTCATTTGACAAGTTCCTGAAAAACCACGCAACTTCCCCCCGAGCTTTTGTGAGTCACCCCATCTCGGCAGGCAGCTTAGGCCAGGTTATCTGGAGCGAGAAACCCTTTTCTGCTTCAAGCACCCGGAGTTTTGCGCCGTGGCGGGTGGCGATGGCGCGGACGAGGGCGAGACCGAGGCCGTGGCCTGCGACTTCGCGGTCGCGTTCGGCGCGGGCGAAGCGCTCGAAGACCGCCTCGCGCTCGGCGGCAGGGACGCCGGGGCCGGTGTCGGAGATGCTGAGGATATGGCGCTCCGGGCCCTCTTCTAAAGAAATCGTTATGGCATCGCCCGCCCGGCAAAACTTGATGGCGTTGTCGACGAGGTTTGAGAGCAATTGCGCGATCAGGTTGCGGTCTCCCAGCACCTTGCAGCCCGCCTCGATCACCGCGCCATATTCCAGCGATTTCTCCTCGGCCAGCGGCTCGTAAAGCTCTGAAACCTCGCGGGTAATCTGGCTGAGGGAGACTGGCACCAAGCCGGTGCCGCCGCCCGAGGCGGCCTCGGCGGAGGAGATCTCGAGCAGGCTGTCGAAGATGCGGACGGTGCCGCGAATTTCTGACGATACGGCGGCGATGGCCTCGGGGTCGCCCTCAAGCTTGTCGAGCTTGCCCTGTATCCGGTTGAGCGGCGTGCGCAGCTCATGGGCGATGGTGTCAGACAGCCTTCCGTGGGCGCGGGTGAGGTGGCCGATGCGGTCGAGCATGGTGTGGATGTGCCGCTCCAGCGCGCCGAACTCGTCATCGGCGCGGGGGCCGGGGAGGCGGGCGGAGAGATCACCGGCGGCGACCTGATCGGCCAGACGGTTGAGGCGATCAATCCGGCGCATCACGAAGCGGGAGGCGAGCCAGCCTGCGACGAGGGAGAGGGCCACGAGCACCAGCGCGGTGGCGAAGATCTGCGCCCGCGTGGCGGCCAGCGCGGCCTCGGTAGGCGCGCGGGAGCGGGCGACAAGCATGGGAAAGCCGCCGCGCAGCTCGCGGGCGACGCCAAGGTAGGGCGTGCCGGTGAGGGTGAAGGCGACAGGGTCGGTTGCGTCGATGCCGCCGGGCGCCGGGGTCAGCCCCTCTGGCAGCGCGTCGATATTGCCCGCGAGTTTTTCGCCATCCTTGCCTTCGAGCAGGTAGAGCATGCCGGTTTCGGGCGCGGCGGCGGAGCGGAACTCCATCGCCTGCCGGAGCGAGATGATCCGCCGTTGGTCATAGAGCGCCGCCAAACCGGCCAGATCGGCAGCCAGCAGGCTGCGCTCGCGCCGGTCCAGCTCGGCGGCGGTGGCCCGGTATTGCAGGGCCATCGCGCCAAGCGAAAACACGATCAGCAGGGCCGAAAGGCCGAGGGCGAGGCGGAGCGAGGCCTTGCCGCGTGGTTTTTGCATGCGCCGCCTCAGGCCTCGGGAGCGAAGACATAGCCCTCGCCCCGCGCGGTGATGATGATGGGCCGCCCGGCGGCGGACTCCAGCTTGCGACGCAGCCGCCCGACATGCACATCGACCACGTTGGTCTGCGGATCGAAGTGCAGATTCCAGACATTTTCGAGCAATTGCATCCGGGTCACCGTTTCACCTGCATTGCGGGCGAAAAAGGTAATCAGCTCAAACTCTTTCGGGCTGACCGCAACGTGAGTTTGGCCAATGTGAACGGTGCGGGCCTTGAGCCTTATTTCAACATCGCCAAAGGCCATGAGGTCATTGTCGAGCACCACCATCTGGTTGCGGCGCAGAAGGGCGCGGAGGCGGGCCTTCAGCTCATCGCCGTCGAAGGGTTTGGCGAGGTAATCGTCGGCCCCCTTCTCCAACCCCTCGATCTTGGCGCCGGAGGTGCCGAGCGCCGAGACCACGAGCACCAGCGCGCGCGAGCCACGGCCCCGCATCTTGGCGATGGCATCCACCCCGTCACCGCCGGGCAGCATGCGGTCCATCACGATGACAGCGAAGTCGGCCAGTTCGGCGGCCTTCAGCCCGCTCTCCCAGTCGCGCATCACGACCGGCTCGCAGCCGAGCGAGGTGACGGCCTCGGAGATGGTTTCGGCGGTGGCGCGGTCATCCTCGACGACGAGGATGCGCGGCGCGGTATCGGCCTGGATGGCTTCGGGGGCGGTCTGTTCCATGGCCAGCATCTCAGAGCACCACCACGTCGGGGTCAAGCACGTTGCCGCCGCCGACGGGGCGAAGGCGCGGAGTTTTATCCCACGGGTCCAGATAGATGTGCTCTGTCCGGCCTTCGGCATGGCGCACCAGCAACACCACCGGCTCGGTGATCCGCAGCGCGGCGAGGCCGCCCTCGATCTCGGTCAGGGGCTTGCCGTTGACGGCGAGCACCTCGTCACCCCGGCTGAGACCGGCGAGATAGGCGGGCGAGTTCTCGGAGATATGGGTCACTTCGGCGCCCGAGAGCCGCACGCCGAGGCGCGAGAAGGTGAAGGCGGGGCGGGCGGAGGGCAGGCTGGCGCGGTCGATCCCCGCCGTCTCGATATGCTCGCCCCGGTCCAGCGGCATGGTGGCCAGCACCGTCTCACCTCTGCGGATGACCTGCACGGCGATGCCATCGGAGCCAAGCACCGACTCGACGGCAAAGGCCACGTCGCCCGGCTGCGCCACCTCGCGGCCCGCCACCGAGACGATCACGTCACCGGCGCGGATGCCGGCGCGGTCGGCAGGGGAGGCCTCGGCGACCGAGTCGACAAGCACGCCTTTGGCCGGGATGCCGAGCGCCGCGGCCAGGGCATCGTCGATCGGGCGGACCTGGAGGCCGAGAGAGGGCATTTCCTTGAGGGTTCCGGCGATGAGCTGGGGCACGATGCGGCCCAGATCGGCGGCGGAGATGGCATAGGCCACGCCCACGTAGTGCCGGGAGCCATCGGCGATCTGGCTGTTCATCCCGAGCAGACGCCCAGACCCATCGACCAGCGGGCCGCCGGAGCTGCCGGGGTTCACGGCGGCATCATGCTGCACGAGGCGGATCGGCACGGCGGCCTCCACCTGACGGGCCATGGCCGAGATGATGCCCCGGGTGAGGGTGAACTCGATGCCCAGCGGCGCGCCGAGGGCATAGACTTGGGTGCCGAGGCCGGCGGGCGCGGCGGCGGGCTCCAGCCCCGGGCCGAAGGCGCCATCGACCGCCAGCACGGCGACATCGCGCACATCATCGCGGGCCAGCACCTTGACCTTGCGGCGCTCGCCGGTGGTGCTGACCAGCACCACCTCGCGGGCGCGGCCGACGACATGGGCATTGGTCACCGCCCATGTGCCATCGCGCCAGAGAAAGGCGGAGCCGAGGAACCGCTCGTGCCCGTCGGCGGATTTGACGATGAGGGTGGCATCCATCGCGCGGTCGAGCTCTCCGGCCCGCACGGAGACGGGGAGGGCGACCATGACGATGAGGAAGAAGGGGAGAAAGAGGGAGCGCATTTTCGGTGGTCCTTCAGGTGTTTCTGTCTTGCCCCATGGCTAGCAGCGGCTTTTGCGCATGGCCCGTGACAAGTCCCGTCATGAAAGAGCTATTCCGGTCTGCGCAGTTGATCGGGGTCCGGCTACGGGGCAATCTGAGGCTCGAAAACAACGCTCTTGCTGGAGACCCGATGATGCTGCGTGCGAGTTTGATTGCCCTTACCCTTGCGTTCGCTGCCCCTGCCCATGCGGCGGGCGAACTGCCCCCCCTGCGTGCGATGGAAATGTCGCTCCAACTGTTCGAGGCCGGGATGGCGGCCCGCGACCCGCTGCTCATGGCGAGCGCCGCACAGCTGCGCAAAGGCGTGGCGGTGGAGGCCGTGGAGCGCGCGGGCAGCGATGGCGAGGCGGTGACGGGCGAGGCCCCGATGGGCTGGGAGGCGATGCTGGACGCGGCCGAGGAGGCTGCGGGCGAAGACGCGGCGATGCTCTCGGTGATCGAGGATATCCGGGTGGCTTCGACCAAGGGTGTCTCGACCGGGCCTGTCTATTCGATCTCGCGGCTGGCGGCCAAGAAGACCGATACCTATCCGCCGCTTCCTTATGACGGCGGCAAATATGCCGAGGTCTATGTGGAGGGCGGCGGCGGCTCCGACCTGAACCTTTACGTCTATGACGCCAAGGGCCGGCTGGTTTGCTCCGATACCGATATCTCCGACGTGGCCTATTGCGGCTGGCGTCCGGCGAGCTCCGAGGCCTTTACCGTGAAGGTGGAGAACAAGGGCGCCGGCACCAACCGCTATTCGCTGATGACGAACTGAGGATTATTCCATGACTCTCAAGGCATTGCTTCTGGCCGGTGTGGCCAGCCTCGCGGCTCTTCCGGCGCTGGCGCGGGAGAACCACGCGCTGCTGGTGGGCGCCTCGACCTATCCGGCGCTGGACGAGAAGTTCTGGCTGAAGGGACCGGCGAATGACATCGACCTGGTGCAGACCTTTCTGCTGAGCAACGACACGATCCCGTTCAAGGCCGAGGATGTCATTGTTCTGGCGGATGGAATCGAGGGCAAACAGGCGCCGACGCTTCAGGCGATCCGCGATGCCTTCAAGGAACTGGCGGAGAAGGTGCAGCCCGGTGACTTTGTGTATCTGCACTTCTCCGGCCACGGCAGCCAGGCCCCGGCGAAAGACCCCGACAGCGAGCTGGACGGGCTGGATGAGCTGTTTCTGCCGGTCGATATCGGGCCGTGGAACGACACGGTGGGCGAGGTCGAGAATGCGTTGGTGGATGACGAGATCGGAGAGCTGATCGGGATGCTCCGGGCCAAGGGCGTGGACGTTTGGGCGGTGTTCGACAGCTGTCATTCAGGCACCGTAACGAGGGCCGCGCCGAACGGTGAGGACGACGAGAAGATGCGCAAGCTGGAGCCCGGCGCGCTGGGCGTGCCGCAAACGGCGCTGGTGGATGCGGAGGGCACCTCGCGGAGGTTGGAAGACCCGCGCGACAGGGCCGATGCGCCGGTGACCGAGCCGGAAGAGCGGGCCGAGGGCGAGGGGGCGTTTGTGGCCTTTTTCGCCGCGCAAACCAATGAAACCACGCCGGAAAAGCTGATGCCGCGGTCCACCAAGGACCGGCTGCAGGGGGTGTTCACCTACACCGTTTTCGAGACCCTCGCGGAGCGGCCCGGCATCACCTATCGGCAACTCGGGCAGGAGGTGTTGCGCAAGTACTCGGTGAAGAACCTCGCCCGTTCGACGCCGCTGTTTGAGGGCGATCTGGATGGGGTCGTTTTCGGCTCCGGCGAGACGGCGGATGTGCGGCAGTGGCCCGCCGAAAAGGGCGAGACCAAGCTGCGGCTGAAGGCCGGCAGCCTGCATGGGCTGGCCAAGGGCGAGCGTCTGGCGGTGATGGCCTCGCCGGCGGATTCCACCGAGGACGCGGTGGGTTTTGTTACGGTCGACACGGCCAGCACCTTTGGTGCGACGGCGGTGCTGGAAGACGGCAAGACGCTGGAGGATGTGCCGCGCGGGGCCTTCCTGAGGAAGGTCGACGCTGGGGTGGAGCTGACCCTGCGCGTGGCCCTGCCCGAGGGCGATGGCGCAGCGGAGACTAAAATGAAGATGGCCGCGCAAGAGATTGTTGAAAAACAACTTCTCGGCGGGCGGTTCACCTTTGTCGAGCCGGGCGAAGAGGCCGATATCCGGCTCGCCGTGATCCAGGAAAGCCCGCGCCCCGATGCGATCTGGATTCTCGACGGCACCGGGGAGGTTCCGGTGCTTGATACCGGCGCGGGACCGGTGCTGAATTTCGACACGGTGCCGAGCGTCTCGACCGCCGACAAAGGTCGGGACGACCTGGCCGATGTGATGGCCGAGCAGTTCGCGCATATCGGCAAGGCGCTGAACGTGCTGCGCATCGGCGCGGCGAGCAGCGGCAACGGGCTGAACGTGCCCGTGGAGTTGCACCGTGCGCGATTTGACCTCGACGCCGGTGCGATCGTCGAAGGCAGCCGCGCCCCGATGGACAGCGGCAACGTGCCCCGAATGATCCCCGGTGACACGGTGGGCGTGCGGGTGGAGAACACCACCGATCAGCCACTTGACATAAATGTGCTCTATGTCGGCGCCGACTATTCGATTACATTCATGGACAAGGGACGGATGCAGCCCGGCGGGATCTACAATGAAGACCTGTCGTTAATATCCGATGAATCTTTCGGCCGTGACCGTCTCGTGGTGATCCTTTCGCCTGCGGGGGAGCAGAGCGACGTGGAAGATTTGAGTTTTCTGGAGCAGGATCCGCTGGTGCGGACACGGGCCGTCGGCGGCTCGGCGGAGGGTTTCCGTGGCCTGCTGGACGAAGCTGGTTTTGGCCAGAAAACAAGGGCTGCGCTGCCTCTAGGCGGCAAGAAGAAAGGCCCCGAACCTATGATCTTGCAATTCGAGATTGATACCGTGCCGGGTGAGGGTTGAGTGGTGGTGATCTGATCCCGTGAAGGCGCGGTATCAGGCGGAGGGGTTGGGCCAGTTTGGCGGCTCGGCCCCTTCGCTTGTGAGCCATGCGGTGAACGGGTGATCCGCCTCAAGAAGGAAGTCTATCACGTTGAAATGGTGGAGTTCCGGTGCCTCGGTGACCGGAACGTCCCAGGGCAGCGCGTTGGCCTGTGCGATAAACGATGGCCGTTCGGCGGCGCCAACCAGCACATGCACAGGGATTAACGGCGCGGGCTGATGCACGGGGCTCTCGGATTTTGCCTCTGTTTCAGTGAGTTGCAGCGTGTCGTTCAACGGAACCTCGCGCAGCGGGGCGAGGTCGGTGAGCGGGGAAATGGGCAGACATCTGGTAAGGCGGTCGCGGGCGGTGCCGATGTCGAGCGCGGGGTCGAGCATACGCAGGGCAAGATGCCCCCCGGCGGAATGGCCGGTGAGCGCGATTTTTCCACTTGTTTTCAGGGCGATGGCCGAGATGGCGCGGGCGAGGCTGCGGGTGATGTCGGAAACGGTCACCTCTGGGCAGAGCGGATAGGAGGGCATGGCCACGGCCCAGCCGCAGGCGGTGGCCCCGGCGGCGAAGTGCGACCAGTCCGCCCGCGAGAAAGCGCGCCAGAAACCGCCGTGGATATAGATCAGCGTGCCTTCGGGCTTTGCGGATTGCGGGTAGAAAAGATCATACTTCTCAGAGGGATGCTCGCCATAGCTCACGTTGAGACGAGCGCGGCCCAGAGCGGTTTCGAGGCTGCGATACTCCCGCGCGGCCTCGGCCCAGCGGTCAGGATAGGCGGCGCCATCGGGGATGAAAGGCGCGTTGTCGAAGGCGGTCGGGTCGGTCATTTAAAGGGCTTTGCGTTTTTGTCGGTATGGCGGGGGCGAAACGGCGTTAACCGTGAATTTGCTGAATGCACATTCGATGCACAACTGATGCACATCCTATGCATACGACAAAAATGCAAAACGGCCAGAGGTTAACGGCGCGGACGGTGGGCCGGGAGGGTGCGCATTGACCGCGCACCCTGCGGGGCGGGTCAGACGCCGTATGGGATCCAGACGGTCTTGATCTCGGTCGCGGCGGCCAGCATCTCGCGGCCCTCGGTGGCCGGGTCGGACCAGTCGGGGAAGAGCGAGAGGGTGCGCTTGAGGTTGCCTGCGCTGGCCTTCTCAATGCCCGCGGTTAGCTCGGGGGCGGAGAAGTTCCAGACAGAATCCACCTCCATATGCTCGGCGAGGGTCTTGGCGAGGTCGGCGTGGGGGCCGGTGACGATGTTGACCACTCCGCCGGGGACATCGGAGGTGTCGAGCAGTTGGTAGAAGTCGGTCGCGACCAGCGGGAAGGGCTCGGAGGGGCAGGCGACAATGCGGTTGCCCATGGCGATGGCCGGGCCGATGGCGCTGACGAGGCCGAGGAGCGGCTGGGCGGGGGAGCAGAGGGCGCCGATGACGCCGCAGGGCTCGTTGAAGGCGACGGCGGTGCCGCGCATCGGGACGGGCTTGGCGGCGCCGTCCAGCTTGTCGGCCCAGGCGGCGTAGGCGAAGAGGCGGGAGATGGAGGCTTCGACCTCGGCGGTGCCGGACTTGCCGGTGAGGGCCTTGATCCGGTTCGCGAATTCCGCGCTGCGGGCGGAGAGGTTTTCGGCCAGGTAGAAAAGGATCTGGGCGCGGAGGTGGGCGGAGGATTTGGCCCAGCCTTTTGCGGAAGCGGCGGCTTCGACGGCGTTGCGGATGTCCTTCCGGGAGCCGGTGCCGACGTGGCCGAGGAGGTCGCCCTTGGGGCCGTGGATGGCGGTGGAATAGCCGGAGTCGGGCCGGGCCTGCTTGCCGCCGATGTACATCTTGGCGGTGCGGTCGAGCGGGTCAGCGGGGGCGCCGTTGCCCTCGAAGGCTTGCGGGGTGGCGGCCTTCTTGGGGGCCTTGGCGGGCTTGGAGTAGGCCATGAGGCCTTCCCATCCGCCCTCGCGCCCGAAGCCGGACTCGCGGATGCCGCCGAAGCCTGCGGCGGCGTCGAACATGTTGGTGCCGTTGATCCAGACCACGCCTGCAGCCAGTTGCGGGGCGACGTGGAGGGCGAGGTTTATGTTTTCGGACCAGAGGGTTGCGGCGAGGCCGTAGCGGGTGTTGTTGGCCAGCGCGATGGCTTCGTCGGGGGTGCGGAAGGTGCAGCTGACGAGGACGGGGCCGAAGATTTCTTCCTGCATCAGGGTGGAGGAGGGGGCGAGGCCGGTGATGAGGGTGGGCGGGTAGAAGCATCCCTCGGGGCAGTCGGAGTTTGCGACGTAGGTTTCGCCCTCGGTGTTGGCGGCGACCATGTCGGTGATGGTTTTGAGCTGGGTCGGGTCGACCACGGCGCCGACGTCGATGCATTTGTCGAGCGGGTCGCCGATGCGGAGGCCGTCCATCCGGGCCTTCAGCTTGGTGTGGAAGGCGTCGGCGATGCCTTCCTGAACCAGCAGGCGGGAGCCGGCGCAGCAGACCTGGCCCTGGTTGAACCAGATGGCATCGACGAGGCCTTCGACGGCGCTGTCGATATCGGCGTCTTCGAAGACGATGTAGGGGGATTTGCCGCCGAGTTCGAGAGTGAGGGGGATGTTGCGCCCCGCAGTGGCCTCGCGGATGCGGCGGCCGACGGCGGTGGAGCCGGTGAAAGCGAGTTTGTCGACCGGGGCGTTTACGAGGGCCTCGCCGGTGGCGCCGTCCCCGGTGACGATGTTGAGGACACCGGCGGGGAGGCCGGCCTCTTGTGTGATCTCGGCGAAGAGGAGGGCGGTGAGGGAGGTGTATTCAGCCGGTTTGAGGACGACGGTGTTGCCCATGGCGAGGGCGGGCGCGACCTTCCAGGCGAGCATCAGGAGTGGGAAGTTCCATGGGATGATCTGGCCTGCAACGCCGAGGGGTGCGCGGTCTGGCAGCTCGGTGGGGGCAAGTTGGGCGTGGCCTGCGTGGTAGTAGAAGTGGCGGGTGGCGAGTGGCACGTCGATGTCGCGGGACTCGCGGATGGGTTTGCCGTTGTCGAGGGTTTCGAGGACGGCGAAGAGGCGGGAGTGCTTTTGCAGCAGGCGGGCGAGGGCGTAGAGGTATTTGGCGCGCTGGTGGCCTGAAAGGGCGGCCCATTTCGGCTGGGCCTTGCGGGCGGCTTTGACGGCCTTCTCCACGTCCTTGGCGGTGCCTTGGGTGAGGGTGGCCAGCTTGTCGCCGGTGGCGGGGTTGCGGCTGAGGAAGCCCTTGGCGGGCTTCTGGAAGGCGCCGTCAATGAAGTGGCCGAACTTGCGGTTGTGCTTGTCGAGCCATGCGGCGGCCTCCGAGGCGGACTCGGGGGCAGGGCCGTAGGCGAGGGTTTCGAAGATTTCGGGGACGTTCATTTCGTTTCCGATCGCATCGTTTGAGCTATGGCACCTAGCCCGGCACCGCCGGGCAGCGCCCGTCCCGCCCCCCCACGGGGCGGGCGCTTTGTCGACGCCCATGCCCTGCGGATGTGTTTTGCGAGACGGCGAGGTGCCGCTATGTGGAGGGCCGCCCCGCGCGGGACGGGCGCTGCCCTCGTTCCATGTGGCAACGTTCGGGTCATCCCATCGCGTGCCGGTAAGAGGCCGAATAGGCGCCGGTGGTATGGTGCTCGAGTTGGCGCTCGATGTCTCCCAGCAGGGAGGAGGCGCCGAAGCGGAAGAGGTCGGGCTGGACCCAGCGGGGGCCGAGTTCGTCCTTCAGGAGGGCGAGGTAGAGGAGCGCGTCTTTGGCCTTGGAGATGCCGCCCGCGGGTTTGTAGCCGACGCGGTGGCCGGTGGCGTCGAAATAGTCGCGGATGGCGCGGATCATCACGAGAGACACGGGCAGTGTGGCGTTGACGCTTTCTTTACCCGTCGAGGTTTTGATGAAGTCGGCGCCGGCCATCATGCAGACGAGGCTGGCGCGGGCGACGTTTTGCAGCGTGCCCAGCTCGCCTGTGGCGAGGATCGCCTTGACGTGGGCGGGGCCGCAGGCGACGCGGAAGGCCTTCATCTCGTCATAGAGCGCCTGCCAGTTGCCGGTGAGCACGTGGCGGCGGGAGATGACGATGTCGATCTCCTCGGCCCCGGCCTTCACGCTTTCTTCGATCTCGGCGAGGCGGAGGTGGAAGGGAGAGAGGCCGGCGGGGAAGCCGGTGGAGACGGCGGCGACGGGGATGCCCGAGCCGCGCAGCGCCTCGACGGCGGTTGGCACCATGTCGTGGTAAACGCAGATGGCGCCGGTGGTCAGCCCTTCCATCCCGAGCGCTTTCAGCAGGTCGGCGCGGACGGGTTGGCGCGCCTTGGCGCAGAGGCGTTTGACGCGGCCTTCGGTATCGTCGCCCGCAAGCGTGGTGAGGTCGATCAGGGTGATCGCCTTGCAGAGCCATGCGGCTTGGAAGGCCTTTTTCACCGAGCGGCGGCCCGGAAGCGTGGCGGCGCGGCGCTCGATGGCAGAGGTGTTGGCCTGGGCGCGCAGGACCCAATCCATATCCAGCTCCATGCCCGGATTGCGGGCGAGGGTGAGCTGCGGCAGCTGGGCCGTGGCAGCCGGACTTTCGGCTTTGGCGGTCGCGGGCTTTTCAGACACGGGGCGGGCCTCCTCGGGGGAAAGCGTGGCATGGGGCGGTTGGGTTGTCCACGGGATGGTTTTTACCAAGTGGTCAAATATGGGGCAAGAGGGGGTTCTCGCTGTTAAGGAGCGCTTGGCTGGCTTTGGCGCGACAGACGACGGGGCGGGCAGTGGGCAGATTGCCCAGCCTACGGGTTTGCGCTAATCGGTGGCCAACCCAAACGGAGCCACGCCCATGCCCTTCGACCGTTCGATCAAGATCGCCCCCTCCATCCTTGCCGCCGATTTTGCCGCCTTCGGGGCGGAATGCGAGGCCGCAGAGGCGCAGGGGGCCGACTGGATCCACGTGGATGTGATGGACGGGCATTTCGTTCCGAACCTCACCTTTGGCCCGGCGATGTGCAAGGCGCTGCGCCCGCATATCAAGGGGGTGATGGACGTGCATCTGATGATCGCCCCGGTGGACCCTTACATTGACGCCTTTGCCGAGGCGGGAGCCGATGTGCTGACGGCGCATGTCGAGGCGGGGCCGCATATTCACCGCACGCTTCAGGCGATCCGCGCGGCGGGCGTGCGCCCCGGCGTGGCGCTCAACCCCGGCACCCCGGCGGAGGCGGTGCGCGACGTGCTGGGCCTTGTGGACCTCGTTTGCGTGATGACGGTGAACCCCGGCTTCGGCGGGCAGAAGTTCATCGACATGGGCGACAAGATCCGCGCCCTGCGCGAGATGATCGGCGACCGCGAGATCCATATCGAGATCGACGGCGGCGTGGACCCGAAGACCGCGCCGCTGGTGGCGGGCGCGGGGGCCGATGTGCTGGTGGCCGGCTCGGCGGTGTTCAAGGGCGGCTCGGTGGCCAACCCGGCACCCTACGGAGAGAACATCCGTGCGATCCGCGCGGCGGCGGCCGGATAAACCTGCATTCGCGGAAAAGCTTCCTTAACATTCCTCTGTCACACCTCCGGCCAAACTGAGCTTGGAGTAGTGAGATGGGTTTTGCAGGATTCGGGCGCAGCCGGTTGAAGGAGGCGGACCCGCTGGCCCTTCTGGGCGGGGCGGTTCAGGCCACCTACGCGGTGATCTGGTTCAGGCCCGATGGCATGATACTCGATGCGAACGAGAATTTCTGCGCCGCCACCGGTTACGCGCGCGAGGAGATCGTGGGCCAGCATCACCGGATGTTCGTGCAAAAGCGCTATGGGGCCAGCGAAGACTACAAGGCTTTCTGGGAGCGACTCGCACGGGGCGAGAGCTTTACCGCCACCTTCCCGCGCATCGCCAAGGGCGACCGGAATATCTGGATCGAGGCGGCCTATGTGCCGATCCGGGGCGCCGGGGGCGAGGTGGAGAAGGTGGTGAAATTCGCCACCGATGTCACCGCGCGCGAGTTCGAGGCGATCAAGGCCAAGAGCCGGCTGACCGCGCTGGACCGGAGCCAGGCTGTGATCGAGTTCGAGCCGGATGGCACCATCGTGACCGCAAATGCCAACTTTCTCGATGCGGTGGGCTATGAGCTGGAGGAAATTCGCGGCAAGCACCACCGGATGTTCTTGCGCGAGGATATGCGTGAAGACCCGGACTACCTGCATTTCTGGAGCGATCTGGCCAAGGGCGAGGCCAAGCTGGGCAAATTCCGCCGCTTCGGAAAGGGCGGGCGCGAGATGTGGCTGGAGGCGACCTACAACCCGATCATCGATGCGCGGGGTCAGGTGGTGAAGGTGGTGAAATTCGCCGCCGATATCACCAACACCCGGGTTCAGGCGATCGACTCGCAGGGCCAGCTTGCCGCGCTGAGCCGGAGCCAGGCGGTGATCGAGTTTGACCCGGACGGCACGATACGGAAGGCCAACGAGAACTTTCTCGCCGTGACCGGCTACGAGGAGAGCGAGATCCTGGGCCAGCACCACCGGATTTTCATGCACCCGGATGAGGCCGCCGGGGAGGGCTATGCAGCATTCTGGCAGGCGCTGGCGGGTGGCACCTTTCAGGCCGGGCAATACCGGCGGATCACCAGCACCGGTGCGGAAATCTGGATCGAGGCGAGCTACAACCCGATCCTCGACACCGATGGCAAGGTGGCCAAGGTGGTGAAGTTCGCCACCGACATTACCGGGCAGAAGCGCGCGATCCGGGCGTTTCAGGATGCGGTGACGGGGCTGGCGGGCCATGACCTGAGCGTGCAGATCGGGGTCGACGTGCCCGAGGAGTTCGTGCGGCTGAAGGAGGAGTTCAACGTTTCGGTCCGGGCGCTGGCCGAGGTGATCTCTGGCATCTCCGACCGGGCGACCGCGATCCTGACGGAAACCGGCCAGATCTCGGCCTCGGCCCGCGACCTCAGCATGCGCACCGAGAAGCAGGCCGCGGCGCTGGAAGAGACCGCCGCCGCGCTGGACGAGATGACCTCGTCGGTGCGCGGCGCGGCAGGCAATGCCGACGAGGCCGCGAAAACCGCGCAATCGGCGGAGGAGAGCACGGCAACCGGGCTGGAGATGTCACGCAAGGCGGTGGAGGCGATGAAGGAGATCGCGGCGAGCTCCGAGCAGGTTTCCAGCATCACCGGCGTGATCGACGAGATCGCCTTCCAGACCAATCTGCTGGCGCTCAACGCGGGCGTCGAGGCAGCGCGGGCGGGCGAAAGCGGGCGCGGCTTTGCGGTGGTGGCCTCGGAGGTGCGGCAACTGGCGCTGCGCTCCTCCGACAGCTCCCGCGAGATCGCCCAGCTGGTGGCCTCCACCTTCGAGCGGATTCAGGCCGGGGTGAAGCTGGTGGATGACAGCGGCTCGGCGCTGGAGCAAATCGCGGGCTACGTGCAGGACATCCGCGGCAAGGTCGCCAGCCTCGCCACCTCCTCGCAGGAGCAATCGGTTGGGCTGGACGAGATCAATACGGCGGTGAACGAGCTGGACCGCGGCACCCAGCAGAACGCCGCGATGTTCGAAGAGACCAGCGCCGCGACGCAGGCGCTGGAGCGCGAGGCGGAGACCCTCTCTGGAAGCACCCGGCAGTTCACCTTCACCGCACCGCCCGAAGGGCGGGGTGCAGACATGAATCCTGAAACGCCGCCGAAGGTGGCGCAGCACAGACGATAGCCGCGCGTCAGCGCGGCCTCCGATGAGCCGAAGAGTCGCCGCGCCAGCGGCGCCTGCTTGGACCGCCGCGCCGAAGGCGCGGCCCGGGAGAAGCCCGCATCGCACCAAAGAAGAAGGGCCCTGCCAGTGTTGGCAGAGCCCTCGTTTGCTTGGTCTCCGGCAAGGCTCGCGGCCCGCCGGCGGCAGATGCCTTTACTGCGGGATCTCGCCTTCGAGGCCTTCGACGTAGAAGTTCATCCCAGCCAGCGTGCCGTCATCGGCGGTTTCGCCCTCGGCCAGCCAGTCGGAGCCGTCCTGCTTTTTGATCGGGCCGGTGAAGGGGTGATACTCACCCGAGGCGATGGACGCCTGGAGCGCCTCGGCCTCAGCCTTCACCTCGGCGGGCACCTTGTCGGTGATCTCGCCGATGCCGACCATGCCCGGGCCGATGCCGTCCCAAGTGTTGGTCGACTCCCAGGTGCCATCCATCACCGCCTTGGTGCGGGCGATGTAGTAGGGCGCCCAGTTGTCGATGATCGACGACACGCGCGGGCCATCCTTGTACTCGGCCATGTCAGACGCCTGCCCGAAGCCGATCACGTTGCCCGCCTCGGCGGCCGCGGCGAGCGGGGCGGTGGAGTCGGTGTGCTGCAGGATCACGTCGGCGCCCTGCTCGATCAGCACCTTGGCGGCGTCGGCCTCTTTCGCCGGGTTGAACCACTCGTAGACCCAGACGATCTTGAACTGCACGTCGGGGTTGACCTTTTTCGCGTGGATGTAGGCGGAGTTGATGCCGCGCACCACCTCAGGGATCGGCACCGAGCCGATGTAGCCGATCACGTTGCTCTCGGTCATGTGGCCCGCGATGGTGCCCTGCACCGCGCGGCCCTCGTAGAAGCGGGCGGAATAGACCGAGACGTTGGGCGCGGTCTTGTAGCCGGTAGCGTGCTCGAACTTCACATCCGGGAACTTGGCGGCCACGTTGATGGTGGGGTCCATGTAGCCGAAGGAGGTGGTGAAGATCAGGTCGGCGCCGTCGAGGGCCATCTGGGTGATGACGCGCTCGGCATCGGGGCCTTCGGGCACGTTCTCGACATAGACGGTTTCGACCGCGTCGCCGAACTCGGCCTCGACGGCCTTGCGGCCCTGATCGTGCTCATAGGTCCAGCCGCCGTCGCCGACCGGGCCGACGTAGACAAAGCCGACCTTGGTTTTGTCCTGGGCCAGCGCGGGCGTGGCGGCGAGCGCCAGCGCGGCGACGGCGCCTTTGAGGAGGGTTCTTTTTTTCATGTGGATTGCTCCCTGTTGAGTGGTTGGTGGATGCCCCGGGCTTGTCTCACCCGGTGGCGTGGAAGGTCCGGCCCAGCGAGGCGGGCGCGCCGAGCGCCCCGCGGCTGCGGCCGGAAGACATGATCACCAGCACGATGATGGTGATGATGTAGGGGGACATCGAGAGATACTCGACCGGTACCTTGAGGCCCGCGGCCTGTAGGTTGAGTTGCAGCACGGTGATGCCGCCGAAGAGATAGGCCCCGATCAGCACACGCCACGGCTTCCAAGAGGCGAAAACAACGAGGGCGAGGGCGATCCAGCCTGCGCCGGAGGTCATGCCCTCGGTCCATTGCGGCACGCGGACGAGGCTGAGGTAGGCCCCGCCCAGCCCGGCGCAGGCGCCGCCGAAGGCGATGGCGGCGCAGCGGATGGCGACGACCTTGTAGCCGAGCGCATGGGCTGCCTCGTGGTTTTCGCCGACCGCGCGCAGGGTCAGCCCGGCGCGGGTGTACTTGAGGAAGGCCCATGTGGCGGCGACCAGCGCGATGGAGAAGTAGACCATCAGGTCGTGGCTGAAGAGCACCGGGCCGAGTACGGGGATGTCGGAGAGCAGCGGAAGGTCGAGCTTGGGCGTGGATGGGGGCTTCAGGCCCACGTAGCTTTGGCCCATCAGCGAGGAGAGGCCGAGGCCGAAGAGGGTGAGCGCGAGGCCGGAGGCGACCTGATTTGCCAGCGCGAACTGGGTGAGCACGGCGAAGAGCATGGAGAGGAGCGCGCCCGCGACGGCGGCACCGAGAAAGCCGAGGGCAGGAGAGCCGGACTCGACCGCTGCGGCGAAGCCCGCGATGGCGCCGGTGATCATCATCCCCTCGACCCCGAGGTTCAGCACGCCGGCCTTTTCGACCACCAGCTCGCCTATGCCGGCGAGAAGGATGGGTGTGGCGGCGACCATGAGCGAGGCCAGCAGGAGGAGCCAGTTGATCGAGGAGAGGTCCATCAGGCGGCGGCTCCCTGCTTCAGGCGGATGCGGTAGTTTGTCAGCAGGTCCACTGCGAGGAGGAAGAAGAGCAGCATGCCTTGGAAGAGCTGGATCGCGGCGGCGGGGAGTTGCAGTTGCGATTGGGCGATTTCGCCGCCGATGTAGGTGAGCGCCATCAGCAGCCCTGCGAGCAGGATGCCGAAGGGGTGGAGGCGGCCGAGGAAGGCGACGATGATGGCGGTGAAGCCGTAGCCGACGTTGAAATCGGTGGTGATCTGGCCTGCCGGCCCGGCGACCTCGAAGAGGCCGGCGAGGCCCGCGAGCGCGCCGGAGGTGCCGAGGCAGAAGAGCACGAGGCGGGTGGGGTTCACCCCCGAGAAACGGGCGGCGCGGGGGGCTTGCCCGGCGAGGCGGATGTTGAAGCCGAGCATGTGGCGGGTCAGCAGGATGTAGGCGAAGATCACCGCGATGAGGGCAAAGGCGACGCCCCAGTGGAGGCCTGCGTTCTGGTTGATCCAAGAGGTGGCCGAGGGGTATTGCGCGAGGTTGCGCGAGCCGGGGAAGCCGAAGCCCTCTGGGTTTTTCATCAGCCCCACGGCCATGCCGCGCAGCAGGTTTTCGGCCACGTAGACCAGCATTAGCGAAACGAGGATCTCATTAGTGCCGAAGCGGGTTTTCAGCACCGCCGGGATCATGGCCCAGGCCCAGCCGCCGAGGGCGCCTGCGAGGACCATGAGCGGGAAGATGATGAAGGATTCCGTGGGATAGAAGGCGAGGCCCACGCCCGCGCCGCAGAGCGCGCCGATGATGTATTGGCCCTCGGCACCGATGTTCCAGATGCCTGCGCGGAAACCGAGAGAGAGGCCGATGGCGATGAGGATCAGTGGCGCGGCCTTCACCAGCAGTTGCGGGCGGTAGAAGAAGGCGTGTTGGCCGAGGAGCGGATCGTAGAAGATGGTGCGGATGGCGGCGACCGGGTCTTTGCCGAGCGCGGCGAAGAGGAGGCCACCGAAGATCATCGTGAGGAGCACCGCGAGGAGCGGGGTCGAGTAGCTCCACGCCTTGGAGGGGTTGGGGCGCTTCTCGAGGCGGATCATGCCGGGGCCTCCGCGTGCTCGTGAGCGACTTCCATGTCATGCGCGCCGCCGAGCATGAGGCCGATGCGCTCCATCGTCAGGCCTTCGACCGGGACCGGGGCCGAGAGGCGGCCACCGTTGAGGGCGGCGAAGCTGGTAGAGATTTCCATCAGCTCGTCGAGATCCTGAGAGATGACCACGATGGCGGCGCCGTCGGCGGCCAGATCGAGCAGCGCCTGCCGGATGGCGGCGGCGGCGGAGGCATCGACGCCCCACGTGGGCTGGTTGACGACGAGTACCTCGGGCTTTTGCTCGATCTCGCGGCCCATGACGAATTTTTGCAGGTTTCCGCCCGAGAGCGAGCGGGCAGCGACATGGGGGCCCGGGGTGCGCACGTCGAAGGCGGCGATGACCTCTTCGGCGTAGGCTTGGGTGGCCTTCCAGTTTATGAAGTCGTTCTTTGTCAGGGACTTGCGGAGGCGGGCCGAGAGCAGGGCGTTCTCGGTGAGCGACATTTCGGGCGCGGCGGCATGGCCGAGGCGTTCCTCAGGGGCCGAGAGCAGGCCCACCTTGCGGCGGGCTGGCGGGGCGAGTTTGCCGATCGGGTTGCCGTGCATCTTGACGGCATCGGGGGCGGATGTGGCCTCGCCCGATAGGGCGGCGAGCAGCTCGTCCTGCCCGTTGCCCGCGACCCCGCCGATGCCCAGCACCTCGCCCTTTCGAACCATCAGCGACACGTCGCGGAGCGAGGTGCCGAAGGGGTTGGCGGATTTGACGCTGAGGTTGGTGACTTCGAGGGCGATCTCGCCCGAAGGCGTCAGCTCACGCTCCGGGCGATGGAGTGCGGAGCCGACCATCATCTCGGCCAGTTCGGAGGCGGTGTTTTCACGCGGGACGGCGTGGCCCACCACCTTGCCGAGCCGCAGGATTGTGGCCCGGTCGCAGAGCGCGCGGATCTCTTCGAGCTTGTGGCTGATATAGAGGATCGAGGTGCCCTCGGCCCGGAGCTTTTGCAGCGTGGCGAAGAGGATCTCGACCTCTTGCGGAGTGAGCACCGAGGTGGGCTCGTCCATGATCAGCAGGCGGGGGTCTTGGAGCAGGCAGCGGATGATCTCGACGCGCTGGCGCTCGCCCGCCGAAAGGTCGCCCACGGTGCGGTGCGGGTCGAGCGGCAGGCCGTACTCGTTGGACACCTCGGTGATCCGGGCGGCGAGTTTGGCAGGCTTGGGCGGGTTCTCCATGCCGAGGGCGACGTTTTCGGCCACGGTGAGGGCGTCGAAGAGGGAGAAGTGCTGGAACACCATCGCCACCCCGGCGGCGCGGGCGGCGCGCGGCTCGGGCGGGGCGAAGGGCGCGCCGAGAAAGCTCATCTGGCCTTCGTCGGGTTTGACGAGGCCGTAGATCATTTTGACCAAGGTGGATTTGCCAGCGCCGTTCTCGCCCAGCAAAGCGTGGATCTCGCCCTCGTCGATGGAGAAGCTGACGTTGTCGTTGGCCACGACACCGGGATAGGCCTTGCGCAGCCCTTGGGCGGCGAAGAGTTCGCTCATCCGGTCATGTCCCCCTTCGTGGCAGTTGCCTGCTTTTCGAGCATGGAGAGTAGCTGCGCGGCGGTGGAAATCGCAATGGCCTGCGGGTGTTTGCCGTGGGCCGGGTCACCGATTGGGCACTGGATGCGCGAAATTTGTGCAGGGTTATGGCCTGCGGCGGCAAGGCGGGAGCGGAAGCGGGC
The DNA here is from genome assembly GCF_019801175.1 of Vannielia litorea. NCBI lineage: Bacteria > Pseudomonadati > Pseudomonadota > Alphaproteobacteria > Rhodobacterales > Paracoccaceae > Vannielia > Vannielia litorea. Next base: position 252,429 of record NZ_JAHVJR010000001.1, read on the forward strand.
CCATTTGGTGGCCGAGCCGATGAGGCCGATGGAGGCGGCGGGGCGGGCGAGGAGGGTGTCGCAGAGGGCGAAGTCGAGGCTGTGGGAATAGGTGAGGATGACGTGGTGCGCCGTGGCGGGGGGCGTAGTGGCAAGCTGCGCGAGGTCACCGATGGTGGGCGGAACGGGCGGGGCCTCTGGGAAGCGGTCGGCGCTGGTGTCGGCCCATGTGAGGGCGATGGTGTCGAGCGGGGCGAGGGTGGCGGCGAGGGCGCGGCCAACGTGACCGGCGCCCCAGATCCAGACGGGGGTGCGGGGGGCGGTCATCGGCTCGAGCAGCCAGCCGTTTTCATAGGTGATGTCAGGGGCGTGCGAGCCGTTTCGGGCGGCGGAGAGGGCGCGGGCGATGGCGAGAGGGGGCTCCGGGGGAGCGGTTTCGGACACCGGGCGGGCGTAGGCGGGGGCTTCTGACGGGGCGTCGGTGAAGCTCTCCAACGCAAGGGTCACCGTGCCGCCGCAGCATTGGTTCATCGCCGGGCCGAGGGGCAGGGTGACGGTGACGGGTGGTGCGCCGAGGCGGGCGCGGGCCATGGCGCAGGCCTCCCATTCCAACGCGCCGCCGCCGATGGTGCCGTGCTGCCCGCCGGGCCAGACCAGCATCGCGGTGCCGGGGCCGCGCGGGGTGGAGCCTTGGGCGCTGACGACCACCACGCGGACCACCTCGCCGTGGGCGGCGATGGCTTGGGCGAGGGCGTCACGGTCGAAGCTCATCCCCGGGCTCTCGCAATGGCTTCGAGCACGTGCTCGGCGGTCGCTGGGGCCTCGAGCGCCGGGTAGTGCGGGCCGCAGGCGGCGCAGGCGTTGGAGAGGGCCATCAGCGCCGAGATGCCGAGCATGAAGGGCGGCTCGCCTACGGCCTTGGAGCGGTAGATGGTGGGTTCGCGGTTGGCGTTGGGCCACAGGGCCACGTTGAACACCGGCGGCCGGTCGGAGCAGGCGGGGATTTTGTAGGTGGAGGGCGCGTGGGTAGTCAGGCGGCCTTTCGCGTCCCACACCAGCTCCTCGGTGGTGAGCCAGCCTGCGCCCTGGATGAAGCCGCCCTCGACCTGGCCGATATCGAGCGCGGGGTTCAGGGACGAGCCTGCGTCATGCAGGATGTCGACCCGGAGCATGCGGTTTTCGCCGGTCAGCGTGTCGATCACCACCTCGGTCAGCGCGGCGCCATAGGCGAAGTAGTAGAATGGGCGGCCCTGGCCCTTTATGCGGTCCCAGGAGATGCCGGGGGTCTTGTAGAAGCCGGTGGCGGAGAGGGAGACGCGGCCGACGTAGGCCTCGGCGATGGCCTTCTCCCACGGGATCGTGTTGCCGCCGACCTGCACCGCGTCGTCCTTGAACTGCACCGTGGCCGGGTCGGCCTGGTGGACCTCGGCGAGGAAAGCGCCGATGCGGGCTTTCAGCTCGTCGCAGGCGGCGGCGACGGCCATGCCGTTGAGATCGCTGCCGGAAGAGGCCGCCGTGGCAGAGGTGTTGGGCACCTTGGCGGTATCGGTGGCGGTGATCTTGACCCGTTCGAGCGGCACGCCGAAGCGGGAGGCGGCGACCTGGGCGACCTTCTGGAACAGGCCTTGGCCCATCTCGGTGCCGCCGTGGTTCATGTGGATTGAGCCGTCCTGATAGACATGTACCAGCGCGCCGGCCTGGTTGAGGTGGGTGAGGGTGAAGGAGATGCCGAACTTGACGGGCGTGAGGGCGAGGCCCTTTTTCAGCACTGGGTTGGCGGCGTTGAAAGCCTCCACCGCCGCCTTCCGTGCGGCGTAATCAGCCTGTTCGCAGAGCGCCTCGACCATCTCGTGGCACACCGAGTCCACCACCGGCTGGCCGTAGGGTGTGGTTTGCACGCCTTCGGGCGGGGGCGGCGGTGTTTCGGGGTCGTCGACCTGGGTGGCGCCGCGGGAGGTGAGGTCGTCCTCGGCAGCGGATACGTTAGGAGCATCCAGTTGCATTTTCTTGCCGGAAGTATCCCCGCCGGAAGCATAGAAGTTTTTCTGGCGCAATGTCAGAGGCTCGATCCCGCTCTCCGCGGCGAGGTGGTCCATCACCCGTTCGATCCCGAGCATCCCCTGCGGGCCGCCGAAGCCGCGGTAGGCGGTGGCGCTTTGGGTGTGTGTCTTCAGGCGGTGCGAGACGATGCGGACGTTGGGGATGAAATAGGCGTTGTCGGCGTGGAGCATGGCGCGGTCGGCCACCGGGAGCGACAGGTCCTGCGCCCAGCCGCAGCGGGCGTATTGGGTGAAATCGACGGCGGTGAGCTTGCCCTCGGCGTCCACCCCGGCGCGGTAGGTGATGCGGAAGTCGTGGCGCTTGCCGGTGATCATCATGTCGTCGTCGCGGTCGTAGCGCATTTTTGCCGGGCGGCCGGTGAGATGGGCGACCACGGCGCAGGCGCAGGCGAGGGCGTTGCCCTGGCTCTCCTTGCCGCCGAAGCCGCCGCCCATCCGGCGGGTTTCGACGCGGACGGCGTTCATCGGGGTGCCGAGGGCCTCGGCGACCTTGTGCTGAATCTCGGTGGGGTGCTGGGTGGAGCTGTGGAGGAGCATGTCGCCCCCCTCCTGCGGCAGGGCGAGGGCGGCCTGGCCTTCGAGGTAGAAGTGCTCCTGCCCGCCCATTTCGAGGGTGCCTTCGACGATGGTGCTTGCGGCGGCGAAGCCGGCGGCGAGATCGCCGCGACCATACTCGCGCGGGCCGTCCTCGAAGCGGGAGTTGGCGGCGAGCGCGTCGTCAATGGTGAGGAGCGGGGTGTGCTCGGCGTAGGTGATTTCGGCGAGGCGGGCGGCCTTGCGGGCGGCGAGGTGGGTTTCGGCCACCACGAGAAAGATCGGCTGGCCGATGTAGAAGACCTCGCCGGTGGCGAGCAGGGGCTCGTCGTGGGCGGAGGGGGACACGTCATTGGCGGCAGGGAGATCGTCTGCCGTGAGCACGGCCACAACGCCGGGGGCGGATTTCACGGCCGTCAGGTCGAGCGCGGTGATCGTCGCGCGGGCGTGGGCGGAGGTGCCGAAGTTGAGGTGCAGGCAGTTGGCGGGCACCGGGATATCATCGACATAGCGGGCCTGCCCGGTCACGTGGAGCGGCGCGGCGTCATGCGGGAGCGGTTTGGCGACGGTCATGGCTGCACCTCCAGCGCGGAGGTGGCGGTGCCCTGGCTCTCATGGAAGTAGCGGCGCAGCATGTTCTGGGCGGCCTGCATCCGGTAGGCGGCGGAGGCGCGCATGTCGGTGAGAGGCTGGTAGTCGCTGGCGAGGGCGGTGGCGGCGGCTTCGATTGTGGCCTCTGTCCACGGATTGCCGGTGAGTGCGGCTTCGGTGGCGGCGGCGCGCTTGGGGGTGCCGGCCATGCCGCCGAAGGCGATGCGGGCCTGCGTGACGGTGCCGTTTTCGACGGTAATGTTAAGGCAGCCGCAGACGGCGGAGATGTCCTGGTCGAAGCGCTTGGAGAGTTTGTAGCAGCGGAGGCGGTCGGGCTGGCGCGGGAAGCTGACGGCCTCGACGAATTCGCCGGGGGCGCGGTCTTGCTTGCCGTAGTCGATGAAGAAGTCTTCGAGCGGGAGGGACCGGCGGGTGTTGCCGTTGCGCAGGTGGAGGGTGGCGCCTAGGGCGATGAGGGCGGGGGGGCTGTCACCGATGGGGGAGCCGTTGGCGATGTTGCCGCCGAGGGTCGCCGCTTGGCGGACCTGCTCGGAGCCGTAGCGGCGGAAGAGTTCGGCGAGGGACGGGTGGTGCGGCGCGATGGCCTCGCGCAGGGCGGCGATGGGGGTGGTGGCGCCGATGCGGATTTCGGTGTCGGTCACATCGACGAAGTTCAGGTCGGTGACGCGGTGGAGGAAGGCGACCTCGCCCAGATCGGCGAGCTTCTTGGTGACCCAGAGGCCCACGTCGGTGGCGCCTGCGATGAGCGTGGCCTCCGGGTGGGCGGCGTACCATTCGGCCAGCGCATCGGCGCTTTCGGGGATCTCTGGTTGCGGCTGGGCGCTGAGCGAAGAGGGGCTGGAAAGATGGGGGGGCACCGGCTCCTGCGCGGCGGCCTCGGCGGCGCGGACGATCGGGGCGTAGCCGGTGCAGCGGCAGAGGTTGCCCGCGAGCTTGTCGTTGTAGTCGGTCGCGCCGTTGGCGTGGGCCGCGGCCATGGAGGTGATGAAGCCCGGAGTGCAGAAGCCGCATTGCGAGCCGTGATGCGCCACCATCGCCGCCTGCACCGGGTGCAGCGTGCCATCGGGCGCGGCGACGCCCTCGACCGTGCGAACCTCGCGGCCGTGGAGGTGGGGGAGCAAGAGGATGCAGGCGTTCTGGGCTTGCCACGGGCCATCAGGCGTGCGGGTCATGACTGTGCAGGCGCCGCAGTCGCCCTCGTTGCAGCCTTCCTTGGTGCCCTTCAGCCCGCGGCTTTCGCGCAGCCAGTCGAGCACCGTGTTGGTGGGGTGGGCGTCGCGCAGCGCCACGGTCTCTCCGTTGAGAAGAAACGTGATGTCCATGGAGTTACCCGCCGCGTTACCGAATGCATCCCCGAGGCCCGGCCTTCGATGCGGCGTAGAAAGCGGGCCTCAAGGGAGAGTTTGGCGGGGTGGGCGCGGGGGTGGCAAGGGGGAAATTGCCCGTTTGGGCGGCAAAGGGCCGGATTTGCCCGGTTTTTGGGCGAGTTGATGGGGGGCGTGCGTGGCTTCAGCCACGACACCCTGCCCACCATCCCGCGCGTCAGAGGCCTTCGGCGAGGGCGATGAGCTGGCTGGCCGCGGTGCCCCAACCGTCCTGAAAGCCCATATCGTCGTGGCGCTTGCAGTCTTCGGGCGTGCAGTGGCGGACGATGGCGCGGTATTCGGTGCCGCCGTCCTTCGGGGTGAAGGTGATGTCGGCCAGCATGAAGGGCTTTTCGTTGGGCACGAAGCCGGCGCGGACGAAATCGGTGAAGACGAGACGGCTCTCGGGCTCGGCCAGCAGGAAGGCGCCCTCGTTGGGCATGTCTTCACCGTCGGGGCCACGGAAGCGGGTGAAGAAGCGGCCACCGGGATGCGGCTCCACCACCGCTTCGGCGCAGCGCCACGGGGCGGGCACGAACCACTCGCAGAGCAGTTCCGGCGTGGTGAAGCACTTCCAGACGGTGGCGGGGCTGGCCTTGATGTGGCGGGTGAGCGTGAGGTCCAGCTCGGGGTTGATCGCGGGGGTCATGCGGTTTCTTTCTCTGCGAGGCGGGCGAGGCGGGCGAGGTTGGCGAGCGCCGCCGTCCAGCCCTGGGTGTAGCCTTCGGCCATCTCGTCGCCGATGAGGCTGGCGAGCTGGGCGGTGATGGTGAGGCGGCTGCCCGCGCCCTCGGGCGTGACCTCGATGGAGCAGAGGCCGGAGGAGAGCGGGGCGCCCTCGATGCGGATCGTCTCGGTGAAGATCAGCAGCGCGGGCGCGTCGATGTGGTGAAAGTCGGTGGTGACCTCGAACTCCGGGTTGTCGGCCGGGCCGCAGCGCGAAAGCTCCTGACCGCCGGGGCGAATGTCGGCCTGCAGGATGTCGAGCCGGGTGTTCTCTGTCGGGGCGGCCCATTGGGCGCGGTACTCCGGCGAGGTGAGGAGCGGGAAGAGGCGCGCGGGCGGGGCGGCGATGTTCTGGGTGAGGGTCAAGGTATCGTGGGTCAGGGCGCTCATGCGTCGCCTCCTTTTTCCAGTCGTTCGGCAAGGGCAGAGAGGCGGCCCAGCCGGCCCTCCCAGAGTTTGCGTTGCGTTGTGAGCCAGTTTTCGGCGGCGGCAAGCGGGGCGGCCTCGATATGAACGGTGCGGACGCGGCCCTTTTTTACGGACCGGGTGAGGCCTGCGGTTTCGAGCACCTTGAGGTGCTTGAGGAAGGTGGGCAGGGCCATGTCATGCGGGGCGTGCAGCTCGCTGACGGGGGCGGGGCCGCGGGTGAGGCGCTCGATCACGGCCCGGCGGGTGGGGTCGGAGATGGCGCTGAAGAAACTGTCTAGATAGTTAGCCATGTGGCTAGGTAATGCGAGTCGGGTCGCGCCGTCAAGATAGTTAGTTGGATGGCTAGGTTTTGGGTGGAAGGTTTCCGGGTCGGGTCAGCCGAAGACGGACCAGCCGGTTTCATGCGCCAGCGCTTCGATGGCCTCGGTGCCGACCTTGGAGTTGCCCCAAGCGTTGAGGCCGGGCGACCAGACGGCGATGGAGGCGACGCCGGGCACGGCGACGAGGATGCCGCCGCCGACGCCCGATTTGCCGGGCAGGCCGGTGCGGAAGGCGAAGTCACCCGAGCCATCGTAGTGGCCGCAGGTCATCATCAGCGCGGCGATGCGGCGGCGTTTGACCGGGGAGAGCAGCAGGGGGGCGCCGGGCAGGCCAGCGATGCCGCGCCCGGCGCCGGCGAGTTGCTCGGTGGTCATCTCGATGGCGCATTGGTGGAAGTAGGTGCCCAGCACCAGCTCGGGCATGTTCTTCAGGTTGTCGTAGCTCTTGAGGTAGTTGGCGAGTGCCACGTTGCGGAAGCCGGTGGTGGCCTCGGAATGCGCCACCTCGGCGTCGATGTGAATGTCGCCGTCTTCTGCCGCCGCGCGGATGAAGGCGAGGATCTCGGAGAGGGCCTCTTTGGGGGCGCGGCCGGCGAGCAGCTCGTCGGTGGTGACGAGGGCGCCTGCATTGATGAAGGGATTGCGCGGGCGGCCCTGCTCCTGCTCGAGCAGCAGCATTGAATCAAAACGGTCGCCCGAGGGTTCGCGCCCGACGCGGTGCCAGAGCGACTCGCCGATGCGGGAAAGGACGCAGGCGAGGGTGAAGACCTTGGAGACGGACTGGATGGAGAAACGGGTTTGCGACTGCCCGGCGGAATGCATGGTGCCATCGGCCAGCACGACCGAGATGGCGAATTGGGCCGGGTCCACCCGCGCCAGTTCAGGGATGTAGGTGGCCACCTTGCCCCAGTCGGCGGCGGCGTGGGCGCGGGCATCGAGGCGCGAGAGGAGAGCGGGCAGGTCCATGGGCGCGAGGCTACTTCAAACCGCCGCCGCGCCGCCATAGGGTAGCGGCATGGCTGCTCCCCGATTCATTCATCTGCGCGTTCACACCGAATACTCCCTGCTGGAAGGCGCCGTGCCGGTGAAAAAGCTGGCCGGGCTTTGCGAGAAGGCCGAGATGCCGGCGGTGGCGGTGACCGACACCAACAACATGTTCGCGGCGCTGGAGGCGAGTGTCACGCTTTCGGGTGCGGGCATTCAGCCGATCATGGGCTGCCAGGTCGATCTGGAATACGAGCAGGCCGCGCCGGGCGGTAAGCCCGTGGCGCCCGCGCCGGTGGTGCTGCTGGCGCAGAGCGAGGCGGGCTACGAGGCGTTGATGAAGCTCAACTCCTGCCTCTACCTGCGCGGCGACGGCAGCCTGCCGCATGTGACGCTGGAAGACCTTGAGCAACATTCGGGCGGGGTGATTTGCCTGAGCGGCGGGCCGGACGGGCCGGTGGGCCGGTTGCTGCGCGCAGGCCAGCGGGCCAAGGCGGAACTGCTGGTGGACGGGCTGCACCGGGTCTATGGCGACCGGCTCTACATCGAGCTGCAGCGGCATCCGGGCGAGGACGGGCTGCCTGAGGCGGAGCGGGCCAGCGAGCGCGGGCATATCGAGATGGCCTATGCCAAGGACATTCCGCTGGTGGCCACCAATGATGTGTATTTCCCCAAGCCCGAGATCTACGAGGCGCATGACGCGCTGATCTGCATTGCCGAGGGCGCCTATGTGGACCAGCAGGAAGATCGGCGGCGGCTGACGGCGCAGCATTACTTCAAGAGTGCCACCGAGATGGCGACGCTCTTTGCCGACCTGCCGGAAGCGCTTGAGAACACAGTGGAAATCGCCAAGCGCTGCGCCTTTATGGCCTATCGGCGCGATCCGATCCTGCCCAAGTTCGCCGATGACGAGGTGGAGGAGTTGCGGCGGCAGGCCAACGAGGGCCTGCAGGCGCGGCTGGCGGTTATTCCGCATGCGGCGAGCGTGGAGGAGTATCAGGAGCGGCTCGATTTTGAGCTGAAGATCATCGAGGGCATGGGCTTTCCCGGCTACTTCCTGATCGTGGCCGACTTCATCAAGTGGTCCAAGGACCAGGGCATTCCGATCGGGCCGGGCCGGGGCTCGGGGGCGGGTTCGCTCGTGGCCTATGCGCTGACGATCACCGACCTTGACCCGTTGCGCTATGCGCTGCTGTTCGAGCGGTTCCTCAACCCCGAGCGGGTCTCCATGCCCGACTTCGACATCGACTTCTGCATGGACCGGCGGGAGGAAACCATCCGCTACGTGCAGGAGAAGTATGGCCGCGACCGGGTGGGGCAGATCATCACCTTCGGTGCGCTGCTCTCCAAGGCGGCGGTGCGCGATGTGGGGCGGGTGCTGCAAATGCCCTACGGGCAAGTGGACCGGCTGAGCAAGATGATCCCGGTGGAGGGGGTGAAGCCCGTTTCCATCGAGAAGGCGCTGGCCACCGAGGAGCGGCTGCGCGAGGAGGCGCGGGCGGAAGAGGTGGTCGACCGGCTGCTGACCTATGGCCAGCAGATCGAGGGGCTGCTGCGAAACGCCTCGACCCACGCGGCGGGCGTGGTGATTGGCGACCGCCCGCTCGATGAGCTGGTGCCGCTTTATCAAGACCCGCGCTCGGATATGCCCGCGACCCAGTTCAACATGAAATGGGTCGAACAGGCGGGGCTGGTGAAGTTCGACTTTCTGGGCCTGAAGACCCTCACCGTGATCCAGAACGCGGTGGACCTGATCAACGGCGGGGGCCGCGACATTCACATCGGGCCGGAGGGCGAAACGCTCTATGAGCCGCCTGATGGCGCGGTGAACGAGATCAACGCGATCCCGCTGGATGATGCCAAGAGCTACCGGCTTTATGCCTCGGCCAAGACGGTGGCGGTGTTTCAGGTGGAAAGCTCGGGCATGATGGATGCGCTGAGGCGCATGAAGCCCGACTGCATCGAGGACATCGTGGCGCTGGTGGCGCTCTACCGCCCCGGCCCGATGGAGAACATCCCGACCTATTGCGAGGTGAAGAACGGGCAGCGAGAGATCGAGTCCGTCCATCCGCTGATCGACCATATCCTTGAAGAGACGCAAGGCATCATCGTTTACCAGGAACAGGTGATGCAGATCGCCCAGGTGATGGCGGGTTACAGCCTCGGCGGCGCCGACCTGCTGCGCCGCGCGATGGGCAAGAAGATCAAGGAGGCGATGGACGCCGAGCGGCCCAAGTTCGAGAAGGGTGCGGCGGAGAACGGGGTGGAGAAGAAGAAGGCCTCCGAGGTCTTCGACCTGCTGGAGAAGTTCGCCAACTACGGGTTCAACAAGTCGCACGCCGCCGCTTACGCCGTGGTGAGCTACCAGACGGCCTGGCTCAAGGCGAACCACCCGGTGGAGTTCATGGCCGCCGTCATGAACTGCGATATCCACCTGACCGACAAGCTCGCGGTCTATGCCGAAGAGGTGCGCCGGGGGCTGGATATCGAGATCGTGCCGCCTTGCGTGAACCGCTCGCTGGAGAGCTTCAGCGTGGTTGAGGGCAAGGTCGTTTACGCGCTGGGCGCGCTGAAGAACGTGGGCTCCGACGCGATGCGGCTGATCGTGGAGGCGCGGGGCGACAAAGAGTTTGTTTCGCTCTTCGATTTTGCCCGCCGGGTGGACCTGAAGAAGATCGGCAAGCGCCCGCTCGAGATGCTGGCCCGCGCCGGGGCCTTCGACCAGCTCGACCCGAATCGGCACCGGGTTTTTGCCGCGCTCGACCCGCTGGTGAACTACTCGTCGGCGATCCACGATCAGCGGGCATCCGCTCAGGTTTCGCTCTTCGGGGAGGCGGGGGACGACCTGCCGGAGCCGCGCCTGCCGAGCGTGGATGACTGGATGGTCGGCGAGCGGCTGGGGGAGGAGCACAAGGCGATTGGCTTCTACCTCTCCGGCCACCCGCTGGATGACTATATGGGCCCGCTGAAACGGCAGGGGGTGAAGACGCTGGAGCAGGTCTCGCTCGATGTGCAGCGCTCGCCGGCGGTGGTGAAACTGGCGGGCTCCGTGGCCGGGCGGCAGGAGCGCAAGAGCGCGCGGGGCAACCGCTTTGCCTTCGTGCAACTCTCTGATCCAACAGGGCTTTACGAGGTGACCCTGTTCAGCGAGGCGCTGGAGAAGTCGCGCGATTTTCTCGAGACAGGCTCTAACGTGGTGGTGACCTGCGAGGCCACGATGGAGGCCGATCAGCTGAAGCTGCTGGGCCGCTCGGTGGCCCCGATCGACGTGGTGGCGGCGCAGGCCGGGCGGAGCGATATCCGCCTCTTCCTCGACGACATCGCGGCGGCGGCTGCGGTGAAATCGCTGCTCGACCGGGCGGAGGCTGACAAGGCCTCCAAATCGCGCGGATCCGTGGCGCTGTGCCTGATGGCCGCAGACCTTCCGGGGGAGGTCCACCTTGAGCTCGAGGGCGACTTTCCGGTAAATCCGCAGATCAAAAGCGCCCTCAAGTCCTTGGGCGGCGTTGTGACCGTTGAAGATATCTGACTGCCGCTGCCATGAAAAACATCCTGATCCTGACCGCGCTTGCTGCGCTCCTTTCCGCTTGTGCCTCGCTTCCCGAGGCCCGGGGCACCGCCTCGTCGAAATCGCCGCAGGCCACGCTGCCCTTTGGCGCGGTGGAAGAGAGCTGCGGGGCGCGGGGCAAGGAACTTGGCAAGCTGATCGAGAAGAACGGCAAGTGGAAGCTCTATGACACCCGCCCCGGCGCGGTGGGGCCGCGCAACTTTTTCGTCACCGGCTTCAAGGATGGCTGCGCCCGCAAGGTGACTGGCGCGGTCGCGCTCTTTGGCGATCTGGGGCTTTATGAGCTGGTCAACTACGGCGGCGGCGGCGGGGCCCTGCGCACCCAGACCGACAAGGCCTATGCAGGAATTCGCGGCTGTGGTGCCGGGGTGTGCAGCGAAGGCAAGTTGAAGCGGCTGGAGCGGTCGACGGCCTTTGTCAGCGTCTATCCCCGGCCCGGTGCAGCGCAGAGCTTCGAGCTGCTGATGCACAACCGCAAGCTGGTGGCGGCTGCCGTCCGGTAGGCGGCTCAGTAGTGCGGTGGGCGCTCGTCGCCCAGCACCACACCGCCGGTGTTGTCGGACTCGCTTTCGGCGGCACGCTTCATCAGCATCTCGACTCGCCGTTCCATCACGTCGAGCCGTTTGCCCTGACCCACGACCATTTCATGCAGGTCTTCCACCGCGCGGGTGATGTGGGCGAGTTCTTCTTCGAGCCGGTCTGTCATGTAACGTGCATATAGCGGCGCCCCTGCCGCCGCCAGCCCTTGCTTGCCGATCCGGCCCCTCTGCGCTATGCCCCGCGCGACTGGATTGAAGGCCGCAGACAGGGTCGAGCGCTCATGGCAAAGCAGAAGAAACAGCCCCGGCCCAAGGCCGAAACGCCCAAGGGTTTCCGCGACTATTTTGGCGCGGAAGTGGATGAGCGGAACGCGATGCTGGCCGAGATCGCGCGGGTCTATGCGCTCTATGGCTTCGATCCGCTGGAAACTTCGGGTGTGGAGACCGTCGAGGCGCTTGGCAAGTTCCTGCCCGATGTGGATCGGCCCAACGAGGGCGTGTTTGCCTGGGAAGAGGACGACAGCGGCTGGGTGGCGCTGCGCTATGACCTGACGGCCCCGCTGGCCCGCGTGGCGGCGCAATACCGGAATGATCTGCCATCGCCCTATCGGCGCTATGCAATGGGGCCGGTCTGGCGGAACGAGAAACCGGGGCCGGGGCGGTTTCGGCAGTTTTATCAGTGCGATGCGGATACGGTTGGGAGCGCGTCTCCGGCGGCGGATGCCGAGATCTGCGCGATGCTGGCCGATACGCTGGAGGCGGTGGGGATTCCGCGCGGCGACTATCTGGTGCGGATCAACAACCGCAAGGTGCTGAACGGGGTGCTGGAGTGCATGGGGCTGGCCGATGAGGGCCAGCGCGATGCCGTGCTGCGCACCATCGACAAGTTCGACAAGGTCGGCGAGCAGGGCGTGCGCGACCTGCTGGGCAAGGGCCGGAAGGATGACAGCGGGGCGTTCATCGACGGCGTCGGGCTGGGCGAGGCGCAGGCCGATCCGGTGGTGGCATTTTTGACCTCCAAGGCCGCGAGTGCCGAGGAGACCTTTGTGAATTTGCGCGCCGCCGTGGGCGAGAGCGCTGTGGGGGCTGAAGGGATTGCCGAGCTGGAGCAGATCGCGGCGCTTCTGGCGGCGCAGGGCTATGGGCCGGACCGGATCGAGGTGGACCCGAGCGTGGTGCGCGGCCTTGGCTATTACACCGGTCCGGTCTTTGAGGCCGAGCTGACCTTCGAGATCAAAGACGAGAAGGGGCGGCCCCGGCAGTTTGGCTCGGTTGCGGGCGGCGGGCGCTACGACGATCTGGTGAAGCGCTTCACCGGGCAGGCGGTGCCTGCGACGGGCGTTTCCATTGGGGTCGACCGGCTGCTCGCGGCGCTGAGGGCCAAGGGGCGGCTCTCGGGCGAGACGCGGGGGCCGGTGGTGGTGACGGTGATGGACCGGGACCGGATGGCGGATTATCAGGCGATGGTGGGGGAGTTGCGCAGCGCGGGCATCCGGGCGGAGGTCTATCTCGGCAACCCGAAGAACTTTGGCAACCAGTTGAAATACGCCGACAAACGCGCCTCGCCCGTGGCCGTGATTCAGGGCGGTGACGAGGCCGAGCGGGGCGTGGTGCAGCTGAAGGATCTCGTGCTGGGCGCCAAGCTGGCCGAGGGGCTGACCCGCGAGGAATGGGCCGAACAGCCGGCACAGGTGGAAGTCTCGCGCGCCGATCTGGTGGCCGAAGTTCAAAAGATGCTGGACCGCGACTGATGCTCAAGGATGTGCCGCGCGAGGAGGTTACGCGCCTCATTGGCCTGTTCGAGGCTGCGGGTGCGGTACGCGTGGGCGCGGATGTGCTGCAACCGGCGGACACGCTGCTGGACCTCTACGGCGAGGAAATTCGCGCGCGCGCCTATGTGACCCACGATCCGCTGCGAGGCGAACTGATGCTGCGGCCCGACTTCACCGTACCGGTGGTGCAGGCCCATATGGCGCAGGGGCAGGAGCCCGCGCGCTATTGCTACGCGGGCACCGTCTTTCGGATGCAGGAGGCCGACACCGGGCGGCCCTCGGAGTTCGAGCAGGTGGGCTTTGAGCTGTTTGATCGGGGTGATCGGGCGCGGGCCGATGCCGAGGTGTTTTCGCTGATGTCCCAATGCCTTGAGGGGCGCGGGCTGCGGGCGGCGATTGGCGATATCGGGCTGCTCTCGGCGGCGGTTGCGGGCCTTTCAACCTCGGAAAAACGCCGCGCCGCGCTGATGCGCCACCTCTGGCGGCCGCGCCGGTTCAGGGCGCTGCTCGACCGTTTCGGCGGGCGCAGCGCGGTGCCCGCGAGCCGGGCCGCGCTGCTGGCGCGGATGGAGAGCGAGGCGGCGGAAAAGGTGCTTTCAGGCGCGGGCGTGGCGATTGGCAAGCGGCGGGCCGATGAGGTGCTCGCCCGGATGGCCACGCTGCAGGCCGATGCCGCCGAGCCGCCGATCCCCGAGGCGGAGCTGGGGCTGCTGGATGACCTTCTGGGCGTGCGGGCGAGCCCGACGGATGCGCTGGAGCATTTGCGCGACCTCGCTGTGGACATGCCTGCGCTCACCCCGGCGCTGGACAATTTCGCCGCCCGGCTCGACGCGCTGGCCGATGCGGGGATCGACCTTGCCACGCTCGCCTTTGAGGGCAGCTTCGGGCGGACGTTGCTGGAATATTATGATGGCTTCGTCTTTGGCTTCTTCGCGCCGGAGCGGCCTGACCTGCCGGCGGTGGCCAGCGGCGGGCGCTACGATGCGCTTTGCCGGGTGCTCGGGCAGGGCCGCGAGATTCCGGCGGTGGGTGCGGTGATCCGGCCTGCGCTGCTGGCTGAGATCGGGGAGGCAGGCTGATGCTCAAGCTCGGGGTGCCCTCCAAGGGCCGCTTGATGGACAAGACCTTCGACTGGTTCGGTGCGCGGGGCGTGGGCCTCAAGCGCACCGGCAGCGAGCGCGAATATGCGGGCGCGGTCGAGGGGGTTGAGGGCTGCGAGCTGCACCTGCTGAGCGCGGGCGAGATCCCCGCTGCGCTTGCGGACGGGCGCATTCACCTTGGCGTCACCGGCACCGACCTCGTGCGCGAGAAGATCGCCGGGTGGGAGCAGCGGATCGAGGAGCTGGAGCCGCTGGGCTTTGGGCAGGCCAACCTCGTGATCGCCGTGCCCGCCTTCTGGGCCGATGTGGACACGCTCGATGACCTTGATGCCGCCGCCGCCGCCTTTCGGGCGAGCCACGGCCACCGGTTGCGGATTGCGACCAAGTATCACCGGCTGATCCGCGAGTTCCTGCGGCAGAACGGGGTGGCCGATTATGCGCTGGTCGACAGTCAGGGCGCGACCGAAGGCACGGTGAAAAACGAGACGGCGGAGGCGATTGCCGACATCACCTCCTCGGGCGAGACGCTGCGGGCCAACCACCTCAAGATCCTCGCGGACGGTTTGGTGCACCGGAGCCAGGCCACGCTGTTCCGGTCGCGCAAGGCCGAGTGGTCTGCCGAGGACCGCGCCACGCTGGCGACGCTGAAGGCGGTGCTGGGCATCTGATCCGGTGTTTGCGCTCGGGCGTGGCGGCGCATAGCATTGCCGCAACGGCAAGCGAGGCGGCACGATGATTGAGCTCAAGGGAATGGTCGAGGAGGAGATCGGGCTGCTGCTGGAGTGGCTGGCCCGGCGCAACGTGCATGTGGCCTTCGAGGGGGCGCAGGTGGTGAGCGAGGGCGGCATTGGCCATATCGCCGTGCCGCTGCATTTTGGCCCCAGCTTTCAGGGCCGCCGGATCGCCACGGTGGGGGCGCCCTATCGCATCCCCAAGGTGGACCTCGGCAATCACTGCTGCCCGCATTTCGTGACAGGCGAGATCGAGAGCGGTGATACCGATATCGTCTATGACGGCGTGCCGGTTGTGATGGTGGGCGACACGGGCAAGCACTGGCCGGGGTGCGGCACGGCCAAGGTCTTTGTGGCCGAGGGCTGGCGCAAGATGGCCTCTGCCCATGACACATGGGATTTTACCACGCTCTCGGGCGGCGGGGGCGGCGGCTTTACCATCCGCGCGGGCGACGACCCGGACGATCTGGATTTGCCGGGCGCGCCCAAGGGACCCGCGCCGGTGCCGGGCATCTTTGGCGTGGCCGCAGGCGCGGACCCGGAGGAGGCGATGCGCTCCTTTGCAGCGCTGGCCGAGATGGCCAAGGGCGGCGACGAGGAGTAGCCCGCCGCTGCTAGCCCGCCCGCGCGAGACGCAGGGCGCGTTCGGCTTGTTTCATCGAGAGGAAGGGCGCGGCGGGGGCGGGCTGGTGGCCCATCGCGGCGCTTATGGCGTGGCGCGCCTGCCGGGGCAGGCCTTGCAGCGCCATCGGGCCGGGCCAGAAGCTCTCGGCCGGGCAACCCTCTGCCAGCAGGATGGCGTGGCGGGGCAGGACGATGTGGACGTAGTCGATGGAGCGCCGCCCGTGCAGCAGGCCGATGCGGGGCAGCTTGGTGAGGGCACGGGCTGGCACCAGCGCCTCGATCCCCGCGTGCCAGATGCGGTGCTGCGGCGAGACCACCAGGTCACGTGTCGGGCAGCCCGGACCTAGGGCATGGGCGCGCAGCCGCACCGGCTTGCGGTTCCGCTCGGCACCGATGCGCTCGCGGCTCTTGAGCACCAGCGCTACGGGCAAGGTGCCGCCACCCGAAAGGCGCAGGGGATCGCCCGGCTTGAGCCGCCGCGCCTCCTCCCACCCGTCTGCTGTGGCGATGCGCGTATGGGCCTCGAAACAGGCGGGCAGGGAGCTGGTGTAGGGCAGGGCGGAGAGGTTGCCCTCGAAGACGTTCATCACCGTGAGCGGCTCGCCGAAGGGCGGCATTGGCGGGCCGTGAACAGTGAAGCCCTCCACGTTCCACGGGCTGCCGGTGAGCGAGACGGCGGCGATGTAATAGGTGGTGCCGAGACTGTCTTGCACCTCCATCAGATATTCGGCTTCGATGATCGTTCCGGTGCCGTAGGTACTGCCGCTGATGGTGTAGCTGCCGTTCAGGGTTTGCGGCTCTGGGTCGTCATCATCGAAGGTGGTGTCATTCGGATCGTCGACCGAAACCACCTGCTCCACCGCGCCGGGGGAGATTGTGACAGTGCTGACGCCCAGCGTGTATTGCTGGCCGTCCGGCTGAGTAATATCCTCGCCGCTGGTCGTGATGAACGACCCGTCGAACACATGGATATCATAGAGGGGCATGCCCGGCGCCGTGTTGTTGCACGGGGCTGGTTCTAGCGGCGTAAGGTTAACGCCCGGTGAGCATCTACGGCAATTTGCTGGGGCCGTAGGGGGTGTGCCTGCGGGTTATGCGCCGCTGCCCTTAGGCGAGCATGTGCTTGGCGAGGCGCTGGATGCCCTGAAACCTCAGTTGCTGATTGAGCGTTCGGCTGGTCGCCCGCTTGGGGATGGTTTGCCAGTCGCGCAGGATGCGGACTTTGCACATGAAGGCGATGGTCTGGTCGTCGGCCCCGGTCAGTGTGTAGCCCTCGAAGAAGGCGCGCAGGTCGATGCCCGGCAGGGGGCCGTGGCCGTGGTTGCCGGGTTTGGCGCAGAGCGTGCCGTAGTGGCAGAAGAGCCGGGCAAGATCGTGGCAGACGGGCAGGAGGCCGGGGGAGCCGAAATCGAGCCCGGTAGCGGTGTCGCCGTCGATCAGGATGTTGCGAAGGTTCAGGTCGCCATGCCCGACAGCGGCAACGGTCTGGCAGGCCGCGGGGCCGGGAACGTTGGCGAGCACATGCTCCAGCAGCGCCCGGAAGCGGGCCATGCCGGGCAGCTGAAGCTCGCCCTTCTCTGCCCGGTCCTTCAGGGTTTCGAGATGCTCCGCGGCGTAGACGGGCTTGAATACGCGCGGCTCCCACGGCTCGGATCGGTGAAACCGCTCCACCCAGCGCCCGGCGATGGTGAGGGCATGGGCGTGGCCCGCAGGTTTGGTACGCGAGAAGATGTCATAGAGGGTGTCACCCCGCGACAGCTCCATCACGATGGTCTGGCTCTCCGGGTCGTGGCCGAGGATCTTGGGCACCTCGGGCAGGCTGGCGGCGACAGTGTTGTGGCGCTCGATGGTCTTTGCGAACTGTTGCGGCTTGATCGGGCGGAAGATCCGTTTGACCGCCAAGGGCGCGCAGCCCGGCTGCTCGATCCGGACCACCAGCCGGTGCATCACCTCGTCGTCGCGGCGCGAGAGCAGGGTGGCGTGCCACCCGCGCGCGGGCAGGTTCACCGCATGCAGGACCGGGGCGGCGGACTGCAGGAGAAGGTCGATCTCATCCAACGCGCGCCCCTCGTGCCACCGCGGCGGCTCAGCCGCACTTGGAGTGGCCGCAGGAGGTGCAGGTCATACAGCCCTCGACCATCTGCATGGTGAACTGGCCGCAGGAGGGGCAGGATTTTCCGCGCGGGGTGCCGATGGAGACCACCTGCGCCTGCGGGTCGGACTTGAGGCCCATGCCTTCACCGGCGATGAAGCCGATGGCGATGAGATGGCGCTCGATCACCCCGCCGATGGCCGCGAGGATCGAGGGCACGTATTTGCCCTGCATCCACGCGCCACCGCGCGGGTCGAACACGGCCTTCAGCTCCTCGACGACGAAGGAGACATCGCCGCCGCGCCGGAACACCGCAGAGATCATCCGGGTCAGCGCGACCGTCCAGGCGAAGTGCTCCATGTTCTTGGAGTTGATGAACACCTCGAAGGGCCGCCGCTGGTTGCCCACCACCACGTCGTTGATGGTGATGTAGATGGCATGCTCGCTGTCGGGCCATTTGAGCTTGTAGGTCGCCCCTTCGAGTGCCTGCGGGCGGTCGAGCGGCTCGGAGATGTAGATCACGTCGCCATCTTCATCGGGCGCCGGCGCTTCCTCGGCCTTTTCGGACACTGAGAGAACCGAGCCGGTCACATCGTTCGGGCGGTAGGTGGTGCAGCCCTTGCAGCCGGTCTCGTAGGCTTGGGCGTAGACCTCCTTGAAGGCCTCGAAGCTGATGTCTTCGGGGCAGTTGATGGTCTTGGAGATCGAGCTGTCGATCCATTTTTGCGCGGCAGCCTGCATCTTCACGTGCTCGGAAGGCGGCAGGGTTTGCGCGTTGGTGAAGTGGTCGGGCAGGGGGGCGTCGCCTTTGAGATCGCGCCACATCTGCACGGCGTAATCGACCACTTCCTCCTCGGTGCGCGAGCCATCGGGCTGGAGCACCTTGCGGGTGTAGGCATAGGCGAACACCGGCTCGATGCCGCTGCTGACGTTGCCGGCGTAGAGCGAGATGGTGCCGGTGGGTGCGATGGAGGTGACGAGGGCGTTGCGGATACCGTGGGTGCGGATCGCTTCGCGCACGTCATCGTCCATCTGCTGCATGGTGCCGGAGGCGAGGTAGGGCTCGGCGTCAAACAGGGGAAAGGGGCCCTTCTCCTTGGCTAGTTCCACGGAGGCGAGGTAGCTGGCGCGGGCGATGGCCTTGAGCCAGGCTTCGGTTTGCGCGGCAGCCTCGTCGGAGCCGTAGCGGAGGCCGGTCATCAGGAGCGCGTCGGCCAGCCCGGTGACGCCGAGGCCGATGCGGCGCTTTGCCTGTGCCTCGGCCTGTTGGGCGGGCAGGGGGAAGCGGGAGGCATCGACCACGTTGTCCATCATCCGGATGGCGGTAGTAGTGAGCTTGGTGAGCGCGTCGATGTCGATCTGGGCCGCGTCCTCGAAGGGATCGGTGACCAGCTTGGCGAGGTTGATCGAGCCGAGCAGGCAGGCGCCATAGGGCGGCAGGGGCTGCTCGCCGCAGGGGTTGGTGGCCGCGATCTGCTCGACGTAGTTCAGGTTGTTCATCGCGTTGATGCGGTCGATGAAGATGACCCCCGGTTCGGCGTAGTCGTAGGTGGACCGCATGATGCGGTTCCACAGGTCGCGGGCCTGAACGGTGTGGAAGACCTTGCCGCCGAAGGTCAGCTCCCACGGGGCATCGGCCTTCACGGCCTCCATGAAGGCGTCGGTCACCAGCACCGAGAGGTTGAACATGCGCAGGCGGGCCGGGTCGGACTTGGCGGCGATGAAGGCCTCGATGTCGGGATGGTCGCAGCGCATGGTAGCCATCATCGCGCCGCGGCGGCTGCCGGCGGACATGATGGTGCGGCACATGGCATCCCACACGTCCATGAAGGAGAGCGGCCCGGAGGCATCGGCGGCGACGCCCGAGACGGCGGCGCCCTTGGGGCGGATGGTGGAGAAATCGTAGCCGATGCCGCCGCCCTGCTGCATGGTCAGCGCGGCCTCCTTCAGCATGTCGAAGATGCCGCCCATCGAGTCGGGAACCGTGCCCATGACGAAGCAGTTGAAGAGGGTGACCGCGCGGGCGGTGCCAGCGCCGGCAAGGATGCGGCCAGCGGGGAGGTATTTGAAATCGGAGAGGGCTTGGTAGAACTCCTCTTCACGCGCCGGGGCATCGGCCTCGCCCTCGGCGAGCGCGCGGGCAACACGGCGCCAGCTGTCTTCGACCGTTTCATCGATCGGCGTGCCATCGGCCTGTTTGAACCGGTATTTCATATCCCAGATGGACTCGGCGATCGGGGCGGTGAAGGCGGTCATGAGCGTGGTCCTTGTCGCGGTGCGAGCCCGGATATTAGCCCGCCGGAGTGGCAGGGCAAAGGCGCGCGGCGGGAATCTGGCAGAATCGGTGCAGGGAAAATACACTACCACATATGGGCGAACAGAAAAAGAACACCATACATCTTGTGAAGCTTTGCGTCGGCGTGGACTCGCTGGAGCAGCTTGAGGCCTGGCGCGCGCAGCGCAGGCGCGAGACGGGCGTGGCCGAAACTCGCCATGTGACCCGGATGTGGCCCAAGCAGGAGGAGGCGCTGCTGAACGGCGGCTCGCTCTACTGGGTAATCAAAGGGGTGATTCAGGCGCGGCAAGAGGTGCTGCGGCTGGATGAGGTGGAGGGCGGCGACGGGATCAGGCGCTGCGGGATCGTGCTGGCGCCGGAGTTGATCCGCGTGGCCCCGGCGGTGCGGCGGCCGTTTCAGGGCTGGCGCTACCTGAAGCCCGAGGATGCGCCGCCCGACCTGCCTTCGCGGCGGGCGGGCGACCCGGAGATGCCGCCGGAGCTGGTGGCGAAGCTGGCGGAAATCGGGATTTTGTAGAGGGTCGTATGGCGGTGGGTTTCGCCCACCCAACGGGACCATTTGGTGCGGAAGCTGGTGCTTTGGGGTCGGAAGATATCCCGATGCGAGGACCGTCCGCAGCCGTATGCATGTGCCTGTGCGGTGCTACCCCACTGTAATGCATCGTCGATGTGTTGGGATAGGGCGAGGCGTCCGCTAGAGACGGGACAAGCCCCGAACTGTGGGACAGGGCGGCCCGTTGCGGAGCCGCCCTGGCCGAAGCTTGTCACACGATGGCGTCGCCGAAATCGAGGCCGACGATCACCGGGTCATGGTCGGAGGCGGCGTATGGACCGGAGAGGTCGTAGGCCGGGTTGTTGAAGTTGGTGTCGTAGTTGAAGAGGTCCGGCTCATCGGCGTTGATGTGCCACTCGGTGATGCCGGTCACGAAGGACAGCATCTCGTCATCCACCAGTGCCTGATCGAGCACACCCTGCTGGCCGTCGAAGACGTAGGAATAGGCCTCGTCCTGACCCACGAAGGTGGCGAGCAGGTCGGTCAGCCCGGCGTCGTCGTCGAGATACTGCACCGGGTCTTCCTCGGTGTAGCTGTTCATGTCGCCGAGGTAGATGACGGTATCGGTGCCGGTGCCGTTGTAATCATTCTCGATCCAGTCGGCGAGTTCGATGGCGGCATCGGTGCGCACCTCGTTCCAGAACCCCTGCCCATCGCCTTGGTCGAAGTTGGGATCTGCGTAGAGATCCTGAAGCAGCGCCTCCACGGCCGTGTAGTTGGCATCGGTCGGATTGTTGGTGAGCCAGCTTTCGGCGGCATCGGCGATGTCCTGCAGGTCGCTGTCGCCCTTGGACTTGAAGTGCGACGAGACCATGGTGAACTGCTCGCCGGTGGCGTTGTCTTCAAAGGTCGCGGCCACCGAGGGGCGGTTGCGGTCGAAGCTGTCCCAGTCGAAGCCGATGTAGCCGCCGAGGGCTTCGGCGATGCCGTTGGTCACGTCGTTAGAGGCCTCGGCGAACACCAGCGTCTCGGCGTAGACCAGCGTGACCGCGTTGGCATCGTAGATGATGCCGGTGGTGATCGCGTCGGTGCCGATGTAGCCGGCGCCGCCCCACGGATCGGTGATGTAGTCGTAAGGATTCACGGCGACGTAGTTGGTGGCCCCGCCCGAGGCCGCATCGAGCTCGTCGGTCAGGGTGACGATGGCGGAACCCGTGCCGAAGCCGTTGTTCTCGAGTTCCTGCAGCGCCACCACCTCAGCGCCGGTGCCGAGAATCTCGGCGGTAAGCCCGTCTGTCTGCCGGTCCAGCTCCTCTTGGTTGTTGGCGCCGCGCACGCCCGCGCCGTTGGGGCCGGCGCTGCCGGTGAAGCTGGTGAAGTAGTTCAACACGTTCACCGAGGCGACCTGGAGCGAGCCGCCCACGTCATCGGGCGTCTCGGGGCGGTTGGCGGTGCTTTCGTCGAGCGCAAGCTGGCCGTCGACCACCAGCGCATAGGATCCGAACTCGTAGGTCATCACACCGTTGACGTCGGAGGTGAACTCAGTGCCGAGGCGCGGCGAGATGGAGTTGTCCATGTCGTCACCCGCGTCGAGGTAGCCGTTGCCGTTCACATCGCCCGGCCCGGTGTTGGGCATGTAGATAAACTCGTCGGGGTTCTGACCGCTGATCCCGTCGGAGAGCAGCAGGGTGTTGTTGGCGTTGTCCTCCATCGCCGCTTGCGCTTCGGGCGATCCGGCATCGTAGAGCTGGGTCGGCTGGATCGGGGTGCCCGCGCTGATCGAGATCTCGCCGTAACGGTCGAAGTTGAAGTTGGCGGTGATTGTCAGCGGATCGGTCGTGGCGGAGCCGACCGACAGATACATGCCCTCGTAGCTCTCCCAGTCGTTCACCGTGTCGGGGCCGATGGAGACGGTGGCGACGGGCCGGAAGTTGTTGGTGGAGATCACGGTGACATCGCTGACATCGGTCAGCTCGGTGAGATCGAAGAACTCGTCGACGGTGCCGGTGACAGACACCAGATCGCCCACCTCCACTGCGTAGCCGCCGCCGGTGAAGACGTAGATGCCCTCGGAGGTGGCATCGTTGTCGTCCCAGTCGCCAAACTCCTCGGTGAGGTAGAAGCCGTCATCGGTGACATAGGTGACCACGGCCTCGACCTGCACGCCCTGCTGGCCGTCGAGCGGCGAGGCGAAGCTGTCGCCCTGAACCTCGGAGATGAGGTAGAGCGTGGGGGTGACGGTCAACTCATTGGCGGTGCCTGCGGTGTTGACGCCGGCAAACCAGCCATCGCCCGCGTCGTTGAGCTGGAGCGAGTCGCCCACAGGGGTGCCCGAGCCCTCGGCGACACCCACATCGGTGGAGGTCGCGCCGGTCACCACGCCCTCGGTGCCGGTGATCGTGCCCTCGTAGGAGACGAAATCCACCAGCGATCCGCCCGGGCCTTCGAGCGCCACGCCATCGGGGCCATTCTCGAGGAAGTTGGGCGTGACGACGTAATAGTCGTAGGTGCCATCGGAGCTGACGGTGACGGACGCGTCGGTGAGTGCAAGGGAAAAGTCGATGCCGCCGTCGTTGCCTTCGACAAGGTGCACCACATAATCCGCCGGGTCGGTGCCCGCGGCGAGGCGGATCTCGACGAACTCGCCCTCGTCGGTGCCCGCGTTGTCGTAGTGGAACTCGTTGATCCGGGGCGCAGCGGTGACGATTGTGCCGTTGGTCGCGCCGGGGCTGCCGAGGTCGCCATCGCCAAAGGGCGTGGTGGCCTCTGTCCAGTTGGCGCCGTCGTTGTTGTCGGCGGCGAGGTCGGTCAGCTCCATCGCGGCGCCGGTGGGATCGGGGAAGGCGGGGCCTCCGTCATACTCAACGCGGTCTACCTCGGTGCCATCCGCGGTGGTCAGGATGATCTCGTCGTCGCCGTTGGCGAGGGCGATGCCGGAGTAGACATAATCCACCTCGATCCCGCCGTTGGTGGTGATGTCGCCGTTGATGCCGAGCACGAGGTATTCGCCGGGCTGGACCACGAGGCTGCCGGTGATGGTGTGGCTGTCGGCGCCGTTGTCGGAAATCACCCAGCCTTCCAGCTCCACCGGCTCGGTGCCGGCGTTGTAGATCTCGAAATACTCGCCATTGCCGTCGGAAACGGCGGAGGGGTTCTGCATGATCTCGGAAATGACGATCTCGGGCGGCGCGGCGGGGGCGCTGCCGTTGGGCGCGCCAGGGGTGCCGAGGTCGCCGTCGCCGTAAGTTTGCACGGCGGTTGTCCAGTTGGCGGGATCGTTGTTGTCGAGCGCCAGGTCGACAAGCTCCATCGCCGCGCCGTTCGGGTCGGGCCAGAGCGTGCCGCCGTCATACTCGACGCGGTCGATCTCGGTGCCGTCGGGCATGGTGAGGATGATCTCGTCTGCGCCATTGCCGAGGAAGAGGCCGGAGAAGACGTAGTCCACCTCGACGCCGCCGTTGGTGGTGATGTCGCCGTTGTTGCCGAGCACGAGATATTCGCCCGGCTCGATCACGAGGCTGCCGGTGATGGTATGGCTGTCGGTGCCGTCGTCGGAGATGAGCCAGCCCTCGAGCTCCACCGGCGCGGAGCCGGCGTTGTAGATCTCGAAATACTCGCCCTGGCTGTCGCTCACGGCAGAGGGGTTTTGCATGATCTCGGTGATGACGATCTCGGGCGGCGGCGCAACATTGGCGGCGCCGGGAGTTTCGACGCGGGGATCGGACCAAGTGCCATCCTCCTCGCGCTGGAGCGAGAATCCGATGGGCGTGTCGCCGGGCTCCATCACGCCGATGTCGTCTGCCTCCATCCCGTCGGCCGGCCCGCCCACGGCGGTGAAACCGCCCTCGTAGGAGATGAACTCGATCACCCCGCTCAGATCGTAGAGCGCGATGCCGTCATTGCCGTTCTGGAGGCCGGAGGTGGGGATGACGTAGTAGTCATAGGTGCCGTCGGTAGTCATCGTGCCGTCTGCGGCGGCGAAGGTGCCGTAAACCGCGCCGCCGTTGCCGTTGTAGAGCGCGATGCGTAGGTCGGTCACGTCGGTGCCCGTGTCGACGCGGAGCTCGACGAACTCGCCGGTATCGGCGCCCGCGTTGTCATAGTGGAACTCGTTGATACGGGGCGCGGTGGAGGGCGTCTCATCCACGTCGGCGACGGTCACGGTGATGTCGGCGCTGCCGGTGGCAGTGCCGTCCGAGGCCTCGACGGTGAGCTCGTAGGCGTTGTCGCCATCGGCATCGAGGGGCGTCTCGAAGTCTGGGGCGGCCACGAAAGCGATTTCGCCGGTTGCCGCGTCGATGGTGAAGAGTGCGGCATCGGCGCCGGAGAGGCTGTAGCTGAGCGCATCGCCCTCGGCATCGGTCGCGGAGACCCCGGCAGCAACGGCGGTGGTGTTCTCGTCGATCGTTACGCTGGTGGCCGTCACCTCGGGCGCGTCATTCACGCCGGTGACGGTGATCGTGACGGTGGCAGTGTCGGTGCCGCCCTTTCCGTCATCCACGGTGTAGGTGAAGGTGTCCTCCAGCGTTTCGCCCTCGGCCAACGCGTCGAATACGGCCGGATCGTAGGTGATTGTGGTGCCGTCGAAGCTGATCGAGGCGCCGGAGGCAGAGGTGGCATCGACCGAGGTGATGGTGATCGCGTCGCCATCGAACTCCTGATCGTTGGCCAGCAGAGTGGCGGCGTCGATCGTCAGGGGGGTGTCTTCATCGGTGGCGGCGGCATCGTCGCCCGCGAGCACCGCGTTGTTGGTGCCGTCGATCCAGAGGGTATAGTCATCGGCCTGGAAGTAGAGCGCCTCGACGCCCGTGAGCACGTCGACCCCTTCGGGGCCGGTGACCACGGTGGTCTTGAACCAGCCCCAGCCGAGGGTGGACACATCGTAGTCGGAGACCGACCCGGAATAGACAGAGGTGTCGGTGCCGCGCCCGCCGTTGATGATGTCGAGCCCCGCGCCGGAGAAGATGATGTCATCACCGCCGTGGCCGAAGATCAGGTTGCTGGAATCATTGGCCTCGATCACATCATCCCGGCGGCTGCCTTGGAAGATCACTTGTGGGCGGTGATCGTCGTGGCCGTGGCCGCGCCCCTTGTGATGACCGTTGGAGTGAAAAGAGTGACCGTTATCGCGCGGCATGGTGATTCCCCCTGGAAAAATTCTTGTTTGGCCCTGAAAAAACAGGCCAGCGTAACGTGAAGATGAACACGTTCACATTCGGGCATGGCCCGGTGAGCATGGGAAGGGGTTACGCGGCGGCAGGAGGCCAGTAGGCGGGGGATCGCCTGTTATGTGAACTGCACCGCCACCGAGCCGAGCGGGCCGAAATCGGCGTGCAGCGTATCGCCCTTTTGCGCGTGCACCGGACGGGTGAAGCTGCCCGAGAGCATGTAGTCGCCCGGCTTCAACTCGGTGCCATAGGGGCCGAGCTTGTTGGCCAGCCACGCGATGGCCATGGCGGGGTGGCCGAGCACGCCTGCGGCGAGGCCGGTCTCCTCGATCTCGGAGTTGCGGTAGAAGACGGCGCCTACGGTGCGCAGGTCGATGGCATCGGGGCGCACCGGGCGGCCACCGAGGACGATGCCCGCGCCTGCGCCGTTGTCGGCCACGGTGTCGAAAATCTTGCGCGGCTCGGTCACCCGGGCGTCGATGATCTCGATGGAGGGGATGACCCATTCGGTCGCGCGAAGCACGTCGATCAGCTGCACGCCGGGGCCCTTGAGGGGGGAGTGCAGCACGAAGGTCAGCTCGGGCTCGACGCGGGGTTTGCAGAAGCTCTCGAAAGGCACCTTGGCGCCATCGGCCAGAAGCTGATCATCGAAGAGGTAGCCGAAATCGGGCTCGTCGATCTTGCTGGCCGCCTGCATCGCCTTGGAGGTCAGGCCGATCTTGTGGCCGACGATCCGGCGGCCATCGGCCACCCGCGCCTCGGCCACGGCGGAGGAAATGGCATAGCTGTCCTCAAGCTCGATCTCGGGGAACATGGCCGAGGGCCGCTCGCCCTGCACCTTGGTGCGGTGGCTTTCGAGCAGGGATGCGACGGCCTTGGCGCGTTGATCTTCGGTCAGCATGATGAGGGTCCTCCGTTTGCGCTTTTGTGGCCTGTCGGGGAGGATTTGCCAAGAGATAACATGTTAATGACTTGCGTTTTTATCGGTGATAGGGAAATTATCGATAATTTCGTTGACCGGCCCGAAGCCCGGTTTTACGGTTTCGGTAGTGAGAGGGAGGCAGGCCATGGACGGCGGCAGCGCGCGGCGGATTTCGAGCTTCATCGGGGGCAAGGCCCTGCCGGCGGAGGGAGAGCTCTTCGAGGATATCAACCCGGCGACGGGCGAGGTTGTGGCGCTGGTTCAAGCCGCGAGCGCGGCGCAGGTGGATGCTGCGGTGCAGGCCGCACGGGCGGCGCTGCGCGGGCCGTGGGGCAAGATGACGGTGGATCAACGCGCCAAGGCGATGCACGCGATTGCCGATGGCATCGAGGCGCGGTCGGAGGAGTTCTTGCGGGCCGAGATCCTCGACACGGGCAAGCCGGTGAGCATGGCCTCGCACCTCGATATTCCGCGCGGCGCGGCGAACTTCAGGGCCTTTGCCGAGGTGCTGAAGCACACGCCGGGTGAGGCCTTTCCCTTCGTGGCGCCCGATGGACGGGATGCGTTGAACTATTCCCTGCGCGGCCCGCGCGGGGTGATCGCGGTGATTTGCCCCTGGAACCTGCCGCTGCTGCTGATGACATGGAAGGTTGGCCCGGCCTTGGCCTGCGGCAATACGGTTGTGGTGAAGCCCTCGGAGGAAACCCCGGCCACGGCGGCGCTGCTGGCCGAGGTGATCCGCGATGCGGGCATCCCGGAGGGCGTTTACAACGTGGTGCAGGGCGGTGGGCCAAATGCCGCCGGGCAATGGCTCACCGAGCATCCGGGCGTGGATGGCATCACCTTCACCGGCGAGACGCGCACTGGCGAGGCGATCATGTGTGCGGCGGCCAAGGGCGTGCGGCCGGTGTCGTTCGAATTGGGTGGCAAAAACGCGGGGGTGATCTTTGCCGATGCCGATATGGAGGCCGCGCTGGAGCAGGCGGCGCGGGCGGTATTCATGAATGGCGGACAGGTGTGCCTGCAGACCGAGCGGCTTTACGTGCAGCGGCCCGTGTTCGAGGAGTTTGTGGCGGGGCTGAAGGCGAAGGCCGAGGCGCTGGTGCCGGGTAATCCGTTCGACAAGGGCACCACATTCGGCCCGCTGATCCCCTCGGACCATCCGGCCAAGGTGCTGGGCTACTACCAGAAGGCAGCAGCGGGCGGGGCCGAGGTGGTCACCGGCGGCGGGCGGCTGGAGATGCCGGGCGCGCTGGCGGGCGGCAACTGGGTGCAGCCGACGATCTGGACTGGGCTCAGCGATGACAGCCCGGTGGTGCGCGAGGAGATCTTCGGCCCCTGCGTGCATATCGCGCCCTTCGACGAGGAGGAGGAGGTTATGAGCCGGGCCAATGACACGCCCTATGGCCTTGCCTCCATGCTCTGGACGCAGGATGTGAGCCGCGCCCATCGGGTGGCGGCGCAGCTGGAGGCGGGGATCACATGGGTGAACTCGTGGTTCGTGCGCGACTTGCGCACCGCTTTTGGCGGCATGAAGGCGAGCGGGATCGGCCGCGAGGGCGGGGTTCACGGGTTGGAGTTTTATACAGAAACCCGCAATATCTGTGTGAAACTCTGAGGCGGGGGCCAAGGAGCGCGCAGATGAGCATCATTGAGAAACTGTCATACGTCCGGCTTGCCGTGGCCGATCTGGCCCGCGCGGCGGAGTTTGCAGAAGGCATTGTCGGCCTGCAGCGGGTAGAGGCGGAGGAGGGCGTGGCGCTCTTCCGCTCGGACTTTCGCGACCATGCGCTGGCGCTGGTTCAGCGGGCGGAGGGCGATGGCGCCAGCGCCTCACTCGGGCTGGAGCTGCGCGACACGGAAGCGCTGGAGGCGCTGGCGGAACGGCTCTCAGCACGGGGGTTGAAGCCCTGGCGCGGCAGTGAGGCCGACTGCGCCGCGCGGCGCTGCAAGGCGATGGCGGGCGTGCGGCTGCGCGGCGGGCTGGCGCTGGAGTTTGTTGTCCGCCCCCTGGCGAGCGGCTGGCGGTATCACGGGCCGCGCGATGCCGGGATTGTCGGGTTTTCAAGCGTGGTGATTGGCTCGACGGATGTGGAAGCCGACGTGGCGCTCTGGCGCGAGGCGCTGGGCGCGCGGGTGAGCGACTGGGTGGGCGAGGGCGCCTATCTGGCGATCGACGGCGCGCACCATCGCGTGCTTCTGCTGCCATCGGAACGGGACGGGCTGATGGAAATGCAGTTCGAGGTCGAAGGCATGGATCAGGTGATGCAGGCTGGATACTTCCTGCAATCGCGGCAGGTGCCGGTGGTCAGCGGGCCGGGGCGCAACCCGGCATCCGGCGCGCTCTTTATCAGCTTTCGCGGGCCGGAGGAGATGCGCTTTGGCTATGTGGCCGAAGGCGCGGCGCAGGACGGGCTGGCGCGGCAGTTTCCAGCCACGCGGGCCGGGTTTTGCGCCTGGGGCAGCGGCAGCACGGTGCCGGAATACGGGGGGGAGCCATGATTTCACTCAGCGATGTGAGCTACGTGCGGATGGGCACGCGCGACCTTGAGGGCGCGGAGTTTTTTGCCCGCGATTACCTCGGGCTGGAGGTGGCGGAGCGGCGGCGCGGGGCCGCCTATTTCCGCTCGGACGCGCGGGCGCATACGCTGTGCTACTTCGAGGGCGACCCGACCGATCATGCGGTGGGCTTCGAGGTGGCCAGCGAGGCCGAGCTGGACGAGGCGGCGGCGGCGCTGGAGGCGATTGGCCATGCGGTGCATGTGGGCACGCCAGAAGAGGCGGGGCTGCGGCAGGTGCGGGCCTTCATCGGGTTCGATGACCCTACGGGCAACCGGATCGAGCTGGTGGTGCGGCCCGAGATGAGCGGGCAGCGGTATCATGGCACGCGGGATGCGGGGATCACCGGGTTCAGCCACGTGGGCCTCTGCAGCACCGATCCGGTGCGGGACGAGGCGTTCTGGACAAAGGTGTGCAATGCGCGGGTGAGTGACCGGATCGGTGATGCGCCCTTGCTGCGGATCGACGAAGTGCACCATACGATTGCGCTCTTCCCGGCGCAGCGGAAGGGGATTCAGCACATCAATCACCAAGTTGAGTCGGCGGACGATATTCAGCGGAGCTTCAACTTTTTGCGCCAGCGGAATGTGCGGATGGTCTTCGGCCCGGGGCGGCATCCGACCTCGACGGCGAAGTTCCTCTATTTCGAGGGGCCGGACGGGATGGTGTTTGAATACTCCAGCGGCGTGGCGGAGATTGCCGATGAGCTGCTCTGGCGCGAGCGGCAGTTTCCGGCGGAGCCGAAGGGGTTTTGCAAGTGGGGCGCGAAGCCGGACATTGCGGAATTCCGTGACAGCGATGACTGAGGTGAAGCTGCGGATGGCCGGCCGCGCGCTGGGCCGCGCGGGGTTGGCCCATGCCTATGGGCATTGTTCTGTCCGGCTTTCGGAAAGCGAGTTTCTCGTCTGCGCGCCGGTGCCAATGGGGCAGGTGCCTGTGGGCGCGGCAGGCACGGTGGTGCCTGTGAACGGCCCGCTGCCCGAGGGCGTGCTGGGCGAGGTGCGGATACATCAGCAGCTTTACAAGGCACGGCCCGAGGCGGGTGGGATCACCCGGACGATGCCGCCGAAGATCATGGCGCTCTCGGCGCTGGGCCGGGTGCCGCAGATGCGGCACGGGATGGGAGCCTACTTCAGGGCAGGGATCGCGCTCTGGGACTCGCCGCTGCTGATCCGTGGTGACGCGAGCGCAGAGGCGCTGGCGGCGCAGATGGCGGGCCAGCGGGCGGGGGTGATGCGCGGCAACGGTCTGGTGACGGTGGGCGAGAGCATCGAAGAGGCCGTGGTGCTGGCGTGGTACGCCGAGGATGCCGCCCGGATCGAGTTGGAGGTGCTGGGCTCAGGGCTGGACGGGCCGCTTGTGACGCCCGAGGAGGCCGAGGCGCGCGACACATGGGGCGGGCGCATAATGGACCGGATGTGGGATTACCTGACGTTCGGAGACCCGGAGGGGTAGGGGTAAGGCGGAACAGGTCCCGCCCTACGAGATCAGGCCACGTTTTCGAGCGTCTGCACCGGCTGCACGCCGAGCGCGCGGCACACGTCGCGGGTGAGGCCGGGGCGGTTGAGCGTGTAGAAGTGCAGGTGCTCCACGCCCTCGTCGAGCAGCTCGGTGCAAAGCTCGGTGGCGAGCGCGGTGGCCAGAAGCTCCTCGCGGTCGTCGCGCTCGGCGGCGGCGAAGGCCTCCTCGAGCCAGGCTGGCACCTTGGCGCCGCAGCGCGCGGCAAAACGGGCGGTGTTGCGGAAGTTCTCGATCGGCAGCACGCCGGGGATCACCGGCTTGTCGATGCCCGCCTTCACGCAGGCGTCGCGGAACCGCAGGAAGGTTTCGGCCTCAAAGAAGAACTGGGTGATCGCCTCATCGGCCCCGGCCTCGAACTTGCGCTTGAGCCATTCCACATCGGCCCCGTCGCCCTTTGCCTCGGGGTGCGGATCGGGGTAGGCGCCGACGCGGATCTTGAAGTCGCCGGTGTCCTTGAGCGCGGTGATCAGCTCGCAGGAATTGGCAAAACCTTCCGCGTGCGGCTCGAACCCGGACGAGCCCTTGGGCGGGTCACCGCGCAGGGCGACGATCTCACGCACGCCGGCCTCATGGAAGCCGCGGGCGATTCCCAGCGTCTCTTCGCGGGTGGCATCCACGCAGGTCAGGTGGGCCGCCACGTTGAGCCCGGAGGACTTGTGAAGGGTGGCCACGGCCTCGCGGGTCAGCTCGCGGGTGGTGCCGCCTGCGCCATAAGTGACGGAAACGAAGGAGGGATTCAGCGGGGCGAGAACCTGCACCGTATCCCAGAGGCGAAACGAGGCCTCAAGATTTTGCGGCGGGAAGAACTCGAAAGAAACGGAAGGAACGGCGGGCATGTCGGCTCTCATGGGTATCTGGTCGGTTTTGGTTGTCGCATTTGCGCGGATGTGAAACAAGCTCATAACTCTCAACACGATCATGAGTTTCACATGCATATAGAGTTTCGGCATCTGCGGAGCGTGCGGGCAATCCACCAGGCGGGCGGGCTGGCACGGGCGGCGGATATGCTGAACATCACCCAGTCGGCGCTCTCCCATCAGATCAAGGGGCTGGAGGAGCAGACAGGGGTGGAGCTTTTCGTCCGCCGGTCGAAACCGCTGAAGCTCTCTGCCGCCGGGCACAGGCTGCTGAAGCTGGCCGAGAAGGTGCTGCCGGAGATCGAGGCGCTGGAGGCGGATTTCAAGGCGCTGAAGTCGGGCAAGACCGGGCGGCTGCATATTGCCATCGAGTGCCACGCCTGCTTCGAGTGGCTGTTTCCGGTGCTGGAGCAGTTCCGCCGGGCCTGGCCGGATGTGGATGTCGATATCCGCCCCGGCCTTGCGTTCGACGCGCTGCCCGCGCTGAACCGCGAAGAGGTGGATCTGGTGGTGTCCTCCGACCCCGAAGAGCTGCCCGGCATCAGCTTTGCGCCTCTGTTCGACTATCAGCCCACCTTCGTCGCCGCCGCCTCCCACCCGCTGGCGGCGAAGGGATGGGTGGAGCCCGAAGACCTGCGCGACGAGGTGCTCATCACCTACCCGGTGGATCAGGCCCGGCTCGATGTGTTCTCGCAATTTCTGACCCCCGCCAAGGTGCAGCCCCGGCAGGTGCGCCAGAGCGAGTTGACGGCGGTGATCCTGCTGCTGGTGGCCTCGGGGCGCGGCGTGAGCGTGCTGCCCGACTGGGTGCTCCGCGCGACGGTGAAGAGCGACGATTACATCACCCGCCCGCTTACAGAGAACGGGCTGACCCGCCGCCTCTATGCCGCCACCCGCGACGAGGAGGCGACCAAGCCCTACATGGCCCATTTCCTCCGCCTCGCCCGCACTGAGCCGTTGAAGCTGCAACGCGCGGGCTAGCGCTTGGCAGCGGCGCGATTCCGGCCTATACGCGCGGGCTTGAACGCCAAAGGAGCCGAGTGATGCAAGGCAGCGCAAACCTCAACACCATGATCAAGGCCGCCCGCAAAGCAGGCCGCTCGCTGGTGAAGGACTTCCGCGAGGTGGAGAACCTGCAGGTCTCGTCCAAGGGGCCGGGGGACTTTGTGTCGCGGGCCGACATGCGGGCCGAGGAGATCGTCAAGGAAGATCTGATGGGCGCGCGGCCGACCTACGGCTGGCTGGGCGAAGAGGGCGGCGGCGAGGATGGCGAAGACCCGACCCGCCGCTGGATCGTCGATCCGCTCGACGGCACGACGAACTTTCTGCACGGGCTGCCGCATTGGGCGGTGTCGATCGCGCTGGAGCACAAGGGCGAGGTCGTGGCGGGCGTGGTCTATGACCCGGCCAAGGACGAGTGCTTCTGGGCCGAAAAGGGCGCGGGCGCCTGGATGAACGAGACCCGGCTGCGGGTGTCGGGCCGCGAGCGGATGATCGAGTGCATCTTCGCCACAGGTCTGCCCTTCGGCGGCCGCCCCGAGCTGCCCGAAACCCTGAAGGCCTGCGCCCGGCTGCTGCCCACCTGCGCCGGCGTGCGCCGCTGGGGCGCCGCCGCTCTGGACCTGGCCTACGTGGCTGCCGGCCGGCTCGACGGCTACTGGGAGCGCGGTCTGAACGCATGGGACATCGCCGCGGGCGAGCTGATCGTGCGCGAGGCGGGCGGCTTCGTGGAGCCGATGGATGAGGGCCAGCGGGTGCTCGAAGGCGGCGCGCTGATCGCCGCGAACCCCACCATCTTCAACAAGTTCGCCAAGCAGGTGCGCGGCGCCTGAGGACGTTCCGGAGCGGGGGTCGGGGCTTCCCTTACGTGAGTGAATGAATGCAGATGCGCGCGGCCAATGGCGGCGCGCATTTGATTCAATGTGTTCCCTTTTGGGGAGCGCGGGCTTGATGGCCACCGTTCCGCTGCATTTTCTTGCTGCAAATATCCATGCCGAACGGCCGCCTCAGGCGCGGTCGCTCGGGTGGTTCACGCCGTCGGACCACGGGACCGGCTCCAGATCGCGCGGGTTGACGCCTTCAAGGCAGCCCGCGTTCACGCCGTATTGCTCGGGGTTCGAGCGGCGCTGGTGGTGGGTATAAATGCCGCAGGTGGCGCAGAACCAGTGCTGCGCGGTGTGGGTGCCCCATGTGTAGAGCGTGAGGCTCTCCGCGCCTTTCACCACCTTAAGGTCGGCCAGCCGGGCCGAGACCGGGGCAGCGCCGCGGCGGCGGCAGAAGGAGCAGTCGCAGCGGCGGATCGTGCCGAGACCGGCGGGCACGAGGGTGACCTCTAGCTCCACCGCGCCGCAGTGGCAGGTGGCCTTGCGCGGCGTTTCCGTCATTTGCGTCTCCGGACGGTGGGGATGGAGGTGGAGGAAAGGCGGCCGTATTCGGCATCGGGGTGGGGCGGGTGGCCGTCGGTCTTTTGCCACCAGCGGGCGGCCCCTTCTTTGAGGAACCACGGCAGCGTGCCGATGAGGCCCGCGACGAAGCCGCCGATGTGGGCCCAATAGGCCACGCCCGCGCCGGAGCCGACTGTCATGGTGCCGTTCACCAGCTGCAGGGCAAACCAGATCGCCAGCACGATCCATGCCGGGATTGGCCAGATTTTGGGAATGATAACAATGATGAAGAGCACGTCGATCTTGGCCTTGGGATAGAGCAGCAGGTAGCCGCCCATCACCCCGGCGATGGCCCCAGAGGCCCCGACGAGCGGAACGGTGCTGCCGGGGGAGAAGACCACGTGCAGCCATGTCGCGACGACGCCGGTGGCGAGGTAGAAGGCGAGGAAGGGGAGGGGGCCCATCTCTTCTTCGAGGTTGTCGCCGTAGATCCACAGGAAGAGCATGTTGCCCAGCAGGTGCATCACCCCGCCGTGGAGGAACATGGCGGTGATGTAATCGAGCGCCTCCACCCGGGCCGGGGTGACGCCATATTCGGTATAAAGCGCAATGAGTTGGCGGTCGTTCAGCGGCAGGGTCAGCAGCAGGAAAACGGCCACGTTCACCCCGATCAGGGTGAGGGTGACCCATGGGGTTTTGCGGGAGGGGTTGTGGTCTCGGATCGGGAACATGGGGGATGAGTGCCCGCAGGGCGCGGGCGGGTCAAGCGGCGGCGGCCCGGCGGCGCGGCGTTAATCATGTTTTCGTGTGAGGCGTTGACGCAACCGGGCCACAAGGGCGAGGCTGGCTCATGGTTAGCAAATGGTTGATCCCCGCCCTGATGGCCGCCACCCCGCTCGCCGCGGAGCGCTGCGACATGGAGGTGCTCGTCGAGCCGGACAAGCGCGAGGCGGTGCTGCAATCGGTCCGCGACGCGGGCAGCGAGCGGGAAGCCCGCGCCCACACCAACGAGATGTGGGAGATCTGGTCGACCGCCCCGGACGCCCGCGCGCAGGAGCTGCTCGACGAAGGGCTGGACCGCCGCGAAGCCTATGATTTCGAGGGCGCAATCAAGGCTTTCGATGCGCTGGTAGACTACTGCCCGAGCTACGCCGAAGGCTACAACCAACGGGCCTTCATCCGGTTCATGCAGCAGGATTATGCCCCCGCCCTGACCGACCTCGACGCCGCCATTACCCGCGCCCCTGACCACTTCGCTGCCATCGCAGGCAAGGCCCTGACCCTGATGGGGCTGGGCCGCAATGGCGAGGCGAAGACGGCGCTGGAAGAGGCGCTGGACCTCAACCCGTGGCTGCCAGAACGCGGGCTGATGCCGATGCTGGAAAACCAAGACATCTGAGTCGCCGCCGCGATCTGCCCCAATCCGTTAACCCTGCGCCCGCCTAGGGCCGGATTGGCGTTAACCCCATATTTTATTGATGCACAAATGATGCACATCCCATGCACATCCCATGCGCATGTCAGATGACATGATCGCCGGTGGTTAACCCACCGCGCTGAGCAAAGTTTATTTTCAGCAACTCCACCCGGGCCGCCCGCCCTTCGGGTTTGCCCTCGCCGCAGGGGCGGGTATGGTCGCGCCGTTACGCCTCCTCGTGCCCGCGTGGTGGAATGGTAGACACTGGGGACTTAAAATCCCTTGGCTTTATGCCGTGCCGGTTCGAGTCCGGCCGCGGGTACCAAAGGCTTCTCCGAAATCGGCCAGAGCATCACTGATGCTGGCGCATCAGTGATGGTGCCGACGCTGACTTGATCGGGGATTCAGCCGTGTGGTGCTTCACGCCGCTGGAAGCGAGGTGGGGTCTTTTACGGCGAGGCGCGCGAGCAATCGGTCGATCTCGGCCTTGGCCTCTTTGCTCAAGGCCGGGCCGGGCTTTCGCAGGGCTGCGCTCGCGATGGCGCCGCGACGTGCGAGGATGTGTTTGCGGACGCTGAGGCCGATGCCCGGTTGGTGCTCGTAGCGGAGCAGCGGCAGATGGGCGTCGAAGATATCGGCCGCAGCATCCGGGTCAGTCGCGGAGAGATCGACGACGCGGCGCAGCATTTCGGGGAAGGCGTAGCCGGTCATGGCACCGTCGGCGCCGCGACCCATCTCCATGTCGAGGAACAGGGCGCCGTTGCCGCACAGGATCGACAGCGGGCGCATAGCGCCCTCGCTCTGCCACCTGCGAATGGCGGTGATCTTTTCGAGCCCGGGCCAGTCTTCATGCTTGAGCATGACGCAGTTTTCATGCTGCTCCACGACGCGCCGGATGACGGAGGAGGACATCACGACGCCGGTTGCCGTGGGATGGTCTTGCAGCACCCAAGGCGTGTCTGGCCCGATGGCTCCGGCGGCCCCGGAAAACCACCCGGTGATCTGATCATCGGTCCGCATGGTGCCCGGCGGCGTCATCATGACGCCCGCGGCCCCCAGCTCCATCGACTTTGCGGCGAGATCCTGCATGGCGGCGAGGCCGGGCGCGGACACGCCCACCACGATCGGCAGGCCGCGCGCCGCGGCGATGACCTCCTTGACCACGGTGACGCTTTCCTCGGGGCGGAGCTTCTGGGCTTCGCCCATGATGCCGAGGATCGTGATGCCGTCGACCTTGCGGTCGAGGAACCACTCGGTCATCCGGGCCAGTGAGGCCACATCGAGCGCGCCTTCATCATCGAAGGGTGTGGGCGCGATTGCGAAGACGCCCTTGGTGCTGGCCGAGATCACGCGTCTTTCCTCCAGGCGTCGTAGCGCGCACGGGTGGCCTCGTTCATCGGGTAGAGGCCGGGCAGTTTCTCGCCGTTCTCGACCTCGTTCACGATCCAGCCTTCGAGGCGTTCCTGCTCGGGGGCTTCTTCGAGGATCTCGCCGAGGTAGGCCGCCGGGATCACGACCGCGCCGTCCTTGTCGGCCACGATGGTGTCGCCCGGGATGACGCAGACGCCGCCGCAGCCGATGGTTTCTTCCCAGCCGACGAAGGTGAGGCCGGCCACCGAGGGTGGCGCCGCGGCCCCGCGCGACCAGACCGGCAGGTTGGTGCCAAGCACGCCGTCGACATCGCGCACGACGCCATCAGTGACGAGCCCGACGGCGCCGCGCTTGACCATTCGGGCGCAGAGGATGTCGCCGAAGACACCTGCATCGGCCACGCCCATCGCGTCGATCACGGCGAAGGCGCCTTCTGGCATCGCCTCGATAGCGGCACGGGTCGAGATCGGGCTGCCCCAGCTGGCGGGGGTTGCAAGGTCTTCGCGGGCGGGCACGAAGCGGAAGGTGAACGCGGGGCCGACGACCCTTTCCTGACCCGGGCGCAGCGGCATGCCGCCCCGGATCCAGACATTGCGCAGACCCTTCTTCAGCAGGATCGTGGTGAGCGTGGCGGTGGTGATCGTCTTGAGAACCTCGATGGCCGCGGCGTCGAGAGGCGTGACTTTGGTATCCGTCATGTCGGGTTGCCTTTTTGCTGTCAGATGCTGGGGATGTAGCCGCCGTCGATGCGGATCTGGGAGCCGGTGATGTAGCCGGCCCGATCCGATGCGAGGAAGGTCACCATGTCGGCGTATTCTGCGGGGTCACCGTAGCGACCCATCGGGATCATCGCGAGGCTGTCGGCGCGCACGTCTTCGACACTTCGGCCCTCGCGCTCGGCTTTCTTCTCATCGAGGAAGGTAATGCGACCGGTCGCGATACGGCCCGGCATAACCACGTTGCAAGTGACCCCATCCTTGCCGACTTCGGCCGCCACGGTCTTGGACCAGCCGACCAGCGTGAGGCGCAGCGCGTTCGAGATGCCGAGGTTGGGGATGGGCGCGACCACGCCGGAGGAGGTTGAGGTGATGATGCGGCCCCAGCCACGGCTGCGCATGCCGGGGAGCACGCGGTCGGAGATGGACATGACCGAAACGATCATCGAATCGAAGAACTTGCGCCATGTCTCAGTGGACTGGCCGCTTGCGGTGCCCGGGGGCGGGCCGCCCGTGATCGCCACCAGAATGTCGACCGGACCCAGCGCGCTTTCGACTGCCGTGACATTGGCGTCGACCGCGCCGAGATCTGACAGATCCCAGGCCATCGCGGTGGCCTTGCCGCCCGCGCTGGTGATCTCAGATACCGTCGCTTCTGCTGTTGCCTTGTCGATATCGGCCACGGCGACCGAGGCGCCTTCTGCGGCGAGGCTTTTGGCAATGCCGCTGCCAAGGCCGCCGCCACCACCAAGCACGAGCGCCACGCGCCCTTTCAGACCCAGATCCATCTTGCTCTCCCGTATTTGAACAGGACCGTAGCTAGGCAATTTTCAATGAAGGAAAAACAGGGTAATTCTGAGTTCAAAACGAAGGGAAACTTGGGTTTGGATACGGACAACCTGATCACGTTCAAGATTGTGGCCGAGAAGGGCTCCATGGCGGCAGCGGCGCGCGAACTGGGCCTGACGGCGAACGCCGTGGCGCTCAGGTTGCGGGCGCTTGAGGAGGAGTTCGGAAAAGCCTTGGTGGCGCGCGCGGGCCGTGTCGTGCGCCCGACGGCGGCCGGGCATGCCGTGTTGCAGCAGTTGCCCGGCTTCCTTGCGGACCTGCGGAACCTGCGAACCGCCGCGCTCGGGTCGGAGATTGCGGGGGAGTTACGGATCGGCGCCATCGCGACGGCCCTGACCGGGCTGCTGCCCGCAATTCTAGAGGCCAGCACCAAGCTCTATCCGCATCTGCGGCTGCACCTCGTGCCGGGGACATCGGCGGAGCTCTTCACCATGGCGACGGAGGGCGGGATCGACGCGGCGGCGATCGTGGCGCCGGAGTTTGACCTGCCGAAGATGCTGGAGTTCTCGCTCTGGCGCCGGGAGACCTTTGTCTTGATGGTGCCGGCGGACGAGCCGCGCACGAGCGTATTCGACATTCTCGCGGCGTCACCGCTGATACTTTACGACCGTGAGCAATGGGGCGGCAGGCTGGCGGCACAGTGGATCGAGAACACCGGGATCGCGGCAGACATCCGGTTTGAACTCGATGCGCTGGATGCGATTGCGGTGCTTGTCGGGCGGGGGCTTGGTGTGTCGGTGGTGCCTGATTGGGCCGGGCCGAGGCCGGAGGGAAGCCGGGTGCGGGTGTTGCCCTTGCCGACGGCGATACCGTCGCGGGGGATCGGGCTGCTGTACCAGCGCAATGCGCCGCGCACCCATCTGGCCGAGGTGCTCGATCAGGTTGCCGGGACGGTTCTGAAAGAGCAGATGCTGGCTTGAGCCTTTGTGGCCGAGGCCCCGGTTAGCCCTCCGATTGCGGATCGGACAGGGTGAGAAACTTGCGGGCAGCGGCTGCGGCGCCGAAGCCGTTGTCGATGTTCACGGTGACGATGCCGGGTGCGCAGCTTGCCAGCGCGGAAGAGAGCGCGGCTTTGCCGCCTTCGGACACCCCGTATCCGACCGATGTTGGCACTGCGATGACAGGCGCGCGCACCAGCCCGGCGAGAACCGAGAACAAGGCGCCCTCCATTCCGGCAACGGCGATCAGCAGGGGAAAGGCGGCGACCTCCTCGAGCCGGTCCTGAAGCCGCCACAGTCCGGCGACGCCAAGGTCGGGGAACAGCTCCGCATCCAGCCCAAGGAATCGGGCGGTGTGAAAGGCCTCGAGCGCGACGGGCAGGTCGGAGGTGCCAGCGCTGACGATGCCCAGCCGGGGGGCGCGAGCAGGCATTTCGGGTGCGTTCAGAACGCCGGTGCGGGCGAGGGCATCGAAGGCTACGGACAGGTCCGAAAGCGCGGCGAGATGCGCATCGGTCAGGCGGGTCAGCAGCAAGGGCAGGTTGCGCGATTGGTGGGCCGCGACGATATCGCGGAGCTGCGCCTCGGTCTTGGACTGGGCGAAGACAACCTCGGGGACGCCGGTTCGGGCTCCGCGCTCCCAATCCATGACCGTGTGAGACCCCGTCATTGCGAGCCCTGCGCGACGAATGCGCTGCCGCGCCGGTAGGGGGCAACGCCAACGAAGGCACGCCCTGCCGTGCGGCAGAACTCGGCCACGCGCGCGACGGAGGCCTCTGGCAGCGCGCCGCTTGTCTCAAGCCGAACGCCAGCCCCGGTCAGCCGGCAGCGCACATCTTCGAGCCCGCTCATCTGCCTGACCGCCTGTTCCACCCGATGGATGAACGCGAGGTCTTCGGCGCGGATCGGGATGCCGGTTTCGACGCGGCTGGCGAGGCAGGGCTGGGCCGGGAGCGCCGCGATCTCGCCAAGGCCGAGCCGCGCGGCCAAGGCGCGCAGATCCGCCTTTGAAACATCGGCTTCGACATAGGGGTGAACCACGCCGTGCTGGGAAGCGGCCTGCAGACCGGGCCGATACTCGCCCAAGTCATCGGTGTTCGTGCCCGCCGCGATGGTGCCTGTCACGACCTCCCTGATACGCGCGTAGAGGTTGGTCTTGCAAAAATAGCAGCGGTTGAGCGGGTTGCTGAGATAGGCGGGGTCGTTGAACTCGCCAGCGTTGAGAACCCGGAGTGTCCACCCCTCGGACTGCGCAAGATCCCTGACGCGCTGGGTGGCCTCTGCCGGGACGGCGGGTGACACGGCGTGTGCGACGGTAACGGGCGCAATCCTGCCGGCGAATGTTGCCAATGTCAGGCTGTCCACGCCACCGCTCACGGCGATGGTGAGATCGGGATAGCGGGTTAAGACCTGCGCGAGGCGTGTTTCGGCATCAACCATCGATCGCACCGGTTGCGGCCTTGCGACGGGCGGCGAGGGTGGGGATCGCGGCCAGATCATCACTCTCGACCTTGGTGGTCGAGGCTCCGGGTCGCGCGACCGTCTTGGTGCGCAAACCGTCCGCCTTTCCGGCCTCGCGCTTCAGCACGCGCCGGCGCACCGTTTCGATCCGCAGGCCGATGGTGCTGGTTTCGACAAGACAGAGCTGGGCGACCTCATCGACCCGCGATGCCTGCGCAAGGACGGTGACATTGTAGCGGATCCTCGACTTCTTGCCGTATCCGACGGTGTATCCCGCATCCATGACGCCCTCTCCTGAGCGGATGTGATCCAGCGCGACGGAGAGCTCTTCCGGGGTCATGTCGTCGATCTCGAAGGAGATCTGGCCGACCATGTCGACCTCGCCAGCGGCAGGCTCGAACTGCAGGAGCCGGCAGACGTTCGGGATGCCTTTGAGATCGCGTTGGCCAGCGCCGATGCCGGAACCCGAGAGCCTCATGCCGGGGGGCGGGCCGTTTTGCGTTGGCGCGAGGAAACGCAGGATCGCCGCGCCTGTGGGGGTGATCCGCTCGCCTTCGACACCGTCATCGACAAAGCAGAACCCGGCCAGCAGATGGGCGGTTGCGGGGGCGGGCACGGGGATCAGCCCATGTTGGGTATCGACCCGCCCGCGCCCGAGCGGCAATGTGGAGCAGGACCAGCTCCCGGCCTCCACGCTCTCGATCAGCGAGGCCGCGGCGACGATATCCGCCAGAGAATCCCAATCCGCGATTTCGTGGAAATGGACGGTCTCGACCGGAACGCCGTGGCTGGCGGCCTCTGCCTCGGCAAGACCAGTGAAGATGCCGATTGCGGTGGCCTTGACCGAGGCTTTGAGCCCCGACCCTTCAAGGCGCGCGCGAATGTCTTTCCAGTGGTGGGTGGGCGGCGCATCGGAGGAGATGTCGAACACGATCTGCGTGGCCGCGAACCCTGCCTTGCGAATGCTGTCGATGCGCGGCGTGACGTGCATGGAAAGTCCGGCGTCCTGCAGATCGGCAATCAGGGTATCCCGGGCCTCGGGGAAGGTGGACAGCATGGCCGCGGCGAACATGTCACCTGACAGGCCGCCAATCGCATCAATGTGGACGTGGCGGCTCATGCCAGACGACTCCAGCGGGCATGGCTCCTTAAGCGGCGCTCACCCGCCTTGCCCCGGCAGGGGTATGATGCTGGCATCTGGTTTCCTCCGCTCCCACTTGGCTGACTCACTGCTGCGCCCGGCCAAGGTCCGATCCGTTTGTAGCAGCCTCAGCTCATGATGCCGATGCTCCACGGGACAAATTCATTGTCACCCAGGCCCAGTTCCTCGCTCTTGGTCGGAACGCCAGACGCCGTTTCGAGCATCTTGGCGAAGATCATTTCGCCGGTCTCCTCCAGCGTCGCTTCGCCATCAAGAATGACGCCCGCGTTCAGATCCATGTCTTCTGTCAGGCGATTATACATTGGCGTGTTGGTCGCGATCTTGATGGAGGGCACAGGCTTGGCTCCGAACATGGAGCCACGCCCGGTGGTGAAACAGATCAGGTTGGCGCCGCCTGCGATCTGGCCGGTTGCGGAAACCGGATCGAAGCCGGGCGTATCCATGAAGACGAGGCCGCTGGCCTCCACGCGCTCGGCGTATTTGTAGACCTCCATCAAGGGGCCGGTGCCGCCCTTCATGGAAGAGCCGAGCGACTTTTCGAAGATGTTTGCCAGACCGCCCATCTGGTTGCCCGGGCTGACCACGCCGTTGATCTGCACGTCTCGGCCGGGGGAGTATTCGTCCTTCCACCACCGGATGCGGTCCATCAGCTTTTGACCGACCTCGACCGAACGGGCCCGCCGGGTCAGGGTGTGCTCGACGCCGTAAATTTCTGGCGTTTCCGACAGGATGCCGGTGCCGCCGTGGCGGGCGAGGATGGACACGGCGTGGCCGAGGGCGGGGTTGGCGGTGATGGACGAGAAGCCGTCAGACCCGCCACATTGCAGGCCGACCTTCAGGTGGCTGGCCGGGACGGGCTGGCGCGCGACATCGTTTGCCTCGGGCAGCATCTCCCTGACCGCGGCGATGCCGGCCTCGATGGTTTTGCGGGTGCCGCCCGTCTCCTGCATGACGAGATTCAGCAGGCGCGGGCCCTGCGAGAGGCCGTTGTGCTGCATGAGCGCCGGGATCTGGTTTCTCTCGCAACCCAGCCCAATCAGGATGGCGCCTGCAAGGTTGGCATGGGTGGCGTAGCCGCCAATGGTGCGGCGCAGCAGGTCCATCGGTTCGCCCGACATTTCCATGCCGCAGCCAAGGCCGTGGGGGAACGCCACGACACCGTCGATATTGGGATAGTCGGCCAGAACCTCGGGGGTGAAGTGCGCGGCGATTTTGCGGACGACCGTGGCCGAGCAGTTTACCGACGACAGGATGCCGACGTAGTTGCGGGTGGCCACGCGGCCATCGGGCCGAATGATGCCCTGAAACACCGCCCGATCCTCTTCGGGCACCGGCACCACCGGCTGATACTCGCTGGCATGGCGGGGATCGCGATCAAACTCGCGGAACTCGATGTTGTGGCTGTGCAGCATGGAGCCGGGCCGCACATCCTTTGCCGCGAACCCGATGGTGACGTTGTATTTGCGGATCGGCTCACCCTTGGCGATTGCCCGGGTGGCGATCTTGTAGCCTGCCGGGACCGGGGTGTTCGTGGTGACGCCCTCCCCCGGGATCTCGGTTTTGGGCGCAATCTCGCGGTAGGCGACCACGACATTGTCGTCGGGGTGCAGGCGGATGGCCGGGCCTCGGTGCAGTTTTTCCAGTGTTTCGCTCATTGTGCTACCCTTGTTTCGCTTTGCAGGCCCAGCTTCTGCAACACCGCCAGAAGGTCGGGTGCCAGGGCCAGGCCGTTGGCTATGTTGTCCGCTCGCCGTTCCAGCGCGCGCTGGCCCGGCAGCCGCACCGGCGGCGCGCCGTTTGCGACGGTTGCCACGCGGCAGGCCTGTGCAATCCAAGAGGCCTGTGCGCAAAAGGCCTCTCGCCCGCCGAAATGCGCGGGATCGAGGACCATAACGAAGACCGACGCCCCCCAGCGGTCGGTGCCCTCGAGCCGTCCGTGGCCGGAGAGGCCGGTTGTCAGCATTTCGACCAGCAGGCCCAGCGCGAAGCCCTTGTGCCCGTGGTCGAGCCCGCCGAGCGGCAACAGGGCGCCGCTGCCCGCCGCGCGGGTTGCCGGATCGTCGGTGGCCCGGCCCTCCGTATCGACCAGCCAACCGCCGGGAAGCCGGCTGCCCTGTGCCGCCATTGCGGCGACCATTCCGCTTGTCGTGATCGACATCGAGA
This sequence comes from Vannielia litorea, assembly GCF_019801175.1. Lineage (NCBI taxonomy): Bacteria > Pseudomonadati > Pseudomonadota > Alphaproteobacteria > Rhodobacterales > Paracoccaceae > Vannielia > Vannielia litorea. Next base: position 296,140 of record NZ_JAHVJR010000001.1, read on the forward strand.
CATCCAGCATCACCGGTGCGCCATTCGTCGGCCAGCCCGCGGCAATCGGGTTGGGGGAGTAGACGCCACCGGTGGCCCCGAAGGGCGCGACATCGCGGTTTGACGGAGAGGAGGAGGCGATGATGACAGCGAGGCCCTGCTTGGTGACTGCCTCGAGGTAAGCGGCGAGGCAGGCGATGTGGTGACTTCTCGCGATGGCAATTGCCCCCACGCCGTGTTGGCGCGCCTTGGCCGAGGCGACGGTGAGTGCCGCGCGGACCAGCACCGGGCCGGGGAGCCAGTTGCCATCCCAGCGCTCCACAACAGAGCCATCCGGGCTGGTGACATCGGCGGCGCCCTCATGCGCCATGCCGCCACTGCGCAACTCGTCGAGGTAGCGAGGGAGCAGGGCGAGCCCGTGCGTCACGTGCCCGAGCAGATCGCCCTCGACGAGCGTGTCCGCGACGATCTCGGCATGGTTCGAACACAGACCGGCTTCGCCAAGCTTTTCCGCCGCGAACCGCCTGAGGGTTTCGGGAGGCAGCCGCATGGTCAGCCGTCTGCCTGCCCGGTGGCTTGTGGCGCGGGCACGAGGAAGTCGAAATCGCAACCAAGGTCGGCTTCGGTGACTGTTTCGAGGAACAGCTTTCTGTAACCGCGATCCGAGTTCGGGTGCACCGGAACCGATAGTTCGGCGCGTCGTTCAGCCAGGACATCTTCACTGACATGCAGGGTGATCGCGCGGTCCGGCACGTTCAGCTCGATCTCGTCGCCGTCACGGACTAGCGCCAAAGGCCCGCCGCTGGCGGCTTCGGGCGTGACATGCAGAATGATGGTGCCGCTGGCCGTGCCGCTCATGCGCGCATCCGAGATGCGGACCATGTCCTTCACCCCTTGTTCCGCCAGTTTGCGCGGAATCGGCATGTAGCCCGCTTCGGGCATGCCCGGCGCGCCCTTGGGGCCAGCGTTCTGAAGAACCAGAATGTCGTCTTTGGTGACATCAAGTTCGGGCAGATCCACCCGCCGGGTCAGGTCTTCGATGGAATTGAAGACGACAGCGCGGCCACGATGAACCATCAGGTCAGGGTTGGCGGCGGATTGCTTGATGATCGCGCCGCGCGGGGCAAGGTTGCCCCGCAGAACGGCCATGCCGCCTTCGGCAAACAGCGGGGCCTCTCGGTTTGAGACGACGTTCTGAGCGAAGCCGGCGGGCGCATCGTCGATCTCTTCGCCAAGGGTGCGGCCGGTTACGGTCAGGCAATCGAGATTGAGGTGTTCGCGCAACTCGCGCAGCACGGTGACGAGCCCACCAGCAGCGTGCAGGTCTTCCATGTATTGCGTGCCGGAAGGCTTCAGATCGACCAGAACCGGGATCTTGCGGCCGAGGGCATCGAACTTGTCGAGGTTGATCTTGATGCCCATGCGCCCGGCAACGGCCGTCAGGTGGATGATGGCGTTGGTGGAGCCGCCGACGGCCAGAAGCACGGCCAATGCATTCTCGAAAGCGGCCTCGGTCATGATCTTGTCGGGCGTGAGCCCGGCGGCGGCCATCTGCACGGCGAGCTCGCCCGACCTTTCGGCGATGCGGCGACGGTCCGCAGAGACGGCGGGGGCACAGGCGCCGCCCGGGGCCATCATGCCCAGCGCTTCGGTGACGAGTGCCATCGTCGATGCGGTGCCCATGACGCCACAGGTGCCGGTGCCCGGCACGAGCTGGTCATTGACCTCGGTGATCTCCTGATCGTCAATCTCACCGGCGCGGTAGCGGCCCCAGAAGCGGCGGCAGTCGGTGCATGCCCCGACCTTCTCGCCGCGATGGCTGCCGGTCCGCATCGGGCCGGTGACAAGCTGGATTGCAGGAAGATTGGCCGAGGCGGCCCCCATCAGCTGGGCCGGAACCGTCTTGTCGCAGCCGCCGATCATGACCACGGCGTCCATCGGCTGGGCGCGGATCATTTCTTCGGTGTCGATGGCCATCAGGTTGCGCAGGTACATGCTGGTCGGGTGCGAGAACGATTCGTGGATCGAGATCGTCGGGAAGGGAATCGGCAGCCCGCCGGCCAGCATCACGCCCCGCTTTGCCGCCTCTATAAGATCAGCCATGTTGCCGTGGCAGGCGTTGTAATCACTGCCGGTGTCAATGATGCCGATGATCGGGCGGTCGAGCGCGGCGTCGCTATAGCCCATCCCCTTGATAAAGGCCTTGCGCAGAAACAGCGAAAACCCGGCATCACCATAGCTGGTGAGCCCTTTGCGCATACCCTTGGGCGTGTCGTCTTTCGTGCTCATGCGGCCATCCTCCATCACTTAATTCATGCGGAACGTACTGTTCTGCATAGCCTACTCACCAACCTTCAAGCAGATTGTCAATAATTTGTTTGACAGAATGGTCGGCGATTTCTAACGTCGCGGCGGGAATTGAAAAATGGGAGGACTTCTTATGAGAAAACTACTTTCGACAGCAGCTATCGCTCTAGCGATCGGGGCTTCCGCGCCGGCCGTTGCGGTGGCCCAGGGCTATGACGCGGCGAGCGAAGTGACGGTTCTGATGGGCTTCAAGGCCGGGGGCGGATCTGACGCCTTGGCGCAGCTTGTGCAGCCCTTCCTTGCCGAAGAGCTCGGCGTGAGTTTCGTGAACCAGTACATGCCGGGCGCGACCGGCGCGATCGCCTGGACCCGGCTGGCCAAGCAGGTGAAGCCCGACGGCGAGACCATCAGCATCACGAATACGCCGATGCTGATGACCAACTACATCATGAACGACACGATCACCTACAACATCTCGGAACTCACGCCGCTTGCGAACATCGTGACCGACCCGGGCATTGCGGTTGTGGCCGCGGACAGCCCTTATCAGACCTTCGCTGACCTTATGGAAGCGGCTGAGGCCAACCCCGGCGCTGTCACTGTCGGTAACTCCGGCATCGGCGGCGACGATTTCTTCACCACGGTCGCCTTCGAGCGCACCGCCGGTGTGAAATTCCAGAAGGTGCCGTTCCAGGGTGATGGACCTTCGTGGACTGCCGCGATGGGCGGGCAGATCGACGCCAGTTTCAACAACGTCGGCATCACCTTCCCGCAGGTCGAGGCGGGCAATCTGCGCGCGCTGGTCGTCTTTGCGGAGGAGCGCCTCGCCGAGTTGCCTGACGTGCCGACCGCGAAGGAACTGGGCTACGATGTTGTGGCAGGGTCTTCGCGTGGCTACAGCGCGCCGGCCGGTTTCCCCGAGGAGGCCCGCACTCAGCTGGTCGAGGGGCTTCGCCGCGTGACCGAGAACCCCGAGTTTCAGGCGGCCGCAGCGGCCCAGGCGATGAACATCGATTTCATCGGTGGCGATGATTACACCGCCTTCCTGCAAGCTCAGGAAAAGACCTTCACCGAGGTCTGGAACGAAGTGAAGGACGACGTTCAGTCGAACTGAGCCGTTTCGGCACAGGGTGGCGGCCTTCGGGCCGCCACTTGCCCTTCCGATACTGTCCGCCTTTCCTCTGGGAGTAACCGATGGGACGCATTCTGGTGGCCATGGCTGCGATCGCTCTGGCCCTTTTTTTCCGTTACACGGCGCAAGACTATCCAAGGGCCGCCGCGCGCCTTCCGACCCTGCTTGGCTGGGCCGTGATCCTGCTGGCCCTGCTGGCGATTGGCGGTCAGCTGATGGCCTGGAGAAGGCAAAGCGCAGAAGGTGCCTTGCGGCTCATCCCCGCCATCGACACGCGTGCCATCACCATCGGGGTGTGCTTTGCGGGCCTGAGCATCGCCTATGCGGCGGCGATCACTGTGGTGGGATACCTCATCGCCACGCCCGTCTTTCTTCTGCTGTCGCTCGGTGCACTGCGGCCCATCGGCTGGAGCCGCATCCTGATCACCACCGCGCTCGTGACAGGCGTCATCTGGGCGGTTTTCATCCATTTCCTTGGCCTTCCGTTGCCGCTTTATCCCGGCGCATGAGGGGAACCTGACGTGACTGACTCTTTCCTCTGGATCGGGCTGACCAATGTGGTCCAGCCCATCAACATCGCGGCAATCGTCATGGGCACGCTGATCGGCATGTTCGTCGGCGCGATGCCGGGCCTCTCCGCGACGATGGCCATCGCCCTGCTGCTGCCGCTGACCTTTTCTTTCGAACCGGCGACGGGCCTTGCCATGCTGGCGTCGCTTTACCTGTCCGCGATGTATGGCGGCTCCATTGCGGCGATCCTGCTGCGCACCCCGGGCACCCCCGCCGCGGCGGCCACGGTGATCGATGGCTACCCGATGGCGCAGGCCGGCAAGGCCGGGAAGGCGCTTGGATACTCGCTGACGGCATCGCTGATCGGGGGTGTCGTTTCGTCAATCGTGTTGTTGACGGTGGCACCGATGCTGGGCCGGTTGGTGCTCAACTTCGGGCCGGTCGAGATTTTTGCGATTGCGGTGCTGGGGATCACGATCATCGGGTCGCTTTCGCAAGGCTCTGCCGTGCTTGGCCTGATGTCCGGCGCGCTCGGCCTGCTGATCTCGATGATCGGCATGGACCCGACGACAGGCACGCCCCGCTTCACCTTCGGAAACCTGAACCTGTTCGGAGGCGTCGAGTTTACCGTTGCCCTGATCGGGCTCTTTTCCATCCCGCAGGCCATTCGCCTGATGATGGGCGGCGATACCCAGACCAGCAGCAGGATCTCGAATGTGCGGGACCGGATGCTGCCGACGGCGATCGAGTTCGTGAAAATGCTGCCGAACAGCATCCGCTCTGCCGGGATCGGCGTGGCCACCGGCCTGATCCCCGGAACCGGCGGCGATACGGCCTCGTGGTTTGCCTATAACGAGGCCAAGCGGTTCTCGCGCAACAAGGCGGCCTTCGGCACCGGTCATCCGGCGGGCATCGTGGCACCCGAAGCGGCGAACAACTCTGTCGTGGGCGGGGCGCTGATTCCGACGATCTCGCTGGGCATTCCGGGCTCGTCCTCGACGGCGGTTCTCATGGGCGGGCTCATGGTGCATGGCATCCTGCCCGGCCCGACGCTGATGACCGACCATGGCGATGTGACGTATACGCTTCTCTGGGCCGTCCTGTTTGCGAATGTCGCGCTCTTTGCCGTGGGCATGCTGTTTACCCGGGCTTGTGTCTCGGTCACCAAGATCCCCAACAGGGTTGTCGGACCGGTCATCGTGGTTCTGTCGATCATCGGTGCCTATGCGCTGAACAACTCGATCTTCGAGATCTGGCTGATGCTGGGCTTCGGGCTCTTCGGGTTTGTCCTCGACGCCTGCAAGATTCCGACGCCGCCGCTGGTCATCGGGCTGATCCTTGGGCCGGTTCTCGATACCAGTCTCGAGCAGAGCCTCCTGATCGGGCAGGGCAACTGGATGATCTTTCTCCAGAGCCCGATTTCGGCCGTGCTGCTGGGGATTGCCTTTCTGTCCATTCTGCAGGCGACGCCGCTCTTCAGCTGGCTCGGTGGACTCCGCCGCAGATCAGCGAGCGCCTCGGAAAGCGAGGTTGACTCGCGTAAGACACATGGATGATTCTTGCCGATCCAGAGATAGAGTGCTCCAGACAGGTGACGTGAACGAAGCCAGAAGTGAGATGTGAAGTGACCAAGGCGGGTAGAGAAGATCCGAAAACGAGCGGCAGCGCCGAAGAAGTGACGCGCGACATCACGCGGCGGCTGGAAGAGGATATCGTCTTTGGCCACCTTCACCCGCGCGAGCGGCTTGTAGAGGACGAGATCGCCGAGCGCTTCGGCATCAAGCGCTACCTTGCCCGGCAGGCGATCATCGAGCTCGAACGGCTGGGGCTTGTGGACCGCATCCGCAATCGCGGTGCCGTCGTGCGCCTCTACACCCCGCAGGAGGTCAACGACATCCACCTGGTGCGGGTGCTGCTGGAAACGCAGGCCGCCGGCCTCATTCCGCTTCCGATGGATGCGGATTCTGTCACGAAGCTCGAAGAGATCCAGGGGCGCCATTCGATCGGGATCACCGAGGGCGACAAGCGCGCGGTCTTTCACGCCAACATCGAGTTTCATAGGGAGCTGTTTGCGCATTGCGGAAATGCAGCGCTGATCGAAGCCATCGAGATTTTTGCGCAGAAGAGCCATGCCTATCGCTCGATCTTCACCAATGACCTTGCCTCGCTGGAATGGGCCGCGAGTGAGCATCTGTCGATGATAGACGCGTGCAGGCGAGGCGACCGAGACGCGCTTGTGGTGGCCTGTAGAGACCATCTTGCGCCCGCGAAGGATCACTACATCTCCGTCTGGCGCTCGCGGTTTGATTGAATGCGCGTTCGGCGGCCCGGGAAAGAGGCAGGAGACAGGCGATGAGTGTCATTGACGAATTTCTGGCAAATGTCGAACTGCCCCGCATGGTGACGGTGAGACAGGTATTCGCCGACAATGCCGTGACCGATGTTGCCAGCGCGGTGCGTGCAGAGATCGCGCGGCCTGAGATCGCCGCTCTGGTACGCCCTGACATGTCGGTTGCCGTCGGCGTTGGAAGCCGAGGGCTCGCCGAGCTGCCCACGCTGGTGAGAACGACTGTCGACGCCCTTCGTGCGCTGGGTGCCCGGCCCTACATCGTGCCGGCCATGGGCAGCCATGGCGGCGCTACGCCCGAAGGCCAGATCAAGCTGCTCGGCAAGCTTGGCGTGACCGAGGAAAGCGCGGGCTGCCCGATCCGGTCCTCGATGGAGACCGTCGAGCTTGGGCGCTTGCCCAACGGGCTGCCAATCCTGATGGACAAGGAGGCCATGCAGGCTGATGGCATCATCGTCATCAACCGGGTGAAACCGCACACCAGTTTCAGCGGCACCATAGAAAGCGGCCTCGCCAAGATGGTGACGATCGGGCTTGGCAAGCAGCAGGGCGCCGAAAGTTGCCATGCGCTCGGGTTTGGCAAGATGGCGGAGAACGTGCTGGAGATGGCCCGTTTCAAGCTGGAACACACACCGATCCTGTTTGGCCTCGCGACGGTGGAAAATGCCTATGACAGGATCTCGCGGATCGAAGCGGTTGCGGGCGACAGGATCCTCGCGCGAGAGCCCGAATTGCTGGCCGAGGCGCGTGGTAACATGCCGCGCATCCTTTTCCGCCCGATTGATGTGCTCATCGTCGACCGCATGGGCAAGGAGTATTCGGGTACAGGGATGGACCCCAACATCACCGGCCGCGCCTCCACGCCCTATGTGACCACCACTCAGGAGGTCGGGAAGATGGCGGTGCTCGACCTCACCGAGAACAGCGGCGGCAATGCCACCGGGATCGGACTTGCCGACATCTGCACGCGCCGACTCTACGAGAAGATCGATTTTCCGGCGACCTATGCCAATTGCATCACCTCGACGGTTCTGGCTGGCGCGCGCATTCCGGTAATCATGGAAACCGACCGGGATGCCGCCCGGATCGCGGTCAAGACCTGCAACGTTCCCGATCTGGATCAGCTGCAGATGGTCAGGCTATCGAACACGCTGCATCTCGAAGAGATCCAGATTTCCGAGGCCCTGCTGCCCGAGGCCCGCAGCAACCCCTCTATTGAAATCCTAGGTGATCCGAGTCCGATGATGTTCGACGCGGCGGGGAGCCTGCTGTACGGGGACTGACCGCAGGGTGGCTGAAGCTCTGCTGCGTGGGGGTACGCTCAGGAGACATGGCCGGTAGATGGTGGACGGGTCGATTGAGTTTTTCGATGCCGACGCTGGTACGCAGAGGGTGGTCAACCGATGTTGGAACCGCTGGCTCGCGTGACGTGGGTGTATCACACTCTTTGTGGCTGTTGCCGATTGGAAATGAATTGGCGGCGTGCGGTGCGCGGTGGAGAAGCGGCTGTCTCGCCTCTCAGGTTCAATCTTAGCACTGGCTTGACTGCTTTTAATGTTTCCGGCCGCTTACCAGAGACCCACCAACCCTAATCGGCGCGAAAAGAGGCGCCGGGGCTGGAAGGGTTGATCATCTGAGGTAAAATGATCAGGGTGCTGAGTATCTGCCTGCGTGGTGCAGGTTGCGACCAGCGGAGGCGGCGGTGTCTGACGATTTGCCCGACTATCAGAACGTGGCTCTCATGCGCGACCTGCCGGAGGGGCGGGTGGTGACGGCGCGGGTGGCGGGGCATTTGGTGGGGGTGGCGCTGGTGGGCGCATCGCCGCGGGTGTTTCAGAGTCTTTGCCCGCATGACAAGGCCTCGCTACAGGACGGGCGCATCGAGGGCTGCGAAGTGCAATGCCCGCGCCATTTTGCCCGGTTCGATCTGGAGAGCGGGAAGGTCTCTGTCGGGTGGCGGGTGGATGACCTGCGGCTCTATCCGGCGCGGGTGCAGGAGGGCTGGGTACAGGTGGACGCAGAGGCCCTCCGACGCGATCCGCCGGAGGGCCAGAAGAAGGTTTGGGATTTGTCCTGAAGCGCCGCGAGGGCCGCCGGGTCAGGCGTAGACCGGCGGCGGGATCAGCGGCGAGTCGGAGTCGAAGCGCTCGCCATCCTTGAAGCACATCACCGGGCGCACGAGCTTGTCTGTCACCACCTCGACGCCGGAATTGTCGAACAGCTTGAACTTGCCGTCGATGATTTCGAGCACCGAAATGTCAGCCCCGCGCGAGACCTGAAGCGAGCCAAGCTCATCGGATTTGCCGAGCACGGTGGCGGGGTTCTGGGTGACGGTTGCGACGACCTCGGGGAGGGTCATGCCGAGGGTGATCAGCTCGGTCATCGCCACGGTGAGGTTGAAGGGGGCGGCGCCGAAGAAAGGGTTGGATTCGCGCAGGCCCTTGTCGAGCCCCTCGGGCGGGACGGTGACGTTGAAGCCGTGCATGTCGGCCCCGAGTGTGAAGGGCTTGATGCCGGTGTCGAGCACCTTCTTGGCGACTTCGAAGCTGAAATGCGAGCCATGGCCCACATCGACGCGCACGCCGCGGTCGATGGCCTCGAAGACGATCGGGTGCACCTCGCCCTCCTCCGAGACGAAGCCGCCGGGATGGCGGGTGAAGGGGTGGGCCAGCATGTCGCCCTCTTCCATGATCGGCACCAGCTCGCGGATCAGCTCGTCGGGGTCGGGCACGGGGCCTTCCTCGAGCGAGGGCCAGAGCTGACCGAGGTGGATGTAGAGCGGCAGGCCCAGCTCTCGGGAGATCTGCTTGCCGACCTTGATCACCTCCATCCCCCAGCGCGACTGGCCGCCGATCTCTGCATGGGCCTTCACGCCGCGCACGATGTCGAGGTTCTCCTTGGCGACGCGGATGGTGTGCTCGGGGTTCACGCCGTTGGGGCCGTAGAGATCGGGGTACATGTGCCCCTCCAGTCCGCCGACGAGATAGGCGGAGATGAAGCAATAGAGCTTGGTCTTGGCGGCCGGGTCGATGAGGTGCTTGAAGCCGCCCAGGGTCATGCAGCTGGGGCCGCCCTGGTCGATGATGGTGGTCACGCCGGAGCGGACGCCGACCATATCGGGGTTGAGGCCGAACTTGCCGGTGACGTGCTGGTAGATGTGGCCGTGGGTGTCGATCATGCCGGCGATGACGATCTTGCCGGAGAGGTCCACCACCTCGGCCCCGTCGGGGGCGATGGTGGGTTCGATGGCGGCGATCTTGCCGCCCTTGATCGCAACATCGAACTGCCCGTCGCGGCCTGTTGCCGGGTCGATCACCCGGCCGCCCTTCAGCACAGTCTCGTAGCCCATGGTCATATGCGTCCCTTTCCTGCGTCGCGTTTCGGTGTCACCGGGCGGCCCGTTGTGGCCCGTTGCGGGCGCGGATTGGCGGGCGGCGGTGACCTCCTCTTGATTTAATCAGTATCCTGATCAATTCTTCTTATCAAGGCGCCACCGCCATGTAGAACAGGGGATTTGCGCGAAATGCGGGCAGAAACGCAGCTTGCTGACGAAATATTCATCACGCGGAGCATGGCGGCCGCTGAAGGGGCGGGCCCGCTTGCCGGTCTGCGGCTGGCGGTGAAGGACAATATCGACGGTGCGGGCTGGGTGAATGGCTCGGGCACGCCGGGGTGGGCCGAGGGCCGGGCGGCAGCGGAGGCGGATGCGCCGGTGCTGGCGGCGCTGCTGGCGGAAGGCGCACAGATGGTAGGGCGCACGGTGATGGATGAGCTGGCCTTCAGCCTGATGGGGCGCAATGCGCATTACGGCACGCCGCCCAATGGCGCGGCGCCGGAGCGGCTTCCGGGCGGCTCCTCTTCGGGGAGCGCGGCGGCGGTGAGCTGCGGGGCGGCGGATATTGCGCTGGGCACCGATACCGGCGGGTCGGTGCGGCTTCCGGCGGCGTGGTGCGGGCTGCATGGGCTGCGCACGACTCACGGGGCGGTGCCGATGGCCGGGGTGACGCCGCTGGCGCCGAGCTTTGACGTGGTCGGCTGGTTTGCCCGTTCGGCTGCACCTATGGCGGCGGTCGCGCAGGTTTCCGGCCTGGCGCGGCGGGGCGGGTTTGCGCGGGTCTGGATGCCGGGCGCGCTCTGGGCCGGGACGGCGCCCGCGCTGCGGGAAGCGGCGGAGCGGATCGTGGCGGGGCGGGCGGTGGAGGATGCTGCGCTGCCCGAGTGCGGGATGGATCGGGGCGAGGTGTTTCGCCGGGTGCAGGCGGTCGAGGCCTGGGCGGCGCTGGGCGATTTCGTGACCGCGCGAGGCGCCGGGCTGGCGCCGGACGTGCGGGCGCGGTTCGAGGTGGGGCGCGACATGACGCCCGGCGATTATAAGGCGGCGGTGGCGGCGCGGGCGCGGTTTGCCACGGCGATGGGCGAGGCGCTGGCGGGCGACACGCTCTTGCTGATGCCCACCACGCCCGCCCCGGCGCCGATGCGCGATGCCGCGCCTGAGGTGCTGGATCGCACGCGGGGCCGGGCGATTGGCCTGCTCTCGGTCGCGGGGCTCGCGGGCCTGCCGCAATATGCGCTGCCGGTGGCCAACCCCGACGGCCCGCCGCTCTCTCTCTCGCTGATCGCGGCGCCGGGCCGTGACGCTGACCTCATTGCAATTGCCGAAGATATGGAGCCCTGATGACCGACCCTGTGGTGAACGACCCCGAAACGCTGGCCGAGGTGGAAGCTGCCTTTGCCCGCTACGAACGCGCCCTGACGAGCAACCTGATCGACGAGATGGATGACCTCTTTTGGCACCACGGGCTGACCGTGCGGCTGGGGGCGGGGGAGAACCTGTATGGGATCGAGGCGATCCGGGCGTTTCGCAAGGCGCGGCCTTCGAAGGGGTTGGACAGGGCGTTGCAGAACACGGTGATCACCAGCTTCGGCAAGGATTTTGCCACCGCCTGCACTGAGTTCACCCGCGAGGGGAGCGACAGGATCGGTCGGCAGACGCACAGTTGGGTGCGGTTCGAGGATGGTTGGAAGATCGTGGCGGCGCATGTCTCGCTGATGGAGGGCGGGCAATGAGCCTGTGGGAGGGTATCAGCCTGGTGCTGACGGGCTGCCTGCGGCTGGGCGAGGCGGTGCCGGGGCTCGGGGCGCGGGTGTTGCTGCATGCGGGGCCGGCGTTTGAGGGTCCGGCGGTGATGCCGCGGCCGGTGGTAAATGCGGCTGTGGCGGCGGTGTTGGCGGAGGGTTGGGCGGATGCGCCGGAGGCGGCGGAAGGGATGATCCGGGCGGGCGAGGTGGCGATGTGTCCGGCGCAGGAGGTGGGGGTGGTGACACCGCTGGCTTGTGTGGTCGCCCCGAACATGCCGGTGTTGGTGGTGGAGGCCGGGGGGGTGAAGGCGTTTTCGCCGGTAAGCGATGGAGCCTTGGACGGAGCCTTGCGGTTTGGCGTGTCCAATCCGGCGGCGCAGGTGGCGCGGATCGGGGAGATGGTGGCGATGGAGGGGCCGTTGCGGGCGGCGATTGGAGAGGGCGTCGCGCTTATGCCGCTGATGTCACAGGCGATTGCGGCGGGGGATGACCTGCACGGCTCGGTGGCCGCGATGAGCGCGGCGCTGGCGGATCGGCTGGGAATGAGCGGGGCGGCGGAGGCCTATGCGCGGATGCCGCTCTTTGCGCTGAACGCGGTGATGGCGGCGGCGGCGGTTATGCTGAAGGCCGGCGCGGCGCGGGCGCCGGAGCCGATGGTAATAGCCGCGGGAGGCAACGGGGTGGCCTTTGGCTGGATGACCTCGGACGCGCCGGGGGTCTGGCAGGTGCGGGCCGCGACCACGCCCGAAGGCCCGAGGATGGATGGCGGCGCGGCGAAGGTGCTGCCTGCGATTGGCGATAGTGCGGTGATTGATGCGCTGGGGCTTGGCGGGCCGATCCTGCGGCATGCGCCTGCGCTGCGGGAGGCGCTTGCGCCGTTTTATGGCGCTGAGGTCTTTGAAGCCTCGCCCGCCTTTCTGGCGCCGCACCCGGAATTGCCGGAGGATATTCACCTCGGCTGCGCCGCCGCGCGGCTGGGCCGGCATCCGGGCATCATGCTGGCGATGCTCGGTGCGGAGGGCGAGGGGCTTGTGGGGCGTGGGCTGGCGGGGTGGCCGGGGGCCTAGGACACCCGCAGTTTCTCCGGCTCGAAATGCGGGATCGCGGCCACCAGCTTTTGCGTGTAGGGGGCGCGCGGCGCGTGAAGGACCTGCTCGGCGCTGCCTTCCTCAACGATCTTGCCCCGGTTCATCACGATGGTGCGCTCGCAGAGCAGGCGCACCACGTTGAGATCGTGGCTAACGAAAATGTAGCTCATGCCCAGCTCGCGGCGCAGACGGTCGAGCAGTTGCAGCACCACGGCCTGCACCGACACGTCGAGCGCCGAGGTCGGCTCGTCGAGGATCAACAGCAGCGGGTCGGTGGCGATGGCGCGGGCGATGTTGACCCGCGCCTTCTGCCCGCCCGAAAGCTGGTGCGGATAGCGCGATAGCAACTCGCCGGGCAGGCCGACCATCTCGGCCAGCATGGCGGTGCGGCGGCTGAGTTCTCCTGCGTCTTTCATGCCCATGATCCGGCGCAGGGGCTGTGCGATCACATCCGATGCAGACCAGCGCGGATCGAGGCTGTCGTGACTGTCCTGAAACACCATCTGGACCTGCCCGCGCTGGGGCATCCGGGCAAAGCGCTGGGCCGGGTGGTGCAGGATGTCATGCCCATCGAAAATGACCGAGCCGGAGGTTGCATCTTGCAGGCGGGCGATGATGGAGGAGGTGGTGGACTTGCCGCAGCCGCTCTCGCCCACCAGCCCGAGGCTCTCGCCGCGCCGCAACTCGAAGCTGATGCCATCGACGGCGCGGAAGGGCGCGGGCTTGCGGCCAAAGAAGCCGGTGCCGCGGCGGGGAAATTCCTTCACGAGGTTCACCACCTCCAGCAGCCGGTCGGGGCCGGGGCGGTTTTGCGGGGTGGGGGTGATCTTGGCGGGGGCTTCGAGCTGGCCGCGGGTCAGATCCTCCAGCCGCGAGTCGGGGCCGGGGGAGGCGGCGATTAGCTTTTGGGTATAGGGATGGCGAGGCGCGGTGAAGAGCTGGCGCACCGGGGCGCTCTCGACCACGCGGCCCTTTTCCATCACCACGATCCGGTCGCAATATTCGGCGGCCATGCCGAGATCATGGGTGATCAGCACCACCGACATGCCGCGTGCGCGGGTCAGCTCGCGCATCAGGTCCATCGTGGTTTTCTGGGTGGTCACGTCGAGGCCGGTGGTCGGCTCGTCGGCGATCAGCAGGCGGGGGGAGCAGGCCAGTGCGAGGGCGATCATCACCCGCTGGCACATGCCGCCCGACAGCTCGAAGGGATAGGCGTTGTAGCGCTCTTCGGGGTCGTTGATCTGGACCTGCCGGAGCAGGTCGATGGCCTTGGCCTTGGCATCGGTGCGCCCGGCGAGCGCGTGGCGTTTGAGCACGTCGGAAAGCTGCTGGCCGACGGTCATGATCGGGTTCAGCGCCGCCCGTGGGTTCTGGAAAATCATCGAGATCTCGCGGCCCCGGAGCGGGCGTTGCTGGCCGAGCAGCGGCTTGCCATCGTAGCTGACGCTGCCGCCCGCCACCCGGCCCGCCTGATCGAGCAGGCCGATGGTGGTGTAGGCGGAGACCGACTTGCCCGAGCCGCTCTCGCCCACCACGCCGACCACCTCGCCCGCGCCGACCTCGAAGCTGACGTCGTGCAGGGCGGTGACCTCGCCGTTGCGGGTGCGGAAGGCGATGGAGAGGTTCTCGACCTTGAGAAGCGGGGTCATTGGCGGCCTCACGTGCGGCGGGTCGGGTCGACGAGGTCGCGCAGCCCGTCGCCCATGAGGTTGAAGCAGAAGACGGCGAGCATCAGCGCGGTGCCGGGGAAGAGGGCCAGCCACCACTCGCCGGAGATGATGTAGGAGGCGCCCTCGGCGACCATGATGCCCCATTCGGCGGCGGGCGGGCGCACGCCCAGCCCGATGAACGAGAGGCCCGCCGCGTTGAGGATGGCCCAGCCGAGGTTGAGCGAGATCTGCACCATCATCGGCGGCAACACGTTGGGGAAGAGTTGGGTGGCGAGGATGCGCAGGCTGGAGCTGCCCGAGAGCCGGGCGGCCTGCACGTAGCCGGCGTTGCGGCGCACGGCCACCTCGGCGCGGGCGACGCGGATGTAGAAGGGCAGGTTGATGACGGCGGTGGCGTAGATCACGTTTTCGACCGTGTTGCCCATGGTCGCCACCACGCCCATTGCCAGCACGAAGAGGGGGAAGGCCATGATGGTATCGGACATGCGGCCGATGATGCGGTCGGCCCAGCCGCCGAAGAAGCCCGCGAGGCAGCCGAGCGCGGAGCCGATGACGAAGGAGAGCGCCACGGCGGAGAGGGCGATGCCCAGATCGAGCCGGGTCGCGACGATGACGCGGCTGAACACGTCGCGCCCGAGGTGGTCGGTCCCGAAGGGGTGCGCCCATGAGGGCGGTTGCAGCGCATTGACGGCGCGGGTGGCGAGCGGGTCGTAGGGGGCGATGGCCGGGCCGAAGAGGGCGAGGAAGATCATCAGCGCGAAGAGGCCAAAGCCGACCGCCGTGAGGGGGTTGCCGGAGAGCGTGTAGCGGAGGCGGGCGAGGGGGGCTGTGAGCGTTGCGGCCATGTCAGCTTTCCAGTCCGATGCGCGGGTCGATCAGGGTGAGCACCACGTCGATGAAGAGGTTCACCACCACGAAGAGCAGGGCCATGCAGAGCACGAAGCCCTGCACGGCGGCATAGTCGGAGGCGACCAGCGCGCCGATGGCGTAGGAGCCGATGCCGGGCCAGGAGAAGACCTTTTCGACCAGCACGTTGGCGCCGAGAAGGAAGGAGAACACCATGCCCAGCGTGGTCAGCACCGGCAGGGCGGCGTTGCGGAAGGCATAGACCCAGATCACCCGCGCACCGCCCAGCCCGTTGGCCCGCGCGGTGCGGACGTATTCGCCCGAGAGCGCGGCCAGCATGGCGGCGCGGGTCATGCGGGCGATGGGTGCGAGTGCAAAGAGGCTGAGGGTGATGGCGGGCAGGATCATCTGGCGCAGGCTGGCCCAGAACACCTCCCAATCGCCGGCAAGCGCGGCGTCGATGGAGTAGAATCCGGTCACCTGCGGGGGCGAGAGGTAGAGAAAATCGAGCCGGCCCAGCGGCGAGGGCGCCCAGCCGAGCAGGTAGTAGAAGATGTAGATCAGGAACAGCCCGGTGAAGAAGGTGGGCAGCGACACGCCTGCGGTGACAAGCACGCGGCAGAGGTGATCGACCCAGCTGCCGGGGCGGGTGGCGGCCAGCACGCCGAGCGGGATGGCGATGGCCATCGACAGCAGCAGGCCCGCGAGGGTCAGCTCCAGAGAGGCGGGCAGGCGGCTCATCAGCTCGGTCAGCACCGGACGGCCGGTGGAGAGGGAGTTTCCGAGATCTCCATGCAGGAGATCCCGGAGGTAGTAGAGGAACTGGACAGGAAGGGAGTGATCCAGCCCCAGCTCTGCGCGGATCTGGGCGATGGTGTCCTCATTGGCCATGAGACCGGCAAAGAACACCGCCGGGTCGCCCGGGAGGGCCCGGGTCAGCAGGAAGGTGATCAGGGTCACCCCGAAGACCGGGGGGATCGCCTGAACGACCCTGCCGAAGATGCGCGAGAGCTTTTCCACGATCAGCCCTTGGCCATGTTGGTGACGGCGAGCTGGCGGTGGAACCACGAGACGTAGCCCTCGACCTCGGGCTTCATCGCCGCGTCGAGATAGGGCTGGTAGAGCGGGATGCGCGGCACGTCCTCAAAAGCGATCTCGATCATCCGCTTGATGTTGGGTTCATAGGCCGGATCATCGGTTTCCATCGTCAGGGTCTCCTCCACCAGCGAGGCGATCTCGGGGTTGGAGTAGTTCGACGAGTTGAAGAGGTGCCCCTCGATATAGGCCCAGTAGAAGTAGTAGTCGGGGTAGTTGAGCCAGCCGCCGAAGTTTTCGAGATGCATCGGCAGGCGCTTTTCGACGAGGGCCGCGGTGCGCCAGTTGGCGCCCGGGATCTTGTCGAGCGTGGCGGTGATGCCGATCTTGGCGAGGCTTTCCTGGATGAGCAGCGCGGTCGGCTCCATCCAGTCGGCGAGGCCGAGGTTGTAGGAGAGTGTGGTCTCGAACCCGTCGGCAAACCCGGCCTCCTCCATCAGCGCCTTGGCCTTCTCGAGGTCGGTCGCATAGGGGAAGGGCTGGGGCCATTCGGTGGTGGAAGGGCTGGCCTCAGTGCCGCCCCACATCGGCTTGCCACGGCCATAGGCCCCGGCGGCGAGGATATCCTCGTATGGCAGGGCGAAGGCGATGGCCTGACGCACAAGCTTGTTGTCGAAGGGCGCCATGGCCACGTTGAGGCCCAGCACGTGCAGGCAGTTGTCGATCGGCGCGCCCTCGACCTTGGCGACACCGCTCTCGGCCATCTCCTTGGCGTCCTTGGAGGGGACATCCATGTAGAAATCCACATCGCCGCGCTCGAGCAGGGCCCGGCGGGTGGCGGCGGAGGGCACCTCGCGCACGATCACCCGCTTCATCGGGGGCAGGGTGCCAAGTGCCCAATCCTCGTTGCGCTCGTAGACGAACTGTTGGCCGGCATCCCAGCGGGTGACCTTGTAGGGGCCGGAGCCTGCGGGGTTTTCGTGCAGATATTCGGTGGCCCATGGGTCATCTTCGGTGGCGTGCTCCATCGCCACCTTGGAGTTGATCACCAGCGGCACCGGCACGGCGAGGTCGGGCAGGGCGAGCTTGGAGGGGGCGGGCAGATCGACCCGGAAGGTCATCTCGTCGACCACCACGAACTGCTCGGGCGACGACATTGAGCCCGCCTTCATCTGAGTCAGCGGGAAGCCACCGAGGGTGACGGCGCGGTCGAACGACCATTTCACATCTTCAGCCGTGACCTGGCTGCCATCCCAGAACTTGGCCTTGGGGCTGATTTTGAAAGTAATCGATTTGCCGTCTTCGGCGACTTCCCAGCTTTCGGCGATCTCGGGCTCGATGACGGTGGAATCGTAGGCGATGGTGCCATCTTCCAGCGTTTTGGTGCCGAAGCGCACGAGCCGGTCATAGATGTTGACGGCCACCTGGTAGGAGGGGCGGTTGGTGCCGGTGCGGTGCAGATCGAGGCTGTTGATCGTGTCGCCGATCACCACCAGCAGGGTGTCATCCCCGGCTGCCGCAGAGGCGGGCAGGGCGCGGAGGAAGGGCAGCAGGGCGGCGCCGCCGATGGTGGCCGAACCGGCCCTGAGAAAGTCGCGTCGTTTCATCATGGTCTCCATGTCGGTTATCAGGTGTCCGCTTTTGCGGATTGGGTTTCGAGAAAGGCGCGCCAACCGCCGAACCGGGAAATTTCTTCGGCCGAGGCGGTGGCCGCAGACTCGCACAGGAACCCCGTAACTTCGCGGCCATCGGATATAGTCAGTGTGCCGATGGTCATAGGGGCGGGGAGGGTTTTGAGGAAGCTGCCCATTTTGGAGGCAGGCATTGCCCAGACTTCAAGCGCGATCCGGTGGCCTTGCCCCTTTTCTGTGCAGCGCAGGAGTCCGGGCCGGTGCGGTGGGCCGCCCGGGAGGCTGAAGAAGCGGTAGTCGGGTGCGGTCTCGCAGGCGTAGAGAAAGCGCGCGCCGCGGCTGGTGAGATCGCCGTTGAGCGGCAGGCCCGACATGTGGGCGCCAAGCACGGCAAGGGCAATTTCATCCTCGGCGGGCGCATCGCTGGCAGGGGCGAGGGGCGGGAGCGGCCAGCCGGTGCCGCCGGGGGCGGGGGCCAGCGTGGCCTGAAGCTCGCGGCCAAGGGCGGCGAGCAGGGCATCTTCGCCCGCGCACGCCACGAGGGTCACGTTGCCGGGGTGGCCATCGGCGCGGGGTGCGACCGGCACCGCCAGCGCCGACATGTCGAGCAGGTTGACGAAGTTGGTGTAGGTGCCGAGGCGGGAGTTGGCGGCGACGGGTTCGGCCGCGATATCCGCCACGGTGCAGAGCGCGGGGATGGTGGGCACGCAGAGCATGTCGAGCCCGTCGATTTGGGTTTCGATCAGGCGCTTGAGGTCGCGGAAACGGTATTGCGCGCGGAAGGTATCGGTGGCCGAGAACCTCTGCGCCTTGCCGACGATCTCGCGGATTACCGGCAGCACGGCCTCCGGATCATCGCGCATCAGGTCTTCGATCACGGTGTGGCGCTCGGCGACCCAGGGGCCATCGTAGAGCATGACGGCGACCTCGTAGAAGGGCTTGAAATCCAGCTCGACGATGCGGTGCCCGGCGGCGATGAGGTGGGCGAGGGTGGCGTCGAAATTCTCTTCCTGCGCGCTGTCGCCGAAGAACTCGCGGGTAGCCTTGCTCGGCACACCGATGGCGAGCGGGCGAAGCGCGCCGGGGGCGGGGGTGGCGATGGGGCGGGCGTAGCCGTCGGCGGGGTCGTATCCGGCGGCGGATTGGTAGGCGCGGTAGGCATCGTCGACGTTGAGGGCGAAGATCGAGGGGGTCTCGCAGCTGCGGCAGGCGGGGACGACGCCAGAGGCGGAGAGCGCGCCGAGTGTGGGCTTGAGGCCGACGACGCCGTTCATCGCGGCGGGCACGCGGCCCGAGCCTGCGGTATCGGTGCCCAGCGAGAAGGTGACGAGGCCGCGCCCGACCGCCACGCCGGAGCCGCCCGAAGAGCCGCCGGGCACAAGCGCGGGGTTGATCGCGTTGAGCGGGGCGGGGCCGGTGGTGCGGGTGCCGTTGAGGCCGGTGGCGAACTGGTCGAGGCTGGTCTTGCCCAGCGGAATTGCCCCGGCGGCACGCAGGCGGGCAATCAGAAAGGCATCGTTTTCAGGTGTATAGGCAAAGGCGGGGCAGCCGGCGGTGGTGGGCCATCCACCCACGTCGATATTGTCTTTCACCGCGAAGGGCAGGCCGTAGAGCGGGTATTTTACCGGATCGAACGGCCCGAGCGCCTCGGCCATCGCCAGGAGCTCGGCCTCGGTGGCGAGGTGCAGGAAGATGCCCGGATCGCCCGCCGCCTCGACCCGGCGCAGCGCCTCCTGCATCACCTCGGCGGGCGTGGTGCCGCTGGCGTAGGCCGTGTGCAGGGTGGTGATGTAGAAGGGGAGATCTTGCAGCATTGGGCCTGTCCGTTCGGTGAGTCTGACCCGATGGAAGCACTCGCAGGCGATGCGCGATACTGCTATTTCTGCACCATCGCGCTGCATTTGTTGCACCACATGGAGGGATCATGCGCTTTCAGACCACGCTGAAATACATTGACGCGGTGGCCCGCACCGGCTCGATCCGGCGGGCGGCGGACACGCTCTCGATCACCTCCACGGCGCTCAACCGGCGTATCCTGGCCTTCGAGGAAGAGCTGGGCGCGGAGCTGTTCGAGAGGATGTCGACCGGGGTGCGGCTTTCAGCGGCGGGAGAGCTGCTGGTGCAATCGGCGCGCGGGCAGATCGGGGAGATGGAGCGGCTGAAGGCGCAGCTCGCGGACCTGAAGGGGGAGCGGCGGGGGCATGTTTCGATCGCATGTTCGCAGGCGATGCTGCCCTATTTCTTCCCTGAGCAGATCGCGGCTTACCGGGCGCAGCATCCGCTCGTGACCTTCAACGTGATGCAGCGCGACAGGGCGGCGGCGGAGGAGGCGCTGGTGGATCACAGTGCCGACCTCGCGCTGGTGTTCGAGCCTGCGCAGCTTTCGGATTTCGACGTGCTGCTGGCGGTGGATCAGCCGGTGCATGCGGTGATGGCCGCCAGCCACCCGCTGGCGCGGCAGGAGGTGGTGCGGCTGCGCGAGTGTTTCGGCTATCCGCTGATCATGCCGGCGCGCAACATCTCGGTGCGCGGGCTGATCGACGCCGCCGCCAGGCGCAGCTCGGCGCGGATGAAGGTGATGGTGGAGTCTGACAACTTCGAGTTCATGCGCAACCTGACCCGCTCGGAGGAGATCATCGCCTTCCAGATCCCGGTGGGCCTGCCTTCTGGCGATTGGGAGGATGGCACCGTGAGCCGCCCGATCGACCGGCGCGACCTTGCCGTGGGGCGCATTTACCTTGGCCACCTCAAGGGGCGGGTGATGCCGGTGGCGGTCGCCGGGTTTGCGCGGCAGATCCAGCAGGTGCTCGCAGAACGCTACGAGTGAGCCACGCGCCTATGCCGCGCCGCCATGCCTGATTTTTCAGCCGGGTGCTTGCAGATCGAAAAAAGATCGGTATGCTGATTATCAGCACACTGGCAATCTGCCCTGCGGCCATAGGCGGGGCGAAAGAAAGGCTCCATCGGTGAAGACTTCCGAGCGCGGCGTGGGCGCTTCGATTCCACGCTTCGAGGATGACAGATATCTGGAGGGCCGGGGCCGGTTCGTGGGTGACATCCGGATGCCGAACATGCTGGAAGTCGCTTTTCTGCGCAGCCCGCTGGCCCATGCCGAGATTTTGGGCATCGCCAAGCCGGAGGGCGCGGCGCATCAGGTCTTTACCGCCGCCGACCTCGACGGGGTGCAGGGTATTCGGGCGGACAGCGGCCTGCCGGGCTTTCGCAGCTCTGTGCAGCCGATCCTTGCCGCGGACCGCATCCGCCATGTGAACGAGCCGATCGCGGCCTGCGTGGCAGCCACCCGCGCCGAGGCCGAAGACCTTGCGGACCTCACCCGGCTGGATGCCAAGCCTCTCCCAGCCGTGCATGACATGCTGAAGGCGCGCGACAAGGATGCGCCGTTGCTGCACCCGGAGTGGGAAGAAAACGCCTTTCTGGAAAGCGGGTTCGAGCAGGGGATCGAGGCGGCCATCGAGAAGGCTACCGTGACCGTGCGCCGCCAGTATCGCACCGCGCGGCAGTGCATGTCTCCGATGGAGGGGCGCGGCGCGGTGGCCTATTTTGACGATCAGGCAGATCAGCTGGTGATCATCACCTCTACCCAGATGCCGCATATCGTGCGCAACGGGCTGGCCGAGTGCCTCGGGCTGGATCAGGGCCGCATAAGGGTGATTGCGCCCGATGTGGGCGGCGGCTTTGGCTACAAGGGTATCCTGCTGGCCGAAGAGGTGGTGCTGGGCTGGCTCGCCATGCGCCTGCGCCGCCCAATGCGCTGGATCGAGGATCGGCGGGAGCAGCTGGCGGGTAATGCCAACTGCCGCGAGCATTGGTATGACATCACCGGCTATGCCTCGGCCGATGGCAAGCTGCTGGGCGTGGATTGCGAGGCGATCGTGGATAGCGGGGCCTATTCGGCCTATCCGTTCTCGGCCTGCCTTGAGGCGGCTCAGGTCGCCTCGATCCTGCCGGGGCCCTACGTGATGGAGGGCTACCGTTGCCGCACATGGTCGGTGGCGACGAACAAGCCCGCGATCCTGCCCTATCGCGGCGTGGCCCGGACGGGCGTGTGCTTTGCGATGGAACTGGTGATTGACGATTTGGCCTGCGAGTTGGGGATCGAGCCTGCCGAGTTTCGCCGCCGCAACCTCGCGCCCGCCGAGCAGATGCCGTTTGTGAATATCACCGGAAAGATCTTTGACTCCGGCGATTACGTGGAGGCGCTGGACCGCGCGGTGAAGGCGCTGGACCTGCCTGCCCTGCGTGCGCGGCAAGAGAAGGGCGAGCCGGATGGGCGGCTGTTGGGCGTGGGCCTGTCGATCTTTTGCGAGCAGGGGGCGCACGGCACCTCGGTTTACAGCGGTTGGGGCATTCCGATGGTTCCGGGCTACGAGCAGGCGACCGCGCGGATGACGCCCGATGGCGGGCTGGAGCTGCGGGTGGGCGTGCAGAGCCACGGGCAGAGCCTTGAGACGACGCTGGCGCAGGTGGCCAATGAGGTGCTGGGCGTGGAGCCGGGCAAGGTGCGGCTGGTGCATGGCGACACGGCGCTGACCCCCTATTCCACCGGCACATGGGGCTCGCGCTGCATGGTCATGGCGGGCGGCGCGGTGGCGACGGCCTGCGAGGAACTGGCGGAGCGGGTGAAGGCGATTGCGGCCAAGCTGCTGCAGGCCGAGCCGGAGCAGATCACCCTTGCCGATGGCGAGGCGCGGGGGCCGTCTGGCTCGGTCTCTCTGAGCAGGATTGGGGCGGCCTGGTACCATGCGCCGCAGGACTTGCCGGAGGGCGTGGATGCGGGCGGGCTGGAGGCCACGAAGGGCTACAAGACGGTGCGCGACACAGGCACCTTCTCTTACGCCTGCCATTCGGCGCTGGTGCTGGTGGACCCAGAAACCGGCGAGGTGGAGATCGAGCGCTACGGGATCGTCGAGGATGGCGGCGTGCTGGTGAACCCGATGGTGGTGGACGGGCAGGTTTGGGGCGGTGCAGTGCAGGGCATCGGCACGGCGCTCTATGAAGAGATGCCCTATGACAGCGAGGGCCAGCCGCTGGCCACGACGCTGGCCGATTACATGCTGCCCGGCGCGGCGGAGTCGCCCTCCATCGTGATTGACCACATGGAGACGCCCTCGCCGATCAGCCGGTTCGGGCAGAAGGGGATTGGCGAGAGCGGGGCGATTGGCCCGCCCGCCGCGATTGGCAATGCGGTGAACGATGCACTGCGTGGCTTCGGGGCGCGGATTGGGCAGGTGCCGATCACGCCCGAGCGGGTGCTGGCGGCGCTCGCCGCGGGAGGCCAGCGATGAAGCCGGGGCGGTTTGATTTGGTGCTGGCGGGGTCGTGCGGCGAGGCCGTTTCGCTTCTGGGCGGGCGCGAAGAGGCCAAGCCGGTGGCGGGGAGCCAATCGCTTGGGCCGATGCTGAACCTGCGGCTGGCGCGGCCTGCGGTGCTGGTGGACCTGTCGGCCTGCGCGGAGTTGCGCGGGGTGACAGAGGAGGCAGACTCGGTGCTCTACGGCGCGGCGCTGACCCATGCGGAGTTCGAGGATGGCGGGCTGGTCGATGCCACGCCGGGATGGCTGCCGCAGATCGCCCGGCGGATTGCTTATCGTGCCGTGCGCAACCGGGGCACAGTGGGCGGCTCGCTGGCCCATGCCGACCCGGCGGCGGATTGGGTGGTGACCCTGCGCGCGCTTGGCGCTTCGGTGCTGCTGGCGGGGCCAGAGGGCGCGCGGGAGCTTGCGCTTGGGGATTTCTTCACCGGGGCGCTGGCGACGGCGCTGAGGCCGGGGGAGATCATCTGCGCGGTGCGGGTGCCGCGCCGGGGGGCGGGGGCACGTTGGGGTTACTGGAAGTTCTGCCGCAAGCTGGGTGAGTTCGCCAAGGCCTCGGCGGCCGTGCTGGCCGACCCGGAGCGCGGCGAGTTTGCCGTGGTGGCCGGGGCCATCGAGCGGGCGCCAGTGGCTTTGCCCGAGGCGCAGGCGTTGATCGAGGGGCGGGCCGACCCGCGTGTGGTGGTAGAAGAGGCGCTGCCCTTTTTGCCCCCGGAGCGCCGGGCCTTGCAGGCCACGGCCACGGCCCGCGCCATTGCCGCGCTGCGCGAAGGAGAGAGCGAATGACCGAGTTCACCGTGAACGGCCAGCCCGTGCGCTACAGTGGCGAGGGGCGGACCCATCTGGCGGATTTTCTGCGCGAGGAGATGGGGCTGACGGCGACCCATATCGGCTGTGAGCAAGGGGTCTGCGGGGCCTGCACGCTGGTGAAGGACGGCAAGCCGGTGCGGAGCTGCATCACCTACGCCGCTGCCTGCGAGGGCGCGAAGATCCGGACGCTGGAGGATTATCGAGACGATGCGCTGATGGCGCGCATTCGGGCGGCCTTCAAGGAGCACCACGGGCTGCAATGCGGGTTCTGCACGCCGGGGATGCTGGCGACGGCCTATGACATTGCGACCCGGCTGCCGGAGGCTGATGAGGCGCGGATCCGCGAGGAGCTGGCGGGCAATCTCTGCCGTTGCACCGGCTACATGGGGATCGTGGCAGCGATCAAGGCCGTTCTGGCGGAGGGGCCGCATGTGGCGCCCGAGCCGCCCGCGCGGGATGCGGTGATTGCCTCGGCGCGGTTTGGCGCGGCGGAAGCGCCCGAGGTAGTGGCGGAAGCGGCGGCTGCGCCGGTGGTGGCGGAGCGGCCCGCGCCGCTGACCGATGGGCACCGGCTGGAGCGGGTGGCGCGGATTGACCTGCCGGCAGAGAGTGTTTGGGCCGTGCTCAGCGACATTCGCCAGGTGGCCGCCTGCATGCCGGGTGCCTCTGTTGAGTCCGTCGAGGGCGAGCGGGTGACGGGCGCGATGGCGGCGAAGATCGGGCCGATCACGGCGCGGTTTGGCGGCACGGCCTTTGTGACTTACGAGCCTGCGGAGATGCGGGGCGCGGTGGCGGGGCAGGGCGGCGATGGAAGCTCGCGCTCGACGGCGCGGGGGGAGGTGCATTTTGCGCTGGCTCCGAGCGGCGATGCAGGCTGCGATTTGACCTGCGAGATCCTCTACAAGCTGAGCGGCCCGCTGGCGCAGGTGGGCCGGCCCGCGATCGTGGCGGGGGTGGTGGACAGGCTGCTGGCCGACTTCACCGCTAACGTGGAAGCCGCCGCGCGGGGCGAGGCCCCGACAGCCTCCGCGCCGCCGGGTTTTGCGCGTTTGATCCTCGCGGCCCTGCGCAATATGGTCGGGCGCAGCACATAGGGTGGAGATGAGTGCGATGGATAATCTGGAGCGCGGGGCGCAGGAGGCGGTGCCCGAGCGGGACCATGCGGGCGAGGAGGAAAAGCTCCTGCGGGCGGCCCGCAGCAACGATTGGGCCGAGACCGGGCTGCGCGACCGGCCGGGCTTTCTGATCCGGCGGCTGCACCAGATTCACACCGCGCTGTTCTTGCAGGAATGCGCCAGCGAGGGGATCACCCCGGTGCAATACTCGGTGCTGACGGCGCTGGGGCAGCTTGGGCCGAGCGAGCAGATCGTGATCTCGCGCGCGGTCGGGCTGGACAGGACCAGCACGGCGGATGTGATGCAGCGGCTGGAGAAGCGCAAACTGATCCGCCGCCGCCCATCGCCCACGGACGGGCGCAGCAAGATCGCGACGCTGACGGAGGTGGGGATCAACCTGCTTCAGCGGGTGGATGAGGCGGCCTCGGCGGCGCACAGCCGCACGCTGGAGCCGCTGACGGCGGAGGCCCGGCGCGAGCTGATGCAGGCGATGCGGACCATTGTGGACGCCTACCCGGACCTTGAGCGCAAGGCCAACTGAGCGCCCGCCCCGCGCGGGGCGAGCCGCCCGTTTTCACAGCCCCATGTAGGCCTCGCGGATGCGGGCATCTTCGGCCAGCTCCGCGCTGGGGCCGGTGATGGTGACGCGCCCGGTTTCGATCACGAAGCCCTGGCTGGCAAGGTCGAGCGCGGTCAGCACGTCCTGCTCCACGAGGAGGATGCTGAGGCCGGTGCCGTTGATCTCGGTCAGGGCCTCGCTGAGAACCTCGACGAGACGCGGGGCGAGGCCGAGCGAAAGTTCGTCGATCATCAGCAGCTTGGGGGCCGACATGATGCCCCGCCCGATGGCGCACATCTGCTGCTCGCCGCCCGAAAGGGTGGTGGCATCCTGCGAGGAGCGCTCGCGCAGGATGGGGAAGGTGTTCATCACGAAGTCGAGGTCTCGGTTCACCTGCACAGTGTCGCGGCGCATGTAGGCGCCGAGCAGCAGGTTGTCGCGCACCGAGAGCCCCTTGAAGAGCCGCCGCCCTTCGGGCACGTGGACCACGCCCGCGCCGAGCACGTCATCGGGGGAGGCGCCGGCGATCTCGGTGCCGGCCATCTTGATGGACCCAGCCCGCGGCTTGATCAGCCCGGAGATGGTGCGCAGCAGGGTGGTTTTGCCCGCGCCGTTGGAGCCGACGATGCAGGTGATCGCGCCGCGCTTCACGCTGAGGGAGATATCCCAGAGCACCTGCACGTCGCCGTAGCCGGCCTGGAGGCCGGAGATTTCGAGCAGGCCCTCAGCCATCGGCCATCTCCTTCTGGAAGCGTTCTGCGAATTTCGGGCCGAGGTAGGCCTCGATCACCTTGCGGTCGTGGACCATCTCCTGTGGCGGACCTTCGGCGATCAGCTCGCCGTGGTGCAGCACCAGCACGCGGCTGGAGAGGCTGAGCACCACCTTCATCAGGTGTTCGATGATCAGGATCGACACGCCGCGCGCCGCGATCCGGCGGATCAGGTCGAGCGCCACGTCGATCTCGGTAGCGTTGAGGCCCGCGTTCACCTCGTCGAGCAGCAGCACCTTTGGCCCCATCGCGAGGCTCTTGGCCAGCTCCAGCCGCTTGCGGTTGGGCAGGGTGAGCGAAGATGCCGGGGTTTCGGCCACATGGCCGAGGCCGACGAACTCCAGCTCTTCCATCGCCCGGTCGCGGGCCGCCGCGATGCTCTCGGGGTTGCCCCCGAAGAGCGCCGAGGCGGCGACGTTCTCCACCACTGTCATCCGGGGGAAGGGCTGCACGATCTGGAAGGTCCGGGCCAGCCCGCGCCGGGCGGCCTGAAACGGCTTTTGCTTCGTCACGTCCTCGCCTTTGAAGACGACCTTGCCGCTGCTCGGGCTGTGAACGCCGGTGATCGCGTTGACCAGCGTGGTCTTGCCCGCGCCATTGGGGCCGATGAGGGCGACGATCTCGCCCTCGTGAAGGGAGAAGGACACATCGTTCAGCGCCTTGATGCCGCCGAACTGGCGCGACACGTTCGAGAGTTCGAGTATGGCGCTCATTCCTTGGCGCTCCCCTTGTCAGTGCTGCGGGCTTTGCTGCGGTCGGAGAGGCGGCGCAGGATGCGCTTCCAGTCCAGCCGCAGGATGCCGCCGGGCAGGAAGAAGATGAGCACCACCACGATGGCCCCCATAATCGCCCGGTTCCACTCGAGGAAGTTGGCCCAGAAGATCTCTTCGAGCATGACGAAGCTAAAGGCGCCGACAACCGGGCCGAGCAGGGTGCCCGCGCCGCCCAGCATGGCCATCACTGGCACCTTCACGGTGGTGAGGATGTCAAAGCTGTCGGTCGGGTCGATGTAACCGACCCATGAGGCATAGACGGCCCCCACGGCGCCCGGAAAGATCGCGGAGAGCACGAAGGCGGCGATCTTGTAGCGGGTGGTGTCGATGCCGACCATGTCGGCGGCGTCCTCGTTCTGGTCGATGCAGCGCAGGCCGAAGCCGAGGCGGGTGCGGTCGACGATGACGTTGGTGACGAAGGCGAGCACCATGATGCCGAGCATCACGTAGAGCACCAGCGCAGAGACTTCGGGTGGGCGGCCCTCGAGCAGGGGCACATTGAGGCCGTTGCCGCCGCCGGTGACGCTGCCCCAGGAGGAGATCACCAGACGGGAGATATCGACGAGCGCGATGGAGCCGATGGCGAAGTAGTGGCCCTTGAGCCGGAGCACGATGGCCCCGAGTGCAAAGGAGACGCCGCCGACAAAGGCCGCTGCCGCCACCCATGCCAGTGCCGCCGGCACGCCGCTGCGCTGCGCCAGTGCGCCAACGTAGCAGCCGATGCCGTAGAAGGCGGCGGTGGAGAAGGAGGGGTAGCCGGTGAAGCCGCCGATGATGTTCCAGCTCAGGGCCAGCGCGGTGAACATGGCGATGGAGATCGCGATGCGCACCTCGTAGTTGCCCAGTACGGTGGGCGCGAGCGCCAGCGCCAGAACCCAGAGGCCCATGACGATGAGGGTCAGGTTGGATTTGCGCGACATCACTCGTATCCCTTCACGCCGACGAGGCCGGTGGGGCGCACGATCAGCAGGAACAGCATGATCAGGAAGCCGATGGTGATTGCGTTCTGCGGGCCGACGATGACGCCGGCGAAGCTTTCGATGATGCCGAGGGCCAGACCGCCCACCAGAGCGCCGGACACGCCGCCCAGCCCGCCGATGACGCAGATCACGAAGGCCTTGCCGAGGAACACGCCCGAGAGGTTGGTGGTGACCGGGAAGACCATGGCAAAGACCGCCCCTGCCGCCCCGGCCATCAGCGCGGCGATGGCGAAGGTGGTGGCGTAGATGTGGTTGACCCGGATGCCCATCAGCGCCGCCGCCTCACGGTCCATCCGGACGGCGACGATCGCGCGGCCGATGCGCGAGGTTTTCAGCACCAGAAACAGCAGGCCGGTGAGCACCAGCGCCAGCCCCATGCCGATCAGCCGGTCGACCGGCATCGACACGCCGAGCGCGTCGATCCGCCCGTAGTCGAGCGAGACCCGGCGGGGCGTGGCGGTGAAGAACACGGTCATCAGGTTGTAGAGGATCATGTCGAGGCCGAAAGTGAGCGTGAGCGTTGTCAGCACCGGGGCCGTCACGACCTTGTTGATGAAGAGGTATTGCAAGGCGTAGCCCAGCACGAAGAGCGCCACCGCCACGACGGGCAGGATGATCACGGGGCTGATGCCGGTGGAGGCCCATGCGAAGTAAGTCAGGTAGCCGCCGAGCACGATGAACGAGCCGTGCAGCATGTTGATGACGTTCAGGACACCCCAGACCAGCGAGAAGCCGATGGCGATGCAGGCGTAGAGCGTGCCCAGCACGACTCCGTTCGCCAGAATCTGCGCGAAACCCATGTATTCTGTTTCCTTGGGAGAAATTCGGAGGGGGAGAGGCCGGTGGCTGGCCGGGCCGCAGGGGCAGCCCGGCCAGCCGGAGGCGTTACTCGATCACCATCATCTCGGCGTCGGCGATGCTCTCGGGGTAGAGGATCTTGATCTCGCCACTTTGCACCTGAATGATCGGCATTTCACGGCCCTCGTTCATGCCGTTCTCGCCAAACTTGATCGGGCCATAGAAGGTTTCGAGGTCAGTGGCGGCCAGCGCGTCGCGCACGGCGGTCGGCTCGACCGAGCCCGCGCGGGTTACGGCATCGGCCACGACATCGAGGGCGGCGGCACAGGAGCCGTGGACATAGTCGGGATCTTCGCCGCCGGAGGCTTCGAGGAAGGCCTGGTAGAAGGCATCGGTGGAGTCCCATGCGCCCGACACGTCGGTGTAGCCGGTGGCGTGGTGCCACCATGTCGAGCTGCTCACGCCGTTGGCCAGCTCGCCAAGACCCTCGGTGAACTCCTTGTAGGCCGGGCCGGTGACCATTGTGATGATCGGGGCCTCGATGCCGAGGTCTTCCATCTGCTTGCGACCGAGGATCAGATCTTGCGTGTAGCCGGTCATGTAGACCCAGTCGGGCGACATGGACTTGATGGTGGAGAGCGCCGCGGAGTGGTCGATCGCGCCGACCGGGTAGAGCTCTTCATAGACGACTTCGATGCCCGCGCCGGAGGCGGCGGCGGAGATGGCGGTGGCCATAGATTTGGGGAACACGTCGTCACGGCCATAGACGGCGATGGTGCCCAGCTCAGGCATCGTCTCTTTGAACTCGGCGACCATCGCCTCGGTCATGCCGCTGTTGGGCGCGAGGGTGCCGAAGAGATACTTGAAGCCCTGGTTGAAGACCTCGGTCGAGGAGGAGACGCAGGCGACCAGCGGGATCTGGTAGCGCTCGGCCACGGCGGCGACGATCTTGGTGTGACCCGAGCCGAAGGGGGCCATCAGCACATTGACCTCGTCGTCGTTGATCAGCTTCTCGGCCAGCTGGCCGGCGCGTTTGCCGTCGGTCTGGTAATCGTACTCGACGATCTCGACCAGCATCTTGGTGCCGCCTACATCAATGCCGCCTGCGGCGTTGACCTTGTCGCTCCACATCTTCCAGACCAGTTCCTGCTTGTGGCCCTCGTCGGCCAGCCCGCCGGTGAGCGCGAGCGGTGCGCCGATCTTCAGCACGTCCTGCGCCATCGCCGGGGCGGCGAGGCTGGCGGCGGCTACGGCGCCGAGTGCGGCGGCAAGAGTCTTGGCCTTGATGTGGGATGTCCCTTGGGTGGTCATTGTCACGTCTCCTGTTGGCTTCTCTGGCTGGTCGAGGCGGGCCACGACCGGGATTCCTGTCCTCCGGAGACGATATTATCAGCATACTGTGTATTCTACTGACCAAGCCGGGTGCGGGGGTGGGATTGCGTGGATGTGCCAGAATGAGGCGGGCGGGCGCGGCGTTTGAGTGTTTTGTGGGCATACTGCGTATCGTGGCGCAACGTGGAGTTGTGTTGCGGCGTGAGCCGTGTGTGATTCCACTGGATAGGCGTGAATTGGGTTGCGGACAGACAGAGGGTAAACCCTTCAGTAAGCCGACTGTTTTGATCGGATTTTCTGGTGGTCGCTGGATGTGCCGGAGCGGCTGCCGGGGGCGGGCGCTTGCATGCGCCCGGCTTCGCGGCAATATAGGTGGCATACTGCGCAATGTGCCCGTTGGGGCCGCAAGACGCAGCAGACCACCACCGGCGCGACCGAGAGGACACCACATGCTCAACCCCGCACTCGGCCTCAAGGGGGCCATCTCCGCGCCGCATCAGGCGGCGGCACAGGCCGGGGCGGGCGTGCTTGCCGAAGGAGGCAGCGCGGTAGAGGCGATGGTGGCCGCAGCGGCAGCGGTGGCGGTGGCCTATCCGCATATGAACGGTATCGGCGGCGACGGGTTCTGGCTGATCAAGCGGGCCGGGCAGGCGCCGGTCGCGATCTTCGCGGGCGGGCAGGCGGCGGGGCTGGCGACGCCGGATTGGTATGCCGCGCAGGGCCATGCAGAGGCGATCCCGGCGCGGGGGCCGCTGGCGGCGCTCACGGTGCCGGGCACGGTAGGCGGCTGGGGCGCGGCGCTGGCGCTCTGCGATGCACCGATGCCGCTTGCGCGGCTGCTCGCCCCAGCGATCGCGCTCGCCCGCGAGGGCATTGCGGTGACGGGCAATCAGGCGGACTGCACGGCAGAAAAGGCCGAGGGCCTCGCGCCGGTGCCCGGCTTCGCGGATATCTACATGCCGGGCGGAAGCGCGCCGGAGCGGGGCAGCCGGCTGACGCAGGCCGCCCTTGCGGCCACGCTGGAGCGGATCGCGGAGGCGGGGGTGGTCGACTATTACAGCGGCGATCTCGCGGCGACCCACGGCAACTTTCTGGAGGCTGCGGGCAGCCCGCTGCGCCGCGCCGATCTGGAGGCTTACCGCGCGGAGCGGCGGGTGCCGCTGGAGGTTAGCACCTCGCAGGGGCGACTGTGGAACATGCTGCCGCCGACGCAGGGCGTGGCCTCGCTCAGCATTCTGGCGCTCTTCGACCGGCTCGGGGTGCGCGAAGGCGAGGGGTTCGACCATATCCACGGGCTGATCGAGGCGACCAAACAGGCCTTTATCCGGCGCAACGCCGAGCTGGGCGACGGGGTGGAGGCGCAGGCGTGGCTGGAGGCGGCGGCGGTGGATGATATGGCCGCGCGGATCGACCCGGCGCGGGCACTGCCATGGCCCTATGAGCCGCGGCAGGGCGACACGATCTGGATGGGCGCGGCGGATGCCGAGGGCACGGTGGTGAGCTTCATCCAGAGCGTGTTCTGGGAGTTCGGCTCCGGCCTAACCTGCCCCAAGACGGGCGTGGTGTTTCAGAACCGTGGCGCGGCGTTTTCGCTGGGTGATGGGCCGAACCAGTTGGCGCCGGGCAAGCGGCCCTTCCACACGCTGAACCCGGCGATGGCAGAGCTGACGGACGAGCGGGTGATGGCCTATGGCACGATGGGCGGCGAGGGCCAGCCGCAGACTCAGGCCGCCGTGTTCAGCCGGTATGCGCAGTTCGGCATGGGCTTGCAGGAGGCGGTGACCGCCCCGCGTTGGCTGCTGGGCAAGACATGGGGCGACGACACCACCACGCTGAAGGTGGAGAGCCGTATGGACCCAGGCTTGGTGGCAGAGCTCCGGCAGGCGGGCCACGAGGTGGAGATGCTGCCGCCCTTCAGCGATCTTGCAGGCCATGCGGGCGCGGTGGTGCTGCACCCCGGCGGGCTGCGCGAGGCCGCCAGCGACCCGCGCGCCGATGGCGCGGCGCTGGGGCTTTGACGGGTATGGCGGGCGCGGGTGGCATGGCGCCGGAGGACTTCTGGCAAAAAATCGAGCCGGGCCCGCCGCCACCGCCGCCCTACGTGGGGCGCTTTCCGGCGGCGCTGCCGGGCGGCGAGGTGCTGTGGCTGCCGCTGCGCCCGCTGGAGGGCACAGAGACGGCGCTGGCCTCGCTGATCCTGAACCAGGCGAGTTTTAGCGTGGCGGGGCAGCTGGCCGCGCTGCTGGCCGAGGCGCTGCGCCCGCATGGCGTGACCCGGGTGGTCGGCCTGCCCACGCTGGGCCTCGGGCTGGCGGCGGGGGTGGCGGAGGCACTGGGCCACGGCCGCTACCTGCCGCTCGGCACCTCGCGCAAGTTCTGGTACGACGAGGCGCTCTCGGAGCCGCTGCGCTCGGTCACCAGCCCCGGGGGCGGCAAGCGGCTCTACATCGACCCGCGCATGCTGCCGCTGCTGAAAGGCGCGCGCGTTGCGGTGATCGACGATGCGGTCTCGACCGGCACCTCGATGGTGGCCGCGCTGGACCTGCTGGACAAGGTCGGCGCGCAGGTGGTGGTGGTGGGGGCGGCGATGCTGCAGACCGAACGCTGGAAGCCCGCGCTGGCCGGGCGGGTGGCGGTGGAAGGGGTGTTTCACTCGCCTCTGCTGGAGGCTTGGCCGGGGGGATACGCGCCGGTGGGTTAGGGCCGAGACGGGCGGTCATAGCCTGTCATCTCCAGATAGCCGAGGCCTGTGTGGCTGCCGGTGATTGAGACCGGGCCTTCCCAGTATTCGAAGCTGACATTCATCCATGCGTCCGCTCGGAGGGCGTCGATTTCAACATCGA
This sequence comes from Vannielia litorea, assembly GCF_019801175.1. Lineage (NCBI taxonomy): Bacteria > Pseudomonadati > Pseudomonadota > Alphaproteobacteria > Rhodobacterales > Paracoccaceae > Vannielia > Vannielia litorea. Next base: position 329,076 of record NZ_JAHVJR010000001.1, read on the forward strand.
CGCCCTTGTCTGGCAGGGTGACGCGCCAGCGGGTGGGGGGCGTGCTGCCATTCAGCGGGGTTAGGGTTAGGGCGCCGTTAACGTAGGAGGTGGTGGTGCCGTCCGGGTCGATCCATGTGGCGGAGGTGAAGGCGGTGCCGTCGGTGGCGCGCAGGGCGAAGCCCATTAGGCGGGCGCCGGTGGAGAAGGAGAGGGAGACCCAATCCCAGCCGTCCTGATTTTCGGCCAGGGGTTGGGAAGACCACTCGCGGTCCAGCCAGGCGTTGCCGGTGACGGGGATGTCGCCGTTCGGGAGGATGAGCCGGCCGGAGACCTCGTAGAAGGGTTGCGAGTAGTAGTGGCTGGCTTGGCCGGTGGGGGATTTGACCGAGTAGCCCTTGTCGCCGTGGAGGACGAGGGGTCCGGTAGCGGTGAGCTGGAGCTTGTAGGCGAAGTCGGGGGCGGAGGCGGTGAGGTCGAGGTGGTCGAGTTCGTCGCCAGTGCCGGAGCCGTTGGCGACCATGTGCCAATCGTCGATCCATGCGGCGAAGGGGGCGGCTGTGACGCCTGCCTGCCCGGTGCCGCCACGGGCGAGGCGCTCGGTGGAGTGGTGGCTCTCGGGCGTGGTCAGGGCGGCGTGGGCCATCCAAACCTGCGGGGAGGACCAGCCTTCACGCTCTCCCGGTGCGAGGGCAGAGCGAAACAGGGTCCACTGGATGCCGTAGGGGGTGCCGTCCGGCCCCGCGAGGGTGGCGGTGAGATACCACCATTCGATGCGGAAAGCGGGGTGGGGGCCGTGATCGGTGGGGAAGGTGAGCGTGGTGCTGCGGGAAGGCAGGGCAAAGCCATCGGCCTCGGTGCCGAGACCGGCGAAGCCCTGCGCGGTCGCCGAGAGCGGCGTGGCGGCGAGGCCGGCGAGGAGGGTGCGGCGGGTGAGGCTCATCTTTCGCTCGCGAAGGTCTTGAGGAAGGTGGCGGGCTGGGTGCGGCGGAGCTTCAGCACCGGCCAGAAGCAGGCCAGCGCGGCTGCTGCCAGCGCGGTGGCGAAGAGTAGCGCCCATTGGGCGGGGAAGAGGAACATGGGCAGGCGCCAGCCGAAGGCCTCGGTGTTGACCACCGCCAGCAGCGCCCAGGCGAGGGCGAGGCCGAGGGGCAGGGCAAACAGGGCGGTGAAGGCGGCGAGGGCGAGGGTACGCAGGGCTTCCAGCGTGGCGAGGCGGGCGCGTGTGGTGCCCATCGCCCAAACCGGGGTGATTTGGGGCAGGCGCATGGTGGAAAGGGTGAGCATGGCGGTGAGGATCGCCAGCGCGGCGACGCCGAGGGTGAGGGCATTTAGGGCCGCCGTGACGGCGAAGGTACGCTCGAAGATGGCGAGCGAGTAGGCCTTGATCTCGGCGTTGGGCACCAGCGCGGTGGGGGGCAGGCCGAAGTCATCCGTCAAGGCGGCGGTGAGCATGGGGATATTGTCTGGCGCGACGCGGATGCCGTGGCGGAGCTTTGGCACATCGGGGAAGTGGCGGGTGAGCGCGGGGGTGGCGACGATGGCTTGGGGGCCTGGGTTGCCGTAGTCGGAATAGGTGGCGACGATCTGGGGCTTCCAGTCGGGCGCGAGTTGAAGGGTGTCGCCCGGGCCGAGGGCAGCGCGGCGGGCGAGTTGCTCGTTGATCATCACTGCGTCGCCGGTGGCGAGCCGGTCCCATGCGCCGGGGGTGGCGGAGAGGAGCGGCCAGTTATCGCGGTAGGTGGGGTGGTCGGCCACGCCGTAGAGCTCGCCGGTGCCTTGGTCGGCCATTGGAATGTCGACGTGCCAGATGGGCAGGGTGGCCTGCACCTCGGGGCGGGTGTCGAGGAAGGCGCGGAGGCGGGTGGCTTCATCTTCGCTGCGGGCGGTGACGTAGAGCTCTGAGACGAGGCGCTGGTCAAGGAAGCCGGTGAAGGTGAGGCGGAAGGAGCTGACCATCGTACCCACGCCGATGTTGGTGGCGAGCGCCAGCAGCAGGGCCATGAGGGCGAGGCGGAGGCCGGGGAGTTGCTGGCGGGCATCGGCCCAGAGCCATTGGGCGAGGGGGCGGCGGGCGAGGCCTTGGGCGGCGGCGAGGAGCGCGGCGAGCAGGGCGGGCAGAGCGAGCGCGGCGCCGAGGAGCAGGCCGCCGAGCAGGGCGAAACCGCCGGGCAGGCCGCCGATCAGGGGCACGGCGGCAGCGCCGACGGCCGCGAGGGCGGCCCCGGCGGCGGCCTGAAGCGCGAGGCTGCGGGCGGAGGCGCGGGCCCATGCGCGGGGCTTGGCGGCCGCGAGGATCGGCAGGCGGGCGAGGGCGAGGAGGGCGCCTGCGCCTGCGGCCAACGTGCCCGCGAGGGCGATGGAGAGGCCGGTCGCCGCCCATGAGGGGCGGAAGGCGAGCTGGCCGGGCAGGGCGGCGCCGTAAAGGCCGCGCAGGGAGGCGGAAACATCGGGAAGGAGCGCGGCGGCGGTGACATGCCCGAGGGCGAGCCCCAGCGTGCCCGCGACGAGGGCGAAGGCGGTCAGCTCGGCGAGGGTGAGCGCGGCGAGGGTTCGGGTGGGCAGGCCGAGGGCGCGGAGGGTGCGGAACATCGGGCGGCGCTGCTCGAAGGCCAGCCCGATGGCGCCGTGGGCGATGAAGAGGCCGACCGCGAAGGAAAGCAGGCCGAAGGCGGTGAGGTTGAGGTGGAAGCTGCGGGTGAGCCGCGCGATCTCGGCCCCGCCCTGCGGGCGGCTGCGGGTGAGTGTGGGGGCGACCTCGGCCAGCGGCGGGCGGGTGAGGGGCTGTGCGGCGTCGGGGGCGACGAGCAAATGGGTGATGGCGCCGGAGGGGGCGAGGGACATTGCGCCGTCGATCGTGGTGACGAGGAGGCCGGGCGCGAGGCCGGGGGCCGGGGTGGCTTGCGGCGCCGCGGCGAGGCTCTCAGGCGCGGCCCATTGCGGCGGGGGCAGGGTGATGAGGGCGGAGGGCGGCATCTGCGCGAGGGTTGGCGCGAGGTCCGGCAGGCTGCCCATGGGGAGGGTGAGAAAGTCGTAGCCCTGCACGGTGAGGCCCTCGGGCGTTTCGCCCTCCCAGACCGGGGAGACCTGCCAGCCCGCGGCGCGGAGGGCGAGGAAGGTTTGCATCGGGATGCGGCCTGCGGGGGAGGTCAGATGGTCGGGCGCGTCGGGGGAGAGGGTGGCCTCGGAGGCGGCATAGGAGGCGCGGGCCTCGGCGTTGATGGCTTGGACGGCGGAGAAGAGGGCGGTGGCGAGCGCGATACCTAGAAGCAGCGTGGCGAGCTGGCCGGGGTGGCGGCGCCAGTGGGACAGGAGAGCGTGGAGGGCAGCGCGGGTCATTGGCGGGCGGGGTGCGGGCGTGGGCGGCTCGTCCGCCCTTCGAGGCGTGCTCGCGGTGATGTGCGCGCTGCGGCTCCTCGGGAAATTACGACGGGCCGGGTCATGCCAGCTTGCCGCGTGACAGGTGCAGGCGGCGCGACATGGCGGCGGCGACGGTGGCGGAGTGGGTGACGGTGACGAGGGCGGCGCCGGTTTCGGCGGCGAGTTCGAGCATGAGGGCGAGGACGGTGGCGGCGTTCTCTTCGTCGAGGTTGCCGGTGGGCTCATCGGCGAGAATCAGCGGTGGCTTGGCGGCCAAGGCGCGGCCAATGGCGAGGCGCTGTTGCTGGCCGCCCGAGAGGGTTTCGGGCCAGGCGGAGAGGTGGGGCGCGAGGCCGAGGCGCTCGGCGAGGGTGGCGCACCAGCCTTCATCGTGCCGTCCGGCGAGGCGCGCCTGAAAGGCGAGGTTGGCGGCCACGTCGAGCGAGGGGATCAGGTTGAACTGCTGGAACACGAGGCCAATGCGGGTGCGGCGGGCCTCGGCGCGGGCGGCATCGGGCAGGGTGGAGAGCGGCGCGCCGCCGAGGGTGACGTTGCCGCTGTCGGGCCGGTCAAGCCCGGCGAGCAGGTGCAGGAGCGTGGATTTGCCAGAGCCGCTCTCGCCGGTGAGGGCGAGGGTCTCGCCGGGGTCAAGCGCGAGGGAGACGCCGGAGAGCACGGGCTGCGCCCCGCCGGAGGGCAGCGGGAAGGTTTTGTGTATGTCATCGGCCACGAGCAGCATTGCAGCGCAGGATGTAATGCGCGGGCGGCGAAGGGAAGTGGGGTGCGGCGCTGGGGCGCGGGCGCGGACCTGAGCGCTGGTGGTGGGACAGGTCCCGCCCTAAGGGCTGCGCGACTCGAGGGCGCGGCGCATTTCGGCTTCCAACCCGCCGGGTGTGCAACTGCCGGTCACCACGCCATCCATGCCCTGACCGCGCAGGCTGGCGAAGGCGGGCGGTTCGGCCTCGGGGGTGCAGGCGATGACCGGAATGTCGTGGAAGTTGCGGCCGGAGTTGCGGATCTGGCTCACGGTGGCCGGGCCGGAGAGGCCGGGCATGTCGAGGTCGATGAGCGCGAGGTCGGTCGGGCCGGCAAAGAGCGCCTCGATGGCCTCATAGCCATTGGCCACAGCTTTCACCTCATGGCCGGTCGCGCGGAGCATCTCGCGCAGGCGGTCCTGCCGCGCGGCCTCGGCCACGGCGAGCAGCACCCGCATGGGGGCCAGCGGCAGTTGCCGGGCAGGCGGCGTGCCGGGGCGGGCGGGCGGCGGATTGGTGGTGCGGCGGGGCGGGGCGAGGCTGCCTTCGGCCTCGGCCAGAGCGGCATCGAGCGCCTTGCGCAGGGTCTCGGCGGCGGAGAGCACCTCGGCCAGACGGGCACGTTGGCTGTCTTGCAGTTGGCCCTGCTCCATCAGGGTGGCAAAGCCGAGGATCGCGCCGAGGGGGGTGCGGGTTTCATGGCCAAGGCGTTCGAGCACATCGCGGAGGCCGTCGGCGCCATCGGCCTCGCGGCGGTTGCGGGCGTCGAGCTCGCGCTCGGCGTAGCGGGCGCGGCGGTCGTCGGTCACCACGGTCAGCGCGCGCAGGAAACGCCCGGCCTCGTCGCGGATCGCCCCGGAGGAGAGCAGCACCGGCAGGGGCCGCCCATCGGCGCGGACGAACTCGTAGGAGATGTTGGTGACCCGGCCCGCTGAATAAAGCAGCGGCAGCCCACGTGTGAGCGCGAAGGCGCGGGACTTGGGGGTCATGATATCGGTGGTGCGCCGCCCGATCAGCTCTTCGCGGGTGTAGCCCAGCATCCGCGCCCACGCGGTGGAGACGTTGAGGAGGGTGCCCGATTCGTCGATGGAGTGCAGCAGAAGAGGCTCGATGGTGAACAGGCCATCGAGGCCGTCTGCAGGTGCGACGGAATCATCCTGAATACTGGGCCGGGGGTTCATTTTACCCCTCCAACATGGCGCCCCTCCGAGAAGGCGCGTTGCAGTACGCCCTCGAACCTTACCCTGCGTAATTCGACGCCGCTTCGACTTGCAAAGCAAGTCTTTCATGATCGTTTTCACGATTTTCTCTCGCAAGAGGCCGTTTGAACGGCGTGGGTGCCGACTTTTGTCGCGGGCCGCAGGGCGGCGGCGGGTCAGCTACGGGTGCCGGAGAAGCGGGTGGCCCAGTCTTCGCGGGCTTCGTCGCTGATCTTGGCAAAGAGCACGTCGGGCACGGTGAAGCCGTGACCTTCGGGCAAGGCGCTGAGTGCGGCGGAGATATCCGTGGGCCACTCGGCCCCCTCGGCGCCCATGTCGGCCAGCATCCGCTCGGCGGAGAAGGGGATGAAGGGCGCAGAGAGCACGGCGTAGACCGGGATCAGGTTGAGCGCGAGGCGAATGTCGGCCGCCGCGGCCTCCGGATCTTCCTTGTAGGTGGTCCAAGGCGCCGCCGATTGCAGGAACTCGTTGCCCGCCACCCACATGGAGCGCAGGGTCGCCGCCGCGCGGCGGACCTCGATGGCGTCCATCTGGGCGGTGTACTCGGTGAGCTTGTGATGAAGCTCGGCGATCAGCGCCTTTCCGTTCTCGGACAGCGCGCCGCCCGCAGGCACCTCTTCGCCCCATTTGGAGCGGCAGAACTTGGTCACGCGGCTGACGAAGTTGCCCAGCACGTCGGCCAGATCCTTGTTCACATCCTGCTGGAAGGTCTCCCAAGTGAACTCGGTGTCGGAGCTTTCGGGCGCGTGGGAGAGCAGCCACCAGCGCCAGTAGTCGGCGGGCAGGATCTCCAGCGCCTGGTCCTGGAACACGCCGCGACCTTGCGAGGTGGAGAACTGGCCGCCCTCGTAGTTCAGGTAGTTGAACGACTTGATGTAATCGACCAGCTTCCACGGCTCGCCGGAGCCGAGGATGGTGGCGGGGAAGGTGAGGGTGTGGAAGGGCACGTTGTCCTTGCCCATGAACTGGACGTAGCGCACATCATCGGCGCCCTTGTCGGTGCGCCACCAGCGCTCCCAGTCGGAGCCCTTTCCGGCGTCTTGCCACTCTTCGGCGCAGGCGATGTATTCGATGGGCGCGTCGAACCAGACGTAGAAGACCTTGCCCTCCATACCCGGCCAGTCCTCGGTGCCCTTTTTCACCGGCACGCCCCAGTCGAGGTCGCGGGTGATGCCCCGGTCCTGCAACCCGTCACCATCGTTCAGCCATTTCTTGGCGATGGAGGTGGTGAGCACGGGCCAGTCTGTCTTGCTGTCGATCCAGGCGGAGATGTCGGCGCGCAGGCTGCGCTGCTTGAGGTAGAGGTGCTTGGTTTCGCGCACTTCAAGGTCGGTCGAACCGGAGATGGCAGAGCGCGGCTCGATCAGGTCGGTCGGGTCGAGCTGTTTGGTGCAGTTCTCGCATTGGTCGCCGCGGGCCTTGTCGTAGCCGCAGTTGGGGCAGGTGCCCTCGATGTAGCGGTCAGGCAGGAAGCGGCCATCTGCGTTGGAATAGACCTGCTTCTCGGAGACCTCGCCGATGAGGCCGTTGTCGGCCAGTGCGCCGGCGAAATGCTGGGTCAGCCGGTGGTTCTGGGGCGAGGAGGAGCGACCGAAGTGGTCGAACGACAGGCCGAAGCCCTTGCCGATCTCGGCCTGCACCTCATGCATCTCGGCACAGAACTCGGCCACCGGCTTGCCCGCCTTGGCGGCGGCCAGTTCGGCGGGGGTGCCATGCTCGTCGGTCGAGCAGAGAAACAGCACCTCGTCGCCACGCGCACGGCAGTAGCGGGCGTAGAGGTCGGCCGGGAGCTGTGAGCCCACGAGGTTGCCGAGGTGCTTGATCCCGTTGATGTAGGGAATGGCGGAGGTGATGAGCGTGCGGGGCATGGGTGCGGCCTTTGTCGGAGTTGCCGGGAGGGTTACAGCAGGCAGCGGCGGGGAGCAACGGGGGTGCGATGCCACCGGGCTTGACCGGGACGCGGGAGGACGGTAGGGCGGGGTATATTTATACCCGGGTAAAAAATTATGTCCGACTCTCCCTATCTCTCCGGCCCGCTGGGCCCGCTTCTGCTGCGCACGGCACTGCCGATCTCGCTGGTGATGATGCTGCACGGGCTCCTGAGCGTGGTCGATGCGATCTTTCTGGGCCGCTACGTGGGCGCAGAGGCGCTGGCGGCGGTGACGCTGGTGTTTCCGGCGGTGATGCTGCTGGCGGCGCTGGGCACGCTGGTGTCGTCGGGCATGGCCTCTGTGGTGGCACGGGCGCTGGGGGCCGCGGATGCGGGCGGCGCGGCGCGGGCCTTTGGCGGGGCGCATGGGCTGGCCTTGCTGATCTGGCTCGGCGTCTGTGCCGTGGGGGCAGTGGCGGGGCCGGGGCTGGTGCGACTCTTGGCCGATGGGGACTCCACGCTGGCCGGGATGGGCTGGCGCTACATCGCGATCCTCGGCGGCGGCGGGCTGCTGGGGCTGGTGCTGACGCTCCAGACGGATGCGCTGCGGGTCGAGGGGCGGGTGCCCTTCATGGCGGCGATGTCGCTCACAGTGTCGCTCGGCAATGGCGCCTTGGACTGGCTCTTCATCGCCGTCTTCGGCTGGGGCGTGGCAGGTTCGGCGCTGGCCACGCTGGTGGCGCAGGCGGCGGCGGTGCTGGTGGTGCTGGGCTTGCGGGCGCGGGGGCGGCTGGTGTTGCCGTTACCCCGGCCTAGCCGCGCCCGGTGGGGCGAGATGCTGGCCCTAGGCGCGCCGCAGAGCCTGAGCTTTCTGGGCATCGCGCTCAGCACCGGCGCGGTGGTGGCGATGTTGCGGCTGCTGGACGGGCCGGACACTGAGGCCCTGATTGCGGCCTATGGGATCTACCTGCGGGTCATGGCCTTTGCCTTCCTAGGAATGCTCGGGCTGGGGCAGGCGCTGCAGGCGATTGCGGGCACCTGCCACGGCGCAGGGCTGCACGCGCGGGCCAACGGGGCGCTGCACCGGGCGATGGGCGCGGCGCTGGCCTATTGCGGGACGGTGGCGCTCGGGCTGATTTCGGCGCGGTGGGGGCTGGGCGCGCTTTTCACCGGTGACAGCGGTGTGCAGGCGGCGCTGGCCGGCCTGCTGCCGGTGATCCTTGCAGGCTACGTGCTGGTGGGGCCTGTGAGCATGGTGTCGTCCTTCTTTCAGGCCATTGGTGATGCCCGGCGGGCCGCCTTGCTGGGGCTGACGCGGGTTTACCTGCTGGTGATCCCGCTCTCGCTCAGTCTGCCTTGGGCGCTGGGCGAGATCGGCCTCTGGCTCGCGCCGCCGCTGGCGGATGTGGCGATGGTGGGCCTCTGCGTGCTGGTGCTCTGGCAGCACGGGGCGCGGCACGGGCGCGGGGCTCTGGCGGTTTCCGGCTAGGGGCGCAGGAGCCCGCCTTGCCCTAAGGGTCTTTGCGCTGGCGGCCGGTGAGGCGGCCGATCAGGAAGCTGGTGCGCGGGGCGTAGATGTAGCGGGTGCGTTCGGCGCTGGTCGGGCGGGCGCGCATTCGGATCGTGCCAATCACGGCGAGCGCCACATGGGCCAGCGCGATGATGGTGAATAGCGCGCCGGGGCCGGTGGCTTGCATCAGCCATGAGATCGTCAGCGGCGCGGCGATGGCTCCGGCGGCGAAGGCGAACATCATTGAGGCCGAAAGCTCGACCCGCTCGTCATCGGAGGCCCAATCGTGTGCGTGGGCGGCGGCGACCGAGTAGATCGGAAAGCTGGTGAGCCCGAAGATCGCCGCGCAGATCAGCACGGCGGTGGTGGACTGCGAGGTGGCGAGGGTCAGGGCGCAGGCGAGGGTGGAGGCGACCGAGAGGCCGATCAGCACCCAGCGGCGGTCGTAGCGATCGGCGAGCCAGCCCACCGGCCATTGCGCCAGCGCGCCGCCGCCGATCCAGATGGCGAGGAAGAGGCCGATCTGCTCGGGGCCGAGCCCGACCGCTTGGCCATAGACCGGGCCGATGGTGCGGAAGCTGCCAGAGGTGAGCCCGGCCACCAGAACGGCGGCGCCCGCAAGTGGCGAGCGGGCAAAGGTGAGGGCCGGGCGCAGGCGCGGGGCCTCGGGCGTGGCGGGCTGCTCGGCGCGGGTGAGGGCGGTGGGCAGCAGGGCGGCGCAGCAGAGGATGGCAAGCAGGGTGTAGGCGGCATAGGTGGCCGGCTCCAGCACGCCGACGAGCAGCTGGGCCAGCAGCGAGCCGCCCATGTCGACCAGCCGGTAGCTGCCCATCGCCCGGCCCCGCGTGGCATTGGTGACCCGCGCCTGAAGCCAGGCCTCGATCACCGTGTAGCACCCGGCGATGCAGAGCCCCGAGGCCACGCGCATCCCGGCCCAGGCCCAGGGCGCGGTCAGCAGCATGTGGCCCAGCAGGCCGATGGCGCCGAGCACGGTGAAGGCGGCAAAGGCGCGGGCGTGGCCGACGCTGCCCATCAGCCGGGGCGCCCACCAGCAGCCAAGGAAGAACCCGGTGAAATGGGCTGAGCCGAGCAGGCCGATCTCGCCGGTGGTGAAGCCCAGCGTCAGCCCCGAGAGCGCATCCATTGGCCCAAGCCCGCCGGTGGAGAGCTGGAGCAGGGCCACCGAAAGGAGCAGCGGCGCGAAGGTGAGGAGGAGGCGCATGGGGGCGGGGTAGCCTGAGGCAGGGACGGGGGCTGGCCTGCGGGCGACGAGGGGTGTCGTTTTCGGCGGGCCGGGTGAGAGCGGGGCGGTTGGCCCCCTCCCGCCCTACGCCGTTGCCTCCAGCGCGGCAAGGGGAGAGAGCACCAGTTCGGCGCGGGGCGCGGGTTGGGTGAGGTGCCATGCGGCGGGCGGGGCCATGCGGGCGCGCAGGCGGTGCAGCTCCCAGCGGTTGAGGCCCGCGGCATGGGCGGGGGCGGCCTGCCAGCGGCTCTCGATCCCCGGCGCACCGCCCGTGCCGGGGGTCAGGATCAGCCCCAGCGGCGCGGTGCCCTCGGGGGTTCCGGCGGCCAGATGCAGCCGTCGCACCGGCACCATGCCCGGCGGCGCCTCCATCTCGGCCACCACCAGCGGCGCCGCGCCCGCCCGCAGCGCCTCTTCCATGCACCAGAGCCCCTCGGCCTCCCGGCCCGCCCGGACGATGAGCAGCCGCGCCGGGTCGATCCAGCGGTTCACGCCCGGCCCGCAGAGCGCCTCGCCCTGCCAATCCGGGATGATCCAGATCACCGGCCCCGCGAGCCGCCCCGCCACCGCCAGCGCCAGTGCCTGCCGCGCCGGGCCGCAAAACTCATGCACCCGCCCGGTGGCCAGCGCAAACTCCCCGGCTACCACGCAGGGGCGGCGCGGCCGGTGGGGCATATGGGAGAACGGATCGCGGGACATGCCCTCAGAATAATGTTCGCTCTTTGTTCTGTAAAGCTTCCCCCGCCCTATTCATTTTCTTGCTCCAAATATCTCCGGGGGGTGTGGGGGGCTGGCCCCACCACTGAAAGGCGCGGTGTGGGGGGTGCCCCCCACGAGCGTTACACCGCGCGCACCGGCACGAGGTGATTGTCCCAGCTTGCCTCATGCCGGGCCAGCGGCGTGGCGGTGCCATCGGCCTCCAGCGCAAAGAGCCCGCCCATGCCGTCGGAGGCAAAGAACCCCGCGCCGCGCGGGGCAAGGCCGCAGATGTCGGCGCGGCGCCAATGGGCGCGCAGGGTGGCGGTTTCGGCGTCGAAGATCTGCACCTCGCCGCCGCGGGGCGAGGTGATGGCCACGGCCTGCCCATCACCGGAAAAGGCGACAGAGCCGGCATAGCCCTGCATCGCCAGCGCGCGGGCGGGCGGGGCCTCGCAGAGCCGGAGCGGCTCGCCCACCTGCCAGAGGCCGAGCAGTGGCACCGGCTCGGCGACATCGCGCTGCCACTGCATGGCGAAGCCTGCCAGCCCGTCCGGGCGCAGGGCGAGGTGGCGGATGGAATTGGGCCAGAGCGGCTCGGGCAGTTCGGAGACCTCCAGCACCCCTCGGTCGGGCGAGACCACGGCGAGGTTGGGGCGCATGGTGTCGAGGTTCAGCACCTCGCGGCTGCCCGGCCCGGTGCGCAGCCCGCCGTTGGCAACCAGCAGGCTGCGGTCGTCCGGCAGGGTCAGAATTTCATGCGGGCCGATCCCGCCGGAGGGCACCTCGCCGATGCGCGCGTAGCCCTCTTCGGGCGCCCAGAGGCCGATCACCCCCGCGCCGGTGGCATAGTCGTTCTCGGAGGTGGCCAGCACCGCGCCGCCCTCCAGAAACGCCCCGTGACCATAGAAGTGGCGGCCCTCCGGCGCGTCGAGCCGGGCGGTCTGGCGGCCTGTGGCGCAGTCGATCACCAGCGCAAAGCGGCCCGGGCGGCGGGCGAAACCGACGGCTTCGGGGCGTGACGGGTGAGCCGCCGCCGCGTGGCCCCGGTCGGGCAGTGGCAGGCGGAAGCGCAGCGCCCCACCGGCGGAGAGGCCGCAAAGGGCAAAGGCGCCGGAAGCGTCGCGGGCGGCGGCGAGGTACGCGGGCGCCCCGGCATCGGCCCATGAGGCGCGCGGCGCGGCGGCGGCTGCTGCGAGGGAGGCGAGGAAGGCGCGGCGGGGGATCATCGCTCAGTCGCCATCGAGCGCGTTGAAGCCTTGGCCCACGTTCAGATGCGCGCCGATCTCGGCAGCGGCGGTTTCCTTCAGCAGGGCGAGGTAGGAGGTGAGGCTTTCGATCCCCATGCGGGTGGTCGGCTCGGCGACCCCAGCGAAGGCGGGCTCATCAAGGCTATCGAGCCAGGCCTCGGTATCGTTGAAGAGCTTTTGCGTTTCGGACGCCTCGCCATCAGCCAGCAGGGCGGCAAACTCCTCCAGCGCCGCCAGCGAGAGCGCGAGGTTGCGCTGGCTGCGGCCAGAGCGCCAAGCCTCGGCGAGGGTGGGGCGGGGCCGCTCGAAGCTGCCAAGCGGGCGGGCGAGGCGGGCGTCGTCATTGTATTCGATGCCGGTGATGAGCGCGGTGAAGAGCGCCTGTGTGGCTTCGGCGGGGGCGAGGTAGGTGGCGTTACCCGGCTCTCCGGCGGTGCGCAGGGATTGGGCGGCGGCGGGCCAGTCGGCGTTGAGCGTTGCGGCCTTGGCGGCGATGTCGTGGGCGATGGCGCGGGTGAGGGCGCAGGCGTAGCTCTCGGCGGCGTAGCCCGAGAAGGCTTCGTCGTAGAGCATCCGTTCCAGCGCCATGAAGCCCTGCACGGCAACGGATTGTTGGGCGAAACCTTCCGGTGTGACGGCCTTGGGCGCTTCGGCTTTCAGCAGCATGCCGAGTTGGCGGGCGGTGAAGCCCTTGGTGTCGGGCCAGAATTGCAGCGCGATGGGGCCGCCGATCTCTTGCAGGGGGCCGAGGGCGAGGTGCTGGACGCCGATCCATGCGTCGAAGGCGGCGTTATAGGCCGGTTTCAGCGCCTCGGCGGTGCAATCGGCCCGCGCGGCGGCATCGAGCGCGGTGGCGGCCTCGGCAAAGGCGGCGTGGCGCGGCAGGATGTGGCCTTCGATCGCTTCGGGCACACCGGCGTGGAGCGGGGTGGCGAGGAGGGCGATGGCGGCGAGCAGAAGGCGCATGGGCGGTCCTTTCACGAGCGGCGGGACACCGCCCGGCCTACGCCTGCGGCGCGCCGGGAGCAAGGCGTCAGAGGCTTTCGAGGTAGCGCAGCAGGGCGGCGCGGTCTTCAGGCGGCATCTGGGTGACGGCATCGCGCTGGGCCTGCGCTTCGCCGCCGTGCCAGAGGATCGCCTCCAGCAGATTGCGGGCGCGGCCATCGTGCAGTAACTGGGTGTGGCCGCTGACCTGTTCGGTCAGGCCGATGCCCCAGAGCGGCGCAGTGCGCCATTCGCGGCCCGTCGCCCGCGCCTCGGGGCGGTGATCGGCCAGCCCCTCACCCATGTCGTGCAGCAGGAAGTCGGAATAGGGCCAGATGAGCTGGAAGCTCTGCTCGGGCTGGTCCTGCAGCCGGTGGGTGACGAACTTGGGCGTGTGGCAGGAGGTGCAGCCGGTTTCGTAGAACACCTCTTTGCCGCGCAACACCTGCGGGTCATCCACCCCCGCGCGGGCGGGGACGGCGAGGTTGCGGGAATAGAAGGTGACGAGGTCGAGCCCGTCAGCCGCGATCTCGAAGCCGCGCGCATCCTGATCGCCGTGGGGCGCTTGCTGGCAGGCGGCTTGGGCAAGGGCGCAATCGCCCGCGCCGTTGGGGTGCAGGGGCGAGCTGATGCCGATGTCACCGGCGAAGGCGGCGGCGGATTGCTCGCGGATGGTGGGCATGCCGGCCTTGAGGCCGAAGCGCCCGAGCATGGGTTGGTCATGCTCCAGCGACCAGACGATGTTGGCGCGGCCGGAGATGCCGTCGCCGTCGGCGTCGCCTTCGTCGGCGTGGGCGAGGATGTCCGCCGCCGGGATCGCCTCGATCAGCCCGAGGCCGATCATCTGGGGGGCGACGCGGGGCGAGAGCATGGCGTCAGGGTGGAGCGGCCCCCAGCCGAGGTTTTCGGCCGCGTAGGTGGGCGCGCGGAGCGAGGCGGTTTCGCCGCCCGAAAGTTCGACCGGGATTTCTTCGTAGGTGATGCCGAGGCGGTACTCGGCGGGGATCCCGGGCAGGGAGTGGTCCTGCATCTGACCGCCGTAGGTGGGCTCGGGAAGGGTGGCGATGTATTCGCGGATTTCTTCGATCCCGTCCTCCGGGCCGCCGGGGATGGAGACGCGCAGGAACATGGTGGTGCCATCGTTCTCGCCGGTCTCTGGCGGGTGGCCGCGCCCGTCTTTCAGATGGCAGCGCTGGCAGGAGCGGGCGTTGTAGAGCGGGCCGAGGCCGTCTGAGGCCAGCGTAGAGGAGGGGGCGGAGACCCAGAGCTTGCGGAACAGGCCGTTGCCCAGCTTGAAATCGAGCTCGCGGGCGAAATCGATGTTGCCGGAGGGCTGGGAGAAGGCATCGGCGTTGTCGCGCCGCCGGACAGTGGCCGCGCCGCCGGGGTTTTGCTCGAAGGCTTCGGGGGCGGTGAAGCTGGTGGTGGGCGCGGTGACAGCGGCAATGCGGGCCGCTTCGTCCTCGGTCCGCGGGACCACGGGCAGGTGATCGTCGGTGAGGGTCTGGGCTGCGGCCGATGTGGCCAGCAGGGCGAAGAGTGTGGAGAGGCGGAGGGGCATTGGCATGGTCGGCGCGTTCGATTGGTGGGTCTCACCCACCCTGAGCCGGGTGGGTGACGGGTTCATGCCGGGGTTACGCGCGAGACCCCGGATTTATTCGCAGTGCTACTCGGCGTCCGCAGCGGTGGAGGCGTTGATCTGGGCGTAGTTCTGCTCGCCGACGCGGTCGTGCAGGTCGAGCTGGGTTTCGAGGAAGTCGATGTGGCCCTCTTCATCGGCCATCAGCTCCTCGAAGAGGTTCTTGGAGACGTAGTCGCCGACCTCCTCGCAATGGTCGCGAGCCTCCTTGTAGAGCGTCCGCGCCTCGTGCTCGGCAGCCAGATCGGCTTCAAGCATCTCCTTGGGGGTCTCGCCAATGCGCAGCGGATCGAGCTTTTGCAGGTTGGGGTGACCCTCGAGAAAGAGGATGCGGGTGATCAGCTTGTCGGCGTGATGCATCTCTTCGATGCTTTCCTCGCGCGACTTGTCGGCCAGACCTTTCAGGCCCATGTCGTCCTGCATCCGGTAGTGCAACCAGTACTGGTTGACGGCCGTAAGCTCGGACCGGAGTGCTGCGTTCAGGTATTCGATGACCTTTGCGTCGCCTTTCATGCGCTCTTTCCTCTCCTGCGATGCGTTCCGAGGCCGCGCAACTCGGGCGGAACCTCCAGATTGGTATTAGCACGCATCGTGGAGAGAAACAGGGGCATACATCCGCCGCAGTCGGCGCGTTTGCCGAGGGCGTGGTAGATCTTACCGGGGGTGATGATGGTTTCGGGGTCGGCGGCACGCATCCAGTCGATGGCGGCGTGGATGTCGCGGTCGTTGATGCTTTGGCAGTGGCAGACGATCATTTCGGCAGGCCCGGGGCTGGCTGTTTTGAGGTGTCAGCGGGGGCGCGTTGCGGCGCCCCCGGTATTCATCAGTGTTTCGGGTGAGCGGATTTGGCGCACCCACCCGAGCGCGGTTTACTGGAAGACGGCGTCGGGCTGGTCGAGGCTGTCGGAGCCTTCAACCTCGATACCGTCGAGGCCGAGTGCGGTGACTGCCCGCTCGATGGAGCGGGTCTGGGCCACGAGCGCATCGACCGCGCCCATCACCAGCGCTTCGCCTTCCGCATTCCCGGCGGCCAGCATCTGGTCGTAGGAATAGCCGGCTTCGGCAGCGGTTTTGATCTGACCCAGCTCGCGCATGGTGTGGGCCAGCGCGGCGGTCAGCTCGGCATCGAGCGACGGATCGGCTGCGGCCACGAGGGAGGCCAGGCTTTCGCCCGAAACAACCGACCCGTCGACCCGCTGATACTCACCCAGGTAAACGTTCTGGATGCCCAGACCGTCGTAGTAATGCGAGTTGTGGGTGTTGTCGGAGAAGCAGTCATGCTCCTCCTCGGGATCGTGCAGCATGACGCCGAGCTTCATCCGCTCACCGGCCTGTTCGCCGTAGGAGAGCGAACCCATGCCGGTGAGGATGGCGGTGAGGCCTGCGGTCTCGTCGCTGGTCACGGCGGTGTGGCCTTCGCCGCCTTCGGACCAGGCTGCAACGATCTCTTCGAGGTCGGTCACCAGCAGGTCGGTCGCGGCCTTGAGGTAGGCAGCGCGGCGGTCGCAGTTGCCGCCAGTGCAGGCGTCACCCGAGGCGTAATCAGTGAAGGGCCGGTTGCCAGCGCCGTTCTCGGTGCCGTTCAGGTCCTGGCCCCAGAGCAGGAATTCGATGGCGTGGTAGCCGGTGGCCACGTTGGCCTCGATCTCGTCGGCCTCGTGCAGGGTGCCCGAGAGCAGCGCGGGGGTGATCTCGGTGGCGTCGATCTCCTCGCCGGAGATGGTCAGCGTGGGGTTGGCCACCACGTTGAGCCCGCCCAGCGGGTTCTCGTCGGTCGCGCCGCCGCCGTCGACATAGTCGATCAGCCCCTCGTCGAGCGGCCATGCGTTGACCTTGCCTTCCCAGTCGTCGACCACCGCGTTGCCGAAGCGGAAGACCTCGGTCTGCTGGTAGGGCACGCGGGCGGCGAGCCATGCGTGCTTGGCGGCTTCCAGCGTGACATCGGAGGGCGAGGCGATGAGCGCGTCGACGGCAGACTGGAGCGTCTGCGCGGTTGCCAGGCTGTCCTCATACCCGGCTTGGGCGATGTCAGCGTAGTTGGCGAGCACCTCTGCAGGGCCTGCGAGCGCGGGAAGCGGCGCGGCGATGGCCGTGGCGAGGAGCGTGGCTTTGAGCTTGGAAGTCATTGATCTTTACTGTCCTGTTGGCTTTGGTCGTTCAGTTGGTTTCAGTGCAATGCCCGGGGTGCGGATAGCATCTCGGCCATGTGGTTGAGCGCGAGCCCGGCGCGGGCAGCGGCCCCCAGCAGCCCGAGCGGCGGGCGCCCGGAGAAGAGGTGCAGGGCAAAGCCCATCGCGGCCTCCTCGTCGCCTGCCGCGGATGCAGAGAGCAGATGGGCAAACGCGCTTTCATCGCCGCCATAACAGGCGCAGCCGGGCGCATGATGGCAGAAGGCACGCGGGCGCTCGGCCAGCGCGCGGGCCAGACGTGCAAAGGCGGCATGGGCCTCGGCCCCGTCCTGCGCGCCGAGCAGCAGCGCGAAATCCTCGGCCACCTGCGCATCGCGCCCGGTGAGGGCCATGCGCAGGAAGGTCACGGCGGCCAGCTCGGCAGGCGCCAATTCCGCGG
Organism: Vannielia litorea; assembly: GCF_019801175.1. Classification (NCBI taxonomy): domain Bacteria; kingdom Pseudomonadati; phylum Pseudomonadota; class Alphaproteobacteria; order Rhodobacterales; family Paracoccaceae; genus Vannielia; species Vannielia litorea. The sequence goes on from NZ_JAHVJR010000001.1 coordinate 346,150, forward strand.
TGCGGCCCACGGGGGCAGCCCCGCGGGGCGCGCGGGGCGCAGGCCCCGAGGCGGGAAAGGCCGCGTGCTTCATTTGGTCAGGATCAGCTTGCCGGCGCGGGTAATGCGCAGGAAGTAGGTCTGCCCGTCGAGCTCGATCATGGCCTGGATGCCGCCCTTGGTCAGGGCGCGGGCATCGTGCAGGGGCAGGGCGGTTCCGGCGGGGGCGGTGACATGCGCGTTCATGCCCGGGCCTCCCCGACGATCCGGCGAAAAAGCCGGGCTTCGCCTGCGCCGTAGTGGCGGCAGAAGAAGCTCTGGAGGAGGGATGAATACGGGTCACTCAGTTGCGCGTTTCTCATGGGTCCACCTGTGCTTGGGTCTCCGGTTGTCTGACGTGTCCGGGCTGGCCCTTGGGCGGGATGGCTGGGAGTCGGGTTAATTCTGAGTGAATTACTTGGGTAAGTCAATTCTGATTGTTTTGGTCGGGAAATGCCCGGTCGCGCAACGGGCCGGGCCTTACAATGCGGGCCATTTCGGGCTAGGGCGGGCAAAACGGAGCGTGACGGGATGAGCGAAATCCGGCTGGAGAAGGCAGCTTACGGTGTGAACGGGCGGGAGATTCTCTGCCCGCTGACGCTGACGCTGGACGAGCGCCGGATCGGCGTGGTCGGGCGCAACGGCTCGGGCAAGAGCACCCTCGCGCGGCTCCTGGCAGGGCTGATCGCGCCGACAGGCGGGGCGGTGGCGGTGGGGGGCGACGACCTCTTCGCCGACCGCAAGGCCGCACTCGCCCGCGTGGGCATCCTGTTTCAGAACCCCGATCACCAGATCATCTTTCCGACCTGCGGCGAGGAGGTGAGCTTTGGCCTCGTGCAGCAGGGCCGGCAAGATGCAGAGGCAGCGGCCCGCGCCGCGCTGGCGGAGATCGGCAAGGAGCATTGGTGGGACAGGCCGGTCGGCACCCTGAGCGGCGGCCAGCGCCACCTGCTCTGCCTCGTTTCCGTGCTGGCGATGGCGCCGGAATGGCTGATCCTCGATGAGCCTTTCGCGGGGCTGGACATTCCGACCACGCGGGCGCTGCACGCCCGGCTCGCCGCCCTGCCGCAGCGGGTGGTGATGATCAGCCACGACCCGGCGGCGCTGGAGGGCTTCGACCGGGTGATCTGGCTGGAGGCGGGCGAGGTGGCGGCGGACGGGCCTGCGGGCGAGGTTCTGGTGCGGTTTCGCGCCGCGATGGAAGGCGAGGGCGATGATCTCAATGAACTCGCCGGTTGAGACCGTATTCCATCGCTGGCCCGCGGGGCTGAAACTGGCGCTGCTCTGCGTGTCGGGCACGGGGCTGTTCATGGTCGCGTCGCTCGCGGGGCAACTGGTGGCACTGGGGCTTGTCGCTGCGCTCTATGCCCTGCCGGGCGCGCGCTTCGCGCGGGCGGGGCTCGCTGCGCTGCGCCCGGTGGCGCTCTTCGCGGCGCTCATCGCGGCTTGGCATGTGGCGACCGGAACGCTGGCCGAGGGCGCGGTGATTGTGTTGCGGCTCCTTTCGGCGGTCGCGCTGGCCAACCTTGTCACGATGACGACACGCCTTGCCGACATGTTGGCGGTGCTGCACTGGCTGACCGCGCCGCTGCGCTGGATCGGGCTGAACACCCGGCCTCTGGAGCTTGCCATTTCGCTGGTGATCCGGTTTATCCCGGTGCTGAGCGAGAAAGGCGCGGCGCTGGCCGAAAGCTATCGCGCCCGCAGCCCGCGACGCCGCGCCGGATGGCGCATCGCCGCGCCGCTGGCGGGGCTTGCGCTGGACGATGCGGACCATGTGGCCGAAGCGCTAAGGGCGCGCGGCGGATTGAGCGAAGGGGCACGGAAATGAGCAAGGTTTCGGAACGGGACGTGGTGATGATTGCGCTTTTCGCGGCGCTGATCGCGGTGCTGGGGCTGGTGCCCAAGCTGACGCTGGCCTCGGGCATTCCGATCACCGCGCAGACGCTGGGGATCATGCTGTGCGGCACCGTGCTGGGCGCATGGCGCGGCGCGGCGGCGGCGGCGCTGTTTTGCCTGCTGACCCTGCTCGGCCTGCCCCTGCTGGCGGGTGGCCGGGGTGGCCTTGGCGTGCTGATGACCCCTTGGGCCGGGTTCTTCGTGGGCTTCCCGATTGCCGCCTTCGTGACCGGCCTCGTGATGGAGCGGATGCGGGCGCTGCCGGTGGCGGCGGGCGCGGCGGCAGGCTCGGTCTTTGGCGGGATCGTCGCGCTCTATGTCTTCGCGCTGGCGTGGTACATGCTGGCCAAACCGGCGGGCCTTGGAGAGGCGGTGACCGTGGCGGCGCTGCCCTTCATCCCCGGCGACCTGATCAAGGCCGTGCTGGCCGCGCTGGTAACCCAGGCGCTGGCCAAGGCCCGGCCCGGCGCCCTGCCCAGCAGGGGCTGAGCCGGTGGACGGGGGCCGCAACGGCGCGTTGACGGTCAGCGAGGCGCTGGCGCAGCGCCGTTCGGTGCGCGGCTTCCTGCCCGACCCGGTGGAACGCAGCACGGTGGAGGCGATCCTGACGGACGCCCGCCGCGCCCCTTCCGGTGCCAACCTGCAACCCGGGCGGTTCATCGCCCTCACCCGCGCCCCGTTGAAGGCGCTCTCCGCCGCGCTGGCCGAGGCCATCGCCGACGGGCGCCCTCAGGTTGCCGAATACTCCTACTTTCCCAAGAAGATGCCGCCCGAGCTGAAGGCCCGCCAGCGGGCGGCGGGCTACGCGCTTTATGAGGCGCTGGGCATCGAGAAGCGCGACCTCGACGGGCGGCGGCGGCAGTTTGACCGCAATTATCGCTTCTTCGATGCGCCGGTGGGGATGATCGTGACCATCCGGCGCGACATGGGTAAAGGCTGCTTTATGGATCTCGGCATGGCGATCATGGCGCTGCTGGCCTCGGCAGAATCGCGCGGGCTGGCCACGTGCGGGCTGGGCGCAATCGCCCATTACGGCGATGTGGCCCACGAGGCGCTGGGGCTGCCGGAGGATGAACTGGTGGTCTGCGGGATCGCGCTGGGCCGGGCCGATCCGGCGCATCCTGCGAATTTGGTGCGCACGGCGCGCGAGCCGCTGGAGGCGTTCACGGAGCTGCGCGGGTTTTGAAAGTGGTGGTGGGCGGGTTTACCAGCCTACCAGAGGCCACCCGATAGGGCCGATAAGCTCTCCCGAAAAATAATCTGCCCGCCCCTGCGAGGGATGACGCGGGGCGGGCAGGGCGGCCCGGACGGAGGGGCCGGGCCGCGGGGGGATCAAGCCGGCAGGAAGGTGAGGCTCACCCCGTTGAGGCAATGGCGCTTGCCAGTGGGAGCGGGCCCATCATCGAAGATATGGCCGAGGTGCGAGCCGCAGCGGCGGCAGTGACACTCGGTGCGCACAGAGAAGAGCTTGCGGTCTTCCTTGGTGCCGATGGCGTCCGGGAGTGACTGCCAGAACGAGGGCCAGCCGGTGCCGCTGTCATACTTCGTTTCGGAGGAATAGAGCGGCAGATCGCAGCCTTTGCAGGCGTAGGTGCCAGCGCGCTTTTCGTCGTTCAGCGGCGAGGTGCCGGCACGTTCGGTCGCCTCTTCGCGCATGACGGCGTATTCCGTCTCGCTCAACATGGCCTGCCACTCGGCCTTGGTCCGGGTCACCTCGAAGTCGCCCTCGGTGGCGGCGAAGAGCCGGGGGCTGAGCACCATGGCCACGGGGATCGCGGCTGTGGCGGCTGAAAGAAAATCGCGGCGGTTCATCGGAGGCTCCAATCGGACGGCGGGTGAATTGGGTGGGGTGTCACCCCTCCGCTGCGGGGCAGAGAGGTGCCGGGGCCTGGCCGGGGCTAGGGAGCACCCGGCCAGGATGGGAGGTCTTACATCTTCGGCAGAAGCACGGCGTCGACCACGTGGATCACACCATTGGATTGCTTCACGTCGGCGATGGTCACCTTGGCCATGCCACCGTTCTCGTCTTCGATCACGATGTCATTGCCCATCATCTTGGCGGTGAACACGCAGCCACCCACGGTCTGGATCGGGTGCGCACCATCATCGTCCATGATCATCTGGCCGATCGCAGCCGACATCGCATCAGCGGCCACAACGTGGCAGGTGAGGATCTTGGTCAGCTGGTCCTTGTTCTCGGGCATCAGCAGGGTCTCCACGGTGCCATCGGGCAGGGCCTCGAAGGCGGCGTTGGTCGGCGCGAAGACGGTGAAGGGGCCTTCACCCGAGAGAGTCTCAACCAGACCAGCAGCCTGAACGGCGGCGACGAGCGTGGTGTGGTCGGCGGAGTTCACCGCGTTCTCGACGATGTTCTTGTCCTCGTACATCGCGGCGCCGCCCACTTCGGGGTTGGCGGCAAAAGCGGTGCCGGCAACGAGTGCGGCAGCGGCGGTGGTGGCTAGGGTTTTGGCGAAAGTCATTGGGGTTTCTCCCGGTCAGTCATTCTCCCCGACCGTTGTGGCGGGGTTCTGTAGGGAGTTACGGAGCGACTTGGAGATTGGTTTCACACGAAGCCGTGATAATCTCTCAAGCGGCTGATTTTGCGCGATATATTCGCTGACGCCTTAAAGCGTCTGCACCGGGGCGGCGGCCAGAACGTCGCCTGTCGGTGCGCCGGTGGGCGAACCGCCGGGCGGCTCGTCGGAGATCGCCAGCGTGCCGCCGGTAAAGCCCGCGCGCAGGGCCTCGGGGAGCGGCACGCGGAAGTCGTCAGCCTCGGGGAAGACCCCGAGCGACACCGGCGCAGGGGCACCATCGGCAATGAGCCAGAGCTCCAGCGCCCGGCCTGGGCGCGGGCCACCGGACTCGCGGATCACATGCAACTCGCCCTCGGGGCTGAGCGCGGCCAGCACGGTGAGCGAGCCATCCTCCGCCGCAATGCGCGCCTGATGGGTGGGCGCGACGGCGGGGCTCGGGTCGATGGCAAAGAACACGGCCACGGCAACAAGCGCGGCGGCGAGGCCCCCGGTGAGCCACCCCCAGAGCGGCAGGCCACGCCTCTGCCCGGCGGCCTGATCGGCTCCATGAGCGGCGGCCTCGATCCGGCGCCAGAGCGCGGCGGGCGGGGTCTCCTCGACCTCGTCGGCGAGGCTGGAGAGCCCCTCCTGCCATTCGGTCACCAAAAGGGGCAGCCCCGGCTCGGCAGCCAGACGGGCCTCGAACCCGGCCACCTCCTCGGCGGAGAGCAGACGCAGAACGTACTCGCCCGCGAGGGCGATGTCGTCTTCGTCATATGTGGCCTGCTCGGTCATCGCTCGAGGCATTCTTTCAGTTTTATCAGGCTGCGGCGCAGCCAGGTTCTCATCGTGTTGAGCGGCACGCCGTAGTGGCCTGCCAGCTCGGTGTAACTCGCGCCCTCCAGGTAGGCGCCGCGCACGGCCCCCGCCCGGTCGGGCTCCAACTCGCCCAGGCAGGCCCCGATCCGCGCGGCCTCACCTGCGGCCACCGCCGATTGCTCGGGCGTGGGCCCCTTGGCCACCAGCTCGGGCGCGTCCTCCAGCTCGTCCGCCGGGGGCGCCTTGGCCCGCAACCGGTCGATCGCGAGGTTCCGCGTGACGGTCGACAGCCATGCCATCGGCGAGGGACCGCCGGCCACATAGCTCTCGGCCTTGCGCCAGACGCGGAGGTAAACCTCTTGCAAGGCGTCTTCCGCTTCGGAGCGCTCCCTGAGGATACGGAGGCAGATGCCAAAAAGTTTCGACGAGGTGGCCTGATACAGCGCGGCAAAGGCTGCCCGGTCGCCCAGAGCGCAGCGCGCAATCATACCTTCGATCTCTTCGGACGTAGCCATGGGCGCGACCGTAACAGCCTCTTTCCACAATAGCGAGACGCCCGCGGTCCTTGCCGACCGCGAGCGCCTCTACCCTTCACACTCTTACTGCAAACCGGGGTCGCGCCCCCAGCAAGGCGCTTCGCGCCCGGCCTGCATCAGAAGACACGGAGGACCGGCGGGGCAAGTTTCAGGCAATGCGAAAAAAACGCACAACCTGTTCATTTTCTTGCTGAAAATATTCCGGGGAGCGCGAGGGGCTGGCCCCTCGCTGCCGTTGGCGCGCCGCAAGCGCGGCGCTTGTGATCTTCAGGCGGCCTTCCATTTGATCGAGCAACCCATCGAGGGCACCTGCTCGTCCGGGCCGCGCCCGGTGGCGGCGACCTGCATCATTGCCTCGACCAACTCGCGCGGCGCATCGGCGGGTGCGTCGTTCTTGCCGAATGCGTCGAGCCGCCCGCGATATTGCAGCTCGCCGGCTGCGTTGTAGCCGAAGAAATCGGGCGTGCAGACGGCATCATAGGCGCGGGCCACCTCCTGGCTCTCGTCGTGGAGATAGGGGAAGGGAAAGGCCTTTTCCTCGGCCCAAGCCTTCATGTTCTCGAGGCTGTCGGCCGGGTGGCTCGTCGAGTCATTAGCGCAGATCGCGGCCACGCCGATGCCCGCGGTCTGCAAGGTCTGCGCATCCACGATCAGCCTGTCGATGATGCCCTTCACGTATGGGCAGTGGTTGCACATGAAGATCAGCAGCATGCCCTTTTCGCCCGCCACATCCGCAAGGCTCCAGGCCTTTCCATCGGTGCCGGGCAGGGTGAAGTCGGGGGCGGTCGTGCCAAGATCGGCGGCGGGGGGCTGGGGCATGTGGGTCTCCTCTCGGTTAAGGGAGAGGCTAGCGCGTTCGGCGCGCGTGTCGAGGGCCGGTCCCTGGGGTCTTGGCAGTGGCGATGAGGGGCCGGGGGCCGCGACAGGCGGGCGTGGGTCAGCCGTCTTTCACCACTTCGAGGGCCACGAAGGAGGAGGTGGAGGCGACATGGGGCAGCTCCGAGAGCTTTTCGCCCATCACCTCGCGGTAGCTGGCCACGTCACGGGTGCGGACCTTCAGCAGGTAATCGAAGCCCGAGGCGATCATGTGGCACTCTTCCACCTCGGGCAGCGCTGCGACGGCGGTGTTGAAGGCCTTCAGCGCCTTCTCTCGGGTATCGGTCAGCCGGACCTGCACGAAGGTGACGCAGCCGAGCCCAAGCTTGGGCCAGCTCAGAGTGGCGTGGTAGCCGGTGATCAGCCCGGCCTCCTCCAGCCTGCGAACCCGCGCCAGCACCGGGGTTTTTGATAGACCGACGCGGCGCGCGAGTTCCGTCATCGTCAGCCGGGCATCGACGCTGAGCTCGCGGATGATGGCTTCGTCCAACGAATCAAGCTCTATGGCGGCATTCCGTCCTAGTTTTTGCATCATTTTAATCCATTCGGGCTGAGTTGCTCTAAAATATAGACACATCGTCTTCCAAAAAGAAGCGATACTCACGCCATGAGCACGCACCCCACACCCCCCGCCACCTCCGCCGCCCTCGGACAGATCGACGCGCTGAAGCGCCAGCCAGAACCCTCGCTGGTGGAGCGGCTCATCACTGAGGCGGCGCTGGATGGCGCGGCGCGGGCGGAGATTTCATCCGAAGGCGCAAAGCTGGTGCGGCGCATCCGTGCCGACGCTCGGCCCGGTCTGATGGAGGTGTTTCTCGCCGAATACGGCCTGTCGACCGATGAGGGCGTGGCGCTGATGTGCCTTGCCGAGGCGCTGCTGCGGGTGCCCGACGCCGAGACCATCGACGACTTGATCGAAGACAAGATCGCCCCCTCGGACTGGGGCAAGCACATCGGCAAGAGCGCCTCGCCGCTGGTCAATGCCTCCACCTGGGGGCTGTTCCTGACCGGCAAGGTGCTGGACGAGCGCCCGGGCATGGCGACTCGGCTAAGGGGCGCCGTGAAGCGGCTGGGGGAGCCCGTGATCCGCGCCGCTGTGGGGCGGGCGATGCGCGAGATGGGCCGCCAGTTCGTGCTGGGCGAGAGCATCGGCGCCGCGATGAAGCGCGCGCAGGGGATGGAGGCCAAGGGCTACACCTACAGCTACGACATGCTGGGCGAGGCGGCGATGACCGCCGCTGACGCCGAGGGCTATGCCAAGGCCTACGCCGATGCGATTGCGGCGATTGCCAAGAACTGCAAGGGCGCGATGGCGGAGAACCCGGGCATCTCGGTGAAGCTCTCGGCGCTGCATCCGCGCTACGAGGTCGCCAAGCAGGACCGGGTCATGGACGAGCTTGTGCCGGTGGTCACGCGGCTGGCTCGGCAGGCGGCGGAGGCGGGGATGAACTTTGCCGTCGACGCCGAGGAGGCCGACCGGCTGGTGCTCTCTCTCAAGGTGATCGAGGCGGTGCTTTCCGATGAGGCGCTGGCCGGATGGGACGGCTTCGGCGTGGTGGTGCAGGCCTATGGCCGCCGCTGCGGTGCGGTGCTGGACTGGCTGCATGACCTCGCCGCGCGGCTGGGCCGCCGGATCACCGTTCGGCTGGTGAAGGGCGCCTATTGGGACAGCGAGATCAAGCATGCTCAGGTCGAAGGGCTCGATGACTTCCCCGTTTTCACCGCCAAGCCCGCGACCGACATCAGCTACATCGCCAACGCCCGCAAACTGCTGGGCATGACCGACCGGATCTATCCGCAGTTCGCCACCCACAACGCCCATACCGTTGCCGCCGTTTTGCACATGGCGCAGGGCCTGCCGCGCTCGGCCTTCGAGTTTCAGCGACTGCACGGCATGGGCGAGCGACTGCATGATCTGGTGCTGGCCGACAGCGGCACCAAGTGCCGGATCTACGCGCCGGTCGGCACCCATAAAGACCTGCTGGCCTATCTCGTGCGGCGGCTGTTGGAGAACGGGGCGAACTCCAGCTTCGTGAACCAGATCGTCGATGAGAGCGTGCCGCCAGAGGTGGTGGCGGGCTGCCCGTTCGAGGCTTGGAGCGGGCCGGCGAAAATCGCCAAGGGGCCGGAGGTGTTTGCGCCCCGGAAGAACTCGCGCGGCTTCGACCTGAGCGATGTGGGCGAGCTGGAGCGGATTGGCGCGGCGGTGGCAGGGGCCGAGCCGCGCGGGCCTGTGGCGGATGCGGGGGCCGAAGAAGTTGAGGCGGCGCTGGCGGCAGCGCAGCCGTGGGGTGCGCCGGTGGCCGAGCGGGCGGAGGTGCTGCGCCGCGCGGCGGACTTCTACGAGCGCGAATGGGGCGCACTGTTCGCGGTGCTGATCGCCGAGGCGGGCAAAACGCTGCCCGATGCGGTGGGCGAACTGCGCGAGGCAGTGGACTTCTTGCGCTACTACGCGGGCGAGGCGGAGGCGGCGCCAGCAGAGGCGCAAGCGCGGGGCGTGTTTGCCTGCATCAGCCCGTGGAACTTTCCGCTGGCGATCTTCACCGGGCAGGTGGCTGCCGCGCTGGCAAGCGGCAACGGCGTGCTGTCCAAGCCCGCCGAGCAGACCCCACGCATCGCCGCGGCGGCGGTGGCGCTGCTGCATGAGGCGGGCGTGCCTCGAGAGGTGTTGCAACTGGTGCCCGGAGAGGGCGCGGTGGTGGGCGCGGCGATCACCTCGGATGCGCGGGTGAGCGGCGTGGCCTTCACTGGCTCCACCGCCACAGCCAAGGCGATTGCGCGGGCGATGGCCGGGGGCATGGCGCCTGGCACGCCGCTGATCGCGGAGACCGGCGGGCTGAACGCGATGATCGTCGACAGCACGGCGCTGCCGCAGCAGGCGGTGCGCGACGTGGTGGCCTCGGCCTTCCAGTCTGCCGGGCAGCGCTGCTCGGCTCTGCGCTGCCTTTACGTACAGGAGGACGTGGCCGAAGGCTTCATCGAGATGCTGAAGGGCGCGATGGATGAGCTGGCGGTTGGCGACCCGGGGCGGCTGCAAACGGACGTGGGGCCGGTGATCGACGCGGAGGCGGCGGAAGAGATCCGCGCTTATGTGGAGGCGGCTAAATCCGACGGGCGGCTGGTGAAGCAGCTGGACGCACCGGAGGGCAATTTCGTCGGGCCGGCGCTGATCAGCGTGGGAGGCATCGCCGACCTCGGCGGGCGCGAGGTCTTCGGGCCGGTGCTGCATGTGGCGACCTTCAAGGCCGGAAAGATCAGGCAGGTGGTGCGCGACATCAACGCCACCGGCTACGGGCTGACCTTTGGCCTGCACACCCGGATCGATACCCGGGTGCAGGTGGTTTCAGACGCCGTCGAGGCGGGCAATGTTTATGTGAACCGCAACCAGATCGGCGCGATCGTGGGCAGCCAGCCTTTTGGTGGCGAGGGCCTTTCGGGCACCGGGCCAAAGGCGGGCGGGCCGCATTACTTGCAGCGCTTCCGGCAGGGGGCCGTGGAGCGGCCTGCGGAGGTGATCGGCATGGGTGGGCCAACCGGCGAGGCGAACCGCCTGCGACTGGACCCGCGCGGGGGTGTGGTTTGCTGCGGGCCGGATACGGATGCGCAGCTGGCGGCGGTCGAGGCGCTGGGCGGGCGGGCCGTTGCGACCTCTGTCGCAGAGGCGTTGGAGATGGACGCGCTGTCGGCGGTTCTGTTCTGGGGCGAGGAAGCCGAGGCCCGCAAGATCGCGGTGTCGCTGGCCGGGCGCGACGGGCCAGTGGTGGCGCTGGTGCGCGGCCAGCCGGACGTGGGGCATGTGATGCACGAGCGGCACCTCTGCGTGGATACCACGGCGGCGGGCGGCAACGCGGCGCTTCTGGCGGCGGTCTCGGAGTAGGGGCCGGCCGCGAGGGGCGGTGAGCAAATGGCCGAGGCGCGGGACGAGTCCCGCCCTAAAGGGCCTTGCAGAGGCGGAGCGCGCCGTAGATCGCCGCGTGGGTGTTGCGCGAGGCCACGGCATCCCCGATGCGGAAGAGGCGGAAGCTGCTCTCCGGGTTCGGGGCGAGGGTTTGCGGGGCGCCGTTGCGGAGCGCGGTGTAATCGACCTCGCCGAGGTTGCGGCTCAGGGGCTTCAGGTCGAAGTAAAGGTCATCGAGTGGGCGGGTGCCGTTTGAAATGACCACCTGATCCACCTCGCGGGTGGCACTTGCGCCGTAGTCGGAGCCGATCTGGGCGTTCAGGGCGTTGCCGCTGCGGGTGATCCCATCGAGCCGCCACATGACGGTGGTACGCACGCCGAGGCGCTGGAGGGCCTGCATGGCGGGGGTGAGGGTCATTCCCATGACCTCGGGCGCGAAGCTGCGGTCGCGCGTCATGATCTCGACCTCGCCGCCTGCTTCGGCGATCATCTCTGCGGCTTGCAGGGCGGTGTAATCTCCGGCCTCGTCATAGACCAGCACGCGCTTGCCGGGGGCGGCATCGCCCGAAAGAATATCCCACGGGGAGACGGCCAGCTCGTTGTTGTCGGGCAGGTAATCCTCCGCCGCGAGGCCGCCTGTGGCGATGATGGCCACATCGGGCAGGGCGGCGGTGATGTCTTCGGGCTCGATCCAGCTGTTGTAATGGAAGGTGACGCCCAGGCGCTCGCATTCGGCGAGGCGCCAGTCGATCACCTGCATCATCTCGGCGCGGCGGGGCGAGCGGGCGGTGAGGCGGATCTGGCCGCCGGGGTGGGGCGCGGCCTCGTGAAGGGTCACAGAGTGGCCGCGTTCGGCACAAACACGGGCGGCCTCCAGCCCGGCGGGGCCTGCACCGACCACAGTGATGGTCAGCGGCGTTTCGGCGGGGGCGATGTGGTGCGGTTGCTCCAGCTCGCGGCCGGTGGCCGGGTTGTGCAGGCAAAGCGCGGCACCGCCCATGTAAATGCGATCGAGGCAGTAGTTGGCGCCGACGCAGGGGCGGATGCGGTCTTCTTCCCCGGCTTCGATCTTGGCGATGATGTCAGGGTCAGCGAGGTGGGCGCGGGTCATGCCGACCATGTCGAGCTTGCCTGATGCCACCGCGTGGCGGGCGGTCGCCACGTCCTGAATTTTGGCGGCGTGGAAGGTGGGGATCTGCGCCTCTGCCCGGACTTCACCAGCGAAATCGAGGTGCGGCGCGGAGGGCTGGCCCTGCACCGGGATGATGCCCGTGAGAGCCGCGTCGGTCTCCAAGTGGCCACGGATGACGTTTAAAAAGTCCACTTGGCCGGAGGCCTTGAGGCGCTTGGTGATCTCGATGCCATCGGCGCGGGTGATGCCGCCTTGGGTGGCCTCGTCGGCGACGTAGCGAATGCCGACGATGAACTCGCGGCCTACGCGGGCGCGGATGGTCTCCAGCACCTCCATCGTGAAGCGCAGACGCGAGTCATAGTCCTGCGGGCCATAGGGGCCGGTGAGCTGGTTGCGGGACGGCGACCAGAAGGCATCCATCAGGTGGCCGTAGCTCTCGAGCTCGATCCCGTCGAGGCCTGCTGCCTGCATCCGTTCGGCGGCATCGGCGTAATCAGCGATGATGCGGGCGATGTCCCAGTCTTCAAGCTGCTTGGGGTAGTGGCGGTGGGCGGGTTCGCGGGCATGGCCGGGGGAGAGGGCAGGGAGCCAGTCGCCCCGGTCCCACCGCGTGCGCCAGCCGAGGTGGGTGAGCTGGATCATCACCGCGGCGCCGTGTTCGTGGCACTCGTCGGTGAGTGCGCGCATCCACGGCACGCAGTCGTCCTTGTAGGCGAGAATGTTGCCGAAGGCGGGCGGGCTGTCAGGCGAAACGACGGCGGAACCGGCTGTCATTGTGAGCGCGATGCCGCCCTTGGCGCGGGCCACGTGGTAGGCGCGGTAGCGGTCCTTGGGCAGACCATCCTCGGTATAGGCGGGCTCGTGGGAGGTGATCATCAGCCGGTTGCGCAGCGTGAGGTGTTTGAGCTGGAAGGGCTGGAGGAGGGGATCTGTGGCCATGGGCGGAGGGTGGCGTGGCGGCGTGGGAGGCGCAAGGGCGCAGGGCGACAGGCGGGGGCGGGTTTACGACCTCTGGCGGGGTCGGCTGAGCAACGCCTTTGGGCCTTTCGGCGCATTGGCCGTGCGCCAGCGCGAAGACGTCTCGACGGGCAGGTGAGCGGCCCCGTCAGCCCCGGAAAATCTTGCTCGCCCCGATCATGTCTTCCAGCGCCGAGATCCGCTCGGCGGAGGAAGCGGCGGCGCGGGTTTGGACCTCGGCCACCAGCGCCTCGACCAGCAGGTTGATCGCCAGTGTCGAATCCCAGGAGGAGGGCACCTCGACCATCGCGCGGAACACGTGGGCAGCGTGGCGTTCGATCGGCGAGCCCCATGCGTCGGTGAAGAGCACCACGTCGGCGCCGGCCTCCACCGCCAGCCCCGCGAGCTTTTCGAGCTCGCGCTCATAACGGCGGATATCGAAGACGACCAGCACCGCGCCCGGCCCCATGTCGAGCAGGGCCTGCGGCCAGACTGAGGGCGAACTGTCGAGCAGGGTCACGCCGGGGCGGATGATTTGCAGGTGGTTGAAGAAGTAATGCGCGTTCGACCGGGTGATCCGCCCGCCCAGCAGGTGCAGCCGCCGAGCCGGGTCGGAGAGCAGAGCGGCGGCGGCGTCGAAGGTCGCCAGATCGAGCCGGTCCAGCGTGCGGTTGATGTTGGCGGCAACGGCCTCGGTGAAGCGGGCCACGATATGGTCGCCGGAGGGGGCGACATCGAGCTTGGCCAGCGGGCGCTTCATCCGGGCGGCGATCTCGTCGCGGATCGCGTCTTGCAGGTCGGGGAAGCCATCGAACCCCAGCTTGCGGGCCAGCCGGATGATCGTGGGGGTCGAGACCTCGGCCGCCTCGGCCAGCCGGGTGATACTTTGCAGCCCGGCCACGAGGGAATCGTCGAGCAGCACGGCGGAGAGCTTGCGCTCGGCGGCGGTGAGCTCGGCCTGTCGTTCCTTCAGCAGATCGCGGATCAGCGGCTTGGGGCCCAAGTCTTGTTCCTTTCGATACATCCGCAGGTCGAATGTAGGGAACGTTACAGGAAAAATCTTGACATGCCACAAAATCCTGTAGTGATGATTACGAAATTCGACATGGGGGATGAAGGTGGCCGAGAGTTGGGAGCCGGTGGAGGTAACGCGGGCCGAAGGGCGCGGGCCGGTGGTGCTGGTCTGCGAACATGCGAGCCGCGCGTTTCCGCAGCCGTGGGGAGACCTCGGGCTGAGCGCGGAGGCGGCAGAGAGCCACGCGGCCTGGGATATCGGCGCGCTCGATGTGGCCCGAGCCCTCGCGGCCCTGCTCGACTCGCCGCTCGTTTCGGCCCGCGCCTCTCGGCTGATCTACGACCTCAATCGCCCGCTGGAAGCGCCCGATGCGATCCCGGCGCAGAGCGAGCTCTACGCCGTACCCGGAAACGCCGGGCTGAGCGCGCAGGAGCGCAGGCAGCGCTACGCCGCGCTGCATGACCCGTTTCATGGTACGCTGGCCGATGTCATCGCCGGACGGGAGAGCGACGCGCTGGTGACCATCCACAGCTTCACCCCGGTCTATCGCGGCGTGAAACGTGATGTAGAGCTGGGCTTTCTCTACCATTCCGACGACCGGATGGCCGAGGCTGCGCTGGCCGTGGAGCGGGCCAAGGGCACCTATCGCGCCGCGCTGAACGAGCCCTATGCCGCCTCCGATGGCGTCACCTACACCCTGCGCAAGCATGGCGATACAAACGGCCTGCCCAGCCTGATGATCGAAATCCGCAATGACCTGATCGACACAGAGGCCCGCGCCCGCGACATGGCGGTGCACCTGATGCCCGCATTGGCCGCCGGCATCGCAGCAGTGGCCGAAGATCGGCAGGCCGCCGAATGAGCTTTTTGCGCGGCTTCGTTGCGGTGGTCGACCGCTTCAACCACGGCCTTGGCCGGATCATGATGTGGGGCATCTTCGCGCTGATGGGCGTGCTGCTCTGGTCCACATGGACCAAGTTCGCCGGCGCGCCCTCGCTCTGGACGCTCGAAATGGCCCAGTTCGTGATGGTGGGCTACTACATCCTCGGCGGCCCCTACGCGATGCAGATGGGCTCCAACGTGCGGATGGACCTCTTCTACGGCGAGTTCTCCCCGCGCCGGAAGGCGGCTTTCGATGCCGTTACGGTATTGTTTCTGCTCACCTATCTCGGCTTCCTGCTTTGGGGCGGGATCGGCTCCACCGCCTATTCTCTGGGGCATTTCACCGGCGAGCCCTTCAGCTTTTTCGCGGAGCTGACCGGCGCATTCTTCTCGGGCGGCAGCGAGGCGGCGGGCGGGGTGATGGGGCATGTGGAGACCTCCAACTCCGTCTGGCGGCCGCCGCTCTGGCCGATCAAGCTGGTGATGTGTGTGGGTATCCTGCTGATGATCCTGCAATCGCTCTCGGAGCTGGTGAAAGACATCATCTTCCTGCACACCGGCGAGCGGATTGCCGTGCCCAGTGACCGCGCGGCGGGAGGGGCAGCCTGATGCCCTACGAATTGATCGCGCTTCTGATGTTTTCGACCATGATGGTCATGCTCTTCACCGGGCAGCGGGTGTTCGGGGCCATCGGCTTTGTTGCCGTTGTCGCCGCCTTCCTGCTTTGGGGCGACCGGGGCGGCTATGATCTTGGCTTTGCCGCGGCCATCAAGCTGATGCGCTGGTATCCGCTGCTGACCCTGCCGATGTTCATCTTCATGGGCTACGTGATGAGCGAGTCCAAGATCGCCGATGACCTCTACAAGATGTTCCACGTCTGGTTCGGCGGCATCTCGGGCGGGCTGGCGATTGGCACCATCGGGCTGATGGTGCTGATCTCGGCGATGAACGGCCTCTCCGTGGCCGGCATGGCAATTGGCGCGACCATCGCGCTGCCCGAACTGCTGAAGCGAAACTACGACAAGATCATGGTGACAGGGGTCATACAGGCCGGGTCATCGCTGGGTATATTGGTGCCGCCATCGGTGGTGCTGGTGCTCTACTCGATGATCGCGCGTCAGCCGGTGGGGCAACTCTGGCTCGCGGGCGTGCTGCCGGGGCTGATGATGGCCGCGCTCTTCGTCATTTACATCTACATCCGTTGCCGGGCGAACCCCGCCCTCGGGCCGGTGCTGCCGAAGGAAGAGCGCGACGCGGTGCCGATGGCCGAAAAGCTGCGGCTGCTGACGGCGGGCATCCTGCCGGTGGTGATCTTCGCGGTGATGATGGTGCCCTTTGTGATGGGCTATACCAGCCTCGTGGAAAGTTCCGCCGTCGGCGCGCTGGCGGCCCTCACCGCCGCCGTGCTCAAGCGCCGGATGACCTGGCGCGTGTTCGAGACCTGTCTGCGCCAGACACTGGGCGTGACCTGCATGTTCATGTGGATCATCCTCGCCGCCCTCGCCTTTGGCGCGGTCTTCGATGGCCTCGGCGCGGTGAAGGCGATCGAGAACCTCTTCACCGAACAGCTGGGCCTGAACCCCTGGGTGATCCTGATCCTGATGCAGCTCTCGTTCCTGGTGATGGGCACCTTCCTCGATGACACGGCGATGCTGGTTATCGTCGCGCCGCTTTACGTGCCGCTGGTGGGAGAACTCGGCTTCAACCTCATCTGGTATGGCGTGCTCTACACGATCACCTGCCAGATCGCCTACATGACCCCGCCCTTCGGCTATAACCTCTTCCTGATGCGGGCGATGGCGCCGCCGGAGATCGGGATCAAGGATATCTACCGCTCCATCGTGCCCTTCGTAGGCGTGATGGCCGTGGCGCTGGCCCTCGTGATGGCCTTCCCGCAGATTGCGCTGTGGCTGCCGGACCTCGTTTACAACAACTGAACCAGAGGCCGGCAAACGGCCCGACCCAACGACAAGGAGAGAGAGAATGACGACGAGAAGAACGTTCCTCAAGGGGGCCGCCATTGCCGCCCCCGCCGCGCTGGCCACCCCGGCCATCGTGAAAGCGCAGACCGCCATCAAGTGGCGCTGGCAGACCTACGCGGGTGCCGCGCTGGGCGAGCATGTGACCAAGCCGATGGTCGATTACATCAACACGGCGGCCAACGGCGAGCTGGAGATCGAGCTGTTCTACGCCGACCAGATCGTGCCTACCGGCGAGCTCTTTCAGGCGCTCCAGCGTGGCACCATCGACGCCGTGCACTCGGATGACGACTCGATGGCCTCGCCCACCCCGCTGCGCCAGTTCGGCGGCTACTTCCCCTTCGCCACCAAGCACATCCTCGACGTGCCGGTGCTGTTCAACCAGTACGGGCTGAAGGAGATCTGGGAAGAGGAATACGCCAAGGTCGGTGTGAAGTGGCTGGGTGCCGCCGGGCAAGACCCGTGCAACTTCAACACCAAGAAAGAGATCACGAGCGTTGCCGACCTCGACGGGCTGAAGCTCTACACCTTCCCCACCGCCGGGCGGTTCCTGTCGCAGTTCGGCGTGGTGCCGATGAACATCCCTTACGAGGATGCCGAGGTTGCGGTGCAGACCGGCGAGCTTGACGGCATGGCTTGGTCGGGCATCACGGAAGACTACACCGTGGGCTGGGCCAACGTGACGGACTACTTCCTGACCAACAACATCTCGGGCGCCTGGATCGGCTCCTACTTCGTCAACGAGGCGCGCTGGGCTGAGCTGCCGGAGCACCTCAAGACGCTGGTGATGGCAGGCGTCGAAGCGGGCCACACCTACCGCAACCAGTGGTACTGGGGCGGCGAGGCCAAGCTGCGCGCCACCGGCGACAAGCTGGAGCTGCGCACCGTGCCGGCCGCCGAGTGGGCCGAGGTGGAGAACGCCGCCAAGGCCTTCTGGGAAGAGATTGCCCAAGAAGGCGAGATCCAGCAGAAGATCGTGAACATCTTCAAGGAGTATAACGGCGTCATCAACCAGGCTGGCCCGCCCTACACCAACGGCTGATCCCGCTTGGAAATGACATACAGGGTGGCCCCGCAGCGGGCCGCCCTGACCCGTGAAAGGATAAGAGAAATGCCCGGCAACCTGACCCTCGAGACCCTCACCGAAATGGCCGCCACCGGCGAGATCGACACCGTTCTGGTGGCGCTGGTCGATATGCAGGGCCGGTTGATGGGCAAGCGCTTCCATGTGCAGAACTTTCTCGACCACTCGGTCGAAGAGACCCATTGCTGCAACTACCTGCTCGCCACCGACCTGGTGATGAGCACCCCCGATGGCTACAAGGCCACGAGCTGGGAGGCGGGCTATGGCGACTACGTCATGCGCCCCGATCTGAGCACCCTGCGCCACGTGCCGTGGCTCGAAGGCACGGCGATGGTGATCTGCGATATCCTCGACCATCACCACCATGCGCCCGTGCCGCATTACCCCCGCGCCATTCTGGCCGCGCAGGAGGCACGGCTGGTTGAGATGGGCTTTACCTCAGCGATGGCGACCGAGCTTGAGTTCTTTCTCTTCGAGAAGGACTACCGGACCAACCAGAAGGAGGGCTACCGCGCCCTCGTGCCGTTCAACGGCCACAACGAAGATTACAACCTCTTCCAGACCACCAAGGAAGAGAGCATCATGCGGCCCCTGCGCAACCACCTCGTGGGCGCGGGCGTGCCGGTGGAGAACACCAAGGGCGAGGCAGAGCTGGGCCAGCAGGAACTGAACATCCGCTACGCCGGCGCGATGGACTGCGCCGACAACCACACCATCGCCAAGCACGCCACCAAGGAGATTGCCTGGGCGAACGGCGTTTCGGCCACCTTCCTGCCGAAGTGGAAGGCCGGGATGGTCGGCTCTGCCAGCCATGTGCATATGTCGCTCTGGAAGGGCGGTGAGGCCTCGTTTTATGACGCCGATGCGCCCCACGGCCTCAGCGAGCTTGGCCGCCAGTTTTCTGCCGGGCTGCTGAAATACGCCCCCGATATCATGGTCTTCCTCGCGCCTTACGTGAACAGCTACAAACGATTCGCCCCCGGCACCTTTGCCCCCACCAAGACCGTCTGGTCGGTAGACAACCGAACCGCCGGCTTCCGCCTTTGCGGCGAGGGCACCAAGGGCGTGCGGATGGAGTGCCGGATCGGCGGCTCCGACATGAACCCCTATCTTGCCCAGGCCGCCCTGCTGGCCGCCGGGATCGCCGGGATCAACGAGAAGCTCGAGCTCTCGGACCCTGTGAGCGGTGATGTCTATGCCGACGATGGCGCACAGGAGGTGCCCCGCACCCTCCGAGATGCGATGGAGACCCTGAAGGCCTCCGACATGCTCCGCGCCGCCTTTGGCGATGACGTGGTCGATCACTACTATCGCGCCGCCGAGTGGGAGCAGGAAGAGTTCGACCGCGCCGTCACCGACTGGGAAATCGAGCGCGGCTTCGAGCGGGCCTGAGCCATGATCGGGCGGATCGACCATATCGTGCTGACGGTGCGCGACGCGGAGGCCTCGGTGGCCTTCTACGTTCGTGTGCTCGGCATGGAGCCTGTCACCTTCGCAGGCGGGCGGAGGGCGCTTGCCTTCGGGCAACAGAAGATCAACTTGCAGACCCTCGGGCAGGAGACCCGCAACTTTGCGGGCATCGGCTCGGGTGATCTCTGCCTGATCACCGAATGGCCGGTGGAGCGTGTGCTCGCCAAGCTGGCCGAGGAAAACGTGGAAGTGGTGGAGGGCCCCGTGGCGAAGTCGGGCGCGCTGGGGCCGATCACTTCTGTCTATTTCAACGATCCCGACGGAAATCTGATCGAGGTAAGTCGCTATGACTGACGTGCTGAAATGTATCTCGCCGATTGACGGCACGGTCTTTGCCGAGCGCCCGGCGCTCTCGCTGGAGGAGGCGCGGGCCTCGGTGGCCGAGGTGCGCGCGGCGCAGGCTGCATGGGCCGCGCGGCCGCTGGAAGAGCGGATAAAGCTGGTCATGGCAGGCGTGGCCCGCGTGGGCGAGATGACCGATGAGATCGTGCCCGAGTTGGCGCAGATGATGGGCCGCCCGGTGCGCTACGGCGGCGAGTTCGGCGGCTTCAACGAGCGCGCGAACCATATGGCGGAGATCGCGGAAGAGTCGCTGGCCGATATTGAAGTGGGCGAGGACGCTACCTTCCGCCGCTACATCCGCCGGGTGCCCTGGGGCGTGGTCTATGTCGTGGCGCCGTGGAACTACCCCTACATGACCGCCATCAACACCGTGGCTCCGGCGCTGATCGCCGGCAACACGGTGGTGCTGAAGCACGCCACCCAGACGCTGCTGGTGGGCGAGCGCATGGCGCGGGCCTTCCACGAGGCGGGGGTGCCGGAAGATGTGTTCCGCAACGTGTTCCTGAGCCACGAGGTGAGCGATGCGCTGATCCGTGAACGGGCGTTCAATTTCATCAACTTCACCGGCTCGGTTGCGGGCGGGCAGGCGATGGAGAAGGCGGCAGCGGGCACCTTTGTGCCGGTTTCCACAGAGCTGGGCGGCAAGGATCCGGGCTACGTGTCCGAGGATGCCGACCTCGACGCAGCGGTCGACACGCTGATGGATGGCGCGATGTTCAACGCCGGCCAGTGCTGCTGCGGGATCGAGCGGATCTACGTGCACGAGAGCCTCTATTACGCCTTCCTCGAGAAGTCGGTCGCCTGGGTGAAGGCGCTGAAGCTCGGCAACCCGATGGAAGAGGCCACCACGCTCGGCCCGATGGCGAGCCCGCGCTTTGCCGCCGTGGTCCGCGCGCAGATCGCCGATGCGGTGGCGGCCGGTGCCGTGGTCCACATCGATACCCTGCCCGAGGATGACGGCGGCGCCTATCTGACCCCGCAGATCCTGACGGGTGTCACCCACGACATGGAGGTGATGCGCGAGGAGAGCTTCGGCCCGGTCGTCGGCATCATGCCCGTCTCGGGCGACGAGGAAGCCATCGCCCTGATGAACGACTGCCGCTACGGCCTGACCGCCTCGGTCTGGACGGCCGACGTGGAGCGCGCCGCCCGCATCGGCGACGCGCTGGAAACCGGCACCGTCTTCATGAACCGCGCCGACTATCTCGACCCGGGCCTCTGCTGGACCGGCTGCAAGGACACCGGGCGGGGCGGCGGCCTCTCGGTGATCGGCTATCACAACCTGACTCGCCCCAAATCCTACCACCTCAAGAAGGTCACGAAATGAGCCTCACAGGAACCTGGTCCTACCCCACTGCCATCCGCTTCGGCGCGGGGCGCATCGCTGAACTGCCTGAAGCCTGCATTGCCGCGGGCATCACCAAGCCGCTGCTGGTGACAGACAAGGGCCTGAAGTCGATGGAGATCACCACGCAGGCGCTGGACATCCTTGATGCCGCCGGGCTGGGCCGTGGCCTCTTCGCCGAGGTGGACCCGAACCCGAATGAGCTGAACCTTGAAGCGGGGCTGAAGGTCTATCGCGAGGGCGGGCACGATGGTGTCATCGCCTTCGGCGGCGGCTCGGGTCTGGACCTTGGCAAGATGGTCGCCTTCATGGCGGGCCAGTCGCGCCCGGTCTGGGACTTCGAGGATGTGGGCGACTGGTGGACCCGCGCCGATGCCGACGCCATTGCGCCGATCATCGCCGTGCCGACCACGGCGGGCACGGGCAGTGAGGTGGGCCGCGCCAGCGTCATCACCAACTCCGAGACACATGTGAAGAAGATCATCTTCCACCCCAAGGTGCTGCCCACGGTGGTGATCAGCGACCCGGAGCTGACTGTTGGGATGCCGAAGCACATCACCGCAGGCACCGGGCTCGATGCCTTTGCGCATTGTGTCGAGGCCTATAGCAGCCCGTTCTACCATCCGATGTCCCAGGGCATCGCGCTGGAGGGCATGCGGCTGGTGGTCGAGAACCTGCCCCGCGCCTATGCCGATGGCACTGACATCGAGGCCCGCGCCAACATGATGAGCGCCGCGGCGATGGGCGCGGTGGCCTTCCAGAAAGGGCTGGGGGCGATCCATGCGCTGAGCCACCCGATCGGGGCGGTCTACGGCACGCACCACGGCACGACCAACGCCGTCTGTATGCCTGCCGTGCTGGAGCTGAACGCGCCGGAGATCACCGAACGCTTCGACAGGGCGGCGGGCTACCTTGGCATCGAGGGCGGCTTCGAGGGGTTCAAGGCCTTCGTGCAGGAGTTCAATGACTCCTTGGGCATCCCCCGCAAGCTCTCCGAGATGGGCGTGGGCACCGACCGGATCGCCGAGCTGACCGCCATGGCGCTGGAAGACCCTTCCTGCGGCGGCAACCCGGTGAAGCTGGACGAGGCCAACGTGAAAGCGCTCTTCAAGGCGGTGATCTGAGAGGATTGCCCTTTCGAAACCCGCCCGGACGCCCCACATAGAGGCCATGGACACACGGGACGCGATGGTGCGCCGCTTCGTGCGCGAAACCTTCGGGCCGAGGGGCACGCTCGGGTTGCACCGGGCGGCCTTCGGGCTGGATCTGTTGCGGGCGCCGGTGAACGTGGTGCTGGCGCCGGTCTTCCTGCTGCTGAAGCTGCTCGGGCTGATCGCAAGGCTCTGCCGCGCCCGGCGGCTGGGGGATTGGCTGCTGTCGCGGCGGATCGTCTTTCAGACCGCCGTGTCGCGGAAAGTGGCCGCAAGGGTCACTGCGCTGATCGCGGAGATGGACGCGGTGGGCGCAGGGCCGGGCGCGCCGGAGCCGGTGGTGCAGCGGGCGGTGGAAGATTACGTGGGCGTCCGCAATGCCGTCTCCGAGATCACCACGGTGCTGTTTGTCCTCATCACCGGCTGGGCGCTCTTCCACTCCGCCACGCTTGGCGTGCTCTCGCTGGCGGGGCCGGTGGCCGACATGCGGGCCCAGGCGCTGGCGATCGAGAACTACTGGGCCGGGCAGTGGCTCGGGCAGGTCTATTTCGGCTGGTTCCCGCGCGCGCTCGACCCGTGGCAGGTTGTGCTCACCGGGGTTGTGCTGGCGATGCTGGCCTCGCTCGTCACCACCTTCGCGGGCGTTCTGGCGGACCCGGTGCAGCTTTGGCTGGGCGCCCACCGGCGCAGGCTGATGCGGCTGCTGGCTCGGCTCGATGCGCAGGCCGAAAGCGCCTCCGGCCTCTCGCGCGAACATGCCGTGGCCCGGCTCGGCGACCTCACCGATATCGCACTGGCGGTCTGGCGCGCGCTCCGGCCGTAACCCGTTGACTCCGCTGTAAGGCCGGTCAGACTTGGCCCAACTCACGGGGAGACTCTCATGGCAATGGAACGGCTGGACGCGACCGCTCTGGCGGAACTCGTGGCGCGGGGCGAGGCCACGCCGGGCGAGTTGCTCGATGAGGCGCTGGCGCGGGTTGCAGCGGTGAACGGCGAGTTGAATGCCGTGGTGCTGGTGCAGGAAGAGGCGGCGCGCGCGGCGATTGCGGCGGGCTTGCCCGAGGGGCCGTTCAAGGGCGTGCCGTTCCTGCTGAAGGATCTGGGCGCGGAGGCACAGGCCTACCCGGCGCACAATGGCTCGGCGCTGCTGCGCGATACAAAATACAGCTACGACAGCGAGATTTTCCTGCGGATGCAGGCGACCGGGGTGGTCACCTTCGGGCGCACCACCGCGCCGGAGGGCGGCGTCGGGCCGGTGACGGAAGCCAGCGTCTATGGCGGGCCAACGCGCAACCCGTGGGACGTGAGCCGCACCTCGGGCGGCTCCTCCGGCGGGGCGGGGGCTGCCGTTGCGGCGGGCATCGTGCCGATGGCGCATGGCTCCGATGGCGGCGGTTCGGTGCGCATTCCGGCCTCATCCTGTGGGCTCTTCGGCTTCAAACCCACCCGCGCGCGGTTCCCCGATGGGCCTGCGGCGGGCGAGGGCTGGGCGGGGATGGCGACGGATGGCTTTTTGACCCGTTCGGTGCGCGACAACGCCCGGATGATGGATGCCTGCGCCGGGCCAGACTTAGGCCAGCCCTATGCCGCGCCGCCCATGCCGATGAGCTACAGCGAGGCGATCACCCGCCCGCCGCGCCGCCTGCGGGTCGCGGTTTGTGACACCAATTTCAGCGGCGGCGCAATCGACCCAGAATGCCAGCGCGCGGTGCAGGAAACGGCGCAACTGCTGGAAGACCTCGGCCACCACGTGGAGCTTGCCCGTCCGCAGGCAGACCACGACATGATGATGCAGGCCTGGACCCGGATCGTGGGCTGCGGCACGGCGCTCTGGGTGCGCGAGACCCTGAAGAAGCGGGGCAGGGCGCTTGCAGAGGGCGACGTGCAGGGCGTGGCGCGCGGCGCGATTGCCTATGCCGCCGGGCTGACCGGGCCGGACTATCTGGCCGCCGTCGATTCCATCCACGCTTTCGGGCGGCAGATGGCGCGGTTCTTTGCCGAGGGCTACGATGTGCTGCTCTCGGCCACGCTGGCGGAGCCGCCCGCCAAGGTTGGGCGCTTCAGCCATGAGCGCGAGGATTTCGAGAATTACCGGATCGGGCCGGGCGGCGTGTTTGACTACTCGCCTTTCTGCGCCGCCTTCAACGCCAGCGGCCAGCCGGCGGCCTCGGTGCCGCTGCACTGGACGCCGGAGGGCCTGCCCGTGGGGCTGCACCTTGCCGCCCCCTTCGGCGCCGATGCGGAGCTGATCGCGCTTTGTGCAGAGCTGGAGCAAGCCCGCCCATTTGCGCAGCGCCGCCCGCCTATCGATGCAGCAGCGCTTGCTTAACGTGCTGACAAGGCGCAGTCTTGTGGCACACGAGGGGGCCAGTGAATTGAGCGAAGAAAACGCTGTCGTCGCACAGAATGTAGGCAAGATCTACGGCACCGGGGCCGCGGCCTTCACCGCCTTGGGCGACATTTCCATCGCGATCCGCAAGGGCGAGTTCTTTACCCTGCTTGGCCCCTCAGGCTGCGGAAAGACGACGCTGCTGCGCTGCATCGCGGGCTTCGAGACGCCGACGAGCGGGGCAATCCTGCTCGGTGGGCGTGACATCACAGGGGTGCCGCCCAACCAGCGGCCAGTGAACACGGTGTTCCAGAGCTACGCGCTGTTCCCGCATCTGACGGTGGCGGAGAACGTGGGCTTTGGGCTGAAGATGCAGGGTAAGAGCAAGGCCGAGATCGACGCCGCGGTGGAGCGGGTGCTGGCGCTGGTGAAGCTCGAGCCTTTTGCCACGCGGCTTCCGGCGCAGCTTTCGGGCGGGCAGCAACAGCGGGTGGCACTGGCCCGCGCGCTGGCGCCGGAGCCGGAGGTGCTGCTGCTGGATGAGCCGCTCTCGGCGCTCGACCTCAAGCTGCGCAAGGCCATGCAGGTGGAGCTGAAGCGGCTCCAGACCGAGACCGGCATCACCTTCATATTCGTGACTCATGATCAGGAAGAGGCGCTCACCATGTCCGACCGGATCGGGGTGATGAGCGCCGGTGCGCTGCTTCAGGTCGGCAGCCCGCATGAGATTTACGAAAAGCCAGTGAACCGCTTTGTCGCTGATTTTATTGGGGAAACCAACTTCATCGAAGGCGAGGCCAGCGCGGCAGGCGTTGAGATTGCGCCCGGTGTGGTGCTGCCGGTCACGGGCCACGGCGGCCCGGTCACGCTGGCGGTGCGGCCCGAGCAGTTGCGCATCGGCGAGCCGGGCGCGGGGCTGGAGGCCGAGGTCAAAGAAGCCGTCTACATGGGGACCGACACGCATTACACGCTGGCCCTCGCGGGCGGCCCGCAGGTGGTGGCGCGGGTGCAGAGCAGCGCCGGACCGGAGCCGCAGGTGGGCGACAAGGTGGGCGTCACGATCGATGCGCAATCGGTGCAGGTGCTCAGCGAATGAACGGGCCGGGGCGCAGCAAGGCGGCAAACGGATGGCTCCTTTCGGCGCCCGCGCTGCTTCTGCTGCTCATCGCCGCCAGCGGCCCGCTGTTGATCGTCGCGGTCTACTCCTTTCTGGAAAAGGGCGATTACTCGGGCGTCCGCTGGATTCTCTCCGGCGAGGCGTGGTTCAGGGTGCTCTTCGAGCGTGACATCTTCGATGGCACGGTTTCACTGGCCGATGCGAACCTCTCGATCTTCTGGCGCTCGGTGAAACTCTCGCTGGCGACCACGCTCATCACCTTCGCCCTTGGTCTGCCGACGGCATGGTTTATTGCCACGCGGCCTCCCAAAGCCCGTGCGGTCTGGCTCTTTCTCATCACCATCCCGTTCTGGACCAACCTCTTGATCCGCACCTTCGCGATCATGGAGGTGATCCGGAACCAAGGCCTGCTGAACACCTTCCTGATCAACATGGGCGTCATCTCCGAGCCGATCCAGATCCTCTATACCGACACGGCGGTGCTGATCGGGATGGCCTATGTCTACTTGCCGCTGATGGTGCTGCCGCTCTTCGCTGCCATCGACCGCTTCGACTTCAAGCTGATCGAGGCCGGGTATGACCTTTACGCGACCCGCTGGCGCATCCTGCGCAGCGTGGTGCTGCCGATCATCAAGCCGGGGATCGTGGCTGGCTGCATCCTCGTCTTCGTGCCGAGCCTCGGCGCTTACGTGACGCCGCGCGTGCTGGGCGGCGGCAAGAACATGATGATCGGCAACTTCATCGAACTGCAGTTCGGGCAGGGGCAGAACTGGCCGCTGGGGGCGGCGCTGTCGATGGTGCTGCTCATCATCGTGATGGGGGCGCTGCTGGTCTACACCCGCGTCTCCGACAGGGACGACCCCCATGCGTAAGGCCTTCGATGTCACCACCCTGCCGGGCTTCACTTTCATCGCGATCACCGCCTTCGTGCTGCTCTACGCGCCGATCGTGACGCTGGTGATCTACAGCTTCAACGGCGGCAACTCGGTGAACCTTTGGGGTGGCTTTTCACTCAAGTGGTATGCCGAGGCGGCGGGCAACGAGGCGGTGCAGGGGGCGGCGATCCGCAGCTTCATCATCGCCATCTCGGCCTCGGGCATCGCCACCACCGTGGCCACGATGGCAGCGCTGGGCACCACCCGGCGCGGCAAGTTCAAGGGGCAGACGGCGATCTACATCATGATCAACCAGCCGCTGATGGTGCCCGAGATCGTGACCGCCGTGGCGCTGCTGATCTTCTTTTCCTCGATCAAGATCGCCACCGGCTATTCCGGCCTCGGCTACCTGATCATCGCCCACGCAGCATTCTGCGTGCCCTTCGCCTACCTGCCGATCCGCGCCCGGCTAGAGGGGATGGACCTGACGATGGAGACGGCCGCCGCCGACCTCTACGCCACGCCGTGGAAGACCTTTCGCTACGTGACCCTGCCGATCCTGATGCCCGGCGTGATCGCTGGTGCCATGCTGGCCTTCGTCATCTCGCTCGATGACGTGATCATCACCGAGTTCGTCAAATCCGCCGGGCAGGACACGCTGCCGACCTACATGCTGGGCCAGCTCCGCCGTGCGCTGACGCCGGAGGTGAACGCCATCTCGACGGCGCTCTTGGCGCTGACGGTGGTGATCCTCACCGCCTTCTTCCTGATAACCAGAAAGCGGGACTGACCCGCGCGAGACGGGGCCGAACCCCGCCGCAACCCAACAAAGGAGAGTAAGAATGAAGAAGATACTCGCAGCCACCACGGCCCTTGTGGCCAGCGCGGTCGCGGCCCAGGCCGAGGGCACGCTGAACCTGTTCAACTGGGGCAACTACACCTCGCCGGAGCTTCTGGAGAAGTTCACCGAGGAGACCGGCATCACCGTGACGGTCACCGACTACGACAGCAACACCACTGCGCTCGCGAAGGTCGAGGCAGGCGGCTCGGGGTTTGACCTCGTCGTGCCCTCGGCCAACTACGTGCCGATCTATCTTGAAAAGGGCCTGCTGGCCGAGCTCGACATGAGCAAGCTCTCCAACCACGGCAACATCGCTGCCGAGTGGATGGACGTGGCCTGGGATCCGGGCCGCAAGTTCACCGTGCCGTGGCAGTGGGGCACCACCGGCATGGCGGTGAACACGACCGTCTATGGCGGCGACGTGAACACCTCCGACATCTTCCTCGACCCGCCCGAGGAGCTGGTGGGCAAGGTGAACGTGGTGCCGGAGATGAACGACATCATGGCACTGGCGATCTTCAACGCCGGCGGCGAGGCCTGCACCGAAGACCTCGAGCTCCTGAAGGGCGTGCGCGACAAGCTGATGGCCGCCAAGCCCAAGTGGATCTCGATGGACTACGGCACCACCGACAAGCTCTCTTCGGGCGACTACGTGGCCACCGTCAACTGGAACGGCTCGACCATGCGCGCGCGGCTGAACAACCCCGACGTGGTCTACGGCTACCCGAAAGAGGGCTATCCGCTGTGGATGGACTCGGTGGGCCTGCTGGCCGATGCGACGAACGTGGAGGAGGCCTACCAGTTCCTCGACTTCATCATGGTGCCGGAGAACGCCGCGATGATCTCGGAGTTCGCGCGCTATGCCAACGGCATCGAAGGGTCTGACCCGTTCATGCCCGAAGAAATGAAGACCGCGCCTGAGATCGTGGTACCGGAGGAGTTTGCGGCAGCGGGCAAGTTCCTGCCCACTTGCCCGCAGTCGGCGACCGATCTCTACACCGCGATCTGGACCGAACTGGTGAAGTGAGCGCGACGCGCTTCTGAAAACCCGGATGAGCGGCCCCGCGGGGTGGCTCATCCGCACGACCTACCCGCAGCTCAGGCCCCGAGGAAGCCCTCCAGCACATTGACCGTGTTGATCCCCACCGCCTCGATCGCGTAGCCGCCTTCCATGCAGAAGACGCTCGGCAACCCCAGCCCGGAGATGCGGCGGCCGGCGTCGGTAAAGTCCTCCGACTCCAGCTTGAAAAAGCTGATCGGGTCTTCCTTGTAGGCATCCACCCCGAGCGAAATCACCAGCGCCTCCACGCCTGCGGCGCGGATTTGCGCAATCGCGTCGTCCAGCGCCTCGGCCCATGGGGCGT
This sequence comes from Vannielia litorea, assembly GCF_019801175.1. NCBI lineage: Bacteria > Pseudomonadati > Pseudomonadota > Alphaproteobacteria > Rhodobacterales > Paracoccaceae > Vannielia > Vannielia litorea. The sequence goes on from NZ_JAHVJR010000001.1 coordinate 374,595, forward strand.
AGAGCGTGCCGGGCAGCATCGGGTAGTTGAAGTTCGCCCCTTCGCCCGCGCCCGCGCCATGCTCGTCGGCATAGCCAAGGTAATACGGGTAGGCGTGGGAGGGCGCGCCGTGGAGCGAGAGAAACAGCACGTCGGCGCGGTCGTAGAAGATGTTCTGCGTGCCGTTGCCGTGGTGAAAGTCGATGTCGAGCACCGCCACCTTGCCAGCCCCGCCGTCGCGGAACATCTGTGCCACCACCGCGGCGTTGTTGATGAAGCAATAGCCGCCATACTGGTCGGCGGTCGCATGGTGGCCGGGCGGGCGGCAGAGCGCGAAAGCGGCCTCGGCCCCGCCCGCCACGTGGCGCTGGGCGGCCTGCGCCGAGGCGAGCGAAGAGAGCGCCGCCTTCCACGTGCCGCCGGTGATCGCCGTCTCGGAGGCGTGGCAGTAGTAGCCCACCTTGCCATCGATATATTCAGGGCATCGGTCCGTGTGCATCCCGCGCGCGGGCATTCCGGCGGCGATCACCTCGCCTGCCATGCCCGCCGCCTTCCATTCGCCCCAAGCCGTTTCGAGGAACCGCAGGAAGCCCGGGTCGAGCAGCTTTTCCACCGGGGCCATGTCAGGCGCGCCGGGGGCCACTATGTCGGAGAGGCCCTGCTCCTTGAGCCGGTTCAGCACATATTCCACCCGGGAGGGCCGCTCGAACGGGGTAACGAACTGGCCGCCGGTCAGCTCGGCCTGCGGAAAGTGCAGGCGGTGGTCTTCGGAGAAGAATGTGCGCATCTCGGGGCTCCTGTGGGTGGTCTCGGCAGGAGCGTATCAGAGCCGTGGGCGGCGACCATCGCTTATTGCGCGGCCGTCCCGAGCGCGGCCAGCGCGGCGACCTTGCCGGGCAGTTGGACGAAATCTGAAAAGGCGATCTGCGGCGCCAACTCCTCAACCGGGGTCTTGCGGTAGCCCTCGGTGAAGAGGGCGAAGGGCAGGGCGGCGCGGCGGGCAGTTTCGGCATCCACCTCGCTGTCGCCCACGTAGAGCAGCGGCGTGCAGCCGAGCGCCGCGAAGGCCGCGTGCAGCGGGGCCGGGTCCGGCTTGGTGACGGCGAGGCTGTCTCCGCCGATGACGGCGTTGAAAAAGGGCGCGAGGCCGAGTGCTTCGAGGATCTGTTCCGAGAGCGCCCGCTGCTTGTTGGTGCAGAGCCCGAGCCGGTAGCCTCCAGCCTGCAAGGTCGCCAGCGCCTCTGGCACGCCGGGGTAGGGGCGCGTGAGGTCGGCAGGATGGGCGGCGTAATGCGCCAGCATCGCGGCGAGCCATTCCGGCTCCTGCTCCGCGGGCGCGGCCCGGTCGGCCATGACCCGCCGCACGAGGGTCGGGATGCCGTGGCCCACGAAGCCCGCCACCTTCTCCTGCGACATCGGGGCCTCACCGGCATCGGCCAGCATCCGGTTCACAGCGGCATGAATGTCGGCCGCACTGTCCACCAGCGTGCCGTCGAGGTCGAAGACGATGGCCATGCCGGCGTCGGGGGTCATTCGGGGCGTTCCTGCTCTGTGGGGCGGCTCGGTGCGCCGCTCGGCACCTTGTCGCCCGGTCCGAAGACCTCTGCAAGCAGGGCGCGGGTGGCGGTGGCGGCACGGGACAGCGTGGCCTCGGGGCCGTGGGCGGCGCTGTGGGCATCCATCGGCACCTCCACCCCCAACGGCAATCCCTCGGGTAGCGCCTTGAGGAAGCGGGCAAGGTCGATCTGCCCCTCGCCGGGGGGCAGGCGGGCCTCGCGGGCGGTGTGCAGCAAGGCCTCGCGGCTGTAGCTGGGCTCGACCGGCGCATCGCTTAGGTGGGCAAAGCGCAGGCGGCCGGGTTCGGCTTGCTCCAGCGCCTCGTGGCTGCTGCCCGATCGGTCAAAATGCAGACTGTCGGCCAGCACCCCCACGCCCGGCCCGGCCTGCGCGGCGAGGGCGAGGGCGGCGGCAAGGTCGGGCACCACGGCCCATGGGAAGAACTCGAGCGACACCCCGAGGTCCCGCGCCTCTGCCCGCTCCGAGAGGGCGCCGAGCGTATCGGCAAGGCGGGCGAGGTCGGGGTCGTAGGGCGCGGTGATCAGCTCCCGCGCGCCCAGCTCGGCCCCGGCGTCGAGCAGCGGGTCCAGCGTGGCGATGTCCAGCTCCGGCTCGATCATCACGAACTCGATGTCATGCACGGCAAGGCCTGTCTGCGCGAGGGCGGCCTTGGTCTCGGCCATCGCCGCCCGGTCCTCCATCAGCGGATAGGCGGGCGAGGTGGGGGTGACCCGCCGCAGCCGCAGCCCCACCGCGTCGAACCCCGCCTCCGCCGCCGCCCGGATGAACGCGGGCGGCGCCAATTCGATGGCGGTGAGGTGGGCGACCGATATCATGCGGCTCATGGCTGCTCTCCCGAAGCGTGGCGCCCGGCGATGAACCCGAAGGTCAGCGCCGGGCCGAGGTTGATGCCGCCCGCAGGGTAATGCCCGCCCATGACAGAGGCCATATCGGTCCCGGCGGCGTAGAGGCCGGGCACCGGCTGGCCCTCCGGCCCCAGCACCCGCGCCGCGCCATCGGTGACAAGGCCGGCAAAGGTGCCGAAGCTGCCAGGGATCACTCGGACGGCGTAGAAGGGCGCGCGGGCGAGCGGGGCGACGCAGGGGTTCGGCCCGTGGTCCGGGTCGCCCTGAAGGCGCATGTAGGGCGTGGTGCCGCGGTGGAAGGCCGGGTCTTCGCCACACGCCGCGCTTTCGTTGAAGGCGGCGATGGTCGCGGCCAGCCCCGCCGGGTCGATGCCGCAGGCGCGGGCCAGCGCCTCGGGCGTGGCACCGCGGGTCAGGTAGCGCGCGCGGAGCCACGGGCGCAGCGGCAGCGGGGCAGGGCGGGTGATGCCGAGGCCGTAGCGGCGGATGAAGCGGTGATCGCAGATCAGCCAGCTTTCGGGCGTGGCATCCTCCGGCGTGGCGGCAAGCAGGGCGGTGACATAATCGTGGTAGCCCAGCCCCTCGTTGCAGAACCTCTGGCCATTCGCCAGCACCCCGATCACCCCCGGCTTCCCCCGGTCGATGATATGCGGAAAGGTGCCGCGCGTGCCGCCCGGCCATCGCACCTCGGACACCGGGCAAAGCGCCGCCGGGCCGGCCAGCGCCTCGGTCTGCCGCCCGCCTGCGGCCTCGCCGGCCCGCAGCCCGTCACCCGTGGCTTCAGGCACGGCAAGGGCGGCATGGGTTTCGGGGCGGGGGAAGGTGGCGGCGCGGCGGGCGGTATCATGCGGGTAGCCGCCGCAGGCCAGCACCACGCCGCGCCGCGCCTTCACGGTCACCTCGCCCGAAGACACGGCCAGCCGTGCGCCCACCACCGCGCCCGCCTCGGTCAGCAGCCCTTCCAGCGCGTGGCCGGTGCGCAGCTCCACGCCCCGGTCCAGCGCCGAGCGCATCAGCCGCGCCACCAGTGCATTGCCGTTGCGTAGCTGCATGCCGCGCCCGTGTCGCGCCAGATCCCACAGATGCCGCGCCATCCGCCGCGCCACGTAAAGCGCCGAGCGGCGCGCGCGTAGCACGGTCATAAAGGCCCGCAGGTCCGGCCCGGCCTGGATGGTCATCCCCATGAAGCTGGTTTCGCGCATGGGCCGCCGCAGCAGCTTCAATGCCGCGCCGAGGCCTTTCGCCTCGTAAGGCTTGGCGATCACTGAGCGCCCGCCCTTGCCCGCGCCGGGCAAGTGGCTGTAGGTATCGGGAATCTTCAGCCCCGGCTCGAACTGCAGCGCCGTTTCGCGCTCGAAGAAGCCCACCATTTCCGGCGCGGCTTTGAGGAAGGTATCCACCAGCTCGGCGTTGAAGGCATTGCCCTGCACCGCCTCCAGATAGGCCTGCGCCGCGCCCGGCTCTTCCGCTACGCCGCCCGCCGCGCACACCGGGTTGCCCGGTGCCCAGATCCAGCCGCCCGACCATGCGGTCGTGCCGCCGATCACATCGGCCTTTTCGGCCACCACCACCCGCAGCCCGCGATGGGCTGCCACAACGGCCGCCGCCAACCCGGCGGCGCCGGAGCCTGCCACAAGCAGGTCGCAGGTGATCTCTTCGGCCAAGGCCTCCTCCCGTCTCGTCCTCCCCGATCCATCGCCGCTCCTCGCCCTAACGTCAAATGCTTGCTTTTCGCTCTGCATAACATCAGGTTAATCGGCGCGACGGAGGAGGAGCCGCAATGCCCGAAATGACCCTGCGCCAGATCGAGGTGATCCGGGCGGTGATGATGACCGGAACGATCTCATCGGCGGCCGAAATGCTCGGCGTGTCAGCCCCCGGCATATCCCGGCTGGTCAAGCACACCGAGGAGGCGCTCGACATTCGCCTGTTCGAGCGCAAGGCGGGGCTCTTCGTGCCTTCGGTCGAGGCCAGCGCGGTGTTCGACCATGTGCGCGAGGTCTACAAGGGCGTTGCCAACCTGCAAGACGCGGTCGGCTCGTTGAAGCGCGGCGAGAACGTGGCGCTCGCCTTCGCCTCCGCCCCCTCGGTGGCGCAGGTCATCGCCGCGCGGGTGCTGAAACGGGTGCGCGACCGCTACCAGAGCCTCTTCATCGACCTGAACATCCTCAAGATCGAGGAAACGGTGGATTATCTGCTGCTCGAGCGCGGCGAGTTCGTCATCATGTCGTCTCAGGTGCAGAACGCCTCTGTCGAGAACGAGAAGATCGCCGAGGCCCGTCTGCTGGTTATCCTGCCCGAGGGGCATGCTCTGGCCAGCCGCTCCGAGATATCAGTGCATGACCTTGCCGAAGAGCAGCTCATCGGCGTCGAGCCGTCCGACCCCTATGGCGCGCTCACCGCCTCGCCCTTTCGCGCCGCCGGGCTGGAGCCGCAGCACGCCATGCGCGGCCGCTTTGCCCAAACGGTGGTGAGCCTCGTGCGGCAGGGGCTGGGCGTGGCGGTGATCGACGAGTTCTCGGTCGCAGAGGCCGAGCTGCCCGGCCTCGTCCGCCGCCCGCTGGTGGAGGGCAGCACGATCGACATCTACGTGTCACGCAAGAAGGGCAGGGTGCTTTCGGGCTTTGCCGAGCACGCCATCACCCACTTTCGCCGCGAGCTGGCCCGCGCCACCGAGGAGGGGCCGGGCTATTGGCGGCAATCTTAACATCACGTTAACGCGGGCGACGAAAAGGTATTTGACGTTACCCTTGCCCGCTTGCTACCCCGCCTGCCATCGGAGCGGCCCCACCGGGCCGCCGCAATCCGAACTGTCTGGGAGGACACCATGAACAAATTCATCCTTGGCGCGATCTCCGCGCTGACCCTCTCGGCTGGCGCTGCGCTGGCCGAATACCCTGAAAAAGAGATCCAGGGCATCATCCAGTGGGGGGCCGGTGGCTCCACCGACACCGTGATGCGCTCGGTCACGCCCCACGCCGAAGAGGCGCTGGGCGGCACCATCGTGATGCAGAACATGACCGGCGGCGTGGGCGCCATCGCGCTCAACCACGTGGCCGACAGCGATGCCGATGGCTACACCCTGCTGATGGGCGCCGAGAACCCGCTGCTCTACAAGGTGATGGGTCTGGGCGACAAGGATTACTCCGACTTCATCCCGATCAGCATCCTCGCCCGTGGCACGCCCATGCTGGTGGCCAACGTGGACGCGCCGTTCAACGACTACGCAGAGATGATGGCCCACATCAAGGAGAACCCCGGTGAGGTGCGCTTTGGCGCGACCGGCCCCGGCGGCCTGCCCTCCGTGGTGACCGGCATGATCACCTCGGTCGAAGGCGGCCTCGATGTGATCTCCGTGCCCTACGATGGTGACGGCCCCGCGTTGACCGCCCTTCAGGGTGGCGCGATCGACGTGATGCCCGCCGTGCTCGGCGCCGCCATCGAAGGCATCCGCGCCGGCAACATGAAGCCGCTCGCCGTCTTCGACGTGGAAGCCAATGCGAAGCTGCCCGACGTGCCCGCCGTGACCAGCTTCAACGATGGCTACAGCACCTACCTGCCCTGGGGCCCGTTCTTTGGCGTGTTCGTCGCCAACGGCACCCCTGATGACGTGGTCGCCAAGCTCGGCGCCGCCTATGCCGAAGGCGCCAAAAACGAAGAGTTCATCAAGCTGATGGACGACCGCGGCTTCACCATGATGGGCATTTCCGGCCAAGAGGCGCAGGACTTCCTGACCAAGTGGCAGCAGGGCACCACCTGGCTGCTGCAGGACGCGGGCCTCACCAAGGCCTCGCCGGAAGACTTCGGCATCGCCCGCCCCGGCGAGTGATCCACCGCAGTTGAGGGTGGCGCGAACCCTGCGCCGCGCCTATCACTCAAGAGCAGCGGGCGCCGCATCTCACCCGAGCGCGGCGCCCTTCTTGTACCAAACGGCAGCCTGGGGAGGAGGCCATGGACCAGATCGATCCCGACCATCACGACGGCACCTCCGACGCCACCCCCGGCGGGGTCGAGGCCAAGCGCCGGCCCGGCGAACTGGGCTTTGCCATCTTCCTCCTCGTGGCTTCCCTTGGCCTGCTGTGGAGCGCCTATGGCATCTCCGGCTTCGAGGCGCTCTCCGCGCCTGGCACCGTGCCGATGGCCACCACGGCGGTGATGGTGGTGACCGCGCTCATCGTGGTGATCAAGACCGCCCGCCTGCCGCGTATCAGCAGCGAGACCTTCTCGCGTGATATCCTGCCGGTGGTGGTGCTCGTCTTCGCGGCCTTCCTCGTGGCCTTCGGCGTGGCGCTGGAGCCGCTCGGCTTTCTGCCCACCGCCGCGCTCTTCCTGATCGCCGCCATCAAGATCCTCGCCCGCCGCTCGTGGCTCTGGACGCTGGCCGTCTCGCTCTGCTCGCTGGCGCTGATCTGGCTGATCTTCCGCATCGTCTTCACCGTGCTCATGCCCGCCGGCATCGTGCCCGAGGCCGAGTTCATCCAGTTCTTCCGCAACCTCTTCTCGGGAGCAGGCGAATGACCGCGCTGTGGGATTTTCTGACTGTCTTCACCCAGCCCCAGCTCCTGCTGCTGGTGGGTCTCGGCACATTCGCCGGGGTCTACGTGGGCGCCATTCCGGGCCTGTCAGTCACAATGGCGGTGTCGATCCTGATCTCCTTCACCTTCTCATGGGATGTCTACCCGGCGATCTCGCTGATGATCGGCATCTACATGGGCGGGGTCTATGGCGGCTCCCGCACGGCGATCCTGCTCAACATCCCCGGCGCGCCCTCGGCCATCGCCACCGCGCTCGATGGCTACCCGCTGGCCAAACGCGGCGAGGCGGGGCAGGCGATTGGCGTGACCACGGTGATGAGCTTCATCGGCGGCTTCGTCGGCATCGGCGTGCTGGCCCTTGCCGCGCCGCTGGTCTCTGACTTTGCCCTGCGCTTCCAGCCGCGCGACTACATGCTGCTGGCGGTCCTCGGCATCCTGCTGGTCGGCTCGCTCTCGCAGGGCAGCCTCGTGAAAGGCATCTTCGCCGGTGCGCTCGGCATCGCCATCGGCGCCGTGGGGCGTGACCCGCTCACCTTCACCGAGCGCTTCACCTTCGATCTGCAGATCATGACCAGCGGCGTCAGCTTCATCGCCGTCATGATCGGCATGTTCGGCGTGTCCGAGGCGCTGCTGCAACTCCACCACGTCGACAAGGACGCGGTGCGCCAGAAGATCACCCGCATCGTCCCGTCGCTGTCGACCGTGCGCAAGCACCTGCCGCTCAGCCTGCAAACTTCCACCATCGGCGTGGTGATCGGCGCGCTCCCCGGCACCGGCGGCGACATTGCCGCGCTCATGGCCTACGACCACGCCAAGCGGGTCACCAAGAACCCCGAGCGCGCGTTCGGCGATGGCGCGATGGAGGGGCTGGTGGCGCCCGAAACCGCCAATAACGCCGCCGTCGGCGGGGCCTTCATCCCGATGATGACCCTCGGCATCCCCGGCGACGCGGTGACCGCCATCATGATCGGCGCGCTCTTCATCCACGGCCTCAACCCGGGCCCGATGCTGATGATCGACCAGCCAGACATGTTCTGGTTCATCGTCGGCGCGCTGGTCACCGCCAACATCTTCATGTTGATCTTCGGCCTCACCGGCATCCGGCTCTTCACCAAGATCGTCGAGATGCCCCGCTCGGTGCTGATCCCGCTGATCATGCTGCTCTCCATCGTCGGCGCCTACGCGGTGAACAACTCGCTGACGGATGTCTACTGGATGCTCGGCTTCGGCGTCTTCGGCTACTTCATGCGCCACTACGGCTACCCGCTCGGCCCGGTGATCCTCGGCGTGATCCTGTCGCGCCTGCTCGATGACAACTGGCGCCGCGCCATCATCTCGGAGCGCGAGGATTTCTGGCGCTTCATGGGCGGCGTGGTGTCATCGCCGCTTTCGCTGACGCTGCTCATCGCCGTCATCCTGATTTTCGTGTCGCAAACCCCGCTCTGGAGCCGGGGCAAGGCACGCCTCTTCCGCAAGAAGGAAAGCTGACCGATGCCGGATCTGCTTCTCGGCCTCATCGGCGACAATATCGCCTCCTCCTCCTCCCCCCGCCTGCACCGGCTCGCCGGGGCGCAGAACGGCATGGAGGTCCAGTATGACAGCCTGATCCCGCCCGCGCTTGGGGAGGATTTTGACACCATCTTCGCCCGCTGCGCCCGCGATGGCTATCGCGGGGTGAACGTGACCTACCCCTACAAGGAATATGTCGCGCGGAAGGTCAAGGTATCCGACCCGCTGGTTGCCGCCATCGGTGCCGTCAACACCGTGCTCTTCGCGCCAAGCGGCCCGACCGGCTGGAACACCGATTACACCGGCTTCATGGCCGCCTACCGCGCCGCACGCGGCGAGGCGGGGCCGGGCAAGGTCTGCCTCGTGGGCACCGGCGGCGTGGGCCGCGCGCTGGCCTTCGCCCTCGTCGCGCTGGAGGCCGCCGAGCTGCGCCTCGTCGATCGTGACACCGCCAAGGCCGAGGCTCTCGCTGAAGAACTCCGCGCCGCCTCCCGCGGGACTGAAGTGGTGACCGGCACCGAGGTCGACGCGCTCGCTGCCGGAGCCACCGGCCTCGTCAACGCCACCCCCGTCGGCATGGTCGGCCACGACGGCACCGCCATCCCCGCCCGCTGCCTGCCCGGCGCCGAATGGGCCTTCGACGCCGTCTACACCCCGCTCGACACCCGTTTCCTGCAAGACGCCGAAGCCGCCGGCCTCTCCATCATCTCCGGCTTCGAGTTATTCTTCTGGCAAGGCGTCCACGCCTGGGCCCACTTCTCCGGCAAACCCCTCGACGAACCGTCGCTCTATACCGCGCTGCGCAACAAAACACCCGCCTGACCCGGCGGCCTGCTTCGCTTGTGCTGAAAGGGAGGTTGGAGGCGAGTACCGGAATCGAACCAGTGTACACGGATTTGCAAGAGTGGGTAAATTACTGATAACGTGCGGAAAAGTGTTTAGACAAGCCACTCGAAACGCGCGAACGTTTCGCGAATGTTTAGACAGGCTACACCATCACGCTGAAGGCGGGGTTTTTGCTTTCAGTCGGCCTACCAGACCTACTAGAACCTGTGAGCATCGTGGGCTTCATGCCCAAAACGCTCATAGGGAAGAAACTTTTGATCAACAACGTTGCGCCGCTGGGCGGCAAGATAATCGGCAAAGCTGCCAGTCCTGAAGCTGCGTGGTGGCTTTGCTGGCGCTACGGCCTCCAACCGCATCCGCTCAAGGAAAACGGTGTGGTCGATCTGTTGGATTCTGGTGACGGTACCAAGTGTTGGGCGGTCCAATGTGAATACACGGATTATCCGTACGATAGAGCTGCATTTGAAAATCGCAGACGCGATAATCTTGCAGAGCTGGACAACGGTCTTCCGGCTTGGCCTGTCGCCGATGAAAACGGGATAGCATTCAGTACCTTCAAAGCCCGCCTCAAGCGTGGATGGTCAGGGGAGCGAGCTGCAACCGAGAGCACCCGCGATATTGAACACAATCCGAATGACGAGTGGGAAGTCGAGGCCTTAAAGAACGGCTTGTCCGTTCGCGCATACCGCGCACGTGTGCGTGCTGGATGTCCTGAGAGTATCGCCGCAACCATGGGTTTGAGTTGGCGAAATTGGTGACAGTGCCGCCGTGAAGGTTTGCAGGCGGCTGGAAGCTGTCGCTCGTTGGGGAAACTGTCGCGGCAGTGCGGCTCCGCAGAAGCGGACCTTGAAAGTCTACACCCTTTAATCGAACGAAGAGATGCATATCTCTCATCCAAACGGAGAGAACACCCATGGCACTCACGATGAACATGGACGCAAGGAAGGCCGAATTGCTGTTGCGGGCGGCATTGCTGGATGATGCAAGCAACGTGGGAGAGAGGCTGGCTGCTTTGAGCGCTGACATCAAGGTCGATGATGACGGCGACGCATGGATAACGTTGGACATGGACCTCTGGCCCGAAGACAAGGAGTCGCCTGAGGCCGAGGCTATTGCAGAAATGCTATGGTTAGAAATCGACTGGTCGGTGACCGATGGAACCTTTCCGTTCGCCTGGCCCGATCTCAGCGCGCATTCCGACAAAACGACGACCTACTTCAAGATGGTGCTGGACGCATACGGCGGCCAGATGCCTGACAAGGGCACAGAGTAAGCGAAGCCCTGAGCAGACATGGGACTAAGCATCGTCTTGCTGCAATGCAGCCCATAAAAACTGTAGAGTGAACTTTCGCTTTCACGGTTGGGAAATCGCCACCAGCCAAGAAAGCGAGATTGTTGAGCTTAGAAGCGCCTAGACAATTCGCGTATAGCTACTGACTTAGCCATCGTGCTTGGCAAGGCCGCGCCGAGGTCGAGCCAGTGAATGCTGTTGTAGAAACGATGCTCCTCGCTGTCCGTGTATTGATCAAGTAGGGAAGTTGTTCTCGACTTGGTCAATGACTGTACGCACCGCAGGGCGAAAACTATTCGGCTCTCGTCATGACTTCTTTTTAACTCCCGTAAAAGGATATCATCGCTTAAGCTCTTGAACGCTTTTTGGGGCATTTCAGCTAGAAGATATTTTCTAATCTGGTTATCCAAATCTAAATCAAGCATATCTGAAATGCGTAACTTTCCCAAAGAGTAGATAGCATTGGCTTTTTGCTTTGTTATTTCTTCTTGACTGAAAAAGAAGAGACCTGTGCGATCAGATGGCTGGTTGCCGAGATTCTTGATACGATCAATATCTTGCCACTCTCCAAACTTTGACAAATACCTGAGAGTGCTTTCATTGGCGTCCACTTCAAATTGGTCAATTGTCGTGCGGATCAGTTCAAGATCTTCACGTATCATTAAATTACAGAGAGCCGCGATTGTGGCGTTACAAAGCATTTTTCGATGGAATGGTCCAAGCTTCTCGCTTTCTAAGACTACTTTGTCGCTAACTCCGTATGCTAGTTTAGCTTCCTCAATTTTCCTCTCAAAGTGTCCATTGAAACCATCGGAAAGGTGGGTCCGCATTTCATCCTGCATGGATGCGCCAAACTTGTTATAAAGAGCCGATAGCTCTCGATCCACGAACAAGAGTGGGCCGTCTACCCTATCGCGCAACTCACTCATCGTAAGTTCTGAAAGCCTGTTCGAGCGGTAGGCCTCAAAAAACCTAGTGTCGTTTTGCATGCTTCTGAGCAGCCCAACCCCGAAATCGCTTTTCTTAACCGTCAGAACAGACTTCAGTGTTTCCTCGTTTAGTGGATGCCCCAAACGTGCCAGGACTTCTGATCCGGTAAGGCGGACTTCGTGGCTCGAATCCGTCAACATTGCCTGAGCGTCTTCACGCGTTAGCTCGTTCCGCATTGATAGTAGCTTGGCTGCCCGGAGCCGCACCGGATCAGGTTTAGCCGTTAGGCACTCTTTGAGAATTTCTGAGGAAAGCGACTGTGGACTCGAAAAAAGATCGTCGGTTATTCGGTCGTCAAGTTTGTCAACATTTCGGTCACATAGCCGCCTTAGCGCATCGTTGGCGCTAAATTTTGAAATAATGCCAACAATGGCACCCTCAACCTTGTTCTTGCGATGTGGTGAACAACCAGAAGAGGCTGTCTCGATGAACGAAATGTCTTCACTTTGACCGTTGGCCGCGAGGAAGCTCACAGCCGCGTCAAATACTCGACTGTCCGTGTCTTCGTCAAACCAAGTGGTCAGCACGCCATCCTTGTTGAAATAGCCATCGTGGGTCGGGATAGCTTGGTCAAGCAGCTCTAGGATGCGGATTGCATTCCTTTTCTCGGCATCGGTTCCGACCGTTGCGAGGATTCTAAGGCGGTAATAGGTGTCGTCGCCGACTAGGTGCTGCGCAACCCAATGCCAAAGCGGCACATTTTGGTGCTCAAATCCAAAAACTCCACAGTCAAGCAGCGCTTGAATCTCTTGATCGGAGAGCGGATCATTTCGCATGTGCTGAAAGATTAAGTTGGCATCATGATTCCCTAGATAGCTATCGTCATTTCCCGATCTTGAAATGGCATTACCAATGAGCCGAAGGCGAGCCACCTCTTGTGGAGATGTGCCTCCCCATGAATGGGGCCGTTGAACTATTTCTGACAAGAATTCTCTAGCTCTATCTTCAATTAACCACTCATCTTGGCTAGCCGAATCTAATATTGAATCATTGTGGCCAGATTCCTTTTTTGATTTGGTGCTTTGCTGAATTTGTGGCGAGAGAATGTCAGTTTCTTGCCATCCAATTTCTTCCAACTTATCTCGGATGACAGCCTTGAACTCCGAAATATCATAAAACAGCTTAAAGAATACCTTCTTCTCATCGATACATTTTTGCCGAAAGTCGAGAACTTTCTTGATCTCTTCTCCCGGCTCCATGCCGCTCGGAACCTCGACTTCCTTGAAGTAGATCGCCATGTCTCTCATGTGTCCATCTTCAATGCGGGCCTTGGACCTCTCATACTCCTCTTCAAATCCTGACGTGTAGCCGGAAGGATCATTGCTTGGTTGTGAACCCCACTTGTTCCAAAGAACGCCAATGAAGTAGTCACATCGATCAAGGTCTTCGTTTATTTTGCTTTGAGGTCGCACATACCCGGGAACAGCATTTTCCCATCCCAATAGTTTGAAATGGCAACCCCACCTTTCGGAATGGCTCCTGTTTACGCTTTCGACGACTTCATGAGCAGCGCGACGCTCTTGATCCAAGCCGCCGGGAGAGCCAATGAATACACGAACTATCTTTAGACTGTCTGACAAAACCGATACCTCGCTATCAAGTCTACCACTCAGCATAGGTCCGGCGCTGGGTACTTGCTAGGGACATCGTAGTGGCTGCCGGACAGTTAGAATGCCAAGCAAAGAACGGTGAATTAGAAGGCTCGAACAACTCGCAGGGCCAGCTTTAGAGCTGGGCGCCTATTGTCCAAGCGTATGCAGCCCAAGACGGCTCTCCGCCCGAGCTGTCGATTGTTCAGCGAGCTTACTGTGGCTTTGGATGGAGCGAATACTCCTTGCCGCCAGTGTCTTAAGATCAGTCCGTCTGCGCCAGAGCAGCCCGTAAAGACGCGAGAGGCGTTTAGATCAATCCGACCGGAGCTTTCGAGTGGGTGGGTGGCCGACAGGGGTGGCGTGGCGCTCAGGGGCGAATTTTCCGGGCCTCTGGGAAGTAACACGACCCGTTGGGCTTTTGGGGCTGCCGCTAGCCTCCTTCCCCCGCAGACTTCATTTATCGAAGGGGGGAGGAGGCGGGCCATTGGCGGGCGCTGATCGCAGGTTAGCTGCAACCCGTCATGGACAGCCTCGGTAGCGCGTGCGTGGAGTTCCCACGCGCGCGCGTAGACGCGCGCGCCTCTCGTTCCTGTATGCATTTAGTGACACAACCCACCAAGTTGTCTCCGGCGGTTTTTGGGCCAAAGCTCGCGTCAAGCAGTAAGGGGCAAAGCTGGCCACGCGAGGTGATTTTTCGAGCTCAATTGTTATAATAATGTCACATTGCCTCTATGCAGTTAGTGACACAAAATTGGTGGCTCAAGATTTTTGTTCTGGCCGATCGTTGCCTCCGATTCGGGGTGTGCCTAGACTCTTCCTATCGCCTGTTTGCATGGGCGTTAACTGCACATTCAGCCAGCATGGATGCGCGAACAGAAGGAAGAGGCGAACCCCGAGGAGCGAGCAATGGCAAGGATGAAGATCGAGCAAAAAGCTCTGGACCTCCTCAATGCTTTTGAACGCGCCGGAAAGACGGTGGGGCGTGTCACCATAGAGGGCCGAAGGATCGAACTTGTTCTTTCTCGGCCCAAAGAAGGCGACGAATTTGAGGGGATAGATATGCGTCATGGCAAAGCGTGAGCTTCCAAAACACGTCTACCGTCAAAGGAATGGTATTTACTTCCAGCGGCGCGGATGGCCGTCGCGCAAATTCGAGAGCGAATTCGGGACGGCTTCGTTCTGGAAGGAATACGCGGATATCCTTGCGACCAAGGATCAGCCCAAGGTCATAGCGCACCGCTCCTTCGTCGCCCTCATCAAAAGCTACCGGGCGTCGCCCAGGTATCGGAACCTCAAGCCTCGGACGGGGCTGGATTACGACAAGCACCTCGATTTCTTCGCCTCGATCATGGGCGACAGGAATCCGGCGAAGATGCAGCGCAAGGATGTGATCCGCTTGCGCGATGCGAACGCTGAGAAGGCGTATTTCGCCAACTATTCGCTCAGAGTGCTTCGCGTCCTCATGGAGCACTGTGTTGATCTCGGTTGGCGTGACAACAACCCGGCGCGGGGCGTGCCGGAACTTAGAACAGAGAAGCGCGAGCGTGAGCCATGGCCACGGCAATTGCTCGATGCGTACCGCGAGGCGTGCCCGCTGGGTACGCGGCAACGGCTCGTCATGGAACTCTGTGTCTGCACCGGCCAGCGGATCGGCGATGTGCTCAACATGCGCTGGTCTGACATTCAGGACGGTGGTTTCTGCGTGAAGCAGAGCAAGACCAAGAAAGAGCTTTGGGTGCCGATCCTTCCAGAGCTGGAAGCGGCATTGAAGGCCGCGAGCCGCCATTCCGTCTTCATTGCCACGAACGAGCGAGGCACCAACCGCTGGTCCTACCGTGGCGCTTCAGCCGCCGTGCGAGCTGTTCGAGAACAGATCGGCGCGCTCGACTACGATATTCACAGTTGGCGTTACAACGCAGCCTGCGAGCTGGTCGAAGCTGGCTGTGGGGATGATCTGGTCGCCTCTATCACGGGCCAAAGCCCGGCGATGGTGCTGCACTACACCAAGAAGGTGAGGCAGAAAGTCAGGGCCATTGAGGCGCAGCGAATGAGAACGGAACAAAAACAGAATGTTTAGACAAATGTTTAGACGGCGCTTCCGCGTCAGTCGAGATTTCGTCTAAGTCATTGAAATTGTTTGGAGGCGAGTACCGGAATCGAACCGGTGTACACGGATTTGCAATCCGCTGCGTCACCACTCCGCCAACTCGCCGTCCATTCGGGTGGTGCTGGGGGAGGTAGCGGGTTTCGCGGGGGCTTTCAAGTGGCTCCGTGGCGGGCGCGCGCGCTTTGCGGGGCGGGCCTCCCAGAGCCGATGTGAGGGGCGCGGAGCGAGCCCGTTCGCCCGATCATAGGCTGGCGTCACGGGGCGCGGTCCAAGCCGAGAGCACGGGGCAGGGGAGCCAAACCCCCACCGCTTCGGCCCGGTCGCCCGGACACCGACCAGCCAAAGGCTTCAAAGATCAGGCCTTTAAGCGCACAGAAAGTGCAACACCCTGTGCACCATGTGCATATTGCCCATGTTGCCTCGCCCGGCGTTTCGTGGCACTTCTAGAAAAGCGAAGCGAACCGAAGAGTTTACTTTCCAATGAGCGTCTACGACACCCGCCGCACGATGATGGTCGACAACCAGGTCCGTCCCTCCGATGTGACCAAGTTTCCCATCATCGACGCCATGCTGAAAATCCGTCGCGAGGCCTATGTGCCAGACGAGAAGCGCGAGGCTGCCTACATGGGCGAAAACCTCGAACTGGCGCCGGGCCGGGTGATGCTGGAGCCACGCACCTTCGCCAAGATGCTCGATGCGCTCGATATCGGCCCGGCCGACATGGTGCTCGATCTGGGCTGCGGGCTGGGTTATTCGGCGGCGGTGCTGGCCGAGATGGCCGATACCGTGGTCGCGCTGGAACAGGATGAGCACCTCGCCTCCGAGGCCGAGGCGATCCTTGCCCGCGAAGAGGTGATGAACGCCGTGGTCCTGACCGGCCCGCTGGCCGAGGGCGCCGCCAAGCACGGCCCCTATGATGCCATCATCGTTGAGGGTGGCGTGGGCGTGCTGCCCGAGGCCATCGAGGGCCAGCTCAAGGAGGGCGGCCGCATCGCCTGCCTGATGATGGAAGGCACGCTGGGCACCGTGAAGATCGGCAGCAAGCAGGGAGGCCGCATCGCATGGCGTTTCGCCTTCAATGCCTCCGCACCGGTTCTGCCGGGTTTCGAGGCGACCCGAGAATTCGCCCTCTGAGGGCACCGTGGCCCCGCGCCACGCAATAGAGACCAGCGCCAAAGAGCGCGAGCAGGCGAGGGCCGGAATGGCAAAGTTTTTCAAGTTTCGCAAAGGGCTGGCTGCGCTCGCTCTGGCAGGGGCCACCGCCCTAACACCGCTGACCGCCACTGCCGAAACGCTGACCGACGCGCTGATCACAGCCTACCGGCACAGCCACATCCTCGACCAGCAGCGCGCGCTGCTGCGAGCGGCGGATGAAGATGTCGCCATCGCGCTGGCCGACCTGCGCCCGATCATCGCCTTTGCCGCCGGGGCCTCGGCCTCTGCCACCTCCAACTACGAGCTGGGTGCCACTGTGACCCTCTCGGCCAGCATGACACTCTATGACAACGGCGCCACCCAGCTTGGCGTCGAGGTTCAGAAAGAGACGGTGCTCGCCACCCGCGAGGCGCTGGTGAACTTCGAGCAGCAGGTGCTGCTGGCCGCCGTGCAGGCCTACATGGATGTGACCGCCGCCGCCGAGAGCCTCGCGCTGGCGCAGTCCAACGTCCGGCTCACCAACCAGCAACTCCGCGCTGCCCGCGACCGCTTTGAGGTGGGGGAGGTGACCCGCACCGAGGTCGCCCAGGCCGAGGCCCAGCTGGCCGCCGCCCGCAGCTCCGAGGCCGCCGCGCAGGGCACGCTCGAGGTTGCCCGCGAAAGCTACCGCGTCGCCGTGGGCAGCTACCCCAAGGCGCTTGCTCCGCCGCCGGGCGCCCCCAAGATCCCCGCCACCGTGGAGGCCGCGCAGGCCGTGGCCGTGCGCACCCATCCGCTGATCCGGCAGGCCCAGCACACCGTGGCCGCCTCCGAGCTTTCGGTCAAACGGGCGCAGGCGGCGATGAAGTTCAGCGTCGACGGCTCCGCCAACCTCAGCTTCGACGATCAGGGCAACGATCGCTCCAGCTTCGGGCTGGAGCTGAACCAGCCGATCTACGCCGGCGGCAAGCTCTCGGCGCAGGTCCGCAAGGCGCGCAACCAGACCGAGGCCAACCGCGCCGCGCTGCTCAGCACCACGCACAACGTGCAGCAGCTCGTCGGCAACGCGTGGGCCAACCTCCGCGTCGCCATTGCCCAGCTTCAGGCCACCGATCAGCAGATCCGCGCGGCCACCGTCGCCTTCCGCGGCGTGCAGGAAGAACAGAACCTCGGCGCCGCCACCACGCTCGACGTGCTCGACGCGCAGCAAGACCTGCTCGATGCACGTTCGGCCCGGATTGATGCGCAGGCCCAGCAATACGTAGCACTTTATTCACTTCTTTCTGCGATGGGTCTCCTGACCGTGGAGCACCTCGGTCTGGGCATCCAGACCTATGATCCGGCGGCCTACTACAATGCGGTCAAAACCGCACCGGCACAGCGCTCCCGCCAGGGGCAGCAGCTCGACCGGGTGCTGGAACGTCTCCAGCGCCAGTGAGCGCCACCCGCCGGTGCAGCTTTCTGCCGCCGCAGTTGTGCGCCGGGCTCCAAAAAGTTAACCTCTGACCGGTGATCCCCGGTCGGCTCCGTATCGGGCGTGCCACTGCCAACGTGACCGGCAGGCCACGGCTTGCGGAAAAGCAGGAGCGAAAGGGCAAAAGCGTCAGCCACCCATGAAATGATGCGGGATAAGCTGAGTCTGACGCGGCGAGAGGTGTAGATGTCTGATCCGATGTCGAACGTTGAAATCGAGGATGTCCTGTCCTCCATCCGGCGCCTCGTGTCGGAAAACGCCACGCGCCCGCGCCCGCAAGCGGAGGCTGGCCCGCCCAGCGACTCGCCGAAGGCCGATGACGCGCTGGTGCTCACCCCCTCGCTGCGGGTCGGAGATGATCCCGAGACCGCGCCTGAAGAGGGCGCGGCTGAAGAGCCAGCGATAGAACCCGCAGAGGCCGAAGCGCAGGATGAGTCGGCGCTCGATGCCTCCTGGGCAGAACTCGCGGACAGTGATGCGCCGGAGGAGGGGGGCGTTGAGGAACTCGCGTCTCAACCCGGAGCGCCGGAAGATGCTCTGCAGTCCCGTGTCGCCGGGCTGGAAGAGGCTTTTGACGATGGCGATGCCTTCGAGCCCGATGGGTCCGAAGTTGCCGCCTCGGAGTCGTCCTACGACTGGGATGATGAGGATGACACCGACACGGTGATCGACCTCTCCACGCCCGACATTCCCGCTGGCCGCCTGCACTTCACCTGGGCCGAGCCGGATGACGTGATTGACCTTACCCCGGAGGCCCCGGACGAAGCCCCCGAGCCCGCCGTGAGCGCCGAGGCGGAGCTTCCCGAGGAGCCAGCCCTCGCCGAGGCCGAGTGGGAGGCCCCGCAAGAGGATCTGTCAGAGGAAGCCGAGGCCGAGGAAGACTGGCCCGAACCCGAGGAAGACTGGACAGCGCCTGATCTGCCCCTCCCCGAAGAGGCCGAGGCCGCCGCGATGGAGGCGAGCGCGGAAGACGCGCCCGAGGCGGAAGAGATCGAGATGGAGGCCGATGCGCCGCTCGTGTTCCGCAGCAGTCACCGCGCCGCCAGCCACGCGCCCGAGCCGGAAGACGCCGCGCTCGACGGCTACGTCATCAGCACCGATGCCCGCGATGCAGCGACCAGCGTCGAAGAAGATGATGACCCGTGGGAGCCGGAGGTGGACCATATCGCCTTCGCAGACACCCTCGATGATCTCGCCGCCCCCGCCCTGATCGACGAGGCCCGCCTTGCCGATCTGGTCTCCGAGGTGGTCCGCGCCGAACTGCGCGGCCGCATGGGCGAGCGCATCACCCAGAACGTCCGCAAGCTGGTGCGCCGCGAGATCGCTCGCGCGCTGGAAACCCGCGGCATTCGTTAACGCCGGGCGCTAAGGCCCGGCCCCAAAACGAAAAAGCGCCGGCACAGGGGCCGGCGCAATTTCATGGCAGCAGAGCAGAAATCTTGGAGTTGGGATCAGGCCGCTTCGGCCTGTTCGGCAGCCTGGCGACGCTCGCTCTCCTCGCGCGACAGCGCGACGGAGGTGCGGACACCCTTGCCGACAAATTCCATGAGCCCGCCCACGACCCGCTCGTTGGGGTCGATCCCGGCGCAGCTCAGCACTTCACGGCCGTCGCGCGACCGCGCCCAGCGGGCGATCTGCTCAGGGCCGTTGCCGTATTTCTTGTCATCCGCGATGGCATCATCCAGAGCCGCAAGAACAACCGCCGCAAAGAGCTTGCGAGCGCGTTGGCCCTGTTCTTGGTTGAAAGCCGTGCCGTCGACAAAGTCAATCATGCGTTTTCCTTGTTTTTCTTGGTCTTGAGGATGTGGCGTGCCGCCGATATAGGAGTGTTTCATCCCGATTCGATATGCCGCCTAAGTCATGGCAGCTATGCGCTCATTGCATAACTCTACGTCACCTTCCACCGTATCTAGTCGGCTTGTCAGCCCAACAGCGGCAAGATATAGCTCCCGCCAAACCGCTTTCAAGATTTTGCCAAGGTTTCGCCATAATGCCGAAGATCAACGGAAATGAAATTCGCCCGGGCAACGTGCTCGAGCACAACGCCGGCCTCTGGGTCGCCGTTAAGGTCGACCACGTGAAGCCCGGCAAGGGCGGCGCATTTGCCCAGGTCGAGATGAAGAACCTCCGCAACGGCTCCAAGCTGAACGAGCGGTTCCGCTCCGCCGACAAGGTCGAGCGCGTCCGCCTCGAGCAGAAAGACCAGCAATTCCTCTATGAATCCGATGGGATGCTGGTGTTCATGGACACCGACACCTACGAGCAGATCGAGCTGCCCGCCGACATCCTCGGCGACCGTCGACCCTTCCTGCAAGACGGCATGACCATCGTGATCGAGTACTACGAGAGCGAGGCGCTGAGCGCCACTCTGCCGCAGAAAGTGACCTGCAAAGTCGTCGAGACCGAGCCGGTCGTGAAGGGCCAGACCGCGGCCAACAGCTTCAAGCCCGCGACCCTCGACAATGGCGTCAAAGTCATGGTGCCGCCCTTCGTCGGTCAGGATGAAGACATCATCGTGAATACCGAAACGATGGAGTACGCCGAGCGCGCCTGATCGGAGATCGAGAACAGACTGTTTCAACCGAGGGGTGTGCGGTTTTGGCGCACCCTTCGGAGCCTGTTTTACGGATTCAGGGCCGCGTTCCGTCCCAAATTACCGTCGCATCGCCCGCGCGCATTGGCCCGTCGGCCCGGTCGAACCGCAGCCATGCGAGCCCCTGACCGCCCGATTGGGTATAGAGCACCCCCGCTGGCCGATCCCCGGCCAGCACCTCCGTGCCCACCGGCGCCGCGCCCTCCACGGCCACCCGTACGAGGCCCTTTTTCAGCTCCGTCTTGTGCTTCATCCGGGCGGTCACTTCCTGCCCCACGTAGCACCCTTTGCGAAAATCCACGCCGTGCAGCCGCTCGAAGCCAAGCTCAAGCGGGTAGCTATCACCCGGCACCAATTCCAACCCGCTTTCGGGCACGATATGCGCCACGCGCATGGCGTCCCAATCGGTGTCGTCGCCCGGTGCGCCGTTGTAAGCCCGCCAGCCCATCGCCGGATCGCGCGGGTCGGGCAGGGCGCCCTCGGGGGCTGGGCCGGTGCCACGGGTCACCACCACTTCGGTTTCTTCGATCTGCACATCGGCCCGCAGCCGGTACATTTTCAGCCGTTTCGCAAGATCCGCGGCCAGCGGCGTAGCCACATCAACCAGCAGCGCCTCCTCCTCCGGCACGAGGAAGAAATCGGCCAGATACTTGCCCTGCGGTGTCAGCAGCGCAGCCCAGACAAGGCCGGTCTCCAGCCCCTTCACGTTGTTGGTAACGAGGTTCTGCAAGAACTCGAGCCGGTCGGTGCCGGTGATGCGAAAAACGGTGCGATCCATGGGCGGAGACATAGGGCGCTAGCCTTCCTCGGCGAATTGCAGGCGATAGAGCTCGGCATAGGTGCCGCCGCGCGCTAATAGCGCGTCATGGGTGCCTTCTTCCACCACCCGGCCGGCCTGCATCACCACGATCTTGTCGGCATTGCGCACGGTCGAGAGGCGGTGGGCAATCACCAGCGTGGTGCGGCCCTGGCTGAGCGCGTCCAGCGCCGCCTGAACCACCGCCTCGCTCTTGGTGTCGAGCGCCGATGTCGCCTCATCCAGCAGAAGCACCGGCGCGTCGCGCAGCAGGGCACGGGCGATGGCAATCCGCTGGCGCTGCCCGCCTGACAGGCTGGAGCCGCGCGGCCCGGCGGGGCTTTCCAGCCCCTCGGGGAAGTCCTTGAGAAAGTCCGCCACATGGGCGCCTTCCAGCGCCGCATCGAGCCGCGCCTCCGGCACCTCGCGACCCAGCAGGATGTTCTCGCGCAGGCTGTCGTCAAACAGCAGCGCCTCTTGGCTCACCATAGAGAACTGGCCGCGCAACTCCGGCAAGCCGATCGCGCCAATCGGCGTGCCGCCCAGCGTGATCTGCCCGGAAGAGGGATCAACAAGCCGCGTCAGCAGGTTGAAAACGGTCGATTTTCCGGCACCCGACGGGCCGACGAGCGCGGTGGTTTCGCCCGCCTTCGCGGTGAGCGAAAGCCCGTTGAGCACCGGCGCATCGCCATAGCTCAGGCGCACGTCGTCAAACACGATATCCCCCGCCGGGGCCGCCTTGGGCGCGGCGGGCGAGGTCAGCGACGGCCGCACGTCGAACATCTCGCGCACCCGGCCAAGGCTCACCTGCGCGGCCTGCCAGACCCCGCTGATCTGCCCCAGCCGCCGCAGCGGCTCGAAGGCCAGCGCCATGGCGGTGAAGAAGCTCATGAACTCGCCAACCGTCTTGTCGCCGCCGATGATCTCGCGGCCGCCGTAGATCAGCACGGCGAAAAACCCGATGCCCGTCATCACGTCGATCAGCGCCGGAATCGCCGCGCGGCCCACCTGGTTGCGCACCTCCGTGCCCCTGCGCTCGGCGGCCAGACCGTCAAACCGGCGCGACTGGTAGTCCTCCAGCCGGTTCAGCTTGATCGGGTTGATGCCGTGAAACACCTCATCGAGCCTGACGGACATGTGCTGCGCCAGCTGCCTGTCCTTCATGGCGGTGCGGCGGATGAAGGCCTGCGCCAGCAGGGTCGGGGCCACCAGCAGCGGCGTGCCGATGAGCGCCACCAGCGTCCACTGCCAGTCGATCCAGAGCACCACCGCCAGCAGCGAGATCAGCGCCACCACGTCGCGCCCCAGCCCGGTGATCACCACATTGGACACCTCGCGCACGGCCCCCGTGTCGTTCGAGACCCGCTCGATCAGCGCGCCGGGCGGGTTGCGCCCGTGCCACGTGGTGTCGAGCCGCATCAGGTGGGCGACGAGACGGGTTTTCATCTTGAAAACAACGTTCGAAGCCACGCGGGCCAACAGCAGCTTCTGCCCCACCGAGGTGAAGGCGCGGATCAGGAAAATGGCCAGAATGCCAAGCCCCACCGTCCAGAGCGCGCCGCTTTCCCCGGCGATGAAGACGGAGTCGAACATCGGCTTCATCATGTAGCTGAGGAAGCCCAGCATCGAGCCTTCGATGGCCATGAGCATCCCGGCGAACACAAGCGCCGGCCAATGCGGCTTCAGG
Organism: Vannielia litorea; assembly: GCF_019801175.1. NCBI lineage: Bacteria > Pseudomonadati > Pseudomonadota > Alphaproteobacteria > Rhodobacterales > Paracoccaceae > Vannielia > Vannielia litorea. Next base: position 397,551 of record NZ_JAHVJR010000001.1, read on the forward strand.
TAGCCCCGCCAAAGCCATCCAAAGGCTGTGTGCCGCGGTTCGCTCACGCGGCGTCCTTCCGGCTCCGCGCGGCAAAGCTGCGAGCCACCGCTTCCGGGTCGTATTTGGTCAGAAACCACTCCTCCGCCCCGATACCTGTGGCGATGTGATCGGCCTCCCACATATCTATGATGTGGTCGCAAACGCCGGTCTTGGTCCACTTCAGGTGCAGATAGCGCGGCGAGAGGTGTTTGCGGGCCTCCTCAATGGAGGATTTTTCAACAATCAGCTTATAGAGCACCGAGGCAAGGCCCGCCCGGTCCGCGCCGGACTTGCAGTGCATCACGAACGGCTTTTCAATCGTCTTGAGCGTGTGGATCAGGTTCAACATCTCCGCGCGAGTGGCTGGCCGCCTTGCATAAATCTTGGCCACCACGAGGTTCAGCCCAAGCTCCCGGCAGGCCTCTTCCTCGAACAGCCAGGGCGAAAAGCCGCTCTCCTGACCGCGCAGGTTCAGCACCGTGGTGATCCCCATCGCCTTGTACTTTTTCAACCTTTCGGGGCCGGGATGGTTGGAGCGATAAACCCCCTCGGCCACCTTGTCGAAGTTGGTCCAGAAGGTGCGCAGCCATGCGTGGTCGAAGAGGTGAAAGTGCCACTTCGCTTGCCGCCGCTTCTCGGGCGTGGAGATGTCATCGCCAAAGGAGGTGCGGATCGCCCGCTCCTTGCTCTTCAGCCATTTCTTCAGCCCGTCCAGCATGGGGCCCCTTTCCAACTGTTTCGCGGGGAATAGCCTCTGCGCCCTGTCCAAACAAGCGCGTGCGGTGTTGACGCCGCGCCGAGCGGGCATAAGGTGCGCGGCAACGACCCTCCCCGGAGCAAGCCCATGACCCTCGCCAACGGCCGCGAATACCTCGCCATCCCCGGCCCATCTGTGATGCCCGACCGTGTTTTGCAAGCCATGCACCGCGGTGCCCCCAATATCTACGAGGGCGCGCTGGCCGATATGGTCGATGCGATGATCCCCGATCTCAAGGCCGTGGCCCGCACGCAGCATCATGCCGCGATCTACATCTGCAACGGCCACGGGGCGTGGGAGGCGGCGCTGACCAATGTGCTTTCACGCGGTGACAAGGTTCTCGCGCTCTGCACCGGGCGCTTCACCCATGGCTGGGCCGATGTGGCGGAGAAGCTGGGCGCCGAGGTCGAGCGGCTGGACTTCGGCAATCAGGGCACGGTAGACCAGCCCGCCTTTGCCGAGGCGCTGGCCGCCGACAAGGACCACAAGATCAAGGCGGTGCTGGTCGCCCATGTCGATACCGCGACCTCCGTGCGCAATGATATCAAGGCTTTGCGCGACATTCTCGACAAGGCCGGCCACCCCGCGCTGCTCTGCGTCGACTGCATCGCCTCGCTCGCCTGCGACACCTTCGAGATGGATGCCTGGGGCGCTGATCTCATGGTCGCCGCCTCACAGAAGGGCCTGATGACCCCGCCGGGCCTTGGCTTCGTCTTCTTCAACGACCGCGCCGACGAGGTGCACAAGACCGCCGATATGGTCACCCTCTATTGGGATTGGACGCCGCGCGCGAACCCGCAGTTCTTCTACCAGTATTTCGGCGGCACCGCCCCGACCCACCACCTCTTCGGTCTGCGTGAGGCGCTGACCATGATCCACGAGGAGGGGCTGGAGAACGTCTGGGAGCGGCACCGGCGGCTTGCCGGCGCGGTCTGGTCGGCGGTCGAGGCCTGGGGGCAGGGCGGCCCGCTACGCTTCAACGTCGAGGATCCGGCACTGCGCACCCATGCCGTCACCGCGCTCTCCATCGGGCGCGAAAACGGCAAACGGCTGCGCAAATGGCTGGAGGCCAACACCGGCGTCACGCTCGGCATCGGCCTCGGCATGTATCGCCGCGACGATCCCGAGGGCGATGGTTTCTTCCGGATCGGCCATATGGGCCACCTCAACACCCACATGGTGCTGGGCGCGCTCGGCGCGATCGAGGCGGGCATGACCGCGCTCGAGATCGACCATGGCCGCGGCGCGCTGGAGGCAGCAGCCCGAGCCTGCGCCTGACGCTGCAATCGCGCGGCAGGCCTAGCGCCGCAGCCGCGCGATCAGCCGGTCGAGGGTAACGCTCACCAGCAGCACCGCACCCCAGCCCCAGAGCGCGGCCACGATCATGAACCCGAAGAACAGGGTGAACCCGGCGCTCACGAGGAACGGCACGGTATAGTCTTCAACCCGTCCGATGGGGCGATGGCGCATGGCTCTCTCCGGTTCTGGCCCAAGCCTAACGCCGGTCTAGCGCGCCACGAGTCTCATTTGCGTGAACGGCTCAGCCGATGGCCGCCAGTGCCTCGGGCAGCACCCGCTCGAACACGCTCAGCTCCGCCTCCGGTGCCGCCGAGATGCGGATGCACCGGTCCTGCGGGGCGGCAAAGGGCATCCGCACGAAGACGCCGCGCTTGCCCAGCTCCGCCACCAGCGCCTTGGCCCGGGTCACGCCGCCGTGGCAATCGAGTGTCACAAAGTTGGTCGCCGAGGGCAGGGGGGTGAGCCCATTGGCTTTCGCGATCCGTCCGATCCGCCGCTTGGCCGCCTCCACCTCGCCCTGCACGCGGGCGAGATGCGCGGTATCGGCCAGCGCGGCCAGCGCGCCGGCCTGCGCCACCCGGCCAAGGCCGAAGTGGTTGCGGATCTTGTTGAAGGCGTCGATCAGCTCGGGGTGACCCACCGCGTAGCCCACCCGCAGCCCGGCCAGCCCGTAGGCCTTGGAGAAGGTGCGCAGCCGCAGGATCCCCTCGTCAGACGGGTCCAGCTCCAGCAGGTCGTCCTCCGGCGCAAACTCCACATAGGCCTCGTCAAGCACCAGCAGGCAGCCCTCGGGCAGCGCGGCGCGCATCTCTGCCAGCGCATCGGCCCCGTGGAATGTGCCCATCGGGTTGTCGGGGTTGGCAAGGTACACCATCTTGGCGCCCACTTCCGCCGCCTTGGCCACAAGCGCCGCAGGGTCTTCGGCGTCGTCGCGGTAGGGCACCTTGTGCAGCACCCCGCCATAGCCCGCGACGTGAAAGTTGAAGGTCGGGTAGGCGCCGTCCGAGGTCACCACCGCATCGCCCGGCGCCACCAAGAGGCGGGCGAGGTAGCCCAAGAGCCCGTCGATCCCTTCGCCCGGCATCACCGCTTCAGGTGCCACACCGAGGTGGCTGCCGAGGGCGCGCCGCAGGTCGTGCATCTCCGGGTCGCCATACATCCACGCACCACGCGCCGCCTCGCCGATGGCGCGGATCGCTGCGGGTGATGGGCCAAAGCCGCTCTCGTTGGCACCCAGCCGCGCGTTGAACTCGCGGCCTCTGGCACGTTCCTGTGTTTCGGGGCCGACGAATGGCACGGTGGAGGGCAGGCCTTGGGCCAGATCGGTGTAACGCGGGTATCTCATGGGGCCGGATTTGCGCCGAAAATGCGCGCCGGGGCAAGAGGGTTGATGGGGCAGGTGGGCGACCGTAGGTTGGCCGCCAACGCTAGGGAGACAGCCGCAATGCCCGAATATCTCGAAACGCCCCAAGGCCGCCGCATCGCCTACCACCGCAGCGCGGGGGCGGGGCCGGGCGTGGTCTTTCTCGGCGGCTTCAAGAGCGACATGCAGGGCACCAAGGCGTTGCATCTGGAGGCTTGGGCAATGGCGCAGGGCCGCGCCTTCCTGCGGTTCGACTATTCCGGCCACGGCGAAAGCTCCGGTGCCTTCACCGAGGCCGCAATTGGCGACTGGGCCGAGGATGCCGCCGCCGCCATCACCGCGCTGACCGATGGCCCGCAGGTGCTCGTCGGCTCTTCCATGGGCGGTTGGATCTCACTGCTGATGGCCAAGCGGCTGGGCGCAAAACTCGCCGGCCTCGTCACCATCGCCGCCGCGCCGGACTTTACCGAAGACAGCATGTGGGCCGGCTTTTCCGAAGCGCAAAAGGCCGAGCTGGCCGAGGCCGGGCAAGTCGCGCTGCCCTCCGACTACGGCGAGCCCTACATCATCACCCGCCGCCTGATCGAGGAGGGCCGCCAACAGCTCGTGCTGCGCGATCCCCTGTCGCTGCCCTTCCCGGTGCGGATGCTGCAGGGCACGGCGGACGCCGATGTGAGCCAGGATGTCGCCCTGCGCCTCCTCGCCCACGCCACCGGCGACGACATCCGCCTCACGCTGGTCAAGGGCGCCGATCACCGCTTTTCCGCCCCGGCGCAACTGGCGCTGATCGAGCAGGCCGTGGCCGAGGTGCTTGCCGCGCTCTAGGCGTCGCCCCGGCTCAAGATGACGCCTTTGTAAAATCCACACCGCGCGGTTGCGCGCCCCCGCGCGGCTCACTACCTTCCCCCTTGCGGGAGAAATTTCGGCTCCCCGACCCATCCTGAAAATCCATTTCACATGACGAGTGAGTGACCCATGAACCACGAAGCGAAAAAGATCATGCTGCGCACCCTGACGCAGCAGGTCGTGGCCGAAACCATGAAGGTGCAGGCCGGGGCCTCGGTGAAGACGACCTCCACCAAGCACGGCGAGATCATGGAGAAGGTCGAGCGCTGGAAGAGCCAGCTCGAGATGATCCAGCGCGATCTGCGCTCGGCCGAGGGCTTCCTGACCCTCCGCTTCGGCAACCCGCGCAAACTGTCCTACCCCGAGCGCCAGTCGATGCGGTCGCATCAGGCCAACATCGCCGGTCTGCGCGAGCAGGCGGTGGCGCTGGCGCAAGCCATTGCCGATCTGCTCGGCGCGATGGTCGGCCCTGACCTCGCTTGGGAGCAATTCGCCAAGGCGCTCGAAAAGCTGGTCGAAGGCGGCGATGATCTGGGCCTCTCAGCGGGCGACAGCCAGGAGCTGACCGCCACAATCCGCCAGCTCGATCCCGGCGATGCGGGCGCACCCGGCTACACGCCTGCGCCCACCATGATCACCGATATCATCACCCTCTGCCTCGCGATGTACGTGATCATGACTCGCAAGAAGGGCTAGACGTTCACGCTTTGTTTGCCTACCTTGCAGGCAGCAAAGCGGGAGAACCTCATGGACCAGCGGATCAGCCTCATCACCCTCGGCGTGCGCGAGCCGGACAAGGCCGCAGCTTTCTACGAGGCGCTTGGCTGGCAGCGGGCCGAGGCGCCTGACGGGGTCATCGCCTTCGATCTCATCGGCGCCACTCTCGGCCTCTACCCGATCGAGATGCTGGCGCGCGACATGGGCGTGCCGGTCGAGAGCCTCGGCCACGGCGCCGCGACCTACTCCTACAACGTCCGCGAAAAGGAAGAGGTCGCCGCCCTGCTGGAGCGGGCCGAGGCTGCCGGCGCGCGGGTGCTGAAACCGGCGCATGATATTTTCTGGGGCGGCCACATCGGCTATTTCGCCGACCCGGAGGGCCACATCTGGGAAATCGCATGGAATCCGCATTCCCCGCTCGGGCCGAATGGCGAGTTTCAGTGGAACGGCGCAGCCTAGGCAGGCTGCCCCGGCGGCGGGTCTCCGCCCAGCCCACACGCTCTTGTGCCCTTGCAGCATCAGGGGCGCGGCGGTAGCCTCTGGCCCGAAGCCGCCCCCTGAGAGCGGCGCGAGGCAAGGACTGGCAGACAATGGCCGACCCCGTCGTATTCTTACCCGCGTTCATGTGCGATGCGCGGGCCTTCTGGCCGCAGATCATGAGCTTTTCCGCCAGCCGCGCGGTGCAGATCGGCTCGATGGCCCATGCCGATAGCATCGGCGCGCTCGCCCAGCGGGTCCTCGACGGCGCGCCCAAACGCTTTGTGCTCTGCGGCGTGGGGCTGGGCGGCATGGTTGCGATGGAGGTGCTCAATCGCGCGCCCGACCGGGTGAGCCGCCTCGCGCTGATCTCCACCACCGCGCTGCCCGAGCCGCCCCATGTGGCCGCCGACCGGGAGCCGGGCATCATCGGCGTGCGCAACGGCCGGCTGATCGAGGTCGCCAAGGCCCGGATCGAGGCCGCTGGCGTGGGCGATGTGGCGCATAAGGGAGAGGTCATCGAACTGATGCTCGACATGGCCGAGGCCCTCGGCCCCGATGTCTTCGTCCGCCAATCCCGCGCCCTGCAACGCCGCCCCGACCCCCAGCGCACCCTGCGCAAAGCCAAGCAGCCGGTGCTGGTGATGTGCGGCGAAGAAGATCACCTCTATGGCCCCAAGCGCCACGAGTTTCTCGCCGAGCTGATCCCGAATGCCGAGCTGAAGGTGATCTCCGGCGGCGGGCACTACCTCACGCTGGAGCACCCCTCTGCGGTGAACCACGCGCTAAAAGATTTCTTCGACGCGCCGCTCGTCTTGAGGTGAGGGCAGGTGGGCATTCTGCCCACCACCCGTTTCGCTTACGAGGCTTTCTTCACCACCCGCGGCTTGCTCGCCTTCTTCGCGTGGCGGCAGTTGGCGTCGATGAACTCCAGCACCAGAGGCCGGATGTTGTTACGCCAGCTGCGGCCCGCAAAGATGCCATAATGCCCGGCACCCGGCTCGAGGTGGCTCGCCTTCATGTTGTCGGGCAGGCCGGTGCAAAGCTCCAGCGCGGCCACGCATTGGCCGGGGGCGGAGATATCGTCATTCGCGCCCTCAACCGTCTTCACGGCCACATCGGTGATCTTCGAGATATCCACCCGCTTGCCATCGACCTCGAAGACGTTGCGGGCAATCTCGCGCTCCTTGAAGATCCGCTCCACCGTAGAAAGGTAGAACTCTGCGGTCATGTCCATTACGGCGAGATATTCGTCGTAGAACTTGTTGTGCCGGTCGCTCTCGCTGGCCTCGCCCTTGGCCACGGCCACCACCTGATCGGCAAAGGCCTTGGCATGGGTCTCGGAATTCATCGCGATGAAGGAGGCAAGCTGTTGCAGGCCGGGGTACACCAGCCGCCCGGCGCCGCGATACTTGAAGCCCACGCGCTGGATCACATGCTGCTCCAACTGGCCCATCGTGACCGAGCGGCCAAAGTCCGTCACCTCGGTGGGGGCGGCGCCCGGGTCGATCGGGCCGCCGATGAGGGTCAGCGTGTTGGGTTGCGCGTCCGGGTCTTCCTCGGCGAGATAGGCCGTGGCGGCCAGCGCGATCGGCGCGGGCTGACAGACGGCGATCACATGGGTGTCCGGCCCCAACTCGCGCAGAAAGTCCACGAGATAGAGCGTATAATCCTCGATGTCGAACTTGCCCTCGCTCACCGGAATGTCGCGCGCATTGTGCCAGTCGGTGATGTAGACTTCGCAATCGGGCAGCAGGCTGATGACGGTCGAGCGCAGCAGCGTGGCATAGTGGCCGCTCATCGGCGCCACGAGCAGCACCTTGCGCTCCTTTTCTTCCCGGCCCAGCACGTTGAAGTGGATCAGGTCGCCGAACGGGCGGGCCACCTCCACCTCGATGTTCACCAGATGGTCGCGGCCATCCTCGCCGACCACGTGGGAGATGTTCCAATCGGGTTTCAGCACCATCCGGGCAAAACTCCGCTCGGTCACCTCGCCCCATGCCGCCGTCATCGCGACGAACGGATTGGTCGAGAGCCCGAAGGCCGGATAGGAGTAAAGCGCCTTGGCAGACGCGCCAAGCCACTGGTTGGTGATGCGAAGCGCTTCCATCGCATCATAGCTCATCATGCTTTTCATCGCGCGCCTTTCTCTGCCCCTCGGCCCCTCCGTGCCGCTGGGGCAACATGCCGCTTGCCCCTCCCAAGCTTGCGGCGCTACCTTTTAAGGAGAAGTTAGGGGGGAATGCTTACCATGACAACTGACGAAAACGGCGCACCCGTCGATCCCTCCAAGCTGGAGGAGAACCTGGCGAAGATAGAGGCGCTTTCGCAACGTCTTGTTGCCGCCTTGAGCCACCAGCGTCAGGTCGCCCCCTCGCTGCAAGGCCCGTCGCCCGAGCTCTATGCCAAGGCCGCCGCGGCCTACTGGCAAGAGATGATGTCGAATCCCTCCAAGATCTTCGAGCAGCAGGTCAGCTACTGGGGCAAAACGCTCAAACACTACATCGACAGCGGCCAGCAACTGGCACACGGCAAGCTGCAACCGCCCGAAGATGCCTCCGGCACCGACCCGCGCTTCTCCTCGCCGCTGTGGCAAACCCACCCCTACTTCAACTACATCAAACAGCAGTATCTCTTCTCCTCGCAGGCCATCGGCAACGCCGTCGAGGAGCTCGACGGCATGGAGCCGGGCGACAAGAAGCGGCTGGAGTATTTCTCCAAGCAGATCGTAGACCTGATGAGCCCCACCAACTTTCTGGCCACCAACCCCGAGGCGCTGGAGCGCGCGGTGGAGACCGATGGCCAAAGCCTCGTCGACGGGCTGGAGAACCTCGTGAAGGATCTCGAGGATCATCACGGCGACTTCGTGGTCAACCTCGCCGACAAGGAGGCCTTCAAGGTCGGCGGCAACATCGGCACCACCGAGGGCGAGGTGGTGTTCCGCAACCGCATGTTCGAACTGATCCAATATGCGCCCGCGACCGACAAGCAATATGCCACCCCGCTCATCATCTTCCCGCCCTGGATCAACAAGTTCTACATCCTCGATCTGAAGCCGCAGAACTCGCTGATCAAATGGATCACCGAACAGGGCTACACGCTCTTTGTGGTGAGCTGGGTCAACCCCGATGCGGGCTACCGCGAGACCGGCATGAGCGACTACATCGAAGAGGGCTACCTGACCGCCCTGAATGAGGTGAAGGCGATCACCGGCGAGAAGAAGGTCAACGTGATCGGCTACTGCATCGCCGGCACCACGCTGGCGCTCACCCTGTCGCTGCTCAAGCAGCGCGGCGACGATACGGTCAAAAGCGCCACCTTCTTTACCACGCTCACCGACTTCTCCGATCAGGGCGAGGTGGGCGTCTTCCTGACCGATGATTTCGTCGACGGGATCGAGGCCGAGGTCACCGAGAAGGGCTATCTCGACAGCTTCTACATGTCGCGCACCTTCTCCTACCTGCGCTCGAATGATCTCATCTACCGCCCCGCGATCCGCAGCTACATGATGGGCGAGACGCCCCCGGCCTTCGATCTGCTCTACTGGAATGGCGATAGCACCAACCTGCCCGCCAAGATGTCGGTCGAATATCTCCGCAAGCTTTGCCAGGAGGACCAGCTGGCCAAGGGCGAGATCGAGCTTTGCGATGCCCGCCTCTCGCTGTCCGACATCGACGTGCCGGTCTGCGCCATCGCCTGCGAGACCGATCACATCGCCGCATGGAAGGCGAGCTATCGCGGCGTCCGCCAGATGGGCTCGAAGGACAAGACCTTCATCCTCTCCGAGAGCGGCCATATCGCCGGCATCGTGAACCCGCCGTCCAAAAAGAAGTATGGCCACTACACCAACCCCGACATGCCCGCCGAGCCGGAAGACTGGCAGGAGGCGGCGGAGTACAACGAGGGCTCGTGGTGGCCCCGGTGGGAGAGCTGGCTGCGCAAGCGCTCCGGCAAGCAGGTCGCGGCCCGCCAGCCGGGCGATTCCAGCCATCCTGCACTCGCAAAAGCGCCCGGAACCTATGTGATCGCGGCTAAATAGCTGTTTTTGCTCAAAACTAAATTTTTGCTGCAGTGCAGAAAAAGTCTTGAATTTCTGCACTGCAGCATGTATCTATCTTCTCGAAGACAACGCCAGAGGGTGCAACAGCGCATCCAAGGCAAACCCGAAGCAACCGGTGCCCGCCGCACCTGAAGGAGATAGACCCATGGCCAAAGCCGCAACCAACGACATGACCAAGATGATGCAAGACATGATGGCCGCGTTCCCCGTGGACGCCACCGCCATGCAGGACGTCTTTAAATCTTCCGCCGCCCTCGGCGAGAAACTCTCCGCCGTGGCTCTCGAAGCCGCTGCCACCTCCACCGAGATCTCCTCGAAGTGGACCAAAGAGACCATCTCGAAGGCCTCCGCCCTCACCAAAGTGAAGGACGAGCCCACCGACTACACCAAAGCCATGACCGATTTCGCTTCGGCCCAAGCCGAAATGACCGCCGAGAACATGGCCGCCTTCGCTGAAGTTGCGAAGAAGGTGCAGATGGAAACCGTCGAGCTGATGCTGGCCGCCGGCAAGGACTTCTCCGAAGAGGCCACCGCGGCCGTGAAGAAAGCCACCGCCGACGTGACCACCGCTGCCAAGAAAGCCGCTGCCGCCAAGTAAGGCGCCCGCAAGGCTGTAGCACACTCCCGCGCCCTTCCTCCTCCCTGAGGGCGCACTGAAATGGGCGGACCGCGCGGTCCGCCCATTTTCACTTGCCGGGCCGGGCCGGGTGGGCGGGGAGCGCGAGCGCGGGGCAGGGCGGTCCTGCTCTAAACGCTTTCTTTTTCAAAAATGCTGCACTACGCTCCCCTTCGCTGCACTGCAAAACGGGAGAACTTGCATGTCGGACGACAAGGCGCCGCTGCTTATCAAGCGGTACGCGAGCCGGCGGCTCTACAATACCGAAACCTCCGACTACGTGACGCTGGAGGATATCTCCAACTTCATCCGCGATGGCCGCGAGGTTCAGATCGTCGATCTGAAATCGGGCGATGACCTGACCCGCCAGTATCTTCTCCAGATCATCGCCGAGCACGAGAGCAAGGGCGACAACGTGCTGCCCACCGGCGTGCTCACCGATCTCGTCCGCAGCTACGCCAGTCAGGCCCAGTCCATCGTGCCCGCCTTCCTGCAATCCTCCTTCGAGATGCTGCAGAACGGCCAGAGCACGATGATGGAGAACATGACCAAGATGAACCCGATGGCCTCCATGCCCGGGTTCGACGCGATGCGCGCCCAGCAGGAGGCCTTCCTCAAGGCCATGACCGGCGGCATCGCCACCCCCTTCGGCTCCTCCGGCCCCGCGCCGGATGACGAGGGCGCCGCCCCCGCCGCCAAGCCCGCCGCGGGCAAAAAGGACGACGGCCAGGACCTCGACGCCATTAAGAGCCAGCTCGCCGCGCTTCAGGAGCAGCTCTCCAAGCTGGGCAAGTAAAAGCCCCGCACCTTGCCTGCCCTCGATCTCGCAGTTCTCGCCGCCGTGCTCCTTGCCGGCGGCGTTCTGCTCTGGCCCCGCATCGCCCGCGCCGAGGGCTGGCGCGCCACCGTCACCCCGCTGGCGTCGATCATCGGCTCCGGCTTTCTGGTGCTCGGCCCGCTGCTCGACCACGCCTACGGCGCATGGGCGCCCGCGGTCATGGCCGCGCTCTGCGCCCTCGCCTGGGGCTTCGGCGCCGCCATCCGCCGCAACATCGCCCGGATCGAAGAGGGGGAGCGCCCGGCGGCCGACAGCCATATCGAAACGCTGGCCTCATGGGCGCTGGCCTTCGCCTATGTCATCTCGGTCGCCTACTACCTCAACCTCTTCGGCAGCTTCGCCGTCAATCTCACCCCGTTTGACAGCCCGCTCGCCGCGCGCCTCACCACCACCGCCGCCTTTGCGCTGATCCTCGTCACCGGCTGGTCCCGCGGTTTCGCCGCGCTCGAAGGGATGGAGCGTTATGCCGTCACCCTGAAGCTCGCGATCATCGCCGGGCTGCTCCTTGGCCTCGCTGTGTACTTCACTGCCAAGGCCGGGGCAGGGGAGCTCATCGTCAAACCGGTGCAGCTCGGCCCCTGGCCCGCGCTCACCCTCGCGATGGGCCTCATCGTCACCGTGCAGGGCTTCGAGACTTCGCGCTACCTCGGCCAGAGCTACACCGCCCCGCGCCGCATCGCCTCGATGAAGCGCGCCCAGCTCATCGCCACGGCGATCTACATGGCCTACATCCTGCTCGCCGCCTACATCTTCCCGCCGGGCGAGATCGAAACCTCCGAAACCGCGATCATCGACATGATGCGCGTCGTCGCCCCCATCCTGCCGCCGCTTCTCGTCGCCGCCGCGCTTGCCGCCCAGTTCTCCGCTGCCGTGGCCGACACCGGCGGCTCCGGCGGCCTCGTGCAGGAACTCACCCGCGGCCGGGTCTCCCAGCCCGCAGCCTATGCGCTCCTCACCGCCGCCGGCCTCGCGCTGACATGGGGCTTCCACGTCTTCGAGATCATCGCCTTCGCCAGCCGCGCCTTCGCACTCTACTACGCCCTGCAAAGCCTTCTCGCCGCCCGCGCCAGCACCGGCTCCCGCGCCGCGCTCTTCTACACCCTCGCCGCCACCGGCCTCGCCATCGCGCTCCTCGGCCAATCCGCCGAAGCCGGTTAACCCGAAATCAAGGTTAACGGCGCCCTCGAAGAGCCCACCCCCGTGTGCATTTTCTTGCTCCAAATATCTCCGGGGGGTGTGGGGGGCTGGCCCCCCACTAAAAGCCGCGGTGTGGGGGGCTGGCCCCCCACTAAACGTAACGGGGCATGGGGGCAGCGCCCCCACTCCAACGCCAGCCTCAAGCGACCTCGGCAAACACCTTGCCAAGCGCCCCTTCGAGCTTCCCGAACATCTCCTCCATCTGACCCTCGGTCATGATGAACGGCGGGCACAGCACGATCGACTGCCCCAGCGGCCGGCAGATCAGCCCCTCGTCGGTGCAGGCATTGGCGATCCGCTCGCTCACCGAGAGCGACCCATCAAACGGCACCTTCCCGGCCTTGTCGGCCACCGCTTCCAAGGCCCCCATCAGCCCGCGCCCGCGCACCTCGCCGATGTTGGCCATCTCGCCGATCCGCGCCATCCCGGCCTCGAACATTGGTGTCAGCTCCCGGACCCGTTCGATCAACCCTTCCTCAAGGATCACCTCGATCGCCTTGAGCGCAATGGCGCAGCCCACCGGATGCCCGGAGGCCGTAAACCCGTGCGGAAACTCCTCGATCGCCTCGCTCGCCGCCTGCACGCGGTCCGCCAGTTCCGGCCCGAGGATCACCGCCCCCATGGGGAAGAACCCGGCAGTGAGGCACTTCGACGAGATGATCGCATCGGGCACGAACCCGTAGCTCTCGCAGCCCCACACAGCGCCCGTGCGCCCGAAGCCGCAGATCACCTCATCCGAGATCAGCGGGATCCCGTGCTTTTTCAGCACCTTCTGCACCGCCTGAAAATACCCCTCCGGCGCCGGGATCACCCCACCCGCGCCCATCACGGGCTCGGCGAAGAAGCCCGCAATCGTGTCGGCCCCCTCCCGCGCAATCACATCCTCAAGCTCCGCCGCCAGCCGGGCGACGAACTCATCCTCGCTCTCGCCGGGCAAGCCCTCGCGCCAGTAATGCGGGCAGGTCAGATGCAAAAACCCCTCCAGCGGCAGCCCGAAGACCTCGTTGTAAGGCTTGCCCGTCATCGAGGCACTCACAGCCGTCACCCCGTGATAGGCATTCTTCCGCGTCAAAATCTTCCGCCGATGCGGCTTGCCCTCGGCCCCGGCAAGGAACCAGAGCATCTTGACCATCGTGTCATTCGCCTCACTCCCCGAGTTGGTGTAAAACACCCGCCCCCGGTCAAACGGCGAGACCTCCACCAGCTTCTCCGAGAGCATCACCGTCTGGTCGCTCATCCGGCCAAAGAAGGCATGGTAGCCCGGAAACCGCGCATAGGCCTCCTGCGCCGCCGCCGTCAGCCCGGGGTGATCGAAGCCCGCCACCATGTTCCAAAGGCCGGAGTTGGCATCCAGATACCGCCGCCCATGCACATCCACCACATAGGGCCCCTCGCCGTGGGTCAGCACCACCGTCCCCCGGTCATGAATCGTGGGCAGATCGGTGAAGCCATAAAGGGTTGCGGCCTCTGCGCGGGCCTCCCAGCTTTGCGCGGCGTGTGACATGGTGCCTCCGGTGTCTCGGGTATCGTTCTGCCGCGACCCTGACCGAGTTGCGCAGCCTCCGCAATGGCCATAGCGTGCGCCCATCCACGGAGCCGCCTATGCCCGCCAACACATGACAGACGCGACATGACAGACAAGACGGGCCGCATCACCCTCTGGCAGGTCGAGGTCTTCCTCGCCACCGCCGAGGAGGGGGCCGTTTCGGCCGCCGCGCGGCGGCTCGGGGCGTCGGCCTCCGCTGTCAGCCAGCAGCTCACCGCGCTGGAGGGGGCCATGGGCGTGCCGCTGATGGATCGGTCAACCCGCCCCGTCGCCCTCACCCCCGCAGGGGAGGCGCTGAAGCGCCGGGCACAGAACATCCTCAACGAGGCGGCGGCAGCCCGCGCCGAAATTGCCGGCGGCGACATGGCCGCGCTCACCTCGCTGCGCCTCGGCATGATCGAGGATTTCGACGCCGACGTGACCCCCCGCCTCCTGAGTTCGATGGCCGGCGAGCTGGCCGCCTGCCAGTTCCTGCTCGAGACCGGCGCCTCCCACCACCTCTTCGACCTGCTCGATACCCGCACGCTCGATGTGGTCGTCGCCGCCGATATCGGCGCCGCGGCGGAGTGGATGGAGGTGCACCCGCTCCTCACCGAGCCCTTTGTTGTCGCGGCGCCCCCCGGCGCGGTGGACCCGGCGGCAGACCTCGCGGCCCAGCTGCAAAAACTGCCCCTCATCCAATACACCCAGCGCCACCTGATGGGCCGCACCATTGCCGACCATCTGGCCCGCCAGAACCTGCGACTCTCGCACCGCTTCGAGCTGGACAGTTATCACGCCATCATGGCGCTGGTGGCAGAAGGCGCAGGGTGGACGATCCTGACGCCCCTCGCATTGGCTCGCGCCCACCGCTTCCAGCAAAGCGCCGATATCCTGCCGCTCCCCTTCGCGCCGCTCTCCCGCACCATCTCGCTGAATGCCCGCGCAGGCGTGCTCTCCACCATGCCCGCCCGCATGGCCGCCAAGCTCCGCCCGCTGATCGACGAGCTGGTGGTCACGCCTTCTGTCGCCCGGCACCCTTGGCTGAAGGACGACCTGAAGCTGCTGTAGGTCGGGGCGTGCCCAAAGCTGGCATGACCGAACGGCCCGGCCCCAATGCAAAAGCGCCACCCCGAAGGATGGCGCCCCAATCTTCCGGTCGATCCCGCCTCACTCGGCGGCAATCGCGCCCTTCACATGGGCGGCGGCTTCCACCAGCGCATCGGAGATATAATCCAGCTCCGCATCGGTCAGCCGCGCGGGCAGGCGCACGTCGCAGGCGCGCATCAGCATCGCGCGGGTCTGCGGCAGCTCCGGCACATCGCCGAGGAACTGCCAGTTCCAGAACGCCCGCGCATTGTCTTCGCTCATCCCGAAAACCTGCACCTTCACGCCCCGCGCCGCGCTCGCCTCGGCAAAGCTGCGCACCTCGGCATCCGTGAGGCCCACGAGGTTGAACTGGATCGAGTCGGGCGCCCGCAGCTCCCCCTCCAGCGGCGGCGGCACGTCGAGCCAGGGGCTCATGTTGAGGCTGGCGGCCACCCGGTCATGCCCGGCGCGGCCATCGCGCACCCGGCGCGCCACCTCGCCAAGCTGCGGGCGGATCACGGCGGCGGAGAGGTTCTGCATCCGCATGTTGTAGAGCGGCAGCTTGTTCTGCCAGCGCTTGTAATGCGCCTCCAGTCCCATGTTCTTCTTCCAGGCGTGCTCATAGGCGCCGCTCATGATCACCGCGCGGGCCACCAGTTCGGCGTCATCCGTGATCAGGATGCCGCCTTCGCCCGCGTTCACCAGCTTGTAGCTCTGGAACGAGAAACAGCCGATCTTGCCGATGGTGCCGATCTTGCGGCCATGCCAGACGGTGCCGAGCGAATGGGCCGCGTCCTCCAGCACCGGGATACCGGCAACATCGGCCAGCGCCATGATCGCATCCATGTCGGAGGTATGGCCGCGCATGTGGCTGATCAGCACGCAATCCACGCCCGGCAGCTTGGCTTCGAAGTCGGCCAGATCGACCCGGTAGTTCTCGCCGACCTCGCAGAGCACCGGCTCGCAATCGGCATGCACCACGGCGGAGGGGACGGCGGCAAAGGTGAAGGCGGGGATCAGCACCTTGGCCCCACGCGGCAGGTCCAGCGCCTTCAGCGACAGGAACAGCGCAGCGGAGCAGGAGGAGACGGCGAGGGCGTATTTCGAGCCCATCAGCTCGGCAAACTCGCGCTCCAGCAGGGCCACGGGTGCGTTCTCCGGCGCGGTGTAGCGGAACAGGTCGCCCGATTGCAGCAGCCGGTCGATCTCGGCGCGTGCGGCCTCGGGGATGGGTTCGGCATCGTAGACGTTCGGAGCCTGTGTCATCACTGCGTACCTCTTTCAGGTTTTCTGAAATGCTCTTTCAGGAAACATGTAGCTGAAAGCGCAGGCACCCCCAAGTGAAATTTCGATAACAGACCCGTGGGTGGGAAAACGTTCCACGGGCGCACCGGTAGGTCGGGACTTGTCCCGACAGCGCCCCTCCACTTCGTGCAAGCCGGGCCGCGCCGTCCCGTGGGGTGGCGGTCGCAACCGCAGTGCATGCCACTTTATGGTGCAGTCGTCATCTTCACTCTGAGGTGATCCCCAGCCTCACCCAAGCGCCGCCCCGGGGGACGGGACGGCGCTGCCCGGCGCCTTACGGCGCGCACCGGGCAGGGGCACACCCCCACCACTCCCCTCAAACCCCGAGCCGGTCCCGCATCGCGTACCACATCATCGCCGCCGTGGTGATCGGCGTCCGTAGCAGCGGCCCGCCCGGAAACGGCGGGGCAGGGAGCTTCGCCATCAGGTCGAAATCCGCCACATCACCACCCACCGCGCGGGCCATGATCTCGCCCGCCTTGGTCGCCAGCGCCACGCCATGCCCCGAGTAGCCCCCGGCGGCCATCACCCCCGGAGCAGGCCGCATGAAGAGCGGCACCCGCTTCACCGTGATCCCCAGCGTGCCGCCCCAGCCGTGGGTGATCTTCACACCCTCCAGCTGCGGAAAGATCCGCTCCATCGGCCTGCGCACCTTGGCGGCGATATCGCGCGGAAAGCGATAGCCATAGCTCTCGCCGCCGCCGAATATCAGCCGCCCGTCACCGCTCAGCCGGAAGTAGTTGATCACGAACTTGCTGTCCGCCACCGCCACGTTGCGCGGCATCACCTCTGCCGCGCGGTCGCCCAGTGGCTCGGTCGCCACCACGTAGTTGTTGATCGGCATGACCCGGGCCTGCATCTTCGGCGCCAGCCCCTCCATGTAGCCATTGCAGCCAAGGATCACCTGATCCGCAATCACCCGACCCCGATCCGTGGCCACCAGCATCTGCCCGCCTTCCGGCGCGATCCGATGCACTTCGCTCATCTCATGCAGCTGCGCCCCGGCGGCCTCGGCCCCCCGCGCGAGGCCAAACGCATAGGCCAGCGGATGGATATGCCCCGCGACCCAATCCACCACGCCGCCCTTGTAGGCCTCCGTGCCGACAAAGCCGCGCACCCCGGCCTCGTCCAGCACCTCCTGATGCTCGTAGCCGTATTCGCTCCGCAGATAGGCCGAATAACTCGCCGCCTCCTCGGCCTCCTTGGCCTGCCAGAAAGAATGCAATACCCCCGGCTGCCAGTCGGCCTCCGGCGCCAACTCGTCCACCAGCGCCCGCACCAGCGCCACCGCCTCCTGACCGATCCGCCAGTAACCTTCGGCGGCGGCGCGGCCCAGCTTCGCCTCCAGCGCGTCCTGATGCATGTTCAGCCCCGGCGCGACCTGCCCGCCGTTGCGCCCCGAGGCGCCCCAGCCGACGCGTTGCGCCTCCACCAGCACCACCTTCGCGCCGGCCCGCGCCGCATGCAGCGCCGCCGAGAGCCCGGTGAACCCGCCGCCCACCACGGCCACATCGGCCCGCACCTCGCCCTTCAGCGCAGGGTAGGGGCCGGGGGCCTCAGCGCTCGCGGCATACCAGCTTGCGGCATGCTCCCCGCGCCTGCCGTTTGCGTAGAGCAGCCTCATACGTTCAGCAGCAGATGCTCGCGCTCCCACGGCGAGATCACTTGCATGAAGCCCTTGTACTCCAGCCGCTTCACCGCGAGGTAAACCTCGGCAAAGGCATCGCCCAGCACCTCCTTGAGCGCGGCTTCGGCATCGAACAGCTCCAGCGCCTCGCCCAGCGTGGTCGGCACCTCGGCCTCGGCGGTATAGGCCTCCGATTTCGCCTCGGCGCGTGGTTCCTGCTTCTCGCGCAGGCCCAGCAGGCCACAGGCCAGCGAGGCGGCAATGCCGAGGTAAGGGTTGCAGTCCATCCCCGGCAGGCGGTTCTCGATCCGCCGCGCCTCGGGGCCGGAAACGGGCACGCGCAGCCCGGTGGTGCGGTTGTCGCGCCCCCATTCGAGGTTGATCGGCGCGGAGTAGTCCGGCACGTAGCGGCGGTAGCTGTTCACATAGGGCGCAATCACCGCAATCGCGGCGGGCATATACCGCTGCAAGCCGCTGATGAAATGCCCGAAGGCCGCGCTCTCGCTGCCGTCCTCGTTCGAAAAGATGTTTCGCCCCGTCGCGCGCTCCACCACCGAATGGTGAATGTGCATCGCGCTCCCCGGCTCATCCTGAATCGGCTTGGCCATGAAGGTGGCATAGCTGTCATGCCGGAAGGCCGCCTCGCGGATCATCCGTTTGAAGTAGAAGATCTCGTCGGCCAACAGCACCGGGTCTCCGTGCCGCAGGTTGATCTCGATCTGCCCGGCGCCGCCTTCCTGCAGGATGCCGTCGATCTCGAAGCCCTGCGCCTCGGCAAAATCATAGATGTCATCGATCACCGCGCCGAAGTCGTCGATGGCCGCCATCGAATAGGCCTGCCGTGCCGCCGCCCGCCGCCCGGTCCGGCCCATCGGGGGCTGAATCTCGTGCCCCGGGTCCACGTTGGGCGCCACGAGGTAGAACTCCATCTCCGGCGCCACCACCGGCGTCAGCCCCATCTCCTCGTAGAGCGCCACGATGCGCTTGAGCACATTGCGCGGGGCCACCGGCACCGGGTTGCCTTGCTGGTCGTTGATATCGTGGATCACCTGCAGGGTGATATCCGCCGTCCACGGCGCCGCCGTGGCGGTGGAGTAATCGGGGGTCAGCACCATGTCGGGCTCGGTGAAGGGCTGGTCTTCGAGGTCGGCCCATTCGCCGGTGATGGTCTGCTGAAAGATCGAGTTGGGCAGGTAGAAGTGGCTCTGCCGGGCGAACTTGCTCGCCGGGGCCGCCTTGCCCCGCGCCACGCCCGCCAGATCGCCGACGATGCACTCCACCTCGTCGAGCCTGCGCCCCTCGATATAGGCCCGCGCGGCTTCAGGCAACTGGTCGCGATAATCCTTCATGCACCGGCCTCCTGCCAGTCGCGCTCGGCCTTGAAAAAGTCCGCGATGTCATTGCCGAGCCGGGCGTTGTCCACCGGGGCCTCCAGCATTTTCTGGGCATAGGCCAGCCGCGCCTCGGGCACCGCGCCGCCGCGCACGTTGATCAGACCCTGAATCATCTTGCTGTCGAACTCCGGATGCGCCTGCACGCTCAGGATCTTGTCGCCATAGAGAAACGCCGCATGCTCGCAGAATTTGTTGGAAGAGATCGTCGCCGCCTCCTTCGGCGGCTCCACCACCTGATCCTGATGCCACGCGTTCAGCGCCACCACCTCGTTGCCCCAAAGATACTCCTGCCGGCCCACGCCCCAGCCCTTCTCGCTCAGCTCAACCTTGCCCCCCAGCGCCTGCGCGATCACCTGATGGCCAAAGCAGATGCCCACCATCGGCTTTGGCGCGGCGTAGACCGCACGGATGATCTGCTCCAGCGGTTCGATCCACGGCTCGTCCGAATAGGCCGCATAGCGCGAGCCGGTCACGAGCCACGCGTCGGCGGCGTCGATCGAGTTCGGAAACTCCATGTCGCAGACCGCCCAATGCGCGAACTGAAAGCCGTGGCCCTCCAGCAGCTTGGCGTAGATTTCGGGGTAGTCGCCCGTGTGCGGTTGCAGCTCGGGCGGGATGTGGCCGCATTGCAGAATGCCGATGAGCATGGGGGCCTCCTTCTGGCTGGCTAGACGGTATTCTCCGCCGCAGGGGGCCGCAAGCGGTGTTGGTGGGCGTCGGTGATTGGAGGGTGCCAACCTACCAATCTGAGCGCTAGCCGTGCAGCGCCGCCCCGTGGGGCGGGACGGCGCTGCACGGCGCCTGCGGCTTGATTCCGTGCAGGTTCTCCGTGTCACCGGTGAAACGCAACTTCACACAGTTGGTTGGGTACCAACCCACCCCTCACACCGTCTCCAGACAGAGCAACACCAGATCGTCCCGCGCCATCCCCTCGCAGCGCCGCAACTCCTGCCGCTTGGTCCGGGTGAAGCAATCAATCAGCCTCGGGTGGAAGATCTCCGCAATCTCCGGGCTCTCGTCAAAAGCATCGATCGCGCTCTCCCAATCGGTCGGCAGCGCGGGCAGATCCTGCTCATAGGCATTGCCCTTGATCGGCTCGGGCGGCACCGCGCCTGCCTCCATCCCGTTCATCGCTGCCCCCAGCACGGCGGCCAGATGCAGGAACGGGTTCGCATCGCCCCCCGCCACCCGGTGCTCGATCCGCCGCGCCCTGCCCGGCCCAGCGGGGATGCGAATGGCCGCCGTCCGGTTCTCATAAGCCCAGCTGGCCTGCACCGGCGCATGGGCGCCCGGCACCAGCCGCTCGTAGCTGTTGGCATGGGGCGCGAAGATCAGCATCGAGGCGGGCAGGGCGGCAAGGCACCCCGCCACTGCGCTCCGCAACAACTCGTTGCCCTGCTCCGAGCCGTCGTCGAACACGTTGCGCCCGTCTTCATCCAGCACCGAGAAATGCACATGCAGCCCGTTGCCGGTGTCATCCTCGAAGGGCTTGGCCATGAAGCTCGCGGCCATGTCATGTCGCCGCGCCAGCCCCCGCGCCAACTGCTTGAAGGCCCACGCGCTCTCTGCCGCGCGTCCCGCTTCTTCGTGGGTGAGCGATAGCTCGAACTGCCCCACGCCCGCCTCGCTGATCGCTGCCTCGGCAGGGATGCCCATCGCCTCGCAGCCGTCATACAGATCGGTGAAAAAGTCGTCGAAGGCATCGAGCCCGAGGAGCGAGTTCACATCCGCCCGTCGCACCCGCCGCCCGGTGCGCGGGCTGATCGGCGCGCTCAGCGTGCCGTCCACATCGTCGAGCAGATGAAACTCCATCTCGAAGGCCGCCTGCACCCGCCAGCCCTTGGCCGCATAGCGCTCCAGCACCCGCCCCAAGGCCCGCTGCGGGCACCCCTCGAAGGGCTCGCCGCTCTGCAGATGCATCCGCATCAGCCACAGCTCGCTGGGCCGGTCGATCCACGGCAGCGCCAGCGGGCCGCGCGGGGAGGGGCGCAGCACGCCGTCCCGGTCGCCGCTCTTGAACACCAGCGGGCTGTCCTCGATGTCCTCGCCCCAGAGGTCCACGTTCAGCACGCTCAGCGGCAGCCGCGCCACGCCCGCCTCCAGCTTCTCTGCATAGCTTGCGGGCACGCGCTTGCCGCGGGCCTGGCCGTTCAGGTCAACGGCGCCAAACCGGATTGTCTCGCTCATCGGATCAACTGTGGTCTCAGCCGGAACTTCGCCCGCTTCTCCTGCGGCAAATGCCGGTTCAGCCGCCGCCCGATCAGGGTGTAGACCCCGATGATGCAAAGCGTGAGCAGGATGAAATAGAAGGCGAGGATCGGGTAGGGGATGAAGGGGTTGAAGGTCTTGTCAGCAAAGTAACTAGCGTAATAGAGCGCATCTCCCGCCTGCTGGCGCGCCGGGAACCCGCTGAAAAACACCAGCGTCGTGGTGTGAAAGAGAAAGATCGCCTCATTGGTATAGGCCGGCCAGCCCAGCCGCAGCATCGTCGGAAAGGTGATCCGCCGGAACCGCATCCAGCCGCTCAGCCCATAGGCATCCGCCGCCTCGATATCGCCCTTCGGGATCGACCGCAGCGCGCCATAAAAGATCTCGCCCGAATAGGCCGAGGTGTTCAGGAACAGCACGATCACCGCCCCCAGCCAGGCCGAGGTGAAACTGTCGAAGAACGGGTAACTGCCCTTCAGCGACAGGAAGAGGAAGTAGGCAAAGAAACACTGGATGAAGAACGGCGTGCCCCGGAAGAGCAGGATGAACCATTCCGCCGGCTTGCGCAGCCAAGGGTTGGCCGAGGCCTTGCCGAGCGCCACCGCGATGGCCAGGAAGAACCCGCTGCACAGCGCCATCAGGCCAAAGTAGATGTTCCAGAACAGCCCGGAGCCGATCAGCACGAAATGCTGGCACAGGGTAAAATCCGAGCGCGGCAACAACCGCTCCCCGTAGCCCAGTGAGCGGAAGGCATAATCAGCGATGGTCTGCGCACATTCGCTCATACTCGGGGCCTCCGCAGGAGGCACCGCGTGCGCGAAAGCGGTCGCGCAGCGACTGCGTGCGGCACCCGGTTGCAGTTTACGCGACCCGTCATGCGTTTGCCTTCCTCTGCGCTTCCCCGGCCGCCGTGGCCTGACCGCGCGAGAGCCGCGCATTCAGCCGCCTCAGCACCACCTCGGAGAGCCGGGTGAAGCCGAGGTAGAAGACCAGCAGCGCCAGAAAGTACCACATCCGCCAGTCGCCATGCGGATAGTCAGAGAACCGCGCGGTCTTGGTTCCACCGAGCTCCCGCGCCCAATACACGATGTCTTCGATCCCGAGCAAAAACAGCAGCGGCGTGGCCTTGATCAGCACCATCCACGTGTTCGACAGGCCGGGCAGGGCATAGACCCACATCTGCGGCACCATCACCCGCCAGAAGCTCTGGCGCCGGGTCATGCCATAGGCCTCCGCCGTCTCCATCTGCGCTCGCGGCACCGCCCGCATCGCGCCAAAGATCACGTTGGCCGCAAAGGCCCCGAAGACGATGGCAAAGGTCAGGACGGCGAGCAGAAAGCCATAGGTCTCATGCTGCCACTCCGGCGCGGTGCCAAGCGGCAGCTTCGCGGCGGGGCAAACCAGAAAGTCGTTGCCCTGACGGATCGGGTCGGTCCACTCCGGGCATTTGATCTTGTGCCGGCCCCATTCGAAGAACTGGTCCAGCGCGATCACGAAAAACAGGAAGAAGGCCACATCCGGCACACCCCGGACCACCGAGATGTAGCCCTTGCCGATCCAGCGCAGTGGCGCGATCAGCGAGCGCGCGGCCATCGCGCCCAGAAAGCCCATCAGCAGGGCCGAGGGGGCGGCCAGCGCGAGCAGCAGCAGCACCTTCCCGAAGGCCCAATAGAACGAGAAATGCACCCCCGTCGTGAGGTAGCAGCTCAGCCATCGCAGGCCGGTGAGCGTTTCGGGGTCGGTGCAGTAGGAAAACATAAATCAGGGCGGGCCGGCCCCCGCAGAGGCCGGCCCCATGTCTCAGATCACTCGTAGGTCTTGGCGTCGTCGCCGAACCACTTGGTGATCATGGTGTTCAGCGTGCCGTCTTCCTTCATCGAGGCGATGGCGGCATCGAGCTTTTCCTTCAGCTCGGTGTCGCTTTCGCGCAGGCCCACGCCCACGCCGCCGCCCAGCGGCACGTCATCGCCGACGAACATCAGCTCGGCGTTCTCTTCGACGAGCGGCACGAGGTAGTCCTTGTCGGCAAACACCGCATCGGCCTCGCCGTTGCGCACGGCAGCCACGGTCTCCTCGGGGGTGGCGAACTCCAGCAGGGTCGCGCCGCCCTCGGCGATGTGGGCCGCCTGAATGGTGGCGGTCTGCGCGGCGATCACGCCGCCTTCGAGGTCCACATCCTCGGAAGCTGCGGCAAAGGCGCTGTCCGACGGCGGGGTGTAGTTCTGGGTGAAGTCGATCACCTCGTCACGCTCGGGCGTGATGCTCATGCCGGCCATGATGATATCGTAGTTGCCGCTCACGAGGTTGGGGATGATGCTGTCCCAGTCGTTCTTCACCCACTCGCAGGTCAGCTCGGCGCGCACGCAAAGCTCGTCGCCCAGCTCCTTCTCGAAGCCGTCGATCTCGCCGGCGTCATTGATGAAGTTGAACGGCGCATAGGCGCCCTCGGTGCCGATCCGCACGGTCATGGCATGGCTCTCGGCAAAGGCGGCGCCCGCCGTCATCGCCAGGGCGGTGCCCAGGGTCAGGATGGATTTCATCATTGGATTTCTCCCGTTGGTCCTTGTTTTGCTTTGTTCATTCCGTGCCGTCCCCGGCCTGGAACCACTTTTCGGCCATCGCGGAGATGCTGCCATCGGCCAGCATCTCCGCAATCGCGGAATCGAATGTCTCGCGCAGGGCGCGATCCTCCTTGCGGAAGGCGGCGGCGGTGTCGCCCGAGGGGATGCCGAACAGCTCGGCAATCTCCACCCGCCCGCCACCATTGCGGGCCACACCTTCCAGAAAGGCCTGCGGTCCCACCACCTCGTCCACCCGCCCGTCGAACAGCGCCTCCACGGCGGCGACCAGCGAGGGGTAGGTGCTGACCCGGTAGCCCATGCTGCGGGCCCAATCCTCGTGAATTGTTGCCCGCTGCACCGCCACATGCGGCGCGTCCGAAGTCGAGGCGCCGGTCTGCATCAGCACGGCGGAGGCCGCGTTGCTGCCGACCTCGTAGCCCAGCGAAAAGGCGACCATCTTGGCGCGCTCGGTGGTCACCGCCATCCCGGCCATCGCCACATCGTATTTTCCGGCCACGAGGTTGGGCAGCAGGCTCTCCCAGTCGTTCACCACCCATGCGCAATCCAGCCCGCTGCGGCGGCAGATCTCGTTGCCCAGCTCGATGTCGAAGCCCCGCAGCTCGCCCGCCCGGTCGCGATAGGTATAGGGCGGAAAGGCGCCCTCGGTGCCGATCCGCACCTCCTGCGCCGCGGCCCCGGCGCTCGCTCCGAGGCCCGCCGCCACCAGCGCCAATGCAAGGCGCAGCGCCATCAGGCCATCTCGCCGGAATGCGACAGGAAGCTGCGCAGCCGCTCCGATTTGGGCGCACCGAACAGCTCGGCCGGCGCGCCTTCTTCCTCCACCAGACCTTGGTGCAGAAACATCAGATGGTCGCTCACATCGCGGGCCATCCGCATGTCGTGGGTGACAAGGATCATCGTGCGGCCCTCTTCGGCGAGGCTCTTGATGACCTTCACCACCTCCTGCTCCAGCTCCGGGTCCAGCGCACTCGTCGGCTCGTCGAAGAGCAGCGCCTCCGGCTCCATCGCCAGCGCCCGCGCAATCGCGGCCCGCTGCTGCTGCCCGCCCGAAAGCTGGGCGGGGTACACATCGGCCTTGTCGCCGATCCCGACCTTGGCCAGATAGCTCCGCGCGGCGGCCTCCACCTCGGCGCGGTCGCGCTTCAGCACCGTCACCGGCGCCTCCATCACGTTCTGCAGGATCGTCATGTGGGACCACAGGTTGAACTGCTGAAACACCATGCTCAGGTTGGTGCGGATGCGCAGCACCTGCTTGGCATCGGCCGGGCGGCGATGCGCCGCCTCGCCCTTCCACCGCACCGGCTCCCCCTTGAACAGGATCTCCCCCTGCTGGCTGTCTTCCAGCAGGTTGGCGCAGCGCAGAAGCGTGGATTTGCCCGATCCCGACGACCCGATGAGCGAGACGACCTCCCCCTTGCGGGCCGCCATATCCACCCCCTTGAGCACCTCAAGGCTGCCATAGGCCTTGTGCAGGCCTCTGATCTCAATCACGGGTTGCGGCTGGGTCGCTGCCTTTGACACGGGGCCTCTTCGGTTCGGTTGCAAGCCCGGAGTAGGGCGCAGAATCCGTGTGATTGCAAGGCGGAACACCCGGCCTTTCCGTCACGTTCGCACGCTCAGGCGGCAGGTGCCTCAGGAATAGGCATATCCAGATAGGCCGCCGCCCCGAGCCGCACCGCGCCTTGCACCCCAAGGGTTTGCCGGGCCTCCTCGTCGAGCAGCTGAACCGCCTCCTCGACCGCAGCGGCGATTTCTGAGGCGTTCTGCCCCGGCGCGCAGATCAGCGGCAGCCCGGGGGTGGGCGCGGTGCGAAAGCGCTCTTCGAGCCGCCCCGCCGCAGGCTCCCAGTCTTGCAGCATCGCCCATGTCTGCGCGTCGATGCAGGCCCAGTCGGCGCGGCCCTCGGCCACCGCCTGCACCGAGGCCACATGCGCCCCGGTCGAGAGCACGCCGCTTGCGCTGGCCCGGCCTGCAGCCATCACTTCCCGCGCCGTCGCCCAGCCCGATTGCGAGTTGCGGCTGTTGTAGGCCAGCACACCCTCCGGCACCCCGCCCGGCCGCGTCACCACGACCGAGTTGTAATGCCCCGCCGGGCAGCCCGGCAGCGCGTGATCCAGCGTGGTGACGTATTCAACCTTGCCCCTCAGCCGCCCCCGGTAGGGCAGCGAGCAACTCTGCCCGAGGATCAGCTCGGGCGATTCCCACAGGGACCACAGGCTCTCGGGGGCTTCCAGCGCATCGGGCAGATCCTTCGCCAGCGCGGCGCCACGGGCAATCAGCCCCTCGCGGATGATCTGCCAGAACCGCTCCAGCGCAGGCGCCGTCTCAGGGCGCAGATACATCGGCAACCCGGCGCGAAGCATCCTAGCGCTTATGCTCCACGGCCTTGCGGGCCATGTTGCTGTCGCGATCATTCACACCCAGCAGGTTGGCGATGAGCCGCATCAGCGCGTCCTCTTCCTCGTCGCGCCGCCCGTCGGCCAGCACCACGCGCCAGATCTCCCCGATCACCCCGCGCCGCTGCTCCAGCGCCGTGCTGTCCTTGATCGCGCGGGTAAAGCGCACCGTGTCCGAGGCCCCGGCCTCCAGCTCTTCAGCCTGCCGCAGCACCTCTGCCGCCTCGAAGGGCGAGCCGCCGATCCAGTGCTGGGTGATGCCGCGGATCATGTCGCGCTCCACCTCGGCATATTCGCCATCGGCCCGCGCGACCCGCACCAGAAGCGCCGGAAAGGCCACCCTCGGGTCCACATCGCTGGGCTGGGTATCGGTCTCGCCGGTCAGGCGCTTGATGAGATCTGCAAACATGCGGTGAGATATAGCCGCCCCCGCCCGCGCTGCAAGCCGCTCCTCGGAGCGGGCGCATGCAAGTGAGCGCCCGTGTCTTCGCTCGTATCGTAGGTCACCAAGCCCAGCCGCCCCCACGAGGACGCCGCAAAGGGCAGGCAAGCGGCGCCCCTCAGGGCATGTATCGCGCCTCGAGCGCCGCGGCATCCGCCTCGGCCACGCCCAGCGCCCCGGCGGCAAAGCCGATCATCTCGGCCTCCTCCGGCTTCTCCTCGCCATCGGCCATCACCACCTGCCAAAGCGCATCCAGCACCTCGACGCGCTCGTTGTAGCTCACCGCATCGCGAATGAGCGCGGTGAACACCTCGGTCTCCGGCGCCTGATGCTCCAGCTTCTCCGCCGTCGCCCGCAGCTTGGCCGCCTCCACCGGGTTCAGCCCGAACCTTTGTGAAAGGAACTTGTCGATCCGCCCGATCTCGCTGGCCAGATAGGTGTGGTCGCTCTTGGCCATCCGCACCAGCAACGCCGCCAGCGCCAGCCGCGAGTCGAGCTCCGGCAGCACCTTGTCAGCAGCCTTCGCCGTACCTGTCAGCCTGTGCAGGAACTCGGTGAACATGGGCGCCTCCCTCGTCGCTTGGCCGGGCGTGCCCCGGCTCTTTGCTCTTCCCTCAGACCAGCCGCGAATTCTCCACCGCCGCGCGCACGAAATCGGCAAACAGCGGATGCGGCGCAAAGGGCTTCGACTTCAGCTCGGGGTGAAACTGCACCCCGATGAACCACGGATGATCCTTCACCTCGACGATCTCGGGCAACCGGCCATCCGGGCTCATCCCCGAAAACGCCAGCCCGCTCTCCTCGAGCTTGTCCTTATAGGCAATATCCACCTCGTAGCGGTGCCGGTGGCGCTCGTCGATCGCCGTGCTGCCGTAAATCTCGGCCACCTTGCTGCCGCCCTTCAGAACCGCGTCATAGGCGCCCAGCCGCATCGTGCCGCCCTTGGCGTCGGTTTTCTTGCGCTTCACCTTCTCGTTGCCCTGCACCCACTCCTTGAGGTGATAGACAACCGGCTCGAACCGCTTCTTCCCGGCCTCGTGGTCAAACTCCTCGCTGCCCGCCTTCTCGACGCCCGCAAGGTTGCGCGCGGCCTCGATCACCGCCATCTGCATGCCAAGGCAAATCCCGAGGTAAGGCACCTTCCGCTCCCGCGCGAACTGCGCCGCCTTGATCTTGCCTTCCGTCCCGCGCTCGCCAAAACCGCCCGGGACGAGGATCGCGTGGAACCCCTCCAGATGCGGCGCGGCGTCCTCGCGGTCGAACAGCTCGGCATCGACCCATTCGATCTTCACCTTCACCCGGTTCGCCATGCCGCCATGAGTCAGCGCCTCGGCGATGGACTTATAGGCATCCTCAAGCTGGGTGTATTTGCCCACAATGGCCACCTTTACCTCGCCGTCGGTCTTGTGGATGCGGTCGTAAACATCCTCCCAACGGCTGAGGTTGGGGCGCGGGGCAGGGGAGATCTGGAAAGCATCCAGCACCGCCTGATCCAGCCCTTCGCGGTGATAGGCCAGTGGCGCTTCATAGATGCTCTTGAGGTCCGGCGCCGCGATCACGCTGTCGGGCCGCACGTTGCAGAACAACGCCAGCTTCTCGCGCTCCTTCTGCGGAATGGCGCCCTCGCCGCGACACACCAGAATATCCGGCGCCAGCCCGATGCTCCGCAGCTCCTTCACCGAGTGCTGCGTCGGCTTGGTCTTCAGCTCACCGCTGGCCTTGATGAAGGGCAGCAGCGTCAGATGCATGAAGATGCACTGCCCGCGCGGCTTGTCCTGCGCGAACTGCCGGATTGCCTCGAAGAATGGCAAGCCCTCGATGTCGCCCACCGTGCCGCCGATCTCGCAGAGCATGAAATCCACCTCATCCTCGCCGATCGAGATGAAATCC
Source organism: Vannielia litorea (assembly GCF_019801175.1). Classification (NCBI taxonomy): domain Bacteria; kingdom Pseudomonadati; phylum Pseudomonadota; class Alphaproteobacteria; order Rhodobacterales; family Paracoccaceae; genus Vannielia; species Vannielia litorea. The sequence goes on from NZ_JAHVJR010000001.1 coordinate 426,200, forward strand.
TTGATCTCGTTGGTGACGTGCGGAATGACCTGAATGGTCTTGCCCAGGTAGTCGCCCCGGCGCTCCTTCTCCAGCACGTTCGAGTAAATCCGCCCCGAACTCACCGAATCCGTCTGCCGCGCCGCAACCCCGGTGAAGCGCTCATAATGGCCAAGGTCGAGGTCGGTCTCGGCGCCATCGTCGGTCACGAAGACCTCGCCGTGCTCGAACGGGCTCATCGTGCCCGGATCGACGTTCAGGTAAGGGTCCAGCTTGCGCAGCCGCACCGAGTAGCCTCGCGCCTGCAACAGCGCCCCCATGGCCGCCGAGGCGAGGCCTTTCCCGAGAGAAGAGACCACACCGCCGGTGATGAAGATGAAACGTGCCATGTGGTGTGGAGCTCCCGTGTATTCGCCTTGAAATGCGCCGCTGCGCGGCCTCAAACCACGCTGCATCACGGGATTTGAGATATAGAAGATTCGCGCGGCAAAGTCCATGCCTGCCGCAACATGATGTTGGGTTTCGTTGGGTCGCCCCAACCGGTTGTGGGTCTTGTTGGAGGTGGTCAGCCCGCCGCCGGGCGGGGCCGGCGTTCGGGCGCTTGGGGTGGGCGCGCGGGGCGCCCTTTGGCCTTAGTCGGCGGCTTGCGGCACCAGAGGCGCATCGCCATCCGCCGAAGGCGGAAGCAGGTCTTCGCCTGCGGGCAGGGCACCGTCGCCCGCCGGAGCGTCGTCGCCACCGGTGTCGGTGATCCGGTCAACCACAGAGGACGATCCGGCATCTGCCGCGGCCAGAATGGTCAGCGCGATCGAGGTGCAGATGAAGGCAATCGCAAAGATCCACGTCAGCTTGGCCATCGCCGTTGCCGCCGCACGCCCGGTCATCACACCGCCGCCGCCACCGCCGCCGCCCATGGAGCCCATGCCCCCCTCGGACCGCTGAAGCAGCACCACGCCGATCAGGCAGAGCGCCAGAATCAGGTGGACGATGAGGAGGACGTTTTCCATTGAGCTTTCCCGCGAGGTTTCGGCGGGCTATCTAATCCGTCAGGCCTCATGCCGCAACCCCTGCCGCCGCCATGCCCATCACGATCCGCCCTGCCTGTTTCAAAGATGCCCGCGCGCTGGCGCGGGTGCAGGTCGCCGCATGGCACGCCACATACTCCGGCATGGTGCCCGATGCGATGCTCGCCGCCACCACACTGGAGCGCAAGCAGGAGATCTGGTCGCGCCTCCTGACCGAGGAGGAGGCCCCGACCAGCCGCTGCCGCACCCTGCTCTGCACGGCAGGCGCGGCGGGCGAGGTCGAGGGTTTCATCCGCATCGGCCCCCAGCGCACCGCGCGCTTTCTGTCCCAATGGCCCGGCGAGATCCAAATCCTCTACATCCACCCCGCCGCGCAGGGGCAGGGCAGGGGCCGCACGCTCCTCGCCGCCGGGGCAGGGCTGCTGAACGCGGCGGGGCTCGTCCCCGCAACCCTCTGGGTCATGAGCGCCAACACCCGCGCCCGCCGCTTCTACGAACGCCTCGGCGGTGCGTATCTCGAAGAGCAAACCGTGCCCGTCCAGCACGAGAGCTTCGACGAGGTCGCCTATGGCTGGCACGACCTTTCCTCCCTCGCCGCCGCCTGCGCCGAAGATTGAGGTTTCACCGCACCGCCCGCCCCGATATACGGGCGCGGGCTTTCCATGCAGGAGATTCATCATGGCCAATGTTGTCGTCGTCGGCGCCCAGTGGGGTGACGAGGGAAAAGGCAAGATCGTCGACTGGCTCTCGGAGCGGGCCGATGTCATCTGCCGCTTCCAGGGCGGGCACAACGCAGGCCACACGCTGGTGATCGACGGCGAGGTGTTCAAGCTGCACGCGCTGCCCTCCGGCGTGGTGCGCTCGGGCAAGCTCTCGGTCATCGGCAACGGTGTCGTGCTGGACCCGTGGCACCTGATCAAAGAAATCGAGACGATCCGGGGCCAGGGTGTCGAGATCACCCCCGAGACCCTGATGATCGCCGAGAACACCCCGCTCATCCTGCCGTTCCACGGCGAGCTGGACCGTGCGCGTGAAAGCCAGAACTCCGTCGCCAAGATCGGCACCACCGGGCGCGGCATCGGCCCGGCCTACGAAGACAAGGTGGGCCGCCGTGTCATCCGTGTGGCCGACCTCGCCGACGCGGCCACGCTCGAACTCCGGGTCGACCGCGCACTGGTCCACCACAACGCGCTGCGCTCCGGGCTAGGGCTCGAGGCCATCGACCGCGATGCGCTGATCGCCCAGCTCAAGGAAATCGCGCCCAAGATCCTGCAGTTCGCCGCTCCGGTCTGGAAGGTGCTGAACGAGAAGCGCAAGGCGGGCAAACGCATCCTCTTCGAAGGTGCCCAAGGCGCGCTGCTCGATATCGACTTCGGCACCTACCCCTTCGTGACCTCCTCCAACGTGATCGCCGGTCAGGCGGCCACCGGGGTCGGCATGGGGCCCGGCGCGGTCAACTACGTGCTCGGCATCGTCAAGGCCTACACCACCCGCGTCGGCGAGGGGCCGTTCCCGACCGAGCTGCATGACGAAGACGGCCAGCGCCTCGGCGAGCGCGGCCACGAGTTCGGCACCACCACCGGGCGCAAGCGTCGCTGCGGCTGGTTCGATGCAGCCCTGGTGCGCCAGACCTGCGCGATCTCGGGCATCAACGGCATCTGCCTGACCAAGCTCGACGTGCTCGATGGCTTCGACACGCTGAAAATCTGCGTCGGCTACGAACTCGACGGCAAACGGCTGGATTATCTGCCCACCGCCGCCGATGAGCAGGCCCGTTGCCAGCCGATCTATGAGGAGATGCCCGGCTGGTCGGAATCGACCGAGGGCGCCCGCTCGTGGAACGACCTGCCCGCAGGCGCGATCAAATACGTCAAGCGCGTCGAAGAGCTGATCGAATGCCCCGTGGCGCTGCTCTCCACCTCGCCCGAACGCGAGGATACCATCCTCGTCACCGATCCGTTCTCGGACTGAGGGGGGCAGGGCGATGGCACTCAGCTACAAGGCGCGCCGCCGCTGGTCGCTGGTGATCCTGCTGGTCGGGCTCCCGCTCTACATCGCCTTCGCATGGTGGATCACCAGCCTGCTGCCCGACCTGCCTGTGCTGGTCGAGCTGCTGGTCTTCATCGTTCTCGGCGTCGCCTGGACGATCCCGGTGCGCAAGGTGTTCTACGGCGTCGGCAAGGAAGACCCCGACGCCTGATTGCCCGCGCCGGCTCGCCAGCCGCGCCCCCGCACCCTGTACCTACAAAATCGAGCGCCCTCCCGGGCGCCCGCCATCCCTTGCCTTGTCACCCGGCCGCCCCGGCCCGCGCCAAACCCGGCGGCCCGCAATCCGCACCCCTGACAAAACAAGACGGGGCGCGCCAATCTGGCCGCCCCGTCCGTACTGATCACCAGACCTGCGCCCGGCGGCTCAGAGCATCGCCCGGCGCTGCTCCTGCGTATAGCGAGAAGTTTGAGAAAGGGTGAACTGCCCCCGGCTCAACTTGCGGATCTTGCCCTGGCGCAGCAGCTGGCCGAAGGAGCGCAGGCTGTCTTCGCGGGTAAAGCTCTCCACGTTGCCCAGCTCCGCCACCTGCCGCATGATCTGCGGGTGCGAGAAATGGGTGCGCCCCTCCACGTAGGAGCTGTAGGCCGCGGCGCATTCCAGCAGGTCTTCCAGACCGCGCGCACCCATCTTCTCCGAGAACTCCTCGAAGCTCTTGCAGTCGGCAAAGATGCCGGTCGCCTCGGCGTCGCTCTTCACCATGCCCTCGGCCCCTTCCGGCGCCTCTGCATCGGCGTCGAGGGTGCGATCGGTCACCCGGCGCGGGCGCACCGGGGTGGTCTCGCGGCGGGCGCTCTCGGCCTCGCCCTCGGCACCACCATGATCCTCGGCGTCATCCACGCGCTGACCGGTCACCAGCACCAGCGGCGTCGCGGTCTGCGGGCGGCGCGTGGTGGTCTTGCGCAGGATTGGGCGGCGCGGACGGGCGGGCTGGCCGCCGATGTCGTCGCCTGCGGACTCTTCGGCAACGCGGTCTTCGACCTCGTCTGCCACCGCTGCGATCCCGGCCTCGGCGCTGGTCTCATCGGCCTCCATGTCCTCGGCATCGTCCTCATCGGCAGCAGGCACAGGGCGCACCACCGAGGCGAGGTCGTCGCGGTAGGCGCGGGCTTCGTCGTCGTCGCCCAGCAGGCTCTCGCCCTCGGCTTTCGTTGCGGCCACGGCAGCCTTGAGGTGGGCAATCGCCGAGCGGCGGCGCTCCATCTCCGGGCCGCGCAGCTTGCCCTCGGTCTCGGTCATCAGCCGCTCGACCCGGTCGTCGGCCTGCTCGGTCTCGACGATCCGGTCGCGGCGAACGCGGGCAGCCTCGTAGCGGGCCTCGTTCTGGGCCTCTGCGGCCATCTGGGCCACCAGCCCTTCAACCGCCATCGGCGCATCGTCGTCCTCGAAGGCCTCTTCCGCCTCGGTCTCGGACACCACCAGTTCGATCTCGTCCACCTCTGTCTCGGCGACCTCTTCTGCGGCCTCCTCAACCTCGGGTTCAGCGACCTCTTCGACGGCCTCTTCAGCCACCGCCTCGACCTCGGCAGCCTCCTCGGCCACCTCGTCCTCTTCGGTGTCGTCCTCGGCGAGGAAGGCAGAGAGCGTGTCGACCATGTCGCTGCTGTCATCTTCCGCCGTCTCTTCGGCGTCAGACACGGCAACCTCGGGTTCTTCGAGGTCGATCACCTCGGAGGCCAGCGCTTCCAGCGCCTCGGGGGCGAGCTCGTCCTCGTCCGAGGCCTCTTCTTCGGCGGTCTCGTCCTGCGCGGTCGAACCGACAGAGGCGAACCCCTGCGCAAGGCCCGGCTCATCGGCCAGCGCACCGCGCAGATCCTCGGCGGCATCGGTGCGGGCCTCTTCGCCCGTCTCGCCTGCAGCCAGCTCCTGCTCCACAGCGGCCAGCTCGGCCAGAAGGTCGGCCTCTGCTTCGGCAGACAGGCTGCTCGGGGCGTCATCGTCCGCATCGGCCGGCGCGTCGGCGGCCTCGGCCACGTCCTCTTCCACTTCCTCGGTCGCGGTGTCTTCGCTACGGCGCAGGCCGATGGCGGCCAGGGCCGAGGCCATGGCGGAGCGTTTCACCTTGATCACACGGGTCCGGCGCGGCGCGGCCTCGGTCGCGGCCTCCTCCTCGGGGGCCTCCGCCACCATCTCTTCCGGCTCTTCGGCAGCCGCCTCGGCGCTGTCGTCCTCCAGAACGAAGGGCGCTTCACTGTCGCCCTCGCTGGTGAGCGGGCCAAAGCCGTAATCCTCGTCCGAGAGCGCACCGATTACATCGGCCATGTCGACCTCTTCCTCGGCAGCGGCCTCTTCAGGCTCCGCCTCGGCGGCCTCCTCGGCGCTGGTCTCCGCAGCAGCTTCGGTCTCCTCGACCTCCGTCTCGGCCACCTCTTCGCTGTCATCCTCGAGCGACGCCATCACGGCCTCGATATCGCTCTCATCGGAGTCGTCAGACGCTTCGAGTTCTTCGGCCACCGGCGCCTCGTCGGCAGCAGCTTCGACCTCAGCAGCCTCTTCCGACACAGCCTCAGAAGCCTCAGCTTCAACAGTCTCGTCCTCAGCAACAACCGCCTCATCGGCCTGCGCGTCCTCGTCCGCCACAGCCTCTTCCGGCTCGGAAGCCTCTTCCGCAGCAACCTCTTCAGCCGCCTCAGCCTCAACCTCTTCGGCCACCTCGGCCTCAGGCGCCTCGGTCAGCGCCTCCACGGCGGCAATCGCCTCGGCAACCTCTTCGGTCTCCGACACGGCCTCAGCTTCGGGCTCAGCCTCGTGCTCCTCCACCTCGGCGGTCTCTTCCACCTCGGGGGTCTCGGTCAGCGCCTCGACAGCGGCAATCGCTTCAGCGACCTCCTCCGCTTCGGCCACAGCTTCCGCTTCGGCTTCATCCGCCGCAGCTTCGACCTCTTCCGCCATCACCGGCGTCTCGGCCTCGGCCTCATCGGTCACAGCTTCTTCGGCGGTTTCCTCTTCGGCAGCGGCCTCCGCTTCAGCCAAGTCTTCGACGGCAGCCTCGTCCTCAGCCGCAGTCTCTTCAACCGGCGCATCCTCAGCCACCTCGGCCTCAGGCGCATCCTCTTCGGCAGCCTCAACCTCGGCGGTCTCCGCCTCGGCAACTTCCTCAGTGTCAGCTTCAACGGCCTCCGCCTCGGCCACGTCTTCAACGTCAGCCTCAACAGCCTCCGCCTCGGCCACGTCCTCAACGTCAGCCTCAACAGCCTCCGCCTCAGCCACGTCCTCTTCAGCCACAGCCTCTTCCTCGACCGCATCGAATGCGGCGAGCGGCTGCACCTCGGCCTCTTCCACCTCGTCTTCCACCACGGCAGCCTCGGCCTCTTCCGGGCGGCTGCGGTTCACCACGGCGCGGATGCGGGCCAGCTTGGCGGCCACGCTGTCGCCCTGGGCCGGGGCAGCAGGGGCAAGATCGGCGTAATCGTCTTCCGGGGAGCTCTGGGCCGCGGCAGGCGCGGCAGCAACCGGGGCAGGGGCCTCGACCTCAGGCTCGGGCCGGGCTGCGGGCGCTTCGGCCACGGGCGCTTGTGCAGCCGCCTCAACCGGCGCCTCAGCCGGGGCCTTCACTTCGGGCGCAGCCGCAGCCGCCGCAGCCGGCGTCGCAACGCCAACCCCTTCGGCGGCGCGCAGCAGAATGCCACTCTCGGAGATCTTCGCCTCCACCCGCCGCTGAATCTCTTTCTCGGCGATCCGCTGGAGCATGTCGGCATCCGGCGTCGGCGGCTCGGCCCCAAAGTACCGATCGTCCGCAGCGAGATCACGGAAATACTCCGCAATCGCCTTCATCGTGCCGAAGGAATCCTCGAAGCCTTCCAGGGTGCACGAGAAGGTGCCGTACGACACCGTCAGAATCTTGCTCGATCCCATCATTGTTCTGCTCGCTTTCTCATAGCCCAGCGGGGTCTGTTTACCACGTATTGGTTCGAGAGAAGCAACAGAGTGGGGAAATTTCGGGTATCATATTTGGGCTTCATTGTGACCTCAGGGTAAACCGGGCATACCCTCGGCATGGCTCCGATCCTCATCGATTCACCAGATATTATTACCCTATTGGGTGGTGGTGAGGTTAACGCCGCCCGCCTTAAAGATGCCTTAAACCGCGCACCACGGCTTGTGGCAGCCGATGGCGGGGCCGATGTGGCGCTCGAAAAAGGGTTAACGCCCGAAGCGGTGATCGGCGACTTCGACAGCCTGAGTGACGTAACGAAAGCTTCGCTCCCTCCCGAGGTGCTCCACCACGTCACCGAGCAAGACAGTACCGACTTCGAAAAAGTGCTCCAGCGCGTCCGTGCGCCGCTGCTTCTGGCGGTGGGGTTTCTGGGCCGCAGGCTCGATCACCAACTCGCCGCGCTGACCGCGCTGGTGACCCACGCCCAGCAGCCCTGCCTGCTGCTCGGGGCCGATGACATCGCCTTTGCCGCCCCGCCCGATCTTTCGCTCGATCTGCCGCCCGGCAGCCGCCTGTCCCTCTACCCGCTGGCTTCGGTGACCGGCCGCTCCGAAGGGCTCGAATGGCCGATCGACGGGCTCTCCTTCAGCCCCTCCACCCGCATCGGCACCTCCAACCGCGTAACCGGCCCGGTGCGGCTGCGCTTCGATCAGCCCGGGATGGTGGTAATCACGCCGCCGGAGGCGCTGGGCGCTCTGCTGGCAGGCTTTGCCGCCCGGCCCGCTGCTCCCGCCAGATGATGTAAAGCCCCGCGCCGATCGTCACCCCGATCCCGGCGAGCGCCAGCCCGTTGGGGAACTCCTTGAACACCAGCCAGCCGATCAGGGTGGAGAAGGGGATCTCGAGGTATTGCATCGGCGCCAGCGTGGCGGTCGGAGCGTGGCGCAGGCTCCATGTCATGAGCAGGTGCGCCATCGTGCCGATGCAGCCCATCGCGGCAATCAGCACCCACGTGGGCCGGTCAGGGGAGACCACGTCGAACTCCGCCCACCAACTGCCATCGGCGATGAGCAGCAGCGGGGCGAGCAGCGCCGTGCCCATCAGCCCGCTCATCGACTGCATGGCCACCGGGTCCACATCGGCCCGCATGATCCGCGTGACCAGCATGAAGAAGGCGAAGTTCACCGCCACCAGCACCGGCAACAGCGCCGCCCAGCCGACCGCCATGAAGGAGGGCTGAATCACCATGCAGGTGCCGAGGAACCCCACCGCGCAGGCCGTCAGCCGCCGCGTGCCAACCTCCTCGCCCAAAAAGAACCAGCCCAGCAGCAGCATGATGAAGGGCATCACGAAGGCGATGGCCACGGCATCCGCGAGCGGCAAAAACCGCAGGCTGAGAAACATCGAGCCGATGCCGACGATATGCAGCACCGTGCGCAGCGCGGTGAACCCCAGCGCCCGACGGCTCATCCTGAGCGTGCCGCCCGTCAGCAGCACGATCGGCACCAGAATCAGCGCCTGAATGGCGAACCGAAAGAACACCAGCTGGCTCAGCGGCACATGCCCACCGAGCAACTTCGCCACGCTGTCTCCGAGGGGCGCCAGAAGGCAGAACCCCAGCATGAGCGTGATACCTAAAAGGGGCCTGTCCGCCTGTTGCATGACGGAGTCATATTTCGCCCCGCCCGCCGCGGCAATCCCCGAAACCGGGGCAGCTCAGAGCCAGGCGCGGGCCACGGCCATCACCGCCACATAGCGCCCGCCCTTGGCGAGGGTGACGATCAGCACAAAGCTCCACAGCGGCTCCCGCAACAGGCCCGCCACCACCGTCAGCGGGTCGCCGATGAACGGCACCCAACTGGCCAGAAGGCTCCAGCGTCCCCAGCGGTGATACTGCGCCTCCGCCCGCGCCAGCCCCCGCTCCGAAACCGGAAACCACCGCCGCCCCCGGAACCGGCGCAACACCCGCCCGCAGAACCAGTTGACCACCGATCCCAGCACGTTGCCCAAGGTCGCCGTGACCACCAGCAACGTGGCCGAGAGTGCCGGGTCGCTGAGCAGAAAAACCAGCACCGCCTCCGACTGCGCCGGCAGCAGCGTGGCCGCAACGAAGGCGGCAAGGAAGAGGGTCAGATAAGGCGCCATCGCGCCGCGTGTAGCCCATGCCCCGCCGGATGCAATCACCCGCAGCGCGGCACCTGCCTGCACGCATCAGCCAAAGCCTCACCGCAGGGCCAGCCCGCCCCGCGCACTACCCGCAGATCGGCAACTCCCGTGGCTCCGATTTCGGCAGCGACCGCCGCCAGCGGTTGATCACCGGCTGCAACTTCCGCTTCGGCCAGAACTTCGGCGCTCCGATCTCGCGCAGGCACGCATTGTTCCAGTAAAGCCCGTTGCCCGGCACCGAAGCCCCCGCCCGCGCGACCTTCTCCACCGCCTCGATATCCCGCCCCTCGGGGTAGATATACAGCGTCGTCGGTCGCCGCTCCGTCAGCCGCAAGATCTCCCGCGTCGCTTCGCCCGACCACGTGGTGCAGCCGTTGCTTCGCCCGCCGGTGTAATCCACCAGCCGCCCCACGGGCACGTAGCCTTCCTTGTCGGCATAGGGGCTCTGCGGCATCTGCATCCGGCACTGCCACTTCACGAAGACCGCCTGATGCCCGCCAATCGCCCTCTCGCGGGCGTTCGAGGTTTCCCCGGTGCCGTCGAACAGCAGGAAAGTCCGGTGAAACGGCACCAGCTTGCCCGACTGCCGGATGTAACCCTTGAAGGAGGTCCGCGTCTCGGCGGTGATGTAATCGCCCCCCATCGTCAGCTTCGAGCCTTCCGCATTGCTGAAGTGCCGCGCGCACTGCCGCCCGTTGGCAAAATTCGCCTGCTGCAACTTGCGCCCGTTGCCATGCCCGGAAGAGACCGCGCGAAACACCCGCTGCGCCTCGCAGATCGTGTAATACCGGCGCGACCCACCCGCCCGCGTGGCATCCATCGCCATGTAACAGGGGTTCTTCACCTGCCCCCGCCTGACCCGGTCCCGATAGAGCCCCCGCGCCCGCTCCAGCACCACAGGCGCAATCTGCCCCTCCCCGGTGCCGACATGGGCCGCCAGCCAGCCGGGTATGCCTGGTTGTGCCGTGGATGGGCCGGACGCTAGGCCGGACAGTGCGAAGATAACGGCAACGAAAATGCGCATTCTGCGTCTCATGAGGAACCTCCTGCTCGGTGGGCCTTGGGCGGAGGGTAGCATGAGGAAGGGTGGGGTGGGGAGGGGGGATGGGGTTTGGTGGCGAGGTGCTGGCTAGGGTCGGTTCTGCGGGACAGGGCCGGCTTTCGCTGCGAATGTTAAATCAAGGCTGAATCATCGACGGTGACCTAAAAGAAGAGAGGAACGCGGTCTTTCATTGTTGGCGCATAGCCCACAAAAATCTTTGCTGCGTCGAAATTCAATTCTTCCGGCTGGCGCCGTTTTCGAACACAATCATCCCAGTACGCATTTCGAAACCCAACTCATACCACGCCTCTCCGCTCGCAGTCTTTCCACGAGCTTGGCTTTTTGCGCGCCAATCAATCATCGCAGCCACAACGCACACTGTTTGGCCGCAGTTCACTTCGAAGCTGTTAGGTCTCGCGGTATATATCCTCTCTGGCCAGCGCTCTGCGAACTTCCGTTTTTGGCTGAGTAACCCAACCCTGGAAATCTCGTTATCGTAAAAGTCGATGCGATCCGCATAGGCTTGGTGCATTTTTCGCATTGCTTTAAGGTTGTCGCTAGACCAGTCAGAAAGGTACTGATTGTATGCGGCGATCATTTGCGAGCTTACATCGCCCTCTGTATCAGCCCCGCTATTCACCCCATCGATACACAGGCTAAAGGCACTCTTCAAAATCTTTTTGTCTTTTTCCGTTGGCTTGACCTCAAGAAAGAAACTACGACCAATGGCACCGTGCAAGCCAACCGAAATCTTTGCATGGCTATTCAGTAGTTCCACTCCGCTTTGGTTGATCTGAAGTTCAACTACCGCAGTTCCAGAACCAGTTAGAAAGCGTAGGGAACGTGGCGGGTACTCGAGTTTAGGACTTCCCGGCGGATGCCATATTGAAAACCCAGACAGATATTCGCTGGCCATTTCGACCCACCCCTTGTTGAGCGGCTGGTAGTGTTCGGGCTGCGACAACAAGAGAAAAGGCACACCGCTTCTGCAGTAAGCAGTAACTTGGCTGACCACGTTTCGACCTTGTGCATTATTGTAGTAGATCGAATATGCAACAACGCCTTCGCCATAGGGCTCGAGGATGAAATCAGAAAACGAATCCGCCGGTATAATATTGAGAGCTTTCAGATCGGCAGCACTTGGAATGTACATCTCCTCGGGAGGTGTCATGCTCATCTTCGAGAAGAGGGTTGGCGCGATCCCCATCCCCTCGATATACGCATGCAGAATCCCTGAAACGAATTGTGTGGAGCGTTGGGTTTCTCCGACCTTTTCGACATGACCTGATGCCGTACCTGCACTGCTGAATTGGTGAAAGCCTAGAACCGATCCCTCCTCAAGTTTACGATCTTCACCGCCCAGAAAGGCGAGTGCGCACGCTGACATGCACATACCTGGCTGCGCCGGAGGTAGCCAATAGCTATCCTCAGTTGTTCTCGGCTCGTAGGATGCCACCCTCGCTATCAGCCCTTCGCGGCGGATCATCTCGCCCAACTCTACACCAGAAAATAGATTACCTCCCGGCGAGTTCAGATCAATATAGAACCTGAATCCATCAAATGGTTCTGTATCCAAGAACGACTGAAATGCGGCAGGCGTATTCTCAGTGATATCTCCGTCCGCCACCACGATGTTGCTATGATTCATGTAGATGATGTCGAACGTCATCTCTTTCGATGCAACTGGAGCAGCGAGGCAGCTTAGCAAAGAGAAGGCTGCAGCAACCTTGAGAATTCGCATGGAATACCCCTAACTTCCTGAAGTATGGGTGGGGCCGCAAAGGCAGCGCCCAAAAAATTGATAGCCTAACCGACGAGGTTCAATCTTGAAACTCGTAAATTACTACAGGAGTAGAATCGTCAAAGCCGACTGCATCCCGCGCTTGAGTGACCATACCACGATCTGAACGGCGGGGTTTGTCGCCAGTCAAGGGCACATGTGTACTTAGGCTTTCAACCAGATCTTCGCCGCGATGCCAAAAAAGTCCATGCCCAAAGCTGTAATTCTCGCAAACACCCCCTCAGGGCTTCACCACCAACCCCGGCGGCGTCGTCGCCAGATACTCCGCGCTCGCATCATTGATCAGCATCGTCTCGGTCAGCTCGATCCCGCCGTCCTCCAGCCACAGCCCCGGCATGAAGTGAAACACCATGCCCGGTTGCAGCTCTGTCTCGTCGCCCTCCCGCAGGCTCATCGTGCGCTCGCCCCAGTCGGGCGGGTAGCTGAGGCCCACAGAGTAGCCGCAGCGGCTGGTTTTCTCGAAGCCGTAGCGGTTGAGCGTCTGGGTGAACGACCGCGCCACCTCGGCGCAGGTCGCCCCCGGCCTTGCCGCCCCCATCACCGCCGCCGTGGCCGCCATCAGCGCCTCTTCGGCCTTGCGGTAATTGTTCGGCGGCTCGCCAAAGAACAGCGTCCGCGATTGCGGGCAATGGTAGCGCCGGTGCACCCCCGCGATCTCGAAGAACGTCGGCACCCCGCGCGGGATCGGCGCGCCATCCCACGTCAGGTGCGGGGCGGTGGCATCCATTCCCGAGGGCGTCATCGGCACGATCGCCGGGTAGTCCCCCCAGGCCCCCCGCGTGCCGAGCGCGCCCGCTTTCAGGATCTCGGCCACCAGTGCGTTCTTCTGCATCCCCGGTTCCGCGACCTCGGCGATCACACGGTGCATCTCGGTCACGATCTCGCCCGCGCGGCGCATGTAGCTGATCTCCGCCGGAGATTTCACCGCCCGGCACCAGTTCACCAGCCCGGTCGCGTCGCTCACATCCGCATCCGGCAGGCCCGCCGTGAGGGCGCGATGGGCGGCGGCGGAATAGTAATAATTGTCCAGCTCCACCCCGATGCTGGCCGTCCCGTGGCCCCAGTCCACCATCAGCTCCGCCAGCACCGTCATCGGATGCGCCTGCGGGTTCTGCACCAGCCAATCCTCGTAGCCGAAGATATGGTCGTGCGACATCCAGACTGTCCGCCGTGCCCCCGCCGCATCCATCCCCCGGCCCCACCAGATGGGATCATGCCGCTGGCTGACCACCACCGCCTGATGCACGTAGAACGACCAGCCGTCATACCCCGTGAGCCACGCCATGTTCGACGGGTCCGAGATGACCAGAACCTCCACCCCCTGCGCCTCCATAGACGCCCGAACGGCCGCCAGCCGCTCGTGATATTCGGTGCGCGCGAAGGCCAGCGCAGAGGAGGGCAGGGCCGCCGCCGGGGCGGACCCGCCTTGCAGGGCCATCGGAGCGGAGGGGGTGCGGGGCTTGGTGGTCATGAGGGGAGGTGAGCAGGGTTTGGGAAGCGTGGCAAGGGGAGATGGGGCGCGACTTGTCCTGCCACCCCCTGCGGCCCGCGAAACCATCGATCACGTTCGCAAGGCCAGCGCCCGTCTCGCACGGGGCGCCTCTCCCCAAGCGCTGCTATCCCGGCTGCACACTCCGTTTACGCTTGATCCAGCCTCACCGAAGCGCCCGCCCCGTGGGGGGGCGGGACGGGCGCTGGCCGCCGGTGGCGGCCGGGTCTAACGCCTAACCGAGCATTTCGATCTCGGGGCAGGCCGTCACTTTGCGCCCGTTCCTGACTTCTGCCGCGCCTCGAATTTTGCCCAGACATGCATCCGGCCCTTCTGACGGGCATCGGCAAGCCAGAGCTTTTTTCGGGCGTCCTCTGTCTCCAGAGGGCGATAGATGCCCCCAGAGAACTTCGGCCAGTCGATGGCCATACCGATCTTGACCATTTCCGCCGAGAGATCCCGCCCGTCCGGCAGAAAGCACTTCGCCACCGTGCGCCCGTGGTCATCGGTATCGGTAATCACGGCCCGAATCTTCATGCCCTTGCACAGGGCGACCAATGCCCATTTGGCTTTCTTGCCGAATGGGTGGTTCATTTCTGGTGCATCAATTCCGAAAAGCCTGATCTGGGTCTTGTTGATCGTGATGGTATCTCCGTCCACCACATAGGCCGCGCCCGAAATTTCTTCGTGATCCAAGCTCGGTTCGGCGCTTGTCTCATCGAAGGGAGGAGGGTTGTCGATATTCCTCCGAGTTTGCGGGGAGGGCGTAGCGGCCGGCTGTGTCGGTAGCACAGGTTTCGCAACCGCCGTGGAAGGCCTCGGTGCAGGCTGCGTGGATCGCGCGCTCTGTCTAACCGGGGTCGCACGGCGCTTTGGCGGCTGCGAAGAAAACCCTTCGCGGATCGTTCTCTTGACGGCCCTCTTGGCGGAGCGTTCCGCGTTCTTGAGCGTGCCGCCTATGAGCAGAAAGGCAATTAATCCAACTGCGCCGAGAATAACTTCCAAAATCAAACCCTTCCTAAATAGGAAGGAAGCCTATGGATATTTGGTTTGTCCGCAAGGGCCGCTAAGTCTTTAACTCAACAATTCGGCACATTCACCGCCAGCCCGCCCAGCGCCGTCTCCTTATACTTCTCACTCATGTCCCGCCCCGTTTCCAGCAGCGTCCTTATACACGCATCCAGCGGCACCAAATGCGACCCATCCCCCCGCAGCGCCAAACTCGCCGCCGAGACCGCCTTGATCGCCCCCAGCCCGTTCCGCTCGATGCAGGGCACCTGCACCAGCCCGCGCACCGGGTCGCAGGTCATCCCAAGGTGATGCTCCAGCGCGATCTCGGCGGCATTCTCCACCTGCTCCGCCGTCCCGCCCATCACCGCGCATAGCCCGGCCGCCGCCATCGCCGCCGCAGACCCAACCTCCGCCTGGCACCCCGCCTCGGCGCCAGAAATGGAAGCGTTGTGCTTGATCAGCCCGCCCACCGCCGCCGCTGTCAGCAAAAACTCCCCGACGCGTGAGGGCACAGCCCCCGGCACATGGTCCAGCCAGTAGCGGATCACCGCAGGCACAACCCCAGCCGCGCCATTGGTCGGCGCGGTCACCACCTGCCCGCCCGCCGCGTTCTCCTCGTTCACCGCCATCGCGTAGCAGCTCATCCAATCGTTGATCGTGTGCGGCGCGGTCAGGTTCATGCCGCGCTCCGCCTGCAAGGCCCGCCAGATACCCGCCGCCCGCCGCTTCACCTTCAAGCCGCCCGGCAGCACGCCGTCGCTCTCCAACCCGCGCTGCAAACAGCCATCCATCACCTCCCAGATACGCGCCAGCCCCTTCTCGATCTCTGCCGCACTCCGGCGGGTCCGCTCATTGGCCATCTTCATGGCCGCAATCGAAAGCCCGCTCTCGGCGGCCATGTCGAGCATCTCCTGCGCCGACTTGAACGCAAAGGGCACCGGCGCGCCCTGCGCCGTATCCGCCCCTGCCGCCAGCTCCGCCTCGCTGAGCACAAATCCCCCGCCGACCGAGTAATAAACCTCCCGGTCAATCACATCGCCCTGCGCGTCCAGCGCCTCGAAGGCCAGCCCATTGGGGTGGCCGGGCAGGGGGGCGTCATAGTCGAACACCAGGTCATTGGCCGGCGCAAACCGCAGCACGCCCAGCCCCTCTGGCTCCACCACGCCGCGCGCCTTCACATCCGCCAGCGCCGCCTCGCCGGCCTCGGCCTCGTAGGTCTCCGGCACCAGCCCCGCGAGGCCCAAGATCACCGCGCGGTCGGTCGCATGGCCGACCCCGGTGAAGGCGAGCGAGCCGTGCAGCCGCGCCCGCAGGCCGGTCACCTCGAAGGGCAGGCCGCGCACCCGTTCCAGGTAGCGCGTGGCGGCCACCATCGGTCCCATGGTGTGAGACGATGACGGGCCGATGCCCACCTTGAACATTTCAAAGACGGAGACGAACATGGCCGCCACCATGCCAGCGTCGCGCCGCGCGGCAAGCCTGAAAACGACATTTCCCACGCCGCGCCCGCACTGAGCCCAACCGATGCACACCGATGCTAGACCGATGATCGAAACCGCCCGCCTCCTGCTGCGCCCCTTCGAGCCGGATGACCTGCCCGCCTTCGCGGCGATGAACGCCGACGCGCAGGTCATGCGCTACTTTCCCGCGCCCAAGTCCGAGGCGGAGACCGGCGAGATGCTCGCCCGCTGCACCGCGCTCTGGGCGGCGAACGGCATGGCCTTCTCGGCGGTGACAAACCATCGCGGTCAGTTCCTCGGCATGTGCGGGCTGCACCGGCCCGAGGGCCTCCCGCTCTCGCCCTGCGTCGAGATCGGCTGGCGCTTCATCCCGGCGGCCTGGGGCAAGGGGTTGGCCTCCGAGGCCGCCCGCGCCTGGCTCGCCTGGGGCTGGGATCAGGGGCTGAAGGAGATCCTCGCCTACACGCCCCTGCTCAACACACCCTCCCGCGACCTGATGGCCCGTATTGGCATGGCGGAGGCCCCCGATCTGGCCTTCGACCACCCCGACATCGACGAGGGCCACCCGCTCCGGCCCATGTTCGTGGCCCGCATCCGCCGCCCCGGCTGAGGGCCCGCCTGCCCCCCGTCAACCCGGCCCGCGCGGTGGGGTAACACTCGGGCGCCTTGCAATATCGCGTATGCATGGGATGTGCATGGAATGTGCATCAGTTGTGCATCAGTAAAATATAGGGTTAACGCGGTTTCGCCCCCGGCGTGGGCGAATTAACGCATTGCCCCCGGCAACGCCCGCGTTAGCTTCGCCCCATGCCGCACGACCACCACCATCACCACCACCACGTCAGCTCCGAAACAGGCGACCGAAACCTCGCCCTCGCCGTGCTGGTCAACCTCGGCCTGACCGTGGCGCAAATCGTCGGCGGCCTCCTCTCCGGCTCGCTCGCGCTCATCGCTGACGCGCTGCACAACCTCTCCGATGCGGTCTCCCTCGTCATCGCCTTCGCCGCCCGCCGGATCGCCCGCAAACCGGCCGACGCGGGCATGACCTTCGGCTATGGCCGGGCCGAGATGGTGGCCGCGCTGATCAACTATACCACGCTGATTTTGCTGGCGATTTACCTCGCCTACGAAGGGGTCATGCGGCTCTTCGCACCCGAGGATGTCGAGGGCTGGATGGTGGTGATCATCGCCGCCATCGCCCTTGTGATCGACGCGGTCACGGCTCTGCTGACCTTCGCCATGTCGAAGTCCTCCGCCAACATCCGCGCCGCCTTCCTGCACAACTTGGCCGACGCGCTGGGCTCGGTCGCGGTGATCGTCGCAGGCACCCTGATCCTGCTCTACGACTGGCGCTTGGCAGACCCCATCGTGACCCTGCTGATCTCGGCCTACATCCTCTGGCATGCGCTGGCCGAGGTGCCCGGCGTGATCCGCATGCTCATGCTCGCCACGCCCCCGGGCATGGATATTTCCGAGGTATCCCAAAGGCTTGCCGCCACACCCGGCGTGGCCTCCATCCACCATCTGCACCTCTGGCAGATGCAGGAACACGAGGCCGCGCTGGAGGCTCATATCGTCATCGAAGAGGGCCACTGGGCCGAGGCCGACGCCATCAAGGCCACCCTCAAACAGACCCTCGCAGAGCGCTACCGCATCCACCACGCCACCCTCGAGCTGGAGTGCGCCGCCCACGCCTGCGAGGCGCCCCGGCTGATCGGCCACGGATAAGGCGATTTGCCCTCGCACCGCCGGGCCTCTGCCCCTATAACCTTCTGCGACCGCGACCACGGGAGACCCGCCGATGACCGATCTTTCGCCCATCGACAAGGCCAAGTTCGTCGCCGCCAAACGGGCGGTGGACTACGTGCAGGACGGCATGCGGATCGGCCTTGGCACCGGCTCCACGGCGGCCTGGATGGTGCGCTGTCTCGCCGAGAGGATGCAGGAAGAAAGCCTTGATATCATTGGCGTTCCCACCTCCACCCGCACGGCGGATCTGGCCCGCGAGCTGGGCATCCCGGTCACCTCTTTGGATGAGGCCAAATGGCTCGACCTCACGATTGATGGCGCCGACGAGTTCGATGGCGAGCTCAACCTGATCAAGGGCGGCGGCGGTGCGCTGTTGCAGGAAAAGATCGTCGCCACCGCCTCCGACCGCATGGTGGTGATCGCCGATGCCGCCAAGGACGTGACCGCGCTCGGCGCCTTCCCCCTGCCCATCGAGGTGATCCCCTTCGGCTGGCAGACCACCAAGGCGCTGGTCGAGGAAACCCTTATTAACATGGACGTTCTGGGCCGCGACACCTCGCTGCGCATGAACGACGACGCGCCCTACATCACCGACGAGGGCAACTACATCATCGACCTGCACCTGCGCCGCATCGGCAATGCCCGGCAGTTGAGCCTCGTGCTCAACCAGGTGCCGGGCGTGGTTGAAAACGGTCTCTTCATCGATATCTGCGACGTGGTGATCGTCGGTCACGGTGACGGGCGCGTTCAGGTGCGCGACATCAACGAAGGCACTGAGGAGGAAGAGAAAATCGACCTTCTCGAGGGAGACAACATCTTCGCCGACCTCTGAGGAGGAGCAGGGACGGCAGAGCAGAGGCAGAGCAATGGAATTCGACTACGACCTTTTCGTCATCGGCGGCGGCTCCGGCGGGGTGCGCGCGGCCCGGCTGGCAAGTTCGGAGGCCGGCCAGAAGGTTGGTCTGGCTGAAGAATATCGCATGGGCGGCACCTGCGTGATCCGCGGCTGCGTGCCCAAAAAGCTGATGGTCTATGCCTCGCATTTCCCCGAAGAGATGAAACTCGCGCAGGCCTATGGCTGGACGGTCCACGCCGGCGGTTTCGATTGGGGCAAGTTCCGCCACCACCTCCACGCCGAGTTGGACCGGCTCGAGCAGATCTACACCCGCAACCTCGAAAAGGCCGGGGTGGAGATCCACGCACAGCGCGCCGTGGTGAAGGATCCGCACACCGTGGCGCTGGCCGATGGCACCGAGTTCAAATGCCGCCACATCCTCGTCGCCACCGGCGGCGCGCCCAGTTTCCCGCCGCTGGAGGGGGCCGAGGAGTTCGGCATCAGCTCCAACGACATCTTCCTGATGGAGGAGCTGCCCGAGAGCATCCTGATCATCGGCGGCGGCTTCATCGCCTGTGAAATGGCCTGCATCCTCAACGGCTTGGGGGTCAAGACAACGCTCTTCCTGCGCGGTGCCCAAATCCTCCGCGGCTTCGATGACGAGGCCCGCGGCCATCTGGCCGACCACATGGCCAGCCTCGGTATCGAGATCCACACCGGCACCTCGATCACCGAGATGCAGAAGCTTGAAAACAAGATCTCCGTGCGTACGACCACCGGCCACGAGGGGCTCTACGAGAAGATCCTCTTCGCCACCGGCCGCGATCCCAACACCAAGGGCCTCGGGCTGGAGGAGGCCGGCGTCAAGCTCGGCCGTCTCGGCGAGGTGGTGGTGAACGAATACAGCCAAACCGATGTGCCCTCGATCTACGCCATCGGCGATGTGACCGGCCGTGTGGAGCTGACCCCGGTGGCGATCCGCGAGGGCGTGGCCTTCGTGAACACCGTCTTCCACGGCAAGCCCCAGCCGGTCGACCATGACCTCGTGCCCTCGGCGGTCTACACCCAGCCCGAGCTGGGCACCGTGGGGATGACAGAGAATGAGGCAGAGCGCGCGATGGAGGCGGGCGGCGAGCCCTTCGAGGTTTACTCCACCTCCTTCCGCCCGATGAAAACCGCCTTCGCCCACACCGACGACCGGGTGATGATGAAGCTTATCGTCGGCAAGGAGACCCGCAAGGTGCTCGGCTGCCACATCGTCGCACCCGAGGCGGGCGAAATGATCCAGCTCGCAGGGATCGCCATCAAGATGGGCGCAACCAAGGAAGACTTCGACCGCACCTGCGCGGTCCATCCGACCATGGCAGAGGAGCTGGTGACGATGAAGTCACCGGTGCGTTAGGGCGCCGAACGGCCGGAAACGGTTGAATTTGGCGCTTTCCTGACCACTTGTGCTAGACAATCACCAACACACCGCCGATGCAGGCGGAACCGCAAGGAAGAGGAAAGAGACACATATGGCTGGCAACAACGGCGGCCCCTGGGGCGGCGGATCGTCCGGCGGCGGAGGAGGCAACGGCGACGATGGCGACCGTTCCAACCGTCCGGGCGGCGGCGGGCGGAGGCCCGGTGAAGGCTCGGGCATCCCCGAAATCGACCAGATCATGAAAAAGGGCCAGGAGCAGCTGAAGGTGCTCATGGGCGGACGCGGCGGCAATGGTCGTGGCACCGGCGGCGGTGGCCGTGGTGGCGGCGGCGCCCCCTGGCTGACCGGCGGCACCCTGCTGATCGGCGCCGGCGCAGCCGCGCTGCTCTGGGCCTTCGCCAGCTTCTATACCGTCCGGCCCGAACAGCAGTCTGTCGAGCTTTTCCTTGGCGAGTTTTCCGATATCGGCACCGAGGGTCTCAACTTTGCCCCCTGGCCGCTGGTGACGGCTGAGGTCATCGACGTGACCACCAACCGCACCGAGGATATCGGCGTGCGCCGTGGCCAGTCCGGCAATGACGGCCTGATGCTGACGACCGACGAGAACATCGTGGACATCGACTTTCAGGTGGTCTGGAACGTGAAGAACGCGGCCGACTTCCTGTTCGCGCTCGAGGCGCCCGAAATCACCGTGCGTTCGGTGGCCGAAAGCGCCATGCGCGAGGTGATCGCCCAATCCGAGCTGGCCCCGATCCTCAACCGGGACCGGGCCTCGATCGAAGCCCGCGTGGACGAGCTGATCCAGCAGATCCTCGACCAGCAGCAAACCGGCATCAACGTGGTCCGCGTCAACTTCAACAAGGTGGACCCGCCCGCGCAGCAGGTGGCGGTGACCGACATCAACGGCGAGACCAAGACCACCTCGGTGATCGATGCCTTCCGCGATGTGCAAGCCGCCGAACAGGAGCGTGACCAGGTGCAACGCCAGGCCGATGCCTATGCCAACGGCCGCCTCGCGCAGGCCCGTGGTCAGGGCGCCCGCATTCTGGAGCAGGCCGAGGCCTACCGCTCCGAGCAGGTGAACCAAGCCACCGGTGAAAGCTCGCGCTTCCTGTCGGTGCTCGAAGAGTATCGCGCCGCGCCCGAGGTTACCCGCAAGCGTCTCTATCTCGAAACGATGGAGAAGGTGCTGGGCGATATCGACAAGATCATCCTTGAAAATCAAGGGGGTGAAGGCGGGCAGGGCGTGGTGCCCTATCTGCCGCTGAATGAGCTGCGCCGATCCGGCAGCACGGGAGGGAGCAACTGATGAACCGCCTGTCCTATCTCCTTCCGATCGTCGCCATCGCCCTTGCGGCGCTGCTGTCGTCGATCTTCATCGTCGATGAGCGCGAGCAGGTGCTCGTCCTGCGCTTCGGCCAGATCAAGCAGGAGCGCACCGAGCCGGGCCTCTACTTCAAGGTGCCGCTTTTCGATGAGGTCGTGGATTACGAAGATCGTATCCTCTCCATCGAAACGCCGCTGATCGAGGTGACCCCGGCCGATGACCGCCGCCTCGTGGTGGATGCCTTCGTGCTCTGGCGCATCACCGACATGGTGCAGTTCCGGCAGGCCATCGGCATCGGCGACGAACGCGCCGCGCAGATCCAGCTGAACGACATTCTCGACGGTCAGATCCGCGCCGTTCTCGGCTCCGAGGGGGTGACCTCCAACACCATCCTCTCGCCCGAGCGGACCGCTCTGATGGATCAGATCGAGGTGCGGGTAAACGACCGTGCCGGCGAGCTGGGCATCGAGGTTGTGGATGTGCGCCTGCGCCAGACCAACCTGCCCGAGCAGAACTTCGACGCCACGCTGAAGCGGATGATCGCCGAGCGGGAACGTGAGGCCATCGATGAACGGGCCCGCGGTCAGGAAGCCGGCCAGCGCGTGCGCGCTGCCGCCGACCGGACCTACGCCGAGATCATCGCCGAGGCCAACCGGGATGCCCGCATCATCCAGGGTCAGGCCGACGCCGAGCGTAACCGGATCTTTGCCGAAGCCTATGGCCAGGATCAGGAGTTCTTCGAGTTCTACCGCTCGCTTTCGGCCTATGAAAACTCGCTGAAGGGCAACAACTCCTCCATGGTGATGAGCCCCGACTCCGAGTTCTTCAACTACCTGCGCACCGATGGGTCGGGCTCCGGCGTGGCCCCCGCGCCGGTCGACGAGGCCGCTGCTGCGGCCGCGCGGGCCGCCAACGAGGCCGCCATCCGTGCCGCCGAGGAGAGCGCCGCCGAAACCGCAAGCGAGGCCGAAGCGGTGATCGAGGAGCTTCCCGATACCTCCGTGGCCGGGGAAGCCGCCGAAGGCGCGACGGGCGAGACCGCTCCCGCCGAGGCAGCTCCTGCCGAAGAGGCACCTGTGGAAGAGGCACCGGTAGAGGAGGCTCCCGCCGAGGAGGCTCCGGCTGAAGAGACCCCCGCCGACGACACCACGGGGAACTGACCCATGGCCACGGCGCTCCTTGCGCTGGGCGCTATCCTGATGATCGAGGGGCTGGTGATTGCACTGGCCCCTCAGATTTATGAAGACTTCCTCCGCTGGCTGGTCAGCCTGCCCGTGGAGGCCCGCCGCACCGTGGGCTTTCTGGCCCTGACCGGCGGCGCGCTCCTGATCTGGGGCGCGGCATGGATCGGCGGCTGACCTCTCCTGCATGGCCCCGTGGCCCGCGCCACCGGCGCATGACGGCAGATTTCATCCCTTGCGGCAACGCGGACCCTTGCGCCAGTGGCGCCCGGCTGAAACACTCCCGGCCAAGGGCTGACGCGGTTCTCACGGCCAAGTGACGCACCGCGAGAGCCATTGAGTTGCGCTTTCGCCTCCCTATCTGGGAAATAGGCAGAAGCAGATAGGGGCATCTGACCGGCTGACCCCCCGCACAACCCGGGGTTCGCGCCGGCCGGTCCGCCCTGACGATCAAGGGAGACCATCCAGTGACTTCACAGGCAATTGCAAAAACAGTGGTTCAGGACCGGCGCAGCACTTTCGCGCTGCGCAGCCTCTTCGCGCTGCTCATCG
The DNA here is from genome assembly GCF_019801175.1 of Vannielia litorea. Taxonomy (NCBI): domain Bacteria; kingdom Pseudomonadati; phylum Pseudomonadota; class Alphaproteobacteria; order Rhodobacterales; family Paracoccaceae; genus Vannielia; species Vannielia litorea. The sequence continues at coordinate 449,167 of NZ_JAHVJR010000001.1, forward strand.
GTCTGGCACTGATCACCGCGCAGGCGGTGAACGCCCAGTCCCGCAGCATCCCCGGCAGCTTTGCCGACCTTGCCGACCAGATCAGCCCTTCCGTGGTAAACATCACCACTTCCACCACCGTATCGCGCCGCACCGGCCCGACGCCGCAGGTGCCCGAAGGCTCGCCCTTCGAGGATTTCTTCCGCGATTTCCTCGATCGCGAGGGCAACCCCGACCGTCCGCGCCGCAGCTCGGCGCTGGGCTCGGGCTTCGTGATCTCCGAAGATGGCTACATCGTCACCAACAACCACGTCATCGAGGGCGCGGATGAGATCACCATCGAGTTTTTCTCCGGCCAGGAGTTGCCCGCCGAGGTGGTGGGCACCGATGCCAACACCGACATCGCCCTGCTGAAAGTCATCCCCGAAGAGGCGCTGCCCTTCGTGCCTTTCGGTGACAGCAACACCGCCCGTGTGGGCGATTGGGTGATCGCAATGGGCAACCCGCTGGGGCAAGGCTTCTCTGTCTCCGCCGGTATCGTCTCGGCCCGCAACCGCGCGCTCTCCGGCACCTATGACGACTACATCCAGACCGACGCCGCCATCAACCGCGGCAACTCCGGCGGCCCGCTGTTCAACATGGACGGCGAGGTGATCGGGGTGAACACCGCGATCCTGTCGCCCAACGGTGGCTCCATCGGCATCGGCTTCTCGATGGCCTCCAACGTCGTGACCAAGGTCGTTGCCCAGCTGAAGGAATACGGCGAGACCCGCCGCGGCTGGCTCGGCGTCCGCATTCAGGACGTGACCCCGGACGTGGCCGAAGCCATCGGCCTGACCCCCGCCAAGGGCGCGCTTGTCACCGATGTGCCCGAAGGCCCGGCGATGGACGCTGGGATGAAATCGGGCGACGTGATCATCAGCTTCGATGGCCAGGAGGTCGAAGACGTGCGCGGCCTCGTCCGCCGCGTGGGCAACACCGAGGTCGGCAAGACCGTCCGGATGAAGGTGTTCCGTGACGGCAGCACCGAGACGCTGAAGGTCACCCTCGGCCGCCGCGAAGAAGCCGAAGGCGCCGTGCCTGCCGTGGCGGATGGCGGCGAGGAAGGCGAGCCCGAAGCGCCGCAGGAGCAGGAGCTTCTCGGCCTGACGGTGACCACGCTGACCGACGAGCTGCGCGAGCAGATGAGCCTCGACGGCAATGAGGAAGGCCTCGTGATCAAGGAGGTCGACGAGATGTCGGAGGCCTACGAGAAAGGTCTGCGCGCTGGCGACATCATCACCGAAGCCGGGCAGCAGAAGGTCCGCGCCGTGAACGACCTCGAAGACCGGGTGGAAGAGGCCCGCGAGGCTGGCCGTAAATCGCTCCTGCTGCTGATCCGCCGTTCCGGCGAGCCCCGCTTCGTGGCGCTCTCTCTGGAATGATCTGAATTCTCACAGGCGAGAAAACCTGGCCCGCGCTCCCCGCGCGGGCCTTTTTATTGCCCTGCCGCTGGTCAATCGCGCGCCCTGCGGGCGCATTCCCTTTTATCGGTTTGGCGCCTGTGGCCGCTGCTGCACTGAAGCGGCGGGTCTAGGCAAGGGGCTACGGGTTCACCGAAGCGGGAACCCCGGCATGCGCGTTGAAAAACGCGATCGTGCGGGCGAAGAACGCGTCGCGCACATCCGGTGTTTCCATCAGAATTTCATGCTCCGCGCCCTCCGGCTCCACCAGCTCGGCACCGGGCCATGTGGCCATCCGGGTGCGCACCGCTGCCGGATCGACGATGCGCTCATTGCCGCCAAGGTAGGTCAGACAGGGCAGATCGGGCGCGGGGGCACGTAGCAGAGCGCGCATCTCTACCAGTGCGCGGTTCAGCCAATGCAGGCTGGGGCCGCCGAGGGCCAGCTCGGGGTGCGCGGTGAGCTGGGCCCGCATGTAGAGCCACATCTCCTCGTCCCGGGTGAGCATGTTGCCCGCGAACTCTGCCGCCAGCGCATAGGTTTCAGGCTGGGTGCCGGGGGCATAACGCCCACTCATGCCGAGCGGGCGGGAAAGGGCGGAGAGCACCCATGCCGCAGGGCGCACCGCCGGATGAAACCGGATGCCCCACATCGGCGCCGAGAAGGCGGCAGCCTTCAGATCGAGCCTCTGCGCGGCGCGCAGCCCGATGCACCCGCCCATCGAATGGCCAATCAGCACGCGGGGCAGGGGGCCGCCTTCCAACTCGGTGACGGCCTCGACCATCGCGTCCACGTCGAGCTGATAATCGGCGAACTCGTCCACATGGCCGGTGGCTGGATCTCTCAGCGCCCGGTCGGCAAGGCCCTGGCCGCGCCAGTCCATCGCCGCCATGTTCCATCCCGCCGCCACGTATTCCCGCGCGGCGCGGCCATATTTCTCGATGTATTCAGTCCGGCCGGGGAAGAAGAGGATGGTGCCCTTCGCCGCTTCGGCGGGCCACCACCCCATCCGCACCTGCACCCCGTCGGCGCAGGTCAGCCAATAGGCGCGGCCCCCCTCGGGGCCGTCCGCCTCATCGTATAGCGGGGCGTCCTGCAAGCCTCAGCTCAGCGCGCCGCCGAGCTTCATCGCCATGCCCATATCGCCATCCACCTTCAGGCGGCCGCCCATGAAGGCGGCGGTGGGGTTGAGATCGCCGGAGAGAATCGACTGGAAGGTCTCGGCATCGGCGGTCATCGTCACTTCGGCCTCGTCGTCACCGGGGCGGGCGCCGTTTTGGTCGACGATGATCGAGCCTTCGTCCTCGATCACGAACTTGGCGGTGCCGTCAAACCCGCCATCCATCTTCTCGTTCAGGGCCGCAACGGCGCCTTCGACAACTGCACTCATTCCTGTTCTCCTTCCAATGTGACCGACCGGGGGCTTGGCAGTCCCGGCGCTTGCGCTAAACTCATGCACAGATATGCGACCCTTGGCCAGACACCTCAACTTTCACGTCACGGCATTTGCCGTGTTGCTGGCTTTTGCCGCACCTCTCGCCGCGCAGGAGGAAAACGCTCCCGATGCGCCGCCCGAGATGCCCACGCCCTCGCCGGAGGTCGCCGTGGCCCCCGAGCCCGAGGGCGGGCGCCCCTCGCTCGACCAGCTCTTCGCCGAACTGTCCCAGCCCGAGCAGATGGGCTGGCAGCGGATCGAGGATGCGATCTGGATCGAGTGGTCGCGCTCCGGCTCGGCCTCGATGGACCTGCTGCTCAAGCAGGGCCGCGAGGCGCTGGAGCGGGAAGAGTACGATCTGGCCATCGAGCACCTCACCGCGCTGACCGATCACGCGCCGGAGTTCGCCGAGGGCTTCAACGCCCGCGCCACCGCCTTCTTCCAGCTCGATGAATACGGTCTGGCGCTGGAAGATATCCGCCGCACGCTGGAGCTGAACCCGCGCCACTTCGCGGCGCTCACCGGCCTCGCCGTGATCATGGAGCAGATGGGCGAGGAGGCCCGGGCGCTCACCGCCTATCAGGAAGTGCTCAAGATCCACCCCCATCGCCCCAACGTGAAAGAGGCCGTCGAGCGGCTCGAGTTCACCGTGATGGGCAAGCGCATCTGACGCGCCCCCAAGCCTGACAAGAGAGGCCCTATGGGCGGCGAACACGCGCGGATCACGGCCCTTCTGGGGCCCACCAACACCGGCAAGACCCATTTTGCCATCGAGCGGATGCTGTCTTACCCCTCCGGGGTGATCGGCCTGCCGCTGCGGCTCCTGGCCCGCGAGGTCTATGACAAGATCGTCGGGCTGCGCGGCCCCAATGCGGTGGCGCTGATCACCGGCGAAGAGCGCATCATGCCGCCGCGCCCGCGCTTCTGGGTCTGCACCGTCGAGGCGATGCCGGTGACCGGCGAGCATGACTTTCTGGCGGTGGACGAGATCCAGCTCTGCGCCGATGCCGAGCGCGGCCACGTCTTCACCGACCGGCTGCTGCACGCCCGTGGGCGGGTGGAGACCATCTTCATGGGCGCAGAGACCATGCGCTCGACCATCTCACAGCTTGTACCCCGTGCGCAGTTCGTCAAACGCGAGCGGTTTTCTCATCTGACCTACGCAGGTTCGAAAAAGATAAGCCGAATGCCCGCCCGCTCGGCCATCGTCGGCTTCTCGGTTGAAAATGTATATGCCATCGCCGAGCTGATCCGCCGCCAGAAGGGCGGTTGCGCGGTGGTCATGGGGGCGCTTTCCCCCCGTACTCGCAATGCGCAGGTGGAGCTCTATCAAAACGGCGATGTCGATTACCTCGTGGCCACCGATGCCATCGGCATGGGCCTCAACCTCGACCTGCATCACGTCGCCTTCTCCGCCACCTCCAAGTTCGACGGGCGGCGTATGCGCCCGCTCACCGCGCAGGAGCTGGGCCAGATCGCCGGCCGCGCCGGGCGCTACCAGCGCGACGGCTCCTTCGGCGTGACCGGCGAGGCCTCGCCGCTGCATGAAGAGACCGTGGAGGCGATCACCGAGCACCGCTTCGAACCGATCCGCAAGCTGGAGTGGCGCAACCCCGAGCTGGACTATCGCACCCCCGCCCACCTGATCGCCTCGCTGGAGGCCCGGCCCGACAACCTGCTGCTCGCCCGCGCCCGCGAGGCCGACGACCTCGGCGCGCTCAAAGCCCTTGCCGCCATGCCCGAGCTGGCGCCGCGCACCACGTCGCGCGCCGACACCAAGCTGCTCTGGGATGTGTGCCGCATCCCCGATTTTCGCGGCATCTCCCATGCCGAACACGCCAGCCTTCTGGCCAAGATCTTCGCCGATCTCCACGGGCTCGGCCGCATCCCGGATGACTGGTTCGCACGCCAGGTCAAACGCATCGACCGAACCGATGGCGACATTGATACGTTGTCCAAGCGGCTGGCATATATCCGCACATGGACCTACGTGGCCCAACGCAAGGGCTGGCTCGACGACGAATCCCATTGGCGCGGCGCGACCCGCGCGGTAGAAGACCGCCTGTCAGATGCCCTTCACGGCGCACTGACCCAAAGATTTGTCGACCGGCGCACCTCAGCATTGCTGCGGCGGTTGAAACAGAAGGAGAGCCTCGTGGCTGACGTGAACGACAAGGGTGAAGTGGCGATCGACGGCCACGTTGTGGGCCGGCTCGAGGGCTTCCGCTTCAGGCAGGCCGACACCAGCGATGCCGGAGAGGCCAAGACCCTGCGCTCTGCCGCCGTGGCCGCCCTCGGCCCGCAGTTCTCGCTGCTCTCCGACCGGTTCTACAACGCGCCCGATACCGAGCTCGACTTCACCGAGCAGGGTGGGCTGATGTGGGGCGAGCATGCCGTCGGCAAGCTGGTCAAAGGCTCCGAGGCGCTCAAGCCGCAGGTGCAGGCCTTCGTCGATGACGAGGCGGGCGCAGAGGTGGCCGAGAAGGTCACGCGCCGGCTCCAGCACTTCATCGACCGCAAGATCGCCGCGCTCTTCGAGCCGCTGATGAACGTTCAGAACGACGAGGCGCTCACTGGTCTGGCCCGCGGCTTCGGCTTCCAGCTGATCGAGGCGCTTGGCGTGATCCCGCGCGAGCAGGTCGCGCAGGATGTGAAAGCGCTGGACCAAGACGCGCGCGGTGCGCTGCGCAAGCATGGTGTCCGCTTCGGCCAGTTCACCATCTTCATGCCGCTGCTGCTCAAGCCCGCGCCCACCCGGCTCCGTCTGGTGCTTTGGTCGCTGGCCCAGGGGCTTCAGGAGTTCCCCGAGAGCCCCCCGCCGGGCCTCGTGACCATCCCCGCGCCGCAGGGCATGCCTGAGGGCTACGCGCCGATGTCGGGCTACCGTAGTGCAGGCAGCCGCGCGATCCGCATCGACATGCTGGAGCGCCTCGCCGACCAGCTGCGCGGGCAAGACAGCCGCGGCGGCTTTGAGGCCACCGCGGACATGCTCTCGATCACCGGCATGACGCTGGAGCAGTTCGCCGACCTCATGGGCGGCCTTGGCTACAAGGCCGAGAAGGGCGAGCGCGCAAAGGTCAAACCGGTCGATGCCGTCGTACCCGAGGCCGCCGCCGCCGCGCCCGAGGGCGACGTGCCGGTGATGGACGCCGCCGAGGCGCAGCCCGAAGGCGGCATCATTGAGCAGCCCACGCCCGAGACCTCGGCAGATGACATCTCGCCCGAGGCCGAGGCCCTGCCCGATGCCGGCGAGGCCCCCGTGGCCGAAACCCCTGCCGAGCCTCTGCCCGAAGAGCCGGTGGCCGAAACGCCCGCCGAAGAGCTTGCGCCCGGCACGGCGCCGGATGCCGAGATCGCCGGCCCCGAGATGGAGACGTTCTACACCTTCACATGGGGCGGCAACCGCGGCGGCCGCCGCAATGACCAGCAAGGCAACCGCCCGAAAGGGCAGGGCAAAGGCAAGCCGCGCGGCAAGGGTGGCCCCAAAGGCAAGGGCGGCCCCCGCCGTGACGAGGGCGCCAAGACCTTCCAGTCCCGCCCGCCCCGCAAGGAAAAGCAGATCGACCCCGACAACCCCTTCGCCCAGGCGCTGATGGGGCTGAAGAAAGAGTGACAGGGGCCGCGCCGGAGCGCCAGCCGCCGGGCGAGGCCACCAGCCTCCGCATCGACAAATGGCTCTTCCACGCCCGCTTCTTCAAAACCCGCAGCCTCGCCGCCAAACTGGTGAGCGAGGGCAAGCTGCGGGTCGATGGCACGCCCATCTCCAAGCCCTCCCGCACCGTCTCGCCCGGCGACACGCTGACCTTCCCGAAGGACAGGCACATCCGCGTCATCCGCATCGTCGCGCTGGGCACCCGCCGTGGCCCCGCCCCCGAGGCCCAGGCGCTCTACGAAGATCTCGCCCCGCCAGAACGCCCGTCCCGCGATCCGGGCGAACCGAAGGCCGACGTTCGCCCGACTGCGCGTGATCGACGCATCGCGCTCCGAATGCGTGGCAAGTCGCTTGAATGACCCTCTGCTTTGAAATACCTCTGCCCCGAACGGCAAAGAGGCCCGCATGACCTATATCGTCAACGACAACTGCATCGCCTGCAAATACACCGACTGTGTCGAGGTGTGCCCCGTGGATTGTTTCTACGAGGGCGAGAACATGCTGGTGATCCACCCTGACGAATGCATCGACTGCGGCGTTTGCGAGCCAGAGTGCCCCGCCGACGCCATCCGCCCGGATACCGAGCCGGACATGGAGAAGTGGGTGGAGTTCAACCGCAAGTACTCCGAGATGTGGCCGGTCATCGTGACCAAGAAGGATCCGCTGCCGAATGCCGACGACATGGACGGCAAACCGGGCAAGATGGACCTGTTCTCGGAGGCGGCTGGCGAGGGCGGCTGAGCCGCACGGCGCCGCCTGAAATTGACCAGTTGGTCAAAACGTCGCGCGTGGCCCCGCGCGACGCGCTTTGAGAATCGCGATTTTTGTGATATATTCCTTGCCGATGGAACATAAATCCTGAGGCTCCCGTCGCTGCGCTGCTCGCCAGACCGGGGGAATTCATAGCGCAAACAAGGCCCGCTCCCGGAAGCACACGCGCCGGGGAAGGGCCTTTTCGGCTCCAAGGGATCGGCTAAGGAAGGCCCTGAATGACCAAGAAGAAATCCGAGTTTCGCCCCAACGATTTCGTTGTGTACCCGGCCCACGGCGTGGGCAAGATCGTCTCGATCGAAAAGCAGGAGGTCGCCGGCTTCGAGCTGGAGCTCTTCGTGATCTCCTTCGAGAAAGACAAGATGACCCTCCGCGTGCCCACCCACAAGGCCACCGAGGTCGGCATGCGCTCGCTCTCCACGCCCGACACCGTGTCGCTGGCCATGAAGACCTTGAAGGGCAAGGCCAAGGTCAAGCGCGCCATGTGGTCCCGCCGGGCGCAGGAATATGAGCAAAAGATCAACTCCGGCGACCTGATCGCGATTGCCGAAGTGGTCCGCGACCTGCACCGCACCGACGACCAGCGCGAGCAGTCCTACTCCGAGCGTCAGCTCTACGAGGCAGCGCTCGAGCGCCTGACCCGTGAAGTGGCCGCCGTGTCGGGCACCGACGAGGCCGGCGCGCAGAAGCAGGTCGATGACGTGCTGGTGAGCCGCGCCGCCGCCTGACGGCCGCAGCCTATGCTTTCAAAGGGCCGTGCCTCCGGGCGCGGCCCTTTTCATTTGGCAGGCAACTCACTCCGCCGCATCCGCACCGCCCTGCGACCGGCCCTGCAGGATCTCCCGCACCAGCGCCGCCTCCAGCTCCGAATTCAGCTCCCGGGTCCGGGCCACATAGGCCTCGTTGTGGCTCAGCGGGATATCCGGGTTCCACAGCTCCGCCAGCTCCCGCAAAATATGCCGGTCGTGCTTGTAGAACCGGCGCTCCACCTCGCTCGCCTCGAACTCCGAGAACTCCATGTTCTCCAGCACGTAGCGCCCGGCCCGCAGGCTGGAGTCGAACAGCTCGCGGATGATGTCATTCGCTCCCGCCTTGTAGAGCTCATACACATGCAGCCGGTCCCGCGCGCGGGCGATGATGTGAATGTCGGGCCGCACCTCGCGGGCATAGTGCACCAGCTGCACGGCGGTCTTGGGGTTGTCGAGCGCCACCACCAGAACCCGCGCATGGTGGATGCCTGCGGCATGCAGCAACTCCGGGCGCGTCGGGTCGCCAAAGAACCCCTTGAAGCCGAAGCGCCGCAGAAGGTTGATGGTTTCAAGGTTATGGTCGAGCACGGTGGTGTTCACCCCGGCGGCGCTGACCATCCGGCTCACCACCTGCCCGAAGCGGCCTAGCCCGGCGATGATCACCGGCGCGGTCTCGTCCATCTCGTCCGGCTCCGGTGCCTCGCTCTCCTCCGCCATCCGCTCCGAAAGCTTCTCGTAGAGGATGAAGAACAGCGGCGTGAGCAGCATGGTCATGGCCACCACCAGCAGCAGGATCTGCGCCAGCACCGGGTCCAGCATGCGCTGCCCGGTCATGAAGCCCACCAGCACGAAGCCAAACTCACCGGCCTGCGCCAGACCGAGGGTAAAGAGCCATTGCCCCTTGGTGCGCAGCTTGAACATCCACGCCAGCGCAAAGAGGATCAGCCCCTTCACCAGCATCACCCCCAGCGTGAGGCCGATGATGGTGAAGATGTTGTTCCACAGCACGGTAAAGTTGATGCCCGCGCCCACGGTGATGAAGAAGAGGCCAAGCAGCAGCCCCTTGAACGGGTTCAGGTCGGCCTCGATCTGGTGGCGGAACTCCGAGTTCGCGAGCATCACGCCGCCGAGGAAGGTGCCGAGGGCAGGGGAGAGGCCCACAAGGTTCATCAGGAAGGCGATCATCACCACCATCAGCAGGGCTGTGGCGGTGTAAAGCTCGCGCAGCTTGGCCATGTGGATGAACTTGAACAGCGGCCGCGTCAGGAAGATGCCGGCAAGGATCACCGCCGCCACCGCGCCGACCGTCACCAGCGCCACGCCCCAGCCCGGCAGCCCCTCGACCAGCGACATCGCATGATGCGCCTCTTCGCCGCCTACCTGAATGGCCCCACTGTCATCGAGCTGGGGCACAAAGGCCACCGGCAGCAGCGGCAGGATCGCCAGGATCGGGATCACCGCGATATCCTGCGTCAGCAGCACCGAGATGATCGAGCGCCCGCCGGGCGACTGCATCAGCCCCTTCTCGCTGAGGGTCTGCAGCACGATCGCGGTGGAGGAGAGGGCAAAGGTCATGCCCACGGCAAGCGCAAGGCTCCACGTAAGGCCAAGCGCCATGCCGCAGCCCGCAATCACAAGGGAGGTGCCCACCACCTGAAGCCCGCCAAGCCCCAAGAGCCGGTGCCGCATGTTCCACAGCGCCTTCGGCTCCAGCTCCAGACCGATCAGGAAGAGCATCACCACCACGCCGAACTCGGCGAAGTGTTGAAGCTCCTGCGTTTCGCTCCCCACAAGGCCGAGGATCGGGCCAATCACGATGCCTGAAAGCAGGTATCCCAGCACCGATCCCATGCCGAGCCGCGCCGAAATCGGCACCGCGACCACAGCCGCGCTGAGGTAGATCACCGCCTGATAAAGGAACTCTTCCATAGCGCCCGCCCTGTTTCGTCCTTTCCAGAAGTATCAGGCAGAGGCCAAAATGGAATGGCCGCAGCGCCCCGCAGCGGGCGAAAACGCTGTGCGGCAGGGCACATTATCTTTCACTTGGTTACAGCGGCGCTCTCGTGGGCGCTTGGCGCGGCGCTCACAGAGGCAGGGGGCCGTCGGGCTTAAGCTGGTCCATCACGATCTGGCTTTGCACCCGCGCGACCGAGGGGTGGGGCAGCAGAACTTCCTGCACCAGCCGGTTGAGGGCCGCCAGATCGCGGCAGTAGATGCGCAGCAGGTAATCGGCATCGCCGGTCATCACCCATGCGCTGGTAATCTCGCCGGTGCGCTCCACCAGCCGGGCAAAGCTCTGCGCAGCATCGGGGGCATGGGCGGCCATATGCACCTGAATCATCGCCTGCACCCCCAGCCCCACTGCCTCCGGGTCCACCCGCGCGCCGTAGCCCGCGATCAGCCCCTCCGCCTCCAGCCGCTGCCGCCGCCGCCCGGCTTGGCTCGGGCTGAGGCCCAGCTTCTGGCCAAGGGTCTCGGCGGTCTGGTTGGCATCCTGTTGCAGGAGCCGAAGCAGGAATGAGTCGGTTTTGTCGAGTATCATGCGGGGTATTAACGTGAACGGCGATATTAATGCGCAGTAAACGCGGATAGTCCTGCAATTTCCAGCCATAACGCGCACTCCCCGCCCGCATCCCGCGCTAAACTGGCCGAAAGCGCACAGGAGATACCCATGGGCCCCTTCCCCCACGACGCCCCCAAGGCGACGATCACCCCCGAAAACCCCGCCGGCACCGATGGCTTCGAGTTCGTCGAATTCGCCCACCCCGACCCCGAGCACCTGCGCGAGACCTTCCGCGCGATGGGTTACACCCACGTAGCCACCCACAAGACCAAGCGCATCGAGCTTTGGCAGCAGGGCGATATCAGTTACCTGCTGAACGACGAGCCCGGCACCCACGGTCGCGACTTCGTTGAAGAGCACGGCCCCTGCGCCCCCTCCATGGGCTGGCGCGTGGTGGATGCGCAGCACGCCTTCGGCCATGCCGTGAAAAACGGCGCCGAGCCTTATGAAGGCCCCGGCAAAACGATGGACGTGCCCGCCATTCGCGGCATCGGCGGCAGCCTGATCTACTTCATCGAGGATTATTTCGAGACCAGCGCCTACAACGCCGAGTTCGACTGGCACGACAGCGCCCACCCCATGGGCGTGGGCTTCTACTACCTCGACCACCTCACCCATAACGTCTTCAAGGGCAACATGGACAAGTGGTTCCAGTTCTACGGCAAGCTCTTCAACTTCCGTGAGATCCGCTTCTTCGACATCGAGGGCAAGTTCACCGGCCTCTTCTCCCGCGCCCTGACCTCCCCCTGCGGCCGCATCCGTATCCCGATCAACGAGGACCGGGGCGAGACCGGCCAGATCGTCGCCTACCTGAAAAAGTACAACGGCGAGGGCATCCAGCACATCGCCGTGGGCGCACGTGATATCTACGAGGCGACCGACCAGATCGCCGAGATGGGCGTCAAGTTCATGCCCGGCCCGCCCGAGACCTATTACAAGATGAGCAAGGACCGCGTGCAGGGCCACGACGAGCCGCTCGACCGGATGATGAAGCACGGCATCCTGATCGACGGCGAGGGCGTGGTGGACGGCGGCGAAACCCGTATCCTGCTCCAGATCTTCTCGAAAACCGTGATCGGCCCGATCTTCTTCGAGTTCATTCAGCGCAAGGGCGATGACGGCTTCGGCGAGGGCAACTTCAAGGCGCTCTTCGAGAGCATCGAGCAGGAGCAGATCGAGAGCGGCGAGTTGAAGCCGGAAGACGCCGCCTGAAAGGCGGGCTAATCAGTGCCCCTATGAAAACGCCTCGAAGGGCGAATGAGCGCCCCGCGCCTCAGCCCTTCGTGACCGCGTCCAGCGCCTTCAACCTGTCCAGCACCGCCGGCAGGTCCGCCAGCCGCAGCATGTTCGGCCCGTCCGAAGGCGCGTTGTCGGGGTTTTCATGCACTTCCATGAAGACAGCCGCGCAGCCCACCGCCACGGCCGCTGCCGCCAGCACGGGCACATACTCGCGCTTGCCACCCGTCGAGCCGCCAAGCCCGCCCGGCTGCTGCACCGAATGGGTCGCGTCGAACACCACCGGATAGCCCGTCTCTGCCATGATTGGCAGGCCGCGGAAGTCGCTCACCAGTGCGTTGTAGCCAAAGCTCGTGCCGCGCTCGCAGAGCATGATCCGCTCATTACCCGTGCTCGCGATCTTTTCGGCCACATTGGCCATGTCCCAAGGCGCCAGAAACTGCCCCTTCTTCACGTTGATCGCCTTGCCCGCCTTTCCGGCGGCCAGCAGCAGGTCGGTCTGGCGGCAAAGGAACGCCGGGATCTGCAGGATATCCACCACCTCGCCCGCCCGCTGCGCCTGCGCCACATCGTGCACATCGGTCACTACAGGGCAGCCGAACTCCTCGCGGATCGCGGCCAGCACTTCCAGCCCCTTCTCGATCCCAAGCCCCCGCTTGCCAGAGAGCGAGGTGCGGTTGGCCTTGTCGTAGCTCGCCTTGAACACGAAAGGGATGCCGCGCTCGCCCGCCGCCGCGCCGATCTTCTCGGCCAGCATCCGCGCATGGTCGAGGCTCTCCAGCTGGCAGGGGCCGGCCAGCAGGGCAAAGGGTTTGTCGTTCGCAATGGAAAACCTGCCGAGGTCCACCGATTTCATGGCCTGTCTCCTGCTGCCAGATTTCGGGTCACAGGAACACCGGCGCGGCGGGGATGTCAAACAGCCCCGCCCGCGCGCCTCAGCCCGATGGCATGGCGAGGGTGATGTTCTTTCCGCGCTTCACGTAGCGCAGCTCGTTCTGGCCGATCGCGGCGACCTTGCCGCCATCCAGCCGGTCGCCCGCCTTCACCTTGATCAGCCTGCCCGAGGGCAGGCGCACGAGGGCGCGGCGCTGCGAGGGTGAGCCGAAGACGCCGATCAGGTTGATGTCGCGCAGTTTCAGCACGTTGCGGTCAGTTGCAGCCTTGGCCACCGAGGCGCTGGAGGGCACCGAGGGCGCGACCCTCTGGTTGCGCGGCAGGACCACGGCGGCAGTGGCCGTCTGGGTGGAGCCGCTGTCGGCCTGGGGCGCCGTGGTCGAGCGGGCAGCGGCGGCTGCGGCCGCGCGGGCCTGCGCCTCGGCCTCTTCCTCCGCCTTCTTGCGCGCGGCGGCGACTTTGTTTCCAAAGTTGCGCGGCTTGGCGGCGGGCTTGCGCGAGGCGGCAACGGCCAAGCGCGAGGCGTTCTGCAGCTCGGCCTCGGCGCGGGCCTGGGCCTCTGCTGCGGCGCGCTCCTCGTCGGCGGCCAGTTCGGCGGATTCGCTCTCGCTGTCGCGCACGGCTTGTTCAATGGCGGCCTGACGGGCGCTCTCGGCCTCATCCTGCACCGATTGCGGGCGCGCCTTGGGCCGCAGCCCTGCCAGCTCCGCACGGGTGCGTCCGCCGAGCGTGGCCTTCTCGTTCTCTTCAATCAGCCCTTCCGGGCGCGCCTTGGGGCGCAGCCCGGCGAGGGCGCTGTCGGCTTCGGTCTCGCCCGCCGTTTCCGCCTCGGTCTCGGCCTGAGCCTCGGCGCTGGCCTCCTGCGCCGTGCCGGGCCGCACGCGCGGCACCACATGGGGGCGCCCGGCGTAAAGCGTTACGCCGCCAGCGGTGACCACGCCCTCCTGCGTCGGGCGGATCGAGCCATCGGCGTCAAACTCCACGTCCTGGCCGGGGGGCATCGGGCTGGGCTGGCGGGGCAGGGCGGCATCGCTGCCGCTCCCGGTTTCGGCACGGGGCAGCGCCACCGCGTCATAGCCGGTCACCGCCGGGTCGATGGAGGCGATGTAAATGTCGTCGGTGCTCTCTTCGGCGGGCAGGCTGGCGGGTTGCGGGGCCTGCTGCCAGATGCCGCTCTCGGCATAGGCGGCCTGCGCCTCCTCCGGGCTCAGCGGCGCCGCAGGGGTGGCCTCCGGCTCCGGCTCCATGTCGGCCAACTCGTCCTCGGCGGGCTCTGCATCGGCGTCGATCTCGGGCAACGGCGGGTTTTCGAGCATCGGCTCTGCGATGCGCGGCTCTTCTTCGGGCAACGCGGAGAAGGGGTCGTCCGCAAGGCTGGCCATCTGGGCCTCGCCTTCCATCGCCGGGTCTGTCGGGGCCGGAGCCTGCAGGGCCTCGGCCAGTTCGGCCTCGCCTTCTGGCTCGGTGGTCGCACCGCTGGTGCCGGTCTCCGAGAAGGTGATCGAGCGGGTCAGGGCGCCATCGGCCCCGGTGTTCCGGCCAAGCAGCGGCAGCGTGCCTGCCACGCTCTGCTCGGCGACCACGGGGGCGCCATCAGTGTCGCCGCCCGCGATAAAGAGTTTCGACCAGAGGCCGACCATGCCGAGAAACAGCACCAGCCCGAGCGTCAGCCCGATGGGGAAGCCCTTGCGCTGTTTCGGCTTGGCTTTGCCGCGCGCGCCGAAGATGGTCATGTCGCCCGCCGTGGCCTCTTGCGAGAGGCGCTTGGGCAGGTCGTCCGGCGTGGGCTTGGGCAGCGGTGCGGCAATGATCTCGGGCGTGAGCGCAGAGCCGCCCTCGGGCTTGCGGCGCAAAGTGCCCACCTTGTCGCGGAAGGCCGCAAAGGCCGCCTTGCTGCGCGGGCTGGCATCCTGCGGGGCAAGCTCGGGGTCCGGCTTGGCCGCAGGGGTGCCGTCCGCGGCTTCGGGCGTCATCGCCGCGATGGTCCGTGCCGCCGTCTCGGCAGGCTTGGCCACCACCTTCGCCGCCGGCTTCTCTTGCGGTTCGGGTTTGGCTGCGGCGTCGGGCTTGGCTACGGTGTTCTCGGCTTTGCCACGCGTTGCGCCGCCCAGCTTGCGCACCGCGCCGCTGGCTGCGTCGGACCGCGCCGCGCCCAGCCGGGGCGCCTGCCCCTCGGGCGTCTGGGCGCGGATCGAGCTGAAAGCAGGCATTGCAGCCGCCGGGGCTTCAGGCTCATCCTCGGCAGGCTCATTCTCGCTAAGCGCCTCCTCTTCCGGCGCCGCGACCTCTTCAGGGGCCGCTGCCTCTACACCTGAGTCTTCATCTTCCAGCGCAGGCGCGTCAGCCTCAGTCGGTGCTTCATCACCAGCCGCCTCAACAACCTCGGGCGCAGCCTCTTCTGCAACCGCGTTAACCTCTTCGATCTCGGCAAGTTCAGGCTCAACCGTCTCCGGTTCGGCGACCTCATCAACGACGGGCGCAGCCTCTTCGGCAACCTCCAACGTCTCAGCACCCTCAGCGATGGCCTCTTCCGGCGCACCTTCCGCCACCTCGGCCACACCCTCGGCATCCGCCGCAGCTTCCGCCTCGGCCTCTACCTCAACCGGCTCCGCAGCCACCGCCGCAGGCTCTTCCCAGTCGCCCACAACCTCGATCGGTTCGGCATCGGCCAGCATCACCGGGCCAGCGCCGGGGCCGCGATCCACCGGGCCGAAGAAAGGCTCGCGCAGGAAGGCCCCGCGCGGCGGCACCGCCACGTAGCCCACCGGGCCGAAGCCGTGCTCGGCCGCGAAGGCGCGGGCCTCTTCCAGCGTTTCGCGGGCGACCACGGCGATGTGCAGCGTCTCGCCGTCCGACTCCCAGTCGAACAGCAGGTCCGAAACCTCGTAGGGCGTCGCCCCCACCAGTGCGGCACGCACGCGTACCTCGTCGGCCAGCTCGTCGCGGCCGCTGGCTGGGCAAGTGGTGTATAGAATTTGGCCGTTGGGGATCACCAGCTTGGTCGCGACCGCGCCCCCCGCCTGTGCCCGCAGCGCGGCCAGGTCATCGCTCAGCCGGTCGGCATCCAGCGAGACCGCGCCAACCCGTCGCCACCCATCCTCCGCACGCCGCAAAAGCGAGATACCGTCGAGGCTGAGATCAAGCGCGAAATCGGGGGTCATCCAAGGAGTTTCCGGCCAATGGGGGCGGGCGCCGCAGGGCCCGCGTGAAAGCTCCTTAGTCTATACAGGCTTAACGGCGGGTTTTCAATTTTTCACGACTCCTGCGGCATCACCTTCACCTCGCGCCAAAGCGCCTTGTCGCATAACGAAAAATCCGGCCCGTACAGGGGCCGGATTGTTGGAGGTGCGGGGCTGACAATGTCGTGAAACTGCAAGCCCCGCGCGGGCGGAAATCCGCCGCTGCCGCGCCTATTGGTGCGCCTTCTCCAGCGCTTGCCCGAGGTCGGCGATCAGGTCGTCGGCATCCTCGATTCCGATGGAAAGCCGCAGCACGTTCGGCGCGGCCCCGGCCGCCACCTGCTGCTCCTCGGTAAGCTGGCGGTGGGTGGTGGAGGCAGAGTGGATCACGAGGCTCCGGGTGTCCCCGAGGTTGGCCACGTGGGAGAACAACTCGAGGCTGTCCACCGTCTTCACGCAGGCCTCGTAGCCCCCCTTCAGCGTCACCGTGAAGAGTCCGCCCGCGCCCTTGGGGCAAACCGTCTTGACCCGCCCGGCATAGGGCGAGGAGGGCAGGCCGGCGTAGGTCACGGCCTCCACGTTCGGGTGGGTCTCCAGCCAGCCGGCGATCTTCTTGGCGTTGGCCACGTGCCGCTCCATCCGCAGGCTGAGGGTCTCGATGCCCATCAGCGTGTAATGGGCGGCCTGCGGGTTCAGGGTCATCCCGAGGTCACGCAGCCCGATGGCGATGCCGTGGAAGGTAAAGGCCAGCGGCCCGAAGGTCTCGGCGAACTTGAGGCCGTGATAGGCAGGCTCCGGCTCGGAGAGCGAGGGGAACTTGCCCGAAGCCGCCCAGTCGAACTTGCCCGAATCCACCACCACGCCACCCGTCACGGTGCCATTGCCGGTGAGATACTTGGTCATCGAATGCACCACCAGCGTCGCGCCATGCTCGATCGGGCGGCAGAGGTAGGGGGTGGCCGAGGTGTTGTCGACGATCAGCGGCAGCCCCGCCTTGTCGGCCACCTTGGCCACGGCGGGCAGGTCGGTGATGTAGCCGCCCGGGTTGGCGATGGCCTCGCAGAAGACCGCCCGCGTGTCGTCGTCGATCGCCGCCTCGATGGCATCCAGATCGTCGAAATCCACAAACTTGGCCGACCAGCCGAAGCGCTTGATCGTCTGGCTGAACTGGGTGATCGACCCGCCGTAAAGCCTTGTCGAAACAACCACATTCCGCCCCGGCCCCATCAGCGGGAAGAGCGCCATGATCTGCGCCGCATGGCCCGACGAGCAGCACACCGCACCCGCGCCGCCCTCCAGCGTGGCGATCCGCTCCTGCAGCACCGCCACGGTGGGGTTGGTCAGCCGCGAGTAGATGTAGCCCACTTCCTGCAGGTTGAAGAGCGCGGCGGCGTGATCGGCATCGCGGAACACATAGGCCGTGGTCTGATAGATCGGCGTCTGCCGCGCGCCGGTCGCCGGATCGGGCCGTGCGCCTGCGTGAATCTGAAGCGTGTCGAAGCCGTAGCTCATGGGTGTCCTCCCGTTACGTCATGATTGGCCGTGACCCTAGGCCAGCGCTCATGGCGCGGCAATCGGGGCGAGCGTGAAATCGGCGCAAGACCTTTATGCGCTCCGCGATTGCGCACCCCGCCTTTAGGGCGTCTCAAAGCCCCGCGATTTGACAGGTCAGGCCCATCCGGGTGACCCTGCGTCATTGTTCAGTGCTTTTGCGCCGTCACCACGGCTGGGAAATTTCAGGAAAGGTATGAAAATGAAGACCTTGATAAAGCTCCCCATCCTGCTTGGTGCAATCTCGATCCTCGCGGCCTGTTCCGATGGAACCGGCCTTGGCATCGCGCCGAAATACGGCATCGAGCGCCCGGTGAAGGTCGAGAAGCTGCCGGACGGCGAGGTGAAGATCGGCGCGCGCACCTTCAAGACCCGCCGTGAACGGGCAACCTATGCAGACGGCAAGAGCGAAGAAATTTGGGAGATGAGCGCCACCGGACAG
The DNA here is from genome assembly GCF_019801175.1 of Vannielia litorea. Lineage (NCBI taxonomy): Bacteria > Pseudomonadati > Pseudomonadota > Alphaproteobacteria > Rhodobacterales > Paracoccaceae > Vannielia > Vannielia litorea. Next base: position 467,060 of record NZ_JAHVJR010000001.1, read on the forward strand.
TGGATAAAGTGCTTCTCCCCCACGCAAGCGGGCTGCGAAAAGGCCTACAACATCTACCTGCGCGGCGCGCAGGGCGGCGGCTACGGCTGAGGGGCGGTGCCGTCTGGCGCCCTGGCAAGCCACAGCGCGTGGGCCCGAACATCGTCCGGCCAATGCGCCACCGCCCCGGCAAACCCCTCGCCGGCATAGAGCGCCCGCATCGCCTCTTCATAGCCCGGCAGGTCGCCCGCGATGGCGGTGCAAAAGGCATAGGCCGCATCGCGCCGCGCCGCCGGGTTGGGCTGCCGTATCGCTTCTTCCACCAGCCGCCTGAGCGTGGCCGAGGCCCCGCCGCGCTGGCTGGCCAGCCACTCCCAATGGCGCGGCAGGAGGGTCACTTCCTTGGCCCGCACCCCCAGCTTGGGCCGTCCGCGCCCGCGCGGCGCTGTGTCGGCGGGCGGGGCAGGCGGGGCTGAAAGGTCGAGGTCCGTCTCCCGCCCTGTCAAATCGCTGAACACCAGCAGCGCCGCGCCCGGCCCGTACCCGTTGGCCCGCAGCGCCTCGGTCAGCGCGGCTCGCGTGCCCTGCGCCACTCGCCGGGCACCCTCGAATGCGGTGAATGTCTCGTCCATGCCCGCTATTTACACCCGGGTAAAAATATGTCAACTGGCGGGCCAGCAAAGGACGAACGATATGATCGACAAGCAAGCCGCCCGAAGAGCCGCCAAGGAGGCCCCGCAACACTGGGTGATCTATGCCGCCCGCACCGGCGGGCAGGCCTGGGTCGGGGCCACGCCCAACCTCCAAGCCGCAGAGAACCGCCTGCGGTTTCAACTGAAGATGGGCAGTTGCACCGTGGCCGGTATGCAGGCCGCCCATGACGGCACGCTCACCACCGAAGCGCTGGAAGAGATCGACGACGCTCTCGGCCCGCTCGCCCGCGACGAGGCGGTGAAAACCCTGCGCGCCACATGGGCCGCCCGGCTCTCAGCCAAACCGATGGAGCGGTAGGGCACGCAGGTTCTCGCACGAACCGGCGCCCGTCACCGCATCCAGAGGTTCTCACGCTTCAACTGGTTGCGAATGGCTTGTTCCTTGCGGGGCAGCTTTGCCCGGTCAAACAGCGCCCGCGCCCGCTCGCCCTTGCTCTGAAAGATCAGCCGCTTGAAGGGCTCGTATTCCTTCAGCACCTTCTTGATCTTGTTGGGTGCCGTCACCTCGGCCAGCGCGTCTACCACCCGGTCGGACTCGCGGGCATAGAGCAGCGACATCACCCGCCAGTGGCAGGTCACATCGCCATCCAACCCGTCCAACTCCGGGCCGGGCCGCCCGCCGCCAAAGGAATGGATCACCAGCGGCAGCGCAACCTGGTCGAGCCACGGGTCCAGCTCCTGACAGGCCAGCGCGTCAGGGGCATCGTCCCGGATCGCCAGCGCATACTCCTCGAACCGCGCGCCAAAGCTCGGCCCGCAGGGGCCAAAGAACCACCCGGCGTTGAAGTAAAGGTAGCGACGCCAGTATTCGTCCGGCTGGCTCTTATCGAGGCTCGGCTCAAACTCCAGCCCGAACTTGTCATAAAGGCTCTTCCAGATGCCCGCGTAGCCGGGCCCGTAGAGCGGCACCTCGGGCCATGTGCCTTCACGCCGCATCGAGGCGGAGGGGCGGCTGAAGTCGAAGGGCAGGGCAGAGAGCGCCCCCGTCACCAGCGTGTCACTGTCGAAGAACACGAAAGGCTCTCCCTCGGGCAGCGCCCGCAGCGCCTCGATCTTGTTTCCATAGGGGTAGTCCGCGCCAAAGTGGTGGCTCTCGAACGGCAGGATCTCTGCCCCCAGTTCCTCCACCAGCAGCTTGCGCACCGCCGCACTGTCGATCCGCGGATCATCCGGCCAGCGTGGCCCCGGCTGCGGCTCGGCCACAAAAAGCCGCCCCTCGAAGCCTTGGTCAAAATGCCGGAGCGAGGCCGCAAAAAGCGCCGCCTCATACTGAAGTCTGCCCCCCTGGGCGACCACGACGATGTTGAAAGGCTTTGATTTCTTCCGCTTCGCGGCCATACTGCTCGGGACCCCGCATTTTCGGGGCCACTATAGCCAAAGTCCATTTGCCGAAAAGGAAAATCCCCGATGAGTTTCCTCAAGCTCACAGCCGCCACGCTGCTCGCCACCGCGCCCCTCACCCTTCAGGCCGAGAACTTCACCACCGCCGCCGAGGTCCGCCCCATCCTCGAAACGATCAAGGACAAGTGGATCGCCATTCGCGTCGAGGGCAATGAGGATTACGTCTTCTTCACCCCCATCGTCTCATGGCGCTGCGGCGTGGACTCGGTCCAATTCGGCTTCAACGACGAGCCGCCCACCCGCGCGCTGGAGATGGCCGAGTGCCACACCGAGTTCTCCAACCCCAACGTGATGGTCGACGGCGACCCGATCCCCCTTATCACGGCCCCGGCCAACACGGTCGAGAGCGTGACGATCCGGATGATGTATGACGATGGCTCGCTGTCCGAATCCATCATCCCGCGCAAACAGGTGCTGATCCCCTAGCGCCGGACGGGCCGCAACACTGGCGCTCCGCGCCCCGCGCCCTATCCTTTGGCCCCAACAGTCAAAGGAGGGGCAGCAATGCGCTACGTTCACACCATGGTCCGGATTACCGATGTCGAGGAAAGTCTCGATTTCTGGGTCACCAAATTCGGCCTCGAAGAGATCCGCCGGATCGACAACGAGCAGGGCAAGTTCACCCTCATCTTCCTCGCCGCCCCCAAGGACGCCGCCAGCGCCAAGGAGACCCGCGCCCCCGAACTGGAGCTGACCTACAACTGGGACAGCGACGAGAAATACGAGACCGCCCGCGCATGGGGCCACCTCGCCTACCGGGTCGATGACATCTACGCCACCTGCCAGAAGCTGATGGACGCGGGCGTCACCATCAACCGCCCCCCGCGCGATGGCCGCATGGCCTTCGTCAAGTCGCCCGACAACATCTCGATTGAGCTGATCCAGGAGGGCGACGCCCTGCCAAGCGCCGAGCCCTGGGCCTCGATGGAAAACACCGGCGACTGGTGAGCGCACCCCGCCTCGTCCTCGTTCTGGGAGACCAGCTGACCCCCTCCGTCGCCGCCCTCGCGGCGGCGGAGAAGGGCAGGGACGTGGTGGTCATGGCCGAGGTGGCGGTGGAAACCGACTACGTCCGCCACCACCCCAAGAAGATCGCCCTGATCTTCGCCGCCATGCGCAAATTCGCCGCCCGTCTCGCGGAGGATGGCTGGCAAGTCGCCTACACCCGTCTCGATGATGATCAGAACGCCGGCTCCATCCCCGGCGAACTCCTCCGCCGCGCCGAGGAGCATGGCGCGAAACAGGTCATCGCCACCCGCCCCGGCGAATGGCGCCTGATCGAGGCGCTGGAGGATTGCCCGCTCAAGATCGACCTGCTGGAAGACACCCGCTTCATCGCCAGCCACGACGACTTCGAGCAATGGGCCAAGGGCCGCAAGGCTCTGCGGATGGAGTATTTCTATCGCGAGATGCGCCGCAAGACCGGCCTGCTGATGGAGGGGGGCGAGCCCGCTGGCGACAAGTGGAACTACGACCACGACAATCGCAAACCCGCCGAAGATGACCTCTTCCTGCCCAAGCCCCTCTGGTTCGAACCGGATGAGGCCACCGAGGAAGTGCTAAGCCTCGTCGAGTCCCGCTTCGGCAAGAACTTCGGCAAACTCCGCCCCTTCGGCTTTGCCACAACCGCCGAAGAAGCCGAAAAGGTGCTCAGCCACTTCATCGACGACGCGCTGGAGAACTTCGGCACCTATCAGGACGCGATGCTGCAAAACCAGCGCTTCCTCTATCACTCCCTGATCTCCGCCTACCTCAACATTGGCCTGCTCAATCCGCTCGACGTATGCCAACGCGTCGAGGCCGCTTGGAAAGAGGGCAAGGCCCCGATCAACGCCGCCGAGGGCTTCATCCGCCAGATTCTCGGCTGGCGCGAATACGTCCGCGGCATCTACTTCCACGAAGGGCCGGAGTATCCGCGCCGCAACGCCCTGAACCACCAGCGCAGCCTGCCGCCGCTCTACTGGGGCGCCGAAACCAAGATGAACTGCCTGTCGCAGGCGGTAAAACAGACCGAGGAAGAGGCCTACGCCCACCACATCCAGCGGCTGATGATCACCGGCAACTTCGCCCTGATCGCGCAGATCAATCCGGCGGAGGTCCACGAATGGTATCTTGAGGTCTACATCGACGCCTTCGAATGGGTCGAAGCCCCCAACACCGTGGGCATGAGCCAATTCGCCGATGGCGGCGTCATCGCGTCAAAGCCTTATGTCTCCTCTGGCAACTACATCAACAAGATGTCCGACTACTGCGGCGCCTGCGCCTATTCGGTGAGCAAGAAAACAGGGGAAGGGACCTGCCCCTTCAACCTGCTTTACTGGCATTTCCTGCTGCGACATCGCGACAGATTTGAACAAGGCCCCCGCACCGCCCAGATGTACAGAACATGGGACAGGATGGATGAGGCCCGGCGCAAGACCGTGCTGCGCGAAGCCGAAACCTTCCTCGACAGAATGAGCAAAGGCGAAACCGTATGACCGACCTGAACCAGATCCTCGAGACCCAGCGCACCGCCTTCCTCGCCGCCCCGCCGCCCGATCTGGCCACCCGCCGCGCCGACCTCTCCCGCCTCGCCAAGGCGGTGAAGGCCAAGGCCGATGTGCTGGCCAAGGCGGCGAACGATGATTTCTGTCGCCGCGCGCCGAGCGAAACGAAGCTGCTCGACCTCGTGCCCACGATCAACGCTATCGAATATCTCGACAGCAACCTGCGCCGCTTCATGGCCCCCGAGCGCCGCAGCACCCATTTCGCCCTCTGGCCCGGCAAGTCCCGCGTCCACTACCAACCCAAGGGCGTGGTGGGCATCATCTCGCCCTGGAACTACCCCTACCTGCTGGCGCTCGCCCCGCTGGCCACGGCGCTGGCCGCAGGCAACCGCGTGATGCTGAAGCCCTCCGAGTTCACCCCCGCCTGCTCCGCCGCCATGCGCGAGCTGCTCGAAGAGCTCTTCCGCCCCGATCAGGTGGCCGTGGTCGAAGGCGGCCCCGAGCTGGGCGCGGAGTTTTCTTCGCTACCCTTCGATCATCTCTTCTTCACCGGCGGCACGGAAGTGGGCCGCAAGGTGATGCAGGCCGCCGCCGCCAACCTCACGCCCGTCACTCTTGAGCTGGGCGGCAAAAGCCCGGCCATCCTCGCCCCCGGGGCCGACATGGTCGAGGCCACCGCCTCCATCGCCTTTGGCAAGCTGGTCAACGGCGGCCAAACCTGCATCGCCCCCGATTACGCGCTTGTTCCGAAGGACAAGCTCGACGCCTTCTGCGAGGCCATGCAGGCCGAGGCCAAAAAGCTCTACCCCTCCGGCACCGCCGACGAAAACTTCACGCTCCCCATCCACGACCGCCACGCCGCCCGCCTCGCCAAACTGGCCGACGACGCCGTCGCCCAAGGCGCCCGCCGCCTCCCACTGTTGGAGGGCGATAACGCTCCTGCGATGCTGCTCGACGTGACGGGTGAAATGCCCGTGATGCAGGAAGAAATCTTCGGCCCCCACCTGCCCGTCATCCCATACGACACGATCGATGACGCCATCAGCTACATCAACGCTCGCCCGCGCCCCCTCGCGCTTTACCACTTCGGCCCCGATGACGAGGCCCGCGACGCCGTACTCACTCGCACCACCTCCGGCGGCGTTACGGTGAATGACACGCTCCTGCATGTTGCCGTCGATGACCTCCCCTTCGGCGGCATCGGCCCCTCCGGCCTCGGCAGCTACCACGGGCCAGAAGGCTTCAAGTCGATGAGCCACGCCAAGTCAGTCTTCACCCAGCGCAAACCCAACGGCAGCCACCTCATCCGCCCGCCCTACGGCAAGTGGACGAAACGCATCCTGAAGCACTTCCTCGGCTGAACGCCCGTTCAATTCAGCCACTGCGCCAAAAGAGAATTAAAGCCTCCGGCGGGAGTAATTGCCGCAAGAAAATGGACAATTCGATTAAAATTGCGCGCGTCCCCGCTCCATTTTCTTGCTCCAAATAACTCCCGCCGGAGGCCCAAAATCTCTTCAGGCAGCACATTCCAGCAAGAGCGTGCCGGCCGCCGTGTTTGAGATCGGGATGTGATAATTCCGGGTGATCTCCGTCACCTCATCCCCCAGCGCCCCGCGCATCATCATCCACATCAGAAACTCGGTGCCCTGCGCGCCTGCCTTTTCAACCAGCTCCATCCGCGAGATCTTCGTCAGCTCTTCGGGGTTGGAAACGATGTTCTCGAGGCAATACTGGTCGAACTCCTTGTTGATGAACCCGGCCCGTGCGCCATCCAATTGATGGCTCAAACCACCCGTACCGAGGATCACCACCTTCGCCTCCTCGGGGAACGACCCCAGCGCCTTGCCCAAAGCCTTGCCGAAATCCAGTGCCCGCTTCAGCGTCGGGATCGGGTGCTGCACCGTATTTGCGCTGATCGGCACCGCCCGCGGCATGTCCGGATTGTTCGGCGCCCCCGGCCAGAACAACTGCATCGGCACCACGAAGCCATGGTCCACCGCCAGCTCCTGGCAGGAGGTGATATCGAACTCATCCTCCACCATGCTCTCGATGATATGCCAACTCAGTTCCGGCGCGCCCGGAAACGCCGGCAGTTCGGGCAGGCCCCAGCCCTCATCCTCATTTCGGTATTCATGCGCCGCGCCAATCGCGAAGGTCGGCATCCGGTCGAGAAAAAACCCTAGCCCGTGGTCGTTGTAGATGTTCACCACGTAGTCCGGCTTTTGCTCTTTGATCCACGCATGAACCTTCGGGTAGCCGTCGAAGAAGGGCTTCCAGTAGGGGTCATCCTGCAACCCCTTGTCGATCGCGTTGCCCACGGCGGGGATGTGCGAGGTGGTGATGCCACCGAGTATCTGTGCCATATCCCCGCCCTCACGCCTGACTGGCCAGAAAGGCCTGGAACTCTTCGCGCGTCCGGCCCGTCTGCATTCCGCCCACGTCCTGAACGCTCAGCTTGAAGATGCCCGCCAGCTTGGCGAGGTAATAGATGTTCCCGCCCTCTGCGATCATGCCTAGGATGTCATTGTCGCGGATCGCCTGACGCTGCTCTTCCCGCAGCCCGTAGGCCTCCATCCAGCCTTCCGGATCGGCCCTGAACCCCTCCCGGTTTTCGGCGCGGTTGAAGTCGTAGCACATCTTGTTCAGCGCATAGCCCTTCATGGCCATCCGCCCGTCGAACACCGTCGTGCCGGGTATGTCGATATGATAATCGTGGCTGTGTTGCGCCATGCTGTCCTCCATTGCTTTATGGCGGTATCGCATGGCGGCGGCGGGCCGGAATTTGACCTGAATCAAGCCGGTCCCCCGGTTTGCGCGCTTCGAATAACGGTGGCAAAAAACGAATGGCGGCGTGGCTGCGACGCAAACGCAAACGGGCGCCGCACCGCGACGCCCGCTCAGCCAAAAATCACCCGGTCACCGCTCCCAGTAGAGCCGCATCGGGTTGTCCACCAACAGCTTTTGCTGCTGCTCCGGCGTGGGCGCGATCTTGGGGATGTAATCCACCAGCGCCCCGTCATCCGGCATGTGGCTCTTCATGTTCGGGTGCGGCCAGTCGGTGCCCCAGAGCACCCGGTCGGGGAACCGCTCGACGATGGCCCGGCAATAGGCGATCACGTCGTCATAGGGCGGTCCCTGCAGGCTCAGCCGCTCCGGGCAGGTGACCTTGCTCCAGATGTTCTCATTCCGCGCCATCAGATCGATGAAGCGCTGAAAATCCGCGTGATCCACGCCCTTGCTCACATCCGGGCGGCCCATGTGGTCGACCACCAGCACGGTGGGCAGGCTCTCCAGAAACGGCACCAACTCTTCCAGATCGGCCGCCTCGAAATAGACCACGATATGCCAGCCCAGCTTGGCGATCCGCTCGGCAATGCCGATGAAGACCTCCTTGGGCGTCGCATCCACCAGCCGTTTCACGAAGTTGAACCGCACGCCGCGCACGCCCGCCGCATCCATCTCGGCCAGCTCTTCATCCGTCACATCGGGGCCGACACTCGCAATCCCGCGGGCCAGATCGCCAGCGGCGCGGCAGGCATCCACCATCGCCCGGTTGTCCTTGCCGTGGCAAGTCGCCTGCACGATCACGTTGCGCGAAAACCCCAGATAATCCCGCAATTCGAACAGCTTGTCCTTGCCCGCGTTGCAGGGCGTGTACTTCCGTTCCGGCGCAAAGGGAAACTCCGGCGAAGGCCCGAACACGTGGCAATGCGCATCCACCGCCCCCTCGGGCAGCTTGAAATCCGGCTTCTTCGGGCTGGGGTGAAACTCCAGCCAATCCGCATCCATCACCTGCACGTCGCTCATGCAAAAACCTCCCCGTCCATCAGTTTGCGCGCCGTCCGTAGGATCGCCGCCTCTGTCACTTCGCCACCGTCCACGGTGGCCACCACCGTCATCTCGCCCGTGGGGTGCTCTACCGACAAGGCCCGCTCCCGGCCTTCGCCGCGCTGGGCGAGGTCATAGGCAGGCGAGCCTTCCGTCAGGCAGGCCGTCGCCACGCTCACCGCGCCCAGAACGCCAATTGTCTTGTGGCAGCGGTGCGGAATGAACGTCCGTGTCGAGATCGCCCCCGCCTTCGGCGCGCTCACCATCGTCATCTTCGGCACCGACTTCTCGGTGACATCCCCAAGGTTCATCATTGGCCCCGCCTTCAGCCGGATCGCCTCCAGCTTCTCACGCAGCGCCTCATTGCCTTCAAGCTCCTCCGGCGTCTCCTCGCCCGAAATCCCCATATCGGCGGCCCGCATCACCACGCAGGGCATGCCATTGTCGATCAGGGTGCACGCCACACCCTCGATCTCGTCACAGGCATTCCCGGTGGGCAGCAGCGCCCCGCAGCTCGACCCGGCGGTATCCTTGAAGGCAATCGGCACCGCCGCCGCCGTCCCCGGCACACCATCAATCTTCGCCTCACCGGCATAGCTCACCTTGCCCTCCGGCGTGCTCACCCGCGCCACGGCGATCTGGCCGGTGTTCTCCATGTAGATCGTCACAGGCGTCTCACCGTCCTGCGCCTGCACCAACCCGCGTTCGATGGCGAAGGGGCCGACCCCGGCAAGGATGTTCCCGCAGTTCTGGGCATCGGTCACGATGGGCTGGTCGGTGAAGACCTGCAGGAAGAGATAATCCACATCCACGCCGTCGCGCTCCGAGGCCTTCACCACCGCCACCTTCGAGGTCAGCGGGTCCGCCCCGCCCATCCCGTCGATCTGGCGAATGTCCGGCGAGCCCATGACCCGGAGCAAGAAGGCGTCCCGCGCCTCCGGCAGGTCAGCGGCCAGAAAGTAGCCCCCCTTGGAGGTGCCGCCGCGCATCCACATGCATCTCGTGCCGTCGCTCATTTGCCCGTCTTTCTGCACCGGCATAACGTGCGGTGCGGGTGAGAAATCTTAATATGCTGCACCTGCGATATGCATGGAATGTGCATCAGATGTGCATCAGTTGTGCTGGGGTGCTCAGATACCTTTCGGCGCTGCAGCGAGATTCCCCTCAAACATATTTCAATCCGGCTTTCTCCAGACGCTCGCGCATCGAATAGATGTCGAGCCCCAGTTCTCCGGCCTCGAACCGCGCCCGTTTGGAGGCCTCGTTGGCCTCCCGTGCGCGCGCCTTTTCCAGCACCTCTGCGGCCTCTTCCCGGCGGACGACGACGACCCCGTCATCATCGGCGACCAGCACGTCTCCGGGGTTCACCATCTCTTCGGCGCAAACCACCGGCACGTTCACCGAGCCGAGGGTTTCCTTGATCGTTCCCTGCGCGAACACCGCCTTAGACCAGACCGGAAAATCCATTTCCGTCAGGTCTTTAACGTCTCTAACGCCTGCGTCGATCACCAGCCCGCGGCAGCCCCGCGTCTGCGCCGAGGTGGCCAGCAGGTCGCCGAAATAGCCCGCGTTGGAGGGGGTGATCGTGCCGAGGCACAGGATATCGCCCGCCTGAATCTGCTCGATCGCGACGTGGATCATCCAGTTGTCGCAGGGCGGAGCGAGGATGGTCACGGCAGAGCCCGCCACCCGTGCGCCGGTGTAGATCGGGCGCATGTAGGCGGCCAGCAGGCCCTTGCGGCCCTGCGCCTCATGCACTGTGGCCACGCCACATTCTGCAAGCCCGTCAATGACTTGAGGGTCAGCCCGCTCGATATTTTGGACGACAACGCCCGTGGTGCCCGGCTGATAGCTCATTCCAGTTCATCCACCGTGCGCGGGAAGATCGACTGGAAGCCCTCGGCATAGCGGCAATCCCGCCCGCCCGACTGGCCCCCGGAATTCCGGCGGAAGTGGTTGCCCCGGTTCTCGGCCACGTTCTCGTAGAAGTGCCACAGGTGCTCCTGCCCCTGCATGCACTGGATCGCGGCCCATTTCTTGTCCCACACCGGGGTGATGTCGAGGAACACGTTGGGCCGCCATTCCATCTGCTCGGTCTGATGCGGCTCGAACAGGTAAAGCTGCGGCGCGCCCAGCACCTTCTGGCCGGGGTTATGGCCCCAGGCCTGCGCCACCATCCGCGCCTCCAGCGCAAAATCGGTCGTGCGCATGTGGTCGGTGTTGTAGGGGTCCCATTTCGAGTGCGAAAACATGAACTTGGGCTGCACTTCGCGGATGATGTCCACCATCTGCTCCAGCGTCTCGCGGCCCAGATCGAGCGGATAGTCGCCCCGGTCGAGGAAGCGAATGTCGTTCACGCCAAGCGCGGCGGCGGCATTCTCGGCCTCTTCCTGACGGGCGACCTTTACCTTTTCGAGGGTCATGCCCTCCTGCTTCCAGAGCTTCGCGCTCTCGCCGCGTTCACCATAGCTCAAGCAAACCACGGTAACCTCGTAGCCCTTGGACTGGTGCAGGGCGATGGCCCCGCCTGCGCGCCAGACGAAATCGGCGGAATGGGCGCTGATGACCAGCGCTGTCTTCTTGTCACTCATGGGTCGCTATCCTCCTGCTGCACGGCCTCCGACGGCCCTGCCTTGCGGAGGGTTCTAAGGGGCAGGGAGCATGTGCGGAAATTCCAACCTTGGCGGCACCAATCGATTTTTGCTATAGCTTATGAAAATCGGATATCCTTGCTCCCGGCGCCGCCTCATGGAATTTCCCAACATCCGCCACCTCCAGGCCGTAGTCGAAACCGCCCGGCTGAAGCGCGTCGCGCTGGCAGCCGATGTGGTCCATCTTAGTCAGCCTGCGGTGACCCATGCCATTGCAAAGATTGAGAAAAATCTGAGCGTCAAGCTTTTTGACCGGCGCCCTGACGGCATGTATTGCACCCGTGCGGGGCAGCTCTTTCTGGTACGCGCGGAGCGGATGATCGACCTGTTGCGCGAGGGCGCGGCTGAGGCCGTGCGCCGCGCCAGCCGCGATGAGAAATCTGGCGAGGAGGGGCCCGTCCGCAAGGATTTTCACGGCGCGCTGACGCCGGTTCATCTGCGCACGCTGCTGGCCATGGCCAGTGCCGGCAACTACTCGCAGGCCGCCCGCGCGCTGGGCGTGTCCCAGCCCTCCGTGCACCGCGCCGCCAAGGACATGCAGCGCCTTGCGGGCATCCGCCTGTTCGAGACCAACCGCCGCGGCGTGGCCCTGACCCTGCCCGGAGAAATCCTTGCGCGGCAGGCTCGCCTTGCGGCGGCCGAGTTGCGGCAAGCGGTCTTCGAGATCGCCGAGGAGCAGGGCAGGGAGGCCACCACCATCGTGATTGGGGCCATGCCGCTGGCCCGCTCGTCGATCCTGCCGCAAGTGATTGACGATGTTATCACTTCTGCCCCCAGCGCGCCTCAAATCCGCACGGTGGAAGGCCCCTATCCCGACCTGCTGCGCGGCCTGCGGTTTGGCGAGATCGACTTCATGATCGGCGCGCTCCGTCAGCCCCCGCCCGCCGATGACGTCTCGCAAGAGGCGCTCTTCGACGACCCGCTCTCCGTGGTCGCCAGCAAGGATCACCCGCTGGCGGGCGAGGCGACTGTCACCCTCGAAGATGCCCTTCGCTACCCCTGGATCGCCCCGCCCAAGCCCACGCCCGCGGGCTCCTACCTCTTCGACACGCTGAAGATCGACACCCTCCCCGGCACCCCGGTCAAGATCGTCTCCTCCTCTTTGGTGCTGGTGCGCGGTCTCATGCGGCGAGGCCCCTATCTCACCATCATGTCCAGCCGCCAGATTGAGATGGAGGAAGAGCTTGGCGTGCTCACCACCCTCCCGATCCCGCTGGAAGGCAACAAGCGCACCATCGGCCTGACCTTCCGCAAATCGTGGCACCCCACGCCCGCGCAAGCCCGGCTGATCGAACATCTGCGCAGGGTCTGCGCCGGTCTGTCGGACAGCTGTTCTATTGAATAATTGAATGGCTCGTCCCGCCTTTCGATTTTTCGCCAGCGCCGAAACTTGATAGAGACTCCCCCGTCACGAGGAGGTGGCGCAAATGTCTGATAATGCAAAGGTTTCAAACCGGATACCGGTTGTTCTGCTTGGCTTCGGCGAAGCGGGTCAGGCCTTTACGGCGGGCTGGAAAGCGGCTGGCGTGCCTGCCGATCTCTCCGCCTTTGATATCAAAACAAATTCGCCAGACACTGCCGAGGCCAAACGCGCCGACTACGCCGCGCATGGCGTGGAGGGCCTCACCACGCTCTCCGGCTCCGGCGCGGTCTTCAGTCTCGTCACGGCGGACCATGCCGAAGCCGCCGCGCAGGACGCCGCCGCCGTTCTGGCCCCCGGAACGCTGTTCTTCGACTGCAACTCCTGCAGCCCCGGCGCCAAACGCCATAGTGCGGCGGCGCTGGAAGCGCAGGGCATCCGCTACGTGGATGTGGCCGTCATGGCGCCGGTGCACCCCAAGCTGCACCACACCCCGCTTCTGATCTCTGGCCCCCACACCCAGGCCGCCGTCGAATGTCTCCACGGCCTTGATATGGAGGCGCAAATCGCTGGGCCAGACGTGGGTATCGCCAGTGCCACCAAGATGGTCCGCTCGGTCATGATCAAGGGTATCGAGGCCCTGACGCTGGAGTGCCTGCTTGCAGGCCGCCGCGCCGGGGTGGACGAGGCCGTGCTGGCCTCGCTCGACGCCTCCATGCCCGGCTGGAACTGGCCCACGCGCGCTGCCTACAACATGGAGCGCGCCACCACCCACGGCCTGCGCCGCGCGGCGGAGATGCGCGAAGTGGCGCGCACGGTCGAAGAACTCGGATTGCCCGCCGACATGTCCCACGCCACCGTGGCATGGCAACAGCGGACAGGGGACCTGAGCCTCCGCCTCGCGGATGGCCCCGAAGAGTACGCCGGTCGCGCCGACCGGATCAGCAACGCCATGGCGGGCACGCCCCGTGCCGCCGAATAGGGAGGACGTCATGAGAGACGAAAAGGAATATGACGACATTCCGGGGACTTACGTCTTCGATGCCGATCGTTCGCGGGAGGGGTATCACCTCAACCAGTTCTGTATCTCGCTCCGCACGCAAAAAGCGCGGGACGCGATGAAGTCGGACCCCGAGGAATACATGAGCCGCTTCCCGATGACGGAAGACCAGAAGCAGGCCATCCGTGACCGCGCCTGGAACCGGCTGCTCGAGCTGGGCGGTAACATCTACTACACCAGCAAGCTCGCGGCCTTCGACGGGATCACCTTTCAGGATCTCGCCGCGATGATGACGGGCGTCAGCCGGGATGAATACCGCGACATGATGCTCCACGGCGGTCGGTCCATTGAGGGCAACCGCAGCAAATCGGAATGGGAGAAGAAATAATGGCGCGGATCACCGCAGGCGTGGCATGCAGCCACGTGCCCGCCATCGGCGTGGCAATGGACACCGGCATCACCGAGCAGCCCTATTGGCAGCCCCTTTTCGAGGGCTTCACCAAGAGCCGCGAGTGGATGAAGGAAAACAAGCCCGACGTTATTTTCTTGGTCTATAACGATCATTGCACGGCCTTTGATGCCTCATGCATCCCCACCTTTGCGCTCGGCTGCGCTGCCGAGTACCAGCCCGCCGACGAGGGCTGGGGCCCGCGCCCGGTGCCGGTTGTGAAGGGGCATCAGAAGCTCTCGAGCCACATCGCCCAATCGGTCATTCTCGACGAGTTCGACCTGACGATCATGAACGAGATGGAAGTAGACCACGGCCTCACCGTGCCGCTTTCGGTCATGTTCGGGGAGCACGGGGTCGATGACGAGTGGCCCTGCCTCGTGGTGCCGCTGGCGGTGAACGTGGTGCAATATCCGGCCCCCACCGGGCGCCGCTGCTACAATCTCGGCAAGGCCATCCGCCGCGCGATCGACAGCTACCCCGAAGACCTCAACGTGATGATCTTCGGCACCGGCGGCATGAGCCACCAGCTTCAGGCCGAGCGGGCCGGGCTGATCAACCCCGAGTGGGACAACCGCTTTCTCGACTATATGGCGAACGACCCGGAAGCGGCGGCGGATATCACCCACCTGGAGTATCTGCGGGAGACCGGGTCCGAGGGGATCGAGATGGTGATGTGGCTCGTCATGCGCGGCGCGCTCGACGAGAAGGTCACCGAGATTCACCGGCACTACCACGTGCCGGCCTCGAACACGGCCGTTGGTCATATCATCTTGGAGAATCACGCTTAATTCAGCGGAAGGAAAGCAAATGCGCGTATGTGTAGCGGGGGCCTATGGGGCCTTTGGGATCAAGCATCTGGATGCCCTCGCGGCGATCGACGATGTCGAGGTCACTTCAGTAATGGGGCCGACCAAGGAGAAGATCGAGGCGCTGGCCGCAGAGCGGGGCATCGGCCATGCGGCGACTACGCTCGAAGAGTGCATCGCCCGCGATGATGTGGATGCAGTCATCCTCGCCACGCCCACGCAGATGCACGCCGATCAGGGCGTGGCCTGCATGGAGGCTGGCAAGCACGTGCTCATCGAGATCCCGATGGCCGACACGCTGGAGGATTCCCGCCGCCTCGTGGAGAAGCAAAAGGAGACCGGCGTGGTCGCCATGGCCGGGCAGGTCCGCCGGTTCAACCCGAGCCACCAGTGGATTCACAACAAGATCGAGGCAGGCGAGCTGAAGATCCAGCAGATGGACGTGCAGACCTACTTCTTCCGCCGGTCCAACATGAACGCCAAGGGCGAGCCCCGGAGCTGGACCGATCACCTGCTCTGGCACCACGCCTGCCACACGGTCGACCTGTTCCAGTACCAGACCGGCGAGACCTGCTCGGAGGCCTTCGGTCTGCAAGGGCCGCACCATCCGGAGCTCGGCATCGCGATGGACATGTCGATCGGCATGAAGGTGCCCTCCGGCGCGATCTGCACCTTGAGCCTGTCGTTCAACAACGATGGCCCCTTCGGCACCTTCTTCCGCTACATCTGCGATAACGGCACCTACATCGCCCGGTATGACGACCTCTACGACGGCAAGGAAAACCCGATTGATCTTAGCGGTGTAGCCGTCTCCGACAACGGGATCGAGCTGATCGACCGCGAGTTCTTTGCCGCAATCCGCGAAGGCCGCTCACCCAACGGATCGGTGGCCGAAACGCTCGCTGCGATGGAGACGCTCGACAAGATCGAGAAGAGCTTCGCCAGCTGACCTGGCCCGCTTGAGCCAAGGCCCGCTGCACCCCTGCCGCGGGCCTTTTTCTTTGCGCATCTGTCCCGGTCAATTGGCGTAGTACTTCGAGCCGTAGCCCCCGTAAGCGCCGTATCTTCCACCGTAGCCGTAGCGCCTCATGCCACGCGGATTGATCTGCGAGAGGATCAGTCCGGTGATCTTCTGGTCGCCTTGCCGGAACAGTCGAAGCGCCTCGAGCACCTGATCGGGCGAGGTGCTATCCCACTTCACGGTAAAGAGCACGGCGTCGACCTGCTGCGAGATGATCCGCGCATCCGGCACGATAAGCACGGGCGGCGTGTCGATCACGATGGCATCGAAATCCGCGCGCAGATCGTCGATCAGATCGCGGAACTTGTTGGATGAGAACAGGTCCGCCGCATTGACGCTCGTCTTCTCCCCCATCAGCACATGCAGGCCCATGCCCTCTGGCTCGTAGATGGCTTGTTCCTTCGTCGCCTCGCCAGCGATGAGCGAAACGAGGCCCTCCCCGGGGCCTGCTTCGAAGTATTGGTGCAGCGTGCGGCGGCGGATGTCGCCTTCGATCAGCAGCACCTTCTTGCCCATGCCAACGAGGTTCTGGGCGAGGGCGAGGGCGTTGGTTGTCTTACCTTCACCGGGGATCGAGGAGGTCGACAGGATCACCTTGGGCGGCGCGTCGACGTTGGAGAGCAGCACTGAGGTCCGCAAGTTGCGGAAGGACTCGGCGGTGCTCGAAGTGGGTTTGGCTCTGAGATACGCCAGCAGCTTGGCCCGCGAACGCACAGGGATGCGCGGGATCTGCCCCAGCACGCTGAGGCCGGTCGCCGCCTCCAACTCTGCCGAACTGCGGAAGCTGCGATTGCGCGCCTCCCGCAGCAGCACAAGGCCGGCACCGAGGACCAGCCCGAGCAGGGCTGACAGTGCGAGTATACGCGTTTTGCGCGGTTCGGAAGGCAGTTGGGGGATAACAGCATTGGAGAGAATCCGGCTATCAGCCTGTTGGATGCCTTCCTGCGCAGAGGTCTCCTTGAGCCGCCCGAGAAAATACTCGTAGAGCGCCCGGCTTGCTTCGGCCTCGCGCTGAAGCTGCTGCAGCGCGATGAGATCTGCGCTCTGGCTCTCGATCCGCGCGGCCAGATCGGCAGCCGATTGGCGGAGCGTCGTGACCTGCTGCGTGCTGCGGTTCAGGTCCAGCCGCGCCCGCTCGACCAGTTGG
Source organism: Vannielia litorea (assembly GCF_019801175.1). Lineage (NCBI taxonomy): Bacteria > Pseudomonadati > Pseudomonadota > Alphaproteobacteria > Rhodobacterales > Paracoccaceae > Vannielia > Vannielia litorea. The sequence goes on from NZ_JAHVJR010000001.1 coordinate 483,903, forward strand.
GCGAAGCGGGTGTCGAAGGCATCGGCAATAGTTGCGTCGCCGCTCACCTGAGGCAGGAATCGACGAAGCTGGTCGTCCGCTGCCGCTGCGGCCTGCGCCTCTCGCCCCACAGCAGCCACAAGGCGCTCCAGCCGGGCTTCCTGGGTGATGATGCTCTCTTCCGAGAGCGAGATCCGGTCGCGCAATTCCTTGAGCTGCCGTTCCATGGCGCGCAGAGATACGGCCGAAACAAGCTCCGTATTAGCGCTGAATTCGGCAAGGCGGGCCTCGGCGGCTTCAAGCTCCACGCGCAGTTCTCCAACACGGCCGGTAAGCCACGAGGTTGCTTTCTGGGTGGCGTCGAACTTCACTTCGAGCTGGTTCAGGATGTAAAGGTCCGCGAGCGTGTCGGCGATGGCTGCGGCAACAGCAGGATCCTCGGCGCTGGCCTGAATCCGGAATACGAGGCTGTTCACTACATTGGAGACACTGACCCGCTCCAGCAGCGCATCAATGACCCGGTTGCGCTGCCGTTCGGCCCGCTCAGCATCGCTGCGCTCCACCGTTGGCCGCTCGCCAAGAATGAGCGGGCGGATCTTCGATTTGAGCAGCGCAAAGGCGCTCGGCTCCCGCAGGCTGCTGTTGAATTCGGGGTTCTGCTCTAGGTCCAACCGGTCCGATACACGACCCGCCAGACTGCGCGATTTCATCACCTCGATCTCGGAGTTGATCGTCACCGTGTCGGCGGAGAGCCCGCTGACTACGCTTTCGATATCAACCACCGATTGTTGGTCCGTCTCCAGCATGACGACCGAGGTCGCGCGGTAGATCGGCACGGCGGCAACGTAAGCGTAATAACCCCCGGCCAAAATCCCGAGCACCGCAAAAATTGCGATGATCCATTTGCCCCGCCACAGCGAGGCCAGTAGCACACCAAGATCGATAACGTCGTCTTCACGCGGGTGGATTGCCTGATTTTGCTCTCCCGCATTCGCGCCTGAAATTCCCTTGTCCTGATGCATTCTGATCCCCGATCTCCTATTCGCGAGATACATTCAGAGCGAGCTTGCAACGCAGTGCTGGTGCGGCCTGATACACACCGCACAATCCGTGATTGCGATAGATTGGCTAAAATGTCGAGAAACTTTGCAATTCGTACTGATGGTCCGGAGATGCTAGGAGGTGAATCTACGAAAAGCATACCGGAGGTTGTGTAGGGTTCTTTCAGCGCCGGAGCCGTGTTAGGTAAAGGAGTGCCAAATGGAGGCCAAGATGAAGTTTCGATACGTAAGGTTCTCGTTCGCCATGGTTGTATGTGTGTGCCCCGGCTATGCCCAAACCACAGGCGGTATCGACTGCACCGCACCCGCAAATACTCAGCGCGCTGAGTGCAAGCCCTCCATGCTTCCGGTGCCAAGGCTCGCCACCAACGCCGCGCCGCTTCTAGCCGTTCCCGCCGGGCTTCTGGCACTCGGCGGCCTTGGAGCCGGAGGCGGAACGCCCAGCACGACCGGCACCACGGGAACGACCGGCACCACGGGAACCTTCGACCGCTGATCGAGCGCTCGCCACTATGCTGACTTCAGTCAAATTGTCGGCTCTGTTGCGGCACCCATAAACCTCGCCTTAAGCGCAACCTGATCAACTGCCCCCTGCATTGGGTGGCCGTGCGATGCGCAGCGTGCAGTTGCGCTCACAGCGGCGAGGAAAAGGTGGTGTTCCATGGAATGTAAGCTTGCAACCGGCCTTCGGTCGGCCTGCCGCATACTGCGGCGTTCTTACGGTATTCTCTCGGTTTTCGTGGTTTCGTCGTTGCTTGTGACAATTCCCGGCTCGGTCGCGGCACAATCCGCTGGCGCGGTAGTCATTGGCAGTGACAGGGGGGGCTTCATCCGCGCCCGACTCGCCGAGTTGCAGCAGATCAAGGCGCGCGGGCAGCGTGTTGAGATACGTGGCAGGGTCTGTTTCTCGACCTGCACGATGTTTCTCGGTGCGGATGATGTCTGTGTCTCGCCGGAAACGACCTTTGGGTTCCACGGCCCCGCTATGGCGATCGGTCGGCTGAGTCCGGCTCAGTTTGAGTCTCTCTCACGGCTAATCGCCAGCCACTACCCGCCGGCCATCGCGGATTGGTACATGGCTGAAGGGCGGATGCGCACGAAGGGGTTGTATCGGATGAAGGGTGAAGTCCTGATCCGGCATGGCATCGAGGCCTGCCCGCAGCGGGCAGGTTCGCGTTAAGCGGGAGTGCCGGTGCTTGTTGGTACGAAACTGCCCGGTCGGTTCGAAGTTTGTGATGAATGCGGGATGGCAATTGGCAGTTGGGAAATTCCTGCGCCAGTGCGCCCGTTAACGTTTTATTAAGAATAAGACTTTCATAAACGATGACGGATCTGGAGCCAAAGAAGCTTCAGGCTCAAGAATGTTTCTACCGAAAACCGGTCAAGGCCCTGTGTCAATTTCATGGGTCAGAAAAATAGTGCCGGCGAACAAACAATCAGGTTCGGGGGATGCTCGGTGAAAGTCGCAAAGATCGGTGCCACCGTTCCAATTGAGATATCCGGCCAGATAGCCGGTTATGCCGGGATCTATCGGCGCAGAGGCAAACGCCTGCTCGATATTGCACTGGCTCTTACCCTTCTCCCCTTGGTCGCGCCGGTGATCTTTGCGCTCTGCTTGCTGGTACGCCGAGATGGTGGCGCCAGCCTTTACGGCCACATCCGAATCGGCAAAAACGGCAGGCCTTTTCGCTGCTGGAAGATCCGGTCGATGGTGAACGGGGCGGACAACCGCCTTGGAGAACACCTCGCGAGCAACCCCACGGCTGCTGCCGAATGGGCGCGCGATTTCAAACTTCAGGATGACCCGCGCGTGACCGCGCTTGGCCACTTCATGCGCAAGACAAGCCTCGACGAACTACCGCAGATATGGAACGTGCTGCGAGGCGACATGAGCTTTGTCGGCCCCCGGCCGGTCGTGGCCGAGGAATTGGAGCGCTATGGCAACGCCCGTGCAGCCTATCTTTCTGTCCGGCCGGGCATCACCGGTCCGTGGCAGGTGACGGGGCGCAATCACATTTCATACGCAGACCGGGTGCAGATGGATGCCCAATACGCCCGTTCTTTCGGCATCTGGTCAGACCTGAGCCTGATCGCGCGCACGACAGGCGTGGTTTTGCGCAGCACGGGGCGCTAATCTGTCTTAGCGCAGGTTTGAAAAACGGACGATTTGAATGGACATAACCCCCGTGATCCTCTGTGGCGGTTCGGGAACCCGCCTCTGGCCCCTGTCGCGGAAATCCTATCCCAAGCAGTTCTCCAGGATCGTAGGGTCTCGGACCCTGTTTCAACGCTCGGCGGAGCGCACATCCGGCGCGGGGTTTGCCGCCCCCATCGTCGTGACTGCCTCCGACTTTCGCTTCATCGTCACCGAGCAACTCGCAGAAGCCGGTATCGATCCGGGTGCGATCCTCATTGAGCCGGAGGGGCGCAACACGGCGCCTGCCGTGCTGGCCGCGACCTTCCATGCGCTGACGGACAACCCGGACGCTATCCTGCTCGTCGCCCCTTCTGACCACCTGATCCCCGACACGGATGCCTTCAAAGCCGCGGTTCGGGCTGGCTTGGCTGCAGCCGAAGAGGGCCGGATCGTAACCTTCGGCATCACGCCGACACATCCGGAAACCGCCTACGGCTACCTCGAACTGCCCGAAGCCCCGAATGGCAAGACCAAACCATATCCGTTGACTCGGTTCGTCGAAAAGCCGGACCAGAAAACCGCGGAGCGGTTGCTGGCAGATGGCACCTATCTATGGAACGCCGGAATCTTTCTGGCCCGCGCCAAGGACATGCTGGAAGCTTTCGCCACCCATGCACCAGACCTGGTTGAGCCAGTTCGCGAGGCTGTTGCCGAGGGTAGGCCCGACCTCGGGTTCTTGCGCCTTGATCCCCACGCATGGAGCGGCGCGCAAGACATCTCCATCGACTATGCGGTGATGGAGCGGGCGGACAACCTCACCGTGGTCCCCTTCACCGGGCATTGGTCGGACCTTGGTGATTGGGATGCCGTCCGGCGAGAGAGCGACGCCGACTTGCGCGGTGTGGTGACCTCCGGAGAAGCCGTCGCGATTGATTGTGACGATACCCTGCTACGATCCGATAGCGACCGGCTGCAAGTTGTCGGCATCGGTCTGAAGAATATCATGGCGATCGCGATGAACGATGCCGTTCTGGTGGCGGATGCCTCCCGTGCGCAGGACGTCAAACTTGCGGTCACCGCGCTGAAGCAAAAGCAGGCCGCTCAGGCCACGCAATTCCCAAAGGATCATCGCCCTTGGGGGTGGTTTGAGAGCCTCGTGGTGGGCGACCGCTTTCAAGTAAAACGGATACAAGTGCATCCCGGCGCGGCGCTTTCGTTGCAAAGCCACTTCCACCGTTCGGAACACTGGATCGTGGTGGAGGGCACGGCGCAGGTGACGATCGACAACCAAGTCAAACTCGTGACGGAAAATGAGTCCGTCTACATCCCGCTGGGGTCGAAACACCGGATGGAGAACCCGGGCAAGGTGCCGATGGTGCTGATCGAAGTGCAGACCGGGACTTATGTGGGCGAGGATGACATTGTGCGGTTCGAGGATGTCTACGCGCGGAGCTGATCCCTGTTCTGGCCGCCCCGCGCTGGGCTGGCTCCTCGCAGCGGGTCTCGCCTCGGCCCTTGCGCCTTCGGCCTCCGCCCAGACCCTCTCGTTCTACGGCACGCCCGGCCTCGTCGACATGCCCACTGCCGAGGCCCTGCCGGATGGCAGCCTTGCCGTGACGACGGCAAACTACGGGCCTATCTGGCGGCATACGCTGACCTTCCAGCTCTCACCGCGCGTCTCTGCGTCATTCCGCTATGCCGCCCAGGGCAACGATCCGGGACCGGGCATTCCCGAATATGACAGGAGTTTCGACCTCAATATCCTGCTCCGCGAGGAGGATGCTTACTGGCCGGCGATTGCCCTCGGACTAAGGGACTTCGGCGGCACAGGCATCTACAGCGGCGAATATTTCGTCGGCTCTAAATACGTGACCCCAACACTCCAGCTGACAGGCGGGGTCGGATGGGGCCGCTTTGCGGGCCGGGGCGGGTTTGGGAACCCGCTGGGCGTTCTGGATGACCGGTTTGAAACGCGCCCCGAACAGGACACGCGCACAGGCGAAATCGGGTTCGACCAGTGGTTTCGTGGCGACGCCGCCTTTTTCGGGGGCCTCAAGTGGCACGCGACGGAGCGGCTGACGTTGGTGGCCGAATACTCCAGCGACACCTATGCACTGGAGACCACTGGCAGGCTGGCGCCGCAGGCCTCTCCCTACAATTTCGGCCTCAATTACCGGTTCAGGAACGGGCTCGATATGGGGGCCTACTATCTCTACGGCAACACCGTCGGAGTGCGGTTCTCTTACGTGATCGATCCGGCGCACCCGCGTGCGCCCGGCGGGCAAGAGACGGCACCGCCGAGCCTTTTGCCGCGCTCCACCGTGGAGGGCCAAAGCTGGAACCTCGGCAGCCCCGAGCGGCAGGTCATCCCGGCCGGCGAGGCTTTGCGCGGCAGGCTCGGGGAGCAGGGGCTGCGGTTGATGTCCTATGAGGCCAGCGCTCGTACCGCGCGGGTGCAGATCGAGAACCTGCGCTTTGACGCAACCGCTCAGGCCGTGGGGCGTGCCGCGCGGGTTTTGGCCAATACGGTTGCTCCCTCGGTCGAGCGCTTCGAGGTCACACTGACTGAAGCGGGCATGCCAATGACGACAGTCACCGTTGAGCGCGCCGACCTTGAGGAGCAGGAACACGCGCTGGAAGGCGAGTGGCACATGCTGGCGCGCGCGCAGATCACCGATGCCTTTGGAGTTGGCCGCTTGGGCGCGGTCGCGGGGGCCTATCCGCGCTTGTCATGGGGGCTTTCTCCCTATGCGGCGGTGTCACTCTTCGATCCTGACGATCCGCTGCGCTACGAACTGGGTATCCAGCTCAACGCGGCGTGGGAGCCGCGCCCGGGGCTCATCTTCTCGGGCCAGATCCGCAAGCCGCTCACCAGCACCATCGACGATGCCACCCGCCGATCTGACAGCGTGCTGCCCCATGTGCGCTCCGATGCCGTGCTCTATGCACAGCAATCCGACCTACAGATCAGCCACCTGACGGCCGAATATTTCTTCCGCCCGCTTGAGGACATGTTCGGCCGCGTGACCCTTGGTTACCTCGAGCCGATGTTCGGCGGGGTCTCGGCCGAGCTGCTCTGGTACCCGCTCAACAGCCGTCTCGCGCTGGGGGCGGAGCTGAATTACGCGGTGCAGCGGGACTTCGACCAGCTCTTCGGCTTTCAGGATTACACGGTCTGGACCGGCCATGCCTCGGCCTACTACGACCTCGGAAGCGGCTATCATGGCCAGCTCGATGTAGGCCGCTATCTGGCGGGCGATTGGGGCGCGACCCTTACGCTGGATCGCCGGTTCAAGAACGGCCTGAAGGTCGGGGCCTTTGCGACGTTCACCGATGTTTCCTTCGATGATTTCGGAGAGGGTTCTTTCGACAAGGGCATCTTCGTCGAACTGCCGCTCTCTTGGGTCACCGGGCAGCCGTCACGGGCCAAGCTCAGCCAGACGGTCCGCCCGGTTTTGCGCGACGGTGGCGCCCGGTTGGGCGTGCGCAACCGGCTCTACGGCGTGGTGGAGCCGTTTCGTGGGCGGGAGATTACCAACAGCTGGGGCAAGTTCCTGCGATGACCGAGGCGAGGCACATAGGGGCAGTGGTTCGATGGCTCCTGCCCCTCGCAAGCTGCGTAACGCTGGCCGCCTGTGGCGGGCTTGGGGTTGGGTCCGAGGGCCCGCCGACGCCCAACCAGACGCGCGCGCAGGCCACGGCCCGCTACGCCCAACTGCTCCGGTCCGGCACCCCTGCGCTCCAGATTGCAGTGGAGAAGGACCAAACCGCCACCATCGCCCTGCGTGAGGTCATCCGGGATGGGGTGGAGAGTTTTGTGAGCAGCGATGGTGTCGTCCTCAAGACCCGCCGCGGCCTCTTGGTCGGCACCGCTGGGCTCGGGGCCGACATGGCTGGTTCGGACGTGTCACAAAGCCTGGCCTTGGTGGCCCGGCGCAGCAGCGGCACAGCCGAGCGGTTTCATACCTTTCTGAACGGCGAGAACGAGGCGGTCACCCGCAGCTACGTGTGCGTCGTCGCCCTGCGGGGCAGGCGGAGCATTCAGGTCGGCACTCGTGCCGGAGCGCTCACGCAGGTGGCGACCACGCTGGTGGAGGAAGACTGCCGCAGCCTCGATCAGAGTTTCACCAACCTCTACTGGCTCAGCGCCGGTTCGGGGGAGGTGCTGCAATCCCGCCAATGGGCGGGCGACCTGACTGGGCCGCTGGTGATGCGCCGGGTGATCGAATGAGTGGTGAGAAAAACCGAGGGACGGGGACACATGCGTAAAATCGGACTGCTCTGCCTGATCGCGGCCCTCGCGGGTTGCGGCACGGCCTACCAGAGCCCCAAGGTGCACGATGGCGTGGCCGATGGCACCCGCGTGCGGGTCGTGCCGGTCACGGCCGAAACCACTCTGCTCGCCAACCGCTCGCGCTACCGGCCAAAGGCCCTTCCGGCGATCTTTTCGACCGGGGCAGGCACGGGCGGCGGGCTGCGCACAGGCGGCCCGGTGCCGGAGCCGGTGATCGACCGTGCGAGCAGGCCCGGCACGCTCGAAACACGCCTGCCGCCGCAAGCCAACCCCGGCCCCTACACGATCGGCGTGGGCGACGTGGTGCTGCTGGCCACGCCGCGGGCGGGCGATACTGTGGAGGAACTAACCGGGCTTCTCGCCGCCCAGAACGCACGGCAGGGCTACACCGTGCAGGATGACGGCTCCATCAACATTCCCGGCGTCGCGCGTGTCCGCATTGCGGGGATGACGGTCGAGAGCGCTGAGGATGCGCTTTTTCAACGGTTGGTCGAAGCCCAGATCGACCCGACCTTCTCGCTCGAAATCGCCGAGTTCAACTCGCAGAAGGTCTCGGTGGGGGGCGCTGTCTCCAACCCCGGCGTGGCGCCGATCCGGCTGACCCCGCTCTATCTTGATCAGGCGCTCGCCACGGCGGGTGGCATCTCTGCCGCCGATCAGGATTACACCTCGATCCGCATCTACCGCGACGGGGCGCTCTATCAGATTCCGCTCAAGGAGTTCTACGCCCGCTCCGGCCTGAAGCGGGTGCGGCTGGTCGATGGTGACTCGGTATTTGTGGATACCGAATACGAGCTGGAGGAGGCCCAAGCCTATTTCGAGCAGCAGATCACGCTCGCGGGCTTCCGCAGCCAACAACGCCGCGATGCTCTTGCCGAGCTGTCGACCGAAATTGCCATCCGCCGCGACGCACTTAACGAGGCGCGGCAGAACTACCGGGCTCAGGTAGAGTTCGACGCGGTTGAGCGCGATTACGTGTATTTGACCGGCGAGGTGCAGACACAGGCCCGCTTCCCGCTGCCGCTCGGGCGGCAAGCGAGCCTTGCCGATGCGCTCTTCGAGGGGGCAGGGGGCATTCCGCTCGAGACCGGCAATGTGCGGGAAATCTACGTGCTGCGCGCCTCGCCCGACCCGCGCGAATTCGGAGCAGTCACCGCATGGCACCTTGACGGGCGCAATGCGGCCAACTTCACCCTCGCGGCCCGGTTCGAGTTGCGCCCGAATGATGTGGTCTTCGTCGCGGAGCAGCCGGTGACCCGCTGGGGCCGCGTCGTGCGCCAGATCACGCCGTCGCTCATCACCACAGGTGCGCGAGCAGCAGGCAACTGACGGTGTTACTAGATAAGTAGAGGGGGAGTGGTGGGCGACCCTGGAATCGAACCAGGCATGGGTCTCCCCGGCGGAGTTACAGTCCGCTGCCGCACCTTGCAGCTCGTCGCCCGACGCCGGAGCGGAATACAAAGCCCGCCCACCCCCGTCAAGGCGAAAAACCTTGCGATTTTCTTGCGTCGCGACCATGCAGGGGCGCGGCAAGCGGAGGCGATGTAGCGTGGCAAAGAAACCGAGCTGGGTGGTAGACAAAGAGCGCGCCAAAAGGGCGAGCGCGGCAGAGACGGTGTGGCTCTTCGGGCTGCATGCGGTGCGCGATGCGCTGGCCAATCCCGTGCGGGAGAAGCTGCGCCTCGTGCTGACCCGCAACGCCGCCGACCGGCTAGGGGAGGCTTGCTGGCAAGGCGCCGGGATCGAGCCTGAAATCGCCGATCCTCGCAAGTTTCCGGTGCCGCTCGATCCGGGCTCGGTGCATCAGGGCGCGGCGCTAGAGGTCAAGCCGCTGGACTGGGGCAGCGTCGAGAGCCGGTGCATCGCAGGTGAGGGCCGGCCCCTCGTTGTGCTGCTCGATCGCGTGACCGACCCGCACAACGTGGGCGCCATCCTGCGCTCGGCCGAGGTGTTCGGTGCCCGCGCCGTGGTGGCACCTGCCCGCCATTCGGCCCCCGAAACCGGCGCCTTGGCCAAAACCGCCTCCGGCGCTCTGGAGCGGCAACCATACCTGCGGGTGCGCAACCTTGCCGACGCGATGGAGGAGCTGAAGAGCGCGGGGTTTACCCTGCTTGGCCTCGCAGGTGAGGCAGATGCCGTTCTGGACCCCGTATTGGAGAGCCTGCCCGAAGGCGCGGCCATCGGTCTTGTGCTCGGGGCCGAAGGGCCGGGCCTGCGGGAGCGCACGCGCGAGACCTGCGACCATTTGGTGAAAATTCCCTTCGCCGGGACCTTCGGTTCGCTCAACGTGTCCAACGCCGCGGCCGTCTCGCTCTACGCCTCTGCGCGAAAGTTTTCATAAGTTCACCTTTGCGCGAAGGGGCTGGCCAAGGCGCAGGCCGCGGCTCCATCCTTTGGCCCAGCCAAGGAGGACACCCATGCTCACCCGCCGCCTCATGCTCGCCGTCGGCCTTGCCGCTCTCGCCATGCCTGCCATGGCCGAGGAGCCGCCGATCTTTGCCACCAACCGCCTCGCCATTCAGGGTTACGACCCCGTTGCCTATTTCAACGAGGGCAAGCCGGTAGAAGGGAGCGAGGCGCACCAACTGATGTGGATGGGGGCCACGTGGCGATTCTCCAGCGCGGCCAATCGTGAGGCTTTCGAGCGCAACCCACAGCGCTTCGCCCCGCAATACGGCGGATATTGTGCCTATGCGGCCTCCCAGGGCTATGTCGCCCCTACCGACCCGTCCGCCTTTACCGTGCACGACGGAAAGCTCTATCTGAACTACTCGCGCCGTGTGCGCGGCATCTGGGAGCAGGATATCCCCGGCCACATATCTTCCGCCGATGCGAACTGGCCCAAACCTCTGAAAAACTGAGGTTTCGCGACAAGTGAGGGGCAGGAAAGTCTTTTTCACCTTTGCCCGCTCGCGTTAACCTCGTGTTCACAGGTTTATTACATCCTCTTGGAAAGTGTTTCCTCGTGACTACCTCGAAGAGCATGAGCGCTGGTTCGGAACACCAGCGTTTCACTTCACTGTCCCTCGTTCCGCGACTTGCGCTCGGGCCTCATGGTCCGGGCGCTTTTTTACGCCGGAGGTGCCGCTGATGCGCTACCCAGACGCGCTGCTGCGCCGCATTCTGACCGAAACCACGGTGATCGCCTGTGTTGGCGTCTCGATGAACGAGGTGCGCCCGAGCTACTACGTGGCCCGCTACCTTGCGCTCAAGGGCTTTCGGGTGATTCCGGTAAACCCCGGCCACGCGGGCAAAACGCTCTTCGGCGAAACAATCATGCCCGACCTTGCCTCGATCGATGCGCCGGTGGACATGGTCGATATCTTCCGCCGCTCCGATCATGTGCCGCCCATCGTGGAGGAGGCGCTCACCGCTTTTCCCGCGCTCAAGACGGTGTGGATGCAGATCGGTGTCGAAAACGCCGAAGCCGCCGCGATGGCCGAGGCGCGCGGGGTGACAGTGATCCAGAACCTCTGCCCCAAGATGGAGTATCAGAGGCTCTTCGGCGAACTGAGGATGGGCGGGATCAACACCGGGGTGATTTCTTCGAAACTCTAGACCTTTCCGCGCCGCTGTTGCATATCAGGCGAGACCAAGAGGAGCCGAGCCGATGGGTATCATGAACACTCTCCTGCGTGCCGTCACATGGTGGAACGGCTCTACGCTCGGCACCCAGCTGTTCACCTGGCGCAAGGGCACCAAGGTGGGCGAGGATGAAGAGGGCAACATCTTCTACCGCAACGCCGACGACACCCGGCGGTGGGTGATTTTCAAGGGCGAGGTCGAGGCTTCGCGTATCAGCCCCGACTGGCATGGTTGGCTGCACAAGACCTTCAAGGAGCCGCCGACCGACCGGCCGCTGACCCACAAGCCGTGGGAAAAACCGCACCACGAAAACCTCACCGGCACACCGCTGGCCTATGCGCCCGCCGGGTCGATCCGCCGTGCCCAGCCGGTGGAACGGCAGGATTACGAGGCCTGGAGCCCTGAGTAAGGGGCCGGAGGGGGCAATGTCAGAAACCAAGACCGAAGCGCTGGTTGGGGCCGGTGTGCTCGTCGCAGCGGCAGGCTTCCTGTGGTACGCCGCCGGGGTGACCGATGCGGGTGGATCTGGTGGCGCGAGCTATCCACTGCAGGCAAGCTTTCGTTCTGCCGAGGGCATCTCGGTGGGCACCGATGTGCGGCTTGCGGGAGTGAAGATCGGCTCGGTGAGGGCGCTGGAACTGAACGCCCAGAGCTTCCGCGCGGAGGCGACTTTTGCGATCTCCGAAGGCATCGAATTGCCGGAAGACAGCTCCGCAGCAATCTCTTCCGAGGGGCTGCTGGGGGGCAATTTCATCGAGATCGTTCCTGGCGGATCGCCCTTCAACCTCGAGGAGGGCGGCGAGATTCTAGATACCCAGGGCGCGGTGAGCCTGATTGGCTTGCTCACCAAGTTTGTGGCCGGGTCGGACGAATGAAGCGCACGCTGCAAGCCGCTCTGGCCACTGGTCTTCTGGCCGGTGGAGCCGCCGAGGCCCAGACGGTGCTGGAAGGCACCGGGGCGGTGCTGCGCGGGCTCGACAAACTCTCGAGCCTGACCTCCGATCTCGAAGTGAAGATCGGCGAAACGGTGCGCTATGGGCACCTGCAGGTCACGCTCTCCGATTGCCGCTACCCCGAGGGTACCCCGGCGCGAGCCACAGCCTATCTGGTGATCGAGGATGGCGCCGGTGATGCGCCCGCCTTTGCCGGTTGGATGCTCGCTTCGGCCCCGGCGCTGAACGCGCTGGACCACCAGCGTTACGATATCTGGGTGCTGCGCTGCACCACTGAGTGACCGCTCGGCACCTCGGTTATGCTCCTGAATTCACAGTCGAGTTTGCGCGCGGCGGCAAGCCGTTTGCGGTAGTCCTCGCGCGGGATCTCGATGGCGCCGAGGCTGGCGAGGTGGGGTGTGATGAACTGGGTGTCAAACAGGGCAAAACCGCAGCGCCGCAGGTGATCGACGAGGTAGGCGAGCGCCACCTTGGAGGCATCGCGGCGGCGGGAAAACATGCTTTCCCCGCAAAAGCAGCCGCCAAGTGCTACGCCGTAGACCCCGCCGACCAGCGCCTCGCCCTCCCAGACCTCTAATGAATGGGCATGGCCCTCGGCATGAAGCTGGCGGTAGATGCGATGGATCTCGCTGTTGATCCATGTCGTCTCCCGGTCGGCGCAGCCATCCATCACGCCGCCGAAATCGGCGTTCGTCGTAATAGTAAAAGCCTCGCGCCGGATCAGCCGGGCCAGCGACCGGGAAATGTGGAAATTCTCCAAGGGGAAGATTCCCCGTAAGCGCGGCTCGACCCAGTACACCTCTTCCGCCCCGGCATCATCTGCCATGGGGAAGAGGCCCATCCGGTAGGCACGCAGCAGGAGGTCGGTCGAGAGCGGCTCCACCCGCCCGGCCTCAGGCTTGCAGGTTGGTTTCCAGCCAGCCTTCCAGCCAGTGGATATCGTAGGCACCGCTGTGAATGTCGCCCTCTTCCAGCAGCGCGCGGAACAGCGGCACGGTTGTATCCACCCCGTCCACGATCAGCTCGCCGAGTGCCCGGTTGAGCCGGGCCAGCGCCTCGGGGCGGTCGCGGCCGTGGACGATGAGCTTGCCGATCAGGCTATCGTAATAGGGCGGGATCGAGTAGCCGTCATAAAGCGCGCTGTCCATCCGGACGCCCAAACCACCGGGCGCATGAAACTGCGTGATCCGGCCGGGGCAGGGGGAGAAGTTGGGCAGCTTCTCGGCGTTGATCCGCACTTCGATGGCATGGCCGTTGATCTTGAGGTCGTCCTGGCTGAACGAGAGCGGCATTCCGGCGGCCACGCGGATTTGCTCGCGCACGAGATCCTGTCCGAATATCAGCTCGGTCACCGGATGCTCCACCTGAAGGCGGGTGTTCATCTCGATGAAGTAGAACTCGCCGTCTTCATACAGAAACTCGATGGTCCCTGCGCCGGCGTAGTTGATCGAGGCCACGGCCTCGGCGCAGGTCTTGCCGATCTGGGCGCGCAGCTCGGGGGTGATCGCGGGGCCGGGGGCCTCTTCGAAAACCTTCTGGTGCCGCCGTTGCAGCGAGCAATCGCGCTCGCCCAGATGCACCGCGTTGCCCTTGCCATCGCCAAACACCTGCACTTCGATGTGCCGGGGTTTGCCGAGATACTTCTCGATGTAGACCTCGTCATTACCGAAGGCCGATTTGGCCTCGCTCCGCGCGGTGCGAAAAGCGGTCTCGAGATCCTTGGCGGTTTTCGCCAGCTTCATGCCGCGCCCACCGCCGCCTGCGGTGGCCTTGATGATCACCGGATAACCGATCTCTTCGGCGACGACCTTGGCCGTTTCCATGTCGGGCACGCCGCCGTCGGAGCCGGGCACGCAGGGCACGCCGAGCTTTTTCATCGTGTCCTTGGCGGTGATCTTGTCGCCCATGATCCGGATGTGCTCGGCGGTCGGGCCGATGAAGGTGAGGCCGTGATCCTCGACGATCTGCACGAAGTTGGCATTCTCTGAAAGAAAGCCGTAGCCCGGATGGATCGCATTGGCGCCGGAAATCTCGCAGGCCGAGATGATCGCCGGGAAGCTCAGGTAGCTCTGGGCCGAGGAGGGCGGGCCGATGCAGATGGCCTCGTCGGCCATGCGCACGTGCATCGCATCACTGTCAGCGGTGGAGTGCACCGCGACCGAAGGAATGCCCATCTCGCGGCAGGCACGGACCACCCGCAGGGCGATTTCGCCGCGGTTCGCAATGAGGATCTTGTCGAACATAACCAGTGCCTTACTGGATGATCATCAGCGGGGCGCCAAACTCCACCGGCGCACCGTCTTCGACGAGGATGCGCTTGACGGTGCCGCCGCGGGGCGCGGGGATCTGGTTCATCGTCTTCATCGCCTCGACGATCAGCAGGGTCTGGCCCTCTTCGACCGTGTCGCCAACCTTGACGAAGGCGGGCGAGTTCGGCTCGGGCTGGAGGTAGGCGGTGCCGACCATCGGGGAGGTCACCGCGCCGGGGGCCTGCGCCGGATCATCGTTGTCGCCAGCCGGGGCGGCAGCGGGGGCTGCCGGAGCGGCCGGGGCTGCAGGCGCAGCGGCTGGGGCCGCGGGGGCCATCGCCACCACCTGTTGCTCCATCTTGCGGCTCACCCGCACATTCAGGCTGTCATCCTGACCGTAATCACGCTTCACCTGAAGCTCGGTCAGATCGTTCGTCCTCAGCAGTTCTGCCAGCGCCTGGATAAAGGCGACGTCTGCATCGTGGGTCTTACTCATGCCGTCCTCTTTCTGCCTGCGCCGGTTCATGCCGGGCACAAATTATGGGCAGGCTTATACGCTCTCTGCGAGGTAAGTGAAAGCGCAAGCGCTTTGAACCCCCGATTTGGGGATGCGGCGAAATTTGTGGTCCGGCAGGCGGCGCAGGCTCCAACTGAGCTTCCGCAGCGCCTTTGGGGCGCCCTTCAGCCCGTCCAGAGCGCGCCGGACCTGTTGACAAGCGCGACCTGCATGGACAAATAAGTGTTTCATTACAGCACTGTCCGCAGCAGCCATATTTCAGGCGCTCATCCGCTGCGGCAATTTCATGACTTAAACCTATGACTTGAGGACCATCCTATGGCCGGAGAAAATTCAGCAACCAATATCGTCGTCACCGTCTCCTCCGAAGGGCTTTCGCGCGCGTTGGGCGGCGGCGTTCGCGGTGGCGTGGCAGGGCTCCTTGTGCAGCCCGCCGTGTGGATCGCCACCGGCACCGGCCCCGATGCGGGCGATGCCTTTATCTACGGCACCGGCGCGGCAGGCGTTGTAGCCGGTGCGATCCTCGCCGTGCCGGCCATGGTGACCGGCGTGGTCAAAGCCGCCGTCGATGACCACACCGCCTCGCTCGTGGCGGAGGTGAAGGCCAAGGAGCCGGAGCGCTACCGCAACGGGATCTACCCGGTGGACGACTACAGTTTCTTCGCCTCGGGCGGCCACATTCAGGCGATGACCATTGCCGCAGCGGGCGGCGTAGCGTGGCAGGATGCGAACGGCGTGTACTGCTTCATCAAAGACGCCAACGAGCGGCTTGTCTGTGATTATCGCCCAAAATCTTACAAAAAGCTTTACTACCCCGAACTGCCGCTGACCAAGGTGGGCAATGGCTTCAAGTGGAACTACCTGAACGGCTGATCAGCCCCCGGGCGTGAGCATCTTGCGAAACATCGCATCCACATGGCGGGCGGCCTCCGGAAAGGGGTCGCCCGCTTCGCTTTGGGGCAGCACGGCGCGCACCTGAACGTCAAAGTCGGCGTAATGCTGGGTTAGTGACCAGATCGAGAACAGCAGGTGATAGGGGTGGACCGGCGCGATCCGGCCCGCCGCGCTCCAGCCCTCAATGACGGCGGCCTTTTCATCGACCAACGGCTTGAGGTGCTCCTTCAACACGCCTTCGAGGTTGGGCGCGCCTTGCAGCACCTCATTGGCAAAGAGCCGGCTCTCGCGCGGCATCTCGCGGCTCATCTCCAGCTTGCGGCGGACATAGGCCATGATCTCTTCCAACGGGTCGCCCTCGGCTTTCATCGCGTGAAGGGGCGCAAGCCAGGTATCCAGCAGGCCGCCCAGCAGCTCCCGGTGAATCGCCTCCTTGGACGGGAAGTAATAGAGCAGGTTGGGCTTGGAGAGCCCGGCGGCCTTGGCGATCTGGTCCACGGTGGAGCCGCGGAACCCGCGCGACGAAAACACATCGAGCGCGGCCTCGAGGATGGCGGCGGTGTTCTTTTGCTGGATCCTCGTGCGCGGTTTGCGCGCGTTTGCTGTCACCGGTCAGACCTCGCTTCAATGTCCGTTTCAAATGCGCCCAAAATGCAGCCGTTTTGCCCGGCCCGCGCTGAAAAATCATCGGAGGGGCTGCAGCGCGGCGGCGCATTTTCTTGACCCGTCCCTTGAGAGTGGTAGCGTCCTTCTGACCAATTGGTCAAACAACAAGGCGCAGCACCAAAGCCGCGCCACACAGGGAGGGCCCGCGCCCTCGATACGGAAGACCCGAGGAGTGCGCATGGCTGCCCCAGGAGAAAATCTCAGGATCAACGGAGACAGGCTGTGGGACAGCCTGATGGAGATGGCCAAGATCGGCCCCGGCGTGGCGGGCGGCAACAACCGCCAGACGCTGACCGATGAAGACGCCGAAGGGCGTGCGCTGTTTCAGAGTTGGTGCGAGGCCGCCGGGATGACCATGGGGGTCGACGAGATCGGCAACATGTTCGCCCGCCGCGAGGGCACCGACCCGGAGGCGCTGCCCGTCTATGTTGGCTCGCACCTCGATACCCAACCCACAGGCGGCAAGTACGATGGCGTGCTGGGCGTGCTCGGCGGGCTCGAACTGGTGCGCACGTTGAACGACCTCGACATCAAGACCAAGCACCCGATCGTGGTGGTCAACTGGACCAACGAGGAGGGCACTCGGTTTGCCCCCGCCATGCTGGCCTCGGGCGTGTTTGCGGCCAAGCACACGCTCGAATGGGCCAATGACCGGGTGGACGCCAAGGGCAAGCGCTTTGGCGACGAGCTGGAGCGGATCGGCTGGAAGGGCGAGGAGAAGGTTGGCGACCGGAAGATGCACGCCCTCTTCGAACTGCACATCGAGCAGGGGCCGATCCTCGAGGCCGAAGGCAAGGACATTGGCGTTGTCACCCACGGGCAGGGGCTGCGCTGGATCGAATGCACGGTGACCGGCAAGGAGAGCCACACCGGCTCCACGCCGATGCACATGCGCAAGAACGCCGGGCGCGGGTTGGCGCTGGTGACCGAGCTTGTGCATGAAATCGCGATGAAAAATCAGCCCAACGCGGTGGGCGCGATCGGGCATATCGACGTGTATCCGAACTCGCGCAACATCATCCCCGGTAAGGTGGTCTTCACCGTCGACATGCGGACCCACCTGCTCGACAAGCTGAACGGCATGGTCGCGGAGCTGATGGAGAAGGCGCCGAAGCTTTGCGAGGATATCGGTGTCGAATTCTCCGCCGAGATCGTCGGCCAGTTCGACCCGCCGGCCTTTGACGAGGGCTGCGTGAAGGCGGTGCGCGATGCCGCCGAACGGCTGGGCTACAGCCATATGGATATCGTCTCGGGCGCGGGCCACGATGCCTGCTGGATCAACGACCTGTACCCGACCTCGATGGTGATGTGCCCCTGCGTGGACGGCCTCAGCCACAACGAGGCGGAAGAGATCAGTAAGGAATGGGCCACCGCCGGGACGGATGTGCTGTTTCACGCGGTGGTCGAGACGGCGGGGATCGTGGAATGAGGAAGGCGCTGATGTTGCTGCCCTTTCTGGCCGCATGCCAGACCACGACGAGCGGGGCTCCGGCCGGATATGCGCCTGCCGACCAGCCCATTCCGGAGAAGGTCATGGCATCGGTTCCGGCCGATGTGCGGCTGGATCAGATCGTGGTGCGGGACGGGTGCTATTACATCTTCTACGAGGGTGCGATCTACCCTGTGACCACCCAGGAGATGCGCGACGGGGGCTTTGACGGGCAGCCCTACTGCATCGGCTAGGGAGGCGAAGATGGGACTGACGGCGGGACTGACAGCACTGGGGATCTTCATCATCGGAGGGAGCGAGCAGGCCTATTGGGACTGGCAGCTCACCCACCCCTACGACCTTGATATAAATGTCAAAGTTCTCGCCCTCGACAAGGACGATCACGACCGCGACACGATCATGGCGCTGCGCGACCGCGGCGTGAAGCCGGTGTGCTATGTCTCCGTTGGCTCGTGGGAAGAATACCGCGACGATAAGGACAGCTTTCCCGAGGAGGTGCTCGGCAAGCCGCTCGGGGACTGGCCCGATGAGCGCTATGTCGACATTCGCGACGACCGGGTGATGAAGATCATGCAGGCCCGCCTGCAGGACTGCGCCGACCGCGGCTTCATGGCCGCAGAGCTGGATAACATGGACGTTTTCGAGAACGAAAGCGGCTTTGACATCGGCCAGGAGGCGGCGCTCACCTATGTGAAGAACCTCGCCGCCTACGCCCATCTGCTGGGGCTGGAAGTGGCCCAGAAGAACGCGCCGCAACTGGTGCCGGCGCTGGTGGGGACGATGGATTTCATCATGGTCGAGGAGTGCTACGCCTACGACTTTTGTGACGATCTGAAGCCCTACACCGAGGCGGGCAAGGATGTGTTGGCGATCGAATACGACGATGCGGATCTCGACTGGGACGCGATCTGCGAAGACAGCAAGGCCCGCGGGATGAAGCTGCTTCTGAAGAGCCATGAAATTACGGCGGGCGGTAAGTCCTGCAATTAAAACGGGGAGTTAGACCATGAGCACAGTCATCAAAGGCGGCACGGTGGTGACCGCCGACCTCAGCTATGAGGCGGACGTTCTGGTTGAAGGCGGGCAGATCGTGGAGATCGGCAAGGGGCTGAAAGGCGACGAGGTGCTGGATGCCACGGGCTGCTACGTGATGCCCGGCGGGATCGATCCGCACACCCACCTCGAGATGCCTTTCATGGGCACCTACTCGAGCGACGATTTCGAGAGCGGCACCCGCGCGGGGCTGGCGGGCGGCACGACAATGGTGGTCGATTTTGCCCTGCCGAACCCCGGCGAAAGCCTGCTGGATGCGCTCAAGCGGTGGGACAACAAGAGCACCCGCGCGAACTGCGATTACTCCTTCCACATGGCCGTGACATGGTGGGGGGAGCAGGTGTTCAACGAGATGGCGACGGTCGTGAAAGACCGTGGAATCAACACCTTCAAGCATTTCATGGCCTACAAGGGCGCGCTGATGGTGAACGACGACGAGATGTATTCTTCGTTCCAGCGGCTGGCCGAACTGGGCGCCACGGCGATGGTTCATGCCGAGAACGGCGACGTGGTGGCCGAGCTGACCGCCAAGCTGCTGGCCGAGGGCAACACCGGCCCGGAGGCGCACGCCTATTCGCGGCCCAGCCAAGTGGAGGGCGAGGCGACCAACCGGGCGATCATGATCGCCGACATGGCGGGCGTGCCGCTCTACGTGGTGCATACCTCCTGCGAGGAGGCGCATGAGGCGATCCGCCGGGCCAAGCAGAACGGCAAGCGGGTTTGGGGCGAGCCGCTGATCCAGCACCTGACGCTGGACGAGAGCGAGTATTTCAACCCCGACTGGGACCATGCCGCACGGCGGGTGATGTCGCCGCCGTTCCGCAACAAGAAGCACCAGGATTCGCTCTGGGCCGGGCTGCAAAGCGGATCGCTGTCGGTCGTGGCGACCGACCACTGTGCCTTTACCACCGAGCAAAAGCGCTACGGCGTGGGCGACTTCTCCAAGATCCCCAATGGCACTGGCGGGCTGGAAGACCGGATGCCGATGCTCTGGACCCACGGTGTGGCGACCGGGCGGCTCACGCCCAACGAATTCGTCTCTGTCACATCAACGAACATCGCCAAGATATTGAATTGCTATCCGAAAAAGGGTGCGATCCTCGTGGGTGCCGATGCCGATATCGTGGTCTGGGATCCGAAAAAGGAAAAGACGATCTCTGCCGGATCTCAACAATCCTCCATCGATTACAACGTGTTCGAGGGCCAGGAGGTGAAGGGGCTGCCACGCTTTACCCTGACCCGGGGCCATGTGGCCGTGCATGACGGGGAGATCCGCACGCAGGAAGGCCACGGCGAGTTTGTAGCACGCGAGCCTAACGCAACGGTTAACAAGGCGCTTTCCACCTGGAAGGAGCTGACGGCGCCGCGCCCGGTGGAGCGCAAGGGCATTCCGGCCACGGGGGTCTGATGGGTCGGAAAGTGCTGAGAAGACGGAAGAAAACCACGTGAACGATACGGTCATCCGTGCCGACAACCTCGACCTGACCTTCCAGACGAAGGACGGGCCGGTTCATGCCCTCAAGGGGGTTTCGCTCGACATTGGCAAGGGCGAGTTCGTCAGTTTCATCGGGCCGTCCGGGTGCGGGAAGACGACCTTTCTGCGCTGCATCGCGGCCCTCGAGACCCCGACGGGCGGCAGCCTGAGCGTGAACGGGATGACCCCGGAGCAGGCCCGTAAATCAAGGGCTTACGGCTATGTCTTCCAGGCCGCGGGGCTCTACCCTTGGCGGACCATCGCGGGTAACATCAAGCTGCCGCTGGAGATCATGGGGTTCGACAAGGCCGAGCAGGAGGAGCGTGTGAAAAACGTGCTGCAACTGGTTGATCTGGAAGGCTTTGGCGGAAAATACCCCTGGCAGCTTTCAGGCGGGATGCAGCAACGGGCCTCGATTGCCCGCGCGCTGGCCTTCGATGCCGAGATCCTGTTGATGGACGAACCCTTTGGTGCGCTTGATGAAATTGTCCGCGACCACCTTAACGAGCAGCTCCTCGCACTCTGGGCGCGGACGGGCAAGACGATAGGGTTTGTTACCCATTCCATACCCGAAGCGGTCTATCTCTCAACCAAGATCGTTGTCATGTCGCCCCGGCCGGGCCGGATCAGCGATGTGATAGACAGCCCGCTGCCTTCCGAAAGACCTTTGGAAATCAGGGACTCAGCGGAGTTTATTGAAGTGGCGCACCGGGTCCGTGAGGGGCTGCGAGCAGGGCATTCCTACGATGATTAACCCTGTGAAACCGCCCATGCACAACCGATGCACAACTGATGCACATCCCATGCATACGCACGCTGCATTCAGGAGCATTAACTAATGCACCGCGCGCTCCCTGTTCTGGCAGTTCTCGCCGTGCTGACCGCCATCTGGTACCTCGGTGCGTGGCGGATGAACACGCCCTGGGCGCTGGCGCAGGCGGAGCGGGCCGGGGTGGAGCTGAGTGCCGGAGAGCTCTTTACCGAGACCATGCGTCAGGAGCGGCCAAGGCTGCCCGCGCCGCACCAAGTGGCGGCAGAGCTGTGGAAGACGACAGGCGAGATGGCGCTGCGGGGCCGGGCCTTCAGCAAGCGGAGCCTGATCTACCACGGTGCGATCACGCTGGGGGCCACGCTCACCGGCTTTGCGCTGGGGGTCGCGCTGGGCATCCTCGGCGCGGTGGCGATCACCTACAGCCGGGTGGCGGAGATGAGTCTGATGCCTTGGGCCATCGTCAGCCAGACGATCCCGATCGTGGCGCTGGCGCCGATGATCATCGTGCTCTCCAACGCAGTGGGGATCGAGGGGCGGACGGTGCCGAAGGCGATCATCTCGGCCTACCTGTGCTACTTCCCGGTGCTGGTCGGCATGGTGAAGGGGCTGAACTCGCCCTCGGCCAGCCAGCTCGACCTGCTGAAGACCTACAACGCCAGCGGGCGCGACAGCTTCTTCAAGCTGCGGCTGCCGGCCTCGATGCCCTATCTCTTCACCTCGCTGAAGGTGGCCATCGCCGCCGCGCTGGTGGGGACCATCGTGGGCGAGTTGCCCACCGGGGCGATCAGCGGACTGGGCGCGCGCATCTTGATCGGGGACCAGTTCGGCACGCCGCTGGCGATCTGGGCGGCGCTCTTTGCCGCTGCAATCCTCGCGGGCTTGCTGGTGACGGTGATCGGCGGGGTGCAGGCGCTGGTGCTCAGGCGGATGGGGATGGCGCGATGACGGCGGTGGTGGCGGCAGTGGCCTTCTGGCTGGCGGCTTGGGGCCTGAACGTGGCGCTCGCCCGCTCGCGCTGGCGCAAGGCCCGCGCGGTGCGGATCGCCGTGCCGGTGATCTTTGGCCTCGCGGTGCTGGCGCTCTGGCAGGGGCTGGTGCGGGGGCTGGAGGTGAGCCCGGTGATCTTGCCGGCGCCCACCGACATTGCCCGCACCTTCGTGACCTCGACCGATGTGCTTTGGCAGGACTTCGTGCAGACCGTGCTGAAGGGGGCGCTCTCGGGCTACCTGATTGGCTGCGGGGTGGCCTTTGTGACCGCCATTGCGATTGACCGCAGCGCCTTTCTGACCGCCGGGCTTCTGCCCATCGGCAATTTCGTGGCGGCGCTGCCGATCGTGGGCATCGCGCCGATCCTTGTGAGCTGGTTCGGCTTTGACTGGCAATCCAAGGCCGCCGTGGTGGTGGTGATGGTTTTCTTCCCGGTGCTCGTGAACGTGGTGCAGGGGCTGAAGGAGACCGAGGCGATGCAGCGCGACCTGATGCGGACCTATGCTGCGAGCTACTGGCAGACGATGGTAAAGCTGCGGCTGCCTGCGGCCATGCCCTTCGTGTTCAACGGGCTGAAGATCGCCACCACGCTGGCGCTGATCGGGGCCATCGTGGCCGAGTATTTCGGCAGCCCGATCCGGGGCATGGGCTTCAGGATTTCGACCGGCGTGGGGCGGCTGGCGATTGACCTTGTCTGGGCCGAGATCGCCGTGGCCGCCCTTGTGGGCACCGCGTTTTATGGCATCGTCGCCATGATCGAGAAACTCGTGACCTTCTGGCACCCGAGCCAGCGGGTTGGTTGAGTGGGAGGAGACCCGCGCCGGGGGGCGCACTGATACCCAAACCAAAAACCAACAAGGAGAGTGACAATGAAAAAATTCGTACTCGGCGCCGGGCTGGCGCTGGCCGCGGGGGCGGCGCAGGCGGCGGATGACGTGACGCTGCAACTCAAGTGGGTCACCCAGGCGCAGTTTGCGGGCTACTACGTGGCCGCCGATCAGGGCTTCTACGAGGAAGAGGGCCTGAACGTGACGATCAAGCCGGGCGGCCCGGATATTGCCCCGACGCAGGTGATCGCCGGTGGTGGCGCCGATGTGATCGTGGAGTGGATGCCCGCCGCGCTGGCCGCACGGGAAAAGGGGCTGGCGCTGGTGAACATCGCGCAGCCGTTCAAATCTTCCGGCATGATGCTGACCTGCCTGAAGGAAACCGGTATCGAAGGGCCGGAGCAGTTTCCGGGCAAGACGCTGGGCGTCTGGTTCTTTGGCAATGAGTACCCGTTCCTGAGCTGGATGAGCACGCTCGGCATCCCGACCGAGGGCGGCGAGGATGGCGTGGAGGTGCTCAAGCAGGGCTTCAACGTGGACCCGCTGATCCAGAAGCAGGCCGATTGCATCTCGACCATGACCTACAACGAATACTGGCAGGTGATCGACGCCGGCATCCCCGAAGAGGAGCTAGTGACCTTCAAGTATGAGGATCAGGGCGTGGCGACGCTGGAAGACGGGCTCTATGTGATGGAAGAGAACCTCGCCGACGATGCCTTCAAGGACAAGATGACCCGTTTCGTCCGGGCCTCGATGAAGGGCTGGAAGTGGGCCGAAGAGAACCCGGAAGATGCGGCTATGATCGTGCTCGACAATGACGAGACCGGCGCGCAGACCGAGGGCCACCAAGTGCGGATGATGGGCGAGATCGCCAAGCTGACCGCCGGTTCCAACGGGGCCCTCGACCCGGCCGACTACGAGCGCACGGTGGCTACGCTGCTCGGCGGCGGCTCGGACCCGGTGATCACCAAGGAGCCGGAAGGCGCCTACACGATGGATATCTCGGACGCCGCGCTTCAGTAAGCCGGCCCGGGTGGTGGGCAGATTGCCCGCCCTGCAAGACACGGCCCGCCGGGGAGACCTGGCGGGCCTTTTGCATGGTCAGAGGGGGTCAGATGGTTTCGAGGTCGCTGACTTTCTTCATCTGACGCTTGTTGTACCAGGCTTGGTAATACTGCATCAGCCCTGTCTCCACGCCCATTCGGGTGCGCTTGTCGCTCTCCCAGCCGGACCAGCGCAGGTAGATCTTGTCATCCGACGAGACGTTGATGCGGTGGTGGTAGATCCAGATGCACCCGGAGTGTTTGACGATCGGGCCGTTCACCGGGTCGGGGTGGAGGTAGGTGCGCAGGCGCGAGCGCAGGCCGCCTTCCTGCCCGGTCTCACCGATGTAGAGCACGCGGCCCACCTCGAGTTTGCCGGGGTCTTCGTTGAAGGCATAGAACCCCTCGAAATCGGGGATCAGCTTCATGTCGGCGATCAGGTCGGAGAGGCGGTGCGGTTTGCTCCACTTGATATGTTGCAGCCAGTCGGGGGCAGCCATTGGGGGTCCTCGCGGGTTGAATCGAAAATTGGTGCTCAAATGCGAGGCGAGTTTAGCAGGCCTGGGCCGTTCGGCAAAGTGACGGTCCGGTAAAAACCGGCGACCAGCGCCCCGGTGTGGGGCGGCTGGCCGGGCAGGTGGGGTGGAGCGGCGTCAGGCCTGATGGTCGAGCTGGCCGGGAGCGGGGGCCGGGCCGTTCACCGCGCTGAGGCCGGAGGCGTAGCGCGGCGGGGAGGCGCTGGCCGGGGCGGCGGCGCGTGCCTCGGTGCGGCTCGCCTCTGCGGTTTCGGCGCTGGCCTCTGCTTCGCGCGCGGCCTCTTCGGCGGCCTCGGCCTGGGTGGCGGCGGCGCGGGCGGTTTCAGCCGCGCCTTCTGCTTCGGTGGCCTCCTGCGCCTTTTCGCGGGCCTCTTCCTGCAAGCGGAGGATCTCGGCCGTCATTGCGGTGGGGATGCGGGCATATTCCTTCAGCGGCGGGGGCGGGCGGCGCTCGCCATCGGAGCCGAGCACCTCGTCGCGCGCAGTGTCGAGCCGCGCCTTGGCGGGGGCCTCGGCCTTTTCGGGCGGGCGGATATCGGTTGATTGCGAGGCCACCGTGTTTTGCCGGTGGCGTGCGGCCAGCACCTGCGCCGGAAGGGCGAGGGACTGGGACGACTGGCCTTGGGTGTCGAGCCTCACCATGGTCATGTTTTTCAAGCTCCTGCGTTAACGGACCCCATGGCTGACACGATATCTTCATGAGAGTGGGCAAGAGGTTAACGCGGCCCGGAAAAGTGACCTGATGGTTAATGCACCGGGCTGGTGGGGCGGCTCAGGTGCGGATCACGAAGCCGCGGGCGATGTGGCGGCGGACGAAGACGATCATCAGAACGCCGGGCAGCAGCGAGAAGACGGTCATCGCCATGACGAGGCCGATATCGGTGCGGAAGGAGAAGAGCGCGTTGATCGCCATTGTGATCGGCTTGCCTCCGGTGCCGGTGAGGATACGGGCGAACACCACCTCGACCCATGAGAAGATGAAGCAGAAGAAGGCTGCCACGCCGATGCCGGGCGCGATGGCCGGGATCAGCTTGGAGAAGAAGAAACCGGGCAGCGACTGGCCGTCGAGAAAGGCGGTTTCGTCGAATTCGCGGGGCACGGCGGAGATGAAGCTCTCCAGGATCCAGATCGCGATGGGCAGGTTGAACACGCAATGCACCAGCGCGATGCCGACGGGCGTGTTCACCAGCCCGAGGTTGGCGAAGAGGATGAAGATCGGCAGCGACAGCACCACCGGCGGCGTGACCCGGAAGGCGAGCATGAGGAACAGCACGTGCCGGTCGCCGGTAAAGCGGTAGCGCGAGAAGGCATAGGCTGCAGGCAGCCCGGCGGCGAGGCAGAGCGCCACGTTGAGCGTGACGTAGATGAAGCTGTTGCCGATGGAGGCGACCAGCGCGGGCGTGTCGAAGATGCGGGCGTAGTTCATGAGCGTGAACTGCCCGGTGTCCAGCCCGTCCTGCGGCAGGGTGGCGGTGAAGGAAAGCACCACCGTCTGGACCAGCGGCAGGGCGATGAAGAGCAACAGCGCCGCAAGGGCGAGCGTACGGGCGGCGGCACTCATTGCGCGCGCCTGCGGGTGACCTGCACGAAGGCCCAGACCACGGTGATGACGATCAGGAAGTAAGTCATCGCCCGCGCCGCCGCCGAGCCGTAGCTGTAGGCGTTTATGTCTTCACCGAGGTCGAGCGAGAGGAAGGTGGTGGCGCCCTGCGGCCCGCCCGCGTTGATCCGGAAGGCCTCGGTGTAGATCATGAAGCTGTCGACGAAGCGGAGCAGCAGGACGATGGCCAGCGCCCCGGCGATCTTGGGCAATTCGATGTGGCGGAAGATGGCGGCGCGGGAGGCGCCGTCGATCTCGGCGGCGTGGTAGTAGGGGCGGGGGATGGCGGATAGGCCGGCGTAGGAGAGGATCACCACGAGGCCGAGCCAGTGCCATGTGTCCATCGTCACGATCAGCGCCCATGTGTGCAGCGCGGTGAACTTGTAATCGAACCCGGCGGCAATGAGCGAGGGCCCCACCAGCCCCTGTGGCCCGACGAGGGTGAGCCACATGCCGGGGATCATGTTCCACGGCACAACGAGCGGCAGCGCGAGGGCCATGAGGTAGAGCGTGGGGTGGCGGGTGGAGCGCAGCAGCAGCGCAACGGCGATGCCGAGCGGCACCTGAATGGTGAGCACCACGGCGGAGAACAGCGCGGAGCGGGCGAGCGAGGCCCAGAAGCGCTGGGAGGTGATGATCTCGCCATACCATTCCAGCCCGATCCAGTAGCGGCTCTCGAGGGTGAAGATGTCGTGGAAGGAGTAGTTGAGCACCGTCAGCAGAGGGATGACGGCCACGAGGCCCATGATGGCGATGGCGGGCAGAAGCAGCAGCCAGGCGCGGTTGCTGTGGGGCGTCATCAGGAAATAGATGTCGTTAACATGTAATCAGTTGGCGGTGGATTGCAGGGCGAGTCAAGCGGCCGGGCGGGTGGAAAGCGGGTTCTCTTTGCAATTTGTTAACCATTGCACTATCTAAGTGACCGAACGACAACAAGAATATCGGCAGGCTCACAATGCTTACCTATGTCCGGCACGCTTGGGCGGAGTATCTTCGCCCCATGCTGCAACGCCCCCGGCGTTTGCAGGTGGGCGCGCTGTGCTATCGCAAGAGCGGTGGCGAGAAGCAGGTTTTGCTGGTGACGAGCCGAGGCACGGGCCGTTGGATCATCCCCAAGGGCTGGCCGATGCGCGGCAAGGATGCCGCCGGCGCGGCGCTACAGGAAGCCTGGGAAGAGGCCGGGGTGCGCAGCCAGAAGCGGCCCAAGGCGGCGATCGGCAGCTACACCTACGAGAAGACCCGCGACGAAGGCTGGGGCGTGCCGGTGGAGACACTGGTCTTTCCGGTCAAGGTCGAGGAGCTGGCCGAGGAGTTTCCCGAGGCCAGCGAGCGGCGGCGCAAGTGGGTCAGTCCCAAGGATGCCGCCAACATGGTGCAGGAGCCCGAACTGCAGGAGATCCTGCGCGGGCTCTGAGCCGCGGGCTGGTTGACTCCGCTCCCCCCCGCAGGGCAGGTGATGCCCCAGACTGACTGAGGGGGGATGCCTGTGTCCGAGACCGACTACGATGCCAGCCATATGGAGACGCTGGACCGCGACCTAGGCCGCATCTCCAACCTCGAGCTTGCCACCAGTTACGTGGCGCGGCCGATGGTGGGCTATGGCGTGGCCTTCGTGTTCGTGGTGCTTGCCGGGCTTCTGGCGGCGCTTCTCTTCGGCCAGACTTCCAGCACCTTCATCGTGATCATCGCTGCCGTTTTCGGCGCCTATATGGCGCTGAACATCGGCGCCAATGACGTGGCCAACAACATGGGGCCGGCGGTGGGGGCGAATGCGCTCACCATGGGCGGGGCCATCGCCATTGCCGCCGTTTTCGAAAGCGCGGGCGCGCTCATTGCGGGGGGCGACGTGGTGGGCACCATCGCCAAGGGCATCATCGCGCCCGAGAGCATGGGTTCGGCCAATGTGTTCGTCTGGGCGATGATGGCGGCGCTGCTCTCCTCCGCGCTTTGGGTGAACCTTGCCACATGGGTCGGGGCGCCGGTTTCGACAACCCACTCGGTCGTGGGCGGGGTGATGGGCGCCGGCATTGCCGCGGCGGGCTTTGCCGCCGTGAGCTGGGGCACGATGGGGGCGATTGCCGCAAGCTGGGTGATCTCGCCGGTGCTGGGCGGGGTCATTGCCGCCGGGTTCCTGTGGTTCATCAAGTCAAACATCATCTACGTCGAAGACAAGATCGCCGCCGCCCGCCGCTGGGTGCCGGTGCTGGTGGGCATCATGGGCGGAGCCTTTGCCAGTTACATCGCTTTGAAGGGTATCAAGAAGCTCATCAAGATCGACCTGCTGTCCGCGCTGGGCGCGGGCCTTGCGGTGGCGGTGCTGATCTGGCTGGTGATGATCCCGGTGATCCGACGCCAGTCGGAAGGGCTGGAGAACCGGAACCGCTCGCTGAAGGTGCTTTTCGGCATTCCGCTCATCGTTTCTGCCGCGCTCCTCAGCTTTGCCCATGGCGCGAATGACGTGGCCAACGCCGTCGGCCCGCTCGCCGCCATAGTGCAGGCACTGGGCACCGGGGATTTCACCGATGCGGTCGCCATTCCCTATTGGGTGATGGTGATCGGGGCGCTGGGCATCAGCTTTGGCCTGTTCCTTTTCGGCCCGAAACTGATCCGGATGGTGGGCAGCCAGATCACCAAGCTGAACCCGATGCGGGCCTATTGCGTGGCGCTCTCGGCGGCGATCACCGTGATCGTCGCCAGCTGGCTGGGGCTGCCGGTGTCGTCGACCCATATCGCCGTAGGCGGGGTCTTTGGCGTGGGGTTCTTCCGCGAGTGGGATTATGACCGCCGGATGCGGCGAGCCCGGGGCAGCCTGCCCGCGCGGCCCGAGCACGGCGCCGAGGAGCGGCGGCGGCGTAAGCTGGTGCGGCGGAGCCATTTCATGACAATCGTGGCCGCATGGATCATCACCGTGCCGGCAGCTGCGCTGCTGTCGGCGGTGCTGTTCTGGGGCATGGTCAACATTGCTGGATAGGAGAACGGCATGACGCTCAAGGTTTATCTCTCGGGTGAGATCCACACCGATTGGCGCGAGGAGATCATCGCGGGGTGCGCGGGACTGGATGTTTCGTTCAGCGCGCCGGTGACCGACCACGCGGCGAGCGACGACTGTGGGGTGGCCATTCTGGGCGCGGAGCCTGACAAGTTCTGGCATGACCACAAGGGTGCGAAGCTGAATGCGATCCGTACGCGGCGGGGCATCGAGCAGGCCGATGTGGTGGTTGTGCGCTTTGGCGAGAAGTACAAGCAGTGGAACGCGGCGTTTGACGCCGGGATGGCCGCCGCGCTTGGCAAATCGCTGATCGTGCTGCACGGGGCCGAGCATCAGCATGCCTTGAAAGAGGTGGATGCGGCGGCGCTGGCGGTGGCGGAGCGCCCGGAACAAGTGGCGCAGATGTTGCGCTATGTGCTGGAAGGCGAGCTGCCGGGGTAGCCGCCCGCCTTCCGGGAGGTTTAGGTCTCAGCCCTTGGCGAGTGCGTCATACACCGCCGTCTCGAAGGCCATGTAGCCGGTGAAGGAGGCTGCATCGGCGAAGGGCAGGATCTGGGTGGCCCAATAGCCGCCCACGCCATTCCGGCGGTCGATCCAGTAGAAGCAGTTGGCCAGACCGGCCCAGCCGATGGCCCCGGCAGGGCGGCCAGTCGGAGCCTGCTCGGAGTTGACCATGAAGGTGTAGGACCAGTCCTTTGGCGCACCGGGGAAGAACTCCGCATCGTTGGAGAGCGAGGGGATGACGCCGGGCAACATGGTGACCTTCTGGGGCGGCACGAGCGCGCCCTTTACCGCCCAATCTACGGTTTCGGGCTTGAGGACTTGGCCGTTGGGGCCGGCGCCGTCGTTCAGCCACATGCGGATGAACTTCATGTATTCGGGCACGGTGCCGTAGAGCCCGTGGCCGCCCATGTGGACCTCGGGATCATCGGGCAGGGCGAAGTCGTCCATCGGGGCCAGGCTGCCATCCTCGCCGCGGGCATGGATGGTTGCGGTGCGGTCCTTCATCTGCGGTGTGCGGGTGAAGGCGATGTCTTTCATGCCGAGCGGGGCGAAGATGCGCTCGGCCATGACCTCGCCCAGCCGCTTGCCGCGGATGCCCTCGACCACTTGGCCGACCCAGTCGATGTTGGAGCCATATTCCCAGCTCTCGCCGGGATCGAAGAGCAGAGGCGTTTCGATGCAGGCGCGGGAGCCGGTGACGACCGAGGGTTGGCCTTGCTCGGTGGCGAGGCGGCAGTAGGTTTCGTTGAAGAAATCGTAGCCGAAGCCTGCGGTGTGGAGCAGCAGTTGCCGGGTGGTCACATCGGACTTGGGCGCGCGGAGCTTTGGTGTGCCATCGGCCTCGAAGCCGTCGATCACCTGAAGGGCGCCGATGGCGGGAGCGTAGTCCTTGGCGGGCGCGTCTAGGTCAAGCAGGCCCTCTTCGACACATTGCAGCGCGGCGGTGCCGGCGATGGCCTTGGTGGTGGAGAAGATGGCGAAGACGGTGTCTTCGGTCATGGGGTCGCCGCCGATGCGGCGCTCGCCAGAGCTGCCGGCGTAAATGTCGCCGTCCCGGTCGGTGACCATTGCGACCACGCCGGGCACGCGGCTGTCGCCGGTGGCGAGATCGTTCAGCACGGCGTCGCAACGGGTGGTGATGTCGGATGTGATGGTGTCTTTCATGAGATCCTCCCTTGATCGCGTGGTGGGGAGGGTAGCGCGGGCAGGGCGGCGCGGCTGTTCGGGATCGGCAGGGACTATCCGGTTTCGGAAGGAAACTCAGTGACGCGTCCGGGCGCGGGTGTGCGAAGGCAGCTCGCCGAAGCGGTCGCGGTAGCGGGCTGCGAGCGCCCCGAAGTTGGCGAAACCCCAATCGGCAGCGATGCGGCTGACGGTGTGGCTTGGTGGGGCGGTCTCGAGCGCGTGCTTCAGCCCGTCGAGACGGCGGGCGGCGAGGAAATCGCGGGGCGACAGGCCGCGGAAGCGCCGGAAGCCGCCAGAGAGGGTGCGGGCCGATACGCCCACGCGGGCCGCGACCTCGCCGATGGAGGGGGCCTCGCGGGCCTCGGCCTCCATGATCTCTTCGGCGCGGCGCACGTAGCCGGGCGCGGCAGCGCGCGCGCCGTCCTCGAGCCGCACGCCGGCCTCTGCGGCCCATTGGCGGAGCAGTTCGACGCAGAGCATCTCTTCGATGTGGCGCGACAGGGCGGTGGTGGTGGCGACCGGGCCGGGGCGGGTGAGCGCGCGGGCGGCGTAATCGAGCAGAGACAGCCATGCGCTGCCCGGGCCGCCGATCTTGACGCGGCTGGTCCAGAGGTCATCCCCCGGCACAAAGCCGAACCAGCGCTCGGCGGTTTCGGCCATCACATCGTGGGGGATCGTGAGGTTGAGCTGCATGTGGTCGGCATCGCCCTCGAGCCAGTAGTCGGTGCGGGAGCAATCCACCACGAAGCTCTCGCCCGTGCCGGTGGCGACGGAGCCGCCGGTGGTGGAATGGTCGAGCGCTCCGCGCAGGGTGTTGAGGACGAGGATGTTGCCGGCCTCGGGATCAAACCGGTCGAGGTGGATGCCGGTGCCATAGGCGAAGCGGGTCATGGTGATGCGGCCAGCGCGCGCGGAGATCATGGTGGCGTCGGGGCGGGAGAGCCGCTCCAGCGGGCGAACGCGGTAGGGCATGTAGACGGTGCGGCAGAAGGCCTCGACCTCGTCCCAGTCGGTCGAGCGGGAGCGGGCGCCGTGGCGGATCGGCGCGCCGAGGGAATCCCGGATCAGGGCATGTTCAAGCATGGGCGCCGCTCCTCCTCGTCACGGTGCATGGCGAGCAGGGTAGCATCTTTGCGTGGGATGTGACGCTGGACTTTGGAAGGGGGGAAGGCCGGGCGTTTCGGCCCGGCCTTGTGGATGGTCGAATGGTGGGCAGATTGCCCACATTATTTGTTGGCGCGGTTCTCGATCAGCTCGTCGACCACGGAGGGGTCGGCCAGCGTGGAGGTGTCGCCGAGGGCGCCGTAGTCGTTTTCGGCGATCTTGCGCAGGATGCGGCGCATGATCTTGCCCGACCGGGTTTTCGGCAGGCCCGGCGCCCATTGGATGAGGTCGGGGGAGGCGATGGGGCCGATCTCGGTGCGGACCCAGGTGCGCAGCTCCTTCTTCAGCTCCTCCGAAGGCTCCTGCCCGTTCATCAGGGTGACGTAGCAGTAGATGCCTTGCCCCTTGATCTCATGCGGGTAGCCCACCACGGCTGCTTCGGCGACCTTGGCGTGGGCCACAAGTGCGCTCTCGACCTCGGCGGTGCCCATCCGGTGGCCGGAGACGTTGATCACGTCATCCACCCGGCCGGTGATCCAGTAGTCGCCATCGGCGTCGCGGCGGCAACCATCGCCGGAGAAGTAGTAGCCCTTGTAGTCGGAGAAGTAGGTCTTCTCGAAGCGGTCGTGGTCGCCCCAGACGGTGCGCATCTGGCCGGGCCAGCTGTCTTTGATCGCGAGCACGCCCTCGGTGGGGTAGTCGTGGATCTCTTCGCCGGTGGTCGGCTCCAGCACCACGGGCTGCACGCCGAAGAAGGGCTTCATCGCGGCGCCGGGCTTGGTGGCATGGGCGCCGGGCAGGGGGGTCATCATGTGGCCGCCGGTCTCGGTCTGCCACCATGTGTCGACGATCGGGCATTTGCCCTTGCCGACCACGTCATTGTACCAGTTCCAGGCTTCGGGGTTGATCGGTTCGCCGACGGTGCCCAGCAGCTTGAGGCTGCTCAGGTCGCAGCCGGTGACGTAGTCGTCGCCCTGGCCCATCAGCGCGCGGATGGCGGTGGGGGCGGTGTAGAACTGGGCGACCTTGTGCTTTTCGACCACCTGCCAGAAGCGGGAGGCGTTGGGGTAAGTGGGCACGCCCTCGAACATCAGCGTGGTCGCGCCGTTCGCCAGCGGGCCGTAGACGATGTAGGTGTGGCCGGTGACCCAGCCCACATCGGCGGTGCACCAGTAAATATCGCCCTCGTGGTAATCGAAGCTGACCTCATGGGTCAGGGAGGCGTAGGTGAGGTAGCCGCCGGTGGTGTGGACAACGCCCTTGGGTTTGCCGGTGGAGCCCGAGGTGTAGAGGATGAAGAGCGGGTCTTCGGAATTCATCGGGCGGGCCGGGCAATCGGGCGCGGCGGTTTCCATCAGCGCCTTCACGTCCACGTCGCGGCCGTCGATCCAGGTGGTCTGGTCGCCGGTGTGCTTGACCACGAGGCAGCGGACCTTGTCGGAGCAGTGCAGCAGGGCGGCGTCGGTGTTGCTCTTGAGCGCCGTCACGCGGCCGCCGCGGGGGGCGGTGTCAGCCGTGATCACCAGCTTGGCGCCGCAGTCGTTGATCCGGTTGGCCAGCGCGTCGGGCGAGAAGCCGGCGAAGACGATGGAGTGGATCGCGCCGATCCGGGCGCAGGCCAGCATGGCGTAGGCCGCCTCGGGGATCATCGGCAGGTAGATCACCACGCGGTCGCCGCGCATAACGCCCTGGCTCAGCAGCACGTTGGCCATGCGGCAGGTCTTTTCGTGCAGCTCGGCGTAGGTGATGTGCTGCGCGGGCGTTTCGGGATCGTCAGGCTCGAAGATGATCGCGGTCTGGTCGGCGCGCTTTTCGAGGTGGCGGTCGATGCAGTTGGCGGAGACGTTGAGCACGCCGTCCTCGTACCACTTGATCGACACGTCATCGGATTTGAAGGTGGTGTTCTTGATCGTGGTGGGGAAGGTCATCCAGTCGAGCCGACCGGCCTGCTCCTTCCAGAAGCCCTCGGGGTCGTTCACCGAGGCGGCATACATCTCTTCGTACTTGGCAGCGTCGACCTTGGCGTTGGCGGCAAAATCGGCGCTGGGCGGATAGGATTTGGTTTCGGTCATCAGGTCCTCCTCTCGGCCGCGGCGCCTGACTGCGCTCTGCTGGCCGGTCTTCCTCTATGCCATGTGGTAGGGGGCGGGCCGGAGAAGGGCCAGCCCCCGAAAGGTCGCACAATCAGATGGCGAGATATTCGGCGCGCAGGCTTTCATTCTCGAGCACCTCGGCGGCGGTGCCGTCGAAGACGATCTGGCCGGTGTCGAGGATCACGGCCCGGTCGGCCAGCTCGAGCGCGCGCACGGCGTTCTGCTCCACGATGATGGTGGTGATGCCCTGCTCCTTGATGATGCGCAGGGTCTTCTCGATCTCGTCCACGATCACCGGGGCGAGGCCCTCGTAGGGCTCGTCGAGCAAAAGCACCTTGATGTCACGCGCAAGCGCCCGTGCAATCGCCAGCATCTGCTGCTCGCCGCCCGAAAGGGTCACGCCCTCTTGCAGGCGGCGCTCGCCGAGACGGGGGAACAGCTCGTAGAGGCGGTCGAGCGACCAGCCGATGGGCGGGGCGATCTGGGCCAGCTTGATGTTTTCCTCGACGGTCAGGCCGGGGATGATGCGGCGGTCTTCGGGCACGAGGCCCATGCCGAGTTGGCTCGCCTCATGGGCCTTTTTCAGGTGCAGCGGCTCGTGGTCGAGCCAGATCTCGCCGCGGGTCACCTGCGGGTCGTCGAGCCGGGCGATGGCCCGCAGGGTCGAGGTTTTGCCTGCCCCGTTGCGGCCCAGCAGCGCGAGGATCTCGCCCTCGTGGACGTTGAAGCTGATGCCCTGGACGATGTAGCTCTCGCCGTAATAGGCCTCGAGATCCCAGACCGAGAAATAGGCCGGGGCGGTTGCCGCCTGGTTGGCGTTCTTGGAAAAGTCGGGTTTGACGTTCATGTCGCTTTCTCCTGCGGCCTCAGCCGTGGCCTCCGAGGTAGGCTTCCTGCACCTTGGGGTGGCCCTTGATGTTCTCGGGCGTGTCTTCCACCAGCGGCGTGCCCTGAGCCAGCACGGTGATCCGCTCGGCGAGCGAGAACACCACGTGCATGTCATGCTCGATGATGGCGATGGTGATGTCGCGCTTGTCCTTGATCTCCTTCAGCAGGTCGATCGTGTTGTTGGTGTCGGCGCGGGCCATGCCGGCGGTGGGCTCGTCGAGCAGGAGCATCTTGGGTTCCTGCGCGAGGCACATCGCCATCTCGAGCCGCCGCTTGTCGCCGCGCGACAGCGAGGCGGAGTGGACATCGGCCTTGTCGGCCATGTTCACGTCTTCGAGCATCGCCATCGCCTGATCGCGGATGTCGCGCTGCGAGCCGACCGAGCCGATTCCGTTGAGCTTGAACGTGCCGTCGCGCTTGGCGAAGCAGGGGATCATGACGTTCTCGAACACGGTGAGGTCGCCAAAGATCTCGGGGGTCTGGAACACCCGGCTGATCCCCATCTGGTTGATCTCGTGCGGGGTGCGCCCGAGCACGGACTGGCCCGCGAAGCTGACCGAACCGCTATCGGGGATCAGCTTGCCGACGAGGCAGTTGAGCAGGGTGCTCTTGCCCGCCCCGTTGGGGCCGATGATGGCGTGGACGGTGTTCTCTTCCACGGAGAGGTTCACATCGCCCAGGGCCTGCAACCCGCCGAAGCGCTTGTTGACGCCTTTGACTTCAAGAATTCCCATCTGTCCGTCTCCTTATTCGCCGGGTTGCTGTTTGGCGGCTTCGGCCTCTGCGCCCGAGGCCTTGGCGCCGCGGCGCCGGAACAGGCGGCCGATGCGCTGGCCCCCCTCGACGAGACCGCCGGGCAGGAAGATCACCACCAGCATGAAGAGGATGCCGAGGGTCAGGTGCCAGCCCTTGCCCACGAAGGGGTAGACGATGGAGACCATGAAGTCTTCGAGCCCGTCAGGCAGGAAGGCGAACCAGCCGTGCAGCACGGTTTCGTTGATCTTCGAGAGGATGTTCTCGAAGTACTTGATCATGCCTGCGCCCAGCACCGGGCCGATCAGCGTGCCCGCGCCGCCGAGGATGGTCATCAGAACCACCTCGCCGGAGGCTGTCCACTGCATGCGCTCGGCGCCTGCCAGCGGGTCCATCGCTGCCATCAGCCCGCCTGCGAGGCCGGCGTACATGCCGGAGATCACGAAGGCCGCCAGCGTGTAGGGCTTGGGGTTGAGGCCGGTGTAGTTCATCCGGGTCTGGTTGGATTTGATCGCGCGCAGCATCATGCCGAAGGGCGAACGGAAAATCCGGATGGCGAGGTAGAAGGCGAGGATCAGGATCACCGCGCAGAAGTAGTATCCGGCGGAGAAGGTGAAGGTCCACGGACCCACGGCCATATCCCATGCGGCGCGCATCTCGAGACCGAAGAGGTTGGTCACCGGGATCGAGCCATCGGGCATGGCGGAGCTGCCGAGGATGCGCGGATCGCTCAGGGTGATCTGCAGGCCGGTCTCGCCGTTGGTGATGGGGGTCAGCACCGAGTAGGCCAGCGCGAAGGACATCTGCGCGAAGGCCAGCGTGAGGATCGAGAAGTAGATCCCCGAGCGGCGCAGCGAGATGTAGCCGATGAAGAGCGCGAAGAGGCCCGCGATGATCACCGAGAGGATGATCGCCGGAAGGATGTTCATCGACAGCAGCTTGAACATCCAGACCGCCGAGTAGCTGCCCACCCCCAGAAAGGCCGCGTGGCCGAAGGAGAGGTAGCCGGTGAGGCCGAAGAGGATGTTGAAGCCGATGGCGAAGATCCCGAAGATCACGAAACGCTGCATCAGGTCGGGGTAGCCCGCGTTGAACTGGGCCATGGCGCTCCCGGTGGGGAACGGGTTGAGGATGAAGGGGGCCAGCATCGTAAGCGCCAGCACCACCAGCAGAAGGTTGGTATCTTTCTTGTTCAGTCCGAGCATGTTCTTAGTCCTCCATCACGCCTTTGCGACCCATCAGACCGCGCGGACGGGTCAGAAGGATGATGATGGCGACGAGGTAGATGATGATCTGGTTGATCCCGGGCAGGGTGGTGGTGGCCCAGGTGGTGGAGGCGAAGCTTTCGAGGATCCCCAGCAGGAAGCCTGCGAGCACGGCGCCGGGCAGAGAGCCCATGCCGCCGACGACGACCACGACGAAGCTCAGCACGAGGAAGTCCATCCCCATGTGGTAGTTCGGCGCGTTGATCGGGCCGTACATCACCCCCGCAAGGCCGGCCACCGCCGCAGCGAGGCCGAACATGAAGGTGAAGCGCTTGTCGATGTCGATGCCCAGCAGCCCCACCGTTTCGCGGTCGGCCATGCCTGCGCGGACAACCATGCCGAAGGTGGTGAACTGGAGGAAGGCGAACACACCCGCGATGATCGCGGCGGCGAAACAGAAGTAGACGATCCGCCAGACCGGGTAGACCACGCCGGGCAGCACCTGGGCCACGCCGGAGAGCGCCTCGGGCGCAGGGGTCTGGATCGGGTTGGCGCCATAGTAGAACTTGACGATCTCCTGAAGCACGATGGCGAGGCCGAAGGTCACGAGGATCTGGTCGGCGTGGGGGCGCTTGTAGAAGTGCTTGATCAGCCCGCGCTCCATCACGTAGCCGACCACCAGCATCACCGGGATGGCAAAGAGGATGGCCAGCGGCACAGACCAGTCTTGCAAGGCTGAGCCCATGCTCTCTCCGAACCAGTCCTGAAGGTAGGGCACCTTCACCTTGAGCGGGTTGCCCAAAAAGTCCGTCTGCGTTTCGTCGATTACCTCATGGGAGAGGTTCAGCAGGCGCTGGATGGTCACGGCGCAGAAGGCACCGATCATGAACAGCGCGCCGTGGGCGAAATTCACCACACCGAGCGTGCCAAAGATGAGCGTCAGACCGAGGGCAATGAGCGCGTAGGCGCTGCCCTTGTCGAGCCCGTTCAGGATTTGAAGTAGGATGGCGTCCATCTGTCCCCACCTTTTCAAGCGGCTAGCGTTATGAGTGTGACCATGCGCGCGGCGGCATCTGCCCTCGCGCGTTCGGCCTCGATAGATCCCCGTATGGGTATGTTTCTAAGTCTTGCCGGGCCCAGCCCCGGTGCCCGCTCGTGGCGGGAGTGGAGGGCGGCGCGTGGCCGCCCCCCGTGGCGTTTGAAGCAATCAGACGCCGTTGTTGCAGGTGCCGAGGTCGCCGCCGGCGAACATCGGGTGATCCGGCTCGTACCAGACCTGATCCACGGGCGTGACTTCGACCACTTCGAGCAAGTCGAACTCGGACGTCGGGTTCTCTTTGCCCTTGGTGACCAGCACGTCCTTGAAGCACTGGTGGTCGGCGGCGCGGTACAGCGTTTTGCCGTTGCCGAGGCCGTCGAACACGAGGCCCGAGTTGGAGGCGCTGTCGATGCCGTCCAGCGAGGAGCCGTCGCCCTCGAGGGCAGCCACCACGGCGCAGGGCTCGAAGGTGCCGGCGCGCTCGACGGCGTCTGCATAGAGCAGGGTCTGCACGTAGCAGGTGTGCGCAGCCTGGCTCGGCGGGAAGCCGTACTTGGTGCCGAAGGACTTCACGAAGGCCTTCGTGCCCTCGTCCTGCAGCGACCACTGCCAGTTGCACGAACCGAGGATGCCCTTGATGTTCTCACCGGCGCCCTTGGCCATCAGCTCGGAGTAGAGCGGCACGACGATCTCGAAGTTCTTGCCGTTCACCTGCTTGTCGCGCAGGCCGAACTGGACGGCGTTGGTCAGCGAGTTGACCATGTTGCCGCCGTAGTGGTTGAGCACCAGCACATCGGCGCCGGAGTTCAGCACGGGGGCGATGTAGGAGGAGAAGTCGGTTGCCGCCAGCGGCGTCAGTACGTTCTCGACGGTCTCCCAGCCCAGGGCCTCGGTGGAGGCCTGGATCGACTCCTGCTGGGTCCAGCCCCAGGTGTAGTCGGCGGTCAGGTGATAGGCGCGGCGCTCCTTGCCATACTCGTTGGCCAGCACCGGTGCCAGCGCGGCGCCCGACATGTAGGCATCGAAGAAGTGGCGGAAGCCGTTGGCCTTCTTGTCCTTGCCGGTGGTGTCGTTGGAGTGGGTGAGGCCGGCCATGAAGATGACGCCGGCTTCCTGGCAGAGGCCCTGAACGGCCACGGCCACGCCCGAGGAGGAGCCGCCGGAGATCATCACCGCGCCGTCCTTCTCGATCATGGACTTGGCGGAGGCGCGGGCAGCGTCAGACTTGGTCTGGGTGTCGCCGGTGACGAAGGCCACCTTCTTGCCGAGGATGCCGTTGCCCTTCAGGTTCTTCATCGAGAAGGTGTTCATCATGCCACCGTCGCCTTCACCGTTCAGGTGCTCGACGGCGAGTTCGAAGGCGCGCAGCTCGTCGGCACCCTCGTCGGCGTAGGGGCCGGACTGGGGCACGTTGAAGCCCAGCGTCACGGTATCGCCGGTGGGCTCGTTGACGTAGGCGTTGGCACGGCTGGTGAAGATGGTGGGCAGGGCGAGGCCCGCACCGGCAACGGCGCCGGTTTTCAGCACGCCACGGCGTGTGAACTTGGATGTCGACATGGATGTCCTCCCGTTATGTCTATGGGCGCTCGGGGCTCCTCCCCCGTATCACGCGCCACGGCCCATTGAGGGCCTGCTTCATTATCAGGTGGTCGGGGCAAATCTGGCAACAAGCGCTTTCATGGAAACGATTTTTCTGTAAATATTTTGTCAGGCGTTGTGGCGAAGTTGTAAAAATCTTCTCACGCAGTTGCAGCACGGCGTTGAAAAGACGGGAGAATTGCCTTGGCAAAGAACGTGCTTACCGGCAGCCGGATCCGCGCCCGGCGGGCCGACTACGGGCTGAAGCAGAGCGAGCTGGCCGAGCGGGTCGGGATCTCGCCCTCCTACCTCAACCTGATCGAGCACAACCGCCGCAGAATCGGCGGCAAACTCCTTGTGGCATTGGCCCGCGCACTCGAAACCGAACCGGTGGCGCTATCGGAAGGCGCCGAAACCGCGCTGGTGGATGCGCTGCGCGAGGCGGCGGTTGAGGCCCCTGCCGGGCGGGCCGGGCCGGAGAAGGCAAACGCGCTCTCGGCGGAGGAGCTGGACCGGGTGGAGGAGTTCGCAGGGCGCTTCCCCGGCTGGGCGGCGCTGCTGGCCGAAACCCATGCCCGCGTGCGCGAGGCGGAGCGCAGCGTGGAGGCGCTTTCGGACCGGCTCAGCCATGACCCGCACCTCAGCGCCAGCCTGCACGAGATGCTCTCTTCGGTCACCGCGATCCGCTCGACGGCGGCGATCCTTGCGGACACGCCCGACCTCGACCGCGATTGGCTGAACCGCTTTCACCGCAACATCAACGATGACAGCGCAAGGCTGGCCGAGAGCGCCGAAGGTCTGGTGCGCTACCTCGACGACGGCGGCAGCGCCGATGCAGGTGCGGGCACGCCGCAGGAGGAGGTGGAGGCCTGGTTCGGGCGCAGCGGCTTTCACGTGGAGGCGCTGGAAGCGGGCGGCGCCGCGGGCGGCGAGGGCGGACCGGAGAAGATGGTGGCCGAGGCGCGCAGCGCGGGGCAACTGCGCGGCGCGGCGGCGCGGGAGATGGCCACCGCCCGGCTGGAGCGCTACCGCGCCGATGCCGAGGCGATGCCGCTCGCCGCCTTTGCCGAGGCGGCCCATGAGGCGGGCTATGATCCGGGCACCCTTGCCGGGCGGTACGGCCTGCCGGTGGAGGCGGTGCTGCGCCGCCTCGCCAGCCTGCCGCGCGAGGGGTTGCCCGGCGAGATCGGGCTGGTCAGCTGCGATGGCTCGGGCACGCTGACCTTTCGCAAGCCGGTGCAGGGCTTTCCGATGCCGCGCTTCGGGGCGGCCTGCGCACTCTGGCCACTCTATGCCGCGCTGACCCGCCCGGCGATGCCGGTGCGCGCGGTGGTGGAGATGGCCGGGCGCAGCCCGCGCCGGTTTACCGCATTCGCGATCTGCCGCCCGGTGGGCGCGCTGGGCTTTGGCGCTCCGCAGGTCTTCGAGGCGCATATGCTGCTGCTGGACGAGGGCTTTGGCGGCGCGCGGGAGGCTCGCGAGGTACTCGAGCTGGGCACCAGTTGCCGGATCTGCCCGCGCGAGGCCTGCCCGGCCCGGCGGGAGCCGTCGATCATCGGGCGGCAGGGGTAGGCGCGCGGCGCATCGGAATGGAAACGGGCCGCCCGGTGAGGGGCGGCCCGATGGTTTTGCAAGATAGGCCTGATCAGCCGATCAGCGCGCCGTCGTCCCGGGTGACCTGGATCACCGCGGAGCGGGGCAGGCCCTCGCCCGTGGGCCAGGAGCCGCCGGGATGCTGGATGCCGACGAACATGGTGCGGCGGTCCGCCGACCAGCAGACGCCGGTGACCTCGGAGCCGTTGGGGCCGGTGAGGAAGCGGGCGATCTCGCCGGTCACCGGGTCGCCCACCAGCATCTGGTTGTTGCCGTGGCCCTCGAACTCGCCTTCGTTGCTGTAATCGCCATCGGTCTGGATCCAGAGCAGGCCGTTGCTGTCAAACGCCATGCCGTCGGGCGAGTTGAACATGTTGCCCGGCGTGACGTTGTCGGACCCGCCGTACGCGTTGTTCGGGTAGACCTCGGGGTTGCCGGCCATGACGTAGAGATCCCACTCGAAGCTGTCGGCGGCGTGGTCATCCTCGGAAGGACGCCAGCGCACGATCTGACCGAAGTTGTTGGTCTCACGCGGGTTGGGGCCGTTGGCCGGGGTTGCGTCGCCACCGGCGTTCTTGCCATCGGCGCCGCGGTTCTTGTTGTTGGTCAGGCAGCAGTAGGCCTCGACCGCGTGGGGGTTCACGGCGATCCACTCGGGGCGGTCCATCGTGGTGGCACCCACGGCGGAGGCGCCCATGCGGGCGAAGATCAGCACTTCGGCCAGGGAGGCCATGCCGGTGCTCTCGGGCGTCAGCGCCAGCCACTCGCCGGTGCCATCGTCGTTGAACTTGGCGGCGTAGAGCGTGCCATCGTCCAGCAGACCCTCGGTGGAGGCGCCGGGTGCCCAGGTGCCGTTCGAGACGAACTTGTACATGTACTCGCCACGCTCGTCGTCGCCCATGTAGACCACGATGCGGCCATCGGGGGCCACGGCGCAGGCCGCGTTCTCGTGCTTGATGCGGCCAAGGCCGGTGTGTTTGATCGGCGTGCTCTCGGGATCGGTCGGGTCGATCTCGACGATCCAGCCCACGCGGTGCGGCTCGTTGGGGTTTTGGGAGTAGTCAAAGCGCGCATCGTGCTTGTGGTAGTCGTAACCCCAGCCATCGGCGCCGATGCCGTAACGGTCGTAGCCATCGGGGCGTGCCGCGTCGGCATCGATGGAGCCGAAGTAGCCGTTGAAGTTTTCTTCGCAGGTCAGGTAGGTGCCCCACGGCGTGCGGCCCGAACCGCAGTTGTTCATGGTGCCGAGCGAGGTGGTGCCGGTCGGGTCGGCCTCGGTTTTCATCAGATCATGGCCCGCGGCGGGGCCGGCGATGGTCATCGGGGTGTTGTGGGTGATGCGGCGGTTGAACGGGCTGTCGACCACGACGGCATAGCCATCGTCGCCCGGGGCCACTTCCATCACCGTCACGCCTTGGAGGTTTTGCAGCTTCAGCACGTCATCGGCATTGGCCGGGGTGCCTTCCTGCTCGGCGGGCAGGTTCTCATCGTTGTTGGTGTACTCGGAGTTCACCGCGATGATCTCGTGGCCGTCGAAGGAGAACAGCTCCATGCCGTCGGTGTTTTCGCCGAACACGCGGTCGGAGCCCGCGACGGCACCGCCACCGGCGTTCACATCATAGCCCTCGGCATCGGAGAAGAGCGGATCGCCCCAGCGCACGAGCACCTTGGCGGTGTAGCCCTCTGGCACGTGCACCTCGTGGTCGGTGGCAATGTCGATGGGTGTGAAGGGGAAGCGCGACTTGGCCATGCCGTGGCCCTCTGCCAGCGCGGTGGTGCCTTTCAGCAGGCCGGTGCCCATCACAGCAGCGCCGGAGCCGAAGGCGAGGACCGAGCCGAGGAAGCCGCGGCGGGAGACGGCGCGCTCCACCACACGGTCAAAGTCGTTTTCTTCGGGGCGGGGGAAGTTGACCTCATCCCAGTCGTCGAAGGAGAGGTTGTGCTTTTGGTCTGTCATGTGGGGGCTCCCTGGCTAAATGGCTTGGATGCAAGCGTTCCGGCTTTGCCTAGGCAGTGCTGGAATCGGTTTTGTGACCAGAGTGTAACGGTTGGGTGACGCCGTGCATGACGCAGGGGAAGGCGGCGGCAGTTTCCCGCCGATGACCGGTGCGCTGTATTGCTATTTCAGGCCGTGGCAGGCGGCGGGAAGGGGAAGGTGGCGGCGGTTTCGTTGCGGGCAGGGCTGCCGAAGGGGGCAGGCGGCGGCATCAGCAGCGCGGCGGGCGGCTCGGGCAGCTCAGGCTGGCCGGGGCGGGTACGCAGCAGCAGGCGGCCGCCGGAAAGCTCTGTGCCCAGCGCGGCAGCCTCTGGCCAGAGCGCGGTGTAGGGTGGGCCCAGCAGCAGGGCGCGTGCGGGGCCGGGAGGCAGGCCGCGCCAGAACCAGCTGCGCTGTGGGCATTCGCCCTGACGCAACTCAGCATAGAAGGCGCCGGTGATCTCGGCGGCGTGGGGCATGAAAGCGATGATCGCCTCGATCAGGGCTGGGTCGGTGAAGGCCTTGGGCCGGAGTTCGAAGGCAATCCGACCGACGACGCAATCGCGGCGGATGAAGTGATTGGGGTGGTAGCCTTCCAGCGCCTTTGTGGTCAGCAGCGAGCAGAAGATATGGCCGAAGGGGGTGGCGGCTTTCAGCAGCAGGTCGGGGGTATCCTCCCAGGCGCGGGCAAGCTCCGAAAGATCGCGCCCTTCAACCTTACCCTGAAGCGGCTCCCAGGGGCCGAAGCGGCGGGGCAGGGCTTGGGGCAGGTGCTCGGCCAAGGCCGAGAGGAAGGCGGCGGCACGGGAAGGGTGGAAGGCGTTTGCGTCTTCGAAGAAGAAGCTCAGCTCGCCCGGCTGCTGCTGCACCAGCCGTGCGGCGCTGGCCAGGGGGCCGCTGTCGAGGGCCGTGACAAAGCGCTCGGCTGCTTCGTCAATCAGCACCGCGTCATGGGTATGGAGCACCGAGGCGAGCAGCACCTCCAGCCGGTCTTGTCGGTGCGCATCGAGCGCGCCTTCCACTGTGACCTGCCACATATGTTGCCGCCCGCCCGCCGCCGCCCGGTGGGCCTCAGGGATCTGATCGGAGGTCAGCAGGCGCGGCCCCTCGAAGCGGAAGGCCCAGCCTTTGCCTTGGAGAGCATAGGGCAGGGTGGTCGCGATGGGCGGCGGGACGGGGGCGGAAAAGTACAGGCGGAGAGAGGGGCCGAGAGGCGGGGCGGCCTCGGACTCGGGTTGCGCAGGCAGCAGGGGGCCGCTCTCGCGGGAGGTCTGGTAGCTGCCGGTCTGCTCATCCACCAGCACCGCCTTGTGATCGGTAAGGGCGGCATCGAGCAGGGCCTGCAGTCGGTCCAGCGCCTCCGGCGGCGCCGCGCCCTCGATATGGATCTGCCAGAGCTGGCGCCGCGCGCCAATGACGGCGAGATGCTCGGGCGGAATATCCTCATCTTCCAAGCTAAGCGGCCCGTGTCCCACCACCTGCCAGCCAGGCCCGGAGAAGCTGGCAAAGGGAGCGGCGGCGCGGCGCAGGTAGAGGGAAAGGTCGTAGCTCACGGCTCAGCCGAAGGTGGCGATGAACGCGCGGTGCAGCGCGAGGTCGAGGTCGTCCATCGTGACCGGCAGGCCGAGATCGACCAGGCTGGTGACGCCGTGGCCTTGGATGCCGCAGGGCGTGATGCCGGAGAAATGTTCGAGATCGGGCTCGAGGTTGATCGAGATGCCGTGGAAGCTGACCCAGCGGCGCAGGCGGATGCCGATGGCGGCGATCTTGTCTTCGCGCGGGGAGCCGTCGGGGAGGGGGGGCTTTTCGGGGCGCGGGATCCAGATGCCCACGCGGCCCTCGCGCCGCTCGCCGGTGACGCCGAACTCGGCGAGGGTGGCGATGATCCACGCCTCAAGCTGGTGGACGAAGGCGCGCACGTCGCGGCCGCGCTCGGTGAGGTCGAGCATGACATAGGCCACGCGC
The DNA here is from genome assembly GCF_019801175.1 of Vannielia litorea. Classification (NCBI taxonomy): domain Bacteria; kingdom Pseudomonadati; phylum Pseudomonadota; class Alphaproteobacteria; order Rhodobacterales; family Paracoccaceae; genus Vannielia; species Vannielia litorea. The sequence continues at coordinate 528,851 of NZ_JAHVJR010000001.1, forward strand.
TGGCCCGGCCCGTGATAGGTGTATTGCCCGCCGCGCCCGGTGGCGTGGACCGGAAAGCGATTGGGGGCGAGCAGGTCGCCCGCATCGGCAGAGGTGCCGGCGGTGTAAAGCGGTGGGTGCTCCACCAGCCAGACGGCCTCGGAAGCCTCGCCTGCACGGATCGCGGCGACGCGCGTTTCCATCTCGGCCACCGCCGCGTCGTAGCCGGTGAGGCCCTTTGACGTGATCCATTCCACCATGGCGCGGAGCTAGGCGGGAATCCTTGACAGGTCAAGTGACGTGGGGGGAAGGTGGAGGCGAGACAATTGAGGTCGAGTTGAACGAGTCGCCGGGCCGGAATTTTGGCCCTGTTTTGCCGGAAGTCATCGTGGGGTCGAGGGGCCCTAAAAGAGTGGCATTGGCTGTCCTGATTTCACGGGGATGGATATGAAATTTTTGAAGAACCGGCACATTGTGGCCGCATTAACTGCTGCGTCGGTCGCCATGCCGCCAGCGCAAGCCTCCGCAAATGACGCAGCGGCCCTCATCGGTGGGGCCATCATTGGTGCCGCCATCGCCAATGGCTCGAAAAACAAGCGCGTGGTGCGCCGGACGACCGGCGGGACCAAGCGCTACAAGAGCAGCGCGAATTCGGCGGCCCGTCAGGAAAACCGCGAAACGCAGACGGCGCTCAACTATTTCGGCTTCGATGCCGGGGGCGCCGACGGTGTGATGGGGCGGCGCTCGCGCGCGGCGGTCACGGCGTTTCAGGCGCATCTGGGCTACCCGCCGACCGGGCAGCTCACGGTCTATGAGCGCAACTTCCTGATGTCGGCCTACCACCGCGCGCAGGCGGGCGGCCCCGCCGTGGCGCAATTGGCGGCCTCCAACCCGCTGGGCATGCGCGGCGTGCTGCTCACGTGGCGCGACGAGGCCGGGGCCGGGATGCCGGGCGTTCAGAGCGCCGCGGTCTCGCAATGGGGTCTGCCGCCGGTGGTGGCGCAATCGGTGCATGAGATCGCCCGCAGCTCCGACCCGACCGCCGACCAGCTGGTGCAGCGCTCGGGCTTCATCCAGCTGGCCGACATGAACGGCGATGGCCGGACGGACTATATTCTGGATACCTCGGTTTCGGGCTCTGCCTTCTGGTGCAGCGCACAGGCCTGCGCGGTGCGGGTGTTTGCCTCGACGCCTCAGGGCTACGAGCGCAATGACTTTCAGGCCTACAACGTGACGCCAGCGATGTTCAGCTGTCAGCATGGCGTGTGCTCGAAGTCTGGTGAGGCCGGCACCCAGATGGCGGCGGCTCCGGCAACGACCGCCCCGGCGCTCCCGCAGACCCAGACCGCCTCGGCGCAGGTCTCGCTTCAGGCGGCCACACCGGTTGCCCCGGCCCAGCCGGTGGTGCAGGGCGGCGCGCCGGTTGAAGCTGCCGCCGCGACGGGCGGTGCAGCCATGCCGGACTTCTTTGCCGCCGCGCCGATAGCTGCCTCGCTGGAATCGCACTGCAACGAGGTTGGTCTGCAAACCTCCACCAATGGCGGCTACATCACCGCCGCGACGCTGGTTGACGCCGATCAGGCGCTGGGCCAGCAGCTTTGCCTCGCCCGGACCTATGCGATCGCGCAGGGCGAGGAACTGGTGGCCAAGCTCCCGGCTGCCGCGCAATCCAGCGTTGGCGAGCAGTGCGAGGGCTTTGGTGCCCTGCTGAAACCGCATGTTGCGGCGGCCTCGGTCAAATCGGCAGATGCGGTGCTCTCCGATGTTGGGGCCTTCGTGCTGCAGAGCGGCCTACCGCCCGCGCAGATGGAAAAGACATCGGTGGTTTGCCTCGGCGTCGGCTACAAGATGGATGATCTCGACACCGCTCTTGGCTCCGCGCTGGTGCTGGTTGCGCTCGGCAAACAGCCCTACGCCGAGCTGGTCGGCCACCATCTGAGTCAGGGCTACGGCACGCCCGACCGCGATGATCTGGCCGGTGTGTGGTACACCCGCGCCATCGATGCGCTCGAGGGCGGAACGGCGGCGGTGTTCAACCCCGGTCAGCCCGGACGCACCGAGTTGCTGCGCAAGGCGGTGATGCTGAAAGGCGGGCAGGGCGCGGCCCAGCCCGAGGAGTCGGTGACGGTGGTTCCGATCTTCAATATCGCAGACTGAGACGCCCGAAGACCGGGCCCGAAAAAAACCTGTGCGGGGGGATGAATTTCGCTTTTCATCCCCCCGCGCTTTTTGTACACACCGCCGCACCAAGCCAAGATGTGCGGTCGTGGCGGAATTGGTAGACGCGCAGCGTTGAGGTCGCTGTGGGGTAACACCCGTGGAAGTTCGAGTCTTCTCGACCGCACCATTTGCTCCCCGAGGTGGGAGTGATCTTCTCCGAGACAGTCGAATATCCCGGCCAGTTCAGGCCCGTTTCGCGGGCGTCAGGGCTGGTTTTTGCTGTGCCGTAATGCACCGCACTCTGCCCGGATAGCGGGCGAGGGTGCGGTTGTGCGTGGGGGCACAGTGGCTCTGCTGACCTGTTTTTGGAAAAAGTGAACTAAACGGTTTGCTTTTTCGTGGGGAGAGCTTATCTCGGCGCAGATTGACGTCAACTCCGTATCGGAAGCCCTTCTTCGTGTCCTATCTCTCCCGCGCTCTGCCCCTCGTGGCGCTGCTCCTCGCCCTTCCCGTTCATGCCCAGGAGGCCGAAGTGCCTGCCGTGGTGCCCAAGCCGGTGAAGCTGATGACCCTCTCCTCGGAGCCGGTTACGCTGCAGCGGCAGTTCTTTGGTCAGGTCACGGCGCGGCAGACAGTGGATCTGGCGTTTCAAGTCGGCGGGCAGCTTGAGGTGCTCAATGCTGACGAAGGCACCAGCATGGAGGTGGGGGCGCTGATCGCGCAGCTCGATCTGGCGGTCTACGAGCGGGCGGTGGCGCAGGCGAAGGCGAATTTCGACAAAGCGCAGCGCGATGCGGACCGGCTCGCCAGCCTGCGCGGGCAGGCGGTGTCTGACGTGTCGGTGCGCGATGCCCAGACCCAGCTGCAACTGGCGCAGATCGCGCTGGACAATGCGCAGGCCGATCTGGGCGACGCCTCGCTGCGGGCGCCTTTCGATGCGCTGGTCGCGCGGCGGCTGGTGCCAAATTACCAGACCGTTTCTGCCGGCACGCCCGTGGTGCGGTTGCATGACGTGTCGGAGCTGCGAGTCGACATTCAGGTGCCCGAGGTGCTGTTCCGGCAGGCGGGCGCGGGCGACAACGTGGCCTTTGAGGCCGCGCTGCCCGGCGATGCCACCCGCTACCCGATGGAGCTGCGCGAGTTCGAGGCCGAAACCTCGAATGTGGGCCAGACCTTTAACATCACGATGGCCTTCACCGAGAGCCCCGGCGCCTTCGTCTTTCCCGGCGCTTCGGTGACGGTTTATGCCTCGGCGGAGGGCAAGGTGCCCGATGGTATCATCCTGCCCGAGACGGCACTGGTGTTCGACCCGGCGGGCGCGGCGGCGGTGATGGTTTTTGCCGAGGGCACGGTGCGCCAGACCCCGGTGGAGATCGAGCTGCACGAGGACGGGCGGCTCTACATGACGGAGGGGCCGGAGGAGGGCACCCAGATCGTGGTGACCGGGGCCTCGCAGCTCAGCGACGGCCAGCCGGTGCGCCCCTTCACCCGTATCGGGGAGTAGGCCCATGTCTGTTGCGCGCGCCTCCATTGACCGGGCGCTGATCACCTGGATCCTCATGCTGATCTGCCTGCTGGGCGGCATCTGGGGATTTGCCACGATCGGCCGCCTCGAAGACCCCGCCTTCACCATCAAGAACGCGATCATCATCACGCAATATCCCGGTGCCAGCGCCGAGCAGGTGGCGCGGGAGGTGTCGGAGCCGCTGGAATCCGAGATCCAGAAGATGGGCGAGATCGACTTCATCACCTCGTCCAACAAGCCGGGCGTGAGCCGGATCTCGGTGAACATCGAGAGCACCTATGACGGCACAGAGCTGCCCGCGATCTGGACCAAGCTGCGCAACCGCGTGGAGGACGCGCAGCGCAACCTGCCGCCCGAGGCGGCCACGCCGATCGTGAATGACACCTTCGGCGATGTGTTCGGCGTGTTCTATGCGGTCACTGCCCCCGGCTTCACCGATGCCGAGGTGCATGAAATTTCCGAGTTCCTGCGCCGTGAGCTCTTGGCGGTGGAGGGCGTGGCCGATGTCGCGGTGGCCGGGTTGCCGGCCGAGGCGGTCTATGTCGATGCACGCACTTCGATCATCACCAACCTCGGCATCAGCGCCGAGGCGATTGCCGGTGCCCTCTCGAACACCGACAGCCGCACGCCTGCGGGATCGGTCACCCAGAACGGGCAGGACATTCGCATTCAGGCGCCCGAGGGCTCAGACACGGTCGATGAAATCGCTAACCTCACCATTGGCGTGGGCGGCGATGTGATCGACCTGCTGGACCTTGCCACGGTGGAGCGCGCGCGGGTGACCGACCCGACGGAGATCATCCGCTTTCAGGGCGAGGAGGCCTTTACGCTGGGCGTCGCCGGCAAGGCGGACCTGAACATCGTGGAGGTCGGCAAGCGGGTGGATGTGCGCCTTGCGGAGATCATGCGCGATGTGCCCGCGGGGGTGGAGTTGCACCCGGTCTACCAGCAGCATGTGGTGGTCGATGAAGCCTCCAACGCCTTTCTGGTGAACCTCGCCATGTCGGTCGCGATCGTGGTGATCGTGCTGGCGCTCTTCATGGGCTGGCGGGCGGCGGTTGTAGTGGGCGCCACGCTGCTGCTGACGGTCGTGGGCACCATCTTCCTCATGGCGATCTTCGGGATCGAGATGGAGCGGATTTCGCTCGGCGCCCTCATCATCGCGATGGGGATGCTGGTCGATAACGCCATCGTGGTGGCCGAGGGGATGCAGGGCGACATGGCGCAGGGCAAATCGGCCCGCGATGCCGCTGAAGACGTGGCGAGCAAGACGCAAACGCCGCTTCTGGGGGCGACTGTGATCGGGATCATGGCCTTTGCCGGGATCGGCCTGTCACCCGACGCCACCGGCGAGTTCCTGTTTTCGCTCTTTGCTGTCATCGGCATCTCGCTGCTGCTGTCGTGGGTGCTGGCAATCACCGCCACGCCGCTCTTGGCGCATTACTTCTTCAAGGTGGGTTCGGGCGAAGGCACCGACCAATACGGCGGCCCGCTGTTCCGCGCCTATCGGTCGGTGCTGAGCGCCGCGCTCACCCTGCGCCACCTCGTCATTCTGGCGCTGATCGGGATCACGGTGCTCTGTTTCATCGGCTTCGGGCAGGTGAAGCAGCAGTTCTTCCCCGACAGCAACACGCCGATCTTCTACGTGCATTACAAGTTGCCGCAGGGCTCGAGCATCCATCAGGTCTCCGAAGACATGGGCGTGCTCGAAGAGTGGCTGCTGGAGCGGGATGACGTGACCTCGGTGGCCACCTTCATCGGCGGCGGGGCGACGCGCTTCATGCTGACCTACGCACCGGAAGAGGCGCTGCCGACCTATGGTCACCTGATCATCCGCACCGAGAGCCTTGAGCAGATCCCGCCGCTGCGCGCCGATCTGGAGGCCTTCGGGCGCGGCACGTTGACGGCGGGCGAGTTCCGCACCGAGCGGCTGGCCTTCGGCCCCGGCGGCGGCGCGCCGATTGCCGCGCGCTTCTCCGGGCCGGACCCGGTGGTGCTGCGCGATCTCGCCGAGCAGGCCGAGGCCGCGCTCAGGGGCGCATCGGACCAGCTGATGGACCTGCGCACCGACTGGCGCGAGCGTGAGCTGGTGATCGTGCCGGACTTTGCCGACGAGCGGGCCAAGGCGGCCGGTGTCTCGCGCGAGGATCTGGCGCAGTCGCTTCAGGTCGGCACCGATGGCAGCCAGGTGGGCTACTACCGGGAGGGCGACCGGCTGATCCCGATCATCATGCGCTCCGACAGTGCGCAGGGCGAGGGCGCGGCGCATCTGGTGGACCTGCCTGTCTATTCCGAGGCGGCGGGGGCCTATATTCCGGTCGCGCAGATCACCGATGGCTTCCACTGGGAGGCGCAGAACACCTTCGTCGTGCGCCGCGACCGTGTGCCGACGATCACCGTGCTCGCGGGCGTGCCTGCCGGGGTGAATGCCTCGGGCGTGTTCAACGAAATCCGCGGCGTGATCGAGGAGATCCCGCTGCCGGAGGGCTACGTGCTCGAATGGGGCGGTGAATATGAGAACTCCACCGAGGCGCAGGCGAGCCTTGGCAAGCAATTGCCGCTCTCGCTGATCATCATGGTGCTGATCTCGGTGCTGCTGTTCGGCAAGATCCGCCAGCCGGTGATCATCTGGCTGCTGGTGCCGATGAGCGTGAACGGCGTGGCGATCGGGCTGCTCGGCACCGGCCTGCCGTTCTCCTTTACCGCGCTGCTCGGCCTGCTCTCGCTCTCTGGCATGCTGATCAAGAACGGGATCGTGCTGGTCGAGGAGATCGACCTCGTGCGAGCCGAGGGCGTGCCCTTCCGCAAGGCGGTGCTGGATGCCTCGACCTCCCGTCTGCGGCCCGTTGTGCTGGCGGCGGCGACGACCATACTCGGGATGATCCCGCTGCTCTCGGATGCCTTCTTTGCCTCGATGGCGGTGACGATCATGGGCGGCCTCGGCTTTGCCTCGATCCTGACCCTCGTGGCGGCGCCGGTGTTCTACTACAGCTTCTTCCCCCGTGCGCGGCGGGAAGATGCGAAGCAGCGCAAGGCAGAGCGGAAGGCCGCCAAGGAGGCCAAGGCCGCAGCGGCCTGAGGCCTGCGCTTGGCGGGGCGGGTCAGCCGCCCCGTTCCGTGCCCACAAAGAAGCCCGCCGCGAAGAGCGGCGGGCTTCTGTGTTTCTGGCGCGCGGCTTACTGCTTGGGCAGCATCACGCGGTCGATCACGTGGATCACGCCGTTGGACTGCTCCACATCGGCCACGGTGACGGTGGCCATGCGGCCGTTCTCGTCGGTCAGGGTGATCTTGCCGCCGGTCATCTTGGCTTGCAGCGTGCAGCCACCCAGCGTGGGCACTGGGTGCATTCCGCCGTCATCGGCGATCATCCCGGCGATGGCGGTGGACATCGCCTTGGCACCGACCACGTGGCAGGTGAGGATCTCGGTCAGCTGCTTCTTGGCACCGGGCTGCATCAGCGCGTTCAGCGACTCCGGCGTGACCATCGCAAAGGCGGCATCGGTCGGGGCGAAGACGGTGAAGGGGCCCTCGGAGGCCAGCGTATCGACAAGGCCGGCCTGCTTGACAGCGGCAACAAGCGTAGTGTGGATCGGCGAGTTCACGGCGTTCTCGACGATGTTGCGCTCGACCAGCATGGGCGCGCCGCCGACAGTGGGGTTGGCGGCCATGGCGGCGCCGGTGGTGAGGGCGGCGGCGGTGGCGGCGAGGGTCAGTGTGCGAAGCATGTGATGTCCTTCCTGTTGGTGTCTGGGCGGGATGCCCTTGAGGAGAGACACGGGGGGCGGACGCGCAAAGTTTCACCGCCGGGCACAAAAAACCGGCGGGGCCGCTCAGATCACCGCGGTTTCGAGCTGCCGTGCGGCGGCTGCGATGCGGGCGTAGCCCATCGGCGCGAGGTCGAGCGAGGTGTAGCGCCCGTGGGTGATCAGCTCGGCCAGCCCGCGCCCGACAGCGGGGGCCTGTTGCAGCCCGTGGCCGGAGAAGCCGTTGGCGAAGTGGAAGTTTTCCACCTCCTCCGAGGGGCCGACCACCAAGTTATGGTCGAGCGTGTTCATCGCATAATGCCCGGCCCAATAGTTGACGACCTTTAGCGCCTCGAAGGCGGTGGAGCGAGCGGCCAGGGCGGGCCAGATGATGTCTTCGAAATCCTGATGGCGCGGCTCGAAGTCATCGAAATCCGCCGCCGTGTCGACGGGCGGGGCGCAGCCGGTCAGAAAGTAGCGGCCCTCGGGGCGCACGTAGATGCCGGAGGGGTCGATCATCAGCGGCAGGCGGCCCGCGTTGACCGTGGCGCTGCCCTCGGGGCTTTGGGCGCAGTCGAAGACGAAGCTGGTGCGCTTGCGCGGCTCGACCGGTATGTGCAGCCCGGCCATGCGGGCGGTGAGTGCGGCGCGAGGGCCGGAGGCGTTGACGACATGGCCGGCCGCGATGGTCTCGCCGCTGGCGAGGGTAACATGGGTGATGCGGTGGCCGCTGCGGGTGAGGGCGGTGACCTCGCCGGTCAGCAACTCGGCCCCATGATCACGCGCGCGGGCGCGGTAGCCCTGCATCATCATCGCCGAGTCGAACCAGCCCTCGCCGGAGTGGCCATAGGATGCGAGGCGGATGTCGGTGGTGTGCAGATGCGGGAAGGCGGCGCCAAGCTCCTCCGGCGACCAGAGCGACACATCGGCCCCCGCCGCCCGCTGCACCGCGTGGTTGGCCCGCAGCTCGGCCTCCTGCGCGGGGGTTTCGGCCAGAAACAGGTAGCCGCCCGGGTGGTAGCCGAGGCTGGGCTTGTCTGCGCCGCTGCCCATCATCTCCGGCCAGTCGGCGATCACCTGCCCGGCGTGGAGCGACATAGCCACGTTGGTTGCGTGAGAGAACTGCACCCGGATCGAGGACGAGGAGAGCGCGGTGGAGGAGGTCTTGAAGCTCGGGTCCCGCTCGATCACCAGAACGGTGCCGGTGAAGTCCGGCGAGGTGGCGAGGTGCCATGCGACCGAGGCCCCGATCACCGCGCCGCCGATGATGACGACATCGTAGCTGGAGCGGGCAGGGCGTTGGGTCATCGTGGTCATCCGGGCAGGGGGTTGCCCGGAGACATTGAGCGAAATGCGCGCAGTGGCAAGAGGCTTTGCGCCTCCGGCGCTATGCGTCAGGCCGTGTGGCCCCGCTCGATCCGGGCATATTGCGCCGGGCGGGCCTCGCCGTGCGCGGTGGGGCGACGCAGGGCGGCCTTGGTGGCCGGGTGCGCGCCTTCGGTGTCCTGGCGCTTGGCGGCTTCGGTCATGTGCTTGAGGCTGGTGTCGGGAGCTTGATCGGGGGTCTTGTCGGTCATCGCAGGGTCCTCCTTGGAGTCTCAAGGTAGGGCCGGATCGGACCTATTGCAAGGGCGCGGCTCATCCGCCCATTGAGGCGTGTTCGCCCCGGTGAGGACCGGGGCGAAGAGACCGTAAGGCCGTTGAGAGGCCGGGCCGGTCAGGCGACGAAGCGGCTGACGAGGTTTTCCAGCTTCTCCTGCTTGCCGGAGCGCGGCTTGGGGTTGATGCCCTCTTTCGCCACACGCTCTGCAATGGCGGCGAGGTCGCTGGAGAGCATCGCCTTGTTGGACGGGTCGTTCCAATCGGCATAGCGGGAGTCGAGGGCGGCCTGCAGCGAGCCTTCCTCGATCATCGCGTGGGCCTTCTTCAGACCAAGGGCGCAGATGTCCATGCCGCCGATGTGGGCGGCCACGAGGTCTTCGGGGTCCAGCGACTGGCGGCGGAGCTTGGCGTCGAAGTTGGTGCCGCCGGTGGTGAAGCCGCCTGCCTTGAGGATCTCATAGTAGGCCAGCGTGGTCTCGCGGAGCGACACCGGGAACTGGTCGGTGTCCCAGCCGGACTGATAGTCATTCCGGTTCATGTCGATGGAGCCGAGGATGCCGAGGCTCGCGGCGAGCGCCAGCTCATGCTCGAAGCTGTGCCCGGCGAGGATGGCGTGGCCTTGCTCGATGTTGACCTTCACTTCGCCTTCGAGGCCGAAGTCCTTGAGGAAGCCGTAAACCGTGGCCACGTCATAATCATACTGGTGCTTGGTCGGCTCCTGCGGCTTGGGCTCGATCAGGATAGTGCCTTTGAAGCCCTGTTTCCTGGCGTAATCCACCACCATGCAGAGCATCCGCCCGGCCTGTTCGCGCTCGCGCTTGAGGTCGGTGTTTAGCAGGGTCTCGTAGCCTTCGCGGCCGCCCCAGAGCACGTAGTTCTCGCCGCCGAGCATGGCGGTGGCATCGATGCAGGTTTTCAGCGTGGCGGCGGAGAAGGCAAACACGTCCGGGTCGGGGTTGGTGGCCGCGCCCGACATGAAGCGGCGGTGCGAGAAGAGGTTGGCGGTGCCCCAGAGCAGCTTTGTCTTCGCGCTCTCCATCTTGGTGCCGATGTAATCGACCATCTCTTCGAGGTTCGCCGTGTTCTCGGCAAAGCCCGCGCCCTCGGGCCGGATATCGACATCGTGGAAGCAGAAGTAGGGCTGGCCGAGGATGGCGAAGAGATCAAAGGCCGCGTCGGCCTTGGCCTTGGCCTTGTCCATCTCGGAGCCGAACCACGGGCGGTCGAAGGTGCGCCCGCCGAAGGGGTCGCCGCCCTCCCAGGCGAAGCTGTGCCACCATGCGACGGCGAAGCGCAGGTGCTCTTCGAGGGTCTTGTCGCCCAGCATTTCGGTCGGGTCGTAGTGGCGGAAGGCGAGCGGGTTGAGGCTTTCGGGGCCTTCGTATTTTGCGGCTTCGATACCGGCGAAGTAGGACATCAGCTCAGGCCTTTCAGGGCTTTGTAGGTTTTCTGGTAGCGGGTGTGCGCCTCGGCGAAGGCGTCTTGCAGCGCCGTTTCGGGCTGGATCACGCGGGCGATCTCGGGGCGCTTGGCCACCTCCGGCCCGGCGCCGGTGGCGGCCATGAGGGCGAGGCGGGCGGCGCCGTAGGCCCCGCCGAAGTCGCCTGCGACCGGGATCTCGACCGGCACGCCGAGCGATGTGGCGATGGCCGAGAGCCAGTAGTCGGAGCGGGAGCCGCCGCCGACGGCGAGGATGCTGTCGTAATGCGTGCCGGTGGCGGCGAGGGCATCGTGGCAATCGCGGATGGCGTGGGTGACGCCTTCGAGCACGGCGCGGGTGCCGGCATCCAGATCGGTCACATGCTCGATGCCGGTGAGCGAGCCGCGGATCTGCGCGTCATTATGCGGGGTCCGCTCGCCGCCGAGGTAGGGCAGGAAGAGCGCGCGGCCGGGGGCCTTGAGAGGGCCAAGCTCGGAGGTGAGCTGCGCGGCGGGCGAGCCTGTGAGGCGGGCGTACCATTCGAGCGCGTCGGTGGCGGCGAGGATCACGCCCATCTGGTGCCAGATGCCGGGCAGGGAGTGGCAGAAGGTATGCACAGAGGTTTCAGGCGCGGGCGCGTAGCTTTCGGTCGCGGCCAGCAGCACGCCGGAGGTGCCGAGGCTGACGAAGGCTTGGCCCTTGCCGACCACGCCAACGCCGACCGCCGAACAGGCATTGTCGCCACCGCCGCCCGCCACCACAACGCCGGAGCCCATGCCCCAGCGGGTGGCCAACTCGGCGCGGAGGGTGCCGGAGGGGGCGGAGCCTTCGACGAGGCCGGGCATCTGGGCGCGGGTGAGGCCGGAGGCCTCCAGCAAGGCGTCGGACCAGTCGCGGGCGCCGGTATCGAGCCAGCTTGTGCCGGAGGCGTCGGACATTTCCGAAACCGCCTCGCCGGTGAGCCAGTAGCGCAGGTAGTCTTTGGGCAGGAAGACGCGGGCGATGCGCTCACGCAGGACAGGCTCGTGGGCGGCCATCCAGTGGATCTTGGGCGCGGTGAAGCCGGGGAAGACAATGTTGCCGGAGATCGCGCGGAAGCTCGTGTCGGCATCGAGCGCTGCGGACTCATGGGCGGAGCGCGTGTCGTTCCAAAGGATCGCGGGGCGCAGCACCTCGTCGGCGGCATCGACGCAGACCGCGCCATGCATCTGCCCGGAGAGGCCGATGCCTTGCACCTTCGCCAGCGAATGGCGGGAAGCCAGCGTATCCAGCGCCTTCTCGGTGGCCGAGAGCCAGTCTGCCGGAGATTGCTCTGACCAGCCGGGGTGGGGGCGCTGCACCGTGAGCGGGGCGTGCGCCTCGCCCACCACGTTTTGCGCATCATCAATGAGCACGGCCTTGAGGCCGGATGTGCCGAGATCGAGCCCGAGGAACATGTTACGCAGGCTCCTCTACACCCTCGCGGAGGGGGTTCTTGCCGAGGATGATCATCGAAAGGATGTCATCTTCGGTCACGTCCTCGACCCGCTCGGTGCCGACGACCTTGCCGTTCTTCATCACCGAGACGCGGTCGCAGAGGTCCATCATCTCGCGGGTGTCGTGGCTGATGAGGAAGATGCCGAGGCCCTGCTTCTTCAGCTCTTGGATCAGGTCGGCGACCATCTGGGTTTCATGCACGCCAAGCGCCGCCGTCGGCTCGTCCATGATCAGGATGCGGGCCTTGAAATAGACCGCGCGGGCGATGGCGACCGATTGGCGCTGACCGCCGGAAAGCGCGGAGACCGGCTCCTTGTGCTTTTTGAAGTTGGGGTTGAGCCGCGCCATGATCTTGCGGGTCTCGGCCTCCTGCTGGGCGTCATCGACAAAGCCCAGCGGCGTGGTCAGCTCGCGGCCGAGAAAAAGGTTGGCGGCGGCGTCGAGATTGTCGGCCAGTGCGAGGGTCTGGTAGATCGTCTCGATGTTGTAGCGCCGGGCATCGCGGGGGCTTTCGATCGTGGCCTTCTCGCCGTTGATCCGGATTTCGCCGCTATCCATCTGGTAGGCGCCGGAGAGGATCTTGATGAGCGTCGACTTGCCCGCGCCGTTGTGGCCGAGCAGGCCGACCACTTCGCCGGGGTACAGGTTGATACTCACGTGATCCACGGCATGGATGCCGCCGAAGGAGATGCAGATATCCTTCATCTCAACGAGGGGTGTCTGGTCGGTCATTTGGATTTCCCCCGGTAGAGGATGTCGAGGAAGACGGCGAGCACGAGCACCGAGCCGACGACGACCTGCTGGATCGCGGCGTCGAAGCCGATGAGCACCATGCCGGTCTGGAGCGACTGCATGACGAGCGCGCCGAGGATGGCACCGTAGATGGTGCCAACGCCGCCCGCGAGCGATGTGCCGCCGATCACCGCGGAGGCGATGACGTAGAGTTCGTCGAGCGTGCCCAGCGAGTTGGTAGCGGAGTTGAGACGGGCGGAGGCGACGACGGCGGAGAGGCCAGCAAGGCCGCCCATGATCGAGAAGATCTTCACCGTCATCAGGCGGGAGTTGATGCCCGCGAGTTCTGCCGCCTCGGGGTTGCCGCCGATGGCGTAGACGTAGCGGCCAAAGCGGGTCATCGTCATCAGGATGGTCATGGCTATGGCGACGGCCAGCAGGATCAGCACCGGAATGGCAAAGCCGTGGCTGATGAAGAGGCCGCCATCGGGCACGGTGATGCCCTCGGCCTCGGCGTAGCGGCGGACGATCCCGCGCGGCCAGGGGTAGGCGTTGACCAGCAGCACCGCGCCGATGACGAGGCCGCAGCCGAGCAGGCCGAGGAACCATTCGGCCCAGATCGGGCGCAGCGGAAAGTGGAACTTGCGGCGCTGGCGGCGGCCCCAGAGCAGCAGGCCGACGATCGCGGCGCAGGCGACGAGGCCGACGATCCAGCTGCCGGTGGCCCCTATGGAGCCATAGGGCCCGCCGCCCAGCAGGGCGAAGGTGCTGTCGACCGGCGAAATGGTTTCACCGCGCGCCACAAGGAAGGCCGCGCCGCGCCACACCAGCAGGCCGCCGAGGGTGACGATGAAGGCCGGGATCTTGCCGTAGGCGATGAGGAAACCGTGGAAGCTGCCGATCACCGCGCCGAGGGCGATGCCGCAGAGCGCGGCGATGACCCAGATCATCGGGTGGCCGAGGCCGAGCCATGCGGGCAGCACATCCACTTGGATCACGCCCATCGAGATGGCGCAGAAGCCGAGGATCGAGCCGACCGAAAGGTCGATGTGGCGGGTGATGATGACCAGCACCATGCCGCAGGCCATGATGCCGATGGAGGAGGTCTGGACCGACAGGTTCCAGAGGTTGCGGGGGGTGAGGAAGGCGCCGAAGCCGTTGACCAGCGCGCCGTAGAGGTGGAAGCCCACCCAGATCAGCGCCAGTGCGCCGACCATGCCCAGCAGGCGGGTATCAAGCTCGGTGGCATCGAGAAAGCCACGGAGGCCACGGGTGGTGTGGTGCGGCTGGTTGGCCGGGTCGATCTCGGCCGGAATGTCGGTGGTGTCGCTGCTCATGCCTTCCTCCCCAAAAAGGCGGTGCCCGCGTGGGGCAGGGGTGCCCCGGCGCCGCGAGGGGTGCCGGGGCGGTTGTTGTTACGTGGCGGGCCTTAGCAGCCGTTCACGCCGTCCATCGCACCTTCGCAGGCCTGCTCCTTGGAGATGTGGCCCGCGTCGATGGCCTCACCGATGTTGGCCTTGGTGATCGGGGTGGGGGCGAGGAAGATGGCGTTCATCTCGACGCCCTTCTCACCGCCGGACCACTTTTCGGACCCGTCGACATCGGCCATCGCGGTGCCACCGGCCAGAGCCACGGCGATCTCGCCGGCGGCCTTGCCGAGCTGGCGGCTGTCCTTCCAGACCGAGACGGTCTGGGTGCCGCGGGCGACGCGGTTGATGGCGGCGAGGTCGCCATCCTGACCGCCGACCGGGATACCGTCGAGGCCCTGAGCGGCCAGAGCGGCGATCACGCCACCGGCCATGCCGTCATTCTCGGCCAGCACGGCCTGAATGTCGTTGCCGGTGGAGGTGAGGCACTGCTCCATGTTCTTCTGGGCGTTGTCGGGCTTCCAGCCGTCGGTGAAGGTTTCGCAGGCGATGGTGAGCTTGCCGCTCTCCACGTCGGCTCCGATCACTTCCATCATGCCTTCGAGCAGGAAGAGCGCGTTGGGGTCTCCCTTGTCGCCCTTGATGATAGCGATGTTGCCCTCGGGCTGAGCGGCGGTCACCTCTTGCGCGATGATCGAGCCAACGCCCTTGTTGTCGAAGGTGATGTAGAAGGTGCGGTCATCTTCGATCAGGCGGTCGTAGCCGATGACCGGAATGCCCTCGGCGTCTGCGGCGTCGATCGCCGGGCCGATGGCGTCCTTGTCCATCGCGAGGATGATGAGCGCATCGGCGCCCTGGGTGATGAGCGATTCCACATCCGTCAGCTGCTTGGCGGCAGAGGCCTGCGCGTCGGCGGAGATGTAGGTGGCACCGGCGGCTTCGAGCGCGGCCTTGATGGCGGCTTCGTCGGTCTTCCAGCGTTCTTCCTGGAAGTTCGACCAGGAGACGCCCACGGTCTGGGCGAAAGCGGGTGCGGCAATGGCGGCCGACGCCATGGCGGCGGCGATGAGGGTCTTCTTCATGATGTCCTCCCAAGGGTCCAGCCCGGCCAGCCCGGAGGCATGGCAAGGCACCCGACTCTTTCGTCCGGGCAGGGCAAGAGTGGCGATCTTTAGTTTTGTTGTCAAAATAATTATTTCGGCGAAAACGGTGCTTCACACGGTAACTACTTGATTTGTGATTAACTCCTTGCGCGGTGCGCCATGAATGTGGCTAGATCACAGGCAGGGAGAGAAGATTAACTTGATAATGTAAAGCAATGCAGCTCGATCTGACACATCAAGGCGTGGAGGAGGGGGCCGAGCTCGCAGGATGCGGGCCGGTTTACTTTGGCGCGCCGCCCGAAAGTGCTGCTCCGCTCAGGCAGCTGGCCTACGAGCGGATCCGCAGCGCCGGGCAGATCCCGCGGGTCGAGCTGGCCCGTGCGCTCGATGTCAGCCCGGCCACGGTGACGGCGGTGGTCTCGGAGTTGATCGGCGCGGAGCTGGTCGAAGAGGTCGAGGGCACCGCGCGGCCCGGCGCAAGGGGCCGCCCGCCGGTGGCGCTGCGGGTGCGCGGCGGGGCGGGCTACGTGGTGGGCGTGAAGATCGCCGAGTTCAAGCACACCGCCGTGCTGACCGACATGGCCGGCACCACGCTGGCCTCGGCCACGCTCTCCCGGCCCTCGCAGGCCCGCTCGCTGAAGGCGGTGCTGGCCGAGACCGGCGAGCTTGTGCGCGAGGTCACCCGGCGGGCCGACGTCTCCGAGCGCGAGGTGATCGCGCTGGGCGCGGGGCTGCCCGGCCTGATCGACCACCCGGAGGGCCGTGTGCTCTGGTCTTCGGTGCTGGAAGGCGAGGGCGTGCCGCTGGCCGAAAAGCTGACCGAGGCGCTGGGCATCCCGGCCTTCATCGACAATGACACCAATCTGCTCACCCTCGCCGAACTCTGGTTCGGTCGCGGTCGGATGGCGCGCGACTTTGCCGTGGTCTCCATCGAGCAGGGCGTCGGCATGGGATTGGTGCTGGGGCAAGGGCTTTACCGCGGCGCCCATTCGCTGGCGCTGGAACTGGGCCACACCAAGGTGCAGCTCGACGGCGCGCTCTGCCGTTGCGGCCAGCGCGGCTGCCTCGAAGCCTATACCTCCGACTATGCCCTCGTGCGCGAGGCCCATACCGCCCTGGAGCTCGACAGCCGGTTGCAGCTTTCGCCCCAGATGGTGCTGGAAAGCCTGCATGACCGGGCCAAGGCGGGCAACGAGGGCGCGCGCAGCATCTTCCGCCGTGCGGGCCGCTACATGGCTGCCGGTCTGGCCAATGTGATCAACCTCTTCGATCCCTCGCTGATCATCCTCTCGGGCGAGCGGATGCAGTATCAATATCTCTACGCCGAAGAGGTGATGCGCGAGATGCAGGGGCTGATCGTGGGCCGGGGCCGAAAGGCGCCCGATGTGGCGGTGAACGCATGGGGCGATCTGGTCTGGGCGCGGGGCGCGGCGGCGCTGGCGCTCGAGGTCGCCGCAGGCAAGCTGGCGGGGCGGGCCACGGCGTGATCCGGCATGCTCTCGTGGCGGCGCTGGCCGCCGGCCCGGCCATGGCCGAGCCGCGGTTCACGCCGGTGGAGCTCCCGGTGGACCATTTCTACGAGGGCGGTTGGGAGCATTTCGTTGGCGGCGGCGTGGCGGTGTTCGACTGCTCTGGCGACGGGCTGCCCGAGATTGTGGCAGCGGGGGGCGGTTCCCCGGCGCGGCTTTTCCTGAACGGCGGCGGCATGGGTTTCACGCTCGGCACTCTCCCCGAGATCACCGGCGTCACCGGCGCCTTTCCGATTGATATCGACAGCGACGGGCTGACCGACATCGTGCTCACCCGCGTGGGCGAAAACCGCATCCTGCGCGGCACGGGCGATTGTGGCTTCGCCTCGGCCGATTGGGGATTTGACGGCGGCGACCGCTGGAGCACCGCGTTTTCGGCCACATGGGAGGCGGGCGAAAGCTGGCCCACGCTGGCCTTCGGCAATTACGTCGATCGGGATGATCCGGAGGGCCCCTTCGAGGCCTGCGACGTGAACCACCTCTACCGCCCCGAGGGCGAGGGCTATGGCGAAGTCACCGTGCTGGAGCCGGGCTTCTGCGCGCTCTCCATCCTGTTTTCCGACTGGGCTCGCCGCGGCGCGCAGGATCTGCGCATCTCCAACGACCGGCATTACTACGTGTCGGGCGGCACCGAGCAGATGTGGCGCTTCGACCCAGCGCCGCGCCTGCTGGCCGAGGCGGAGGGGTTCGAGCCGGTATCGATCTGGGGCATGGGTATCGCCAGCCGCGACCTCACCGGCGATGGCCGCCCCGAGGTGATGCTCACCTCGATGGGCGATCAGGTGTTGATGGAGTGGGATGGCACGGGCTACGTGCGCGCGCCCTACGAGACCGGCACCACCGCCGCGCGCCCGCACACGGGGCAGGATGGCCGCCCGAGCACCGGCTGGCACGCCGAATTCGGCGATGTCGACAATGACGGGTTCACCGATCTGTTCATGACTAAGGGCAACGTTGATCAGATGCCGGGCATGGCGATGGATGACCCCAACAACCTGCTGATGCAGGGCGCGGATGGCCGGTTTCGCGAGGTCGCGGCAGAGGCCGGCGTCGCCTCGCCGCACCGCTCGCGGGGCGGGGCGCTGGCCGATCTCGACGGCGACGGGCGGCTCGACATCGTGGTCATCAACCGCCGCGCGCCGATGGAGCTGTGGCGCAACGTGACCGAAGGCACCGGCAACTGGCTGGCGATCGACCCGGTGCAGGCCGGGGCCAA
Source organism: Vannielia litorea (assembly GCF_019801175.1). Taxonomy (NCBI): domain Bacteria; kingdom Pseudomonadati; phylum Pseudomonadota; class Alphaproteobacteria; order Rhodobacterales; family Paracoccaceae; genus Vannielia; species Vannielia litorea. Next base: position 546,703 of record NZ_JAHVJR010000001.1, read on the forward strand.
CCGCAACGCCGTGGGCGCATGGGTCGAGCTGCGGGCGGGCGACGGGACCGAGGCGCAGGAGCGCACCCTCGGCGGCGGCCACGCGGGCGCGCAACTGATGCCGCTCCACTTCGGGCTGGGGGCGGCGGAGGACGGTGAAGCGCGGGTGATCTGGCCGGACGGCACCATCGGCCCTTGGGTGAAACTCTATGCGGGCCACCACTATCGTGTCATCTATCCCGGCAAAGACTGGCAGGCCCAGTAGGCTGCGCCCTGTTCATTTTTTTGCCGCAAATATCTCCGGGGGTGTGGGGGGCTGGCCCCCCACTGAAAGCCACAGTGTGGGGGTGCAAAACCCCCACCGCGCTACGGCGCCACCTGCACCCCGGCGAGCCCGTCCAGCGCCAGCCCGGCCACCATCGCGGCATAATCATCGCGCTCTTTCGGCGTTGCCCGGGGCTGCCACATGTGGAACCAGTTCAGCATCCCGAAGACCGACATGGTGACATCGCGCATCCGCGCCTTGCTGGCCGCCAGCTCGGGCGGGGCCAGTGCTGCCAGCGCCGCGGAGACCCGGCGCACCATGTCGCGTTGGTAGTCCTTCAGCACGGCCTGGCTCTCCTCCGGAAGGGTCGCCAGCGCATTCATCTGCAGTTGGTGCTTGTGGTCGGCGCCCTCGTAATCGCGCAGGATCACCCGGAGCATAGCGACCAGCCGGGGCCGGGCCTCCGCCTCCTCTGCCTCCACCGCGCGGATACGGTCGCGCAGGCGTTTCAGGTGCACGTCGAGGATGCCAAAAAGCAGCGCCTCCTTGCTCTCGTAATAGTGGTAGATCAGCGCCTTGGAGATGCCGCAGGCCCGCGCGACCTCGGCCATCGAGGCGCGGTCATAGCCGCTTGTCGCAAAGACACGGGCGGCGGTGAGCAGAATGTGCTCACGCTTTTCCTCGTGGTCTGCGGCGATGGGGCGAGCCATGGCTCAGCCTTTCGGGCGGTTGTCGACCACCCGCTGCGCTTTGCCCTGCGACCGGGCGACGCCCTCGGGGTCATGCACCTCGATCCGCGCGGTGATGCCGACGACCGATTTGATGTGATGCGCCAGTTCCTTGGCCGACGCCCCGGCGGACCCCGCCTCGCCCAAGTGCTCGCAATGGACGGTGAGCGCATCCATCCGGCCCTCGCGGGTCAGCTCGATCTGAAAGTGCGGGGCAAGGCCCTTGCACTTGAGCAGCTGCTCCTCAATCTGGGTCGGGAAGACGTTGACGCCGCGCAGGATGATCATGTCATCGCTGCGGCCCGTTACCTTCTCCATCCGCCGCATCGAGCGGGCGGTGCCGGGCAGCAGGCGGGTCAGGTCGCGGGTGCGGTAGCGGATGATCGGCATGCCCTCCTTGGTGAGCGTGGTGAAGACCAGCTCGCCCAGCTCGCCATCTTCCACCGGCGCGCCCGTCTCGGGGTTGATGATCTCGGGGTAGAAGTGATCCTCCCAGATGTGCAGCCCGTCCTTGGTTTCTACACATTCGTTCGCCACGCCGGGGCCGATGACCTCCGATAGCCCATAGATATCAACGGCATGCATGTTGAACGCCTGTTCAATTTCCTGCCGCATCGCGTTGGTCCAGGGTTCGGCGCCGAAGATGCCCACCTTCAGCGGGCTTTGCGCCGGGTCCAGCCCGGCGGCGCGGTACTGGTCGAGGATCGAGAGCATGTAGGAGGGGGTGACCATGATGACCGAGGGCCGGAAATCCTCGATCAGCGTCACCTGCCGCTCGGTCATGCCGCCCGAGACGGGGACCACGGTGCAGCCCAGCTTCTCGGCGCCGTAATGCGCACCCAGCCCACCGGTGAAGAGGCCATAGCCATAGGCAACATGAATGATATCGCCCGGCTTACCGCCACTGGCGCGGATCGAGCGGGCGACGACCGTCGCCCAAGTGTTGATATCGCGGGCGGTGTAGCCCACGACAGTGGGCTTGCCGGTGGTGCCGGAGGAGGCGTGGAGGCGCGAGATGCGCTCGCGCGGCACGGCGAAGAGGCCGAAGGGGTAATTGTCGCGCAGGTCGGATTTGACCGTGAAGGGGAATTTCGCGAGATCTTTCAGGCTCTTCAGGTCATCGGGGTGAACGCCCGCCGCATCGAACTTCGCCCGGTAGAACGGCACGTTCTCATAGGCATGGGCGAGCGACCATTTCAGGCGTTCCAATTGCAGCGCCTCGATCTCGTCGCGGGAGGCAACCTCGATGGGGTCGAGCGTATCGCGGGGCGGGGTCAGGTCGATCATGTGTCGGCTCCTTCGTCGAAGAGCGTGCCGGGGATGGCGCGGGAGAGGCCGCGGAACTGGGCGATCACGCGGCCCTCCTCGCCGGTGACGGTCACATCGGTGAGGCCGGTGCGGCCTTGCAGGGAGGTCTCATTGGCGGTGGCCGTGAGAGTCTCGCCCAAGCGGCCCGGGGCGAGGTAGGTGATCTGGTTCTGCTGGGCAACGGTGGACTGGTTGCGGCTGTTGCAGGCGAAGGCGAAGGCAGAATCGGCCAGCGCAAATATGATGCCGCCGTGGCAGGTGCCGTGGCCGTTGCAGTGGTGCGGCTCCACCTTGAGGGTGAGCGTGGCCGCGCCCTCGGTGATCGCGCCAAGCTCCATACCGAGCCACTTGGAGGCCGCATCCTGCGCCCACATCACGGCGGCGGATTGCGCGGCGCGCGCCTCGGGGGTCATGACTTTGCCCCGAAACTGGGCGCGCGTTTTTGCAGGAAGGCGGCGACGCCCTCGGCATAGTCCGGGTGCGCGCCGCAGAGCTTCTGGGTGGCGGCTTCAAGGTCGAGCTGCTCGTCCATCGTGTTGCCCGGCGCGGCGTGGAGGGCGGCCTTGATCTGGCCGAGGCCGTGGGTCGGGCCCTTGGAGAGCTTTTCGGCAAGGGCGCGGGCCTCGGGCATGAGGGCGTCATCGGGCAACGCCTTCCAGATCAGGCCCCAGTCGGCGGCTGTTTCGGCGGGCAGCGGCTCGGCTGTGAGGGCAAGCGCCTTGGCGCGGGCCATGCCGACGAGATGGGGGAGGGACCATGTGCCGCCGGAGTCGGGCACGAGGCCTATCTTGCCGAAACTCTGGATGAACTTGGCGCTGTGGGCGGCCAGCACGATATCGCAGGCCAGCGCCACGTTGGCCCCGGCGCCCGCCGCCACGCCGTTGACGGCGCAGATCACCGGGCAGGGCAGGGCGCGGATCTGGCGGACTAGCGGGTTGTAGAACTTGGTGAGGGTCTGGGAAAGGTCGGGCGTGCCCTCCATCTTCGCAGGGTCGCGGTCTCCAAGGTCTTGCCCGGCGCAAAAGCCGCGGCCTGCGCCGGTGAGCAGCACCGCGCGGGCCTCCGCCGCGCCGTCCAGAGCGGCCCGCAATGCCAGATGCATCTCTTCATTGAAACTGTTGAGTTTTTCCGGCCGGTTGAGGGTGATCTCCACCCAGTCGCCGTGAGACTCCACCCGTATCGTTTCGCTCATTTTGCAGTCCTCCCGGCGGAATCGTTTGCATAAACCGTCCGGTTGGTCAATTAATTCTCGCAACAGGGAGGATTTCAGCATGATCGAAGTTGGCAGCTATGTGGGCGGCGCGTGGATGGCCCCCGGCGCGGGCGCGCGGGACATCTTTGACGCGATCACCGGAGAGCGTATCGCGCGGGCAGGCAATGCGGCGCTGGATGCGGGCGCGATGCTCGACCACGGTCGCAACGTGGGCGGGCCGGTGCTGCGGGCGATGGGCTTCAAGGCGCGAGCGAAGATGCTGAAGGCGCTGGCGCTGCATCTGTCGGGCCAGAAGGAGGCGCTCTACGAGCTGAGCTACACAACCGGCGGCACCGCCGTGGACCACATGATCGACGTGGATGGTGGCATCGGCACGCTTTTCGTTTACGCCTCGAAAGGGGTAAAGGAGCTGCCCGAGGAAGGGCCGCTGCTGGACGGGGAGGTAGAGTTTTTCGGCAAAGCGGGCACATTTGGCGGGCGGCATATTTGCGTGCCGCTTCAGGGAGTTGCGGTGCATATCAATGCCTTCAATTTCCCGGTCTGGGGCATGCTCGAAAAGCTCGCACCCTGCCTGCTGGCGGGCATGCCGGCTGTGGTCAAACCGGCCACGGCAACCGCCCATGTGACCGAGGCCTGCGTGCGGATAATGCTGGAGAGCGGTGTGCTGCCCGAGGGCGCGGTGCAACTGGTGACGGGGGGCCTCGGCGATACGCTTGACCGGCTCGGCCCGCAAGATGTGGTGACCTTCACCGGCTCCGCCGACACCGCGCTGAAACTGCGCGGCACCCCCGCGATCCTGCGCAATTCGGTGCGATTCACGGCAGAGCAGGACAGCCTCAACGCCTCGATCCTCGGGCCGGACGCGGGGCCGGACAGCCCCGAGTTCGACCTCTTCGTGAAAGAGGTCCACCGCGAGATGACCGCAAAGGCGGGGCAGAAATGCACCGCGATCCGCCGCATCCTCGTGCCCGAGGCGCGGGTGGACGCGGTGATCGAGGCAATCTCGGCGCGGCTGGCCAAAACCATGGTCGGCGATCCGCGCGAGGAGGGCGTGCGGATGGGTGCGCTGGTGAGCGCGGGGCAGGCGGCGGATGTGCTTGAAAAGGCGGCGATTATCGGCACGGAGGCAGAGCTGGTTTACGGCGGCATGGGGGGCTTCACGCCGGCCGGCGAGCGGGCCACGGGCGGAGCCTTCGTGGCGCCGCATCTCTTCCGCGCCGACCCGGATGCGGTCAGCCGCGTGCATGACACCGAAGCTTTCGGGCCGGTCAGCACGGTGATGGGCTACCGCGACATGGCCCACGCCTGCGAGATCGCGGCGCGCGGCGAGGGCTCGCTGGTCGCCTCGGTCATCACCCATGATCCGGCGGTGGCGCAGCAGGCGGTGATGGGCCTCGCGGCCTGGCACGGGCGGGTTTACCTGAATGACCGGGTGTCGATGAAGGAGAGCACCGGCCACGGCGCGCCGATGCCGCATATGGTCCACGGCGGGCCGGGCCGCGCAGGCGGCGGCGAGGAGTTGGGCGGCATCCGGGCGGTGAAACATTACATGCAGCGCACCGCGGTGCAGGGGTCGCCCGAAATGCTGCGCGCGGTGAGCGGCGTGCAGGTGAAGGGGGCGCCTGAGGTGCCGAGCGAGGGCCATCCGTTCCGCCGGCGGTTCGATGAACTGGAGGTCGGTCAGGTTCTGGAAACCGAGGCCCGCGAAATCACCCTAGAAGATATCGAACATTTCGCCGAGTTCACCGGCGATACCTTCTACGCCCATATGGATGAGGAGGCCGCCGCGCGGAACCCCTTCTTCCCCGGGCGCGTAGCCCATGGATACTTGCTCCTGAGCTTTGCTGCCGGGCTGTTCGTGGACCCAGAGGAGGGGCCGGTGCTGGCCAATACCGGGCTCGAGCGGCTTGCATTTATGCAACCTGTGGTGCCGGGAGACAGCATACGCGTCCGGCTCACCGTGGCGGCCAAGAAGCGGCGCACCGCGGAGCATGGCGAGGTGCGTTGGGCGGTGGAGATCCTGCAGCAGGAGGGCGCAACGGTGGCCGAATACGAGCTGCTGACGATGGTGGCGGGGTGAGCGGCGCGGCGCTATGCTGCCCGCATGAGCGCCGCCCCCGAAGCCACTGACCTATCGCCCGAATTCCTCGCGGCCGCCGCGCCGCTGAGGCCCGGCGAGCACCGGGTGTGGTCGCTCATCGTCACCGTCTTCGGTGATCTGGCCCGCGCCGAGGGCGCCGAGATCGAGGGCGCGGCGCTGGGTCGGATCATGGCGGCAATGGCGGTGAAGCCCGAGGCGATGCGCGTGGCCTTGCACCGGCTGCGCAAGGAAGGCTGGATCGAGAGCCGCAAGGCCGGGCGGGGCGCGGTGCATCGGCTGACCGAGGCCGGGAGGGCCGGGTCGGAGGCCGCTGCGCCGAGGATCTATGCCGCCCGCGCCGAGGGGCCCGAGCAGTGGTTTCTGGCGCTCTCGGAGGGGCCGGCAGAGGCCGGGCCGGGCGAGGTTCAGCTCACCACCAGTGCCGTTCTGTCGCCCGCGCCAAGGTCGGATTGCGCCGCCGGGCGGGTCGATGCCTTGCCGGGCTGGGTGCAGGCAAGGCTCTGTTCTGAAGAGCTTTTTACCGAGGCCGCGCGGCTGGAGCAGGCGCTGGCCGCCGTGCGCGTGCCCGAGGGTCTGGCGCCGCTGGAAGTGGCCGCGCTGCGGGCGCTGGTGGTGCATTCGTGGCGGCGGGTGGTGCTGAAGGCGCCGCAGGTGCCGCCACGCTTCATGCCCGACGGATGGGCCGGCGAGCGCTGCCGGAGCCTTGTGGTGAGCCTGCTGGCGGCCTTGCCGAGGCCGGAGGTTGGCGACGTTTAGGGAAGGGTGGGCAGATTGCCCGACCTAAGCGTCGTGCACCTCGTTGCGCAGAGTGCCGAGGCCGGGGCTGGTGACCTCGACCACATCTCCGGGCTTCAGGAACTTCGGCGGATCGAACCGCGCACCCGCGCCGGTCGGGGTGCCGCTGACGATGATGTCGCCCGGCACCAGCGTGGTGAAGGTGCTGATGTAGGCGATCTGGTAGGCGACCGGGAAGATCATCCGCGCCGTGTTGTCCTGCTGGCGCAGCTCGCCGTTCACGCGGGTCTCAATATCGGCTTCGGTGATCTGGGCGTCATCGGTGAAGGGCACCAGCCAGGGGCCCATTGCACCGGAACTGTCCCAGTTCTTGCCCTGTGTGACATTGAACTTGGCGTGGCGCACCCAGTCGCGCAGGGTACCTTCGTTGCAAAGCGTCAGGGCGGCGATGTGGTTCAGTGCATCTTCCTGCGCGATCCGGCGGCCCCCCTTGCCGATCACCACGGCGATCTCGCCTTCGTAATCCAACTGGGGTGTTTCCGGCGGACGGATCAGCGGTTGCCCGTGGCCGGTGAAGCTGCGCGGGAAGCGGATGAAGAGCGAGGGCTTGGGCGGGGCCTCCTTGCCGTCTTTATACTCGGCGTTCCGGTCGGGAAAGTTGACGCCAACGCAGATGATCTTCTCGGGCGAAGGGATTGGAATCTGGTACGAAAACTCGCCCGGCCCGTGGGTCACCGGCCCCGCCTCCGCCGCCATCTTCTCCAGCGCGCCCGCCTCGATCACCTCCCGAAGGGTCGGGTAGGCGACGTGATGCGGGGAGAGGGCGGTGAAGCCCTCGTCGCTGATGGTGCCCCAGAGGGTGTCTCCGGTGGCGTGGCAGGTCACGGTGGCGAGGCGGGTCATGCGGGCTCCTTTGTGGGGTGGGCGGTGATTTCACCCACCCGACAGATCGGTTTCAGACGTCCATGCAGAGGTATTTCAGCTCCATGAACTCCTCCATGCCGTGGGACGAGCCCTCGCGGCCAAGGCCGGAGTGCTTGACCCCGCCGAAGGGGGCGACGGCGGTGGAGATGAGGCCGGTGTTGATGCCGACCATGCCGTAATCCAGCGCCTCGGAGACGCGCCAGACGCGGGAGAGGTCGCGGGCGTAGAAGTAGCTCGCAAGGCCGAACTCGGTGGCATTGGCGGCCTCAACAGCCTCCTCCTCGGTCTCGAACTTGAAGAGGGGGGCGACGGGGCCGAAGGTCTCTTCGGTGGTGACCTTCATCGAGGTGTCGACGCCGGTCAGCACGGTGGGCTGCCAGAAGGTGCCGCCCTTTTCATGCGCCTCGCCGCCAAGGATGACCTTGGCGCCTTTCGACTTGGCGTCTTCCACGTGGTCGCGGACCTTCTCCAGCCCCGCCTCGTCGATCAGGGGGCCGAAGTTGACGCCCTCGTCGAAGCCGTCGCCGGTTTTCATCTTGCTGACTTTCTTGGCCAGCTTCTCGGCGAATTCGTCATAGACGCCGGATTGCACGTAGATCCGGTTGGCGCAGACGCAGGTCTGGCCGTTGTTGCGGAACTTGGCGATCACCGCGCCTTCAACGGCGGCATCCACATCGGCATCGTCGAACACGAGGAAGGGCGCATTGCCGCCGAGTTCCAGCCCGAGTTTCTTGATGGTCGGCGCGCATTGCTCGTAGAGCTTGGCGCCCACTTCTGTCGAGCCGGTGAAGGTGAGGGCGCGGACGGTTTGCGAGGCGGTCATGGCGCCGCCGATGGCCGAAGCCGAGCCTGTGAGGATGGAGAAAAGCTCCAGTGGGAGGCCCGCGCGCTCGGCCAGAACGCCGAGGGCGATGGCGGAGAAGGGGGTCTGCGATGCGGGCTTGAGCACCATCGCGCAGCCCGCGCCAAGCGCCGGGCCGGCCTTGCGGGTGATCATCGCGTTGGGGAAGTTCCACGGAGTGATCGCCGCCACCACGCCCACCGGCTGTTTCAGCACCACGATGCGCTTGTCGGGCTGGTGGCCGGGGATCACCTCGCCATTGGCTCGGCGGCATTCTTCGGCGAACCACTTGATGAAGCTGGCGCCATAGGCAACCTCGCCCTTGGCCTCGGCCAACGGTTTGCCCTGTTCGGCGGTCATGATGGCGCCGAGGTCGTCCTGCGCGGCCATCATCAGGTCGTGCCACTTCATCAGCACGTTGGCGCGGTCTTCCGCAGTACGGGCGGCCCAGGGCTTTTGCGCGATGCGGGCGGCCTCGATGGCCTTGTCGGTTTCCTTCGCGCCGAGCTTGGGCACGCGGCCGATCACCTCGCCGGTGGAGGGGTTGGTCACCTCGATGGCATCCGCGCCCGCAGGCACCCATTTGCCCGCAACGAGGCAGGCCTCTTTCAGCAGCTCGGGGTCGTTCAGCGTTGGCATCGGCATGGTCGGTCCTCCGTGTTGTCCGTTGGGGCGGACTGTAGTGCCTTGGTGCAGGGCGGCAATCCCCACGCCCCGCGACGGCGACAATCCCCGCGGTCTTACGGAGCGACGATGGGTTGTGCGGCGAGAGTGGCCGGAACCGGCTCTGCGCCCTCGAAGAGCGAGCCTTCCTCGAACCAGCTTTTCGGCGCCGGTGCGCCCCAGAGTGTCTGGCGCTGGGGGTCTTTGAGATCCCATTTGATCGGCTCAAGGTCGGGGTCCACCGTCTGGTAATCGGAGCAGTAAATCTCGATCCGGTGGCCATCGGGGTCGCGGATATAGAGGAAGAAGGCGTTGGAGATGCCGTGGCGGCCCGGGCCGCGCTCGATGTTCTTCACCCAGCCGGTGGTGGCCATCAGGTCGAGCAGGTCGATGATGTTGAGCGGGGTCGGCACCCAGAAGGCGGTGTGGTGCAGGCGCGGGCCGGTGCCGTTGGTGAAGGCCATGTCATGCACGCCGCCCTTGCGGTGACACCACGCGGCCCATAGGCGGCCGGTCTCTTCATCCTCGGTGTATTCGGTCACCCGGAAGCCCAGCTCGCTGTAGAAGGCCACAGAGGCATCCACATCCGGCGAGAAGCAGTTGAAGTGGTCGATCCGCAGCGGTTTGACCCCGTGGTAGAGCTTGTACTGCTGGTGGATCGGGGGGAGCCGGTCCATCCGGGCGTAGAACTCCAGTGGAATCCCGTGCGGGTCGCGAGTGCGGAAGGTGCGCGACTGGTAGGGGCGCGCGACCCACTCGGTCGCATGGCCCTTCTCGCGGAAGAAATGCTCGGCGCGGTCGAGGTGCTCGTCATCGAAGACCTTGAACGACAGGTCGCGGGCACGCGGATCGGTGCCCTTTTTCAGCACGATGCAATGGTGGCCGCGCTCTTCCATCGCCCTGAGGTAGATGGTTTCGGCGTCCTCGTCGGTGACCTGAAGGCCGAGCGTGTCCACGTAGAAGGCGCGGCTCTTGGCGAGGTCTGTCACGACCAGCTCGACATGGCTGAGCCGCAGGATGTTGAAGGCGGGCGAAAGATTGGGTGCGGGAATGGGCATTGCGGGTCTCCTCCCAGAGGGCGCGTTTCCGGGGTGTCGTCAGGCGCCGAGGCGCGGGATCTTGTGGGTGCCGATGGCGAAGCCGATGTGCTTTTGTTCCATGTAGAACTCGAAGGACCAGTCGCCGCCGTCGCGGCCGATGCCGCTGGCCTTCACCCCGCCGAATGGCGTGGGCAGGTGGCGGACGTTCTCGGAATTCACCCAGATCATCCCGGCCTCCAGCCCGCCGGTGAAGCGCATGGCGCGGGTGATGTCCTGCGTCCAGACATAGGCGGTGAGGCCATAGGGGATGTCATTGGCGATCTGGAGCGCCTCGGCCTCGTCCTTGAAGCGGATGGCGGTGAGCACGGGGCCGAAAATCTCTTCCTGCGCGATGGCCATCTGGTTGCTGGCCCCGGTGAAGAAGGTCGGGTTCACGAAGTGGCCGGGGCCTTCGGGACAGGTGCCTCCGGCGCTGATGGTCGCTCCCTCGGATTTGGCCTTGTCGAAGTAGCTGGTGACCTTCTTCCAGTGGGTTTCGTGGATCAGCGGGCCGATCTCGGTTTGCGGATCGAGCGGGTTGCCGACGCGGATGTTGGAAACGCGGGCGGCAAGGTCGGCCTCGAACTTTTCGGCAATCGTGTCCTGCACCAGCAGGCGCGACGACGAGGTGCAGCGCTCGCCGTTCAGTGAGTAGAGCATGAAGATCGCGGCATCGAGCGCGCGGGGCAGGTCGGCGTCGTCGAACACCACCACCGGGTTCTTGCCGCCCAGTTCGAAGTGGACGCGCTTCAGCGTGGGCGCGCCCTGGGCTTGGATCATCGAGCCGGTTTTCGACTCACCCACAAAGGCGATGGCCTTGATGGCGGGGTGCTCGGTGAGCGCTTTGCCGGCCTCTTCGCCAAAGCCGTTGACCATGTTCCAGACGCCCGGCGGCAGGCCTGCCTCTTCGGCGATCTCGATTAGCAGGCGCGCGGTGACGGGCGAAAATTCGGCCGGTTTGTGAACCACGGTGCAGCCTGCGGCGAGGGCAGGGGCGATCTTCCATGTCGAGAGCATGAAGGGCGTGTTCCACGGGGTGATCACGCCCACCGGGCCGATCGGCACGCGGGTGGTGACATTCATCAGCGTCGGCGAGGGCAGGTGCTGGCCGTCGCGCGCGGCAGGGGCACGGTCTGCAAAGAAGCGGAAGTTCTCGGCCCCGCGCAGCGCCGCCTTGGCCATGAAGCGGATCGGCTGGCCGGTGTCCCAGGCCTCGCAAAGCGCGATCTTCTCGGCATTGGCCTCGATGGCATCGGCCACGGCGTGCAGCAGCTTTTTGCGGGCGGTGCCGGACATGTCGCGCCATGCCGGAAAGGCGTCTTTGGCGGCCTGCGCGGCGGCGTCGATGTCAGACGCGGTGCCACGGGCGACCTCGCAGATCACGCTGTCATCCACCGGTGAGTGGTTGGTGAAGGTGGCCCCGGTCACATCTCGCCCGCCGATGCGGTGGGCGATGCCGGTCTCGCGCAGGGCGGCGAGGTGGTGGGCGAGCTTGGCGGTGTTGCTGGCGAGGTCGGTCATTTGGCCTCCTTGGCGGCGAGATGGTCGCGCACGGTGTTGAGCTTGGGCGAGAGGGCCGGGTCGATATCCCGCATCTCCAGGGAGAGCATGACGGGCTGGCTTTCGATCACCGGTGCGAGAAATTTGCGGGCGGCCTCGAACACATGCGCTGTGGCGGCCTCCTTGGCGTCCTGCGGGCGGCCGCCGCGCAGGCGGATCGAGATGTCGACGAAGATGTTGGCCGCGTCACCATCGGCGATTGAGTAGTGGTCGCAGCGGGCAGCCCGCACCCGGATGCCCGCGAGCGGGAAAATACCCGTTTCCAACCCGGCAACACGCAGCGCCTCGCAGAGCGCGGACACATCGGCGTGGCGCTCGAGGTTGGCGGAATATTCGACGCGGATATGGGGCAAGCTGTCCTCCCGAAACTTTTTAACTCGTTAAGTAACGCCGGCGGGCGTGTCAAGTTTTATTGGCGCGCCCGGTGTGACCTGCCGATAAGTCTGCTTGATGCACCGTCCTGCGTAAGTCATACATATCATATGCCTAACGATGGTCCGAAGTCTTCTGGAGGGACTCGGGAGGGGGCGGGTTCAATGCGCCATACGTCCCGGTCCCTGCCAATTGCCCTGCTGCGCGCGCGGGAGGCCGTGATGGCCCCGCTCCGGGGCATGCTGGCCTCGACCGGGGTGACCGAGCAGCAATGGCGGGTGCTCCGCGTGCTCGACGAGAATCGCACGATGGAGCCCAAAGAGCTGGCACATCAGGCCTGCCTTCTGCTCCCAAGCCTCACCCGGATCATGCAATCTCTGGAAGAACGCGGGCTGATCACCCGCGCCAAAGACCCCTCTGACGGGCGCAAGCTGCAACTGGCGATCACCGATGAGGGCCGCGCGCTGATTGCCCGCCACATGGGCGAGAGCAACCGGATATTCGCCGAACTCGACGCCGCCTTCGGGCGCGAGCGGGTGGATGCCCTGCTGGACCTGCTGAACGAGCTGGCCGAGCAGAAGAGTTGAAGCCTTTGCGGCAACGGGCGCCGCTGTCTCAACCAATTGTTCACGGTTATGGGGTCTTTGGGCGGGGTGCACTTGCAGCCCCCCCATGCCAGCACTAAGACAAGGGGCAGACAACCACGGCCCCGCCGAGCGGGGGCCCAAGATGCCGAGGCCCGAGTCATGAACGATCCCGTTGAAACCTACATGAACCTTGTCCCCATGGTGGTGGAGCAGACCAGCCGTGGCGAGCGGGCCTATGATATCTTCTCCCGCCTGCTGAAAGAGCGGATCGTCTTCGTGAACGGTCCGGTGCATGACGGCATGAGCCAGCTCGTGGTGGCGCAGCTGCTGCACCTCGAGGCGGAGAACCCGAAAAAAGAGATCTCGATGTACATCAACAGCCCCGGCGGCGTGGTGACTTCGGGCCTCTCGATCTACGACACGATGCAGTACATCCGCCCCAAGGTGAGCACTCTGGTCATCGGCCAGGCCGCCTCGATGGGCTCGCTGCTGCTGACGGCGGGCGAGGCGGGCATGCGCTTTTCGCTGCCCAACAGCCGCATCATGGTGCACCAGCCCTCCGGTGGCTACCAGGGCCAGGCGACGGATATCATGATCCACGCGCAGGAAACCCAGAAGCTGAAAGACCGGCTTAACCAGATCTATGTTAGGCACACCGGCCAGACCCTGAAAAAGGTCGAGGCCGCGCTGGAGCGTGACAACTTCATGAGCCCCGAAGAAGCCAAGGACTGGGGCCTGATCGACGAGATCGTGGAGAACCGCGACAAGGGCGGCGACGACAGCGGCAGCAAGTAAGCTGCGGCAAAGCATGCGTCGTTCACTTTAATTTGGCGTTGTGTCCCGTTGGGTGCTGCCCTAGGATTCTCCAAATCCGGGGCGCATACGGGGCAGAACGCAAGAAACGGGCAGAGCAGCCCGAGGGGTTATGAATGGCGACGAATTCAGGTGGTGACAGCAAGAACACGCTCTACTGCTCTTTCTGCGGAAAGAGCCAGCATGAGGTGCGCAAGCTGATTGCAGGGCCAACCGTGTTCATCTGTGATGAATGCGTCGAGCTCTGCATGGACATCATCCGCGAAGAGACCAAGAGCTCCGGCCTCAAATCCTCCGACGGCGTGCCCACGCCCAAGGAGATTTGCGAAGTTCTCGATGATTACGTGATCGGCCAGTTCCACGCCAAGCGCGTGCTCTCCGTGGCGGTGCACAACCACTACAAGCGGCTCAACCACGCCGGCAAGACCGGCGATATCGAGCTGGCCAAATCCAACATTCTGCTGATCGGCCCGACGGGCTGCGGCAAGACCCTGCTGGCGCAGACGCTGGCGCGCATCCTCGATGTGCCCTTCACCATGGCCGATGCCACCACGCTGACCGAGGCCGGTTACGTGGGCGAGGACGTGGAGAACATCATCCTCAAGCTGCTGCAGGCCTCCGAGTATAACGTGGAGCGGGCGCAGCGCGGCATCGTCTACATCGACGAGGTCGACAAGATTACCCGCAAGTCCGACAATCCCTCGATCACCCGCGACGTGTCGGGCGAAGGCGTGCAGCAGGCGCTGCTGAAGATCATGGAGGGCACCGTGGCCTCCGTGCCGCCGCAGGGCGGGCGCAAGCATCCACAGCAGGAGTTCCTGCAGGTCGACACCACGAACATCCTGTTCATCTGTGGCGGCGCCTTCGCGGGGCTCGACAAGATCATCAGCCAGCGCGGCAAGGGTTCGGCCATCGGCTTTGGCGCCGATGTGAAGGACAACGACAGCCGCGGCATCGGTGAGATCTTCACCCAGCTGGAGCCGGAAGACCTGCTGAAGTTCGGCCTGATCCCCGAATTCGTCGGCCGCCTGCCGGTGCTCGCCACGCTCGAAGACCTGGACGAAGACGCGCTGGTCACCATCCTCACCGAGCCCAAGAACGCACTGGTGAAGCAGTACCAGCGCCTGTTCGAGTTGGAAGACACCGAGCTGACCTTTACCGACGACGCGCTCCGCGCCATCGCCAAACGCGCCATCGAGCGCAAGACCGGCGCGCGTGGCCTGCGCTCGATCATGGAAGACATCCTGCTCGACACCATGTTCGACCTGCCCGGCATGAGCGAAGTGGACGAGGTGGTGGTGAACGAGGAGGCCGTAACCTCCGACGCCCAGCCGCTCTTCATCTACTCCGAAGACAGCAAGGCAGAGAACGCCTCGGCCTGAATCACGGTGGGTTCACCCACTTCACAGGGCCTCGCGGGAGCGGGGCCTTTCTTTTTTGGTGCGCCATGAAGGCGCGCCCCACACATGGAGAAAGCGATGAAACGGACCCTGATCAGCTCGGGCGGGCCTTTTGAGGAGAAGATCGGCTACAGCCGCGCCGTGGTTTGCGACGGCTGGGTCTTCGTGGCGGGCAGCACCGGGGCGGACCCGGAGACGGGCGAGATGCCGGAGGGCGTGGTGGAGCAGTGCCGGAACACGCTGGAAACCATCCGCCGCGCGCTGGAGCAGGCGGGCGCCTCGCTGGATGACGTGGTGCGGGTGAACTACGTTCTGCCGGTCGCTGCAGATTTCGAGCCCTGCTGGCCGGTGCTGGCTGAAGCCTTCGGCAAGGCCCGGCCCGCGGCGATGATGATCGAGGCGGGGCTGATCAGCCCGGCGATGAAGATCGAGATCGAGGTGACGGCGCGTCTGCCTTGAGCGTGGTGTTTGGCTGAGCCGTAGAGCCGGGGGGGGCGCTGCCCCCACACCCCCGGGATTTTCAGAGGACCAATGAGGGGCGGGCGGGGCCTAACGAGAGGCCTTTTCCGAGATGCCCGATTGGTTCTGGCGTGAGGCGAGTTCGGCTTCGATGTCGGCCAGGGTCACGCCGCGGGCGGCGCACATCACCAGCAGGTGGTAGAGTGCATCGGCGGCCTCGGCGGTGAGCTTGGCGCGGTCGCCCTTTACCGCTTCGATAATTGCTTCGACAGCTTCCTCGCCGAACTTCTCGGCGCACTTCTCCGGGCCTTTCGCCAGCAGCTTCGCCGTCCAACTCGACTCGGGGTCAGCGGATTTGCGGGCTTCGATGGTCGCGGCGAGATCGGACAGGCTCATGTCATCCTCACGGGAATGCCGGCGGCGGCCATGTGCGTCTTGGCCTCGCCGATGGTGTAGGTGCCGAAGTGGAAGATCGAGGCGGCGAGCACGGCAGAGGCATGGCCCTCGGTGACCCCCTCGACGAGGTGATCGAGCGTGCCGACGCCCCCCGAGGCGATCACCGGCACCGGCACCGCATCGGCGATGGCGCGGGTGAGCGGCAGGTTGAAGCCCGCCTTGGTGCCATCCCGGTCCATCGAGGTCAGCAGGATCTCGCCGGCGCCCTTCTCGGCGATCATCACGGCGAATTCCACCGCATCGATGCCGGTGGGGCGGCGGCCGCCGTGGGTGAAAATCTCCCACCGGCCCGGCTCTACCGTTTTTGCATCAATCGCGCAGACGATGCATTGCGAGCCAAAACGCATGGCGGCCTCGGTGATCACATCCGGGTCGGCCACTGCGGCGGAATTGAAGCTCACCTTGTCGGCCCCCGAGAGCAGCAGCTTGCGCACATCCTCATGGGTCCGCACGCCGCCGCCGATGGTGAGCGGCATGAAGCACTGCTCGGCGGTCCGCGTCGCCAGATCATACATGGTGCCGCGGTTCTCATGGGTGGCGTGGATGTCGAGAAAGCAGAGCTCATCGGCGCCTGCGGCATCGTAGGCGCGGGCCGATTCCACCGGGTCGCCGGCATCCACGAGGTCGACGAAGTTGACGCCCTTGACCACGCGGCCATCGGCCACGTCGAGGCAGGGGATGATGCGGGTCTTCAGCATGGGGCTGCGATATCCGGTTTTGCTGGCGGAGGGAAGCGCGGGGCGGTAGCTGGGGGCATGGAAAAACTGGAGATCTTCCTGGTGGTCGCGCCGGGGCTGGAGGAGGTGGCCGCCGCAGAGGCCCGGGAGCAGGGCTTCGCCAAGGCCCGCGTGGTGCCGGGCGGCGTGGCCTGCCGGGGCGCGTGGTCCGAGGTCTGGCGCGCCAACCTTGTGCTGCGGGTGCCGGGGCGGGTGCTGGTGCGGCTGGCCAGCTTTCGGGCCATGAGCTTTCGGGCGCTGGAAACCGGGCTGGATGCGGTGGATTGGCCCTCGGTGCTCGCGCCGGGCCAATCTGTGCGGGCAGAGGCGGCGACCAAGCACTCCAAGCTCTACCACGCGGGTGCGGTGAAAGGCCGGCTGGAGCAGGCGCTCGGCCGCGCGGGGGCGGTGGTGGACCCGGAAGGCCTGCGGGTGCTGGTGCGGATTGAGCAGAACACCTGCGTAGTGAGCGTGGACAGTTCGGGCGAGGCGCTGCACCGTCGCGGCTTCAAGCAGGCGGTGAATGCCGCCCCGATGCGCGAGACGATGGCAGCGGGCTTTCTGCGAGCCGCCGGATACGCGGGCCGCGAGCCGGTACTGGACCCGATGTGCGGCTCGGGCACCTTCTGCATCGAGGCGGCGGAAATCGCCGCCGGGCTGGCGCCAGGACGGGGCAGGGGCTTTGCTTTCGAGCAGTTCCCGGGCTTCGACGCCGAGGGTTTTGCCGCGCTGAAGGCACGGGCGCCGGTGGCGCGGGGCGAGGGGCCGGTGATGGGCTCGGACCGGGACGCAGGCGCGGTGCGGATGAGCCGGGAGAACGCCGCGCGGGCCGGGGTGGCCAGCCACTTCGAGGAGGCCTCGGTGAGCGCACTTGAGCGGCCAGATTGCGCCCCGGGGCTGGTGATCTGCAACCCGCCCTACGGCAGCAGGATCGGCAACAAGGGGCCGCTCTTCGGGCTCTACGGCAGCTTCGGCAAGGTGATGAAAGAGCGCTTCGAGGGCTGGCGCGTCGCGATGGTTACCTCCGACGAGAAGCTGGCACGCGCCACCGGCCTGCCGTGGGAGCCGCCCGGCCCGCATGTGGCGCATGGCGGGCTGAAGGTGCGGCTCTGGCTGGCGCAGATGTGATGCGGCGTTCATGGACCCGTGGAACGGGGCAGGCATTCTGCGGTTGAGCTTGCATGTTCCAACCCGGAGAGACTGCCATGAAACACGCGATTGCCGCCCTTGCCCTGACCCTTGCCGCCACGCCCGCGCTGGCGGATGACGACATCATCAACGTGGAGGCGACCGGCAGCGTGGCCGAGGTGGCCGACCGGCTTGTCGCCGCGATCGAGGGTGCGGGAGCCACGGTATTTGCCCGTGTCGACCATGCAGGCGGCGCCGAGAGTGCGGGCATGGAGCTGGCGCCGATGGAGCTTGTGATCTTCGGCAACCCCACGCTGGGCACGCCCGCGATCCAGTCCTCGCCGATGGCCGGGCTGGTGCTGCCGATGAAGGTGCTGGTCTGGGAGGACGCGCAGGGCGCGGTAAAACTCTCATACGAAGACCCCGAGGAGATGCTGGACGAGGTCGGCGTGGACGATGACCTCGAGGTGATCGTCCAGATGGAAGGCGCGCTCAAAAAGCTCACCGGCGCGGCGGCGGGCGGCTGAACGGGCGCAGGGCAGGGCCCCGCGCCCCTCAGGTCAGCCAATGAGGATGTCGGCCATCCGCTCGCCGATAACCACCGTGGAGGCCATCGTGTTGCCGGTCGACACGCGCGGCATGGCCGAGGCATCGGCGATAGAGAGCCCTTCGACCCCGTGAACCGCGAGGCTGCCGGAGACGACCGACATCTCATCGGTCCCCATCTTGCAGGTGCAGCTTTCGTGAAAGTAGGTGCCCGCCGCGTTGCGGGCGAAGTCATCAAGCTCGGCCCCGGTGATCGGGCCGGGCATGACCTCGCGCTTTACGAACTCCGCGAGCGGGCCGGAATTACCGATCTCGCGGCAGAGCTCGATGCAGGTTGTCAGCGCTTTCAGGTCTGCCGGTTCTTTCAGGAAGCCGCCGTCGATCTGCACCGGATCGCTCGGGTTTGGCCCGGTCAGCCGCACCTCGCCGGTGCTCTGCGGGCGGACGATGCCGGGGGCGATGGTCCAGCTTCCGGCGGGCGGGGCGTAGGCCGAGCCGTGGACCTCGGAGGCATAGGGCACCTCGATCTGGAACGGCTGGAGATCGGGCGTGTCGAGTGAGGAACCCGACTTCCAGAAGAAGGTCGCCTCGGCGGCGGAATTGCCCGGCGGCAGCGGCGTGGTGTATTCCCACACGCAGCCAGCGGCGAGGATATGATCCTGAAAGTTCTGGCCGACGCCGGGCAAGTCATGCGCCACCGCGATGCCATGCTCGGCGAGGTGATCTGCAGGGCCGATCCCCGATTGCATCAGGATCTTCGGCGTGTTGATGGCGCCAGCCGAAAGCACGGTATGGCCGGCCTCCACCTCGAAGCTCTCGCCATCCTTCTCGAAGGTCAGGCCGGTGACGGTGGTGCCGTTCAGCGTGAGCTTCTGCACCGTGGCCCCGGTGAGCAGGGTGATGTTGGGGCGTTTCAGGGTCTCCCACAGATAGTCCGAGGGGATGTTGCGGCGCATGCCGTCCTTGATCCGCACGTTGGCGAGGGCTGCGCCGCCCTCTCCCTCCATCATCTCGCCGTTCATGTCGGCGTAGCCGGGGATGCCCGCGGTGCCGCAGGCCTCGACAAAGGCAGGGGCGATCGGGTTCACATCGCGCACATCGGTTACCCAGAGGCGGCCACCGGTGCCACGGCGGGTGTCATCCGGCGCGCCCTGCCAATCTTCGATGCGCTTGTAGATCTCCAGCACGTTCTCATAGGACCATGCGTCATCGCCAGTCTCGCTGGCCCAGAAATCGAAGTCGTTCTTGTGGCCGCGCGCCCAGATCATCACGTTGATCGAGCTGCCGCCGCCCACCACCTTGCCCATCGGCAGGATCAGCGAGCGCCCGTTAACATGCTCGGAGGGCTCGGCACTGTAGCCCCAGTCACGCTCGGAGCGGATGTTGGTGGGCCACATCAGCGGGTTCAGCACGGCGTCGATCTGGTCGGTGCCGCCGGCCTCGAGCACCAGCACCGAGGCGTCAGTCTCGGCAGCGAGCCGTCCGGCCACCACCGCGCCGCCGGAGCCGGAACCGACGACGATGTAATCGTAGCGGCCTGCGATGTTCTGCGCGTTGTAGCGCTGGGTGATCGCTGCATCGCCCAGGTCCTGCGCCCAGGCCTCGGCAGAGGCGAGCGAGGCGCCTGCAGCGAGCGCAAGCTGGATGAACCGGCGGCGTCCGAGCCGCCCGTGAACGAGGCCGGATTGCAGCGCCATGAGGCGGTCGCCCCGGGCGAGAGCCTGGGTGAAGATCGGTTTCATTGGAGTCCTACCCTTGGTCATGCGGGAGCACGCAGCCGGGCCTCCTCTCCCTGCGGCGTGCCTGCGTGGTGCAATTTAGTGCATGAGTCGGGTGGATTCCCTAGGGTTAACTTGCGAATGCGCGACTAAGGTCGCGGGTCCGGTGGGAATTGTGCAATATAATGCGGGGGTCAGGCGCGGAGGGTGGCCAGCGCCTCGGAAAGGTCGAGCGCACCATCATAGAGCGCCCGGCCCGAGATTGCCCCGGCGATGCTGCCCTTGGCCTTCAGCGCCGTGAGGTCGGCCAGCGAGGAGACGCCACCCGAGGCGATGACGGGGATAGAGACGGCACGCGCCAGCGCATCAGTCGCCTCCACGTTGGGGCCTTGCATGGCGCCATCGCGGTTGATGTCGGTGTAGATGATCGCCGCGACGCCGGCATCCTCGAAGGATTTGGCGAGATCGGTGGCGTTCACATCGGTCTCCTCGGCCCAGCCCTTGGTGGCGACCATGCCGTGCCGCGCGTCGATCCCAACGGCGACCTGGCCGGGGAAGGCGGCAGCCGCCTCACGCACCAGCGCGGGGTTTTCCACCGCAACGGTGCCGAGGATCACGCGGGCAAGGCCCTTTGAGAGCCAGCGCTCGATGGTGGCCATGTCGCGGATACCGCCACCGAGCTGTGCCGGGGTCTTGGTGGCCTTGAGGATCGCCTCGACCGGAGCGGCATTGACCGGCTCACCGGCAAAGGCGCCGTTGAGATCGACGAGGTGAAGCCATTCGCAGCCCGCGTTCACGAACTCCATCGCCTGCGCCGCCGGGTCTTCATTGAAGGTGGTCGACTTCTCCATGTCGCCGCGCAGGAGCCGCACGGCGTGGCCGTCTTTCAGGTCGATGGCGGGGTAGAGGATCATGGGCGCGGCTCCTTTTGGCGCGGGGTTTGCCATGCGGGGCGGGGGAAGGGAAGGGGCCGCGCATGGCAAGGCTCCCGCCCGCCCACTCCGCCGTGCCATGCGCGGCCCCGCTTTTGGCGGTGCGCCGGGTGGAGCCTGCAGGAGTGGGGGCAGCCCCGTCGCCACTGGGCTCGAACCAGTGGCGCCACAGTGGCGCCCCCCGGAGATACCTAGAGCCAAGAAAATGAACAGGCTTGAGAGATGTGATCGGACCCGACCCAACGTTACAGTTGCGCGGGGCAGGGCGGGAGCGCGAGGATGCGGCCAGCGTATCGAATGGGAGGAGAACCATGCGCAAGATTGCAATGATGGCGGCGGCTCTGCTGGTGGCGGCCCCGGCCTGGGCGGCGGACCCGCTCGAGGGCCTGTGGCGCACTGCCAAGGATGACAACGGCAACTCCGGTCTGGTGCAGGTGAAGCCCTGCGGCGGCGGGCTCTGCGGCACGCTGATCAAGGCCTATGGGCCGGGCGGCAAGGAGATCAAATCCGAGAACGTGGGCCGCCAGATCATCTCGCAGACGCAGCCCTCGGGCGGCGGGCAGTACAAGGGCAAGGTCTACTCGCCCGACCGCGGCAAGACCTACAACTCCAAGCTGGTGCTCTCGGGCTCCACGCTGAAGGTGTCTGGCTGCGTGCTCGGCATCTGCCGCGACGGCGGCACCTGGAAGAAGGTAAAATAACCCTTCCTTTCTGCGGTGCACCGCCGATCGGGCGGGGTGCCGCAGGAACCTCTTGCACCGCGTCACCGTTACCCTCATAGGGCGACTATGCTTTGCCGTTGCTGTGATCCAGCGAAGCGAGCCAGTGTCGCCAGAAGGAGTGATACCGGTGATGACATTTACAAGACTG
The DNA here is from genome assembly GCF_019801175.1 of Vannielia litorea. Lineage (NCBI taxonomy): Bacteria > Pseudomonadati > Pseudomonadota > Alphaproteobacteria > Rhodobacterales > Paracoccaceae > Vannielia > Vannielia litorea. Next base: position 568,096 of record NZ_JAHVJR010000001.1, read on the forward strand.
ACGATTGCGGGCGCCGTTCTGGCGCTCATGGGCGGGGCCGCGCAGGCCGCGACGCCTGAAGGCACGTGGCTGACCGGCCCCGACAAGCGGGGCAACGTGGCCCATGTGCGAGCCGTGAAATGCGGCGCTGCCGTCTGCGGCACCATCGTGAAGGCCTTCAACGCTTCCGGCCAGCCGATCAAATCGCCCAACGTGGGCAAGCGCGTGTTCTGGGATATGACGCCTGCGGGCGGAAACACCTACGAGGGCCGCGCCTATGTGCCGGTGATGAAGCGCGACTACGGCGCGCAGATGGTCGTGAACGGCAACAAGATGCTGGTGAAGGGCTGCGCCGGGCCGATCTGCATGGATCAGACCTGGACGCGGCTGAAATAGGCCGCGCGGCGCCGCTCAGGTGCCCGTCAGAACGAGATCGGAATAGACGAAACCATCGCGGGTGACCGTTTCGCCCCGCGTGGCCGGAACCGGTGTGCGGAAGCAGGGGGCATCCAGCACGCAGGTGTGGAATTCGCCATTCTCGCCGCAGGGGTCCACGCCATCGGGCAACTCCAAGAGCAGCGCGGCGTCGAGCCTGCGGCCCGCGAGCGCCTCGGGCAGTTTCGATGGATCGAGGGTGACGATGCGGGTGTCGAAGCTTTCGGCCACCTCACGAGCCAGCGTGGCAGTGTCTTCGCCCCAGAGCGGGAAGACCGGGGCGATGCCGGTGCCCTCAAGCTGGGCGATCCGGTAATCGCGCACATCTTCGAGAAAGAGGTCGCCGAAGATCATCTGGGTGATCCCCTTCGCCTTCAGCGCCTCGACCGCCTCGGCCATCCGCGCCTCGTAAATCTCGTTGGTGCAGGGCCAGGGCAGCGGCACCTCCAGCAGCTCCAGCCCGGCGGCCTCGGCCTGCGCGCGGAGGATCGCGGCGCGGGTGCCGTGCATGGCCACGCGGTCGAAGGCTTCGTTCAGCGTCGTCAACGCGGTCGTCACATCGTAGCCCGCCGCCCGCGCCCGGATCAGCGCCATGCAGGCATCCTTGCCCGACGACCAGCCGATGGCCGCCGTCATGGCGCCCAGGTGAGGAAGTTGGCGATAATCCGAAGCCCGGTCTGCTGGCTCTTTTCCGGGTGGAACTGGGTGCCGAAGCGGGTGCCTTCGCCGACGATGGCGGTGACTTCGCCGGCATAATCGGCATAGGCGAGCCTCTGGGCGGCGTGCTCGGGGCGCAGGTGGTAGCTGTGGACGAAATATGCATGGTCGCCGGTGGCGATGCCCTCGAGGCAGGGGTGGCTGCCTTCGAGCACGAGGTCATTCCAGCCCATATGCGGCACCTTCAGCGCCGGGTCGGCGGGAGTGATCGGCACCACCTCGCCCGGCACCCAGCCAAAGCCCGGCGTATCCTCATGCTCGCGCCCCAGTGTCGACATCATCTGCATCCCGATGCAGATGCCCATGAAGGGGCGGCCCCTGGCCTCCACATGCTCCGTGATCGCCTCGATCATGCCGGGCCGGGCGGCCAGCGCCGCGCGGCAGGAGGGGTACGCGCCATCGCCCGGCAGCACGATCCGGTCGGCCTTGGCGACCTCTTCGGCATGGGGCGTGACGATGACCTCGCCCGCGCCTGTCTCCGCGGCCATGCGCTGAAACGCCTTCTCGGCGGAATGCAGGTTGCCGCTGTCATAGTCGATGAGCACGGTGCGCATGGGGGCTCCTTTCACGCCCCGTGGGTGGCGGGAAATGGAGGAGGGGTCAAGAGGGGATGGTCAGCGGTAGTGATAGCGGCAGGCGATGATGGTGAGTGTCGTCGCAGACACCCTATGGACGAGCCGGTGCTGCCGGTTGATCCGGCGAGCCGCTAGCCGGGAAAGTTGCCTTCAGTGGATGAGGAATTCCTGTGCTCGCATAAGAGGGTCTCGACAATCATTGGCATGCCCGTTGTTCTGCCTGAAGTTTGCCTTGTTGGCGGATCGCCATGGAGCGTGGTGGTCCCAAACAAGGGCGGCGACCCCGTAACGCCCGCCTATTCCATCGTCTTGGAATTCCCTATCGCTTGCTCGACCAACCGCTTGCCGCTCAAGTAAGAGACGAGCAGCAGCTCATGACAGATCTTGAACCCTCGGATGGATGGACACAACGGCTCGCCGCAATGCGTGCGAGGCCGGCAAGCCCAATGCGTAGAACGCCGTCGCTTCTGCGGCCTGCCACGCCTCTGCCGATGTGGGGCCGTTGCGTTCTTCATCACCGACGAAGCCGACGAGAAGTAGAAGAGCATCAATCCCCCGCTGCCTGAGGAACGACAGGAAAGCGAGCCGGTTCGCCAACTGGTAGAAGCACCTCATCCAGTCGCAAGGCGGGTCAATCCGCTCACGTTCTTGGACATGCCTGAAAGCGGCTGCAATTTGCTCGCGGGAATTGCCGGAAGCTTGGGTGGCAGGGGTAAGGAATTCGCCTATGTGCGCCTTCGCTTCGACGAGGATTACACGCCTGCCGTGCCGGCCCAATGCATCCCATTGCGGGCCACGGCGGGGCCAGAATGCCTTGAGAGCCTCGGTATGGGCCTCAAGTCCGAGGAGCTTGAGGAAGGCCTCGTCACGGTATTCAGCCCAGCCATCCTGTTGGCGCGGGGACAACCACTCGACTGGGCCTGATAGCCCGGGAGGCTGAATCAAATCGGGCCGTCTCTCGACGGCCCGCTGTATCCATTTCAGGCTGCCTTTCGCACCGAAAGGCTGCTCAACCCTCACTGATCCAGGAAACTCCGCAGCTTCCGCGACCGGCTCGGGTGCTTCAGCTTCCTGAGCGCCTTCGCCTCGATCTGGCGGATCCGTTCGCGGGTCACCGAGAACTGCTGGCCGACTTCCTCGAGCGTGTGGTCGGTGTTCATCCCGATGCCGAAGCGCATGCGCAGCACCCGCTCTTCGCGGGGGGTGAGCGAGGCGAGCACCCGCGTGGTGGTTTCCTTCAGGTTCTCCTGAATGGCGGAATCCAGCGGCAGCACGGCGTTCTTGTCTTCGATAAAATCGCCGAGCTGTGAATCTTCCTCGTCGCCAATCGGCGTTTCGAGCGAGATCGGCTCCTTGGCGATCTTCATCACCTTGCGGACTTTCTCGAGCGGCATCTGCAGCTTCTCGGCCAATTCCTCCGGCGTCGGCTCGCGGCCGATCTCGTGGAGCATCTGGCGGCCGGTCCGGACCAGCTTGTTGATCGTCTCGATCATGTGGACCGGAATACGGATCGTGCGGGCCTGGTCGGCGATCGACCGGGTGATCGCCTGACGGATCCACCATGTCGCGTAGGTCGAGAACTTGTAGCCGCGGCGATACTCGAACTTGTCGACGGCCTTCATCAGGCCGATGTTGCCTTCCTGAATGAGATCAAGGAATTGCAGGCCGCGGTTGGTGTATTTCTTGGCAATCGAGATCACCAGACGGAGGTTGGCCTCGACCATCTCCTTCTTGGCCTGGCGGGCCTCTTTCTCGCCCTTCTGAACCTGCTGCACAATGCGGCGGAATTCGGGGATGTCGACGCCCACGTACTGGCCGACCTGAGCCATGTCCTGCCGCAACTCGGCGACCTTGTCGGTGCTGCGCTCGAACAGCGCCTGCCAGCCCCGGCCCGACTTCTCGGCCATCCGGTCCATCCAGGTCGGGTCCAGCTCATAGCCGCGGTATTCGTCGATGAACTCGCGGCGGTTGATGCGGGCCACGTCGGCCAGCTTCACCATCGCCGAGTCGATCGACATGATCCGGCGGTTGATGCCGTAGAGCTGGTCGATCAGCGCCTCGATCCGGTTGTTGTGCAGGTGAAGCTCGTTCACCAGCAGCACGATCTCGCCGCGCAGCTTCTGGTATTTCTTCTCGGCCTTCTCGGAGAAGGAGCCATCCTCATTGAGCGTGGCCGACATCCGCTGGTCCTGCATCTCGGCCAGCTCGGTGTAGTCGCGGGCGATGCCGTCGAGCATTTCGAGCACGCGCGGCTTGAGCGCGGCTTCCATTGCGGCGAGCGACATGTTGGCCTGCTCGTCGTCCTCGTCATCGTCGTCGTCGCTGGCAATCGGGTTGCCGTCAGCGTCGAGCTCCTGCTTCTCTTCCTTCTTCTCCTCGTCCGACGAGGGGGTGGCCTCGGCCACCTCTTCGTCTTCGTCCTCATCCCCGTCGACGCCGCGGCCGAAGGTGGTTTCAAGGTCGATCACGTCGCGCAGCAGGATGTCTTCGTTCAGAAGTTCCTCGCGCCAGATGGTGATGGCCTGAAAGGTGAGGGGGCTTTCGCAGAGGCCCGCGATCATCGTGTTGCGGCCGGCCTCGATGCGCTTGGCAATCGCGATCTCGCCCTCGCGCGAGAGCAGCTCGACCGAGCCCATCTCGCGCAGGTACATGCGCACCGGGTCATCGGTGCGGTCGAGCTTTTCGGTCTCGCTGGAGGAAACGGCGACTTCACGCGATGAGGAGGTCTCTACAACGGCGGTCGAACCCTTGGAGTCATCCTCGTCCTCGTTCTCGTCATCCTCGGTCACCTGAATGCCCATCTCGGAGAGCATCGACATGACATCCTCGATCTGGTCGGACGAGACCTGATCGGGCGGCAGAACCTGGTTCAGCTGGTCGTAGGTGATGTAGCCGCGCTCGCGCGCCTCGGCGATCATCTTCTTGACCGCCGCCTGGCTCACGTCGAGCATCGGCTCGGCTTCGCTGTCGTCGGGCTTGTTGTCGTCGTTGTCCTTGGCGGCCATCTAGCTCTCCTGAAGGGCGTTCCGGGCGGTCCGGGCGAGCGCGCGATTCGGGGTTCCCGAATCAATAGCGCGAATCACCGGAGATTCCAGCAGAACCCCATAAAAGTTGATGTGAAAGGCGTGCGCCCTGTGGCGGGAATGCCGACAATTCGACTCAATCTCGCCTGCCACGCGGCTTCTGGTGCCCGATCTGCTCAAGCAGGGCGTCGAGGCTGGCGCGCTCTGAACGGTCGAGGCGGGCGCCGTTTGGGGCGATGTCATAGTCGGCCTTGTCGGTCTCATGGTTGTTGGCAGCGCGGTGCCGGGCTTCCGAAGCCTGCCCCAAACGCCAGGTCAGGCCCTCATCGGCCAGACCATCGATCTGGTGCATCGCCTCGGCGATCTCACGCGCGGCCCCGCGATCGGCGGAGAGGATTGCGAAATCCTGGGCGAGGCACATGCGAGCGAGCTCCATGTCGCCGGGATTGCGGATGCAGGGCGCAATGCGGACATGTGCCGGTGTGAACAGCTTTTCAAGGGCAGCGGCACCGAATTCTTCTTCAAGCGCCCGGCGCGGGTCGGCGGCATCGGCATGGTTGAGGAAGGCCATCGCCACGGCGGCATGGCCCTCGCCCTTCCAGTCCAGCTCTTCGATCGCATGGGCGAACTCATCGGCCAGCTCGGGGTGGGTGAGCAGGGTGGCGAGGATCACCGCTTCGCGCAGGTGCTCCTCGATCTCGCTGCCCGCCGCCGCCAGCGCCGAACTGCGGGTCGACGGCGTGGGCAGCGCCTCGGGCTTTGCGCCGCGCGGCCGCCACGGACGCTGGGCGCCCTTGGGCGCAGGAGCGGAAGCTTCGGCCCGGCGCGGGTTGAAGAGCTCCCACTTCCGCTGCTTGAAGGCCTCCTCGTAATGCCGCCGCACGTCCGGGTCCTGAATCAAGCCGGTCGCGGCCCGCAGCGAGGCATCCAGCGCGGCCCGCCGCTCGGGGCTGTCGAGCGGGCGATCCTCGGTCTCGCGCCGCCAGAGCAGCTCCACCAGCGGCTCGGCCCGGTCGAGCACGGCCTGCATGGCGGGCGGCCCCTCGGCGCGGATCAGGTCGTCGGGGTCCTTTCCCTCGGGCAGCAACGCAAAGCGCAGGCTCCGGCCCGGCCCGATCTGGGGCAGGGCCATATCGATCAGCCGCATCGCGGCCCGCAGGCCGGCCTTGTCGCCATCGAGCGCCACCACCGGCTCGGGCGACATTCGCCAGAGCAGTTGCAGCTGGTCCTCGGTGATCGCGGTGCCCAGTGGCGCAACGGCGGCGCCGAAGCCCGCCTCGCTGAGCGCGATCACATCCATGTAGCCCTCGCCCACGATCAGCGTTTGCCCCTTGCCCACCGCGCCCCGCGCCTGCTGGTGGTTGAAGAGCACGCGGCCCTTGTCGAAGAGCGGGCCTTCGGAACTATTGAGGTATTTGGCATTGTCCGCCGGGTCCATTGCGCGGCCCCCGAAGGCGATGCAGCGCCCGCGGATATCGCGGATCGGAAACATGATGCGATTGCGGAAGGCGTCATAGGGCGCACGTCCCTTGTCGCTCTCGCGCAGAAGGCGGCAGGCGAGCATGTCGTCCACGCTCACGCCCTTGCCGCCAAGCGCCTCGCGCAGCCCTTCCCAGCCGGGCGGGGCAAAGCCGAGGCCCCAGCGCTCCTGCGCTGCCTCGTCCAGCCCCCGACCTGCAAGATAATCCCGCGCGGCAGCGCCTGCGCCGGTTTTCAACTGGAGGCGAAACCACTGAACCGCCTGCTCCATCACCCCGGTCAGCCGGGTCGTGGCATCGGCCTTTTCCTGTGCCCTCGGGTCGCGTGCCGGCATCTGCATGCCCGCTTCCCCGGCGAGAATCTCCACCGCCTCCATGAAGCCCACGTTCTCGGTCTCGCGCACGAAGCTGATCGCATCGCCTTTCGCGTGGCAGCCGAAGCAGTAGTAGTAGCCCTGCTTGTCATCGACGTGAAAGCTGGCGGTCTTTTCATGGTGGAACGGGCAGGGCGCCCACATGTCGCCCTTGCCCTGGTTCGATTTCTTCCGGTCCCACATGACCTTGCGGCCCACCACGTCAGACAGCGACAGGCGGGTGCGCAACTCGTCAAGGAATCCGGGTGGCAGCGACATAGGCCATATATCGGTCCGGGCGCGGCGCGAGTCCAGCAGATGGGGCGTGCGGCACGGCCTGCCGCGCCGTCATCAGTCGCGCTTTTTCCTCTTGCCCGGCTCCCGGCCCAGCCCGCGCTCCAGCCGGTCGGCAAACTCGGCGCGTTCCTCCGGGCTCATTGCCTCCAGCCGGTCGAGCAGTATCTCGTGGCCGATCTTCTGGCTGTCGGCGATGGCGCTGCGCTGGGTCTCCATCTGCGCGGCCATGGCGGCGCGGTCGAAGGGCTCGGCGCGCAGGGTGGCGAGCGTGGCCTCGAAGGCGCCGCGCAGTGCGTCGCGGTTGGCGCGCAGCCCGCTGCGGCGGGCCTCGATGGCGGCTTTCATCCCCTCGCGGCCCTCGCGCGGGATGGCGCGGGCATAGGGGCCGAAGCCCAGCTCGCGCACGATGCGATCCTTGTCGCCGCGCGGCCCGTCGGGGCCACGCTTGCCGTCATGGCTGACCCATGCACCAAAGACGAGGCCGGCCACGGCGAGGTTGGCGGCGAGCGACAGCACCAGAACCACGCGCAGCCAGCGGCGCGGGCGGGGCGGGGTGGTTTCGGGCGGGGGCGGTTGCAGGTCGGTCATCTCGGGTCTCAGCCGTCAGTCAGCAGGTCGGCATAGGCAATGTCATAGCCCAGCAGGTCATCATCGGTGGTGGTGTCGGTGGTGGCCGCAGCGGTGCCGAAGAGGCCTGCGGTCACACCGGCCACCGCCTCGGGCGGGCGGGCGCCGAACCACAGGCCCACGAGGGCCGCGGCGGTGAGGCCCGCAAGACCGGGGGCGCCGCCCACTGCGGCCAGCAGGGCAGCAAGCAGGCTGCGGCGCGGGGCAGGGGCGCGAACCGGTGCCACCGGGGCCGACGCTGCGGCCAGCCCGTCCTGCACGCCGTAGCCATCCTCCAGCACCCGCGCCAGAAGCTCGGGCGAGGGCTCTGCCTGCGTCCCCTCATCCGCCCGTGCGGCGGAAAAGAAGCTCTCCAGCAGGGCCTCCTCGGAGGCGGTCAGCTCTTTGTCATGGTCAGCCATCGCTCAACCCCAGTTCTGCGCGGGCGCCCCTCAGACGGGCCGCAAGTGCGCGTTTGCCGCGGGCGATCAGACTTTCGACCGCCTCGACGGAAATGTCCATCTGCCGGGCAATCACCGGATTGCCCAAGCCTTCGATGTGCCGCAGCCGCACCGCCTCGCTCTGCCGGTCGGGCAGATCGGCGAGGGCGGCATAGAGCGCCTGCGCGCGCTCCTCGGCCTCCATCTGCTCCACCACGCCGGCCCGGTCGTCCTCGGGCTCGGGGATGCTGTCGAGCGCCTGACCACGCTTCTTGCGCAGCCGGTCGGTGCAGAGGTTGCGGGCCACCTGGTAGAGCCATGTGCTCACCTTGGCCTCGCCGGTGCGCCAGTCGGGCGCGATCTTCCACAGGCGCATCATCGCCTCCTGCGCCACGTCCTCGGCCTCGGCGCGGTCGGTCAGCATGCGGGTTGCCAGCCCCAGCACCATCGGCGTCAGCCGCAGCGTGAGGGTGCGGGCAGCCGCCCGGTCGCCCCCGGCAAAAAGAGCCAGGAGCGCCTCGTCGTCCGGCTCCTGTGGCGCATCGAGGGGCATGGGCATCGCCTGTCAGTACAGTCTCTTCTCGGTCTTCTCAATGCCTGCCCGGCACCCCGCCGAGGGGCACCGGAAAGGCCCCCTCCCCGCGCGTTTCAGGGGATGACACTAAACGCGGGGAGGGAAGCATCGAAACGTGCCGGTCAGTTCCGGCGGTAGTGGCCATGTCCGTCGCCACCACGGCCTTTGCCGTCACGGTGCTCGCCGCGCTTGTGCATGCGCTCACCGTCCCGCATGCCACGTCCTTCGCCGCGCTGGGCGAGGAAGGCCATGGCCGTTTCGAATTCCTGTTCGGTCACCGTGCCATCGCCATCGGTGTCCATCCGCTCGAAGAGGTTTTCGAGCATCTCGGCGCGGCGCTCCTGCGCCTGCTCCGGACGGCCTGCAGCGAATTCCTCGGCCGAGACGGTGCCGTTGTTGTCGGCGTCGAGCCGCTCGATCATCCGCTCGGCGCGCTGGGCGCGGCGGGCGGCCTCGCGGGCCTCCTGTGCGGCCACCAGCTCCTCGGCGCTGATCTCGCCGTCGCCATTGCTGTCGGCGCGGGCAAAGCGCACCGCGTCACCGGCGGCCAGCTCTTCGGCGGAAAGGGCGCCATCGGCGTTGGTATCGAGCTCGGTGAAGCTGGGGGGCGTGGGGTCGGCGCCGGGGCCCATGCCCATGCCGCCCATGCCGCCACCGCTGGGGCCACGGGCCTCGGCCATCGGAGCCACGGCGAGGCCGGTGGCGATGAGAGTGGTCAGAAGCAGAACGCGTTTCATATCGTGTATCCTCCTCAGGAGTGCTCGGGGTTTCTTGCCATCGGGCCGTTGTGCTGGCCCGTTGATGCTTCTCAAACGGGCGGTGCCTGGGCTTCCGTCGCGCCCCGGCAAAAAATCCGGCAAAAAAAATTTTCGGCCCCCGGTTTTGCGACATCCCGACGCAAGGACACATCGCGCCCTGACGTTGCGGCGCGGTTTGCGCTACTTAGGTCGTAGCGAGGCGCCGTGCGTGAGCACCGAGCCAGAACGGGCAGAGCCCCGCAGTCGAACCATGGAAGCCCAGACTATGTCGTCAGAGAGTGCCCTGGCCGATCCGGCCATGATCGAAGACCGTGATGCGAAGACCGCGATGATCCGAGGCTGGCGCCGCCGCTGCCCCTGCTGCGGCAATGGCCCGATGATGGCGGGCTACCTCAAGGTGCGCGATACCTGCCCGGTCTGCGAAGAAGATCTGCACCACCAGCGCGCAGATGACGGCCCCGCCTACCTGACGATCCTGATCGTGGGCCACCTGCTCGCGCCGCTGATCCTCTACGTCTACACCGCCTTCCGGCCCGATCCGCTGATCCTCGCGACCGGGTTTACGGTTGGATGCGTGGCGCTTTCGCTCTACCTTCTGCCCCGGCTGAAAGGGCTGATGGTCGGCCTGCAGTGGGCCAAGCGGATGCACGGCTTCGGCGGCGAGCGCGGCTGATCGGCCCGCTCCCTCAGCCGCCAGATCCGGGCGAGAGGCGCATGGACAAGACACAACTCCGCGACGCGGCGACGATCATCCTCTACCGCGAGGGCGCGGAAGGGGTCGAGGTGCTGATGGGCCAGCGCGGCGCCAGCGCCGCCTTCATGCCCAACAAGTTCGTCTTTCCCGGCGGCGCGGTGGATGCGGTGGATGCGACCGTGCCCTTCGCCACCGGCCCCGACCCGCTCTGCGCGGCGCGGCTGGCGCTGGAAGCGGGCGAAGGGCAGGTAACAGCCTTTCTGGCCGCTGCCGTGCGCGAACTCTGGGAAGAGACCGGCCTGATCCTCGGCGTGCCCGGCACATGGCCCGGCGCGGCCCCGCAGGGCTGGCGCGGCTTCGCCGCCACCGGCCACCTGCCCTCTGCCGAAGGGCTGCGCTTTGTCTACCGCGCCGTCACCCCGCCCGGCCGCCCCCGCCGGTTCGACGCCCGTTTCTTCCTCGCCCCCGCCAGCCGGGTGGCGGGCGATGCGGATGATTTTTCGCGCGCCGAAGACGAGCTGACGCTGCTGCAATGGATCCCGCTGACCCGTGCCCGCAGCTTCGATCTGCCGTTCATCACCGAGGTGGTGCTGGGCGAGGTGGCGGAACTGACCGGCCATGACGCGCCGCCCGACGGGGTGCCCTTCGTGAAGAATGACGACCTCGTGGCCGGGATCAGGCGGCTGCGCTGACCGAGAGGGCAGGAGTGGGGGCGCTGCCCCCACACCCCCGGGATATTTTGAGCAAGAAAATGAACAGGCTCAGTGCGTTGCGGCGACCAGCGCGATGACCGAGGCGACCAGCAGGGCGATGCCCGCAAGTTCGCGACCCGAGAGCTTTTCGGAGAAGACGCGGGCGCCGATCACCATCGAGAACAGAACCTCGACCTGCCCCAGCGCAAAGACCACCGAGGCGGTTTGCAGCGCGAAGGCGGCGAACCAGCAGAAGCTGCCGCCGAAGGAGGTGAGGCCCACCGCAAGGCCGGGGCGCCATGCGGCGAGGACGCGGGTGATCTCGGCGCGGTCGCGCACCAGCAGCCAGCCGAGCATCAGCGCGTTTTGCAGGATGACCACGCAGCCGAGGGCAAGGGCAGGGCGCAGCAATATATCGTCGCTCGCCACCTCGAGCGTGGCGGCGCGGTAGCCCACCCCGGAGAAGGCAAAGAACAGCCCCGCGCCGAGGCCGAGGCTGGCCGAGGGCGCATCGAGCCGCAACTTGCCGCCGGTGCCGGAGAGCATCAGGATCGCCACCATCCCCACCACCATCGCCGCAAACCCGCCCCAGCCCGGCACCTCGCCCAGCAGCGCCCAGCCCACGGCGGCGGTGAGCAGCACCTCGGATTTGCGCAGGGTGATCCCCACGGCAAAGTTGCGGCGGGCAAAGAGCATCACGGTGAAGACCGTCGCGAGGATCTGCGAGCTGCCGCCCACTGCCGCCCAGAGCCAGAAGCGCTCGCCCAGTTCGGGCAGCGCCATGCCGCGCAGGGTGACCATCAGCCAGAGCGCGGCCCAGATCATCGGCAGCGAGTAGAGAAACCGCGCCCATGTTGCCCCGGTCGCGCTTAGCCCGGCCTGCGCCATCTGCTTTTGCACCATGAAGCGCATCGCCTGAATGAGCGCAGCGGCGAGGGCGAAAGGGATCCAGAGCCAGTCCATGCCGCTTATGGATCACGGCAAGGCGGGAATGGGAAGGCTCAGGGCGCGGGCGGCTCCTGCCTTTGCCAGAGCGGATGGGCCACCGGGTCTTTCGCCTTGAAGAAATAGCGCCGGAACACCTCGCCATAGGAGCGGTAGCGGTAGCCCTCATTGCGGCTCAGGTAGCGCGCCGGGTTGGCAAAGTAGAGCCGGGGCAAGCGATACCACGGCGTGCGCGGGTGCATGTGGTGGACCACGTGCAGGTTGTTGTTGAGAAAGAGAAACGCCAGCAGCCCCCGGTCCTCGATCACCACGGTCCGGCCCCGGGCGCGGGCGTGGGCCTGATGTTCGAGAAAGGTGCGGATCTTCAGGATCGACAGCGCGGCATAGGCACAGGCGATGTAGGCGGGAGGCGGCATCTGCGCCACGGCCAGCCAGAGCGCCACCGGCACCAGCCCCGCGGCATGCAGCGCCCACCCCAGTGCAACCCTTTGGTCGCCCGCGCGGATCACTCGCCAGTCGGTAACCATGAAGGCGATCTGCCCCAGCAGCGGCCCCAGCAGGATGCGCCCGGCGAGCGTGTTGTTCACCCTCAGCAGCGCCCGCCGCCAGCGCGGCAACCGGGCCCAGTCGCCCGCGTCGAGATAGTTGCTCTCGGGATCATCGTAGGGGTCTGTCAGCAGGCTGTCCTGGTGGTGGGCAAGATGGGTGTCGCGGAACCGCAGGTAGGGGATGAAGAGGCCGAGCGCGGGAAAGACAAGCGCCGCGTTGGCTCGGGCGGAGCGGAAGGGGTGGCCGTGGATCAGCTCGTGGCTCAGCGACGAATGCAGCACGAGGGCGAGGGTGGTGAGCACCATGCCCAGCGGCAGCGCTACCTCGGCCACGGCGCTCGTGCCGAGGGCGAAGGTGCCATAGCAGCAGGCGAGCAGGGCGAGGGTGGGCCATTCCGTGCCGGCGGCGCGGCGGGGGTCGTTCACAGAGGTCTCCGGATGGGGCGCAGGGCGCAGTCCCCTTCCTGTTACGCGCGGGCGGCGCGGTGCGGGAGATGATCTCTTGTTAACATCTTCGAGCGATGTTGATATTTATAAACATATGGATACGATGATCGACAAGCGCACCCGCGCCACGCTCTTCCGCGCCCGTGTCGGCGAGGCGCTGGCGGAGGCGGGCATGAGCCAATCCGCGCTGGCCCGGGCCGTGGGCGTGAGCCGCTCGACCCTCTCCCAACTGCTGCGCAGCGAGGCGCCCCGCCTGCCCGGCGCGCAGCTCTTGGGCGATCTTGCCGGGGCGCTCGGGGTCAGCGCCGACTGGCTGCTCGGCCTCTCCGACCGTCCCGAACGGGCTGCCCAGCTGGCCCGCGCTGCGCTTTCGATCACCCAGGCCGAGCGTGCGCTGATCGACGACCAGATCTTTGCATGGCACCGCGAGGCGGCGGGCTACAAGATCCGCCATGTCCCCGCGACTCTGCCCGACATGCTGAAGACCCCCGAGATGCTGCACTGGGAATATGCCCCGCACCTCGGCAAGACCACGGCGCAGGCCATCGGCGCGGCGCAGGACCGGCTCGATTGGATGCGCGGCTCGGGCAGCGACTATGAAATCGCCATGCCGCTCGACGAGATGCAGGCCTTCGCCAGCGGCACCGGCTATTACGCCGGTCTGCCCGAGGCGCTGCGGCGCGAGCAACTGGGTTGGATGGCCGAGCTGCACCGGCAGTTCTACCCCCAGCTCCGCATCTGCCTCTTCGACCAGCGGCGGATGTTCTCGGCCCCGGTCACCGTGTTTGGCCCGCTCTTGGCGGTGCTCTACCTCGGCTCCTCCTACCTCGCCTTCCGAGACCGGGAGCGAGTGCAGGCCATCACCGGGCACTTTGACGGGCTGGTGCGGGCCGCCTCGGTGGGCGAGCGTGAATGGCCCGAGCATATTGCCGGGCTGCTGCGGGGCATGGGCTAGGCGGCGCGCTGCCCCTGAAAGCAAACGGGTGCGCCGCTCTTCACGACGCACCCGCAAATGTCTGGAAACGAGGTCTTTACCGTTCAGCGCAGCAGCGGCTTGATCCCGGCGGCAGCAGCCTGGGTGATCGGGTCGATCGCCATCAGGTGGGCGCCAACCTTCTGCACATTGTTGCCGGTCCGCAGCCCGTCGAGGCGGGCGGTGTAATCGGCGGTGCCGAGATGGGCCAGCGTCAGCGCCTTGAAGCAGAGGAACACCGTCAGCACCGTCAGCGCGGGCCGCAGCACCGGGCGCTTGACGCGCTTGGAGCGGGTGTAAAAGCTCTGGCCAAGGGTGCCCGTGGCCTCGAAACCACCGCCTCTGCGGTGGATTTTTTCGATCCGGCGAATGCGTCCGGCGAAATTCTGCATGGTTGGGTCGGCCAAGGGTCTCTCCGTCCGAAAGTGTGGTCGCTCAGGCCCCCGCCTTGATGCAGAAGGTGCGCCATGATTTGGGCGGAAATTGGGCGTGACGTCAGGATTTTTGCAGACAGAGGGTCGTCCAGTCGCCAATTGTCTCGGCGTTCGCGACAGTAAGGCCTTCCGCCACGTAAGCCTCCGTCACATCAGGGGCCTGATCGTTCAGCAGCCCGGAGAGAATCGCATGGCCGCCGGGCGCGAGAGCCTTGGCGATATCGGGTGCGAGGCCGATCAGCGGGCCTTTCAGAATGTTGGCGAAGATGAGGCCAAAGGGGGCGGCGCCTGACAGCACCGGGTGATCGAGCCCGGTCGCCTCGATACAGCTGACCTTGCCAGTCAGCCCGTTGGCCGCGAGGTTGGCCTCGGCCACCTCAACCGCCACCGGGTCGATGTCGGAGGCGATGATCGGCACCTCCCAGACCCGGGCGGCGGCCATCGCGAGCACAGCGGTGCCGCAGCCCACATCGGCCACGGGGCAGGGGGCAAGGCCGCCCTCGAGCAGCCGATCAAAGGCGCGCAGGCAGCCCAGCGTGGTGCCGTGGTGGCCGGTGCCGAAGGCCATTGCCGCCTCGATCAGCAGCGGCTCGGCGCCCTCCGGCACGGTCTCGGCGTCATGAGAGCCATAAACATAGAAGCGCCCGGCCTCCACAGGGGCCAGCTCGCGGCGCACATGGGCGACCCAATCCGTCTCGGGCAGCTCGGAAATGGTGAAGGGTTTGGCACTGAAGGCGGCGGCCAGTACGGCCAGCCCGGCCTCATCGGGGCTTTCGGTAAAATAGCCGCCCACTTCCCATAGGCCGCTGTCATCCTCCACCTCGAACACGCCAACCCCGGTAGGCGCAGGCTCCAGCCGCTCGAGCGCTTCGCCGAGCGCCTCGGCGGCGGGTTTGCCTTCAAGCGTGGTCAGGGCGGTATAGGTGGGCATGGGCGCGGCTCCGGCTTTGGTTGCCTGCCGGGTAGGAGGATTGCCGGGTGCGGTCAAGGGTGGTCGGGGCGGGCTCACTCGCCCTAGGCGGCGTCATCGCCTCCGGCCAAGCGGGCCACCCGCGCCGGAACGCCCGCCACCGTGGCGCCGGGCGGCACATCGCGCGTCACCACAGCCCCCGCGGCGATGATCGCGCCATCGCCAACCGTGACGCCCGGCAGCAGCGTGGCATGGCCCCCGATCCAGACCTCGCGGCCCACCGTCACCGGCAGCGCCCGCTCCAGCCCTTTCTTTCGGCCTTCGACCTCATGGTGATGGTCCGCGCAGTAGATATGCACCCCCGGCCCGAGCATCGAGCGTGCGCCGATGGTCACACGGGCGGTGTCGAGCACGGTGCAGAAGGCATTGATGTAGACACCCGCCTCAAGATGCAGGTTCACGCCATAGGCCACGTGAAAGGGCGCCTCGATGAAGCAGCCTTCGCCGATTGCACCAAGGATCGCGTGCAGACGCGGCGCACAGGCGCCGCGCTGGGCCGGGTCGATGGTGGCATGCTCATGACAGGCAAGGCGCGCCGCATCCCGCAGCGCGCCCAACTCATCTGTCATGCAATTGTACCAGGCGCCGTCGTCGACGCCGGGCAGGGCATTCATCTGGCGCCAAGGCCCACCGGGCAGCTCACGCCGGTGCCGCCGAGCCCGCAGTAACCATTCGGGTTCTTGGCGAGGTACTGCTGGTGGTAATCCTCGGCAAAGTAGAAGTCCGGGGCCATCAGGATCTCGGTGGTGATCTTGCCCAACCCCTTGGCATCCAGCGCCCGCTGGTAGGCCTCCTTGGAGGCCAGCGCGGCGGCCTTCTGCGCGTCGCTGAACACGTATATGCCCGAGCGATACTGCGTGCCCCGATCATTGCCCTGCCGCATCCCCTGGGTCGGGTTGTGGCCCTCCCAGAAGGCGGTGAGTAGCTCGTCGTAGCTCACCCGCGCCGGTTCAAAATGCAGGCGCACCACCTCGTTGTGGCCGGTCTGGCCGGTGCAGACCTCCTCATAGGTGGCATTGGGCGTGAATCCGCCCGCGTAGCCCACCATTGTCAGCTCCACGCCGGGAATCTGCCAGAACAGGCGCTCCACACCCCAGAAGCAGCCCATGCCGAACATGGCCGCCTCCTGCCCGGGCGGCACCGTCTTGGTCAGCGGTGCACCGGTGAGCTGATGGGTCTTTGCAGTGGGAATGGGCGCAATGCGCCCCGGCAGGGCCTCGCCTTCGCCCACCATCTGCGTCTTGTCGCGTCCGAATCCGAACATGCTCGCCTCCCTCCTGGGGTTAATGGTCCGATGATATAGCATCATCGCCCCCGAGTTCATGTCTTTTGCCGCGATCGTTACTCTGCGGGCAAGGGCAACGCGGCGGAAAACCGCGTCTCGTTGCCCGGCGCCGGGTGGCGCGGGATCAGCAGGGCAAGGCACAGCGAGCCGCAGGCGATGCCCGCCGCGAGGGTAAAGACAGCGCCCGGCGAGATCACCCATAGGTAGCCCAGCAGCGCCGGCAGGAAAACGGCGGCAATGTGGTTGATGGTAAAGGCCACCGCCGCGGTGGGGGCAATATCGGCCGGGTCCGCGATCTTCTGGAAGTAGGTCTTGAGCGCAAGCGCGAGGGCAAAGAACAGATGGTCGATGACATAGAGTGCCGAGGCCAGCACCACGCCCCAGCCAAACCAGTAGATCCCGCCGTAGAGCGAGAACACGGCCACGAGGCCGGTGTATTCGAACACCAGTGCATTGCGCTCGCCCCATTTGCCCACCAGACGCCCCATCAGCGGGGCGAAGATCATGTTGGCGACGAGGTTGATCAGGAACAGCGCCGTGACCTCATGCACGTCGAAGCCGAAGCGCTCGACCATCATGAAGCCCGCGAACACGACGAAGATCTGCCGCCGCGCCCCGGCAAAGAACTGCAGCGCGTAGTAGAGCCAGTAGCGACGGCGTAGCACGAGGCGGGTGTTCTGCCGGTGCTCGCCCTCGAAGCGCGGAAAGGCGACGAGGCAGAACAGCGCGATGGCAGCACAAAGCCCACCCGAGACCCAATAGACCGTGGCGTAGGAGAGCGAGATCGCCTCCCACGTCAGCATGATCACCCCATAGGCCACCAGCGTCGAGGCCGAGCCCGCCGCCAGCAGCCAGCCCAGCATCTGCGGCGCCCGTTCGATCTTGAGAAACTGCAACTGGAGCGACTGGTTGACGGTCTCGAAATAGTGGAACCCGATGGAGCTGAGCATGGTGATCGTCAGGATGCCGCCCATGCTGGGGAACTGCGCGGTGAGCGCGGTGGCCACACCCAGCAGCGCCAGCGAGATCAGACCAAGCACCTGCTCGCGAATGAAGATGATCAGCGCGATCACCCCCACGGCCAGAAAGCCCGGCACTTCGCGCACCGTATGCAGCCAGCCAATGTCCTGCCCGTCAAAGCCCGCGACCTCGATGACGAAGTTGTTCAGCAGCGCTGTCCAGGTGGCGAAGGCCAGCGGCATGGCCACCGCCATCAGGAACAGCAGCACCATCGGCTGGCGCCAACGCGGGAGGCGGTGGGCCTCACGGAGAGGAATCGTATGCATGAGTCACGCTTTACGCCCGGTTGCGGGCCTTGGGAAGAGTGGAGGGGGCAGGAGTGGGGGGTTCACACCCCCGTGGGAATATTTGCAGCAAGAAAATGCGCAGAGGCGGTCATTTGCCCCGGCGGGTCGCCCAAGGCGGGCGGGGCAAGGGAATAGTGTCGAACTGGCTGGTGAGCGGGGCGGGCGGTGCGAAAGAGTTGGGCATGGGGGCCTCCGATTCGGGATGGAGGCCTATTGATGGGAGCTAAAGCTAACTTTAGGTCAAGGGCCAGATCAGCGGGATCAGCGCCGAGGCCAGCAGCCCGATGGTCAGGTTCAGCGGGATGCCCACTTTCATGAAGTCGGTAAAGCGGTAGCCGCCCGGCCCGTAGACCAGCATGTTCGTCTGGTAGCCGATCGGCGTGGCGAAGCTGGCGGAGGCGGCCACCATCACGGCGATGACCAGCGGGCGCGGGTCATACCCCAGCGCGGCGGCCAGACCGATGGCGATGGGGGTGACCACCACCGCCACCGCGTTGTTGGAGACCAGCTCGGTGAGCACCGAGGTCAGCAGGTAGATCGCCCAGACGATGAAGAAGGGCGGCAACGTCTCCAGCGCCGGGGCGATGGCGGTGACGATGAGCTTGACCGCGCCGCTCTCTTCCAGCGCGGCCCCGACCGCGAGCATCGAGAAGATTAGCGCCAGCAGGCGACCATCGACAAATGAGAAGGCCTCATCGGCGTCAATGCAGCGGGTGCCGAAGACCAGCGCCACCGCAAAAATCGAGAGCGCAAGGATCGGCGCGATGCCAAAGGCGGCAAGGCCGACGATGCCCAACAGCGCGATGATGGCGATCGGCGCTTTCTGGCGGCGAAAAGCGCGGCCCGTGGGGGCGGCCACGTCAACGAGATCCATGTCGTCAGCAAGGCGCTGAATGTCGGCGGGCGATCCTTCCAGCAGCAGCGTGTCGCCCACCCGCACCACGAGGTCATCCAGCTGTCGCCCGATGTTCTGGTTCCGCCGATGTACGGCCAGCGGATACACACCGTAGCGGCGACGCAGACGCAGGGTGCCGAGGCTGCGGCCCACCATCCGGGCGCCCGGCGTGATCAGCACCTCCACCGTCGTCGTCTCGACCGACGACAGCTTGTCGACCATGCGCACCTGCTTGCTCTCCTGCAGGCTCAGCAGCTCCGACATCTGGCTGCGCAGCACCACCCGGTCGCCCGCCTCCAGCACCACATCGCCCATGTTCCGCCGCAGCGAGGCATCGCCGCGCAGCACGTCGACCAAGCGCACGCCCTCGCGCTTGAAGGCATCCACCTCGCCGGGCTTTTGCCCGATCAGCGGGCTGTCTTCCGGCAGGGCGACCTCGGTGAAGAACTTGCGCCGCGCCGAGTCTCCGCCCGAGAGCAGGTTCGCCATGCTGGCACGGTCGGGCAGGATGCGGGGCGCGATGAAGCGCAGGTAGAGCATGCCCCATGCCACGAGGATCACCGCCAGCGGCGTGACCTCGAAAATCCCGAAAGGGTCCAGCCCGTTGGCGCGGGCCACACCATCGACCAGCAGGTTGGTGGAGGTGCCGATGAGGGTGAGCGTGCCGCCGAGAATGGCGGCATAGCTGAGCGGAATCAGCAGCTTGGAGGCCGAAAGGTTCATCGTGCGGGCGAGTTGCACGAAGACCGGGATCATCACCACCACCACCGGCGTGTTGCTGACAAAGGCCGAGGCCACCACCACGAAGGCGATCATCGCCCCCACCGCCAGCGCGGGCCGGGTGCTGGCGTTTCGGTCGGCCACCTGGGTGAACCAGTCGAGCGCGCCGGTGCGCACCAGCGCCCCCATCACGAGGAACATCGCCGCAATGGTCCAGGGCGCCGGGTTGGCCAGCACCGCGCGGGCCTGGGTGTAGGGCAGCACGCCCGACAGCATCAGCACCGCCACGCCGAGGATGGCCACCACCTCGGGCGGGTAACTCTCGCGAATGAATAGGAGAAACATCGCGCCCACGACGGCCAGCGCAAAGATGGCGTCCCAGGGCGGGGCGAGTGTGATCAGGTCCATGTGGCTGCTGCGTTGCCCATATCGGCGCGATATTAACCGCCGGGTGCAGCGAGGCAAGCGGCGAGTGGCTCGCCGCCGCCGCTTGACCGGCAGGGGCCTTCGCGCAAGGCTCGCGCCATGGCCCGCCGCGCCGAATTTCTCCTCCGGGCCGAGCCCTTCGCCACCCGGCTGACCTTCATGGTCCACCGCCCCTGCACCGCTTCGGGCGGCACTTGCCCGTGGTTCGAGGCCACCCGCTACGACCCGCCCCGCCCACGCCTCGCCGGCGCGGCGGAGCGGCTTGTCTGGCGGGTAGAGGATGGCGCGGCGGAGTATCTCTTCACCTCGCCTGAAGAACTGGACCACTTCCGCGCGGTCTGGGGCGCACGCATTCTGCCACGCCCCCGCGCGCTGGCGCAGGCCCGTGGCATGGCGGCGATTAACGGGGTCTGGCTCTCGCGCATGGCCCAACCGGCATGGCCCCGCAGGCAGGCCCTGCTGCGCTGGATCGACGCACACGATGGCGCCTTCCGCGCCCGCATGGCGGACCTTGCGCCATGAGCCGGGTGCAGGATCTGCCCGCGCCTCTGGCTGCCCGTCTGAAAGGGACCGATCTCATCGTCTTCGATGGCGATTGCGTCCTCTGCACCGGGTTCTTCCGCTTCATGCTGAAGCACGACCGGCAGGCCCGCTTCCGCTTCGCCACCGCGCAATCGCCCCTCGGGCAGGCGCTCTATGCGGCACTGAACATGCCGCTGGACGATTACGAGACCAACCTCGTCCTCACCGGCGGCCGCATCCACACCCACCTCGATGCCTTCGCCGCCGCGATGGCGGCACTCGGCTGGCCGTGGCGGGCGCTGGCCGTCTGTCGCTGGCTCCCCGGTCCGGTCAAACGCCCGCTCTACCGGCTGATCGCCCGCAACCGTTTTCGCCTCTTTGGCCGCCGCGACACCTGCTACCTGCCCACGCCCGAGGTTCGCGCCCGCTTCATGGAGGCACCATGACCTCCCCCTTCGCCGAAGCTCTCGGAGCCGATTTCACCCGCCTGCCGCCCGCCGTGCAGGCGCTCCATGCCGGGCCGGGGCGCTGGGCGGGGCAGGCGGAGGTCACCCGCGGCAGCCACCCGCTGGCCCGTCTCGGGCTGGCGCTCGGGCACTTCCCGCCCGCGGGCCGGGGGCCAGTCACGGTGGAAATCGCGCCCGAAGGGCAGGGCGAGGCGTGGGTCCGCCGCTTTGGCACCCACGAGATGCGCTCGCATATCGCCCCCGGCCCGGTGGAGAGGATCGGCGCGATCACCGTGGCGCTTCGGCTCACCGCCGACCCGGAGGGCATCTCCATCGCCATCGACAGCACCCGCGCCTTCGGCCTGCCCATACCCGGCTGGCTCGCCCCGCGCTCCATTTCCCGCGAAGGGGTGGACGCGCAGGGCCGCTTCACCTTCGACATCGGCGCCCGCCTGCCGGGCGGCGCGCTGCTGATCCGCTATACTGGCTGGCTCGCCCCGGCTTGACCGGCCCCCGCGCTCTGCCCGACACTGGCCGCGTTCAAACCCGCCCCATTGACCATCTGCCATTTCGAGAGCCCGCCATGCCCCGCCTTTCTGCCGTTCTGCCCGCCCTGTTTTTTGCCGCCACCCCCGCCGTGGCCGACTGTATCACCGCCGCCGAGAGCTTTCTGATGTGCAAGACCGGGGGCGGCGCCAAGGAGATGCGCGCCTGCTGGGGGCCGGGCAACGCGGGCTACCAATACGGTCCGGAGGGCGGCACCCCCGAACTGGCTCTTTCGGTGCCGCTCGCGGAGCTGGATTTCATCCCTTGGGCCGGCGTGAGCAATTTGATCTGGGAAGAGGCGAACTTCCTGAACGGCGATGTGCAATACTCCGTCTGGCACCGGATTGACCGAACCCCGGATGGCGACCCACCCGCCGCCGGAGTCACCGTGACCCGGGGCGACGAAACCCTCGCCGATCTGGAGTGTGACCCGGGCACCATCCGCGCCAACTTCGAAGGGCTCTACGAGGCCAAAACCGCCATTGGCCAGTGCTGGGAAGATTTTCGCTGGCAGGCCTGCGCGGCGCCCGCGGCCTCCGCCTGCCCGGTCGGGGCCACACCCTTCCTCGCCTGCACCACGGGCGGTGGGGCCAAGGCGGTTGCCGGATGCTTCGGCCCCAACGGCGCGCATTACAGCTTCGGCCCCTCCGGCGCGGCCCCCGAACTTGCACTCACCACGCCGCTCCACATGCTTGAGTACACCCCCGCCGCCGAGCACCCCTCAGGGCAGGCCACCGCCGTCTTCTGGAACGGCAAAACAGGCTATGCCCTCTGGTCCACCGCAAACGGCGCGGGGGTGGAGGTGGTGCAGGGCGACTCTGCCCTCGCCACGCTCGATTGCGATCCGGGCAGCGCGCAGGTGAGCTTTGACGCGCTCGATGCCGCGATGGCGGCGCAAAACCTCTGCTTCGGCGGGTACCTGTGGTCACAGTGCAACTGACCTCGGGCCACTGACGCGATTGTGCCCTGTGCGCCGCCGCCCCTCTGGGGTATTCTTGGCGCAACCGTCGAAAGGACAGCCCATGCGCCGCGCCGCCCAAATCACCGCTCTTGCCGCCACCCTCCTCGCCACGCCCGCGCTCGCCGCAAGCTGGTTGGCGCCCAATGGCCACACCGTTGACGGCGGGCCGCAAAACTTCGTGGTCCAGCCCATCGCCGGGGCGGGCAGCGCGGGCATCTTCTGCGCCGCGGCCAGCTACGCCGTCGAGCGGCTCGGGGCAGATCCGTCCGATGCCGTGGTGGTCAGCACCCCGCGCTCGGGCCGGATCGCCGGGCAGGGCGGCGAGACCGTCGGCTTCCGCCTCGATCCGGGCGCGGCACCCGACCACGGGCTGATCCTCAAGACCTCGCGCCAAGGCGAGGCCGTGAGCGTCGCCCACGCTCGGGCCCTGTGCCGCGAGCACACTGGCCACTGAGCTGCGGCCACTGACTAGCGGCCACCGACAGGGCAACCTCAGAGCAACCGCTGACGCCCTCGTGACGCCGCGTGACGAAAGAAGCCCATCCATCGCAGGGAACCTGCCGCGCCCAAGCGGCGTTTCTTCTGCGACATGAAACAGATAGCTCCCCTCCTGCTCGCAACCTCCCTGGCCAGCCCACTGGCCGCGAGTCCCTTCATCGACTACCCGGACGACCCCGGCATGCCGACCGACGAAGTGGTCGAAATTGTCGTGGCGCCCGAGGATCTGGCCCGCTGCCAAGCCACGCTGGCAATGGTCACCGGCGCGCCCGTGCTTGCGCCCGAAGCCGAAACGCTCCAGACCGTGGCCCATGACGCCATCGAAGAGCCGCAGCTTCCCGTCGCCACTTGCGTGACTGAGCCGCGCCCGCGCCCCAACTCCTGACCGTACCTGCGCCCGGCGGGCTTCAGGCGGCAACCCCCGCCACAAGGCTGGCCTGAAGCCCCCGGTCCGCGTTCTTCACCGCCGCAACGGCCCCGTCCCCCGCGCCTTGCGCGATCCGGTCGGTCTCGTTGCGGCGATCTCGCGTGCCGCGCCCGCCATAGGCCGCGACCTTCTCATAGACTTGGTCCGTGACCGCCTCCGGTAAAAACAACTGCGAGGTCAGCACCTCGCGGCTGTTGAGCCACACCTTGTAATGCACATGCACCGCACGGCCCCGGTACCAGCCCGGGTAGATCGTGTTGAACCGCGCCACCCCGCCCGCGCCTGTCACCTGCGTGCCCCGCATAAAGGTCTCGCCCGCCGTGTTCTCCCGCGCATACCCCGAGTAGCGCCCGGTGGCATCGCAATGCCAAATGTCCACCCGCGCGCCCTCCATCGGGCGGCAGTCGGCATCCACCACCTGAAGGGCGAGCGCCAGTGGCAGGCCGGGCAACCCCTCGGTCACATCGGCGCGGATCAATCCGGGGTCGATGTAATACGGCCCCTCGGTCGTCGCCCGCTGGATGAGGCAGACATTGCCGGTGATCAGCCCCGCCTCCTGCGCCAGCGCGGCGCGGGTGGCGAGCGCCGAGAGCGGCAGGGCGGCGAGGGTGGTGAGCATCTGGCGGCGGCTGAGGGCGGGCATGGCTGTCTCCTTGCTGGCAGGTATCACTATCTAACGCGCCGCGCCGCGATTTCCGCCGCCGCTTGCCATGCGCTTGCCGCCCGCGCATCCTTCCGCCCATGCAGACCACCTTCACCATAGGCACCCGCGGCCCCGGCCTCACGATGTTCACCGGGGAGGTCGCCCGTTGGCTCGAGGGCGCCGGAGACGGGCTTTTGACCCTGCTTGTCCGCCACACCTCCTGCTCGCTGCTGATCCAGGAAAATGCAGACCCCGATGTGCGGGTGGATCTGACCGAGTTCTTCCACCGCCTCGTGCCCCCCGCAGACGACTATTCGATGAGCTACCTCACCCACGTGCTTGAAGGGCCGGATGACATGCCCGCCCACCTCAAGGCCGCGCTGTTGCCGGTCTCGCTACAGATCCCGGTGCAGGGCGGCCGGATGCGGCTGGGCACGTGGCAGGGCATCTACCTGTTCGAGCATCGCACCGCGCCGCACCGCCGCGAGGTCGCCGCCCATTTCGCGCCAGATTGAGCAGCCTTCTTAACCCTGCGTTAATGGTTAATGCGCAGGTCATGCTGCACTGCGGTATGCATGGAATGTGCATCGGATGTGCATCAGTTGTGACTCGGTTAACACGCCTCGATGCTGCGTGCGCTCGGCAGCATATGGGGGTGGCAGGTTTAGGCTACCCAAACCCTAGGGGCTGCCCTATAGTGCCTGTGGATAAATGGGGAGCATAACCCCACAGAGGCAGAGAAGAAGGGGACAGGAATGCGCTGCCCGTTTTGCGGAAATGTCGATACACAGGTGAAAGACAGCAGGCCCGCGGAAGACCATGTCGCCATCCGGCGGCGTCGGTTCTGCCCCGCCTGCGGTGGACGTTTCACCACTTACGAACGCGTCCAACTGCGTGATCTCGTTGTCATAAAATCCTCCGGCCGCCGTGAGGACTTCGACCGCGACAAGCTCGAACGCTCGATCCGGATCGCTTTGCAAAAACGCCCGATCGACCCGGAGCGGATCGACCAGATGATCTCCGGTATCGTCCGGCGGCTCGAGAGCATGGGCGAGACCGATATCGACAGCAAGGTGATCGGCGAGATCGTCATGGAGAGCCTCGCCCGGATCGACACCGTGGCCTACGTGCGTTTTGCGAGCGTTTACAAGAACTTCCAGGCCGCGGATGATTTCGACCGTTTCGTCTCGGAGCTGCGCCCGCCGGTCATGCCGGGTGATCCGGAGGAGTGAGCCACGCGGATGATGCCGGGTGGATGGCGCGTGCCCTGAGCCTTGGGGCACGCGGCCTTGGGCAGGTCTGGCCCAACCCGGCGGTCGGCTGCATTCTCGTGAAAGATCAACGCGTTGTCGGGCGAGGCTGGACCCAGCCCGGCGGCCGGCCCCATGCCGAAGTCATGGCTTTGGGTCAAGCCGTATTCGACGCCCGCGGCGCCACCGCCTACGTCACCCTCGAGCCCTGCGCTCACCACGGCAAGACCCCGCCCTGCGCTGATGCCTTGGTCAAGGCAGGCGTGGCCCGCGTCGTAACCGCGCTCGAAGATCCCGACCCACGCACCGCAGGCCAGGGCCACGCGCGTCTGCGCGAGGCCGGAATTTCCTGTGAAACCAACGTGCTGGCCGAGGCTGCGGAGAAGGCCCATGCCGGTTTTCTGATGCGCATCCGCGAGGGCCGCCCGCAATTGACCCTCAAGCTTGCCAGCTCTTTCGATGGCCGCATCGCCACTGCCTCGGGCGAAAGCAAGTGGATCACCGGCCCCGCCGCCCGCCAAGCGGTGCAGGGCCTGCGCGCCAGCCACGATGCGGTGCTCGTCGGCGCAGGCACCGCCCGTGCCGACGATCCGGCGTTAACCCTTCGCGGCTATGGTCAGCGGCGTCCGCC
Organism: Vannielia litorea; assembly: GCF_019801175.1. Classification (NCBI taxonomy): domain Bacteria; kingdom Pseudomonadati; phylum Pseudomonadota; class Alphaproteobacteria; order Rhodobacterales; family Paracoccaceae; genus Vannielia; species Vannielia litorea. The sequence continues at coordinate 593,591 of NZ_JAHVJR010000001.1, forward strand.
CGTGCGCGTCGTCGTCTCGCGCCGGTTGGAGTTGCCCACCGAGGGTCAGCTTGCCCGTACCGCCCGCGAGGTGCCGGTCTGGCTCTGCCACGGCCCCGATGCGCCCGAGCCGCGCAAGGCCGCATGGGCGGCGCTCGGCGCGGAGCTGATCGAGGTGCCGCTCGGGCTTGATCGGCACCCCGAGCCCGCCGCAATGCTGCGGGCGCTCGGTGATCGCGGGCTGACACGGGTGCTGTGCGAGGGCGGCGGCATGCTGGCGGCCTCGCTGATCTCGGCGGGCCTCGCCGATCGGCTCGCCGGCTTCACCGCCGGGCTTGCGCTTGGGGCCGAGGGGCAGCCTTCCGTCGGGCCGCTGGGCCTTGCCACGCTAAGTGAAGCGCGGCGCTACGTACTTGAAGAGGCGCGCAAAATCGGGCCGGACTTGCTCGCGATCTGGGCGCGGCAGCGCTAGGTCACCGCCACAGGTGCGCGTAACCCGCGAGCCATCCCTGCAATTTAGAGAGCAGCCTGTTGCCAAAGCCGGGGCCGGGGAGATTGCCGCTTTCAAGCCGATCCAGCACCACTTCCACCGGGCAGGCCCTGCCGGTTACCGGGTCAAAATACCGAGGATAATCAATAAGAACGGCCTGAACGATCGCCTCCAGCGACGGCCGCGCCTCGCGCCGCTCGGGCGGGCTGCCCCTGTCTTCAGTGAGGCCCCATCCGGCATAGAACGGCGCACCCAGCGTGGTGACCGGCACGCCCCGGATCAACGCCTCGAACCCGAGGCCCGAGGTCATCGTCCAAACAGTGTCGACCCGTTCGATCAGGGCCGCAGGGTCGGTGCCGGGCAGCACAATGTCGGCAAACTCCAGCGGGCTTTCCACCCGTCCCGCACGCAGCCCGGCCTCCACGTCCGGGTGCGGCTTGTAGAGGATCACCGCTTCGGGGTTTGCCTCACGCGTGGCCTGCAAGAGTTTGAAGTTGGTATTGATTTCCCCGGTGCCGAAGCGGATCGAGGCATCATCCTCCACCTGTCCCGGCACAAGTATCCGATGGCCTGCAGGCAACTCGGGCACCTCTGCGGAGCCAAGATTGTACTTGCTCACCCCCTTCGCCTTCAGCCGCCCTATGAGCGCCGCCGCACGGGGGTGCGCCTCCTGCCGCGCCGCGCGGGCAATGAGATGCTCCAGCCGCGAGGGCGTGCGGGGATCGTAGTAGATGCCCAGATCGTCGCGCACGAGGCTCAGGGGCGGCACCAGCTCGGCCCCCAGCCCGCGCGAGCGAAGAAACCCGTCTTCGACCCGGATCAGCGGCACATGCTGCCGCGCCGTCGCGGCCTCCAGCGCCTCGTCCACCCGCCCGGCCCAGGCCAGAACCGGAGCGCCAAGCGTCTTGGCGCGGGCGGCGGCCTCCTCGGGTTTGTCATTAAAGATCAAGGGCTTCTCCGCGCCAAAGATGCGCTGAAGCGGCTTGCGCTTCCACAGCCGCATCCCGTAGGCAACGCCGCCCTGCCGGTCTTCCCGCCACGCGCGGGCGCGTGCGCCGAGGCCGTCCATCACTTCCTCCAGCGTGGCCAGACGGTCGCGCCACGGGTCGTACCACGTGGGGTAAAGGATCATCGCCGCGGCAAAAAGCTGGGCGCGGGTGAGCTTGCGTTCGCGGCGCGGGCAGGGGGCCTCGTCGGCGGTCAGCTCCCATCCGCCATAGAAGGGCTGGCCGAACACGCGCGGCTTGTGCCCTGCGATGATCGCCTCGAACCCCATGCCGGAGGTCACGGTATAGACCGCCACCGCCCCCTCCAGCAGCGCCCAAGGCGAGACCGGATCGGAATAGAGCCTGGTGCGGTCATCCTCCTGCTCCGGCCCGAAATGCCCCTCGCGCGCCCCGGCAACCGTTTCGGGGTGGGTCTTGATCAGGATGCGGGCGCCCGGATGTTCGATTTGTGCAAAGGCGAGCATCTCGCGGAAGGTCGCCTCTGTGGCGTTGCCATGGGCGATGGAGGCGTCACCCCGGGTCTGGTCGATGACCAGCACATAACCCGGCGCCGGCACCTCCGCGTCAGGATCAAAGGCATTGTATTTGCTGAGGTGTTCCTGCTTCAACCGGTCCATCGCCAGCCGCGCGCGGGCCATCAGCGCCCCATCGTCGAGCGGGTGGGTGGCAAGCAGCCGTTCCAGCCCCGAGGGCGTGGCACTGTCGAAATGCACGCCATGTTCGTCAATCAAAAGTCCAATGGGCGGCTCACCATCCGCGCGTCCGGGATGGATCGACCGCAACAGCGCATCCTCGATCCGCACCAGCGCGGCCCCGGTCTTTTCCGCCATCGCCTCGCCACGGACGGCATAGGGCGAGCGGCCCCACACGCCGATCCTGTCATCCGCGCCGGGCAGGCCGAGCTTCACCTCCCAGCCGGCCAACTCCAGAATGCGCCTCACGCGGCGCTGAAAGACGAACCCGCCCGAGTAAACGAAAAGCCGCCGGGGCGCAGAGGCTCCGGCGGCTTGGGTTTCGTCTGGCGCGGGGGCCATGCCGACCCCGTCAGTTGCCAGCGGCGGTGTTGAGCTGGTTGGCGGTGCCCACGGCCCCGGTCAGTGCCGAAAGGGTCTTTTGCCACTGCACGTAGGGCGCCTCGGTGACGTAGACAGTATCGTCATTGCGGATCACGAAGTCCCGCGCCTCGAACATGCCGTTCGGCTCGGTCAGATCGAGCACGTAGACCATGCGCTGGGTGCCGGTGATATCGGTGCGGCCAAGCACCTGCCGGGCAATTTCCTCGGGCTCGTTGCGGAACACGAACACGCCGGTCGGGTCTGCAAGGTTGCTGCTGAGGCCGCCCACCTGGGCAATCGCTTCAATGGCCGAAAGAGTCTGCGTGGTGAAGGGGATACGGTTTTGCGTGCCGGTTGCGCCGAGGGCGGTGAAGGCCCGAGTATCTTCTTCCACGAGGATGCGGTCGCCGTCGCGCAGGGCGATGTCGAACTTGGGGTTCTCGAACAGATCCGCCCACCAGATGGTGCATTTGTGCTTGCCGCGGATCACGGTGATCTGGGCCACGTCCTGCTCGATGGCAATGCCACCCGCCGCGGCCAGCATGGCCGAAAGGGTGCGGGTGGGCCGCTCGATGGGGTAGACGCCCTGAGCGCTGACGCCGCCCACGACCGACACGGCAGCCCCGTCACCGGCGAGACGGCGGACGATAACTTGCGGATCGGGCGTTTGGGTGTCGAGCTTTTCGGTGATGAGCTGGCGGATGCGCTCCGGGGTGTTGCCGGAGGCCTTGATCCGGCCCGCGTAGGGCACAAAGATGAAACCTGCACTGTCGACCTGAACTTCCTCGAGCACGGTCGCAGACTGGCCCTCGTTGGCCAGCAGCCCGTCATCGACGTTTTCCCAGATCGTGAGGCCGAGCACATCGCCGGGGCGGATGGTGTCGGAGCCGATGCGACCGGCGTTGAGGAAGGCCTTGGAGAAGCCCAGCACCGGGGTCACGGAGGTCGCGGCGGTGACGCGGCTGTTCACCGCGACCACGAACGCATCGCCCTCATTCAGCACGGAGCCTGCGAAGATTTCGCGCTTGTTCGGGCCGCTGCGGGGGAGGCCGCAGGACGCGACAAGGGCAACCATGGCCAAAGCGGCCGCGGCGCGGGCCAGCGGGGAGGTCTTGAGTATCACTGCTCGGGCTCCTTTACGGATTTCTGCCTCAAGTTTTGCGCCGAGCCTACTGACGGGGCGGGTCAAAAGGAAGGACGGTGGCGGCGGGGTTGTGCCGAAGGGCAAGGGTGTGTTGCCGATGTGTCGCGATTTTGGCGCTCAGCCCTGAACCGGATTCTCCAAGGAATCCCGGCTATTTGGCAGATGTAGTGGAAGTGGGTCGAGCGACCCTCAAGGGCTGCGTCAGGTCACGAGCCGGAGTTGAAGGCGCGGTCCGGCTTTGCCTTGTGCGAGCGCGTCATAAGGGTCTTCCGGAGCCAGCATCATGTCCACCACCTGCCGCAAGAGCTGCCTGCGCCCGCGCGACGAGTAGAAGCCCCCGGCGATCTGCGAGGTCTCCAGCAGAAAGCTGCGATAGTCGCGATAGGCCTTGCTGTCGGGCCGTGTCGGGGCCGAGAAAAACTCAAGCAAAGGCTGGACCGAGACGAACTCGGGCTTGGCGTAGACCGCATCGCCAAAGACCTTCAGTGGCAACCCGCGCCAGAGCACCTGCTGCGCGGCGGTGGAGTTGACGGTCACCGCAGAGCGGGCGTGGTTGAGAAGCTGCGCCAGCTTGCCGCCACGCACGTAATGCACCCGGCCCGCCACCCCATGCACCTTTGCCAGCCTGCGGATCTCTCGCCGCATCGGCACGCGGCCGTCCTCCAGCGGATGGGCCTTGAACACGAGGTGATGGTGGCGCGGTGCCCCTGCGGCAAAGCCTTCGATGGTGACCGCGAGAAACTCGGTCATTGTCTTGAACGGCGAGTGCTTCTGAAAGCTGGCGTCATGCTCCAGTTGCAGGATCGCGAGGTGATAGGGGAAGCCGCCGTGCTTGATCCGGAAGGTGGCCTGCACCCGGTCGGCCCAGAACACCGGCATAAGCAGCAAGCGCTTGAGATAAAGCCCGAATTCCTGCGCCACCGTCAGCGAGCGGTGCGGGCGGAAGTTGCGGTAGGGCCGGTTCCAGAGCAGCACGAAGTAGTGGTAGAGAAAGCCGTAGAAGATATGGTGGCGCATGTCGCCCCATTTGGCGGGCGCATCGGGCAGGTCGATATCCGACATCGCCAGTGCGGCGCGCATGTCTTCGATCGAGAAGTCCATCAGCCGCGAGTGGCCGTTCGAGCCGCCGCGCTCGTAGCTCACCCAATAGGGCCGCAGGTAGCCCTCCTCGAAGACATGCACGGTGATCGCTCGTTCCTTGGCGATGCGCACCGCCTCGGCGTGGATGCCGCGGGTGTCGCCGTAGAGCGCGATATCGGTGATGCCCTTTTCATCGCAAAGTTCGGCAAAGCGGGCAGGCCAATCTTCGGGGGTGCCGCGATAGGGGATGAAGCTGCGGGAATGAAACCAGAAGGCCTCATCCCCCTTGTTGAAGCCCACGCGCCAGACCTCGCAGCCCGCCGCGCGCAGCATCTTGCCGAGCCGATGGAAGAACGGCCCGTGCGGCCCCTGAAGAAACAGGAAGCGGCGATCTTCTGCGGCAAGGGCGCTCATCGGCGGCGCGATCTCCTCAGGTCTTGCTTGTGGCCTAACCCATTCCTGCGGCAGAATTAAGACCGGAATGTCCGGGCGCAGGCGCACTCGGGTCAAAAGAAGAAGGATTGAGGCATGTTTACCGGCATCGTCACCGACATCGGGCGGGTGGAAAAAGTGGAGATGCGCGGCGACATGCGGGCGCGCATCGGCACCAGCTACGACACCGGCGGCATCGACATTGGCGCCAGCATTGCCTGCGACGGTGTCTGCCTGACGGTCGTGGCGCTTGGGCCGGATTGGTTCGAGGTGGATGTCTCGGCCGAGACGGTCTCGAAAACCTCGATCCCGGCCAATGGCTGGCCGGTGGGAAAGCGGCTCAATCTGGAGCGGGCGCTGAAGGTGGGGGACGAACTGGGCGGGCATATCGTTTCGGGCCATGTGGACGGCGTGGCCGAGGTGGTGGGCATGGCCGATGAGGGCGACAGCCTGCGCCTGACCTTCCGCGCGCCCGAGGCGCTGGCGAAGTTCATCGCGCCCAAAGGGTCGGTTGCGCTCAACGGCACCTCGCTGACGGTGAACGAGGTGGAGGGCGCGGAGTTTGGCATCAACCTCATCCCGCACACGCGTGACGTGACCACATGGGGCGATGTTGCCAAGGGCGACGAGGTGAACCTCGAGGTCGACACGATGGCGCGTTATGTGGCCCGGCTGCAGGAGGCTGGTTGATGGCGGATCGCCCGATTTACGGCCCCGGCCACAACGGTGGCCCGACGATGGAGCCGGGCGCGGGCTGGCGCGGCTATGCCTGGAAGCGGGCGCGGGCGGAACTGCTGCCCTCCCTGCCGCTCCCGGTGATCCAGCGCAGGCTGAAGCGGGCGGGCGAGCTTGGGCTGGATTTCAAAACCTACGCCCGCGTGCACCATTCGGCGGGCCGCGACATCGTGGCGATCCTGTTCTCCAACAACGCACTCAGGATGATCCGCGAGGGCCAGCAGATGCCCGAGGCGCGCGCGGCCAAACTGCGGGATCTGGCCCGCTGTGGCAGGGGGTTGCTGGCTCATGCGCCACAAGACCCGGCGGTGCTGGCCATGCGCATCGAGGCGGAGCACGCGATACATTTCGATCCGGCAGCAACCGCGCCCGATCTGCGCGAGACATGGGGCCAGACCCGCGCCCGCATCCGCAGCATGCTGAACGGCGCGGGCCTGCTGCCCGGTGCGGTGGTTCTGGTGGGCGACACCCCGCTGGAGGCAGATTGGGCCCCCACTGCCAACCTCGCAGGCCATGTCTCTGCCGATCAATACTTCGGCCCCTGACCCCCCGCGACCTCGCGTCTCGCCCCGGCCTTCCACTCTTTCCAACCCGGCCCAACCGGGCTAGATGGAGCCGCAAACCAGACGGGCGGCCCGATGAACGACCTTTCGACCAACTATACAGACGCGATCTCCTCGGTTGAGGAGATCATTGAGGATGCCCGCAACGGGCGGATGTTCATCCTCGTGGATCATGAAGACCGTGAGAACGAGGGCGATCTCGTGATCCCCGCGCAGATGGCCACGCCCGATGCGATCAACTTCATGGCGACCCACGGGCGCGGGCTGATCTGCCTTGCGTTGCCCGGCCCCCGGATCGATGCGCTCGGCCTGCCGCTGATGGCCTCGCAGAACTCCTCGCGGCACGAGACCGCCTTCACCGTCAGCATCGAAGCCCGCGAGGGCGTGACGACCGGCATCAGCGCAGGCGACCGTGCCCGCACCGTGGCCGTGGCCATCGACAGCGCCAAAAGCGCGCAGGATATCGCCACGCCGGGCCACGTCTTTCCGCTTCGCGCCCGCGAGGGCGGGGTGCTTGTGCGGGCCGGTCATACCGAGGCCGCGGTGGATGTGAGCCGCCTTGCGGGGCTCAACCCCTCCGGCGTGATCTGCGAGATCATGAACGAAGATGGCACCATGTCGCGCCTGCCCGATCTGGTCAGCTTTGCCCAGCGGCACGGGCTGAAGATTGGCACGATCTCGGACCTCATCGCCTACCGCCGCCGCCACGACAATCTCGTTGCCGTGAAGAAGGAAGAGACCATCACTTCTGCCTTCGGCGGCGAGTGGCAGATGAAGATCTACACCGACCAGGTGCAGGGTGCTGAACATATCGTGCTGGTGAAGGGCGATATCTCCGGCGATGCACCGGTGCTCACCCGGATGCACGCGCTCGACCCGATGCTCGATGTGGTCGGCACCGCCGGTGCAGGCCGGGCGCATGAGTTTGGCGCAGCAATGGAGGCCGTGGCCGCCGAGGGCCGGGGCGTTGTGGTGCTGCTGCGCGACCTGACTATGAAGATCGCCGCCGCCGAGGAGGCCTCGCCGCAGACGCTGCGGCAATACGGCCTCGGTGCGCAGATCCTTTCGTCGCTGGGGATCCACAAGCTGGAGCTGCTCACCAACTCCCCCACGCCCAAGATCGTTGGCCTCGATGCCTACGGGCTGGAGATCGTTGGCACCCGCCGGATTGAGGAGGCAGGCTGATGGCCGGGAGCGAGAGCCATTACGTTTTGCCGCGGCCTGAGTTTGAAGTGGCGCCCAAGGTGCTGATCGTCGTTGCGCCTTACTACAAGGACATCGCCGACAACCTCGTTGCCGGCGCCGTAGCCGAGCTGGAGGCCTGCGGCGCCTTTCACGAGATCGCCGAAGTGCCCGGCGCGCTCGAGGTGCCCACCGCCATTCGCATCGCCCACCGGCAGAGCAACTTCGATGGCTTCGTGGCGCTTGGCTGCGTGATCCGTGGCGAGACGACCCATTACGAGACCGTCTGCAACGACAGCTCCCGCGCCATCACGCTGCTGGGGCTGGAAGGGGCCTGTATTGGCAATGGCATCCTGACGGTCGAAAACCGCAAACAGGCCGAGGTGCGGGCCGAGGTCGAGGGGCAGAACAAAGGGGGTGGGGCTGCTGCCGCCGCGCTGCACCTGATCGCGCTGACCCGCCGCTTTGGCAAGCCGGAGCGGGGCGTGGGCTTCCGCTCGCCGCTTGAAAACGAAATCCTGCTGGCCGGTGACGGCGGAGGACCCAAGACCGCATGAGCGACAAACGCACGAAAAAATCCGCCGCACGCCTCTACGCCGTGCAGGCGCTCTTTCAGATGGAAGCCTCCGGCCAAACCGCCGAGGCGGTGGAGACCGAGTTCGAGGATCACCGCTTCGGCACCGAGTATTTTGAGGGCGAAGAGATGGTGGAAGGCGACCCTTCGCTGTTCCGCAAGCTCGTCGGCGATGCGGTGAATCATCAGGCGAAGATCGACCAGATGACCGACCGGGCGCTGGTAGCCAAATGGCCGATCAACCGGATCGACCCGACCCTGCGCGCGCTGTTCCGCGCCGCCGGAGCCGAGCTGGTTGAAAGCGACACGCCGCCCAAGGTGGTGATCGTCGAGTTCGTGGATATCGCCAAGGCCTTCTTTCCCGAAGGCCGCGAGCCGAAGTTCGTGAACGCGGTGCTCGACCACATGGCCCGCGAGGCAAAGCCCGAGGAGTTCTGACGCGGACGGGCGAATTCTGGCCGGGCGGAATTAACTGGCTGTTAGGCACAGTTGCGTTATCTTGAATGTGACGCGCGTCGCCCCGGAGGCCCTGCCAATGCCCAAGCTCGTATCGCTCTATGTCCGCCATGTCCTGATCGGCTTTGCCCTCGCCGCGCTCTTCGTGGTAGGGCTGCTCTGGCTGAACGTGGGCAACCTCTGGCACCTCGTCACCCACACCTCCGCCGGGCCTTTGGCGGTGTTTCTGCTGTTCATGTTCAATGGCATCGTCTTTTCGGGCGTGCAGTTCGGCATCGCAATCATGCGCATGGCTGAGCCGGAAGATCGAGGCAGGGGCGGCGGCAAGCGAATGGCCGTGCAACCGCAAACCGTGGCGGTGCAGGTGCGCCCAGAGCCGCGAGAAGTCCCGCGTCAGCGCGGGTTCGACGATTTCAGCTAGGCACTAGCCTTCGGTGATCTCGGTCGCGATCGAGAACTCTTCCAACTCTTCCGGCAGCAGGATGTAAATCTCATCCGGCGGGGTCGAGAGCGCGTGTTCCATCACCCCCAGCCCGATGCCCATCTCGCCCAGGTAGCGGATCACCTCGGCCTGGCTGTGCTGGATGTCTTCCACTGCGAGAAAGGCGGGCAGCACGGTGCTCTGGCCATAGTAGCTTTGATGCACGCCCACCTTGGCCTCGGCATGCACCCGACGCTCGGGGCCGGCCATCAGCATGTAGGGGCAGGCGGAGAGGCAGACGGCGCCCGCGTCCATCGCGGTGTTGATCCCCTTCTCCCGGATCAACCGCCCGATTTGCAGCGCATCGCCCACCGAGCCGCCGGGGGAGTGGAGCCACAGCGTTTCGGGCAGGTCAGGCTGGCGCTCCAGCCATTCGGCAAATCGCGGCCCGTCGCCCTCCTTGATCGCGCCGACAATCCGCGTGCCGCCCTCGGGCCGGTCCTCGAAGAACAGCCGCTTGGGCATGTTCGCGGCGCCCTCCATTGGGATGCCGGGCATTGTCGGGCGGCGCACCTCATCGGGGTCGAACCGCCGGGTCTGGTCGCCGGGCGCCACTGGGTCGGAGACGGCAGGGGCGGAGGTGGGCCAGCGGATCTGCGGCGCGACAAGCGAGAAGTCCTGCCCCAGAAGCACGACCGCGATGCCGATCTGCAGCCCGAATATCGCCTTGAGGCCGGTTTTTGCCGTGAACGCCATCGCCGAGCCCTCAGACAGACCGTGGGCCGGAGCCCTTGGCCGGTTTCTCCAGCGGCTCGACGTTTTCGGCGCGCGGCTCGTCTTCTTCGTCCTCCGTCTCGGGCGCATCGTCTCGCTCGTCCATCGCGTTCTCAACGTCCCGCGCGGCAACGAGGGCGGCGCGCAGCTCTGCCATGGTGAGACGGTCGCCAAGGTCCACCGGGTCGCGGCCCGCGCGGATGGCGGCCTGCACCACCATGAGGATCAGCACCAGCACCGCAGGCAGCAGGTCGATGGCGATGGCTCCGGCCCAGCTGGGCACGAAGTTCTCGGCGTAGAGGATCACCGCATCGGCGGCGGAGACGGGGGTATAGGCCACCTCGGCGGGCGGGGTCATGCCCATGACGCCCTCGGCCGCCAAACGCAGCGTTTCAGCGCGCTGGCCGAGCACGCCGAGCACCGATTCCAGCGTTGAGGCCTGGCCGATGCGATCTTCTTCGGTGCGGCCATCGAGCTGGGGCAGCACCACCGATTGTGACAGATCCTGTGCCGCGCGCTGCACCAGTGGCGCGACCGAAAGCTGGCGCAGCTCGGTGATGATCCCGGCCAGCCGCACGGCCTCTTCGGAGAATTCGACCGAGCGTGCCTCGACCGGCCCGGTCTCGACTGTCAGTGCCCGCATCCGGCTGAGGATTACGTTGCCCTGCGCAAATCGCTCTTCCACCAGCGGGGTCTGGCTGGCGATCTGGGCTTCCAGCCCGCTCAGCTCGTCGGCCTTCTGGTTCAGCACCCGAAACACCGCACCGCGACCGGCGAGGCCCGAGAGGTTGCCGGTGGCCTCCTGTTCGGAAAGGTCGGTAAAACTCTGGCGCACGCGGGCGACATCGCGCTCCAGCCCTTGGCCTGCGGTGGCGATCTGGTAACTGCGCTCCAGCGAGCCCTGATAATCCTGCACCGTCTTGGCGAGGTGCTGTTCCACCGCCGCCGCGCCCGCAAGCGCCGCCGCGTTAAGCCAGGACGACATGGCCACGATGGCCAGCGAACCAAGACCCATCGAGAGCAGCAGCCCGATCCGCGCCGAGGCGGTGCGCACCGCCGGGAGCAGCCGCATGAGGAAGGACCAGAACACGAAGATGCCGACCGAGACGGCGATGGAATAGGCCACGGCAGCGAAGAAGGTCATCGCACCGTTGTTATCCAGCAGCGAAGAGACGCCGAGGTAGGTGTAGATGCCCGAGGCGGTGGCGAGAACGCCGAGCGCGGTCGGCGTGAAGCTGTCGAGCGCGCCGAGGTGGCCCTCAAGTTCCTTGGAATAGGCAAGGCCGCGGGCCTCGCTCCTGCTTATCTTCCGGCTCATCGCACCCTCCACCGTGACCCGGGGAGTATAGGCACGCCGCGCCCGGGGGGAAGCGCGGGGCGCTTCACTTGGCCGTTATGAGAAGAATGGGTGGCGGGGACCGCAGCGACCGGCAAGGCGTTCGAATTCCCGGGGACCTGTAAATACAGGTGGGCGTCGGGTAACCGGACCAGGGCCCGGACAGAGCCAACTCCCATGGAATTGCTTAAGGCCACTGGAATTGGGCCTCGACACGAGAAGAGCAGATCCGCCACGAGCGGAGATAGGCCCGGGGCAGGGCGCTGGCAAGGGGGTGCGGTGAATTCGATGCGCACGGCCTTCAGCGGAAGGCGCGGCGCACCTTGCTCTTGACCGAGGAGCGCTTGATCCCGCGCGAGAGCGAGGGGCGCCCTTGGCGGATGATCGCGCCATTGGGCGTGGTAGTGCCAATCGAGAGGCCACGGGACGGGCCGCCGCCATAGACCACGTAGTCACGCTGGAAGGGGAAGTAGCGATGCCCCTTCCACTTGGAGCCGCGAAAGCTCTCTTCGGGGTGCCGTGTGCGGTCGGAGGGGTGCAAAGTCCACACTTTCGGGCGGCCCGAGGCGGTGGCCTCAACTTCCGCCGGGGCTTCCTCGGAAAAGAGCCAGCTCCAGAACTTGTCGGCCAGACCGTCGTTGGCCGCATGCGCCGGAATGGCGATCGCGGCAGCGAGTGCGATGAACATGGTTATGATAGAAATGCGCCCCATGTGTCGAAACTAGGGCAGCGGTGGCGGCCTGTCATCCCGATCACCGGGCGACTGTTTGCGATGCGTCAACAATGGCGGCCTGCGGCGGCGATCAGTGCCCGGCTGCCGGGGTTTTGAGGCAAGATCGAGGCAAATTTTTGTTTTAAATTGTGAAGCTGCGCCGGGGGCTTGAAGGATGTTTCTGGTTTGTTCATGTTTGTGACATGGAGCTCTCACCAGAATCGCCCACGCCCGAGTTGCAACCCGGCCAGTTGCTCGCCCGAGGGGTGTGCCGCCACATGCTCAGCCACGGGTTCGTGACGGTTGAAGAACTGGTGCCCACGGGCGGATTGCGGGTGGACGTAATGGCGCTCGGGCCGAAGGGAGAGGTCTGGGTGATCGAGTGCAAGTCGAGCCGGGCCGACTACATGGCCGATCACAAGTGGCAGGGCTATCTGGAGTGGTGTGACCGCTTCTTCTGGGCGGTGGATCAGGATTTTCCGACCGAGCTGCTGCCTGTGGAGACGGGCCTGATCATTGCGGACCCTTACGATGCAGAGATCATCCGCATGGGGCCGGAGACCAAGCTGGCCGCCGCCCGGCGCAAGGTGATGCTGCAAAAGTTCGCCCGCCACGCCGCGCTGCGGCTTCAGGCCCTGCGCGACCCACGCCCCTCGGGGCTGCTTTAACGCTTCTTCTTGCCGCCCGCGACCATGGCCGCTGCGCGCTGGGCCGCGCTTTTCAGCTCTTCGGCGATCTCGAGGGCCTCTTCGGGGTCGAAGTCCATCGGGATATCCACGCCGTCGCCCTGAATGTAGATCCGCACCATGCCCTGATCGGTCGGCCCGATCTGAAGGTTGGCGGCGAAGTCGCTCTCGCTGTTGATGCCCATGGGTGTCTCTCCGGCTGCGGTGGTCCGTCAGCTAGCCTGCACCTCGGGGTGAGGCAAGGGGGGATAATCCTTGACCCACGCAAGCAACTGCCGGAAATTCTGTGGCGGAGGGTCGGATATGGACGACATCGAACAGCTACGCGGCTTCTCGCGGTTCTACACCCAGCGCCTCGGACTGCTGGGGCAGAGCTACCTCGGCTCCGGGCTCGGGGTCACCGAGGTGCGGGTGCTCTGGGAACTGGCCAATGGCGAGCTGTCGACCGCCCGCGAAATCGCAGAATTGCTGGGGCTCGACGAGGGCTACCTCTCGCGCCTGCTCGCAGGCTTTGAGAAGAAGGGTTGGATTGCCCGCAAGCCCGACCCGCAGGATGCACGGCGCCGCACTCTGGAACTGACCGCCGAAGGGCAGGCGCTGGCCGCCAGCCATGACAAGGCCTCGCGCGCTGCCGTTGGCGCCTTTCTGGGCCGGATGGAGCCCGATGCCCGCGCCTTGCTGGGCGAGGGATTGGCCCGTGTGCGGCAGGCCTTTCAACCGGCGGAACATGTTGAATTGAAAGACCTCGCACCGGGGGACGCAGGATGGATCGTGGAGCGCCACGGTGCGCTCTATGCCCGCGACGAGGGCTATGATGCGACGTTCGAGGCGCTGGTGGCGGAGGTCATGGCCGAGTTCATCCGCACCCACGACCCGGCCCGTGAACGCGGCTGGATCGCATGGGGCGACGGGCGAAGGCTCGGCTCTGTGTTTTGCGTCTCGCGCGGGGCGGAGACTGCTCAGTTGCGGCTGTTCGTTCTGGAGCCGGAGGCGCGCGGGTTGGGGCTGGGGCGCAAGCTGCTGGAAGCCTGCCTGAATTTTGCCCGCGACAAGGGCTACCGCGAACTGGTGCTCTGGACCCACGAGTCTCACGAGGCGGCCTGCCGTCTTTATGAACGTGCCGGCTTTGAAAAGCTGGGCAGCCGGCCGGAGCGTGAATTCGGGCAGGATACCGTGGTTGTTGACTACAGGATTGACCTCTGAGGCTCTTGCAATCGTGCGGGACGGGCGCTAAACGACCCCCGAGTGCCGCCTTAGCTCAGTTGGTTAGAGCGCCTGATTGTGGATCAGGAGGTCCCCCGTTCGAGCCGGGGAGGTGGTACCACTCCCTCAGACCCGTTGAAAATGCCCGCCGATCCGGCATTCCGCGCCCGTGTAAACTGGCGCTTTTGCTGCCCGCCGCCTAAGCTGGGCGCCGAGGCAGAAGCAGGAGAAAAACATGCTGAGAATCATGGTCTGCGCCCTTGTGGCAGGCACGCTTGCGGCGTGCGAAAGCGCGGGGCCGATCGCCGTTGGGCAGGCGCGTTACGAGGTATCGGGCGTGGAAGAGGGCGATATGCTGAAGCTCCGTGCGGGGCCGGGCACCGGCTACACCATTAAGGCGGGGCTGCCCAATGGCACGGTGGTGCGGGTGAAGGAGTGCTCGCGCATCGGCGGCACGCGCTGGTGCGAGGTTGCGTTGGACCGGACGCCGACGATGACGGGCTATGTCTCTCAGACCTATCTCACCCGGCTCTAGCGCCGCACCCCTTCAGGGCGTGACCTCAATCTCCTGCCGTAGCGTGCCGTCTGCGGCGTAGATCAGGATGCGCCCGTCGGTGGTGACCACGGCGTGCCAGCCCGGTCCGGCGGTGTAGGCCTGCACCTCCGCGCCCGGGGGCAAGGCTATTTCTTCAGGAAAAGAGGGGCTTTGCGGGCCGGAGAGGCGGATGATAAGCAGGGCGGCGATTACGGCGATCCCTGCGATCATCGTGAGCGTCAGCCCTGTCACCAGCCGCTTGAGCCACTTCAGGTCCACCGGCAGTTCATTTTCATCCGGAGCCGCCATGGCCGCCTCTCTCGTGACATTCACCCTCGGCCCCACGCCGCCGCCGCGCATTGATAAGGCGCTTTCGCGCGATGTGCCAGACGAGGCGAGCCTGAGCCGTTCACGCTTGGTGCGTCTGCTGGCCGAGGGCGCGGTGCGGGTGAACGGCGCAGTGGTGACCGACGCCAAGGCCAAGGTGGCGGAGGGCGACGAGGTGGAAATCGCCGTGCCCGAGGCCGCCGAGGTGGAGATGGTGGCCGAGGATATCCCGCTGGAGATCGCCTTCGAGGATGAGCACCTCGTGGTGGTCAACAAGCCTGCGGGCATGGTGGTGCACCCCGCGCCGGGCAGCCCGCGCGGCACGCTGGTGAATGCTTTGCTGCATCATTTTGGCGGCGAGCTTTCGGGCGTGGGCGGCGAGAAACGGCCGGGCATCGTGCACCGGATCGACAAGGATACCAGTGGGTTGCTGGTGGTCGCCAAGTCCGACGCCGCGCATCACGGGCTGGCCGAACAGTTCGAGGCGCATACCGCGCGGCGGCATTACCTCGCGCTCTGCTACGGAATCCCTGATGGCTCGGAGCCACGGCTGCGCGGGATCAAGGGCACCCATTTCGAGCCGGACGGCACGCTGCGGATCACCACCCAGCTCGCCCGCCACAAGACCGACCGGCAGCGCCAGGCGGTGTGCTTCACAGGCGGACGCCACGCGGTGACGCGGGTGCAGGTTGTGGAGCGATTGCAGGAGGTTGCGGCTCTGGTGCAATGCCGGCTGGAAACCGGGCGCACGCATCAGATCCGGGCACATATGTCTCACATCGGGCACGGGTTGATCGGTGATCCGGTTTACGGTGGGCGGCGCAAGCTCTCGGAGCGTGCGGTGGGGGCCGAGGCGGCGGAGGCGGTGCGGGCGTTTTCACGGCAGGCGCTGCATGCGGCTTCGCTGGGTTTTGCCCATCCGGTGGAAGGCACCGAGATGGATTTTGCCGCCCCCATGCCGGATGACATGGGGGCGCTTCTTGCGGCGCTCGGTGGCAGCTTTTCGGCCTGACATCAGGCGGTTGCAGCGCTCCGCTGCGGGCGGAGCAGGAACACCAGCGCAAGGCTCAACTCCGCGAGGATCGTGACGCCGTAGGCCGGTTGCATCAGCGCATTAAGCTCCGGTGCGGCGAGGCGGGTGAGCGAGCCTGCGAGGTAGGTAAGGCCCGCCAGACCCAGCAGGGGCGGCAGCCAGCGGGGCACGAGCGCGGCGCGGGCGAGGAGCCATACGGTGATCAGCGTGTTGGCGCCGAAGAAGAGCAGGCCCACGTCATAGCCAATGGAGTGGGTGGTCAGCAGGACCATCAGCGCCTCGGGGGCCTCGGGTCCGGTGCTGACCAGCGAGAGCGCCGCGACGCTGGCCAGCAGGCTGGCGCCGATCACGGCGGCTTGCATCAGGCGCAGAACCATCGCGGTGAGGGCCAACTCGGGCTGGACGCGGCGCAGCAGGCTGAAGAACAGCACGGCGAGGGCGATATCGAGCGCGATCATTGCGCTGTCGGCCAGCAGCCCGGCGCGGAAGAGGCCGGTGTTGGCGGCGATGGCCTGCCATGTCGCGGCGGGATCACTCCATGATATCAATGGCATGCGGATGGCGAACTCGGCGGTGAGGCCAAGGGCGATGACGCCGAGGTAAAGAGCGCCTGTGGTGCGTTGGATCGAGGTTTGCATGGGGCGGCTCCCGAGGGCTGAGGTTGCGTTGACCCCGAGATAGGCCATGCGGAGACCGCATAGAATTCCCCGTTTTCGTTCACCATTCATGCAAATACGCATGACAAGCGCGGTCACACAGATTGGTGCGCCGGATTTACCTTCTCTTCACGTTTATCGGGTCTAGGATGGTCGCAACCTTAGGGCACCGTTAAGACTTGAACCGATCAGTTCAGTGCTTATATGACCATCAACCGCCCGGCATGACCGGGGTAAAGCACTGATAACACGAAACAAGGGACGCGCATGAGTAACTATTCCAAGCTTCCGGCCCCCTCTCCAGAGCAGGGGCTCAACCGCTACCTCCAGGAGATCCGCACCTTTCCGATGCTGGAGCCGGAGGAAGAGTACATGCTGGCCAAGCGCTGGGTCGAAACCGAAGACAGCTCTTCGGCCCACAAGCTCGTGACCTCCCACCTGCGCCTCGCCGCGAAAATCGCCATGGGCTACCGCGGCTACGGCCTGCCGCAAGCCGAGGTGATCTCGGAGGCCAATGTGGGCCTGATGCAGGCGGTCAAACGCTTTGACCCGGAAAAGGGCTTTCGGCTGGCGACCTATGCCATGTGGTGGATCCGTGCCTCGATCCAGGAATACATTCTTAGATCGTGGTCGCTTGTAAAACTCGGAACGACGAGCGCCCAGAAGAAACTTTTCTTCAACCTTCGCAAAGCCAAGAACAAGATCGGCGCGCTGGAGGAGGGCGATCTGCGGCCGGAGAACGTGCAAAAGATCGCCGAACAACTCAACGTGACCGAGGACGAGGTCATCTCGATGAACCGCCGCCTTTCGGGCGGGGATGCAAGCCTCAATGCCACCATCGGCTCCGATGATGACGGCTCGGCGCAATGGCAGGACTGGCTGGAGGATGAGACCGCCGACCAGGCCAAGAGCTACGCCGAAGAGAACGAGATGGAAGTGCGCCGCGAGCTTATGGTGCAGGCGATGGACGTGCTGAACGAGCGCGAGAAGGACATCCTGATCCAGCGCCGTCTGCACGAGCAGCCGGTCACGCTCGAGGAGCTTTCGGGCCAGTATGACGTGAGCCGCGAGCGCATTCGCCAGATCGAAGTGCGCGCCTTCGAGAAGCTGCAGAAGCGGATGCAGGAGCTTGCCAAGGAGCGGGGTCTGCTGGCGCGCGCTTGAACCCGCGCCAGCGGGCGGCTAGACCCTTGGGCAACCGAGGGGGATCTGCGTGAAGCTGCACGAGACATTCATCAAGCCGATGCACAAGGAAGGCTGGCGGTTCGTCAGCGTCTTCGCCGTGCTCACGCTGCTGCTGTTCTTCATCTGGCAGCCGCTGGGCTGGATCGGGCTGGGGCTGACTGTTTGGTGCTACTACTTCTTCCGCGACCCGGTGCGCCATGTGCCAGAGGGCGAGGGGCTGATCGTGAGCCCGGCCGATGGCATCGTGAGCCTGATCGAGATGGCCGCGCCTCCGCCTGAACTGGGGCTGGGCAATGAAAAGCGCTTGCGCGTCAGCGTGTTCATGTCGGTCTTCAACTGCCACATCAACCGCGCCCCGGTGCCGGGGCGGGTGGCGAAGATGGCCTACAAGCCCGGCAAGTTCCTCTCGGCAGAGCTGGACAAGGCCAGCGAGGACAACGAGCGCAACTCCCTGCTGATCGAGATGGATGACGGGCGCGACCTCGTGGTGACCCAGATCGCCGGCCTCGTGGCCCGGCGGATCGTGCCACTGACCGAGGAAGGCACGGTGCTGAAGCGCGGCGAGCGCTTTGGCCTCATTCGCTTTGGCTCCCGGCTCGATACATACCTGCCCGAGGGTGTTTCGCCGTTGGTGGCCGTGGGGCAGACCATGATCGCAGGCGAGACCGTGCTGGCCGATACCGCGCAGGGCACGCCCCGACCGGCAAGGGCCGACTGAGCGCATGCCACGTGCCCCCCGCATTCGCCGCAGGGCGAGCCGCTTGCCGATCCTGCACCTGCTGCCCAACATCGTCACCATAGCGGCTATCTGTGCCGGACTCACCGGCCTGCGGCTGGCGCTTCAGGGGCGGTTCGAGGCGGCGGTGATGATGGTGCTTCTGGCAGCGCTGCTGGATGGGCTGGATGGCCCGTTGGCGCGGCTTCTGAAGTCTGAATCCAAGATCGGCGCGGAACTCGACAGCCTAGCCGATTTCGTCAACTTCGGCGTCGTCCCCGGCTTTCTGCTCTACCTCTGGAGCCTCGACACCACTTCGCGGCTGAGCTGGATCGCGGTGCTGATCTACGCGGTTTGCGCGGTGCTGCGGCTGGCCCGGTTCAACGTGACGGCGCGGGAGGAGGTGGAGGAAGACCGCCCCACGCCCGGCACCTTCACCGGTGTGCCCGCTCCGGGTGGCGCGCTACTGGCGCTTGCGCCCTTTGCGCTGGTGCAGAACTTTCCGGGCCTGCCGATGCCGGCCGGGATCGTTGCCATCTGGCTGGTGATCGTGGGCCTTTTGATGATTTCACGCCTGCCCACCCCCTCGCTGAAGGCGATGCGGGTGCCGCGGGAGAATGCCCGGTTTCTGATTGTCGGCTTGGTGGCCTTTGCCGCCATCGCCGCCACCTGGCCCTGGGTTGTCATGTCGATTGCACAGTTCGGCTATATCGTGCTGGTCGGATGGAGTGCGCGGCACCACGCCACGGGGAGCGTCAGTGATGAAGATTGAAGCGGTATCAAACTCTTACAAACGCTGGGCCCCGGTCTATGACAGCACCTTCGGGGCCGTCACCAATGCCGGGCGCAGGCGGGCGACCTCTTATGTTTCGGAGCGGGGCGGCGATGTGCTGGAGGTCGGCGTGGGCACCGGGCTGGCGCTGCCGCTCTACGGCCCCGGCGTGCGGGTGACGGGGATCGACTTTTCGCCCGAGATGCTGGCCAAGGCCGAGAAGCGGGTGGAGGAAGACGGGCTGACGCGGGTCGAGGCGCTGCGGCAGATGGATGCCCGCGAGCTGGACTTCGCCGATGGCAGCTTTGACTACGTGAGCGCGATGCATGTGCTTTCAGTCGTGCCCGAGCCGGAGCGGGTGATGCGCGAGATCGCGCGGGTGCTCAAGCCCGGTGGTCAGGTGCTGATCGTGAACCACTTCGCCGCCGAGAAGGGCATGCTGGGCCTCGTGGAGCGGGCGATTGCGCCGCTTGAAGGGCTGATCGGCTGGCACTCGGATTTCCCGATCTCGCGCGTGCTTGGCGCGCCGGGCCTCGTCGAGGTGGCGCGCGACAGCCTGCCGCCGATGCGGATCATGACCTGGCTGGTGCTGGAGAAGCAGGGCTAGCTTGCGGGCTGCCCGGCGGGCCGTTAGCGTTGGCGCTAACAGGGACACCGGGAGAGCTGCCATGACAATCGAACCGATCCGCTGGGGCATCCTCGGCGCCGCCAACTTTGCGCTCCAGCACATGGGCCGTGCGATCCATGCCGCGGAGGGGGCCGAACTTGTGGCGCTGGCCACCTCGAGCCCCGAGAAGGCCAAGCCGTTTCAGGCCTTTTGCCCGGCGCTGAAGGTCCATGACAGCTACGAGGCGCTGCTGGCCGATCCGGGGGTGGATGCGGTTTATATCCCGCTGCCGAACCACCTGCACGTCGAGTGGACGCTGAAGGCGATGGAGGCGGGCAAGCATGTGCTGACCGAGAAGCCCATCGCGATGGAGGCGGGCGAGATCGACGCGCTGATCGCCAAGCGCGACGAGAGCGGGCTGCACGCGGCAGAGGCCTACATGATCGTGCACCACCCGCAGTGGCAGCGGGCAAGGGCCATGCTGCGCGACGGGGCGATCGGCGATCTGGTGCATGTGGATGGGGTGTTCACCTACAACAACCCCGACATGGGCAACATCCGAAATGACGCCTCCAAGGGCGGCGGGGGTATCCCCGACATCGGGGTTTACACTTACGGATCAACGCGTTGGATGCTGGGCGAGGAACCCGAGGAGATCACCCATGCGGACCTTACCTTCGAGGCGGGGGTGGATGTGGTGGCCCGGGTCGCGGCGCGCTTTCCGAGCTGCACGGCGCATTGGGTCAACTCGATGCGGATGCACCCGTGGCAGCACATGAGCTTTCACGGCACCGAGGGCGTGATCCGGCTCACCGCGCCGTTCAACGCCAATGTCTTTGACCAAGCCGAGGTGGAGCTGCATCAGGATGGCATGGGCCGCCGGATCGAGCGCTTTCCCGGCATCAACCAATATGTGCTGCAGGTCGAGAACTTCGGGCGGACGGTGCGCGAGGGGGCAGAGTATCCGTGGAGCCTTGAAGACGCCAAGGGCACGCAGGCGCTGATCGACGCGGTCTATGCCAAGGGCGGGCGCGGGTGATGCGGCCGTCGGACGACGAGCGCTTCGAGGGGCGGATGCACGGGCCGCAGGAGGAGGCGGGCAAGGACGGGCTGCTGATGCGGCTCCTGCACATGATCCTGATCGGGCTGATGATTCAGGTTGCGATGACGGTGCTGGGCGTGGCGACGCTGGTGCAATTCATCGTGATGCTGGTGAGCAAGGGCGAGCCGAACCCGCGGCTGGCGGAGTTTGGCGAAAGCCTCGGCATCTGGCTGGCGAAGGCAGCGCGTTACCTTGTGGCCGCCAGCGAGGTGAAGCCCTGGCCCTGGACGGAGCTGGATTGAGCGCGGTGAGGCCGAAAAATCTTAACGAAGATTTTTCGGGCGGGTGAGGGGCAAAAATCTTCTCGAAGATTTTTGGGGGCCGAAGAAATTTAGGGAAAATTCTTCTCGCCATCAGCCGAGGTAGTCGGCGTCGCTCACGTGCTCCATCCATGTGACGTTGGTGCCGTTCTCGACCTCGTGGATGGCCACATGGGTCATTGCGTGGTCGGCGCGGGCGCCGTGCCAATGTTTCTCTCCCGGTTCGAACCAGATCTTGTCGCCCGGGGCGATCTCTTCTTTCGGGCCGCCCTCTCGCTGGACCCAGCCGAGGCCGGCGGTGACGATCAGTAACTGACCGCGCGGATGCGTATGCCAAGCGGTGCGCGCGCCCGGCTCGAAGGTGACGATCACCGCGCCGGCGGATGCGCCCTCTTCGGGGTTGTGGCGGTTCTCTTGCCGGACCGCGCCGGTGAAGTACTCTGCCGGGCCGGTGCCCGAGGGTTGCTCTGTGGCCCGCGTGATCTTCATCTTAGCCTCCAATTCTTCTCAAATTGTAAATAGGGCGGCGCTGCGGCCTTTCCCCCACCCTAGGGCGTTTGACCGGGCGCGGGGAGAGGGGGCAAGCTGGGGGCATGAGGATTTTTGCGCGAGCCCAGATTGTGGCCCTGATGATGGCCTCGTGGCTGCCCCTGCCTGCTGCGGCCGAGGGGCTGGGCCGGATCACCGCCTATCTCGCGGGTGAGGCGGAGGAATGGCACACGATCACGATGGAGCAGGGCGGGCGAAAGGTGGCGACGGCGAGCTTTGAGCAAGGCGCGCGGCTGACGGAGCTGAGGGTGCAGGGCCACCCGGAGCCGCGCTTTACCACGCGGGACGTGTTCAGTGTGGATGTGCGCTTCGAGGGGCCGTTCGCGCCGGGGGCGGAGCCGCTCTCTGTTGATGTGATGCATGTGCCCGAGGGCATGGGCGGGCCGTTCTGGACCAGCCGGGGCGCGGCGAAGCCTGCGCGGATCGATATTGTCGAGTTGGAAGTCTACGGCAGCTACGGGCGGCTGGTGGCGACCTTCGAGGCGGAGCTGTGCTTTCGCCCGATCATCTCCTCGGCCACCGACACGGGCAACTGCCGCCCGGTGACCGGGGTCATCGAGACGGAGATCGCGGTGGAGTAGGGAGGCGGGTGACGCTCTCGCTTTTGCGCGTCGCCCCACCCGCCGTCCCGCGGGCCTGTTAGCCCTCCATGGCTTCCAACTCGTCGATGAAGCCCTCGATCATGCTGAGGCCCTTGTCCCAAAAGGCAGGGTCTGAGGCGTCGAGGCCGAAGGGGGCCAGAAGCTCCTTGTGGTGCTTTGAGCCGCCTGCTTTCAGCATATCGAAATACTTGGCCTGGAAGTCGGCGTCGCCTTCTTCGTAGGCAGCGTAGAGCGCGTTTACGAGGCCATCCCCGAAAGCGTAGGCGTAGACGTAGAAGGGCGAGTGGACGAAGTGGGGGATGTAGGCCCAGAAGGTCTCATACCCGTCCATGAACTCGAACGCCGGGCCCAGGGACTCGCCCTGCACCGACATCCAGATCTCGTTGATCTGGTCAGGGGTCAGCTCGCCTTCGGCCCGCGCCGCGTGGAGCTTGCACTCGAAGTCGTAGAAGGCGATCTGGCGGACGACCGTGTTGATCATGTCTTCGACCTTGCCGGCGAGCAGCACCTTGCGCTCGGCGTCGTCCTTGGCGGCGGCGAGGAGTTTGCGGAAGGTGAGCATTTCACCGAAGACCGAAGCGGTCTCGGCTAGCGTAAGGGGCGTGGAGGAGAGCAGCTCGCCCTGCTCGGCGGCCAAAACCTGGTGGACGCCGTGGCCGAGTTCGTGGGCCAGCGTCATCACGTCGCGCGGTTTGCCGAGGTAGTTCAGCATCACGTAGGGGTGCACGTCGGTGACGGTGGGGTGGGCGAAGGCGCCGGGGGCCTTGCCGGGCTTCACCTCGGCGTCGATCCAGCCCTTGGTGAAGAAGGGTTCTGCCAGCTTGGCCATCTCCGGGTCGAAGCCTGCGTAGGCGTCGAGCACGGTTTGCTTGGCCTCGGTCCAGCCTACTACCTTTTCGCTCTCCATCGGGAGGGGGGCGTTGCGGTCCCAGACCTGCATCTTGTCGAGGCCGAGCCAGCCGCGCTTCAGCTCGTAGTAGCGGTGCGAAAGGCGCGGGTAGGCGGCGACGACGGCGTTGCGGAGGGCCTCGACTACCTCTGGCTCGACGTGGTTGGAGAGGTGGCGGCCGGTTTGCGGCGTGGGCATCTTGCGCCACTTGTCCTCGATGGCCTTTTCCTTGGCCAGCGTGTTGTGGACGCGGGAGAAGATTTTGAGGTTGTCGGTGAGGACGGAGGCGATCTCGCGGGCCGCCGCTTCGCGGGTGTCACGGTCTTGCTCGGAGAGGAGGTTGGCCACCCCTTCCATGCCGAGGGTCTCGCCGTTCACCTCGAACTCCAGCCCGGCGACGGTTTCATCGAACAGGCGGTTCCATGCGGCGGCGCCGACAGTGGATTGATCGTGCAGGAATTTTTCCAGCTCGTCTGAGAGCTGGTAGGGCTTGAGGGCGCGCATCCGGTCGAAGACGGGCTTGTAGCGGGCGAGGTCGGCACTGCCGGTGAACCATGCCTCGTAGGTCGCATCGGTGACGCGGTTCAGCTCCAGCGAGAAGAACACCAGCGACGACATGATGTCGGTGATCTGCTGCTGCATGTTGCCCATGAACTGGGCGCGGCCCGGGTCGACGGTGAGTTGGTAGTAGCGCAGGCCGGCGAAAGACATGATGCGGCCCGCGATGCGGTCGATCGCCTCGTAGCGGTGGACGCATTCGAGCATCTGCTCGGGTGTCAGGCCCTCCAGCTTGCCCTCGTAGTCAGCGGCGAAGGCGGGGCATTCGGTGGCGAGCCAGTCGAGATCACGGGTCAGCTCGGGGGCGTCTTCGGCGGTGTAGAGGTCGGAGAGGTCCCACTCGGGGAGGTCGCCGAGGTTCTTGCCACCGGAGGCGGTGGCGGCGTCGAAGACGGGGGATTTCATCGGGGCTGCTCCTGCGTTGTCTGTCTTTGTCGGTCAGAAGGCAGATAGGCAGGAAGGGGCGGGGGCTTCAACCCTCGGGCGCGGTTTCGTCCTGCGGCAGTAGGGCCGGGGCGAGGCCGAGGGTGCGGGCGGCGGCGAGCGAGAGGGTCTCGCTGTCGAGCCCTTGGGGGGCCTGATACTTGCGGATCGCGCGGCGGGTGCGGGTATCCATTTCGCCGGAGGGGCCGCCCTGGTAGAAGCCGCGGGCGGCGAGGGCACGCTGGACCGAGGAGATATACTCGGGCGTCATCTCGGCGGGGCAGGGGGTTTCAAACCAGCGCTGGACGGCGGGTTTGACCACGTATTCCTGCGGCGCACGGCGGTAGATCGGCGGGCTGATCACCTCGCCCGAGGCGGAGAGCTGGGCGGGCTGGACGAGCACCGGCTCGATCACCGTGCGGGTCTCGGGGGGCGTGGTTTCCTTGCCCCAGCAGGAGCCGGGGGTGGCGCTGGGCGGGGCCTCGAGCGTGGTGACGATGGGCAGCGGGGCGGTGCGCTTTTGCACCTCGGGGGCGGTGGGCACGCAGGCCGAAAGCGCAAGCACCCCGCAGGCGAGGATGGCCCCTAGCGGGCGGCGTTTGGCGTTGGGTCGTGTCACTGCTCTGGGCTCTCTTGCGGGCCGCGTTGGGCGCAGATTAGCGCGGGGGCGGCGTGGCTCAAAGGCCCGGCGCGGGGAGGCGGCGCGGAGGGGCGGGCTCTTGCGCCCCTTTTGCAACAGGCTCGGGTGCTTGGGAGGGCGTGGGGGGCGGCTCCAGCAGGGTATCGAGCAGGGCGGAGATATCCTCGATCTGCTCGGCCACGATATGCACCACCTCCTGCTCGCGCTGGATGCGGCCGGTGACCCGCAGCAGCCGCCCGGCGATCACCGCGCGGCGGAACTTCTCGTAGGTCTTGGCCCAGACCACCACATTGCAGGTGCCTGTTTCATCCTCCAGCGTGACGAAGATCACCCCCTTGGCGGTGCCGGGCCGCTGCCGCACCAGAACGAGGCCGGCCACGGTGACGCGCGCGCCGATGGGCGGGCGGTTGAGCCATGCGGCGGGGAGCGCGCGGGGCGGGCGGGGCCATGTGGGAGCGGGCGACATGAGAACAATAGTAGAACAGTTGCCGCGACCCGGCAATGCTGGAATCTCCCGCGCCGATCCGGTAAAGGGGCCAAAGCAGGCACATCGGAGCAGGAAATGGCCAAGATCACCTATATCGAGCACAACGGGACCAAGCATGAGGTCGAGGTTGCCAATGGCATGACCGTCATGGAAGGCGCGCGGGACAACGGCATCCCGGGCATCGACGCCGATTGCGGCGGGGCCTGCGCCTGCTCGACCTGCCATGTCTACGTCGACGCCGCCTGGGTCGAGAAGCTCCCCGGGCGCGAGGCGATGGAAGAGGACATGCTCGATTTTGCCTTCGAGCCCGACGAGACCCGCTCGCGGCTCACCTGCCAGATCAAGGTCACCGACGAGCTGGACGGGCTCGTGGTCCAGATGCCGGAAAAGCAGATCTGAGCGGGGGCGCCGGTCGATGGCAGATTGGCGCAACTTCCTGACGATTGGTAAAACGCTGCGGGCGGTGGGCTTTGCGCTTGCCGCCATGCCGGCCTCTGCGGCTGACCCTTCGGTGCAATGCGTGGCGCAGATCAGCGGCGCGACCTATGCCGCCCCGACCAGCCGCTACCCGCATGGGGCCTTGGGCGATGACGAGGAGTGGGGCGCGCTCGTTGTTGGCGTCACGCTTGGGATGCCCTGCCGCGCGGGGCGCTCGAACTTTCAGATCAACCTGCCGCAAGAGCTTGTTTTCGAAGATGTTTCACCGCGTTTGTGGGACATGAACGGGGATGGCTTGCCTGAGGTCGTGGTGGTGGAGAGCCATGCGCAGAAGGGCGCACGGCTGGCGGTTTGGGGGATCGGCGAGGCCGGGGTGGAGCGGTTGGCGGCGACCGACTTTATCGGCACGCGCAACCGCTGGCTGGCGCCGGTAGCAGCCGCCGATCTGGACCGCGACGGGGCGATTGAGGTAGCCTTCGTCGACCGGCCGCACTTGGCGCGGGTTCTGCGGGTGTTTCGCTGGACGGACGGGCAACTGGTTGAGATTGCGTCGCTTTCCGGCGTCACCAACCATCGCTTTGGCGATCCGGTGATCCACGGTGGGCTACGCACCTGCCGGGGCGGGCCGGAGCTGGTGGTGGCCGATCCGGGCTGGCAGGAGATGATCGGCGTGCGGCTGGTGGAAGGCAAACTGGTCGCCCGGGAGCTGGGGCCGATCGAGGGGCCGGAGAGCTTTGGCATAGAGCGGACGTGCCGTTAGGAAGTGGTGCGGCGCGGCCGGTGTGAGGCTTATGCGCCACAGGCACATCCGATGCACAACTGATGCACATTCCATACATACGCGATTTTTGCACAGAACGGCTGGGTTTGGCGTTAAGTGTGCGGCGCGGTGGGGTGAGGGTGTGTTAGGGGGTGTCGGTTGTGCGAAGAGTTTTGCCCGATGCGCGCCGCAAGGCGCCGGGCAGCGCCGTCCCGCCCCCCGGGGCGGCGCTTCGGTGAAGGCAGCACCTACTTCCGAGGGAAGATGACCACGGCACCATAAAGTGCCCCGCACAACCGTTGCATGCGCCACCCCGCGGGACGGCGCTGCCCGGCTTGGGGACCTATGCGGGGGTCAGAGGGCGCGCCAGCCGATGTCTTTCCTATAGAAACCCTCGGGCCAGTCGATGATCTCGGCCAGCGCATAGGCGCGGTCGCGGGCCTCGGCCAGCGTGTCGCCGCGCGCGGTGGCGTTCAGCACCCGGCCTCCGGTGGCGGTGACCTTGCCGCCAGCCGCCGTGGTGCCGGCGTGGAAGACCATCTGGGTGGAAGTCTCCGGCAGCCCCTCCAGCCCGCCGATCACCGAACCCTTGGCGTAGCTGCCGGGGTAGCCCTCGGTCGCGAGCACCACGGTCATCGCGTGATCGTCGGCCCAGTTCACCTGAGCCTCGGCCAGACGGCCCTCGGCGCAGGCGAGCAGCAGGTCAAGCGCCTGCGCGCCGAGGCGCATCATCAGCACCTGGCACTCCGGGTCGCCGAAACGGGCGTTGTATTCGACGAGGGCAGGCTCGCCATCCTCTATCATCAGCCCGGCATAGAGCACGCCCTGGTAGGGGGTGCCGCGCTTGGCCATCTCGGCGACGGTCGGCCTGACGATCTGCTCCAGCGCCTTCTGCGTGACCGCTTCATCCATGATCGGGGCGGGGGAGTAGGCGCCCATGCCGCCGGTGTTGGGGCCGGTATCGCCCTCGCCGACGCGCTTGTGGTCCTGCGCGGTGCCGATGGGCAGCACGTTTTCACCATCGCAGAGGATGAAGTAGCTGGCCTCTTCGCCGGTCATGAAATCTTCGATCACCACCTCGGCCCCGGCTTCGCCGAAGGCGCCCGCGAAGACATCGTCGATGGCGGCGAGGGCGGTGGCCTCGTCCATCGCCACGACCACGCCCTTGCCTGCCGCGAGCCCGTCGGCCTTGATGACCTTGGGGGCGCCGACGGCTTCGATGTAGTCGCGCGCCGGGGCGGCAGAGGTGAAGGAGGCCCAGCCTGCGGTGGGGATCTGGGCGGCGTCGCAGACCTGTTTGGTGAATTTCTTGGAGGCTTCGAGCTGGGCGGCCTCGGCGGAGGGGCCGAAGGTGAGGATGCCCGCCTCGCGCAGCCGGTCGGCCACGCCTGCGGCGAGCGGGGCCTCGGGGCCGATGACGACGAAATCCACGGTATTCTCATGGCAGAACTCGGCGACGGCACTGCCATCTTCGATGTCGAGCGCGGCGGTTTCGCACATCGCCTCGATGCCCGCGTTGCCCGGCGCCACGATGAGCCGGTCGCATTTGGGGTTCTGCTGGATTGCCCAGGCAAGGCTGTGCTCGCGCCCGCCGCTTCCGAGGATGAGGATGTTCATGGACGCCGCTCCCTTGGCCTTGGTTCGGGGGCGTTCTAAGGTCGGGCGCAGAGCAGCACAAGAGCGTGACATGGACCTGATCGACGACCCGACCCCCGGCGGAAATGCCCCCGAGTTCACCGTCTCCGAGCTTTCGGGCGCGGTGAAGCGCGTGGTGGAGGGCGAGTTTGGTTACGTCAGGGTGAAGGGCGAGGTCGGGCGCGTGGTGCGGGCGCGGTCGGGGCATTTGTATTTTGATCTGAAGGACGACCGGAGCGTGCTGGCCTGCACCACATGGAAGGGGCAGGTGGACGGGCTGAGCGTGATTCCCGAGGAGGGGATGGAGGTGGTGGCGCAGGGCAAGCTGACCACCTTTGCCAGCCAGTCGAAGTATCAGATGAACGCGGTGGAAGTGGCCGTGGCGGGCGTGGGCGCGCTGATGGCCATGCTGGAGAAGCGGCGCAAAGCGCTGGCGGCGGAAGGGCTGTTTGATGCCGGGCGCAAGCGGGCGTTGCCGTTTTTGCCGGAGATCATCGGGGTGGTGACCTCGCCGCAGGGGGCGGTGATCCGGGACATTCTGCACCGGCTGCGCGACCGGTTTCCGCGCAAGGTGCTGGTCTGGCCCGTCGCCGTGCAGGGCAAGGACTGCGCGCCGCAGGTGGCCCGCGCGATCGAGGGGTTCAATGCGCTGACGCCGGGGGGTGCCTTGCCGCGGCCCGACCTGATCATCGTGGCGCGGGGCGGCGGCTCGATCGAGGATCTTTGGGGCTTCAACGAGGAAGTGGTGGTGCGGGCCGCCGCGGGCTCGGCGATTCCGCTGATCTCGGCGGTGGGGCATGAGACCGACACCACGCTCATTGACCACGCCGCCGACCGGCGCGCGCCGACCCCCACGGCGGCGGCCGAGATGGCGGTGCCGGTGCGGCTGGAGCTGATGGCGGCGGTGGACGGCTTTGGCGGGCGTCTGCGCCGGGCGGTGTCGGAGAGCGTAAGGGGGCGGCGGCAGCGGCTGACCGACCTGGCGCGCGCCCTGCCACGGCCAGAGGTGGTGCTGGGCGGGGCGCAGCAGCGGCTCGACCAGTGGGCCGACAGGTTGCCTGCAGCGCTGCGCACGGCGGTTTTGAAGAAGCGCGGGGCGCTCAGCGAAGCGGCGGCGGGGCTGCGGCCCGGGACGATCCGGGCGGGCATTGCGCAGCGGCGCGAGCGGGCCGAGCGGGCCGGAGCGCGGCTGGGGCCGGAGCTGGCACGGGGCGCGGCGCGGGCGCGGGAGCGGCTGGAGGCACGGGCCGGGCGGCTCAGGCCTGCGCTGGTGACGGAACGCACGGCGCGGGCCGGGGAGCGGGTGGCGGCATTGGCCGCACGGCTTGAGGCGGCGCAGCGCGGGCAGGCGGAGGCGCGGGGGCGGAAGCTCGATGCGCTCGGGCGGTTGCTCGGCTCGCTCGGCTACGAGGAGACGCTGAAGCGCGGGTTTGCCGTGGTGCGCGAGGGCGACGAGGTGGTGACGAGCGCGGCGCGGGCCAAGGCGGCGGTGGGGCCGCTGGAGATTCAGTTTGCCGATGGGCGGATGGTGCCGGGGGGCGGGGCGGTGAAGAAGAAAGCCGCGCCCAAGGATGCGCCGCCGGAGCAGGGCGATCTGTTTTAGGGCGCGGTCATGTGGCGGGACACGTCCCGCCCTAGGGGTTACACGCCGACATCGGGGCCGAGGCAGAGCATCGGCTCGTCGGCGTCTGTCACCTCGTAGAGTTCGGTGGCGGAGGGATTGTCTTCAAACAGGGCGCGGATGCCGCCGGGTTCTTCCCAGAAGGTCCAGCATTGCGGCTCGCCGGGCTGGTCCTCGTACAGAAAGCAGATGAACCGTCCCTGCTCGTACCAGCTGCCTTCCTTGCATTGGCCATCGAGAAACGACCAGCGGACGCGGTTGCCGGGGAGGTATTCCTCCACCCCGTAGGCCTGACCGTGGTTGTTGTAATAGAGCGTGCGCCCCTTGGTGTAGGCGTCGAACTCGGGGCCGGACATCGGCTCCGCGGCGAGCGCGGGCGTGGCGGCGAGGGTCAGGGCAAAGAGGAATGTCGGGCGCATGGGGGCTCCGGGTTGCCTGTGTTTTGCCGCCAGAATGGCAGATGGGGCGCGGCGCGAAAAGGCTGGGCGGGGCATCGGCGGGTCACGCCCGCGCGATCTGCCCGGACGGGGCGGCGGCTGCCGAAGGATTGGGCGCGCTGGCGTGGAGGCGGGCGACGCGCGGGTTCATCACCCGTTTCCAGAGCTGGGGCATCAGCGCCAGCGTGGCCATCGAGGGCAGCGGGCCGGGCAGCATGGGCGCGGGCGGCGGCAGGGTGAGGGCCGGGTAGGGCGTGGAGGGGTGCGCGTGATGATCGGAGTGGCGCGGGGCGTGGAGCATCATCAGCGAGGAGAAGACGTGCGGGGCGTTCCAGCTATGGGCTTCTGACACTGGCTCGTATTTGCCGTTCGGCAGACGGGCGCGGCTGAGGCCGTAGTGCTGGACGTAGTCCGACATCAGCAGCTGCGCGGTGGCGTAGGCGGCGAGGCCGATGTGCGCGGCGAGGCCTGCGGGGCCGAAGGCTAGGGTGGATGCGGCGAGCAGGGCGGCGGCGCCGGCGATGTATTCGATATAGGGGTTCTGCCAGCGGGGCTTGCTGCCACGGGCGAGCATCTCACGTTCGGCGGCGAGGCCGGCGCGGAAGCTGCCGAGCCAGGCGCGGACGGCGAAGCGGTAGTAGCTTTCGTTCAGCCGGGCGGAGTTGGGATCGTCGGGCGTGGCGACGAAGCGATGGTGGACCTTGGGGTGGGCCGAGGCGTGGTGGCCGAAGAGCAGCGAGATATAGACCCAACGCCCCAGAGCCCGGAGCGGGCGGGCGGAGCGGTGGATCAGCTCATGGGCGTTGGAGTTGGAGACCTGGCCCATGAAGAGGCCGAAGGCGAAGAAGGCGAGCACCCGCTCCCACGGGGCGAGACCGGTCGCGCCGGTGACGGCGGCGATGCCGAGGGCGAGCAGGGCAAAATGGGACAGCGCGAGGGTGGCGGAGAGGGCATCGGCCCATCGGCCCGGAGCGGCGGTTGGGGTGGGCCGCGCGCCGAGGCGGCGCAGGGCCTGGTCGATCAGTGCGGAGAAGAGCGTGAGGGTCAGCGCCGCTGTGATGAGCCACGCGCCGCCCAGCGTGCCGCCTGCCGCGAGCAGCAGGGCAGGGGTGAGGGTGGCGGCGGCGAAGAGGGCGGCGGGGGGCATCGTGGTCTCCGGTTCGGGCGGAGAATAGGGGGGGCGTGGGGCGGAAGGAAGGGGGCGATGTGGCGCGGGCAGGGCGCGCCGCGGGTGCAGGGCGCGCCCACCCGCCCACCCCGCGCCCTCGCCCCGCGGCGGGTCTCGCTGCTGCGTGCCGTCTTGGCCGGAGGCGCCGGGGGAGAGGGCGGGAATGGATATTTGGAGCAAGAAAATGCAGGAGGGTCGGGCAGTTTGGTAGGGGAGGCTTTGTGTTTGTGCGAGGCTAGGGGTTTCGGGGTTGCACCTCGGCGGGGCTGTGGTGAGAGTTGCGGCGTTTACTCTAGGGAAGGCGACGGCGATGACCACGATTACGGCAATCGGGCACAGTATCTATCTGCACAAGACCGAGGGGCTTCCGGCGACGGCGGTGGCGATCGACGGGCATGGGCGGCGGCAGTTCTGGGGCGAGAACTTCACCGTGCCGCCCGGGATGGTGGTGAACTTCTATGTCGACCGCCATGCCTGGCTGACCATCGACGAGCAGACCAGCAACCGGGGGCGGCGGGGCGATGGCAGCCCGGTGATCTATTCGGACGGGCTGGCCGGTATCGTCGGCGGGGGCGGTATCGTGCGCGAGAGTTTCGGCGGCGGGCAGCCTTGCCCGGACTACGAGCTGACCAAGGATGACCAGATGCACGGGGCGGAGGATATCGACTACCTGCTGAGCGGGCCGCTGGAGAACGCGTTTTGCGATATCGTTACTCTGCGCAACCGGAGCATCTTCAAGGCCGGGACCGCGCCGAAGCGGCTGAGCGAGGTGATCCGCAAGCTGGGGCAGGCGGGGCACCACTACGGCGAGGTGCGGTGCTGCTTCTGCCGTGGCACGTTCTGGGATGACGCCCAGCTGAGTGGCCGGGGGTTCAACCAGAGCCCGCTGAACGGCTGAGGTGGCGCGCGCCAGCCGGATGCCGGGCCTTCCATGTTGGGCGGTGAGCGATTAGGTCAGAGGGCAGTTGAACAGCGGGGCGCGGATGGCGTTTTTCAAGAAGCTCAAGGACAAGCTCTTCAAATCCAGTTCAAAGCTGGATGAGGGGCTTGAGGCGATTGTCGCCGATGGCGGCGAGGAAGAGGCGGTGGAAGCGGTCGAGGCCGTGGAGGCCGGGGAACTGGTTGTGGAAGAGGCGGGGCCTGCGGAGGGATCGTCCTCTGAGCCCGCGCCAGTGGGTGAGGGCGTGGTGGATGTGCCGGCTGCGCCCGTGGCCGCACCGGACCTGCCGCCTGCACCGATGCCGGAGCCGGAGCCTGATGTGCCGCCTGCGCCGGAACCCGAGCCAGAGCCGGATGTGCCGCCTGCGCCGGTGCCTGAACCTGAACCGGATGTGCCGCCTGCGCCGGTGCCTGAACCCGAGCCGGATGTGCCACCTGCGCCAGTGCCGGAGCCCGATCTGCCGCCGATCCCGGTGCCGCCTGCGCCGCGGGCGGAAGAGGCCGCGGCCAAGCGGCCGGGGTTCATCGGGCGGATGCTGGGGCGGGGCGAGGGCCCTGTCATGCGGCGGGTGCTCGACGATGACATGCTGGAGAGCCTCGAGGAGCTGCTGATTGCTGCCGACATGGGGGTGGATACCGCCCTGCGGGTGACCGCGAACATGGCCGAGGGGCGCTATGGACGGAAGGTCTCGACCGCCGAGATCAAGCAGTTCCTCGCAGATGAGATCGCCCGGATCATGGAGCCGGTGGCGCGGCCGATGCCGCTTTATCCGACCCGCCCGCAGGTGGTGCTCGTCGTCGGCGTGAACGGCTCGGGCAAGACGACGACCATCGGCAAGCTGGCGAGCCAGTTCAAGGCGGCGGGCAAGAGCGTGGTGATCGCGGCTGGCGATACGTTCCGCGCGGCGGCGGTGGAGCAGTTGCAGGTCTGGGGGCAGCGCGCGGGCGTGCCGGTGATGACCGCGCCCGAGGGCAGCGACCCGGCGAGCCTTGCCTTTGATGCGATGACCAAGGCGCAGGCGGATGGGGCGGACTTGCTGATGATCGACACCGCAGGGCGGCTCCAGAACCGGGCTGATCTTATGGAAGAGCTCTCGAAAATCGTGCGCGTCATCAAGAAGAAGGACCCGGATGCGCCGCACAACACGCTGCTGGTGCTGGATGCGACCACGGGTCAGAACGCGCTGAGCCAGGTGGATACCTTCCAGAAGATGGCCGATGTGAGCGGGCTGGTGATGACCAAGCTGGACGGCACCGCCAAGGGCGGGGTGCTGGTGGCGCTGGCCGACAAGTTCGGCCTGCCGATTCATGCGATTGGCGTGGGCGAGCAGATCGACGATCTCGATGCCTTCGACCCGCGCGAGTTTGCAGAGGCGCTGACGGGCGCGGGCGCGTGATCCGGGCGTTGGCGGTTGCACTGGCGCTGATGGGTGCCCCGGCAGGGGCGCAGACCTATGACATCTTGAACGCGGACGCCTGCGAAGGGCTGCTTCAGCGGGTGGATGTGCTGGGCATGGGCGGGGTCGTGGAGGTGGGCGGCGTGCGCCCGTATCAGAACGGCTGCGCCTACACCGACCTGCGGATCTCGACTGGGGTCGGTGCGCTGGGCTACCGCGTGCCGCGGGCGGAGCTGCACATCGGCGGGCTGGAGCGGCTCGACCACGGGCTGCCGCCGCTGGCGGTGAAGCTGGAGGTGCGGGGCGCGCATCCGGTGTTCACCGTGCCGGGAGACATCCTGACGAGCTGGCTGCTGACCGAGCAGGTGAAGGTGGGCGATGGCATGGATCTTTCGGCGCAGCTCTGGTGGGACCGGGAGAGCCGCCGGGTTGTGATCGAGGAGGCGCGCTGGGACTTTCCGGGCGAGAACGGGCTGCGGATGACGGGGCTGATCGAGGGGGTGGACCTGACCGATGCGGTTGCGATGCAGCAATCGGCGCTGACCACCCGGCTCACCGCGCTGGAGCTCGAGATGGAGAGCAACGGGATTTTCGAACATCTGTTTCTGGTGCCGCTTGGGCAGTTGCTGCTGGAGCCGGTACCGGAGACGGTTGAGGACGGCGAGCAGGAGGTGCCGCAGCCGCAGGAACAGGTGGTGGCGCTGAAGAAGGCGGCGGTCGCGGCGTTGCACGGATTGCCGGAGGCGCGCTTCGAGCCGGGCGCGCGGGATGCGGTGGAGACCTTCATCGCGGAGCTGCCCCACCCTGAGGGGCGCATGGTGCTGCGGCTCGATGCACCGGAGGGGCTGGGCATGGCGCAGCTCGGGCCGCTGGCGCTGGGCGCGCCGGTGACGCCGGAGGCACTAGCGGCGGTGCTGGAGGGTGTGACCATCGGGGCCAGCTACGCGCGCGAATAGGCGGGAACCCTGACGTCGCGCAGCCCGCCGCTCAGGAACTCTCTTCGCTGGTCTGCACCACCCGCTTCAAGATCCACAGCACGGCCACGGTGAGGGCGGTGGCCATGGCGGCGAGGGGCATTTGACCGGCGCCGCAGGCCAGCCCGATGCCGCCTGCGAGCCACATGGAGGCGCCGGTGGTGGTGTTCTTCACCGTGTCGCCCTTGGTGAAGATGATCCCGGCCGCCAGAAAGGCGACGCCGGCGGTGACCGCCTCGACCAGCCGCAGGGGATCGACCTTCATGCTGTCTTTCGGGCCGAAGGAGAGTTGCGAGAGTTGCTGGCTCACGACGATGAAGAGGCAGGCGGCGAGGGCGACGAGGATATGGGTGCGCAGACCGGCGGGCTTGGAGCGCCATTCGCGCTCCAGCCCGATCAGCCCGCCCAGCACCGCCGCCGCGAGCAGGCGGATGAAGGCGGTGAGCGGCGGCACGGCGGCGAAGGTGCCTTTGAGTTCGGTGACGATCTGGTCCATGCGGGCCCCTTGTTTGCGCTCTCAACACCGGGCGGGGGCGGGCGGTTCCGACGGGCGTGGCGGTGGGCGGGGCAATTGCCAACGCCGGGGCTTGGGCTACTGTGAGGCAAAACCTCAGGGAGTCGCTCCAATGAAATACGCCGCCGCCGCCGTCTTTGCCTCGCTCTTCGTCACCCCGGTGATCGCGCAGGATCTGCCTGATCTTCAGGGGCGAGAGATCACGGTCGTGACCGAAAACGCCTATCCGCCGCTGCAATACATGGCCGATGGCGAGGCCGTGGGCTGGGAGTATGACGCGATGGCCGAGATCGCCAGCCGGATCAACATGACCGTTGCCTACGAGAACATCAGCTGGGATGCGATGATCCCGGCCGTCTCCGAGGGGCAGTATGACCTTGGCATGACCGGCATCACCATTCGGGACGACCGCAAGGAGATGGTGGATTTCTCCGATGCCTACATGCGCAGCGAGATGTCGATGCTGGTGCGGGGCGATGAGGAGCGGTTCACCGATGCGGCGAGCTTTGCGGCGGATGACGACCTGCTGGTGGCCGCGCAGCCGGGCACGACGCCGTTTTACGTGGCGGTATATGACGTGCTGGATGGCGATGAGGCCAACCCGCGGGTGAAGCTCTTCGAGACCTTCGGGGCGGGCGTGCAGGCGCTGCGGGCCGGGGATGTGGACCTTGTGCTAACCGACGGCGTGGCCGCAGAGGGCTATGTGGCGGCCTCGGACGGGGCGCTGAAGGTGGTGGGCGAGAAGCTGGGCACCGAGGACTTTGGCTTCATCTTCCCCAAAGGCTCCGATCTGGTTGCACCGATCAATGCCGCCATCGCCTCGATGAAGGCTGACGGCACGCTCGATGCGCTGAACAAGAAGTGGTTTCTCGACACCAAGCTCGGCGAGTGAGGGAACGCCCGGGCGAAAAGGACTTTCCGTGGTGGCTGGTGATCCTGGCTGCCACGGGAGCGGTGCTGTTTGCGCAGGTCATCGCGGACGAGCTCTATTCGGACGTGCTGGAGACGCTGATGAAGGGCGTCGGCATCACGGTGTTCGTGACGCTGGTGGCGTTTTCGCTGGCGTGCCTGCTCGGGCTGCTACTTGCGATGGCCTCGATGTCACGCTGGATCGTCGCCCGTCAGGTGGCACGGCTCTACGTGGAGATCGTGCGCGGCGTGCCGATATTGGTGCTGCTGCTCTACGTGGCCTTCGTGGTGGCCCCGGCGCTGGTGGTGGCGGTGAACTGGGTGCTGACCTCGCTGGGCGGCGAGGGGATCAGGACGCGGGATTTCTCGCTGCTGTGGCGGGCGATCATTGCCCTGACCATCGGCTACTCGGCCTTCATCGCCGAGGTGTTCCGGGCCGGGCTGCTCTCGGTGCCGGAGGGGCAGATCGAGGCGGCAGAGGCGCTGGGGCTATCGCCGTGGCAGCGGTTTCGGCTGGTGCGGCTGCCGCAGGCGCTGCGGGTGATCCTGCCCCCCTTGGGCAATGACTTCATCGCGATGATCAAGGATTCGAGCCTGGTCTCGGTGCTCGGGGTGACGGATATCACCCAGCTGGGGAAGGTGACCTCGGCAGGGAATTTTCGGTATTTCGAGACCTATAACGTGGTGGCGCTGTTGTATCTGGTGATGACGGTGACGCTTTCGCTGGCGCTGAGGCGGCTGGAGAAGCGGCTGGGGGCGGGGCGGTAGAGTTTTGCACCTGCACGGAATCAAGGCCGCAGGCCGCCGTGCAGCGCCGACCCGCCCCCCGGGGCGGCGCTTCAGTGAGGTCAGCACCTACCTGTGAGTGACGACTAACGCTTCACCATAAAGTGCCATGCAGGGCCGTTGGGGGCGCCACCCCGCGTGTCGGCGCTGCACGGCTCGCGTGGCGCTGGCGGCGGGCTCTGGACCATCCCGGCCTGCAAATATATGCCGTCAGCATGAGTTCTTGGATCACCTCTCTGGAAGGCACCGAGGCGGGGCATGTGGCGGCATTGGGGCTGGCGCTGATGGCGGCCTTTCTGCACGCGGTTTTCGGGGCGCTGCAAAAGGGGCGGCATGACCCGTGGATGAGCCGGGGGGCGATCGACTTTTGTTACGGCGTCATGGCCGCGCCCTTCGCGCTGTTCGTGGTGCCCTGGCCCGAGCCGCATATGTGGGTGATCTTTGCCGGGGCCTGGGCGATCCACGTGGCCTACAAGGTGACGCAGGCGATGACCTACACGCGGGGGGCCTATACGGTGGTTTATCCGGTGGTGAGGGGCACCGGGCCGCTGTTCACGGTGATCGGGGCCGGGGTGATCTTTGGCGAGCATTTTACGGCAGGCCAATGGTTTGGCGTGGCGGTGTTGCTGGCAGGGATCTATGGGTTGGCGGCCTACAACCTGCGGACCATCACGCTGCAACGGGAGACCATGGTGGCCGCGCTGGGCCTTGCGGTGGTGACCGGCCTATTCGTGGCGCTCTACACCACCTATGACGCCTATGGCATCCGGGCGACGGCGGATCCGTTCACCTTTCTGGCGTGGTTCTTCATGATCGACGGGCTGGGCTTTGCGCCTTGGGTGGCGCTGGCCCGCTACCGGCGGATGGACGACCCGCCCACGCTGGGTCCGCTGATGGCGCGGGGGATGATCGGGGGCGTGGTGGCCTTCTTCTCCTTCGGGGCGGTGATGCTGGCCACGCGGCTCGACAAGGTAGGAGAGGCGGCGGTGCTGCGGGAGACCTCCACTGTCTTTGCCGCACTGATTGGGTGGCTGCTTCTTGGAGAGCGGGTCGGGCCGCGACGTTTGGCCCTCATGGGGTTGATCGCCGCCGGAGCGGTGATAGTTGAGATGGCGGGTTAACGCGGAGAGAGAGCATGGCCGAGAAACAGGTGCCCGGATGGGTGAAGACGGCGCTGGAGTTCGGCCCGGTGCTGGGCTTCTTC
This sequence comes from Vannielia litorea, assembly GCF_019801175.1. Lineage (NCBI taxonomy): Bacteria > Pseudomonadati > Pseudomonadota > Alphaproteobacteria > Rhodobacterales > Paracoccaceae > Vannielia > Vannielia litorea. The sequence continues at coordinate 631,542 of NZ_JAHVJR010000001.1, forward strand.
GTGGCCTTCTTCCTGCTGAAGGGCGAGAGCTACATGCTCTTCGGCCATGAGGTGAAGACCTTCACCTACATCACCTTCTGGTTCGTCCTCGCCATGGTGATCTGCATGGGGGCGCTCTGGGCGCTGACAGGCGCGTTGAGCCGGATGCAGGTGATGACGCTGGTGCTGGTGGTCTTCATGGGCGGGCTGACGGTGGTGCTGGACAACGACCTGTTTTTGAAGCTGAAACCGACGATCCTGTATGCGCTCTTTGCGGGCATTCTGGCGATCGGGCTGGCGCGTGGGCAGAGCTACCTTGCGCGTCTCATGGAGGGGCTGCTGCCGATGAGCCATGAGGGCTGGATGATTTTGACCAAGCGCTTTGCGATCTTCTTTGCGGTGCTGGCGGTGGCGAATGCGGTGATCGCCTTTTCGCTCTCGAGCGGGGTCTGGGTGACGGTCAAGACCTTCGGTCTGCCGGCGGCGCTCTTTGTTTTCATGATGGCGCAATACCCGCTGATCGAGAAATACGGGACGGAAAAAAGCGAGTAATCGACGCCCGAAATGCTGGCTCGGCGCATGAATATGCGCAAAGCACAGATTTGACACGGTTTGGACATGAGAAAGCGCGGCTTGCCCCGGAAGCGTCGGCGGCACATTTTAGTGCCCGCCGCCGTCGCCTGACCCGCCCGGCCCGGGCGGAGAGGGAAAGATCGCCAGATGGCAAAGGGTGCCAAGACCGTCAAGCTCATCGCCGCCGGGACCGCCGCGGCCTGCCTCGTCGCCTTTGTGGCGGGGGCCAACACCATCGTTCCGCCGACCCGCACCGGCGGGCTGGCCGCGCAGGGCGCGCCGATGCGGCCCGAGCTGAAGGTGGCCGACCGCTATGTCGACCGGCAGCGACGGATGCTGAAGGTGAACTTCGAGCGGACCGGCTTCGGCCCGCAGTCGCCGCGCGACATCGATGCGGTTGCGGGCACCAACCCGGTGCATTTTGCCGCCGCCCCGGACGCCAGCGAGATGAACCTGTGCAACATCCACTTTCACGAGAGTGCCGAGCACCGGGGCGGAGACTTTCGCACCTACCGGGGCAATGGCAACGGCAAGGGGTATGACACCGGCTTCGTCTATGACGGCGCGCTGAGTGCCGCAGAGCTCAAGCCGCTCCCGTCCCCGATTGCCGACAAGGGCCATGGCGGGCTGGAGCCGGGCGACACGATCGAGGTGCATTGGGTGTTTTCGACCGCCGAGGTTGCGCCGGGCCCGACGCTGGGCGCCTGCCTGAAGGAGGGCGCCGCGACTCCCCGACTTCGGGTCGAGGCGCAGGTCTTCGTGCTGGTCAACGACCCCGCCGCGCTCGATTTCACCGCGCTGGCGGCGGTGAGCACGCGGGGCGGGCTGCATCAGGCGCTGGCCATACCCTCGGACACCGGCACGCCTGTGGCCTATGCCGGCTCGACCACGGGGCCGGGCTACAACGAGGCGGGCTCGCCCTTTCAGGTGAGCTGGAGCGTGCGCCCGAAGGTGGCGAAGCTCGATATCACCTCGGTCGCGGAATGGCTGAAGGGCAACCCCTTTGACGAGGACCACGCCCACGGGGTGCGCAACCTTGTGGTGCAGCCCGAGCTTCTTTCGACCATCGGGGAGTAGACCGGCTGCGGCTTCGACCCGCAGGGGGTGCCTGAAGAGATCAGGGCCTCCGGCGGGAGATATTTGGAGCAAGAAAATGGGCAATTTGACTTAAATTGTCCGGAGTGGTCTGGTCTGGTTTCTGGGCTGCCCGGGGCTGCCTCTGGATCGGGGAAGGGGCATGGAGTTCTGGATCGTGGCCGCGCTGGCGGCCTTCATGATGGGGCTGTCGAAGGGCGGGGTGCCGATGCTGGCGATGCTCTCGGTGCCGCTGATGTCGCTCTTCATGGACCCGGCGCTGGCGGCGGGGCTGCTGCTGCCGCTCTATATCGTGGCCGACTGGTATGCGGTTTACCTCTTCCGCCGGGCATTTTCGGTGCGGCTCTTGAAGATCATGCTGCCGGGTGCAGTGGCGGGAATCGTGGCGGCCTTCTTTGCCGTGTCGGTGGTGCCGGGCGACGCGATCAAGATGCTGGTGGCGGGGATCGGGATTTACTACCTCGTCGGCTCGGTGAAGGGCCGGTTTGCGAAGAAAGCGCCCGCGCCGCGTGAGGCGGATGTGCCGCGGGGCGTGTTCTGGGGCACGCTGGCGGGGTTCACCAGTTACATCAGCCACGCCGGGGGGCCGCCGTTTCAGGCCTATGTGCTGCCGCAGAAGCTGGACAAGATGGTCTATCTGGGGACGGTCACGATCTTCTTCTCGGTGGTCAACCTGCTGAAGGTGCCGCCCTATGTGATGGCCGGGCAGATCACCGGGGCGAGCCTTGGCGAGGCCGTCTGGCTGGCGCCCTTCGCCCTGGCGGGGGCATGGAGTGGCTCACGGGTGGCGCGCTGGCTGCCGGAGAAGGTGTTTTACCTGCTGGTGGAGGTGGCGCTGGCGGTGGTGTCTGGGAAGCTGGTTTGGGAGGTTTTGGTGGGGTGAGGGGCGTCTGCGCGGGCCTGTTTCAACTGAAAATTTGATGCGCGGGCCGATCAGGGCTCTTGCATGGAATCACTTTCGTCGCCATTTGCGCGAAATCGTTATGGTTAACTGGTTTCGGGAGGCAGGTGTGTGATGCGCGATCGGGTGGAAGAGTTTTTGGTGAGGCTGTCGGAAAGGTTCACCGAAGGCGATGTGGACGGGATCATGGATTGTCTGGCGATGCCAACGGCGGTCTACTTCGGGGCGGACATGATCATGCTGTCGACCCGCGAGGAGGTGGCGCAACTGACGGCAGCTTACATGGGCGAGCTGGAAGCGAACGGTATGACGAAGGGGCCGCTGAGCCTGCGGGAGTTGACGGTTTCGGAGGGCGGCAAGATTACCGCGGTTGCCACCGCCCGGATGGCGGACGCGGAGGGCACGGCGGTTGTGTTGTCGCGGACCAAGTACTTTCTGCGAGAGGAGGACGGCTGCCTGAAGGTGGAGCTGACCGAGCATTCGCAGGTGGCTCTGGAGGAAGACCTGATTCACGCGCCGCTGGCGAACCTCGCGATCTAGTCAGGGTTTGCCTGGGCGGCAGTTCGCGTTGGCGGAGAGCGCGATTTTGCTAGTCCCTCTTCCCAAACAGCACCTTCTGGGCGTCCTTGTTGTCCTGCAAATTCGCCCGCTTCTCCGCCGCAAGCGCCTTGCCTTTCACCACCGCTTCACGCGCCCCGACCTGGTCGAGCCAGCGGGAGAAGTGGGGTTTGCCTGAGATGTCTTGCTGCTGGCCTTCCCAGAGGATGGCCCAGGGCCAGATGGCCATGTCGGCGATGGAGTAGTTCGGGCCGGCGACGTATTCGTTTTCAGCCAAGCGGCGGTCGAGGACGCCATGGAGGCGGTCCACTTCGTTTCGGTAGCGGTCCTTGGCGTAGGGCAGGTCGTTGGGCGGGTCCATCGAGGGGGCGTATTTGAGGAAGTGGTGGGCCTGGCCGGCCATCGGGCCGAGGCCGCCCATTTGCCACATCAGCCATTCTTCGACCGCGATGCGCTCGCGTTCGCTCTCGCCGTAGAAGCGCCCCGTCTTGCGGGCCAGATACATGAGGATCGCGGCGCTCTCGAAGATCGAGACGGGTTCGCCGCCCGGCCCCTCGGGGTCGACGATGGCGGGCATGCGGTTGTTGGGGGCGATCTTGAGGAAATCGGGTTTGAACTGGTCGCCCGCGCCGATGTTCACGAGGTGGGTCTCGTAGGGCAGGCCCATCTCCTCCAGCGCGATGGAGACCTTCCAGCCGTTGGGTGTGGGCCAGTAGTAGAGATCGATGGGTGCCATGCTGTCCTCCAGAAAATGTCAGTGGTCAGGATGGGCTGCGCTGCCCGAAAGGCAAGAGCCGCGTGCGGGGCGCGGGGCGCTGGGGCGGGGCGTCGGCGGCGAGGGCGGCGGAGAGGCGGGGCAGCAGGGAGGCGTCGGAGAGGGCCGAGCGGTAGAGGTCGAAGAGGCCGGGGGTGAGATAGGTGGCGCCGTGGCAGACCCATGTTTGCGGCGCGGCGACCGGGTGGCCGATGCGGCCGAGCGTGGCGCGGGTGGTGGCGCAGGAGAGGTCGAGATCGTGCCAGCCGGGGCGGCCTGCCATGCCGCGCGACAGGGTGGCGTGGCCACGGCGGCCGGGCGCGAAGCCGTATTCCATCGCCATGTCGTAAAGGCGGTTCTGGCGGGCGGTGACGTTGAGCACGTCGAGCGCTGCACCGGCGGCGCAGTCGAGCGCGCGGGCGGCGGCGGGGCGAAACTCGCAGGCGGCGAGAAGGATGGCGCGGCGGGCGGTGCCGGGGGCCATGTGGCGCAACGCCTGCAGGGCGACGCGGGCGCCGAGCGAATGGGCGATGAGGGTGATGCGGCGCTGGGGGGCGAGGGCGGCGGTGATCTCTGTGAGTTCGGCGAGGGCGCGGCCCGCCTCGGGGGCGCGGGCATAGGCGCGCCAGATCGAGCCGCGGCTCTCCCAGCCGAAGCCGAGGGCGAGCGGCGCATCGGCGTCGTGCTGGCCCAGCCGCCGCCCCCAGGCCTCGGGGCAGGTCGGGCCGTAGAGCTTGCGGTGCGGGCAGCGGGCGGGGGTGCGGGGCGAGTAGGTGAGCCCGTGGACCATGATCGCGATGGGCGCATCGGGCGCGGCCTCGGCAAGCGCGGAGCGCAGGCGGGCGACGGTGCCGGCGGGATCCTCCAGCCGGGGGCCTTCGGCATTGGCATGGGTCAGGGGCATCGGGGATCTCCCCACAATATCGGGGGGTTGGATGCCCGATGTTTACAACGCTGGCATTAAGCGCCGGTTACAGCGGTGTGACACTCGGGTAAGCCGGGAACGCGGCGGGGGCGGGATGCGTTGGAGATTTATGGCTTATGACATGACGACGACCCGCCGCCGCGCTCTGCACTGGATCAGGCAAAACGTGGAGCTGCGCACGCTGCTGGTGCTCGCCGTCGTGGTGGGCGGGGTCTGGGCCTTTGGCGAGTTGGCCGACGAGGTGATCGAGGGCGAGACCCGGAGCCTCGACGAGGCGCTCCTGCTGATGTTCCGCACGCCGGGCGATTTGACCGACCCGATCGGGCCGGGCTGGGTGGAGGTCATGGGCCGCGACCTGACGGCGCTGGGCGGGGCGCTGGTGCTGAGTATCTTCACCTTCGCGGTTGCCGGGTTTTTCGCCATTCGCCGGAGCTGGGGCACGGTGGTGTATCTGCTGGCCTCGGTGGGCGGGGGCATCGCGATTTCGCACAGCGCCAAGCTGCTGTTCGACCGACCACGCCCCGACCTCGTGCCGCATGGGGTGGAGGTGATCACCTCATCCTTCCCCTCGGGCCATTCGATGATGGCCGCCGTGACTTACCTGACGCTGGGCGTGCTGGTGGCGCGGGTGATGCTGGGGCGGGCGCTGAAGGTTTACATTCTTGCGCTGGCGGTGCTGATGACGGTGCTGGTGGGGGTGAGCCGGGTGTACCTTGGCGTTCACTGGCCGACAGATGTTCTGGCCGGATGGCTCGCGGGCGCGGCCTGGGCGATGGCGTGCTTCCTTGGTGCGCGGTGGCTCTCGCGGCGGGGGGCGGTGGAGCCGGAGGCCCCGCCTGCACATGCGGGGCCGCCGGAAGGGTGAGCGGCGCGGTCAGTTCAATGGTCAGTTCAGCAGCGCGCTGAGCAGGCCGAGAACGGCGACGGTTTGGAGCGTGTCGCTGTCGACCCGAACCACGCGGTTGTCGATTACCCGGTATTCCTGCCCGAGGGGCGGCTTTGGCAGGCGTTTGAGCTGGGCTGCAGTGGGGGCGTGGCCGCGTTTTGCAGTGTGGCGTTTGGCGGCGTGGCGGTCGTCCTTTTTGTCGGCGCGGGGATTGGCCTTTTGGCTGTTCTGGCGGGTGTCCTGCCGTGCATCCTGCCGCGCCTCGCCGCGCTGGGGCTGGCTGCAGGCGCCGCGCTGGCCCTCGGCGCAGGGCCGGGCCTCGGGCGCTGCAAAGGCGGCGGGGGCGGTGGCGATCGTGGTGACGACGATCAGGACAGTGGCGAGTGCTCGATTCATCTGGGTCTCTCCCATGTTGGTTGCCAGCATGACACGAGGCAGGCCGCGCGATCCGTCGGCGGGGTGGCGGGAGTTTGCCGCAAAGGGGATTGACCGGGCGCCTGCGCAGGCGTAATCCACCCTCACAAGTGGCGATTTGTTCACCGGATTGCGGGCCACTCTAAACACTTCCGCTAAAGAGGTCAGGCAGGGGAGAGTCCTCACGGCTTGGCAGCGGTGAGGGCTTTTTGTTTGGCGAAGGAGGCCAACCATGTCTGAACGGAAGACACGCACCAAGCTGGTTCATGGTGGCACGCGGCGCTCGCAGTATGGCGAGGTCAGCGAGGCGATTTTTCTGACCCAAGGGTTTGTTTACGAAAGCGCGGCGCAGGCCGAGGGGCGGTTCGAGGCGCTGGGCGAAGATGAGTTCATCTACGCCCGCTACGGCAACCCGACGGTGCGGATGTTCGAGGAGCGGATCGCGCTGCTGGAAGGCGCGGAGGATGCCTTTGCCACGGCCTCCGGCATGGCGGCGGTGAATGCCGCGCTGGTCGCGCCGCTGAAGGCCGGGGACCATGTGGTGAGCTCCCGCGCGCTCTTTGGCTCCTGCGAATACATCCTCAGCGAGGTGCTGGCCCGCTTTGGTGTGGAGGTCGAGTTCGTTGACGGCACCGACCTCAGCGCGTGGAAGGCGGCGATCCGGCCCGATACCAAGCTGGTGTTTTTCGAGGCGCTCTCGAACCCGACGCTGGAAGTGATTGATATCAAAGGTGTCTCCGAGTTGGCCCATGCGGTGGGCGCGCTGGTGGTGGTGGACAATGTCTTTGCCACGCCGGTCTTCCAGCGGTCGCTGGAGCTGGGGGCGGATGTGATCGTCTACTCGGCCACCAAGCATATCGACGGGCAGGGCCGGGTGCTGGGCGGCGTGGTGCTGGGCACGCAGGAGTTCATCCGCAAGACGCTGGAGCCCTACCTCAAGCACACCGGCGGGGCGATGAGCCCGTTCAACGCATGGGTGCTGCTGAAGGGGCTGGAAACGCTCGATCTGCGGTGCCGGGCGCAGGCGGAGAATGCCGAGAAGGTCGCCAAGGCGCTGGTTGGCCACGAGAAGGTGCAGGCGGTGCTCTACCCCGGCCTGCCGGACCACCCGCAGCACAACATCGCGCTGGCGCAGATGGAGAAGCCGGGCACTGTGGTGAGCTTCGAGATCAAGGGCGGCAAGGAGGCGGCCTTCCGCTTTCTGGATGCGCTGGAGATCGCGGTGATCTCCAACAATCTGGGGGATGCGAAGAGCATCATCACCCATCCGGCGACCACCACCCACCAGCGGCTCTCGGACGAGAAGAAGGTGGCGCTGGGGATCAGCCCCGGGCTGGTGCGGCTGAGCCTTGGCATCGAGGATGGTGACGATCTGGTGGCGGATGTGATGCAGGCGCTGGAGATGGCCTGACAGGCCTGTCGACACGCGTTTTCACTGCATCAGAGGAGAGGGCCGATGACCGCCCGTATTCCCGCCCCCGATTTCCGCCACCTGTCTCTCTGGCCCGCGACTGGAGCGCGGTATGGCGAGTTGTCGTTCAGTAGCCCCGCGCGACGCGTCAAGGACGAGCTCCCCGCTGGTTCTTTGCACGCCGAAACGCCCGATATTCATCGCGCGGAAGCGGACCGGGCGAACGGGGCGCACCGACACAGGGCGTGAAATAGCTCAACGCGAGCCGCGCCCTCGCCTTGATCGGTGAGGCATGTGATTGAGCAAGTTCTGCAACCTCGGCGTAGAGCGACCCGTCCTCAATTCGGGGAATCATGCGGCAGATGTCGCGGAAGTTGCGAAGCCCCCGGGTGCGGATGCGTTTGAGAAGCAGTGCTCTCAGTGCGCTTTCTTCTGCTGCACTCAGCTCGGCGCGCTTCAGCCGCCGAAGAATGCGTTCCAGGTGGTAGCCAGAGCGGAAGAAGTAGGGATCGGTCTCGATATAATCGAGCATAAAGGCGCGCAACTCGGGATCCGGCGCAGTGCTTGAGGGGATATGGCATCGGTCGATCAGGTCGTCGATCGGAGAGTTGTGGTTATTCCAGCGGTCCACGGCCTCGTTCCATGCCGCGTATCCCTCGGGAGAGGTATCGCGCGCTTCCATGCTGTCGTTTATCGCCTGCGTCAGGGCGTTGGTCTCACGTTCGAGGCGGTCGATATCGTTATGGAATGTGCCCATGCCGGGCAGCTTACTCTGAGGAACTTATCGAGCAAGGCGCAAGGTCGCGGCCTTTCATGGGCCGAAACTGGCCGCAGATTGCCCTCAAGCGTCGCCGCAGACACAAGGATAACTTGCAAGGCGGGGTATTTGCCCCATATGCAGGCCATGGCCCGCACCCGGTTGAAAGGGGGAAATTGCCATGAATATCCATGCTGCCACGCTGGACGAGACCACCGAGGAAGAGGCGCGCGCTGCGCTGGAGAAGCTGCGGCGCTGGGCCGAGAAGGCCACGCCGGAGGAGGTTGCGGCGCTCGATCCGGCGATCTCGCGGCTTTTGCCCGACGCACCCTTGCCGAATTACCCCGCGCTGGCGCGGGCCTATCCCGAAGAGTTCACGGTGGACGAGGCCTACAAGGCCGGGTTGCCGGATTTGCAGAACGGGCCGTCCTCGCTCATTCGCGGGGCGCGGCAGCATATCGAGCATGTGGGCATCAGCAATTTCCGCCTGCCGATCCGCTTTCATACCCGCGATGGCGGGGGGATCACGCTTGAGACTTCGGTCACCGGCACGGTGAGCCTTGAGGCGGAGAAGAAGGGCATCAACATGTCCCGCATCATGCGGACCTTCTATGCGCAGGCGGAGAAGGAGTTCTCGCTCGATGTGATCTCGGAGACGCTGGAGGCCTACAAGGGCGATCTGGAGAGCTTTGATGCGCGGATCCAGATGCGGTTTTCGTTTCCGATGAAGGTGGGCAGCCTGCGGAGCGGGCTGGAGGGCTACCAGTATTACGACATCGCGATGGAGGTGGTCGACGCGGGCGGGCGGCGCAAGAAGCTGATGCATCTGGATTATGTCTATTCGAGCACCTGCCCGTGCTCGCTGGAGCTATCGGAACACGCACGGCGGGCGCGGGGGCAGCTGGCGACGCCGCATTCGCAGCGCTCGGTGGCGCGGGTCAGCGTGGAGTGCCTGCCGGGCGCGCGGCTGTGGTTTGAGGACTTGGTGGAGCTGTGCCGCAAGGCGGTGCCCACGGAGACGCAGGTGATGGTGAAGCGCGAAGACGAGCAGGCCTTTGCGGAGTTGAACGCGGCCAATCCGATTTTCGTGGAGGATGCGGCGCGGTCGTTTTGCGAGGCGTTGCAGGCGGAGCCTCGAGTGGGGGATTTCCGGGTGGTGGCGAGCCATCAGGAGAGCCTGCATTCCCACGATGCGGTGGCGGTGCTGACGGAAGGCGAGACCTTCGCGGCGCAGAGCCTTGATCCGAAGTTGTTCACGACATTGGTGCACGGCGGGTAGTGCGGTTTGGGTTGCGCGCCCTGCACGGAGTCAAGCCGAAGGCGCCGTGCAGCGCCGACCCGCCCCCCGGGGCGGCGCTTTTGCGAAGTTAGGACTGACCTCAGAGGTTGAATTACCACGGCACGATAAAGTGCTATGCACAGCCGTTGCGAGCGCCACCCCGCGGGTCAGCGCTGCACGGCTTGCGTGTGCTCTACGAGAGGAGATTCGGGGCAAGCCCCGGCTTACAGTCGCTTCGACATCCGGGCGAGATGGTGGGTTACCTCGCCCACCGTGTAGCTGCCGGTGTGGCCTGTTGCGGTGAAGCCCTCACGCTCCCAGAAGGCGCGGCCGCGTGGGTTGGCCTTAAGCACCGCGAGGGTGAGGGCGGGGCTGCGGGCGGCGCGGGCGCGGGCTTCGACCTCGGCGAGGAAGGCGCGGCCGTGGCCTGCCGAGCGGGCCCAGGGGCCGAGCAGCATGAGGCCGAGGTAGGCGTCGCCCGGCTCTGGGAAGCCGAAGGAGAGTTCGGCGAGGCCGGAGAGGCGGGGGCCGAGAAAGAGACCGAGGTGCTGGGCGTCCGCCGGGTCGCAGCCGGGCGGGCCGTCGGTGAAGAAGGCGCGGGCCTTAGCGGGGCCGGGAGCCTCGCCGTCGGCCATCAGGAAGTAATCGGGGGCCTCCGCATAGAAGGCGGTGATGGCGGCGAGGTCGCGCTCGGGGGTGAGCGGGCGGATGGTCCGGGCGGTCATTCGGCGGGAGCGAGGCGGGTGAGGCCGTCGCGCGGGGCTTCGCTGTCGGGGAGTTTCACCTCAGTGGCGAGGCCGAGGATTTCGAGTGTGCGGATGAACCAGAAGCCGGGGTCGAGCTGGCCGCGCTCGACGCCGAGGCGGGCGGAATGGGGGAAGGCGTGGTGGTTGCCGTGCCAGTTTTCGCCGAAGGTGACGAGCGACCAGCCGGGGAGGTTGTAGCCCTGCACCGGCAGGCCCGCGATGTGCCAGCCTTGATGGCCGGAGCTGTGACAGAAGTGGCCGACCATCCAGTGCATGGTGAGCGAGACCCAGACGCGCAGGCAGATGCCCCAGAGCACCCATTCCCAGCCGCCGAGGAGCCAGAGGGCAAGGGCAAGCGGGAGTTGCTGGGCCATCCATGTTCGTTCGGTGAAGCGATAGAACGGGTCGCGGGCGACTTGCGGTTCGATCACGAGGCGGGGCGGGTGGGCGAGCTGGTAGCGGCACATGAGATGCCAATACGCGTCGCGGAAGAAGCCTGCGCCGTGCGAGGGGTGGGGCGGGCAGCGGTCTTGCCGCTGGTGCCAATCGCGCATGTCATGGGCGCGGATCATGCCCATCGGCCCGGCCATGCCGACGAGGGTGCCGAGCCAGACCAGGAGCCGCTCCAGCCAGAGCGGCGTGGTGAAGCTGCGGTGGATCAGCAGGCGGTGCATGCCCACGGAATGCCCGGCGCAGATGGTGACGGCGGTGAGGAAGAGAAAGGCGATGAGGCCACCCCATGAGGGGAAGAGGATGAGCGCGGCGAGACCGCCCAGACCGTGCCCGGCCCACCAGAGCGCCCGGAGCGGCTCGAACACCACGCGGCCCGCCATGCCATCGCAGCTCGGCCCGGCCTTCACCCGCTCTGTATCGACCAGTTTCAACCCACTCTCCGCACCCGCTGTGACCTATCGGAACATAAAGCGTCGTATTGGAGCAATCGGATTGTGCCGGAAGCCATAACGTCGGCCTCAACCCGGATTGACGCGCTTGCGCGCGCGGTTACTCCGGGGCCTCAGACATTGACCCCCGCAAGGACGCCACATGAGCACCTATACCCTGACCGTGACCTGCCCCTCGACCCGTGGAATCGTGGCGGCGATCTCGGGTTTTCTGGCCGAGAAAGGCTGCAACATCACCGACTCCGCCCAGTTCGACGATCCGGGGACCGGCAACTTCTTCATGCGGACGAGCTTCAACTCGGAGGAAGGTGTGCCGCTGGAGGCGCTGCGCGAGGCTTTCGGCGCGGTGGCGGAGCCCTTCAGCATGGAGTGGGCGATCCATGACGATGCGCAGAAGATGAAGGTGATCATCATGGTTAGCCGTTTCGGGCACTGCCTGAACGACCTGCTCTACCGCTGGCGGATCGGCGCGTTGCCAGTGGAGATCGTGGCGGTGATATCCAACCACCTCGATTACCAGAAGGTGGTGGTGAACCATGATATCCCGTTCCACCACATCAAGGTGACGAAGGAGAACAAGCCGCAGGCCGAGCAGCGGATCATGGATGTGGTGGAGGAGACCGGGGCGGAGCTGATCGTGCTGGCGCGCTACATGCAGGTGCTGAGCGATGCGATGTGCACCAAGATGGCGGGGCGGATCATCAACATCCACCACTCGTTCCTGCCGAGCTTCAAAGGGGCGAACCCCTACAAGCAGGCCTTCGAGCGCGGGGTGAAGCTGATTGGCGCGACGGCGCATTTTGTGACCGCCGATCTGGATGAGGGGCCGATCATCGAGCAGGACACGGTGCGGGTGACCCACGCGCAGAGCGGGGAGGACTATGTGAGCCTTGGCCGCGATGTGGAGGCGCAGGTGTTTGCCCGGGCGATCCATGCGTTCATTCACCACCGGGTGCTGATGAACGGGACGAAGACGGTAGTGTTCCCGGCCTCGCCCGGGGGGTATCGCTCGGAGCGGATGGGGTAAGGCGCGGGGCCTGTCCGTACTCAAGACGGCTTGGCGGGGCGCTGGTGCCTTGGTGCCTGAGTGCAATGGCTGAGGTCGGAGTGGGGGCCAGCCCCCACACCCCCGGAGATATTTGAAGCAAAAAAATGGGGCGGGGCGGCGCGTTAACCTTGATTTGGGGTGAACGGGCGGCGGCGGGGTGCTTGACAGTCTCGGGCCCTCACGCCAACCGTTCCCCCCATGTTGGACGTTCGCCCGGTCGGTTACGTTATCGGCCTTCTCACTGCCATTCTCGGGGTCATGATGCTGCTGCCCATGGCGGCCGATCTCTATTTCGGCAATAGCCAGTGGCCGGTGTTCCTAGAGAGCGCGATCATCACCGTGCTGACGGGCGGGCTGATTGCGCTGGCCTGCGCGAATGGCGTGACCGAAGGGCTGACCCTGCGCCAGACCTTCCTGCTGACCGTGCTGGTCTGGGTGGCGCTGCCGCTTTTCGGGGCGATCCCCTTCATCCTCGGGGCCACCGAGGCGCGGGTGGTGGATGCCTTCTTCGAGGCGATGTCGGGGCTGACGACCACGGGCTCCACGGTGTTCACCGGGCTCGACAACCTGCCGAAGGGGATTTTGCTCTGGCGCGGGATCCTGCAATGGCTGGGGGGGATCGGGATCATCGTTGTGGCGATGGTGTTCCTGCCTGAGCTGAAGGTCGGGGGGATGCAGATTTTCCGTTCGGAAGCCTTTGAAACCATGGGCAAGATCCTGCCGCGGGCAACGCAGATCGCGGCGCAGATATCGGTGATCTACATCGGGATCACGCTGGCCTGCCTGCTGACCTATCTCTTTCTGGGGCTGAACGGCTTTGATGCGCTGGTGCATGCGCTCACCACGGTCAGCACCGGGGGCTTTTCGAATTACGATGCCAGCTTTGGTACCTTTCAGGGCGCGCCGGAATATGCCGCCTCGGTCTTCATGGTGCTCGCGGCGCTGCCCTTCGTGCGTTACGTGCAGATGGTGAACGGCCATGTCACGCCGCTGTGGCGCGACAGCCAGGTGCGGGTGTTTCTGGCGATCATCGCGCTGCTGGTGGTGATCACCACGCTGATCCTGACCTCGATCTTTCCGCACCATTGGGAACAGGCGATGCGGGAGGGGCTGTTCAACATCACCTCGATCATGACCGGCACCGGCTATGCCTCGGTGGATTACATGCAGTGGGGCGGGTTCCTCGTGATCATGTTCTTCTTCATCGGGCTGATCGGGGGGTGCGCTGGATCGACGGCCTGCTCGGTGAAGATCTTCCGTTACCAGCTGCTCTTTGCGTCGATCCGGAGCCAAATCCGCACGATCCACTCGCCCTCGGGCGTGTTCACACCTCGCTATGAGGGGCGGCCGATCGGGCAGGATGTGCTCTCGTCGGTGATGAGCTTCTTCGTGCTCTTCACCGTGTCGATGGGCGGGCTGGCGGTGCTGCTGAGCTTCACCGGGTTGGATTTTGTGACCTCGATCTCCGGCGCGGCGACGGCGATTGCCAACATCGGGCCGGGGCTGGGCGATATCATCGGGCCGGCGGGGAACTTCAGCACTTTGAATGATACGGCCAAGTGGCTGCTGGCCGCCGGGATGCTGGTGGGGCGGCTGGAGGTGCTGGCGGTTTATGCGCTGTTCACGGTGAACTTCTGGCGGTCGTAGCGGGGGGCAGGTAGCCTGCCCCTCGGAGCGGGTCGGCGTAGAGGAGATAGGTGGGCAGATTGCCCACCCTACGGTCTTTCGGACGGGGCTATATGCCCGCCTTCGCTTACTCCCAGCAGCTCACCAGAACGGTCATGCCCTCGGCCAGCGTGGTGATGTCTTCCGGCGCCAGCGCAGTGGCGCTTTCGGAGGCGGCGGGGGCGAGACCGGCGGCAGAGAGGAACTCGGCGATGGTGGGCACGGAGGCGGCGAATTGCACGTTCTCCGGCAGTTGGCGGCCACCGTCTTCGGCGCGCGACAGCAGCATACCGAGCACGGCGCCGGACTGGTCGATCACCGGGCCGCCGGCATCGCCGGGCAGGGCGGAGACCTCGAGCCGTTGCATCCCGTTCTCGCCGTTCAGCCCGCGCAGGTCGGCCAGAGTGCCGAAGGTGACGGTGGGCAGGCTCAGCGTGTCTTCGTAGCTGTAACCGGCCACGGCGACCTCGGACTGGAGCCGGGGCGTGGCGGCGGCGAAGCGGGCGTGGCCAAGCGGAGCCAGCGGTTCGCGCGGCTTCAGCAGGGCAAGGCCCAGCGTGTCGTTACGGGCGGCGATTTCTGCCTCGTAGGTTTCATCGATCGTGACCCGGCCGCACTGGCCCAGCACCTCGGTCGTGGTGAGCACGGCGCCGCTGGCGTCGATGTAGAAGCCGGAGCGGGAGACCTCGGGGGTGCGGATCTCGAGGCCCGCCAGCAGATCGACCCGCTGCTCCTCGCTCGCGGATCCGGCGGTATCGGGCAGGATCGCGGCGGTGGGGGTGAAGCTCTCGCGCATCTGGGTGACCACGGCGTTCATGATCTTGGCGTCCTCGGGCTTCCAGACGAGGGTGAAGCCCTTCACCGCGCCGCCATCGAGGCGGGCGTAGGTGTAGCTGTGCAGCTCGGCGTTTTGCCCGGTGAGGGTGAAGCTGCGCTCGGAGCGGCTGCGCTCGCCCTCCTCGGGGACAATCGTGAGCGTTTGCAGGATGTCGTAGAGGCCGTAGAGCGTGCGCTGGTCGCCGGATTGCGAGATCAGCAGCAGCCGCACGCCGCGCTCATTGCTGGGCGTGTAGTGGATGAAGGGCGGCTCGACGTGGTCGAACTCGACGAGGCCGAGCGGGGCGATCACATCGATGCCGGCGCGGCTGTCGGTCAACTGGGCGAGGCCGAGGGCGGCGAATTGAGCGCGGTAGCCCTCCACCAGCTCGCGGCGCTGTGCGGTGGTCAGGATGCCGGTCGGTTCATAGCCGCGGGAGGCTTGATAGTCGGCCATCGAGCCCCGGGTGCCACGGCCGAATGAGGCATCGATGGCGCCTTGGTAGAAGCCTTCCCACTTCAGCGCCTCTTGCAGCTCGGCGCGCTCTTCGCGGCTGAGCTGGGCCTCGGATCGGCGGGCCTGGGCCGGGGTCTCGTCAGGAAGGGCGGGCTCGGGCGTGGCCTCGACGACCGCTTCGGGCTGCGTGCCGGCCTCGGGCGCGGCCTCGGCGCCGGTGGAGGGTGCGGCGGAGGGCTCCACGGCGGGGGCATTCAGCGTGTCGGCGCCCACGGGCCAGAACTGCTGGCGGAACTGCTGGGGGAAGGCGATGAAGCTGTCGGCCGGGATCAGGCGCTCGCGGCGCAGCGCGGCAAGCTCGCGGTCGGCGTCATCGGGGGTGTAGGGGCCGAGGGCGATGGCGTACCAGCCGGAGCGCATGCGGAAGCCTGCGGTGTTGGGGAAGGCGGCGGCATAAGCGCGGGCGCGGGCCTCGGCCTCGGCCAGCGTGGGCTGGGCCTCGATCTGCACCCAGACGGTGCCTTGGGCCTGCGCCGTGCCACCCCCGGCCACCACCAGCGAAAATACCATCAGGATCGCCGCAAAAATACGCTTCGTCACAATCGTCATGCCTGTCCCATATCCCGTTCCTGGCTGGGCTCTCAAAGGCCGCCCTGCTTGATTTCTGCGCAATCTATCAGCCCCTGCGCCGGGCGCACCCCAATTATGCGTGTGTTTGCGGGCAAGGGCCGGGGCGCGGCAGGGGGGCCACAGGCAAACGGTTTGACCGTCTCGCGCCCCGGCTCTATTGAGGCGCTGCACGTCAAAACCCCGAGGATCATGCGCCCCATGGCCGAGCAGACACGCCCCGACAAACCGCGTTCGTTTCAGGAGATCATCCTGCGGCTTCAGGCCTATTGGGGCGGCAAGGGCTGCGCCGTGCTCCAGCCCTACGACATGGAGGTGGGGGCAGGCACCTTTCACCCGGCGACGACGCTGCGGGCGCTGGGCAGCAAACCTTGGGCGGCGGCCTATGTGCAGCCCTCGCGGCGGCCGACGGACGGGCGCTATGGCGACAACCCGAACCGGCTGCAGCACTACTACCAGTATCAGGTGCTGATCAAACCGAGCCCGCCCGATTTGCAGGAGCTTTACCTCGGCTCCCTCGCGGCCATCGGGATCGACGCCACGCTGCATGACATCCGCTTTGTCGAGGACGACTGGGAGAGCCCGACGCTGGGCGCTTGGGGCCTTGGCTGGGAAGTCTGGTGCGACGGCATGGAGGTGAGCCAGTTCACCTATTTCCAGCAGGTTGGCGGCCATGATTGCGCCCCGGTCAGCGGCGAGCTGACCTACGGGCTGGAGCGGCTGGCGATGTATGTGCTGGGCGTCGATCATGTGATGGACATGCCCTACAACGACCCGCAGACCGAGATTGCCCTGACCTATGGCGACGTGTTCCGCCAGACCGAGGGGGAATACTCGCGCTGGAACTTCGATGTGGCCGATACCGAGACGCTGCTGCAGCACTTCAAGGACGCCGAGGCGGAGTGCGAGCGCATCCTCGCGGCCCCGGCGGAAGACCCGAAGACCGGCCGCCGGATCGTGATGGCGCACCCGGCCTATGACCAGTGCATCAAGGCGAGCCACCTCTTCAACCTGCTCGACGCGCGCGGAGTGATCTCGGTCACCGAGCGGCAGGCCTATATCGGCCGGGTCCGGGCGCTGGCCAAGCAATGTGCCGATGCCTTCGTGCAGACCGAGGCCGGGGGCTGGGTGCCGGAAGCCGCAGAATGAACGGCAAGATCGCAGGAGGGGCCATCGTGGGGGCTGCCGCTGTCGCCGGTGTGGCGATCTACTACCTTCAGGTTTACGGCTACTACGAGCGCGTGGAGCTGCGCACCGATATGCCCGCCGTGGAGCTGACCTCGCTGGTCTCGGGCCAGCCCGAGGAGATCATCGCAGACGGGTTCGAAGCGATTGACGCCGACAGCTCGCCGATCCGCTACCGGGCCTGCTTCACCACCACGATGAGCCAGGCCATGCTGAGTGAGACCTACGCGCCCTACGAGGGCGCCGTGCCGCTGACCGGGCCGGGCTGGTTTGACTGCTACGATGCCGAAGAGGTGGGCGAGGCGCTGACCGAGGGCCGCGCGATTGCCTACACCGGCGAGGAAAACATCGAATACGGGATCGACCGGGTGGTGGCGATCATGGACGACGGGCGGGGCTTTGTCTGGCACCAGATCAACCCCTGCGGCGAAGAAGTGTTTGACGGCAAGCCTGCCCCGGCTGGCTGCCCGGACCCCGCAGAATTCAAGGCGGCGACGCCACAGGAAGGCGAGAGCGATGGCTGATCTTCTGATCGAACTTTTCTCCGAGGAAATCCCGGCGCGGATGCAGCGCAAGGCGGCGGAAGACTTGCAAAAGCTGGTCACCGACGGGCTGGTGGAGGCGGGGCTGACCTATTCGGGCGCGCGTGCCTTCTCAACGCCGCGCCGCTTGGCGCTGGCGGTGGATGGGCTGCCTGCCAAGAGCCCGGCGACCCGCGAAGAGCGCAAGGGCCCGCGCGTGGATGCGCCGGAGAAGGCGCTGGAGGGCTTCCTGCGGTCCACCGGGCTGGAGAAGAGCCAGCTCGAGGAGCGGGATGACAAGAAGGGCCGGGTGTTCTTTGCCGTGATCGAGAAGCCGGGGCGCGAGGCCGCCGGGATCGTGGCCGAGGTGCTGGAGGCGGCGGTGCGGGGCTTTCCGTGGCCGAAGTCGATGCGCTGGGGCGCGGGCAGCCTGCGCTGGGTGCGGCCGCTGCACTCGATCCTCTGCATCCTGAGCGATGAGAGCGGCGCGCAGGTGGTGCCGCTGGAGATTGACGGGATTGCGGCTGGGGACGTGACGCAGGGCCATCGATTCCTGTCGTCCGGCGCGATTTCTGCCCTGAATTTCGAGGATTACGAGGCGAAGCTGAAGCGCGCCAAGGTGGTGCTGAGTGCCGAGGAGCGGGCCGAGACCATTGCCCATGACGCGGCGCAGCTGGCCTTTGCCAAGGGGCTGGAGCTGGTCGAGGACAAAGGCCTGCTGGCCGAGGTTTCGGGGCTGGTCGAATGGCCCGTGGTGCTGATGGGCGAGATCGAAGAGCAGTTTCGCGGGTTGCCGCCGGAGGTGCTTCAGACCTCTATGAAGGAGCATCAGAAGTTCTTTTCGGTGAAGAACGCGCAGGGCGGGATCGTGAGCTTTGTGACGGTCGCCAACATGGAGACGCGCGACAATGGCGCGACGATCCTTGCGGGCAACCAGAAGGTGCTTGCGGCACGGCTCTCGGATGCCAAGTTTTTCTGGGAGAACGACCTGCGGGTGGCGAAGAGCGAGGGCATGGAGGCTTGGACCGCGCGGCTGGAGAACGTGACCTTCCACAACAAGCTGGGATCGCAGGCCGACCGCATTGCGCGGATCGCCGCGCTGGCGGAGAGCCTTGCCCCGATGGTTGGCGCGGAGCCTGCACTGGCCGGTCAGGCGGCGCGGGTGGCGAAGGCTGATCTCTCCTCCGAGATGGTCTTTGAATTCCCGGAACTTCAAGGGCTTATGGGGCGGTATTACAGTGATGCCTCAGGTCTGCCCGCCGAGGTGGCGGCGGCCTGCGAGGAGCATTACTCGCCCCTCGGCCCGTCGGACGATGTGCCGACCGCGCCTGTCTCGGTCGCCGTCGCGCTGGCCGACAAGCTGGACACGCTGACGGGCTTCTGGGCGATTGACGAGAAGCCCACCGGCTCGAAAGACCCCTTCGCTCTGCGGCGGGCGGCGCTGGGGGTGATCCGGCTGGTGCTGAACAACAACCTGCGGCTCCATCTCGACCGGCTGATCGACGCGCAACTGCTGCGCCACGAGATCGAGCCCGATGGCACCAAGGCCGCTGCCCTGCGCGATGCGCTGCTGGCGGAGATCGCGCGGCATGGCGTATTCGGCGCCGCCGCGCGGGCGGTGATTGACGGGATCGAGGGCGATGCGCCCGAGTGGATCGAGAAGGTGACGGCTCACAGCCCCGACACCTCCGATGACCTCCTCGCTTTCCTCCACGACCGCCTCAAGGTCCACCTGCGCGATCAGGGCATCCGGCATGACGTGATCGACGCCTGCCTTGCCATGCCCGGCAAGGATGACCTGACCCTGCTGGTGAAGCGGGCCGAGGCGGTCCAGGCGTTCCTGTCCACCGACGATGGCGAGAACCTCGTGCAGGGGTTCAAGCGGGCGAACAACATCCTCAGCCAGGCCGAGGCGGCCGATGGGGTGGAATACTCCTTTGGCCCCGATGCCAAGCTGGCAGAGGCCGAGCAGGAGAAGGCGCTGTTTGCGGCGCTGGATGCTGCCGAGCCCTCGATTGCCAGCGCGGTGGAGGCCGAGGATTTTGCCGCCGCGATGGCGCGGATGGCGGCGCTGCGGGCTCCGATCGACGGGTTTTTTGAGGCTGTGCAGGTCAATGCAGACAGCGATGTGCTGCGCCGGAACCGGCTGAACCTGCTGCATCGCATCCGCGAGACCTGCTCGAAGGTTGCCGATTTGTCGCGGGTCGAAGGCTAAGCCCTTGGTCGGGTTGGTGTTGGCGCTAACGTCACCCTAACGTCACACTTGCCCGACTCGCCTTTCGGGGTATTCTGCGCCACAGAAAGGATTGCTGCGTTGCAGAAACCGACCCAGATCGCCGGATTTACAGAGATCACCGCCACCGCGACGATGGCGTCCTCGACCCATGGCGGACGGGCGAAGTGCCTGCAACGGTTGATCCGGCTGGGCCTGCCGGTGCCACATACGGTGGCGCTTTCCTTCGGCGCGGTGAAGGGGCTCGCCTCTGGCCTCGGGTTTGACGTGGCGCAGCTGCTGGCGACCTTTGGCGAGCGCTCGCTGCTCTGCGTGCGCCCCTCCAGCCAGGACCCGGATTGGGGCGGGCCGGGCGCGATCTTGAACATCGGGATGAACGACCGGCGGCATCTGGAACTGAGCCAGACCCACGGCGAAGACGCTGCCTCGGTGCTCTACCTGCGGTTCATCCAGAGCTATGCGGTGCATGTGGCCCGGCTCGATGCCGATGCCTTCGACCTGACCGATACCGATGCGACCGAGCGGCTGAAACAGGCGCTGATCATCTACGAGGAAGAGGCCGATGAGCCGTTTCCTCAGGACGCGGAGGTGCAACTGACCGAGGTTCTGCGCTCGATGGCGCGGGCTTGGGAGGGCACCACGGCGCGGCTGCTGCGGCAGGCGCGCGGGGCGCCGCCCGATGCGGGGCTGGGCCTTGTGGTGCAGGAGATGGCGCTGGGTGTGGGGCCGGGCGAAAGCGGCTCGGGCGTGATCCGCTTTGTCGATCAGGTGACGGGCGTGCGCCGGGTTTCGGGCCGCTACCTGCGGCAGAGCTTTTTGCGCGATGCGCTGGAGGCGGGCGGCGGGGCGCTTTACCTGCTGGAAGACCCGCGCGGCCCCTCGCTGGAGGCCGAACAGCCCGAGATCTTCGACCGGCTCACCGAGATGGCCGAGACCTGCCGCGCAAGGCTGCGCGAGGAGATGGAGATCGAGTTCACGCTGGAGCGCGGCAAGCTGCGCGTGCTTGATGCCGTGCGCGTCAGCCGCAGCCCGCGTGCCGCGCTGAAGATCGCCGTGGCCTTGGCCGAAGAGGGGATCATCGCCCGCGAAGAGGCGGTGCTGCGGGTTGAGCCGCGCGCGCTGCCCGAGCTGCTGCACCCGCAGGTGGACCCGAAGGCCAAGCGCGACGTGGTGGTGCGCGGCATTGCAGCCAGCCCCGGCGGCGCCATCGGCAAGCTGGTGTTCTCGGCCCATGCCGCGCAATCCCATGCCGCACAGGGCGAGCCCTGCGTGCTGGTGCGCCGCGAGACCACACCGGAAGACATTCGCGGCATGCATGTGGCCAACGGTATCCTCACGGAGCGCGGCGGGATGACGAGCCATGCCGCCGTGATCGCCCGTGGCCTCGGGTTGCCCTGCATCGTGGGCGCCAGCGGCATCAGGCTTTCGACCTCCAAGAAGACCCTGCGCACGGTGGACGGGCGGGTGCTGAAAGAGGGAGACCTCGTGACCATCGACGGCTCGACCGGCGAGGTGCTGGCGGGCGAGGTCGACATGTTGGAGCCGGCGCTGGATGACAGCTTTCAGTCGCTGCTCGATTGGGCAGACGAGGCGCGGGACATTGGCATCCGTGCCAATGCCGACACGCCCGCCGACGCGCAGACGGCTCGGATGTTCAAGGCCGAGGGCATTGGCCTCTGCCGGACCGAGCACATGTTCTTCGAAGAGGGGCGCATGATGGTCATGCGCGAGATGATCTTCGCAGATACAGAGGAAGATCGCCGTGCCGCGCTCGACCAGCTTCTGCCGATGCAGCGCGAGGATTTTACCCAACTGTTCGGGATCATGGTGGGTCAGCCGGTGTGCATCCGGCTGTTCGACCCGCCGCTGCACGAGTTTCTGCCTTCCGATCGCGAGGGCGCGCGGGCGCTGGCGGAGGCGCTGAGCCTGCCGGTGAGCGACGTGATGCACCGGGTCGAGGCGCTGACCGAGTTCAACCCCATGCTGGGCCTGCGGGGCGTGCGGCTGGGCGTGACCGTGCCCGAGATCTACGACATGCAGGCGCGCGCGATCTTCGAGGCGACCGTGGCCGTGGGCCGCAAGGGCGCCCATGTGGTGCCCGAGATCATGCTTCCGCTGGTCAGCGCCCGCCGCGAGGTGGAGCTGCTGAAGACCCGGATCGACGGGGTGGCCGCCGCGGTGCGCAACGAGACCGGCGCGGACTTTGACTATCGCCTCGGCGTGATGGTCGAGACCCCGCGTGCCGCGCTGCGGGCGGGCGACATTGCCGGGCATGCGACCTTTCTCAGCTTCGGCACCAACGACCTGACGCAGATGACCTATGGCCTCAGCCGCGACGATGCGGGCAAGTTCATGGGGGCCTATGTGCAGCAGCAGGTCTACCCGGAAGATCCGTTTCACACCCTCGATCAGGAGGGGGTGGGCGAGCTCTTGATGCTGGGCGCCGAGCGGGCGCGGGCGGCGCGGCCCGGCGTGACGCTCTCGGTCTGTGGCGAGCATGGTGGCGACCCCGACACAATCGCCTTCTGTCGCGAGGCGGGGTTCGACTACGTCTCTTGCTCGCCTTTTCGCGTTCCGGTTGCCAGATTGGCTGCCGCGCACCTCGCGATTCGCGATCAGGTGGGCGACGAGCCGACAGGGCTCCGTTAAGATTTTCTGCAACAATCGGGGCCAATTGGTCACGAAACGGAAACAATCTGGGCAAAACCGCGCCTATCGGTCGCGGTTGGACCCCACGGGGTAGACAGGCCGTTGTGTCATCCGCTAAGCGCCCCCTCGGCTTGGCACGAGCCTGGGACGTGCTGCGAATACGAGACGATGATGCTGAACCTGCGCCGGAATATGCCCGCGCTGGTCGTCACCTTTTTGAGCCTGACGACCGCGTCCGCCCCCGCCCACGCTGAAACCGTGATGTCGACCTCCACCGTTCCGACGGAAGTGATCGAGGCCACGGCCCCCGCCGATCCGGCGCTGGACCGTCAGCTGGATGCCCTTCTGGGCCGCGAGCGCAAGGCATTTCAGGCGGTGAGCGGCAAGCGGATCAAGCGGCTCGCCACCACCCCGCGCAGCAGCTTTGGCACCCCCGGCACGATCAAGGTCAGCTACAGCCGCGACTGGATTGATGGCCAGCCGGCCCGCAAGGGCGGCGCCGAGTGGGCCTGCCTCGCCGAGGCGCTCTACTTCGAGGCGCGCGGCGAAACGGTGAAAGGCCAGTTCGCTGTGGCCGAGGTGATCCTGAACCGGGTCAAATCCGGCCTCTACCCCGGCTCGGTCTGCGGCGTGATCCACCAGGGCACCGGCCGCAAGTACCAGTGCCAGTTCACCTACACCTGCGACGGCTACTCCGACGCCATCCGCGAGCCGGCGGCCTACTCGCGCGTGGGCAAGATCGCATGGCTGATGCTCAATGGCGCTCCGCGCGCCCTGACTGCCGGCGCGACCCACTACCACACCAACGCCGTGAACCCGGCCTGGGCCCGGAAGTTTCCGCGCACGGCCCGGATCGGCGTGCACAGCTTCTACCGCCACCCGCGCTCCTGAGCCGCAGCGGCATGGCGGCGGCGCAACGCTGCCATGTCGTATTCCGTTTCACTGATATGTGAGTAGCGATGCCTGCCCGGACATGGCAGGTGAGGGGCAACCCGATATTCGTGACAGAGGCACGCATAGCATGATTTCCAGACGACGCCTTCTTGCCGGCACCGCCGCGCTGGCTGCCGCCCCCGCCGTGGGCTGGGCCGAGCAGATCGACCCGACCGCCATTCGCAGCCAGGAAAAGGTGCGCCGCAACGCATCGAGCTTTCAGGCGCAGAACTGGCGCGATCACTTCAGCGATCTTGGCAAGGCCACGATCGTTTGCGACACCATCAGCCGGGCGCTGCACTTCTGGTCGGGCGATGGCTCGATCTACAAGGTCTACCCGACCTCTGTGCCGCTGACCGATGACCTCAAGCGCACTGGCTACACCGAGATCGTGCGCAAGAAGGTCGGCCCGGACTGGACCCCGACCCCCTCGATGATGAAGCGCGACCCCAGCCTGCATTACATGCCGCCGGGCCCCGACAACCCGCTCGGCACCCATGCGATGTATCTCAGCTGGCCCGCCTACCTGATCCACGGCACCCATGACACCCGCAAGATCGGGCGCCGCTCATCTTCGGGCTGCATCGGCACCTACAACGAGCTGATCGCCGAGCTCTTCGAGCTGACCCCGGTGGGCACGCAGGTGCGCGTGATCTGATTGATCTTGGCCACGGGCCGTGATTTGAGGCGAGGCATGGATGAAACCGGCCTCGCCTTTTCCGTTCACGCCCCGCGTGACGTGATCGCTCTTCGTGAACTCTATCGCGACGTGGAGATCGGCGCCTTTGCCGATGAGCGCGGCGTGGTGCAGAAGCTCTGCTTCGAGGTGCATGCCGAGGTTGAGGGCGAAGCCCCGGCTGACGATGTGGACAAGGTGGTGAGCTACGACACGCTGATCGGCGCGGTCGATGCCTCGCTGGCCGAGGGCCGGGTGGACCTGCTGGAAACGCTGGTCGACAGGATCGCGGCGCGGGTGTTCTCGGAGCCGCGCGTGGCCCGCATGGCGGTGCGGATCGACAAGCTGGAGCGCGGCGAATTCGTACTGGGCGTCGAGGCGCTGCGGGTGCGGGGTGAGGTGGAGCCGGTGGCGCTGCCCGCCGCGGTGCCCGAGGTGTGCCTGATGGTGCTCGGCTCCGCTGTGCCGCCCGCAGAGGGTCCGGTGCTTTACGTGGTCACGCCGGGCTATGTGCCCAAGGCGCGGGGCGACGAGGCCAAAGGCCGGGTGATGCTGCTGGCGATGGAGCAGGCGGCCTGGATCGCCGCCGAGGCGGTGGAGGGCGCGCGGGTGGTCTCCTCGCGCACGGAGATCGGCTTTTGCGCGGCGCAGGGCATCCCGGCCTTCTGGGCACCCTCCCGGCTGGTGCTCGCCGCCGTGGAGCAACCCGAGCCGCGCCCCGAGGCGCTGGCGGATTGGATCGCGCGGGAGCTGGCGAAATGAGATACATCCGCCCGCTGGTGCAGACCGACCCGGCCCGCCCTGAAGGCGCAGTGACGCTGGCCGGTGGCTGGTGCTGGTTTGACCGGGTGGAAGTGCTGAGCCGCGAGGCCGCGCCTGCGGTGCTGCCGGTGGAGGCGCTGACGCCGGAAGAGCTGGCCCCGCTCACCGCGCCGCGCGCACCGGTGGCCGGGCTGACGATGGACGCGCCGCGGGTGATGGCCATTCTGAACCTGACGCCAGACAGTTTTTCGGACGGGGGCAGCCACTTCGGGCAGGAGCTGGAAGACGGGCTGGCGCTGGCCGCCGAGGCCGACATGCTCGACATCGGCGGCGAAAGCACGCGCCCCGGCGCCGAAGAAGTATCGGTTGAGGAAGAGACGCGGCGGGTGGCGCCGGTGATCTCCGCGTTGCGGGAATCCGGCTGCGGCACGCCGATATCGGTCGACACGCGCAAGGCCGGGGTGGCCCGCGCAGGGCTGGCGGCGGGGGCGGACATGGTGAATGACGTATCGGCCATGCTGTTCGACCCTCATATCGCGCAGGTGACCGCCGAGGCGGGCGCGCCGATCTGCCTGATGCACGCGCAGGGCAGCCCGGAGACCATGCAGGACGACCCGCGCTACACCGATGTGCTGCTCGATGTGTACGACCACCTTGCCGAGCGGGTTGCGGCAGCCGAGGCCGCCGGGATCGCGCGCGAGCGGATCGTGGTGGACCCGGGGATCGGCTTTGGCAAGACGATGGCGCATAACCTTGCGTTGCTTGGGCGACTCTCGCTCTTTCATGCGCTTGGGTGCCCGGTGCTGTTGGGGGTGAGCCGCAAGCGGTTCATCGGCACCATCGGCGAGGCCGAAGACCCGGTGGCCCGGATGCCCGGCAGCCTTGCGCTGGCCGTGCTTGCCGCCGGGCAGGGGGTGCAGCTATTACGGGTGCATGATGCGCGGGAAACCCGGCAGGGCCTAAGGCTCGCTGGCGCGCAATGGGGTATGTGAGGGGGCCGCTATGGGCAGGACGCTGTTTGGAACCGACGGGGTGCGGGGTAGGGCCAACGCCGCCCCGATGACCGCCGAGATGGCGCTGAAACTGGGCGCGGCGGCGGGCCGCTACTTTCGCCGGGACGGGGCCAGTGGGCACCGGGTGGTGATTGGCAAGGACACGCGGCTCTCGGGCTACATGTTCGAGAACGCGCTGACGGCGGGGCTGACCTCCACCGGGATGAACGTGCTGCTGCTCGGCCCGGTGCCGACACCGGCGGTGGGCTACCTGACCAGCTCAATGCGCGCCGATCTGGGCATCATGATTTCGGCCTCGCACAACCCGGCGCATGACAACGGGATCAAGTTTTTCGGCCCCGATGGCTTCAAGCTTTCGGACGAGGCGGAAGAGGAGATCGAGGCGCTGGTGGCCTCGGGCGTGGAGCCCGCGGCGGCGGAAAACATCGGCCGCGCCAAGCGGATCGACGATGGCCGCTTCCGCTATGTCGAGCGGGCCAAGGCGAGCTTTCCGGTGGGGGCCTCGCTCTCGGGGCTGAAGGTGGTGGTCGATTGCGCCAATGGCGCCGCCTACAAGACCGCGCCCGAGGTGCTCTGGGAGTTGGGCGCCGAGGTGGTGCCGCTGGGCGTTTCTCCCAACGGCTACAACATCAACGACAAATGCGGCTCGACTTCGCCGCAGGCCGCCGCCGAGGCGGTGGTGGCGCATGGGGCGGATGTGGGCATCTGCCTCGATGGCGACGCCGACCGGGTGATGATAATCGACGAGAACGGCGAGATCGCCGACGGCGATCAGGTGATGGCGCTGCTGGCCGGGCGCTGGGGCGAGATGGGGCTGCTGAAGGGCGGCGCGCTGGTGGCCACGGTGATGAGCAACCTCGGGCTGGAGCGCTACCTTGAGGGCAAGGGCCTGCGGCTGGAGCGCACCGGGGTGGGCGACCGATACGTGGTGGAGCGGATGCGTGCGGGCGGGTTCAACCTTGGCGGCGAGCAGTCGGGCCATATCGTGATGACCGATTATGCCACCACGGGCGATGGGCTGCTGGCGGGCATCCAGTTTCTGGCCGCGATGGTCGGTACGGGCCGCAAGGCGAGCGAGCTGGCCCGCAGTTTTGAGCCGGTGCCGCAGTTGTTGAAGAACGTGCGCTACGAGGCGGGGGCCGACCCGCTGGGCGCAGCCTCGGTGAAGGCGCGGCTGGAGGCGGCGGAGGCCGAGCTGGCCGGGCAGGGGCGGCTGCTGATCCGAAAGAGCGGCACCGAGCCGCTGATCCGGGTGATGGCGGAATGCGAAGACGAAGCGCTTTTGGAGCGCGTCGTGGACAGCATCGTGGCCGAGGTGGAGGCCGCCGGAGCGCCTGCTGCCTGATTTCCGGGCGCCCGGTTCAGAAATTGCTCAGTTTCGAGGGATAGGCTGCGGGCGGTCATGCGGCCGGCGCAGCGGACTATGCTGCACTGCAGAAAGGGCGCAGGCTTGTCTCATGGGAGGACCATTCGAGCAGCCCGCAAGGAGCCTTCCCATGTGCATGACGACCGAAGCCCTCTACCTGTTTTTGAGCCTGATGCCCGCCCACCTGATGGACCTCTCGGAGGACCGGGTGGTGCTCCGGGCCGAGACCCGCGAGGCGCATTGGGTTTATAACGGCGAGCGGTGGTGCACGATGGCGCCGCAGATCGACGCAAACGTGCGGCTCGATCCGGCGGCGTGAGGGGTTGGGCCTGCCGGTAAGGGCAGGCCCGCGCCATCAGCCACGCAGCTTGTGGTGCAGGATGATCGGCACCACGAGATCCTCCTCATCCGTCAGGTGACGGGCGAGAAAGGCCTCTGCCGCGACGGCCTCGTCATGGAAGCCGCGGGCTTCTTCGGCCATCAGCGGCGGGTCCAGATGGGCCAGCTGGATGATGCGGTTGCCCTTGCGGGTAAAACGCTCCAGCAGGGCATCCATCTCGACATGGTCGCTTTCCAGCATCTCCAACCCGGCCTCGAAGCGGTCATCCGCCGCGTTCAGCTCGGGAAAAAAACGTCGGTCCTCCCAGGCGTGGTGGCCGTGGAGGTTGCGCACCAGCCGGTCGCCGTAGCGGGCGAGGGAGCGGGTGAAGGCGGCATCGTCCATCTCCTTGTCGAGATAGTCCTCGGTATCCTCCCGCGTAACGCGGGCGAGGTCGCGGAACATCTGGTGAGCCCCCATCCACTTGGCGACGGAGGCGGCGAAGTTCGGGTGCCCCGGCCAGGTTTCGCGCGGGGTGGCCCGAAGGAGGGTCTGCATCTCAGTCGGCAGGCCCCCTCTTGTGCTCACATGAAGGTTGGTCATGCGGGGCAGATGGGGGCGGTGTTATGTTATATCAATGCGCGGCCCGGCCCTGTGACTTGTGCGCTGGCGCTCAGGGGCGGCGGAACAGCCGGGTCAGCGCGCCCCATTGGCTGAGGAACACGCCCGAGAGGATCAGCGCCATGCTGAGGAAGAGCGAGGCGGGCAACTGCTCAGACAGGATGAGCCAGCCGAAAAGGATGGAGCAGAGCGGCACGAGGTAGTTGGTGAGGCTCATGAATACCGGGCCAGCGGAGCGGATCACGAGGATGCGGAGCAGGTTGGCCCCGGCGGTGGGCACGAGGCCGAGCAAGGCCAGCACCAGCAGGCCGTTGAGGCCGGGGTTGGCGGGCGCGCCGTGGGCGAAGGCGGCGACCGGGATCACCAGCAGCGCCCCGATGGCGAGGGTCGCGAAGGTGAGGCCGATCGGGTCGATCGGGGGCAGGCGGCGCATCATCACCGAGGAGATGGCATAGCAACCCGCCGCCGCGAGGCAGGCAGCGCGGCCCCAGCTCTCGTTCGCCGCGCCGGTGGCTGAAAGCGCCTCCGGCCCGATCAGCGCCGCCACTCCCGCGAAACCGAGCAGGAAGCCCAGCGTGCGGCGCAGGGTCATCCGCTCGCCGGGCAGGAAGAGGTGCGCGAGCGGCAGGATGAAGAGGGTGACGCTGGCCATGGAGACCCCGGCGAAGGCTGAGGGCACGAACTGCTGGCCCCAGCTCAGGCACATGAAGGGGACCGCCGAGGAGAGCAGCGCCACGAGGGTCAGGCGCGGCCAGTCGGTTTGCGCAGTGGTGAACATGAGCCCTCCGCGCCAGCGCCAGACGACCCAAGTGAGCAGCGTGGCAAAGCCGATGCGGGCGGAGGCCACCCAGAACGGTGGCGTCGTTTGCAGTGCGATGCTCTGGACCATGAAGGTGCCGCCCCAGACCACGCCGAGCGTGGCAATCATCGCCCAGCTTCTGGCCGTAATGTCAGGGGTTTGCACGTTCATCTTCATCTCCGGAAAAAGACACCCCCGGCGCAGTGGCCGGGGGTGCTCGATCTTGCATGTGCCCCTGCGGGCGCCGCCTTAGTTGCGCTCTTTGTCGACCATCTTGCCGGCGGAGATCCAGGGCATCATGGCGCGGAGCTTCTCGCCCACGGCCTCGATCTGGTGCTCGTCGTTGATCCGGCGGGTGGCCTTGAAGTTGGGCTGGCCAACGGCGTTTTCCTGCATGAAGTCACGCACAAACACACCTTTCTGGATGTCGGTCAGCACCTCTTTCATGCGCTTCTTGGTCTCGTCGTAGGGCAGGATGCGCGGGCCGGAGACATACTCGCCATACTCGGCGGTGTTGGAGATCGAGTAGTTCATGTTGGCGATGCCGCCCTCGTAGATCAGGTCCACGATCAGCTTCACCTCATGGAGGCACTCGAAGTAGGCCATCTCGGGGGCATAGCCCGCCTCGACGAGGGTTTCGAACCCCATGCGGATCAGCTCGACGAGGCCGCCGCAGAGCACGACCTGCTCACCGAAGAGGTCGGTTTCGCACTCTTCGCGGAAGTTGGTCTCGATGATGCCCGAGCGGCCGCCGCCGATGGCGGAGCAGTAGGACAGGCCGATCTCGAGCGCCTTGCCGGTGGCGTCGTTATGCACGGCCACGAGGCAGGGCACGCCGCCGCCTTTGGTGTATTCGCCGCGCACGGTGTGGCCGGGGCCTTTGGGGGCCATCATGATCACGTCGACGCCCTCGGGCGCCTCGATCAGGCCGAAGTGCACGTTGAGGCCGTGGGCGAAGGCAATGGCGGAGCCGGGCTTCAGGTTGTCCTTCACGTATTTCTTGTAGGTCTCGGCCTGAAGCTCATCGGGCATGGTGAACATGATCAGGTCGCACCATGCGGCGGCTTCGGCGATGCCCATCACCTGCAGGCCTTCGCCTTCGGCCTTCTTGGCCGAGGGGGAGCCTTCGCGCAGGGCGACGGCCACGTTCTTGGCGCCGCTGTCGCGCAGGTTCAGCGCATGGGCGTGGCCCTGCGAGCCGTAGCCGAGAATGGCCACCTTCTTGTCTTTGATCAGGTTGATGTCGCAATCGCGGTCATAATAAACGCGCATGTCAGTCCCTCCGGGGCGTGGTTGCATTGCGGCGGGTTGTAGCTGTGCTTTGGCGCTGTGGGGAGAGTTGGAGTTGACGTTTCTAGCGCTCTGAGTGAAAAGATCATTCGTTAGATTGAAATTTGGCGATAGTTTCATGCTCGATGATTACGACAGGCGCATTCTCCGCCAGCTTCAGGCCGAACCCACGCTCAAGGCCGCCGAACTGGCCGAACGCGTCGGCCTCTCGGCTCAGCAGGCTTGGCGGCGGGTGGAGCGGATGGAGCGCGAAGGGGTGATCCGGGGGCAGGAGGCGATGATCGACTGGGAGGCGCTTGGGTTTGCGGTGCGGGTGAGCCTGCGGATCACGCTCGACAAAACCCTACCACGCGCCTTTGATGAATTCCTTGAAGCCGCGCGCGCTGTGCGGGAAGTCACTGAAATTCAAACCTTTCTGGGCCGCGTCGACGTGCGGCTGGAGGTCATCGCCCGCGACATGGGCCATTGGACGGGCATCTACCGGGAGAAGATCATGGCGCTGCCCCATATCGCCGACATCGAGGCGCTGATGCATGTGAGCCGGATCAAGGTGCAGGAGGCGCTGCCGGTATGAACTTGGACGAGCTGGACTGGGAAATTCTCAAGGCATTGCAGGCGGATGGGCGGCTCTCGGCGGGGGCGGTCGGGCGCCGGCTGGGGCTTTCGCAACCGGCGGCTTGGCGGCGGATCAGGCGGCTGCGCGAGGCGGGGGCGATCAGCGGCCAGCGGTTGCGGCTGGATGCCGAGAAGCTGGGCTTCGGGGTCACGGTGTTTCTGGGCGTGAAGCTGGCCACCAAGGGGCAGGTCTCGCTGGAGGACTTCGAGCGCGCGGTCAGCGCCATCCCCGAGGTGCAGACGGTGGAGCATGTGCTGGGCCTCTATGATTACCGCTTGCGGGTGACGGCGCGCGATCTGGCCGACTTCGAGCGGGTGCTGCGGCGGCGAATCATGGCGCTGCCGGGTGTGGGCAACGTGGAGGCCAACGTGCTGCTCACCGAGGAGCGGCGGCCCGGGCCGCTCGGGGGGGCGCTCGGCTGACACACGGGCTTTGCTTTGCCGCGCCCTGGGGCTAGCTATGGGCGACCTTAAACGGAGGATCGCCCCATGAGTGCCTTGCGCGGAGATATTGACCCGGACGGGCTGCTGGAGTTCTCGGTGGTGTTCACCGACCGCTCGCTGAACCATATGAGCAAGGCTTTTCAGGAGGTTATGCGAGACATCTCATCCGGCCTGAAAGCCTGCTACAACGCGGCCGCAGTGGCCGTGGTGCCGGGCGGCGGCACTTATGCGATGGAGGCCGTGGCGCGGCAGCTCGCGCGCGGCGAGAAGGTGCTGGTGGTTCGCAACGGGTTCTTCTCCTACCGCTGGAGCCAGATCTTCACCGCAGGCGGCATCCCCTCCGAAGAGATCGTGATGAAGGCCCGGCGGGGCGGCAACGAGGCAACCGCGCCCTTTGCGCCCGCCCCGGTGGAGGAGGTCGTCGCCCGGATCAAGGCCGATGCGCCGGCGCTGGTGTTTGCGCCGCATGTGGAAACGGCGAGCGGGATGATCCTGCCGGACGGTTACATCGCCCAGATTTCCAAGGCGGTTCATGAGGTTGGCGGGCTGATGGTGCTGGACTGCATCGCCTCTGGCTGCATCTGGGTCGACATGGAAGCGACCGGTGTGGACGTGCTGATCTCGGCGCCGCAAAAGGGCTGGTCGGCCCCGCCCTCCGCGGGCCTCGTGATGCTCTCGGAGCGGGCCGAGGAGAGGGTGGCGGAGACCAAGTCCGACAGCTTCGCCGCCGACCTCGGCAAATGGCTGGCGATCATGCAGAGCTACGAGGCGGGGGGCCATGCCTACCACGCGACCATGCCGACCGATGCGCTGCGGGTGTTCCGCGACGCGCTGAAGGAAACCGAGGCACGGGGCTTCGGCGAGGTGAAGGCCGCGCAGCAGGCGCTGGGCGACGGGGCGCGGGCGCTCCTGGCCGGCAAGGGGCTGAAAAGCGTGGCCGCAGAAGGGTTTGGCGCGCCTGGCGTGGTAGTCGTCTACACCGAAGACCCGGAGTTGCAGACCGGCCGCGCCTTTGCCGCCGAGGGCGTGCAGATTGCCGCGGGCGTGCCGCTGATGGTGGACGAAGGCGCCGACTACAAGAGTTTCCGCATCGGGCTCTTCGGGCTCGACAAGCTGGCGGATGTGGAGGCAACGCTCGGACGGCTCGAGCGGGTTCTCGACAAGGTTATCGCCTGAAGGTTACGGGCGGGTTAACCGCCCATACCTGCCTTCATCACCGCGCGGCGGAGGGGTGGCACATCGGCCACCGCCTTCAGCCCGGACAGCCGCAGCGATTGCAGCGGCGGCAGGCCGGAGCGGGTGAGGCGGTTGTAGAGCCCGATGGCTGCGACCCGCGCCGCCACATCGCGGGCGCGGGATTTTTCATAAGCGTCAAGATGTTGGCGAGCGCCGAGCGTTTCCGGCGCGGCGGTGTGCAGCAGCGCGGCAAGGTCGTTGAGCGAGGTGTTCAGCCCCTGCGCGCCGATGGGTGGCACCACATGGGCAGCCTCGGCGATGAGCGCGGTGCGCTGGGCGGTGAGCGCCTTGGCGCGCAGCGTGATGATCGGGAAGAGGGCGCGGGGCGAGGCGAGGGTGAGCGGGCCAAGAAGCCCAGCGGAGCGGGTGGTGGCCTCGGCAGAAAAGGCCTGCGCGTCAAGGGTTTGCAGGCGCTGCGCCTCGGGGCCGGGGTTCATCCAGACGACGGCGGAAGTGGGCGTGCCATCCTCGTCGGGCAGCGGGATGAGGGTGAAGGGGCCGCCCTGGTTGTAGACCTCGGTGGAGATGTTGCGGTGCGGCTCCGGGTGGGTGACGGAGAAGGCGAGGGCCTTCTGGCCGAAACGGGAAATTTCGGCCGAGATTCCAGCAGCTTCGCGCACGGCGCTCTCGCGTCCGTCGGCGCCGATGACGAGGCGGGCGCGCAGGCCCGTGCCATCGGTGAGTTGCACCAGCGCCTCGCGCTCGCGGGTGACCATCGAGGCAAAGCCCGCGCCCCAGTGCAGCGTGACATTCGGCAGCAATTCCAGCGCGTTGAGCAACACATCCGCGATGCGCCAGTTCATCAGGTTCTGCGCCAGCGGCGGCGTGCCGGGGGCCTCGGAGGCGAAGGCGCGGGAGTCGCGGATTTGCGGGGGCCAGCCGACCGTGTCGGTGATGTGCAGCTCTTGCAGCGGCTGGGCGTGGGGCACGAGATCGGCCCAAAGCCCGGCCTCGGAGAAGAGTGCGATGGCCGGGTCAAGGAAGGCGGTAGAGCGTTGATCTCCCTGCGTTTTATCTCGCCTCGGGGCGCTGGGCGCGGCGAGGGTGACGCTGTAGCCCGCCTGCGCGAAGCAGGCGGCGGCGGTCAGCCCGGCAATGCCGGCGCCCGCGATCAGGATATCGGTGGATTTGCGTGCCATGACAGGGATTTAGGGCGCGGGTAGAGCAATTGCCAAGGGGGCGGATGCGCGCAGGCGGAGGTATTGCAAAAATGCCTGTACGAACTGCCCAAGACGGCGTTAACC
Source organism: Vannielia litorea (assembly GCF_019801175.1). Classification (NCBI taxonomy): domain Bacteria; kingdom Pseudomonadati; phylum Pseudomonadota; class Alphaproteobacteria; order Rhodobacterales; family Paracoccaceae; genus Vannielia; species Vannielia litorea. The sequence continues at coordinate 665,241 of NZ_JAHVJR010000001.1, forward strand.
ACGAATTTCCTCAATGCACAACTGATGCACATTCCATGCACATCCGATGCATACGACAAAAATGCAAAACGCCCACAGATGACCCAACCGAACGGTGCGCGCTAGAGCGCGCGCAGGAAGCCGGTGAGGTCATTGGTGTGGTGGTGGATGTGCGGCGCCTCCAAAGCCTCGGGCGCGACATGGACGGTGCGCATGCCCATCGCGTGGGGCGCGGCGAGGTTGCGCGGGTCATCCTCGAACATGGCAGCGCGGGCCGGGTCCAGCCCGGCCTTGGCGAAGACGGTCTCGAAGGCGGCGCGCTCGGGCTTGGGGCGAAAGCCGGCGTGCTCGACGCCGAAGACCTCGTCGAACAGGCCGGAGAGGCCGCGGGCGGTGAGCACCCGCTCGGCGTAAGGTTTGGAGCCGTTGGAATAGACGAACTTGCGGCCGGGCAGGGCGGCGATGGCCTCTGCGAGCGCATCATCGGCCTCGAGATGATCGAGCGAGATATCATGGACGTGGGTCAGGTATGGCCCCGGGTCGAGCCCGTGGACCTGCATCAGCCCGGCCAGCGTGGTGCCGTAGTCGGCCCAGTACTTCTTGCGCAGGGCGTTGGCCTCGGGTTGCCCGACGCCGAGCGCCTCCATCACCCATGCGGTCATCCGCACCTCGATCTGGTCGAAGAGGCGGGCCTCGGGCGGGTAGAGCGTGTTGTCGAGGTCGAAGACCCAGGCGGCGACATGGGAGAAGAGGGGGGCGTGCGACATGGGGCGGACGCTATGGCGGGCGGCGCGGGGCTGCAAGGGGCGGTGGCGGCAAAGAGGGTGCGGCGCATGGGCCGCTTGCCTCCGGGTGGCGCGGGGGCATAGGCTCGCCGGACGGGACACGGAGGAACCACTATGCCAAGCGCGCGGCCGCAGCAGAAAGATGCTTACGGGATGATCCTCGAAGCGATCGACCACGGCACCTACAAGCCCGGCGACCGGCTGGTGGAGAGCGAGCTGGCAGAGCGGTTCGGGGTGTCACGCACGCCGATCCGCGAGGCGCTGCAACGGCTGGAGACACAGGCGCTGCTGGTGCGGGACGGGCGCAGCCTGATCGTGGCCTCGCTCGACCACAACGAGCTGGCGGAGCTGTACATCGTGCGGGCCGAGCTGGAGGCGCTGGCCGCCCGGCTGGCCGCCCGCCATGCCACGGCGGAGGAGGTGAAGGTGCTGGGCCAGATGGTGGAGCAGGACCGCGCGCGGGTGAACGACCCGGCGGCGCTGAGCCGCTCGAACCGGCGGTTTCATCGGCAGATTCACCTGGCCAGCCACAACCGCTTTCTGATCCAGCAACTGGACCTCGTGCATCGGTCGATGGCGCTCTTGGCGACCACGTCGCTCGCTGCCGAGGGGCGGGGCGAGGTGGCGCTGGGCGAGCATCAGGCGATCGTGGATGCGCTGGCCGCGCGGGACGAGGCGGGCGCGGGCGAGGCGCTGCGGCGGCATATTTCGGTGGCCTTCGAGCAGCGGCTCAAGCTGGACGCGGCGCAGGACTGACGGGTTAGGGCCCGGGGCTCACGGGTGCGGGGCCGGGGCGGCGCGGCGTGACGCGCCGGGGTTTGACCGGCTTTCGCGGTGCGGAGCGCGGCTCGACCACGATCACAGGGGTCAGCACCTCGTCTTCCGGGTTGTGCAGCCCGTGGGTGGTCTTATCCCAGTAGAATGGGTTGGTGACGATCTCCCAGAGCGCCTTGTAGGAGGCGAGCGAGCCGAGCGGGTAGTAGAGGTGCAGCGTGGGCACCCATTTGGCGAGCCATTTGTGACCCGCGAGCCGGGTGCCCATGAGGCCGGCGGCGATGGTGACCAGTTCGGAGGCGAAGAAGGTGCCGGCCAGGGTCCAGATCGCCCAGCCGGGGAGCCATGCGGAGAGCGGGTGCCAGAGGCCGAGCACGACCAGCCAGAAGCTCCACAGGAACGGCGCGAGGATGAACTGGCTGAGCGTGCCGAGAAAGAGCAACTGGAACCCGGCGAAGCGCCATGCCCCGAGGTCGCGCCAGAGACGGGCCGGGCTGCGCATGTGGACGGCCCATGTGAGCGCGTAGCCCTTGAGCCAGCGCGAGCGTTGCTTGACCCAGGGCAGGGCGCGGCAGTTGGCCTCTTCGAAGGTGGTGCTCTCGATCAGCTCGGTGCGGTAGCCCAGCCGAACGAGGCGCATGCCGAGGTCGGCATCTTCGGTGACGTTGTGGGCATCCCAGCCGCCGATCCGGTCGAGCGCCTCACGGCGGAAGAACAGCGTGGTGCCACCGAGCGGCACCGGCCAGCCCAGCCGCGCCAGCCCCGGCAGCACGACGCGGAACCAGCTGGCATATTCGACCGCGAAGCAGCGTGAGAGCCAATTGGTGCCGGCATTGTAGAAATCGAGCGCGCCTTGCAGGCAGGCGACCTCGGCGGGCCGCTCGTGAAAACGCTGCACCACCTTGTGGATCTGCTCCGGCTCGGGCGCATCCTCGGCATCCCAGACCCCGACGATACTGCCGCGGGTGAATTCCAGCGCGTAATTCAGCGCACGCGGCTTGGTTTGCACCGCGCCGCGCGGCACGATGATGACCCTGATCCACGGCGGCAGGGGGGTGCGGGAGAGGGTGAGGCGCGTGGTGTCATCGGTGGATTCCATCACGAGGCAAACGTCGAGCAGCTCCTTTGGGTAGGTCAGCCGGGAGAGGCGCTGGATCAGGTGGCTGGCGATATGCTCCTCGCGGAAGAGCGGCACCAGCACCGAGACAACGGGCAGCCGGGCGATGGCGGGCCGCGCCCTGCGGCTGTTGAAGGCGGGCAGGGCGGAGGCGAGGGGCACAGGGTCGCGGCTGCCAGGTTTGGCCATGCGGGCCTGCGCCTCGGCCTCCAGCATCTGCACGGCGCGGCGGCGGGCGCGGCGCTCGGCCCGCAGCCGGTGCCAGGCCAGCCCGGTGGCGACGGCCTTCAGCCCCATCAGCAGCACGAGGGTGAGCACGGCCCAGCCGGTGAGCAGGGCGAAGGTGAGCCGGGGCGCGGCGATCACGGCCAGCAGCCCGGCGAGGCAGAGGGCGAAGAGCAGGCGCTGCTTGCGCCGAGAGACGAAATCACGGCAGCTCATCGGTGCGTCGACGCGGGTTTCAGCCCGTTTCACCAGCGCTTTGGCGCGGATCTCCTGCACCGCCTGATAGATGTCGGTCTCCTGCGCCAGCGCCATGACCACCGGCCCGAAGGTCTCGGTCAGCGCCTCGACGTTGCGAGCAAAGAGGTGCGGGCGGGAGGTGACGATGACGGTCAGCGAGCCGAGCCGGCGCCAGGGCAGGAGCGCATCGCGCAGGCAGTTGGCGGGGCCGAGCATGTCGATCAGCCGGGGATCGGGCGGCTCGAAGCCGACATCGACCACCCGGGCGCGCCACTGGGTGGAGAGCGCCGCCATCAGCTCGGCATGGGTGATCATGCCTTGAGCGATGAGGATCTCGCCCAGCCGGGCATCCTCGCGGGCCTGCATGGCGAGGCCCTTCAGCAGGTCGGCCGGAGAGAGCACGCCCATTTCGGTGAGGATGGTGCCAAGGCGGGGGCGATCTGTCTCGACCGGACGCTCGGGCGTGACCAGTCTGAGGGCACCGTCGGCAGGCGACGGCGCGGCATCTGTGATGCGGCGCTTCGGCAGCGGGCTCATGGCGCGCAGATCCTTCCCCTGGTGGTACCGGGAACGGATTGGCAGCCCCCCGGCAGCAGATGAGGCCAAAGGCCCCACGGCTGCCACTGTGCCGCCCTTTTGGTTAAGGAAGGGTTAACCGCGATGGGGCGCGGGCGGGCCGCAGCCCGCCGCGCTGTCAGGCGGGGGCGCGCTCTTTCATCGCCGCCGCGAAGCGCTCGAAGAGGTAGAAGCTGTCTTGCGGGCCGGGGCTGGCCTCGGGGTGGTACTGCACCGAGAACACCGGCTTGCCATCGACCGCGATGCCGCAGTTGGAGCCGTCGAAGAGGCTCACGTGGGTTTCGCTTACGCCCTCGGGCAGGGTCTGGCTGTCCACGGTGAAGCCGTGGTTCATGCTGGTGATTTCGACCTTGCCGGTGGTGAGGTCTTTCACCGGGTGGTTGGCGCCGTGGTGGCCGTGGTTCATCTTGATGGTCCGTGCGCCGAGCGCCAACGCCAGCATCTGGTGGCCGAGACAGATGCCGAAGACCGGGATTTCCTTGGCCAGCACTTCGCGGATCATCGGCACGGCATAGGCGCCGGTGGCCGCCGGGTCGCCCGGGCCGTTGGAGAGGAAGACGCCGTCGGGGCCGTGGGCCAGCACCTCTTCCGCCGTGGCGGTGGCGGGCAGCACAGTCACATCGCAGCCCGCGGAGGCGAGGCAGCGCAGGATGTTGCGCTTGGCGCCGTAGTCGATGGCGACCACCTTGTGGCCCGGCCCCTCGCGCTTGGTGAAGCCTTCTGGCCAGGCCCAGCGCATCTCGTCCCAGCGGTAGCTCTGGGCGCAGGTGACATCCTTGGCGAGGTCCAGCCCCTCCAGCCCCGAGAATCCGCGCGCGGCGGCGATCAGCGCCTCGAGGTCGAAGTTGCCCTCGGGGTCATGGGCCAGCGCCACATGGGGCGCGCCCTGCTGGCGGATCGCGCGGGTCAGCCGCCGGGTATCGAGCCCGCCGATGCCCACCCGGCCGCGCCGGGCCAGCCAATCCTGCAACTGCTCGGCGGCGCGCCAGTTGGAGGGCTCCGTCGGATCCCATTTGACGACCATGCCCTCGGCCACCGGATCGGCGGTTTCGTCATCTTCGGGGTTCACGCCGACGTTGCCGACATGGGGGAAGGTGAAGGTGACGATCTGGCCGGCGTAGGAGGGATCGGTCATGATCTCCTGATAGCCGGTCATCGCGGTGTTGAAGCACAGTTCAGCGGTGCGGATGCCCTCCGCTCCGAAGCCCTGTCCGTAGAACAGCGTGCCATCGGCAAGGGCGAGGCAGGCGGTGGGCTTGGGCTGGCTTGAGGGCATCGGCGCGACTCCTTCGGGGCATAGGTCAGTGCGGGCAAATCCGCCCGTTCCTAGGCGGGTCCGGGGGAGGCGTCAACCCGCTACCGGAATGGCGTGCGGGCCGTTGAAACGTGCTGTTTCCGCCACGTTGTCCGGTGCACGGGTTGCCCCACGCGGGAGGGCGGCGTAAGTTGCGCCCTTGTCTGGCCCGGGGGACGCGCAACCACTCACGCGCGGCGGGCGCAATCAAGGGTTTTTACCGCATGGATATCCGCACCCGCGTCTCGACGGCGCTGAAGGAGGCGATGAAGGCCAAGGAGGCCGAGCGCCTCTCGACGCTGCGCCTCATCAACGCCGCCATCAAGGACAAGGACATCGCCGCCCGGGGCGAGGACGGCGGCCTTGAGGCCGGTGTCACCGATGCCGAGGTGCTGGGGATCCTCGGCAAGATGGTGAAGCAGCGGCAGGAAAGCGCCCGCGCCTACGAGGAGGGCGGACGGCTCGACCTCGCTGAGCGCGAGCTGGCCGAGGTGAAGGTGATCGAGGAGTTCCTGCCGACCCAGCTTACCGAAGATGAGGCCGAGGCCGCGGTGAGCGAGGCGATCGAGGAAGTCGGTGCCGAGAGCATCCGCGACATGGGCCGGGTGATGGGCATCCTGAAAGAGCGTTACACCGGCCAGATGGATTTCGGCGCCGTTGGCCCGATGGTCAAGGACCGGCTGGCCTGATCGCCGCCCCGGCGCCCGGTCGCGCCTGCCTCCTCATTGGTCCTTAAAATATCCCGGGGGTGTGGGGGCAGCGCCCCCACTGCGACGGTGGCCTCAAGCGTCCAAGGCCGGAAACGCAGCCCGGATTTGCGCCTCTTCCTCTGCCGGCACGGCGAACCGCTCCACGAACCGCGCCTTGAAGCTCACCCGCCCGCGGCGGGCGCCGAAGTTCTCGCCGTGGTTCAGGATGTAGAGCGCGGCGGGCTCCTGCAGGGGCGCCAGCTTTCGCCCCGCCAGTGCGGCGAGGTAGGGGAACATCCGGTGCTCATGGGCGGTGAGCGCCTCCAGAAACGCCGCATCGCCCGGATCGCGGGTGCAGCGGAAGGCGGCGCAGGAGCCGCAGAGCTTCCAGAACGGTTTCTGCCCCGGCTGGGCGAGGCTGCGGGGGGCGGCGCGGGCGAAGGTGCCGAGCCCGGCGTCCCAGAGCCAGCCTTCCTCCACGAGGTAGCCGCCGGGCGCGCGGCGGGCCAGCATCTCGGCCACCGCGCCGGGGGCGAGCAGGTCATCGGCATCGAAGGGCATCACATAGCCATCTTGCGGCCCCTGAGTCGGCAGGGCGCGGCAGAGGGCGGCGAGCTTGCGCCATTTGTCGTTGCCGGTCACGTCTTCGGTGAAGGGTAGAAATGTGATCCGGCTGTCGGACTCGAGCGCGGGCGGCAGGGCGGGGGCGTCTTGCCCGCAGATGAGGGCGCGCCAGCGGGGATTGGTCTGGGCGGCGAAGCTGGCCAATGTCTCGGAGAGGCGCGCCTCCACCGTGGCCCAGTCGCCGACGTGGTGCTTGCCGACCAGCGGCAGGATGAAGACCACCTCCGGCGCCGAAGGCGCCGCCCGCAAGATGCCGCGGCGCGTGAGCGCCGCCTGTTCCGAGGGTGCAGGCCCGAGCGCGCGCGCCAGCGCAGGCGAGAGCGCGGCGGCGGCCCGGAGGGCGGCGCGTTTCCATTTGGGGGTGGCGGGCTGTTGGGCCATCAGTCTCTCAGCGGCAGCAGGGCGGCAAGCTCGGCGTAGAGCGCCTTGCGTTCCTCTTCGCTGAGAAAGGCCCCGATTTCAACCTCGCGCCCCTTGCCGGAGAGGGTGACGTAATAGGGCACCGGCCCGCCGCTGCGGTGCAGGGTGACGCGGACCCAGTGCGGATTCTCTTCCCAGCTCAGGGGTGCGCCCTTGGGGTTTTGCCGGGTGAGCAGCAGCCGGTCGGGCCAGAGCGTCAGCTCTTCGAGGATCTCGCCGTCGCGGTAGCTCTTTTGCAGCAGGAAATAGAGCAGCCAGAGCGCGCCCAGCATGAAGGGCAGAAGGCCCCAGAGCACCGGCGTGCCGAGGGCGGGAATGAGCGGGATGCAGAGCAGCGCCGCCGTGCCGCCGATGAACCAGACGAAGCCGACCTTCGGCAGCGACCGGAAGGGCCAGGCCGAGAGGGCCGCGCGGGTGCCGTCGGGCGGCGGGGATTGCCATGTGTAGGGCATGGGGGCGAGTTTATCCCCGCGGCGCGGCGGGGGCGAGAGGGCTGCGCCTCGGGCGCGTGCCGCGCGGCGCGGCGGCTCGTCGCAGCGGTGGGGGCGGCATCAGCCCTTGCGCCGGGCGCGGAGCCGGAGGGCGATGCTGGCGAGGAGGAGTGCGGCGCAGCACAGGAGGCCGGTGAAGGTGAGCAGCCCGCCCAGTTTGGAGAGCCAATTCACCATGGCGATGCTGTCCGGGGTGTCGATGTAGCGCCGGGGCGCGCCGGCTGCGTGCAGGGAAAAGGTGGGGAGGATCGTCAGGCAGGCGCCGGTGTGGGCGAGGGCGAGGGCGGCGGCGCTCCAGCGTGGCAGGGTCAGCGCCCCTGCGGCGCGCACCACCAATACGGCAATGGCGGTGCCACCGAGGATCAGGGCCGAGGTGAGCAGGTAATGGCCGTAGGCCACGACGTAATAGGTGTCGTGATAGGCGCGGTCGATGCTGGTCGCTGACACGGGCCAGAGTGGGAACAGGGCTGCGATCAGGGCGATCACCGCCCAGCCGGCCAGCAGGGCCAGAGGCAGGGCGAGCGGGCGGTGGCGCAGCAGGAGCAGCGCGGCGAGCGGTGCGATCATCAGAACGGTCAGCAGGGTCATCTGGGCGCGGGCATCGTGGCAGGGTCCGGAATGGAAAAAGGGCGCGTCGGTGGTGACGCGCCCCTTGATCTTGTTTCTGGTCTCGCCCGCTTAGTGGTGGGCGACCTTGTCCCAGTCCTCGCGCTTGGGGAGGATCTCGAAGGTGTGCTCCGGCGGCGGAGAGGGCAGGGTCCACTCCAGCGTGTCGGCGTGCTCGTTCCACGGGTTGGCCGCGGGCGAGGGGGCGCCTTTGCGCATCGCGTAGAAGATCGTGACGATGAAGAACACGAAGCTGGCGAAGCTGAGGAAGGCGCCGATCGACGAGATGTAGTTATAGAAGGCGAAGGCTTCGGGGTAGTCGATGTAGCGGCGCGGCATGCCCTGACGGCCCAAGAAGTGCTGGGGGAAGAAGGTCAGGTTGGCGCCGATGAACATGGCCCAGAAGTGGATCTTGCCTGCGGTCTCCGAGTACATCTTGCCGGTGAACTTGGGGAAGTAGAAGTAGATCCCCGCGAAGATGCAGAACACCGCACCGAGGCTCATCACGTAGTGGAAGTGCGCCACGACGTAGTAGGTGTCGTGATAGGCGCGGTCGATCCCGGCCTGCGACAGCACGACGCCGGTGACGCCGCCCACGGTGAAGAGGAACAGGAAGCCGAAGGCCCAGAGCATCGGGGTTTTGAACTCGATGGAGCCGCCCCACATGGTCGCGATCCAGGAGAAGATCTTGATGCCGGTGGGCACCGCGATCACCATGGTCGCCAGCATGAAGTAGCTCTGCTGGGTGAGGCTCATGCCGACGGTGTACATGTGATGTGCCCAGACGACGAAGCCCAGAACACCGATCCCGATCAGCGCCCAGACCATCGGCAGGTAGCCGAAGATCGGTTTGCGGGCGAAGGTGCCGATGACGTGGGAGATGATCCCGAAGCCCGGCAGGATGATGATATACACCTCGGGGTGGCCGAAGAACCACAGGATGTGCTGGTAGAGGATCGGGTCACCGCCGCCCGAGGGGGCGAAGAAGGTGGTGCCGAAGTTCCGGTCGGTCAGCAGCATGGTGATGGCGCCGGCGAGCACCGGCAGGGCCAGCAGGATCAGCCATGCGGTCACGAAGATCGACCAGCTGAACAGCGGAACCTTGAACAGGGTCATGCCGGGGGCACGCATGTTCAGGAAGGTGGTGATCATGTTGATCGCGCCGAGGATCGAGGAGGCACCCGAGACGTGGACGGCGAAGATCGCGAGGTCCATCGAATAGCCGCCTTCGTTGGTCGAGAGCGGCGGGTAGAGCACCCAGCCCACGCCCGAGCCGAGCTGGCCGTTGCCGCCGGGCGAGAGCACCGAGGCCACCGCCAGCAGCGTGCCGGCCACGTAGAGCCAGTAGGAGAGGTTGTTCATCCGCGGGAACGCCATGTCGGGCGCGCCGATCTGGAGCGGCATCAGGTAGTTGCCGAAGCCGCCGAAGAGCGCCGGAATCACCACGAAGAACATCATCAGGATGCCGTGGGCGGTGACGAGCACGTTCCACAGGTGGCCGTTCGGGGTGCATTCCTCTGCGGAGGGGATCATCCGCGAGCCTTCCATGCACATGAACTGCACTTCGGGGCTCATCAGCTCCATCCGCATGTAGACGGTGAAGGCCACCGAGATGAAACCCACCGCCGCGGCGGTGAAGAGGTAGAGGATGCCGATATCCTTGTGGTTGGTCGACATGAACCAACGGGTGAAGAAGGACCGGTTGTCCTCGTGGTCGTGACCGTGAACGGTGGCGTCCGCCATAGGTGCTGCCTCCCGGCTTGCGTAGGTTGTCCGAGCGGTCGAGCGAATGGGCCCATGCATCGCGCAGCAAGGCCCGGCTCTCCCTTCAGGACCCGCTTTTAGGCAACGCATTCAGGAACGGCAATGTGCAAGTGGTCGCAGGGGGTGGAAATTTGCGGCCTCAAACCGGGCAAAGCGCCGGTTGTCCGCGGATTCTCAGCCCGGCTGCGGGGCGAGCGCCGCGCGGGCCGCCAGATGGACCTCTTCGGCGCGGTCTGCCGAGCCGGGCGCGGTGGCGAGTCGCTCCAGCAGCGGGCGCAGCGGGGCGAGGTCGGGCGGGGGCAGGCGGGCGATCACCAGCTCGATCAGCCAATATTTCCACACCGCGTCCTCGCTTTGGAGGATAACGCGCAGGTGGGGCAGCAGCGCGGCGCCCTCGGCCACCAGCAGGTCGGCCACCGGGCGGGCGACGGGCCAGTTGGCATCTTGCACCCATTCCAGCAGCCCGGGCAGCAGCGGCGTGCGGGCCTCGGGCGCAAGCGCGGCCGCGCGGTGGACGGCGGCGATGTCATGCTTGTCGGTGGGCAGGCAGGCGTTGGCGCTCATGCCGTTCAGCTATGATCTGCGCCGTGAGGCAACAAGGGGGCGTGGTCAGCTGCCCTGAAATTTCAGCATCAGCGCCACCCCGGCCCAGGCCGAAACGCCGGTGAGCACGGTGCCCCAAGCGGTGTCGGTCGCCACCATCGCCCAAGACCAGTCCTTCATCACTGCCATCGAGGTAAACTCGTAGGTGCCATAGGCCATTGCGCCGATGATGGCGCCGTGGAGCAGCGCACGCATCGGGTCGGCATCGCGCAGGGCGGGGGCGGAGACGAGAAACACGAGGCCGCCGACATAGGCGAGGTAGAAGAGCGCCGCCGGGGCGAGCAGCGGGCCGTCGCGTAGGGCATCGCCGAGATGGCGGCTGAAGAGCGGCTTCATCACCTGAGTCAGCATGACAGCGTCTGCGACGAGGAAGATGACGGCGGTGATGATGTAGAGCAGGATCATGGGGTGGTCCGTTGTGGCTTGGCGCAGAGATAGGGCGCGGGGGCGCAAGGCAAAGGGCAGGGGGGCGTGGCCGCAACGGGGCTGCGGCGCGCCCGCCCGCCCACCCCGCGCCGCCGCCCCGTGACGGGGTGCACCGTTATGGGCTCACATCAGGCGCTGCGCTGGGGGCGGTGTTGCGGTGGATATTTGCAGCAAGAAAATGCAGGCAGGCGCGCGCTTTGCGCATTCTCTTGCTCCAAATATTCCCGCCGGAGGCCTCGAATCTCCTTTGGACGAACCTGGGCTTTGGCGCGGTGCGGGCGCGAGGGACGCGGCGCGTGCCCACTGGGCGCAGTGAGGCCTGTCACGCCTGCGGCGGCGGGGCGTTTTGACAGTCGGGGCGGATGGGTGTCAAATGCCGGGCAGTCGCTGGACGGGGCAAGGGGAGGAGCTCGGTTGGGCAAACGGGTGCTCTTGGTGGAAGACGAGCCGAACATCATCGAAGCGATCCGGTTCATCCTGAGCCGGGATGGCTGGCACGTGGATACGCATTCCGATGGCGCCACGGCGCTGGAGGCGGTGGCGCGGGCGCGGCCCGATGTGATGATCCTCGATGTGATGCTGCCCGGAAAGTCGGGCTTCGACATCCTGCGCGAGCTGCGGGCCGAAGAGGCCACTGCGGCGCTGCCGGTGCTGATGCTCACCGCCAAGGGGCAGGGCAAGGACCGCGATCTTGCGCTGCAATTCGGGGCCAACCGCTTCATGACAAAGCCTTTTTCGAACGACGAGGTGCTCGACTGCCTGCGCGAGCTGGCGGGGGCATGAGCGCGGGCGAGCCGCCGCGCGGGGCGCAGGCCGCGCCGGGGCAGCGGCTGATCGACATTGCCGACAGTGTGGACGCCGAGGACATTCCGCTCTTTCTCGCGCGGCAGACCTATCGCCGCCGCCGCCTGATGGATGCCGCCCGGCTGCTGCCGGTTGTCGGCCTCTGCCTCGTGCTCTTTCCGCTGCTCTGGATCGGGCAGGGCGAGGGGCCGCAGACGCGGGGCGGGGTGATTTACCTCTTCGGGATCTGGGCGCTGCTCATCGCCGTGGCGGGGCTTGTGGCCGCGCGGCTCTCGGCCCCGCTTCCGCCCGGCACCGGCGACGAGAGGGACGATGTCGTTTAATCTCCTCGTCGGGGTCTCGCTGCTCTACGTCGGCTTCCTCTTTCTGGTGGCCTTTCTCGCCGAGCGCCGGGCGCAGAGGGGGATGCCGCGCTGGCTCCGCTCGCCGATGGTCTACACCCTGTCGCTCAGTGTTTATTGCACGGCGTGGACGTTTTATGGCGCGGTCGGCTACGCTGCCCGCTCCGGCCTCGAATACCTGACCATCTACCTTGGCCCGACGCTGGTGCTCACCGGCTGGTGGCTGGTGCTCCGCAAGCTGGTGCGCGTGGGGCGGACCCAACGGATCACCTCGATCGCCGACCTGATCTCCAACCGCTACGGCAAGTCCAACGCCTTGGGCGTGCTTGTGACCCTGCTCGCGGTGATCGGCACCACGCCCTACATCGCGCTTCAGCTCCAGTCGGTCACGCTCTCGTTGGAGGTCTTTGCCCAATCGTCGGGCGATGTGGAGCTTTCGGCCCGCAATGCGCTTTGGGTTGCGGGGGGCCTCGCGCTCTTCACCATCCTCTTCGGCACCCGGAACCTCGATGCCAACGAGCGCCACCACGGGGTGGTGACCGCCATCGCGGTGGAGGCGGTGGTGAAGCTGGTCGCCCTGCTGGCAGTGGGCATCTTCGTGGTCTGGGGGCTTGCGGGCGGCGTGGGCGACATGCTGGCGCGGATCGATGCCTCCTCGATGGCCGACTGGCCGCTTGTGCCAAGCCGCTGGGCGGGGTTGACCTTTCTTTCCGCCGCCGCGATCCTCTGCCTGCCGCGGATGTTTCAGGTGCTGGTGGTCGAGAACTCGGATGAGGCGCATCTGGCGACGGCGTCATGGGCCTTTCCGCTCTACCTGCTGCTGATGAGCCTCTTCGTGGTGCCGATTGCGGTGATGGGGCTGGAGCGGCTGCCTGCAGGCTCCAACCCCGACCTCTTCGTGCTCACCCTGCCGCTCAGCGAGGGGCGGGGCGGGCTTGCGATGCTGGCCTTTTTGGGTGGCCTTTCCAGCGCGACGAGCATGGTGATCGTCGCGGCGATTGCGCTTTCCACCATGGTCTCCAACCATATCGTCATGCCGCTCTGGCTGCGCCGCCAGCAGGTGGGTGGGGCGATGATGGCAGGCGATGTGCGGGCGGTGGTGCTGACCGCGCGGCGTATCTCCATCGCGGGCGTGCTGCTGCTCGGTTACCTCTATTACCGGCTTTCCGGCGGCTCCGAGGCGCTGGCGGCGATTGGCCTGATCTCCTTTGCCGGCGTGGCGCAGGCGCTGCCCGCGTTGCTCGGCGGGCTGTTCTGGCGCGGGGCCACCCGGAAGGGCGCGATGGCGGGGCTGGTGATTGGCTTCGTGCTCTGGGCGTGGACGCTGTTTTTGCCCAGCTTCGGCCCCGGCGGCCCGATTGGCGCGACGGTGCTTGCCGAAGGCCCGCTGGGGCTGGAGTGGCTGCGGCCGCGCGCGCTTTTCGGGATCGGCGGGATGGACCCGCTGGTGCATTCGCTCTTCTGGTCCATCGGGCTGAACACACTGGCCTTTCTGGGCGTCTCGCTCGCCACCTTCCCCGGCCCGCTGGAGCGGCTGCAATCGGCGCAGGTGGTCAATGTCTTTGCCCATACCGTGGGCGCGCGGGGCTGGGCACGGGGCAGCGCCGAGGCCGAAGACCTGCTGATGATGGCGCAGCGCATCCTCGGTGCGCAGGAGGCGCAGGCGCTGTTCCGGCGCGAGGCTGAGGATCAGGGGCGGCAGGGGCAGTTGCCGGTGATCACCGCCGACTTTCTTGGCCGGGTGGAGCGGGAGTTGGCCGGCTCGGTGGGCGCGGCCACGGCCCATGCGATGGTGGGCCAGTTGGCGGGCGGCTCCTCGGTGCTGGTGGAAGACCTGATGCGGGTGGCCGATGAGGCGCAGCAGATTCTCGAATACTCCAGCCAGCTTGAGCAGAAGTCAGACGAGTTGGCGCGCACCGCCGGGCAGCTGAGGGATGCCAACGAAAAGCTCACCCAGCTCTCGATCCAGAAAGACGCCTTCTTGAGCCAGATCAGCCATGAGCTGCGCACGCCGATGACCTCGATCCGCTCGTTCAGCGAGCTGCTGCGCGATGGCGGCCTGCCGCCGGAGGATCAGGCGCGGTTCGCGGGGATCATCCATGACGAGGCGCAGCGGCTGACCCGGCTGCTGAACGACCTGCTCGACCTCGGCGTGATGGAGAACGCGCAGGTGAGCCTCAACCTTGGCCCGGCGCGGCTGGGGGACCTGATCGACCGGGCGGTGGCCTCTGCGGCCCCGGCGGGGGCGGGGCTGAAGATTCACCGCACGCACGCCCGCGAGGCCCGCGAGCTGGTGACCGATGGCGACCGTCTGGTGCAGGTCTTCATCAACCTGATCGCCAATGCGGCCAAATATTGCGATGCCCCCGCGCCTGAATTGCGGATCGAGGTGGGCGAGGAGGCCGGGCCGGAGGGGCACGAGCTGACGGTGGATTTCATCGACAACGGATCGGGCATCGCGGAGCGCTCGCGGGAGATCATCTTCGAGAAATTCGCAAGGCTGACAGATACGTCCGCGGCCGGGGGCGCGGGGCTGGGGCTGGCGATTTGCCGCGAGATCATGGCCCGGCTGGGCGGCGAGGTGAGCTACCTGCCCGGCCACGGCGGCGCGGCCTTCAGGGCGCGGCTGCCACTGGCGCGGCGGGCCGGGCAGGCGGCCTGAGCGGGAGGCCGGATTTGTGCCGAAAGGCAATCCGGGGTTAACCAATTTCAAACCTCCGCGTGACACAAACGGCCTGAACGCCCTGCCCCCGGGGCCTGCCCGATGGAGCCATGACCGACACCACGCGAGACCTCGTGCTGCGCCGGAAGCTGGATGCCGGTGCGCCCGACCCGGCCCTTGCCGTGGCCGGGCTTCCGCCCGTGGCCAAGGCGCTGGGCCTCGCGATGGCGCGGGTCTCCGACAAGCTGATGGAGCTTGTCGCCGCCGCTGAGAGCACCGGACAGAGCACCCGCAGCCTCGCTGAACTGCTCGATGAGCTGCCCGCTAACGGGCTTTACGCCGTGCTGGAGGGGCCGCAGGAGGCGCAGGGCGTGATGGTGCTCGACAATGCGCTGATGGGCGCGCTGATCGAGCAGCAGACGGCGGGGGCGCTGGCGCCGGGCGCGCCCACGGCGCGCAAACCCACCCGCACCGACGCCGCGCTTTGTGCCGACTGGATCGACGCCGTGTTGCGCGCCCTTGCCGAAACCTATGCCGAGGCGGCGCAGGCGAGCTGGCTCAGCGGCTTCGGCTTTTCGTGCCACTTGCCGGATGCACGCCCGCTGGGGCTGATGCTGGAGGACGAGCCTTTTCACGTGCTCGACTTCGCGCTTGATCTTGGCGAGGGCGCGCGCAAGGGCAGCGGCAAGCTGATCCTCCCGGCGCTGGGCCGCGCGCCGGAGGGGCGGCCTGCGGCCAGCGGCGAGCCGGGGGCGGAGCCGCACCCCGACGACCGCGCCGCATGGGAGCGGCGGCTGGAGGGGCAGGTGATGGATGCGGAGGTGACGCTGCTCGCCGTGCTGCACCGTTTCCGCCGCAGCATCGGCGAGGTGCAGGAGTTTGCCGAGGGCGATGTGATTGCGCTGCCCGAGGGCGTGATCAACGCGCTGCGGCTGGAAACCGGCGATGGCACGGCGGTGGCCGCCGGGCGGCTGGGCCAGACGGCGGGCGCCCGCGCGGTGCGGCTGAGAGATGCCGACGATCTCTCTGAGCCGGAGGACGAGATGGGCGCGGCGATGGCGGCGTTGGATGATACGGAGGATGACCTGCCGAGCCTGCCTGCCATGCCCGAGGCCGAAGAGTTGCCCGATCTGCCGGACCTGCCGGGCGCGGAGGATACAGAGGAGCGGGTCGATCCGCTGGCCGGGCTCGAAGACTTGCCAGACATTCCCGAGCTTGACGGCGACTTCGGCGGCCTCGGCGAGGAGGACTTGCCGGAACTGCCCGAACTGGGGGAGGGCGGATTGCCGGAGCTGCCCGATCTGCCGGACCTCGAGGGGCTGACGGGCACCTGAAACGCGGTGCGGCGGCGTTGTGGCTGTGCCGTGAGGGGTTTGGCCAGAAGGTCAGCCGTGGCTCGCCCTGGCGCTATACCCGGTCAGCCCTCGTGCAGCGCTTGCAGTCGGGGGGCGAGGGCGGCGAGGTCGTAGCCAGCGCGGGCGGCCGTTTGGATCAGCTCGGCCGGGGGCGTGTCAGGCGCTGCGCCGAGCATCCAGAGCACGGTGCAGCGGGTGCCCGACTGGCAATAGGCCAGCACCGGGCCTGCGCTCTCCTCGATCGCGGCGCGCTGGCGGGTCACCACTTCGGCGGTCATCGACGAATGCACCACCGGGTTCACGATGAACGCCAGCCCTGCCGCCTCGGCCGCCGCTGCCACATCGGCGGCCTGCAGGCCCGGCGGCACCTCGCCATCGGGCCGGTTGCAGATGATTGTCGAGAACCCTGCCTCCGCGATGGCCTGCACCTCCTCGGGCGAGATCTGCGGCGAGACGGAGAGCTTGGGCGTGAGCTGGCGGGGCGCGGGCATGAGGTGTCCTTTCTGCGGGCCTTTGACCGGGCGGATGGAACCGCCGGGCCGTCCTGATTGATATACCTCAAGGACGCCCCGCTGCCAGCGCTTTAGCCTGAGCCGAGGCGCAGCGAATGGAAGGACCCTGCCATGACCGATGTAAATGCCCGCAAAGCCGCGCTGGAAAAGCGCCTCGCCGAGCTCGACACCCGCCTGCACGAGATTCAGGACGAGTTGGTGAGCCACAACTCCGCCGATTGGGAGGAGCTGGCGACCGAGCGCGAGGAGGACGAGGTGCTGGAGGGGCAGGGTGTGAAGGGGCAGGCCGAGATGGCCGCGATCCGCGCCGCCCTCGCCCGGATCGAGGCGGGGGAGTACGGGTTTTGCACCCAATGCGGCACCGAGATTTCGGCCGCCCGGCTTGATCTGCTGCCGCAGACGCCGTTTTGCAAGGCCTGCGCCCCCTGAGCGGCGCCTGCGCCGCGCCCTATCTGCCCGCACGCGCTTGTCTTTCTGCCCCGGCCCGGCTTTGATGCGGCAGGCCGCAGGGCAGGCGGCGGGAAGAATGCAGAGGGCAGGGCGATGGCATCTCCGGTCAAGCTCAACGTGATGGACGGCGTGGCGCGGATCGTGATTGACGCGCCGCCGGTGAACGCGCAATCACTCGCGGTGCGGCGCGGGCTGTGGGAGGCCGTGCGGATGGCTGGGGCCGACCCGAAGGTGACGGCGCTGGCGATCCTCGGGGCGGGGCGCAACTTTTCGGCGGGCGCGGATATTGCCGAGTTCGGCCAGCCAGGGCAGGACCCGTGGTTTGGCGCGGTCTACACCCTGATCGAGGATTGCCCCAAGCCGGTGGTCGCGGGCATCGCCGGGGCGGCGCTGGGCGGCGGGCTGGAGCTGGCGATGGCCTGCCACTTCCGCCTCGCGGCGCCCGATGCCCGGCTGGGCTTGCCGGAGGTGACGTTGGGGCTGGTGCCCGGCGCGGGCGGCACCCAGCGCGGGCCACGGCTGATCGGCGCCGAGGCGGCGCTGCGGATGACCCTGAGCGGCCAGCCGATGAGCGCCCGCACTGCGGAAAAGCTGGGGCTGGTGGATGGTGTGGTGGAGGGCGATCTGGCCGAGATCACGCTGGCGCTGGCCCGCGAACTGGGGCAGGGCGAAGCCGCCGCCCCGCGCCGCAGCCGCGATGTGCGCGACGGGCTGAGCGACCCGCGCGGCTTCGAGGCGGCCATCGCCAAGGCCCGCGACGCACTCGCCGCAGACCCGGAGCGCGCCCGGCTGGAGGCGCCGCATAGGGTGATCGACTGCATCGAGAGCGCGCTTCTGCTGCCGTTCGAGACCGGGCTGGCCTATGAGCTGGATGCCTTCGAGGAGCTGCGGGAAGGCCGCCAGTCTGCCGCGCTGCGCCATGTGTTCTTTGCCGAGCGCGCTGTGGCCCGCCCCGCGCGGCTGGGCGGAGAGAAGCCGGGCAAGGTGGCGCGGATCGGCGTGGTGGGCGGTGGCCCGCTGGGTGCCTCGCTGGCCGCTGCCGCCGCGCGGGCGGGCGTGGAGGTGCGGCTGATGGAGCAGGATGCGGCGCATCTGGAGGCCGCGAAACAGCGGGTCGACGCGCTGCTGACGGGCGAGGCAGAGGCCGGGCGGATGCGCGCCGAGGAAGTTGGCCCGGCGATGGCGCGGATCGGTGGCACCAAGAAGGATGGCGGGCTGGAGGGCTGCGACATCGTGGTCGAGACACTGCCGGACGAGAGCGGGCTGAAGGCGGACCTGCTGGCCCGGCTCTCCGAGCTGCTGGGCGCGGGGCCGGTGCTGGCCACAATGGCGCGCAGCCCTGATCTGGACCAGCTGGCGGCCCCGCTGCCGCACCCTGAGCGGTTCATCGCGCTGCGCTTCGATGACGCCGCGCACCGGGCCGGGCTGCTGGAGGTGGGTGCCTTGGAACAGGCCGGGGCAGAGGCTGTCGCGGCGGGCTTCGGCCTTGCCAAGGCCTTGGGGCTACAGGGGATTTTCGCCGAGCCTTCCGTGGCTTCGCTGGTCGCAGGCGCGGGCCGGGCGGCGGCGGAGGAGCAGGTGGCGCGGGGCGAGGCCAGCGAGTCGGAGGTGAATGCCGCCTGGGGCAGCTTCGGGCTGGGCCCCTGCTTTGGCGGCACAGAAGCGGCCGATCTGCCAGCTTGGAAGGCGACCGAGATCGTGCGGCCGGCCTGCCTTGCGATGGCCAACGCGGGCGCGTTGATGCTGGCGCAGGGCGCGGTGGAGAACGCGGCGGCGCTGGATGTGGCACTGGTCGCCTCGGGCGCTTTTCCGCGCCACGAGGGCGGGCCGCTGCATTGGGCCGAGGCCGAGGGGCTGGCGCGGGTGGAGGCGGAGCTTGCCGCGCGGGCCGAGAGCCACGGCGATGCGCTCTGGGAGCCTGCGCCGCAATTCGGCGAGTTGGTCAAGAACGGGCAGGGCTGGGGCGACCTCTGAAGCCGCCGCGGGGCGCTTAGCCGAGCAGCAACCCGATCACCACCAGCGCGAGGCCGATGGCCGAGACACCGAGGGCGGCCATGTTCCATGCGCCCATCTTCTGCATATGCGCCACCATCTCGGCGTCGGGCAGCCCGGCGTTGCGGGCCTTCATCACCGAGCGGACGCAGGCGAGGATGCCGACCACCCCGGCCAGCGCGAGCGCGGCGCCGGGCCAGACGAGCAAGGAGAGGTCGAGGGCATTGGTGGTTTGTTCCATGCGCGGGCAGGTACACCGCGCGGTGGGGCTTTTCAAGCCGTGCGCGCGCCGCTACTCAGGGCGCCAAGTCGAAGAACGAGACCGAGGCAGAAGGAGAAACACATGAGCGATATGGACGAAGGCGGCTCCCCGAGCACCTACCGCGTGGCGGCTGACGAGCTGCGCCAGTTCATCGAGCGGTTCGAGCGGCTGGAGGCGGAAAAGAAAGACATCGCCGACCAGCAGAAAGAGGTGATGGCCGAGGCCAAGGGCCGGGGCTACGACACCAAGGTGATGCGCAAGGTGATCGCGCTGCGCAAGCGCGAGCCCGATGACATTGCCGAGGAAGAGGCCGTGCTCGACATGTACAAGCAGGCGCTGGGCATGTGAGAGGCCGCTTTGGCCACCGCGATTGCGCCGCCTCCGGGCGGCGTTTTCATGTCTGCCGGATGGGATGCGCCAAGGCGCCGGTCAGGCCGCGATGAACCCCGGCGTTGAGCCGCGCGGCTCGGCGGGCAGTTCGACATCCCACATCAGCGAGGCCAGCATCCGGGCCTCGTAGAACCGGAGCGTGGGGCGGGCCAGTTGTAGCGAGCGCTGCCCGCCCAGTTCGCGCAGGGCAATGCTGCCGCTGAGGCCGGGAAAGACCGAAGCAATCTCGCGCTGGGCCGCCGTCCCCAGCCGGGCGCGGGCGATATCGCCGAAATAGAGGCTCTCGCAGGCCAGCCCCTCGGCCTCGATCACCTCGTGCTGGGGCAGCAGGAAGTGGGCGTAGCCGATCTCGTGCATGTTCACCATGTCGATCCCCGGCAGGCCCACCAGCGCCCGCGCAGGCACGAAGACCTCCGCCGCGCCGAAGTGCAGCTCGGCCAGAGGGTCTGCCAGAAGCACGCGGTGCTGTTGCGAGAGCACCAGCGACGCCGCATTGCCAAAGGCCCCGGCCTCGAAGCGCACCGGAGCGGCATCGGCCAGACCGGGCACGAGGCTCTGGCCGATCCAGAGCAACTGTTGCGCGCCGTTGTCATGGGTCAGCACCCGCTGCCCGGCCCGCAGCCGCTCCACCGGCACCATGCCATCCTCGGTGGCAATGCGGGTGCCGAAGCCGAAGCAGACGTAGCCGTATTGCTGAAGCCCGTCCTGATCGGTGGTGTAGAAGCCCGGCGGGTTCTGCGGATCGTGGTTGGCCCAATACCAGCCTTCGAGGTCGAAGTCGGGGGACCAGACCACCTGCACCAGCTCGCCATTGCCATTGAGGCCCTGAAACACCACCGCGCCGCCCTGATCGCCGTTGATGTCGACGAAGTCGGAGCGCACCACGACCGCATCCTGCAACGTGCCGCCGCCGCCATTGCCGGAATATGTGAGATCATAGGTGTCGCCCACCGAGAACTGGAAAGGCGAACCGTCTCCCTGATTGGACGTGATCGTGAGATCGCTGGTGGAATTGGGCGGGTAATCGAAGGTCGAGGTGCCGGGCCCGTTGTTCAGGTTGGACCCGCTGGAAATGGCAAACTCGTTGTCGAGCGCGTTGATGGTGATGGGCAAGGGCAGCCTCCCGTCGGTCAGGGCGGGCATAGGCCGGGGACCACCAAGAGATGGTTAACCGCCGCGGGCGATTTCACTAAAATTGTTGGTAACGTCGGGCGCGGCGCTCAGGGCGCGAGGAAGGTGATGCCTTCGATCATCCTAATGCGCGCGAGATCCTCAAGGTAGAGCGTGGTGAGCGCCTCAACGGTGGCCTCGTTCCAGCCGGGCAGGTCCATCTCGACCTCGACCGCCTCGGGGCGGGCGTATTTGTCGAGAAACGCGGTGACCACTCGCTGGCGCTGCTGGGCGGTTTTGACCGGATGGGAGGCGAGGTAGCTCTCCATCCGCTTCACGCCCTCGTCCGACATGATGGTGGCGAGAAAGTCGTTCTCGCCCTCGATTGGCATGTCGGCAGGCATGCCGCCCATCTCGCGCAGGATCTCGGGCCAGATCAGCGGGGTATCCTCGTTGCACCATGCGACGATGCGGGCATCGGGCACGGCGGTGCGGATCGCGGTGAGCGTATCGGACCAGCGCAGGTCGGTCGGGGTCACGCCGGCGAGGAAGGCGGAAAAATCCTCCTCCTTGCAGCGCCCGAAGAGGTCGGGGATGAAGGTGGCCGGGTTGGCGATGCCGATATAAAACTCCGCCGCCGCCTCGGGAAAGAGGTTGCGGATCCACTGCACCTTTTCGCCGATCTGCGGGTAGATCCGGTTTTCGGCCAGCACCGAATGAGCGGCGCAGATGAATTGCTCGTTGGAGAACACCAGCCGCTCGGCGTGGTCCTCGTCCATCACCGCGGCGAGCAGATCCTCCTGCAGCTCGGGCGTGGCGGGCACCCCCTTGAGCGCATTGGTGGCCTCGCGCAGCACGCGGCGATAGCGGCCCGGCCCGGAGACCATGGTGCCGATGCCCGCAAGCGCGCCCTTGTTCTTGAGAAGGCACCGGAAGAGCTTGTCTTCATCGGTGCAATGTGCGCCCAGGTGGTACACGACCTGCATTGGATCGTCCCCTTGTTACTCGTTTTGCCTCGTCGCGCCCTTCAGGCGGCCCCCGCGCCGGCGTCACGGCACATTATGGCGGATTGCCCTGTAGATAAACCGCTTTCCACCGGGCAGCGAGGGGGTAATAACGGGAGCGATGAGAGGAAGCCGATGGCAGATGTAGGCGCAGGGGCGCGGGCAGGGCGGCGCTGGCGGTTTGACGGATGGTCGGCCGGGGCGGTGCTGATTGCCGTGCTGGTGCTGCTGCCGATCGCGGCGGTGGTGGTGATGGCCTTCACCCCCGAAGAGAACATCTGGCCCCATCTCGCCGCCACCGTGCTGCCGCGCTACCTGCAAAACACCCTGATCCTGATGGTCGGCGTGGGCGCGCTCTCTGCGGCGATGGGCGCGGGCGCGGCCTGGACGGTGGTGATGTATCGCTTTCCGGGGCGGCGCTGGCTGGAGTGGGCGCTGTTCCTGCCTCTGGCGGTGCCGGCCTATGTGGGCGCCTATGCGCTGGTGGATTTTCTGGAGTACGCCGGGCCGGTACAGGGGGCGTTGCGCGAGGCCTTTGGCTGGACCAGCGCGCGGGACTACTGGTTTCCACAGATCCGCTCCCGCGGGGCGGCGATCCTCGTGCTCTCGGCTTCGCTTTATCCTTATGTCTACCTGCTGGCCCGCGCCGCCTTTCGCGAGCAGCCGGGCGGCGCCTATGAGGTGGCCCGGGCGCTGGGCGCGGGGCCTGTCGGGCGGTTC
Source organism: Vannielia litorea (assembly GCF_019801175.1). NCBI lineage: Bacteria > Pseudomonadati > Pseudomonadota > Alphaproteobacteria > Rhodobacterales > Paracoccaceae > Vannielia > Vannielia litorea. The sequence continues at coordinate 687,453 of NZ_JAHVJR010000001.1, forward strand.
TGGCGGGTCGGCCTGCCGCTCGCACGCCCGGCCATCGCCGCCGCCACGGCCATCGTGATGATGGAAACGGTGAGCGATTTCGGCACGGTGGAGTTCTTCGCGGTGCAGACGCTGACCACCGGGATTTTTTCGGCATGGCTGGAGGCGGGCAACGCGGGCGGGGCGGCGCAACTGGCCTGCGTGATCCTTGCACTGGTGCTGGTGCTGGTCACGCTGGAGCGGCTCTCGCGCCGCCGGGCCAAGGTGCACCAAGGCGCGCGCGGTGTGCGCCCCGTGGCCCCGCAGGAGCTGGGCCCGCTGCGCCGCTGGCTCGCCTTCGGCCTCTGCATGGTGCCCTTCGCGCTGGGCTTCCTGCTGCCGGTGGGGGTGATGGTGCATCACGGGCTTGGCCCCAAGGCCGATTGGCTCGACCCGCGCCTGCTGGAGGCGCTGGGCAACACTCTGGTGGTGGGCGGCCTTGCGGCGGTGCTGACCGTGGCGGCGGCGCTCTTCATGGTCTACGGCGTGCGGCTCTCTGGCCATGCCCTGCCGCGCGCGCTGCTGCCGGTCACCACTCTGGGCTATGCCGCGCCGGGCGCAGTGCTGGGCGTGGGCGTGCTGCTCCCGCTGGCCGCGCTCGACCACCGGGTGGCCGATGCCGTGCTGGCGCTCACCGGGTGGGACCCGGGGCTGGTGCTGACAGGCTCCGCCGCCGCGCTGGTCTTCGCCTATATGGTGCGCTTCTTCGCGATCGGGCAAGGCGCCGCCGATGCCGCCTTCGGGCGGATCTCGCCCAACATCCCGCTGGCCGCCCGCTCGCTCGGCCGCACCCGGCGCGGCGTGCTCGGCGCGGTCTACCTGCCGCTGATGCGCGCCTCGGTCGGCACCGCGCTGCTGCTGGTCTTCGTCGATTGCGTGAAAGAACTGCCCGCGACCCTGCTGCTGCGCCCGTTCAACTATTCGACGCTGGCGGTGCGGGTCTACGAGGAAGCCTCGCTCGAACACCTGCCACAAGCCGCTCCCGCCGCGCTGATGATCTGCGCCACCGGCCTCGCCGCCGTCGCCCTGCTCGCCCGCGCCAACCGCTAGGGGCTTGCAAGGCGCCCGGCCCCACGCTACGAGACCGCCAAGTGCCCCTATAGCTCAGCTGGTAGAGCAACTGATTTGTAATCAGTGGGTCGGGAGTTCGAGTCTCTCTGGGGGCACCATAAAAATAAGGGGTTTTTCTGTGTTTTTGGGTTCGGGCTATGCAGCTGTGTACGGTCTGTGTACGGTTGGTTGTGGATGTTGTTCTGGCCCCTGAGAGCCGCCTCGCGGCGGGTGTTTTCCGGGGCTCGATTGATCAGGCTGTAAGTCACTGGACTTGCTCTACTGCAAAGTACACCGAAGCAAAGTCGAATCGACCAGAAGTGCCGGTCATCAATTGGCTTACCATGGGACTGATCCTGCGAAGTTTCGAGAGGTTCCCGCGTGATACACCAAGGCTCCTGATCCGGGCCGAAGGAGTACACCATTTTCTAGCTAATAGAGGTGGTTACCGCGCGAAACCATCCCACATATAGTGGGTGCGGCAACTGATTTTCTCGACATTTCATCGAGACGCGGGGTCAGACCACAATGCAACGAGCGCAAGCACGTCTTCCTCGGTCATGTTCTCGGCGAGGTCACGGCAGATGAGCCAATCACGGCAGTGGGTCCAGGCTGGTGCGCCTGTCAGCCAGGCGAGGAGATCACAGGGGCGATACTCGCACCGTCTGCCGGCCTTCCCCTTAACCCGCCGGTATTCTGGCCCATTGTCGCGGTACCGCCAGTTGGCTAGGGCCTGGACCGTGACACCCAGAATGCTGGCGGCGTCTTTTGCCGAGACCCAGACCCAGGGGAAGTCGGTGGTTGCAAACACGCGAGCTCGAACCGTCTCGGTGGTCGCGGGCAGGTCCTGGAGACTCATAGCCCGAGGCCTTTCGGCCCCGGGCGCGGAACCGACCATCACACCAGGCTCCTCGGGCCCAGCTCACGCGCCTTAAGCCACTCCTCCAGGGCCTCGGGCCGATAGAGGACGCGGCGGCCGACGGTGGTGCGCGGGGGCCCACTACGGGAGGCGTGCATGCGGTCAAGGGTGCGGGGCGAGACGCGGAGCTGCTCTGCGGCTTCTTCGCGGGTCAGGTAGGGGGTGGTGGGCATGGCGTGGCTCATGGAGGTTGTGACAGCGTGAATATGGGAGGGAGGGGCGGCTTGACGGAGAGCTGTTGGCAGGGAGTCTGTGGGACTACGCGGGGAAGGGGGGATTGCAGCGGGAGGCTGACAAGGGGCACTGCCGGCCGGCGTCTCAATGCTTCAGTGCTTCACCCTTCCTAATCCAGAGAAACTCGAGAAAGAGAATTCTGTGCACAGGCAAGTGGCAGGGAGAGGGGAGAGGGAGAGTGCCCAAGGTGTACGTCTGGGGTGAAGCACTGAAGCGCTGAGACATGCTGCGGCCCGCCCGGAGAGGGGCGGGCCTGGCGATTAGAGTGGAACCTAGCTGAGATCTTCGAAGGGCAGGGGATTGCCGTTCAGGTCCGCACGCAACTCCTCGGCAGAAGCTTCGAACCAGGGCGAGTCCTTCCGCGCCCACAGGCGGATCGAGCTGGCCGCCCAGCGGATCTGGCCGGCCCGCACCGGTGCGAATCCCAGGTCGTGGAGGACGCGAGTGAGTTCGGAGGCGGAGATGTTCGCCCGCCAGCCCAGGCGGTTACGCAGGACCGTCGAGAGGTCCCGCAAGCGGAAGTACCCGCGGTCGAAGGGAAAGTCCCCTGAGCCCTGCAAGGCGAGGATTTCGATCTCAGACACCGGCTTGGACGAGGCAATCACCGCAGACTTCCTCGCGGTCATCGGAGGGCGCTGGCTCGGGTTGAAGGCCGAAATGTCCCGGTGCAGCAGATAATGCAGGAATGCCGGCGCCTGGGCGAGGCCCTCGGTGAAGAGCCGAGTGTAGTAGGCTGCATCCTTCGGCTGCCGAGGAGAGTCGATGAACATGAAGCGGCGGTCGTCCTCCTCGATCTTGATGGGGGTTTCCCGGTTGGAGAAGCCGATAATGAGGCGGGGCGTAAGGGCCTCGTAGGTAGGCTCGAACTTCTCGTCGACGCGGGTTACGTCCTCGGAGACCCAGAGCTTCAGGTCGTTGTAGGCCTCCAGGCGATCACTCTGACCGACCTCTTCCAGGAGAGCGACCTGCTTGTTGCCGATCTGGGCATTGAACCGGTTCCCGATCATGGAGTTCGAGACCACGATGACGTTCGACAGCCCGAACATGCGCTGCAGGACCGACGTCAGCCAGCTCTTGCCGGTCCCCTGGCCTCCAATGAACAGGATGCAGTGCTTCACCTTAATGCCGGGCTGCTGAACCGCATGGGCCAGCGCATCCAGAAAGTGCTCACGTTCCGTCGGCTCGGGGACGAGGAACTCGAGATGCTCGACGATGAGGCTCAGGTCACCCGGAGCCGGCTGGAGGTCCCCGGGCCGCCAGAGATTATAGATATGATTGCCATGGCAGTCCTGAACGAACACCTCGAACTCGCCCGGCATGTAGGCGGCATCACGCGCCTGCAAGAGCATCTTGCTCCCGATTACGGCGTTCGCCGCCGTCTTGCGTCCCCCGCCGAGGTTATACCGGCTCTTCATGTCGGTGAAATTCTCTTTGGTATGCATCTGGCCGGTCGCCATCTCGACGAACTGCCCCCGCTTGGTCACGTACACGTAGCCGCCGAGCGCCTTGGCCATCTCCGGGGAAACGCGTCCGAACTGAACGGGGGATCCGACATGGGGATTGTGGAACGCGGGGCAGCGGCTGCAAATCTCCATGCCACCGTTCGAGGCAATGTGGGCGCAGGTGATCGGCCCGACCACCGAGTCGAAGAGCTTCTCGGCCTCCTCGAAATTGTAGCGCGGGTCCTTGGCCGACAACTCGTGGAAGATCTCGCGACCGTTTTCGCAGTGCTTCAGAGTGCCGGCCAGAGAGTACCACGCGGGGTAGGGCAGCCGATCCATCTGAAGGCCCAGGGACTGGAGGCAAGGGCACCCGCCAATCACCGCCTTGAAGTCTGCATTTGCTTCTACGAGGCCCTTCTGGTCGCCTCCCGAAACGCCGTGAACGGGAAGCTTGGGGGCGACGGCAGGGCTCGTCGTCCGGTTGCCTTCTTCCGCGATCTGATGGAAGGCGTCACGCGTCATCCGCCGCTCCTCAAGATACTCGATGATCTCCACCGGCTTCGGAGGCGTGGTCTTGTGGTTCAGGGTACCCGGAACACGCGTGATCCGCGGAAGGTCTGAGGCGTTGTCGAGGTGCCACCCCTTCTTTGCGAAAGCCTTCGCGAAGCGCTTGTGAAACCCGGTTGCGAGCTTCCGGTAGGCGGCCAGCTCTGCCGGAGTCTCGAAGACGTAGGGCTCAGTGAAGAGGTACTGAAGGTAGACGCCGTTGCCGGAGCTCACGATGCTGGTGGGCATGGGCAAGTGCTCATCTTCAATGAGCGCGAGAACCTCCTCGAGAGACACCGGGAGCTTGTCATCGGCGGCGTGGATCTCGGTGTTGCCCTGCTTCAGATCGACGTCAAAGAACACGCCACCGGCGGCATAGAAATCATCGGCTGCCCCACGCCCCTTGGCCGGGAGATTCTTCAGGACGTTGAAGCTGATGTAAACATGCCCTACCTCCCTGAGGGCCACGGCGCGCTCGGCAACTTCGTCGGCGTTTGCGACGGGGAAAAATTCGGTGTGGATGGGCTTCTTTGATTTCGCATCCAGAACGACGATTGAGATGTAGCCCGCGGGAATTCCGCGGAAGATGTGGTCAAGTACGTTCACTTGGCGCTCCAGTTTGTAATGGGCCGACACAGCGTCGAGCCCTGCGAGCGTCAGATGGAAACGAAAGGCTGCAGTTACAGTGGTTGGTCAGGGCGAGTCCCACAGACTCGGGGGGGCTTCAGCTTAGAGGCGAACGGTGACCACTGGCGGTCATCAAAGTGCATCGTCCTGATGTTTTTCGGCGGACTCCGGGCCTTCCGTGCACGTGCGAACCGAGCTTACCCAGATCAAGGAAGCGGTCTTTCTGTTAGGATCAGACCGCAGAGCCCGGCACGACCTGCACTTTGGGCGGAAAGCGGCAGTTCGCTGCACATGCGAACGCACAATTGCCTCAAAACCGAAGCCGCCATTCCACTGGGATTAACCCATTTAACCGGGCAAGATCTACATAGCCGGCGGGGACCGGAAGTTTATTGCATCCATCTTGAAACGCAGGGAAGCGCAGAGGTGGATAAGGCACTTTGCTCAGATCATGGTCGGCTAGTTGCTAAACTCGGTTAGGAGGAAATCGTGATGGTCGGCGCGACCTACCTGAAGGCGCACCACACCGCGACCAGCATGGCCGCGACACGGGGGTCGCGCTCGCCTCATCGGTCAAACAGAGGGCGGTATGAATGCCAAGCTGCATTTCGTTTGCGACGACAACGGGCGACCGCCAAGTCTGTTCGCCACCGATGGGCAGCTCAGCGACTACGCCGGAGCGCGGGCGATATTGAAAATCCTAACTAGGGTCGACAGGCTGCTCCGAGATCGCGGCTATGACGCCGACTGTTCCGGGAAGCGTTAAAAGACAAAGGGATACGCCCCTTCATTTCCGGCCCACGCAGGGCACGACGAAACTGAAGTACGACAAGTGTCGTTACAAACGGCGCAAACGCATTGAGGCTATGTTTGGCAGGGCCAAAGGTTGGCGGCGGGTAGCGACACGCTGCGACCGCTGCATCAAGGTCTTCCTCTCAGGCATCGCCGTCACCGCAACCGTCATCTATTGATTGCGAAGCCTGAACTTACAACTTTCACTGAGACACTATCGAAAAGACCCAACACCAGAAGGCTGCGCCAGACACTGCCAGCGGCAAAATCCACCAACCCGACGCCATATTCTGGCAGACCGCGCTTTCGACTTCATCGTGGCGTTCAGTTTCTTCTACGGATGACATCTGTGATTCTCCCTAGGTACGCGCGCCAGTTTTGGTACGATCAAAACGCGGGAATGGGTGCTAGTCTGCAACTCAGAGCTAAAGTCACGCAAAGTCGCATAGGTACGAATGAGGTGGTTGCCTCCTGGTCGCTCAGAATTGAAGGGCAGCAGGCCCCAACCAGGTGGCGCTGCTCGTTTATGACTTTCAATGCGCCGATTAATCATCTTTTCAGTGCCGCGAGTGCATCGTACTGAACTGCTGCTCCGTCGGCCTTTGGCTCAGTTTCAGACGACGCCCCCGGTTCTCACCGACGATTGTGATCTTCAGGTCCGGGTGTCTGGTCCTAAGTCCAGCAGCGACTCTTACGCCAGAAGCTCTGTCACTATTGAGCATATCGATCAGGAGCGCGTCGGGCTTTGCACCACCATCGAGCGCCCTGTATGTAGCTTCTGTGGAGCGATGCCATTCAACGCGATTGCCCTCATCTTCCAACCGGTGGATCATGGACGTGGCGATTGATGGGTCCTCGATCAGAAGCATCACATAAGGATCTTTCTCAGCCTGAATCTTGGTTCGCTCGATTGCCGCGTTTAATTGACTGGTTTCTATCTCAGTTGTTCTGAATGCCATCCTTATGCGAGTTCCGATACCGAGCTGGCTTTCAATGGCCAAGCCGCCGCCCATCTGGTGGCACATCCCGATTGCTGAGGCGAGGCCCAAACCTGAACCTTCGTCTTCACCCTTGGTCGTAAAATAGGGCTTACCGGCGTTCTTCAGGGTCTTTTCGTCCATTCCGCATCCGTTGTCCCAGACCTCAACAACGACGTGCTCGCCAACTCCAAATCCATCGTTGAAACGGTAGCTCGACGTCTCTCCATCGCCCCCGATCATCGAGCCAAGCTTGATAGTGATCTTGCCGTCGGTTCGCCCCATGCCGATCGCGTGCTGAGCGTTTATCATCAGATTCATGAGCGCGCGTTCCAGAGACGTTTCGTCAATCAATGCGTCGGGCAACGTTGCATCACCAAAATCAACTTCGACGTCGATACTGGCTGGTGTAACGCGCCGGAATAGCGCAACAACCTCTTCCACGATGGGCTGCAGCGGTTGAAGGGTCGCTGTTGCCTCAGTTTTCTTGCTTGATTGCACCAACTCTTTCGCCATTCCCGAGGCGCGGTCTGCTGCGCTCAGAGCTGCTCGAGCATACTCAGGAGCGTTTTCGGGGTCCATCTCGATGAGTTCGAGGTTTCCTCTCAAAGCAGTCATTGCGTTATTGAAGTCGTGGGCAACGCCTGCCACGATTTGGCCAAGCACTTGCATATTTTGAGCCCGTACATCGGCCATCTCATGCTTGTGCTCTGCCTCTGCGGAAACCTGCTCCAGTGCCTCGAGCCGTTCTCTTTTCATCTCAAGGCGGTCCACGAAGTAGCCCATTGCAAATGCGCCTCCGATGATTGCAAGCACAAGCAGAGTGACCAGCAAAGTAACACCCAGGTGGGGCGAAAGTGCTTGGCTGCGCACGGCAGCAACAATCGCCTTGCATATGGCGAAGACGCAAAAACAGGAGATCGCAACATAGGCCCTGATCAGGTTGCTCTCGCGCCTGCGGCCGAGAAGCCCCTTCAAAACGGGAAGGTCGCGTGCACTCACTACAACGGAAGTGGCGAGCAAGAACGAACTGACTGCTGTATTGACGCTCATCTTTTCGAACCCGGGAACGGACAAAAGTCCATCCGGATCGAACGCATACGACACTACGGCAAATCCACTGATCCCTGCAGTGAGCGATGCCAACGCAAAAGACAGATACCTCTGAGATCTCGCGTTGGACTCGGCTAGCCAAGCGCCTTTCAAAGCTAGGCATAGGCAAACGCCTGTCGAGACGGACATCGCATCTTTGCTATCAGTGCCAGTGAGATAGACGTCTAAGAACCCGGCAGCCACGCATGCCAAGCCGAAGCATAACAGGAAACCGGTTACAAACCTGTGGACCGACATGGTCGAACCCAAGACGATCAAGCTTGTACACGCAATCGCCCCAGCGGTCTCTGGGACCATGGCGGGCCAACCCTCTATGACCCGAGCGAAGACGGAGCGGCCCGTAGTCCACGACCCGATCACACCCACGGTTGCAATTGCAAGTGCTACAACTGCAGGTATGACTTCCCATGGTCGGTCTCGCAATTGAGGCGCTTCCAGCATGGCGCCAACGTCTGCAACATTCTTCATGGTTGTCCAAAACTCTACCCTTCAACTTCTGAGGATATTGTAGTTTTGGTAAAGAGAAGGTTAACGTGCTGATCACGGAAGCGGACGTGGAAATCTGGATCGAGCTTGGCTGAAAAGGCGGTTTTGCGCCGATCAACCCTGCCACTTACCCAACGTTAACCTTTCGTTTACCCGGCCTGCCTAATTGTTAACGCGAGTTGAAAAGGAGCAAGTTTAGTCTTGTTGGATCAGTGCACTCAAAGCCAGGACCGAGCCCTCGAACTCAGCAGTTTGTCTGATGAGCTACTTGCTGCGGTCAGTTGCCAGAACGAGTGCGACCTCATGATCGCCATCTTACACGCTCAGAGGAATGGGTTTGAGAATTTACAGGTTGCGCTCGAACAAGCGCTTCGAGTCTCGCTGGAGACTCGCCGTAAGATCCAAGGCTGAGTGCATTGGACCGCAGAATGAGGCTTCGGCTTTTGGCAGGCCCGCCTGAAGTTTTGGAAACAGGTCAGACAGGAAAGCGACAGCGAGCCGCACTCAGTCTTCTGGTCAACAGCCCTCATGAACTGGGACAGCGGGACCCAGTTCGTCCTTCGTGCTTACCACCCGTGTGGCGTACGCCCGATGAACAAGTTGTACGACCGCATTAGTTTGACGTCCGTCGCCCTTTTGAGTTTCGAGCAAAATAGCTTTCGCCTGAAAGTCTTCCCAAGATCCGTGGTGAGCGCAACACGCTGAGCATGTGACCTTGCTCTCGGGTAGCATCTCGGGTTCGACGTTAAGCGTCCCACCGCATTGGCCGCAGTTGCCGGTGTCATCGCATGCGATCATTTGCTGTACTTTCGTTTGTGGTGTTTGGGTCTCCGGTTCGGCGTCCCGAACCGGAGGGTAGGATACAAGTGCAGACGGGCCGATTGAAGGAACCAAGGGAATACTAACCGGCGCCATCAAGCACCTGCTTACCGTGGAACGACATGGTTAATTTTTTACTAATGGACCGCACGACAAGTCACCGTGACCTGCACCCCTGAACAGTCTGCAGCTCACTTCACACTTTTTAGGAAAGGTTGTGACGCTGCTTAGCTGTACGTCTCCCGCCGCGGCACTCATTTCTTGCTAAACCCATACGGTAAGGGGCAAGATTAAACACACGCTGGGGGATATTTCATACTTTGGAGTCGTCAAGTTCATGCGGAAATCCGTTCCCGACGAAGCATCGAATAGTATGGGTGTAGTGGCCGTCGCTGCCTCCGCCGGTGGGCTCGAGGCCACATCCTTGATGGCAAAATCCCTCGCTCTTGACGTTGGGTGTTGTTATGTCATCGCACAGCACATGTCCCCTCACCACAAGAGCATGCTGGTGGAGCTGCTGTCGAGGGAGACAGAACTGAAGATCTTAGAACTCGAGGACGACACTAAGCCGAGTCCTAATATCGTCTACATTCCACCGCCGGGCAAAGACGTCATATTCAGCGAGGGCCACTTCAGGCTAACTGAGCCAGTTGGACACCAAGCATCGCCCAAACCATCGGCTGACAGGCTGTTTACGTCGCTAGCAACCAACTTTGGACGGCATGTGATCGGAGTCGTGTTATCAGGTACCGGGAGTGACGGAAGCTATGGTATCCAAGCAATTCGGGAGAACGGCGGTATCACGATCGCGCAAGAACCGGCGTCCTGCAAATATGATGGCATGCCAACCTCAGCAATTAAGACAGGGTGCGTTGATCTTATCCTGACGCCGCAGCAGATCGGCGAGCGCATTGCGACGATCCGCACTTGTCCCGACAATTTAGAAGCAGTCAGGGAGCTTCAGAAGGGTACCCAACAAACGCGGGACTTATTCCAAATCCTGTTATCGCAGACCTTAGTCGACTTCCGGAACTACAAAGAGTCCACTTTCAACCGTCGCATCCACAGGCGGATGGTCTCCAAGGGCATTCTCGCCTTCGAGGACTACGTGGCGGTGTGCAGACAGTCACCTGATGAGGTGCATGCTCTGTACCGTGACCTTCTGATTTCAGTGACCCGCTTCTTCAGGGACGGACGACAATTCGAGCTTCTCGCAAACAACATCAAGAAACGAGTTGATGCAAAAGATCGTGGGAAACCCATCCGAGTATGGGTGGCCGGATGCGCCACCGGCGAGGAGGCATACTCAGTGGCGATCACTTTGGTCGAGGCGATGGGAGGACTCTCCGAGCTCGGAGACGAAGACCTTCAGGTCTTCGCTACCGACATTGATGAAAGTTCCTTGGACGTGGCGCGGCAGGGATCATATCCGGTAACTGCACTTGCAGACATACCAAACGCTTTGGTGGCAAATTATTTTGACGTCAAGGGCGAGCGTATAGTGGTGAAACAAAAGCTGCGCTCAACGATCATGTTCTCGCGGCACAATGTGTTTCAGGATCCACCTTTCATCTCGATGGATCTGGTCACGCTGCGAAACGTGCTGATCTACTTCAACACAACACTTCAAGAACGGGTGCTTACACGAATTGCCTATTCCTTGCAGGAAGACGGCTTGCTGTTTCTCGGGAGTTCCGAAACGGTTGGTGCGATGGAACGGTCGTTCGTTCACATAGAGCCGGAAGGCCGTGTATTTAAGAAGCGTGATCCGAAGTCGCAAGCCGCATTGGTCGACTTCTCCTTCAAGCCTTATCAACTGCCGAGGGATAACGCCCCCCATAAATCACGTGCGCATATCAAAGCAGTGGACGATTGGGAGATCTTTGACGTGGTTGCGGGGGCTGTCTTGCAGGACGGTCTCCTAATCAATCGGAGCCAGACCGTCCTACGTATTTTTGGAGACCTAGCAGCCTATTCAACTCTCACCAAGTCGACACTTGGTCAAAATACGCTTTCTATCCTGAAGAGACCGCTAGCGATGGATGCCGCCAGTTTGAGTCTTGTGGCCGTAAAGAACAATGAGCAGAAGAGTGGTCAGTGGCACGAGTTGGAACACAAGCCGGGGAGCTTTGTGCAGATTACGGCGTACCCGGTGCCGGAGAATGACCACTTCGATGAGCGCCTCATTATGATTGGGTTTCGAGCCAGAGAGAAGTCGGAACCGAGAGCGGAGGGCACAGAGCATTCTGCCTACGTGACCTTTCTGGAGGAGGAACTGTCGCAGACGCGAGATGCGCTACAGGTGACTATCGAACAGCTCCAGACCTCCAATGAAGAACTGCAGTCGGTGAATGAAGAGCTCCAGTCCTCGAATGAGGAACTTCAATCGACCAACGAGGAATTGCAGACGTCGAATGAAGAGCTCCAGTCCACAAATGAAGAGCTCATCACCGTCAATGAAGAGATGCTTGTCAATGCAAGTCAGCTTGAACGAACAACGGCAGAGTTGGGCTCAGTGATCGAAAACACGCCGACCACACTGCTCATGTTGGATACCGGCTTGGTCATTCGCCATGCCTCCTCAATGGCACGCGAGACGTTTGGACTTCAAGGACGCAGCCTTGGCTTGGGCCACTTGTCTCAAGCCGAAATTCCGCGCGGTTATCCAAATCTCGTCGAAATTTGCTCGAACTCACTTGTGGATCGTCAGACAAGCAAAGAAAGCTTCACAACTGGCACAACGTCGAACACTCTGCATATCGCGCCGATACAGAATTCCGCAGAGGACCTTCTTGGCCTCGTGGTCCTAGTGGACAACGAGGCCAATATGCCTAGGCTGATGGCAAAAATCCGATCCATGAGCAGGATTGGAACTTGGCGGCTGAATGCCTCTAAGGGTACTTCCGTTGCGTCGGTTGAAGTGCTTGAAATGATGGGACGCACCGCTGAAGAGAACCCGTTAAGTCTGGATGACGAGATGCGCCACGTTCATCCCGATGACCGGCAGCGGGTGAGGGAGTGTCTGGAGTGCGCCATCCGAGACCTTGCCGACTTCGAATACGTTCATCGTCTACGGCATAAAAACGGAAACTATCTTCAGTTTGAGGTCTCGGGCCACGCCTTCCGGGACACAGATAGCCAAGATGTTCTCGTGGTGGGGGTAATGCGGAACTACAGCGAAGGGGTGCTCGGAGATGCGCTTCTTCGACAATATGACGAAATTACCACCTCCGCAGAGATCGGTCTGTTTTCATATGATGTCCGCTTCGCTCAAAGCTATTGGAACCGTGGGCTTCGTATGCTTCTTGGCATTGATCCGGACGAGGAGCCAGACCTCGAGCGCATGCTGGCTGTGTTTGCAGAAGACTCTAAGCCACGGATTGGAGCACAGATCCAACACGCAATTGATTCTGGCGAAGGATTTCAAGTTTCGGTAAATCTTAGCCGCGCCGACGGCTCCGATGCAGCTTTGCGATGCACTGCGAGCGTCTCTAGTGGCGTCAACGGAAGGACCTCGCACGTGTACGGGGCGTTTCAGCAGGTCTTCGGATCGACAGGCTGAGCGGCGAAATGGATTTGAGCAAGGGGATGATGGCGGGCCACTGGCGAATGTTGCGTATGACCGCTCCGACAGCCTAGCTGGGCAGCCGGTAACTGCGCTTGAGTTCTATCGCCTCCGGATGCTCCCTAACCACTGAGGGATTCGCGATGTAGCGAGCAAGAAGGTTGGCTTGAAACTCGAACTCGAGCTTTCTCGCTTTGAGTGCTTCGATCCGGTCTGAAAGTATGCTGGACATAGAGCCATCTGTTAGTCCGGATGCGTCCAGTTGCATGAGATCCAAACAGGGCCTGATGAGATCTAGAAACGTTTCTACGGCCAGGTTTTGACATCTTGCCTCGGTTGTATCGGCGAGTTGATGTTCTTGAGCCAGCAGCGCTTGAACCCTTCCCCATGCGTGCAGGAACCTTATGCTCAACCTTTGCATCCCCGCCTGAACGGCTTGGGCGATAATCCGGATGCCCTGTATGACGAGCCCTGGCGCTTCTATCCGAGCAGAAGAGTCTGCGAATACAGACCGGCCGAAGCCCGCAGGTAGAAACCGGTGCAGTTGAGTTGAGAACTCTGTGGAGAACGCCCGATCAAAAGGAAGAGCAGTTTGAAAGCTGATGCGATTCCGTGAGAAGGCTGTCGAGAATTCAACATACTCGACAAGCCATGTTGCGGCATGCTCGTCTCTTATGACTGCAATAGTAATCGCGAATTCATCCACCGATTCGCATACGCCTCCTTCATCGGCTTTAACCATCAGTGCACCTTCGTGAACAGAACCTTTCCTCTGCTTTATGGATGTAAGTTGGTAAAGAAATGCTTAACTGTGCTGACGATGTAGCTAGAGAACATCAGGCCAAATTTTGAAGTGGGCCTAAGGGCGAACAGCCTCACGGTGCTCGAGAGTTGGGAGGGAAAATCTGCATCGATCCTTCACGATATCTGTCCCAATGTCGGAGTCCTCACCTCTTACCTGAGCCTAGTCAGCGTCGTTCGTCCAGAGCCAGCTTGTCGATGAGCTCGATCAACTCACTTGGATGAAAGGGCTTCTGCAACGCCCAGTCGGCGCCCAGAGTCCGTGCATGCCCCAGAATGTCCTGCATTCCGGGATGTCGCGTCGCGCCCGATATAGCGATTGAGTACACTCTTCGCCCCATACGCAGCGCGAGTTGTCTCACGCGAAATATAGTGGTCAATCCACCTTCAGGAGTTGGTTTGCCCTGTTCCCTAATGATCATGTCGGCAATCAGTACATCTGCAGGCTTTTTGTCAAACGACTGTAACAATTCGTCGGCGGTGGCGAACAGCCTCACGCTGTATCCAGCTTCCTCTAGCGAAATTTGCATCATGTCGCCGAAGGCTTGGTTGTCCTCGAGGATTACAATGTGGACCAAGTCGTCTCCCCCTTCGCCGTCAGCGAGCGGGCTCGTGCCCCTGACACCCCAAACTTTGATGTTCCTGCTCGCTCATTACAACTGTCCGCGGACTAAAGGTTGCGGTGGAGCGATTGTGGAATCGCCTGCATCGTGCGGTGAACGTCTTACAAAAACGCCACGCTGCTTTGCCATGGCTACGAAGTGAGTAGAGCGGCGACCCGCGAGAGCGATAGTCTCAATTGAATCACTGCTAAGACGCGGCTGGCGAGCCTTCGTGAGATGACGGCACAAGCGTGTGCCATAACAAGACTGCGGAGTGGTCTGCAAAACGACAAGTTGGGTAACGGAGACATTTGAAACTGCCAGCAAGAAGGACTGCAGCGCCTGGGTGCGCCGGTGACGCTTCTTGCCAGAGAACTTTTTGCTAGATGGCAGCGCGCTCATAGAGGCGCGGATCCACACCCCGGTAAGCTGCTCAGTAGCCGCCAGGCCCGTCGGATCCGAGTTAATCCTAAATTAACCATGAGAGTGTTTGCTGGTAGACATTCATCAGCGGGTGACTGGCGGGATTGCTGGCCCGTCATTGCAATAGACCTGATTGAAGCCAGTTAGAAACGGCACCTAGGGGAAGACTATGCACCGGAGCAACATCAAACCGCCTGCGATCTCTTGCTTACACGCGCGGCCCTTTGATGGGATGCAGGCATGCGCTTCGCTCACTAAGTGGTTGGGTGCCAGTGAGCCTACGGCCGAGCAAAACCTTTCACCTTAGATCGCGTTGGACTGGTACCTACACGGCCCCCAACTGATCAAAGGAAAGAATCTAATGCTTGATATCGCTCCGGTCCGTCCTGCCGAGGGTACGCCCTGTACTCGTGCGCAAATCTTTGAGCATCAAGGACGCGAACTTTCGAGCCAAGGCAATTCCAATGCCGCGATGGCAAAATTTATAACCGCCGCCCAGATCTGCGCTCCCTGCATTGCACGTTGCGGCATTCCGCCCTGCAAAAGATAAATGATTGTGGAGCGATACATGTAGTGTCGTTCTGCGCCTGATATGCAGAACTGTGCGGTCTTAGCCTGGCGATGACATCCATCAGGCCCATGGTTTGGTGCATCTGGACGCGTGCCTCGGCCTTCGGGTCAGGCCTCATTGCCAATAGGTAGCAAGCGCTGCAAGCGGGAAGGCTGAAAGACTGGCAGCGCCTACCGACACGTAGCGACAGATACTCAAAGGTCCTACTCTCCGGCGTCGTTCCCGTGGCCCCCGTCATTCTCTGGCTTTGACAATCAATGAGTTTGGCGCGTAGCCGACGCGTGTAGCGGAGACCTGGCTCCGATGCGTCTGACAGTTCGCGGTGCGCATCCTTTCATTTTTTGGGTGCTTCGCAACAAGAGCCAAGTTCGCCGTACTGTGACCTTGCCAACAGCTCGAGACACGCTTCAAGTTGAGCGCGCGACAGGCGCAGTTCACTCAAAATTTGCCAAGCGTTGGACCTTTCTGCGGCACCTCTATTGACGTCTTCCAAAGGTGAAAGTGCTGCGATGCAAGGTGCCAAGGTCTCAATCAGCATGGCGACTGGAGTATGATCGAGACTCGACGATGAGCGCGTTGACAGTCTGTGCCTGGCATGGAGCATCAACTCTGGGCAACCAAAGACCTTTCCAACCTTTAGCTCAAGCGCAGTTGTGCGAGAGAATGAGCCAAGTGGAACCAATCGAAGTTCCGCTATGACCAACCCAGTGATGCAGATGATGTCATCAAGTGTCTCAACGAAAGTTCGGTCGTGATGACGCTGCAAAATTGGTTCGAGATGATCGACGAATTCACGAGCGAATGCAGAGGTCAAAGGTATTGGCTGCTCAAAAAGTGTCTGCCAACGCCGGTTGGTTGATGTTACAATAAACTTATTTGTTAGCCACTCTGCACGATCCAAATCGTGCAGGAGGTGAAGGCTTAGGGTGAATTCTCGCGTTTCCGCCATGGATGTGCTCGCTTTAAACGCGATACAAGACCTGATGCTTTCGGAGGCTTATCTTTTCTCTCGGTTATTGAGATTTCGTTAACAGGCGATAGCGGCAAGTGGAAGACATGCCCGCAGCCACTTGAGCCACCAGTTTGGCATCATCATGTACAGCGGAGCTAGCCTACTTGTCTGGCCACTACGCATCTCACTTCAAGAGCTACAAGATGAAGTCATCGACGGAGACATAATCGGCCCCCTGGAGCTTGATCTGCATATCGGCCACACCATCACCGTCGACGTCAGCCGACACGATGCTGCCCCAACTGAAAGAGTCGACACGCAGTTCGCCCGCAACGCCGGAGAATGCATCGCTGCCGACGAACACAAATTCACTGTCCGCTATCCCGGCAATTGCGTCTATTCCGCTCAGATCGATCTGATCAATCCCGGTTTCGAAGTCTCGGATCAAGTCTCGTTCGCTTCCGGCGAGGCTGTCTTCCACATCGTTAAAGACAAAGACATCTGCAGCGCTATCTCCAGCCCAGTGGTCATCGCCCGGGTTCCAGTCTCCACCGATCAGAATATCGCTGCCTTCTCCTCCATCGATAATGTCGGAACCCTCTCCACCTCGAAGTTGGTCGTCGCCCATTCGACCAAATACGATATCGTCGCCGGCGCCACCGTTGGCAAAGTCGTTGTCGAACCCACCGTCAAGGTGGTCACTACCTTCGTCCCCGTGAATTCGGTCAGCACCCAGACCCCCGAGAAGCTGATCATTTCCTTCACCCCCGGAAATCGCGTCATCTCCGTCGTTACCAAAGATCAAATCATGACCGTGGTGGCCGGTAATGTCGTCATTGCCCTCTCCGCCCCAGATAGTGTCGTGGCCAACGCCTCCGTCCAAAACGTCGTTGCCGAGTTCCCCGTCGATCAAATCGTTGTCACTGCCTCCAAGCAGCGTGTCTTCACCTTCGCCACCGTGGAGAATATCGTTGCCTGCACCACCTGTTACGTAGTCATCACCGGCACCGGACGACACAATGTCATCGCCACCGTACACAGCGATGTAATCGTTGCCGTCGTAGCTTTGGATGACATTCTTCTCGTTGTTAACTACCGCCATCTCGACTCGTGCGAGTTCCCAAGCATCCAAGTCGATCTGAACCGCTTCGATGGTAGAGGTGTAGCCGTTTGTGTACTCGATGTCGGGATCCGATTGGGATGACATAGGATCTTGGCCCTCGCTAACACCAAGCGAGGTCGCAACGACGAAGTATCGATCACCCGAGTTTAGATCTTCGAGAGCCAGCTCAAAATCAGTCACGCCTTCGCCGGTTCGGTCTGACGCAAAGAGCACCACCCAATCTAGGTCAACAGTGCCAAACGCATGGACATCAACGCCGAAGGCTTCAAAATCTCCGATTGCACTGGTGCCGGTCAATGACTCGCTCATCATGGCGAATGCTTCGCCGGCAATGCGGAGTCCCCCCACGTCGTAACCGGTAAGGGCTGTGTCTTCGACGGACCATTCGTGACGGAGAGGCCAGATCTGCGCTGCATCCACTCCGTTGACTATCATCTCGTAGAATTGCTCCACAATCATGGACGCTTGAGCAAGCCCACGGTTGTCCTCAAATCTAGCGTTGGCCCGTGCGTTCCACTCGGTAATGTGAAATTCAAGCTGTGGAAGGTCGACCGGGCGATCAAGCAGCTCTTCCCAAAGGCTCAACATGTAGAGGCTATAGTCACCGTTATCGACCCCCTCCAAGCCGGTGTCTTCGTAGTAGTGGTCGACGATGCCTGTGATAACCTCACTGGCACCTGTTCCCTCCGGCGACACGTAAGCATTCAGTTGTTCGATGAGCGCTTCTAGTTGCACTCGCGCATTCCCTTGCCCGGGAATTTCGATCTCAGTGAAGCCAGGGACTTCAACGGAAGAGAGCTGATCTGGATCATTCGGGTTCACCCAAATCTTGCTCGCGACCTTGGGCGAGAACTTACCGGCGCAGTGCGTCGATTGTACGATTATGCCGGTTTCCTGACTGCCGTTGGTTGGCTCGAACGAAGAAATCGCTTCATCGACAACCTGCGCTGTTTCTGCCGCGAGCCGCCCGTACTCCTCGGCGGTCATCTGACCGCCAAGCCAGAACTCGTTGCCGATCTCAAACGTTTTTATGTGCACTCCATGAGAGTCGGCCAGTTCAAGCACTGTCATGACATAGTCACTGACCAACTCAAGGTAGGCCTCGCTAACGGTCCTTTCCCCGTACACCCCCGACAGCAGTGCTTCGCCGGCCCTGACTCCAAAACCGTCGATGGTCGGGATCACGATTGACGCCGCGCCCCCCACCTGACTTGCAGTGGCTAGGAAGTTCGACAAGCTCAAGACCGTTACGCCATCGCCGTTCTGGTCAGCGTGCCCGCTGAACTTCTCCATGAACACAATGTCATACGCATCCATTGTGAAGTCACTCTCGGTGATGCCGCCGCCAGGCCAGCGCAAAGTGGTTGTTCCTAGAGCTTCAAGGCTTTCGATTACGCCTCCGTCTACATCAGCAAACTCTTCATCCCTGTAGAGCAGGTTCACGCCGAAGTGGTCTGCATCGACAGTTGCAGCATCGGTGTTGATGGTGAAGTTGATATCGATCGTCGCCATGTTGGCCCCCAACTAAGTCTTGATTGGATGCGGCTTGGCGGTATCTGTGAGATGTGCGCGAGCCTGCATTCCAAAGTGTCTGCAACTCCATGAGCAAGAGTCGCTGTGGGACGATCTGTGGCACTGGATCTAGGAGCTGGTTTTCTGAGATGAGGGCGAGATCGTGGAGAACCTGCGCAACTCTAATCAAACCGGGAGCCAAGGTAGACCGGAAGTTCGCCAAACTGCGGAGGGTCGGTGAGATCTGTCAGGACGCGCCTTCCGGCTGTCCGGCACGCTACCTCGTATCTTGAAGACGATTGCTATCGGGCGAACCAAAGAATGGATATGTCGGCTGTTGAGCGTGAGGGCAATCGACCATACGTCCAACGCCAAACATGCATAAGGCATTAGTGTGGACATCCATTTCTTTCGCGGACTAAGGGTGGCCAACTCCAGTCAGCTGCGGACAGCGATCAAAACACGCTTGCCTGTAAGTGTTCTTCGAAGGAGCACGAGTGCGATTCCCGTGGCAAGTGCGTAATGCTCGATCATAGTCAGTTCGGCGAGCAGACAGACATGGCATTCGCCGCCTACCAAGGCTTTCGCGCCTAAAGCTTGCATGAAGCACCACTGAATTAAAGCTCCTCACGTCGCTCGTGAAGCAATCGCAAATTTGCGTCAGGAACCAAGCGACAGGGCGCCAAATGGCTCACTATCGGCGCCAAGCTGCCCTGTATGTGGTTGCGGATAACGGCAGAACCCGAGCACCGTGCGCTAGACCCAAGTAGAGTTCACTCCCAAACGCGTGCTGAGCTCAATTGGCGCACTGGAGCGTCTGATAGTCTGAAGTTCGGTAAAGCCCGTGTGGCTCTGAAACGTAACGCCTATCTGAAACAAGCCCTGAAAAGGCTCCGCAC
Source organism: Vannielia litorea (assembly GCF_019801175.1). Lineage (NCBI taxonomy): Bacteria > Pseudomonadati > Pseudomonadota > Alphaproteobacteria > Rhodobacterales > Paracoccaceae > Vannielia > Vannielia litorea. Next base: position 706,924 of record NZ_JAHVJR010000001.1, read on the forward strand.
CTATCGCAACGAAGATAGAAATCCTTGAAGAGCTCGGGCTCGGCAGTCAGAATGCCGCCGCACTTCAGGCATTTTTGTGCGCAAAAGATCTCAAATACCATGTTGGTCCTCAATCAAACTCGAGCACCTTCCCACAGGAGATGAGGGTATACCGTTTCGCAGGCAGAGTCTATGCGAAGGATCGTCGTCCCAATGCCAAGCTCGAGTGTTTCTAGATGCGACTGCTGATTGGTGGACGTCGCCTTTGCGTGCTTAAAAATGCTTACCGGCGGGCCATCGCAAAGCTCACGTTAGGCGATGTATCCGTGGGGAGGGTAGAACCGTTCGCATATAATTACGGCCGTTTTGTGAGCCAAGTTACGAACCCTGGGTTAAAACCTCTGACCTCGCACCAAGCGAAGCGCGTTGCACAACGATCAGAAGCCGTTTGGTCGCCTCCAACCCATGATCCCGCGCTCATTGTTTCCCGGAACCCTGCGCCAAAGGGGCAGGGTTCCGGCGAAGAGTTCAAACTGCACGTTCGCATAGTTGATGAGTTTATTGGGCCAATCGCAGTGAGCCGAATTCACGATGTGATAAATAGGTTAACAATAAGTGAGGAAGAGACTTTTGTGTGGACCGGACGGAATACCCCATCTGGGTTCAGCAGGTTCCCGATGAGGACAAGATCACAAAGGTCGGTGTGAACTTGCTGGGTGCGTAGCATTCGCAACGAGCCCGAACTTCGACAATTTTCGGCCTCAAGCGGAGTGTGTAGCGTTACTGGCAAGGGATGATAGGCCCTGCAGCCTTGGCAGGCATTAGACGTTGTGACAATGCACGGGATTGATCTACCCTTGCAGTGGCCAAGTGTTCACTACTTGTGACTGTAGCGCCACCTCGTCACGGTTCGCTATTGGAGGCTATCACTCGACCGGCACAGTGCATTTTAGGTTAATCTAACGCTTAGCAGTCGCCGACCAAAGTTAGCCAAGCCGCTGCGCGAGGGTCCTTGTGCCAACTAAGGAATCTCGCTCGCTTCACCTATCCCACCATACGTCTCGCAATCCGCCCGGCCAGTTAATGAACCCTAAAGACGGTAAGGTTAGGGTCTAGCAGGACACTAGCTAAGGATTCATTGCATGAACCTATGGGTTGACCCTTGGAGAACCCCGCTCCATGACGCCGAAGCGGACCTTATTGTGCAAAGTATATCAAGTCAGATGGGATGGCCGAGTTGGGCCACCCTAAACAGGGGCATCATAATTCAAGAACGGGCAGACGGAGCATTTTCGTTTTCAGGCCTTTTTGATGTCGTTGAGGCACTTCTGGAAAACTGGTTAAGAACAGGAGTGGCTCTTGTCGGCAACGTGGTTATGCCTCAGGGGCTTTTGGAGGTCTTGGCAGAGTGCGTGGATGACTACGATGATAACTCGGCATCGCCCCTCTTCATGCGCTGCAAGCAGAGACACATCGTCAAGGAGTACATCCTTGAGGCGATAGAAAATTCGAGTTTGGGGCTACTTTACCGCTTTGGTTGCCCCAATGCGATCCACACCATGACAGGAATTTCGCTGCAAGTGTGCGCGCTCTGGAATTTAGCCGTCGTTGGCTCACTCTGGTTGATAGAGCTAAATCAATTGCGTTCGGCAGAACTCCGCGGTTCCAATGCACGTCAAACATTCAACTCAATCTATCGACCCCAAGGTTCGGTCGCAATAATGGCTTTCATCGTTTCCCAACGTACGGCCAATACTACGATGGCGGCCAATCGAGACTGGGGGCCGACTGGTTTAAGCGAGGTGGAATGCTTAAGGGTTAGGCGAAGTGCATGAAAGGATATTGAGTTTTGTTGTAGGTGCTGGACCAATTGATTTAGACGCATGGTCGGGTTTCACGGTTGGATATCCGAGTGGTGAACATGTCGGCTCTTTTTTGGCTATCAAATGTGAAGAAGGTGCGCCTTGAGCACTTCTTCTCGAAGTCACGTGGTGAACCTCGCGTCGGTGCTCGGCGCGTGTTGAGCGGGATTATCTTTACCAATCGCAGTGGCCTGAGGTGGTGCGGTGCGCCTGCGGTCTATGGCCGACGAAAAGCGCTCTGCAACCGCTGGAAGCGGCGGAGCAACAGGGGCGTCTTCGCCCGAATTTTTGCGGGCCTGGCGCCATGAACGGCGGCTTTGGGGAGACGGGCCGCAGTGATGGCCGTGTTGGCGAAGGTTTGCAAAGGGCCGGGAGCAGACTTGGTCGTGTAGGGCGTAGAACCGACTTTCGCTGCACTTCAAACGAATGACCGAAATGGGGCCGAGAGTGGACGGGTCGCTTTCAGGTCAGAGTATCGTGAAAGCGGACATCTGCGCATTTTCGGCGGGCACGGCCGGTTTCGGGCTGGCATCTACTGGCGCTCGAGGGCGGCAGCTTTGATCTTCCGCAGATAGCCCCGTTGCAGATTTGGCCAGTTCCGACAATATCTTGGGTAACACTATATCTTGAAGGGGCGCGCGCAATTGGCTAGCGAAACCGCACCGACATCTAGAATGAACGCGGGTGGGCGGGCAACCGAAGCCGGAATGGACTTCCAAGCAGAGGTCGGTACTTGGCTTGCTGCCCATCTGCTAGCGCGGATGCCGGTCGGTGGGCGTTTCGGCCTTGCCAACACCGCATTGCCGGTCTCGATCCAGCTCGAAACCGGCGATGGGCTCGACGACATCCGCCTGGAACAGGACGACGCCAGCCGCATCGACCTGCAGAGCAAGACCAGCGCGGGCCTTGCGAAAAGTCCCAAGAGCCCGCTCGGCAAAACCATCAGCCAGCTCGCGCTGCTGATGATCGACGCGCGCGATGCCGGCGTCGCGATCGATCCGGCGAAGGCACGCGCCGTGCTGGCGGTCGCAGCAGATGCGCCGCGCACGCTCGACGTGCTGGAACGCGGTTGTCGCGCTTTCGACCTTGGCGGAAGCTGGGCCACCACCAAGGCCGGGCGGTCGTTGGCGGAGCGCGACGCGCTCGATCTGTTCGAGAGGCACGCCCGGATCGCGTGGGCTTCGATGTCTGCGACGCCACCGACCGACGATGATCTCGTGATGATGGCGCGTTTGTTCCGAATAGCTCGCTTCTCGATGAACGAGTGTGAGGAGAATTGGCGCGAGGTGTCGAGGCTGATCGGTGGGAGGCTCTACGGCTCGCAAGCGTCCGGCGACGCGCCGCTGCGCGATCTGAAGGGCATTATCCGTAGCATGATTGGCAACGGCGCGCCTGCGGATCGTGCCGGATTGCTGCGCGAGCTTCGCCGGCTCGGCCACAAGGATGTGGGCGCGGCTGACTATACCGCCGATCTTGGCCGATTGTCGGCAGCGACCGGCGCCGAGCTTGCGCGCCTCGCCGGGCACACCCGCCTGCCGATCGCGGGCGGCATCCCTATTGCCCGTGCCAGCGACGGCCCGCTTCGCGCAGCGGTCGATTCCGGCTCGCTGATTGTCATTGGCGAACCAGGGGCCGGCAAGACCGGTGCGCTGGTGATGCTAGCCGAAACGAGACGCGCGGCCGGCGATACGGTTGTGTTCCTTTCGGTCGACCGCTTTCCCGGTGTCGGCATCGCGGCAAATCTTCAGTCCGAACTGGGGTTGGAGCACCCGCTGGTCGAGGTGCTGAGCGCGGCGCCGGGTTCGGGCGCCAAGCTATTGATCATCGATGCGCTCGACGCCGCGCGAGGTGGTCCGGCCGAAGGTGTGTTCGCGCAGCTGATCGAGACGCTTGGCGCTTCGGCAACGGACTGGACCATCATCGCGTCGATCCGCAGTTTCGACCTGCGCAATGGGCGCCGGTTTCGCGACGCGATGCCGGGATCGCCACCCGACCCGGCCTTTGCGGAGCCGGGTCTGGCCAACGTCCGGCATTTTCAGGTGCCGCGACTGGCAAAGGAGGATCTCGATGCCGCGGGCGCCGCTGCGGCCGATCTCGGCACCTTGCTCGCCGCCGCGCCTGAGAAGCTACACGACCTGCTGCGCAACGTCTTCAACCTCTCGCTCGCTGCGCAACTGCTGGCCGATGGCGCCAAGCCCGACAGCATCCGCACGGTCGCCACTCAGTCCGATTTGATTGATGCCTATGAGGATGGCCGACTTATGGGCACCGCATTGCATGAGGCCGCGGCAGCGACCGTCGGCGCAATGGTTTCTCGGCGCAGGCTTGCGGTGCGCAAGGTCGTTGTCGGGCACGGCCAGCTCGACATGGTGATCCAGACTGGCGTCCTCATTGGCTCCGGCGATCTCGTGAGCTTTGCCCATCATGTGCTGTTCGATCACGTCGCCGGCCGCTTCTTTCTTGAATGGGATGATCCAACCCGGCTGATAGGACAGTTGGGCGGCGACAGCTCGATCGCGCTGATGCTGGCGCCAGCACTGCGCTTCGCTATCGAGCGGCTGTGGCGCCACGACGCCGACGGTAAGGCGCTGGTCTGGCGCTTGGTCGCAGAAATCTATGCCGATGCGGCTGTCGATCCGGTGCTGGCCAATGTCGCTCTCCGCACCGCGATCGAGCGCGTGGCGGCGCCGTCCGATGTCGCTGGTTTGGTCGCGTTGATTTTGACTCGCCCGAATGACGAAGCGCTGGCGACGATGCTTTCGCGGCTGGCCCGCTTTGTCGGGCTTGCGGTCGATACGTCTGGCACCATCGTAGCGAGCGAGGCGATTGCCTGGGCGCAAGTAGCTGATGCCGCGATTGCGACGGGATCGCGTGACCTCTCCGACGCGACGCGCTTCCTGCTCCACACGATGTTTGACAAGGGCGATATCGCCGAGGCCGAGCTGCTCGATGTCTTCGGCCGCGCGGCGCGGGCGCTGCTTGCCTTTGCCTGGGCTGCCGATCCGCCAATGCAGCAGACCGCGACCAACTCAATCCGTTTCGTCAGCAAGAGCTTCGCGTCCGATCCCGCCGCATCGCGCACGCTGCTCGACCGCATGCTTCGCGACCCGCATTTTTCGGCACATGCTGATCGGGAAGCCACCTGGCTCTCCGAGCAGATCATGCCGATCGCGCGGGTCGATCCCGACTTCACGATCGAAATCTACCGCGTCCTATATTCGCGCGACATCACCGACAGCAGTACCTCTCATTTCGGCGGGCAGGCGAGCCGGATCATGCCGCTCTCGTCAAGCCGCAGTCAGGACTACCGCCATTGCCGCTATAATCTTGGTCGGTGCGTGACGCGGCTGCTCGAACTGTCGGTGCCGCTCGGCACGCGCGCGATCGTCGAAGCGGCGCTTGGCGAGACCGAACGTGCGATGCCGCTCGGCGATGATCGCAAGCGGGTGGCGATTGTGGAGCGAGCGCCATTCGATCTGCTGGGTCGCGATTACACGTTCAAGGCGTGGGACGATAGCGAGGCGCGCCACGGCACGCAGGATGACGATGTCCTCGCGCAGTTGGTTACGCATCTGCGTGCCTGCTCGCCCGAAGCGTTCGCCGCGACGGTCGTGGCAGCCGCGAGCGAATATGCCGGGCCGGCCGTATGGACGCGAATTCTAGGCGTCGGCGCCGAGCGCGTCGGTGAGGTCGGCGACTTGCTCTGGCCGTTCGCCAGCAACGTCACGATCCTGGTGCATGCAGACATTGTTCGTGACGCGGTGCGGTTCCTGGCTACTGTTTATCCCTCTCGTTCGATAGAAGAGCGCGAGGCGTTCGAAGTCGAGGCGTTGCGGCCCGATCTTTTTACCGACGAGGCGGATCAATCCTGGTGGCGGCGCACACTCAGCCGGCTTCTGTCGCTGATCGATGCGGATGCCATCGCGAGTGACCCGATGCGCGCGCTTCGTGATGAGCTGGTCGCGGCGGACGAACTCTTGGGCAATCCGCCGACCCGCTTGATGACTGTGTGTCGGGGCTCGGACCGCGGCGTCACTCGCGACCAACTCTCCAGCGAGGCTGTGGACGTCGACGATGGCATCGATGCACAGATGTTGTCACGTACCGAGGCACTCTACGAAAAGGTGCAGGCAACGCCATTGGCAAACGATGCGGCGACGCTTGCGGATCTGTGGGCCGAGGTTCAAGCCACGATCGCATTTTGGGATGCCAACGCCGACGCGCTGAACGCTAAGGTCGAGCAGCCGGTCTGGGGCCATATCAGCAATGCTGTGGAGCGGATCGCTGGCGCGAAGGCCTATGAGTCCGGTGTCGATGCCATGCCGCCAATCGAGGAATTGCTTACGGTGCTGCGCCGGCTCTGGGCGAGCCGCTTCCCGGAAGCGGAGGAAAATGACGGCGGGGATTCCAGCCTAAGCTGGGGCAATTGGGAGGTCCGCGTCTATGCGGCCGGCGCCTATGTCTCGCTCGCCGACCGCTTCGGCGAAACCTATGGAGAGATCGTCGAGATTTTTGATGCGATCCTCGCCGATCCAGTGCCGCAGGTCCGCTTGCAGGCGGCGCAGAGCCTGCAGGTGCTGAGCCGCATTGCGATCGATAATATGTGGGAACTTGCCGAGCAGGTCGCCCGCGACGAGCCCCACACTGGAGTGCTGAGTTCTTTCCTGCACCATGTCATTCCGCGCTTCACTTGGCACGACGTCGAGAAGTGCAAAGAGATCATCGAAATCGTGCGTGCCCGCCGCGAGGCAGTCGAGCGTGACGACAAGCCAGGTCGCGACGAGGTTGCCGAGCAACTTGGCGGCCTCACTGCGCAGCTCTGGTGCTGGCAGGAAGAGCCAGTCGCCCTTGAGTGGTTGACGAGCTGGGCTGATGATCCGGCGGCGCATTGCGAGTATTTCACCGCGTTCCTGTCGATGCTTCGCGGCGCGTTCTTCACCCGCTATGCAAGTGGCGAGGAGCGCGACGCCCGACTCTCCGATCGTTCGCAGCGGGCGGCAATGATCATTGTTGAGGCCTGTTCGACGGCAGCGGTGGCCAGCCATGCCGCCGTCACGAAAGACGAGGTCGACGGCGACGCGCGTGATGCCGCCATCGCCACCTATAAGGCTGCGGAGTCGATCATTGGTCACTTGATGAATCAGCTCTATTTCGGCTCGGGCGCACATGCCGACAATCGCGAAGCGGCGACCGGACTCACGTCTACGGAGACCATGCGCCGGTTCCTCGACGATTACCGCCCGATGCTGGCGCTGCTTGCCGCCTCGCACGAACCTTCGACGCATCATCACCTTGTCGAACTCTATGAATTTCTGATCCCGGGTGATCCGGCCGGCGTGTTCGACGCGCTGCACGCGCTGCTGACCGGACCGGCCGCGCGCGAAGGCTATCACCATGAAAACCTTGCCGCACCGGTCATTGTGCGGATGATCACACGCTACATCGCTGATCACCGCTCGATCTTCGAGGATGACACGCGCCGCTCCGCACTCGTCGAGATCCTGCGCCTGTTCTCCGATGTCGGTTGGTTGGACGCGTTGAAACTGCTCTACGAACTCCCCGACCTGCTTCGCTGACGGTGAGCCGACCCCCGCTATCGCGGGAGATCTAGCCAACCCAGTGGGCTTTGCGAGGTTTCAGACGAAGCGAACGGCCGCTTTCGGGGGCGCTTTCTCATACATCGAACGGCGGCATTTAGGGCGCGAAGCGGTCGTCCACTGGGAGATTGCTCACTGGCAGCTTTGGGCCGCAAGCGTCACAAGAGGCTACGTTGTCATTACACTAAGTTGTCCCGACCACCAAGCAATCAGAGTGAAGCATCAAACGCTGTGTTCGGCCACCTACTGAGAAACTTCTGGGCCTCCTCAGCATCCAGTTTCCTTGCGACTTGCTCCATCATCTCCACGCCTAGGTCCCGGCAAACTTCAGGGTAGTCGCACAGAAGATCCGTATGGTCCCATTCTGGAGTGCCATCGCGGTCGACACCTGGAACTGACCGCTCGTGCTCAGAAAGCCTCGGGTAAAGGGCCGTCGCGACTTGTACTGCGTGCCGTGCCTGGTCCGGGGTCAGGGCATAGGTTGCTTTGACTTCGACGAGGATGATGTTCTCGCGGTCCATAGTCGTGCTCCTTGAACTTGTGGCCGTTACGTCGGGGCCGTGCTCGATCAGCACAGCCTGTCCGTGGTCTTGCGGTAGAAGCGGCGGATGGAGTGGGAACATGCGTCGCTGGGGGCGAGGCCGTTGGCCTTCAGGAGGGTGCTGGCGGCGATCAGGCACTCGACTCCGCTGCCGATGAACTTGGCGTCCTTGTCTTCGTAGTGGTAATCGAGCTCGACGGCGAGCAGACGCGAGAGCTCGTCTACGAGCAACAGCATGTTCTGGATGGATTGCTGGGGCGTGTTGGTGCGGGGGCCGGTGGTGGTCATCGGAGGTGCTCCGTAGGGGTTGCAGGGCGTTGTTGCGGGATAGCGGCGGACTCAGCCATCGGTGTCGGCGGGCGGAGCCAGGTTCTTCCAGACGGAGCCAACGACAGCGGTGGCGGCCTGCTGTGCTCCATCCATCAAGTGCGCATAGCGGGCGGTCGTCTGCGGCTGGGAGTGGCCGAGGAGATGACCGACAACTGGCAGATCGAATCCGTTGCTGATCAGGATCGACGCGTAGCTGTGCCGGAGATCGTGCAGGCGAAAATCCGTCAGGTCGGCCTCCTGCAGCAGCCACTTCCAGGGGCCGTTGACGTCCTGCATGGGAGTGCCGGACTTTGTGGGAAAGAGGAACTCGGATTGGGGATCCTGTTCCGCCTTGAGGTTGCGCAGGACCTCGACGGCCTCCGCCGTCAGCGGGATGCTGATGTCGGTGCGGGTCTTCGTGCGGTCGGCCGGCTTGTTCCAGCGCGCCACGGCAGTGCTGCCTTCGCGGGGCATGTCGAACTCCCGCCAGCGGGCGCCGAGCACCTCGGACCGGCGGGCCCCCGTCAGAAAGAGTAGGGAGATCGCGGCGGCGGCCTTGCGGTTCGGCATGCGGTGCAAGGCGCTCGCCACCCGTTCCATCTCTTCGGGTGAGAGGTAGCGCTTCCGCTTGGTCTCCCGCTTCTGCTTGATCTTTGATGCCGCGTTGTCCTGGATCCAGCCACGAGTGATCGCATAGCTGAGGGCTTTCCGGATCGATGCGAGGACGCGGTTCGCAAGGGTTGGGGCTCCCTCCGCGATTTTCCTATGCAGAGCAACGACGTCCTGACGCTTAAGATCGGCCACCTTAAGCTTGCCGAAGGCAGGAAGGACATGCCGATCCCAGTAGGAAACCTGCTCCGTCCGATACTTTTCGGAGATGTCCGGAAAGTGGTCGGTTTGAAAGGCGTCCCATAGTTCCTTCATGGAAGGAGCATTCGCTTTCTCCAACCTCTGCTCTTGGGGGTCTGAGCCGTTTTCCACTTCACGCCGAAGTTTCTTCGCCGCCTCTCGGGCCTCAGCTACGGTGGAAGTACTTGCGTCGCCGATCCGCATGCGGCGTTCCCGACCATTGACCGAGTAGCCAAATACGAAAGCCTTGTGGCCATTGGGGGTGATCCTCAGGGCCAACCCGCGGACTTCGGTGTCCCGGAAGAGCAACTGCTTCATCGGGTCGGCCTCAATTTCCTTGACGGCGGTCTGTGTTAGCTTGATTGAGGGCATGGTGTACGTCTCGTGTACGACAATTCTTGTGCATCAGGTGCGCCTTGCGTCTTCTGTTGTCAAGGGGCAGCAAGGATAACATGCTATAAATAAGTAAAAAATTCTAGAGTCCAAGGGGTACCGATCATATTGCACTCTGATTTGTAATCAGTGGGTCCGCGGTTCGAGTCCGTGTGGGGGCACCATACAAATCTTTATTTTCCGCGCTCTAAGGAACTCCGTTACGGCTACGTGCGGGCGCCGGGAGATATGGCTTCTGCGCGCCTTCGTGCGAGTGCTTCCGAAAATCCCGTGACTGACGAAGTTTGGAACGTGCCGTTTTGGCGCATGGATGAGTGTCCAAATTGGCGTCCAATTTTTCTAGTCTGGTAACGCTCGATCTCATTCCAAATCAAACTGACTCAGTTTGATAGGCAGCGATGGCTAGGCCTGCAGGAGAATTGGACGCACACCTTTCAAAGCGCACGCGCTTCGGGACGGGAAGCTCTTTACCAAAGCACGCCGATCCCGGACGAGTCGTTCTACTAGATGAGGGGCAGTGTCGCCGAATAGAACATACGTTCATCGTGCGGAACTCTCTCTGTACGAAAGTCGGCTCTGCAGAAATTTCGGCCGTTTCCGAACAGCTTGATGTGAGCGGGTGTCGTGATCAATGAATAGTATTCACCCCTCAACATCGAAGGTGGCGTTGAGACGCGGGTAAGGTCACCGGACATCGGTGTTGCCTGACACCTCGAGCAAGGGTCCGCATTCATCTCCCTGGCATCATCACCCAACACAACCCGCATTTCTTCAGGGCCACACCGCCCCCATACCCTCAGACCAAAGTCGCCCCTCGGGTGCGCACCATTTGACTGTATACTTGGTATCAGGAGAATGTTCCGATGTTCGAACGACATCACGTGGAGGAAATCGCGCAGGTTTTGGATGGCCGGGCCACCGGGCGTGACAGTTATGTCGATGCGTCCTGGCGGCGCTGCGTCGAGCTTTACGGCATGGACCCCGCGCGCGCCGAGCCCGCGCATATCGTAACCGATGCCGAGCTTCGGACCCATCGCGATCAGGCCGAGTGGATGATCGGCGCGGCCCGTGCCAGCCTGCAAAACCTCTTCCGACAGGTCGCGGGGCAGAATTACGTCCTGCTGCTGACCGATGCCAAAGGCGTCTGCGTCGACTTCTTTGGCGACAGTCTCTTCGCCGATGAGTTGCGCGGGGCCGGCCTTTATCTGGGGTCGAACTGGTCCGAGGATCTTGCCGGAACCTGCGGCGTGGGTGCCTGCATCGTAACGGGCGAGCCGGTCACGGTTCATCAGGATGATCACTTCGGCAACGCGCATACCGCGCTGTCCTGCACCTCCGCGCCGATCTACGACAGCCTTGGTCAGATGGCGGCGGTGCTCGACATCTCGCTGCTACGGTCACCCTCGCCGAAGAGCAGCCAGAACCTCGCCATGTCGCTCGTGACCGCGGCCGCGCGGCGGGTCGAAATGGCCAACTTGATGGCGGCGAGCCGCCGCGAATGGGTGCTGCGGTTTTCGTCCAGTCCGGAGTTTCTTGACGTGGACCCGGAAGGCGCGTTGGCCCTCGACGGATCGGGCCGGGTGATCGGTGCGACCCATGCGGCCACGCGAATGCTCTCGCGCGAGGGCAGCCTGATCGGAGAGCGGATCGACAGTCTGCTGGGGATCAGCGTCGATGATCTGCCCGACCTCATGCGTGACCGTCCGACGGAGGACCGCGTGGTCGCTCTGGGCGATGGCGGTGCGGTCTTCGGTCACGCGATTGCACCGCAGGCCCCGCGCCGCCCTCAGGGGGCGGTAATCACGCGCGCCGGCATAGGGGTCGTGACCGGGCTCGCGGGCAGCGATCCCGTTATGGAGCGGCTCCTGTCTCGGGCGGAGCGGCTGGCGGCCACATCCGTGCCGCTCGTGGTCAGCGGTGAGAGTGGTAGCGGCAAGACCAAGCTCGCCCGTGCGCTGCACATGGCCTCCGGCCGCGGTGGCTTTCTGACAGTGGAGTGTGCCGGGCTGGAGGCGGGCGAGTTAGCCCGGCTGATCGCTTCGCAGCCCGGCAAAGCGACGCTGCTGCTTCGACGGATCGAGGATCTTTCCGCAAGTGCCGCCCGCGCCTTGCCCCGGCTTCTCGATGCGCACCCCGAGCTGCGCCCGATCAGCACGAGCGGCCTGACGCCCAGTGATCTGATGTCTCACGAGTCTCTGCCTCCAGCGCTCTATCACCGGCTCGCCGGGGCGGTGTGCGAACTGCCGCCGCTGCGCGAGCGGCAGGATCTGGGCTGGCTGATCGAGCGGCTGCTGCGGCGGCGCTGCGGCGGCGAGTGGCGGCTTACGCCTTCGGCCCGCGCCGAGCTGATGGCCCGTGACTGGCCCGGCAACCTGCGCGAGCTGGGCAATGTGCTCGACGTGGCCTGCGCGATGGCAGAAGGCAACGTCATCGACCTGCCGGATCTGCCCCCGCCACCTCAACCAACTGAGGCGGAGCCGGACCTCGAGGCCGTGCTCGACGCCTGCAACTGGAACATGGCCCGCGCCGCCCGCAGGCTGGGGGTGAACCGCTCGACGGTTCTGCGCCGCGTCCGCAAGGAAGGGTTGCGCGCGCCCGGCTGAGCCGTTGCACGGCGTTGCGTTTGCAACATGCTGCACTGCCGCAAGCTCAAAGACAGTGAAAATCGCCAGATTGTCGTGGTCGGGCGGTATGCACGCTCGTCACACTCTCCTCATCACATTGCCTATGAGGAGGATACGCAATGCTCGACTCGACCGTCACCGCCGAGGTGCAGGACATGCTCGACAGCCTGAACGCCGCCCTGGAGGAGGGGGACGCGCAGGCCGCCAGCGCTCTTTTTGCGACCGACAGCTATTGGCGCGACCTGATCGCCGTCACCTGGAACCTGAAGACCGTGGAAGGGCCTGCCGAAGTGCAGGACATGCTCGCGGCGCAACTCAAGCACACAAAGCCGGGCGGCTTCGCCATCCAGGAGGGCGAGTTGCCCGGCGAGGATGGCGGCGTCATCACCGCCTGGATCACCTTCGAAACCGCCGCAGGCCGCGGCTGGGGGCTGATGCGCCTCAAGGACGGCCGCATCTGGACGCTGCTCACCGCGATGCAGGAGCTGAAGGGCTTCGAGGAAAACCGTGGTACGCGCCGCCCGATGGGGGCCGAACACGGTGCCGCGAAGAACCGCAAGTCTTGGAAGGAAAATCGCGAGGCCGAAGCGGCCGAGCTTGGCTATACCGATCAGCCCTACACCGTCATCATCGGCGGCGGGCAGGGGGGCATCGCGCTTGGCGCACGGCTCCGGCAGCTCGGCGTGCCGACCATCGTGCTCGACAAGCACGACCGGCCCGGCGACCAGTGGCGCTCGCGGTACAAGTCGCTCTGCCTGCACGACCCGATCTGGTACGACCATCTGCCCTACATCAAGTTCCCCGACAACTGGCCGGTCTTCACGCCAAAGGACAAGGTCGGCGACTGGCTCGAGATGTACACCAAGGTCATGGAGATCAACTACTGGACCCGGTCCGAGGTGCAGAAGGCGAGCTTCGACGAGGCCAGCGGCACATGGGAGGTGAAGGTCAATCGGGACGGCGAGGAGGTTGTGCTGCGCCCGACGCAGCTGGTGCTGGCTACCGGCATGTCGGGCAAGGCCAATATCCCGTCCTTCCCGGGCATGGAGAGCTTCAAGGGCACGATCCAGCACTCTTCGCAGCACGAGGGGCCGGATGCGTGGACCGGAAAGAAGGTGGTGGTCGTCGGCTCAAACAACTCGGCGCATGACATCTGCGCCGCGCTTTGGGAGGCGGATGCCGATGTGACCATGGTGCAGCGTAGCTCGACCCACATCGTGCGCTCCGACACGCTGATGGATATCGGCCTCGGTGCGCTTTACTCCGAGGAGGCGGTGGCCGGAGGGATGACGACGGAGAAGGCCGACATGGTCTTTGCCTCGCTGCCCTACCGGATCATGCACGAGTTCCAGATCCCGCTCTACGACCAGATGAGGGAGCGCGACGCGGAGTTCTACGCCGGGCTCGAAAAGGCTGGCTTCGACCTCGACTGGGGCGATGACGGCTCGGGCCTGTTCATGAAGTACCTGCGCCGCGGCTCGGGCTATTACATCGACGTGGGCGCCAGCCAGCTGATCATCGACGGCGAGGTGAAGCTGGTGAAAGGGCAGGTCGAGCGGTTCGACGAAACAGGCGTGGTGCTGGCCGATGGCACACACCTCGATGCCGATCTTGTGGTCATGGCCACCGGCTACGGCAGCATGAACGGCTGGGCCGCCGATCTCATCAGCCAGGAGGTGGCCGACAAGGTCGGCAAGGTCTGGGGCCTCGGCTCCGACACCACCAAGGACCCCGGCCCCTGGGAGGGCGAGCAGCGCAACATGTGGAAGCCGACCCAGCAGCAAAACCTCTGGTTCCACGGCGGCAACCTGCACCAGTCGCGGCATTATTCGCTGTATCTCGCGTTGCAACTGAAGGCCCGCATGGAGGGGCTCGAGACCCCGGTCTACGGCCTGCAGGAGGTTCATCACCTGTCGTGATGCCTAAATCGGCGCGCCGTCACTGGCACGCTGCGCGCCCGGTATGTCCTCCTGCCGGGCGCATCCATTCTGACATCGGAGAAAAGACATGAAAGCAGCACGTTGGCATGGCGTGAAGGATATTCGCGTTGAAGACGTTCCGGAGCCGAAGCCGGGCAAGGGCGAGGTGAAGGTCAAGGTGGCGTGGACCGGGATCTGTGGCAGCGACCTGCACGAATATCTCGCCGGGCCGATCTTCGTGCCTGTGGACGAAGACCACCCCCTGAGCCACGACAAGGCGCCGATCACCATGGGCCATGAGTATTGTGGCACGGTCGCCGAACTCGGCGAAGGTGTCACCGGCCTTTCGGTTGGCGACCGTGTCGCGATCGAGCCCATCTTCGCCTGCGGGGCCTGCCCGGCCTGCCTCGAAGGCAAGTACAACCTGTGCGACAGCCTCGGTTTCGTCGGCCTGTCCGGCGGCCATGGCGGCTTTGCCGCTCACAGCGTCGTGCCCGCGCGCATGGTTCACAAGATGCCTGATGGGCTGTCGATGGAACAGGGCGCGCTCGTGGAGCCTGCGGCTGTCGCCCTGCACGCCGTGCGCCTGTCGCGGATCAAGGCCGGTGACAAGGCCGCCGTCTTTGGCGCCGGTCCGATCGGGCTATTGGTGGTGGAGTCACTGCGCGTGGCCGGTGCCTCCGAGATCCACGTTGTCGAGCCTTCGGAAGTCCGGCGGCAGAAGGCGCTGGAGCTAGGCGCAACCTCGGTGATCGATCCTACGGCGACTGACGCTGTGGCCCAAATCCGCGACGCCACCAGCGGTGTTCACGTTGCCTTCGAGGTGACCGGTGTGCCCCAGGTCCTGCCTCAATGCATCGAAGCCACCCGCCACGAGGGGCAGGTTCTGGTCGTTTCGATCTGGGAGCAGGAAGCCTCCTTCCAGCCCAACACCGTCGTTCTGAAGGAACGCCAGCTGCAGGGCACCATCGCCTACCGCAACGTCTATCCAGCGGTGATGGCCCTCATGACCCAGGGCTACTTCAACGCCGACCAACTGGTCACGAAGCGGATTGCGCTGGAGGACATCGTTGCCGAAGGCTTCGACGCACTGGTCGCGGAGAAGTCCCACGTGAAGATCCTCGTTGAGGCGCCGGACTGATGCCTCCGAGGGGAGCTGGCCGCCGGTGCGCAGACTTACTGCCCACCGGCCGCTGACCCGTGCCCGTTGCACACAAGCCACAGCGTTTTACTGTGGATTACCTGACTTGTCCGGTCTCTGGACTCTGCCGCGGAAGGGAGTATCCAGCGCCATAGCGAGCGAGGGCATATGCTCAAGCCAGTGAGCAAATGCCCAACGCCCGCGAGGTCCCCCATGCAAACGAAACGTCGTTCAATCCTGCTCACCGGCGCGAGCGTGATTGCCCTTCTTCCTGCCGCTCTTGCCGCTCAAGACGTGATCGACCTCGAGGCGATCGTCATCACGGCCACCACCGACGAGACCACGCAGGCCGATGGCTACGTCGCCAGTTACAACCAGTCTGCCACCAAATCCGACACGCCGGTTGGTGAAACGCCGCAGTCCGTCTCGGTCGTCACCGCGCAGCAGATCGAGGATCAGGGGGCCGAGACCCTCGGGCAGGCCCTGCGCTACAGCCCCGGCGTTCTGGGCGATCCCTACGGTGTCGATCCGCGCTTCGACAGCCCGACCATTCGCGGCTTCGAGGCGCGCGGCTCGCAATACGTGAACGGGCTGCGCCAGCTGCGCTACATGGGCGCCCCGGCCTATGAAACCTTTGCGCTGCAGCAGGTTGAGGTGCTGAACGGCCCCAACTCTTCTCTCTACGGCGCGGGCTCGCCTGCAGGCATCATCAACCAGGTGCAGAAGCGGGCGCAGGCCTTCGACTTCGGCGAGATCGGGGCCGGGGTGGATGACAACGGGTCGGGCCAGCTCTTCTTCGACTGGAACCGGGCTGTGAGCGATACGCTCGCCTTCCGGCTGACCGGCATCGGCAAGGACTACAAGAGCCAGGTCGAGGCGGTCGGCCTCGAGCGCGGCTATCTCGGCCTCGCCGCCCGCTGGACACCGACCGACCGCACCACCGTGGACTTCATCGCCTCCTATACCGAAGACGCGCCGGTTTCGCCTCCGGGTGTTCCCTTCGCGCTGACAGGGCAGGGGAACGACGAGTATCTCCGCGAGCTCTACACCGGCGAGGAAGACTGGGACGACCACGACCGCAAGATCTTCAACCTCGGGTACGAGCTGAGCCACGAGCTCGACAACGGCTGGACCTTCTCCCAGGGTTTCCGCTACGAGAAATTCGATTGGGAGTACTACGGCCACTACGTGAGCGGCACCGCCAATGGCGACACCGAGATCACCCGGGGCGCGAACTACCAGCTTGAGAACACCACCGGCCTGAGCCTCGACTCGCGGTTTGCGGGCGAAGTCGTGACTGGCAACGTGACCCACAAGCTGCTCTTCGGTCTCGACCTGCGCAAGTACGATGCAGAGACGACCACCGAATTCTACTACGGGACCAACCTGAACTGGCAGGATCCTGTCTATGGCGGCGTTCCGAACGGTGCGGCTTGGTACACAAGCACGCCCGAGGTGACCCAGACCCAAGTAGGCCTCTATGCGCAGGATGAGATCATCGCCGGCCCGTGGCGCGGCTCTCTGGCGCTGCGTTACGACTGGTCGAAGCAGGAAGGCACCACCTATACCAACTTCGCCGGGCCTGGCGTGATCGATCAGGAAGACGAGGCGCTTTCGGGCCGTGCCGGGCTGGGCTACGAGATTGCGCCGGGCACGCTGGTTTATGCAAACTACTCCACCTCTTTCGATCCGGAGATCGGCGTCGATGGCGATGGCAACCAGCTGAAGCCGACCACCGGCAAGCAATGGGAGCTTGGCGTCAAGTACCAGCCCGAGGGGTACAACGCGCTCTTCACCGCCGCGATCTACGATCTGCAGCAGGAGAACCTGACCATCAACCTCGGCGGTGCCCAAGGCCGGCGGCAAGTGGGCGAGGTCAAATCCTTCGGCATCGAGCTGGGCGCGGTGGGCGAGCTGGCCAATGGCATGAACCTGCGTGCCAGCTACGCCTACAACGAGACCGAGCAGCTTGACCCGAGCGGGGCGAATGACGGCAACGAGATGCCCAACGCGCCGCGCCACTTGGCCAGCCTCTGGCTCGACAAGGACTTCGCCAATGGTGTCCGCGTCGGCGGCGGGCTGCGTTACATCGGCGAGCGCAAGGGCGATCTGGCCAACAACTTCACGATGGACCCGGTGACCCTGGTCGACGTGGCGGTGGGCTACAGCCGCGACAACATGGAAGCCTCGCTGAACATCGAGAACCTCACCGACGAGGTCTATCTCTCCAACTGCGGCTCCTTTGGGTGCTACTATGGCGAGGGCCGGACGATCTCGGCCAAAGTCAGCTACAAGTGGTAGGGGGCGGCGCCCCCACGCGACGCAGCTTTATCGTCGCCGGCCTTGCGCTGGCGGCGGTTTCATCTGTGCGGGCCGCGCCGGTCGGGCCGCGCCTTGCGGCCATCGACTGGGCGATGCTGGAGACGGCAATCGCCCTTGGTCACATGCCGGTGGCCGCCTGCGAGCTGATCCGCTTTCGGGTGGATTCGCCCGAGCCTCCGGTGCCGGAGGAGGTGGTGGACCTCGGTTTGCGCGGGGCACCGAATTTCGAACTGCTGCAACTGGTCCGGCCCGACCTGATCCTGAACTCGCCCTATTACACCCGCTACGAGGCGCGGCTCAGCCAACTGGCGCCGGTGCTCAACCTGCCGTTCTACACCCGTGGCGAGCCGCCGTTGCCCAAGGTCATGGCCGCCCTGCATGATCTGGCCGGGGCCATAGATGACCCGTCGGCGGCGACACGCGCCGAGGCTGCGGCCGAGGAGGAGCTCTCACGGATCGCCACCGCCGTTGCCCCGTTTTCCGACCGGCCGCTCTGCCTCATCAACATCGGCGATGCGCGCCACCTGCGCGCCTTCGGGTTCGACAGCCTCTTTGGCTCGGTCGCCGCGCGCCTCGGACTGGCGAACGCTTGGGAGGGGCAGACGCGCTTCAGCTTTCTGGCGCCGGTGCCGATCGAGCAATTGGCCACCATGCCCGAGGCGCGGGTGGTGATCGTGGGCAATGTGCCGGTGCAGGCACGGCGTAGCTTGGCGCGGGCAAAGCTCTGGCAGGCCCTTCCTGCGGTGGCCGAAGGGCGGGTGTATCAGGTGCCCGAGGTCAATGCCTTTGGCGGCTTGCCCTCGGCCCTGAGGTTTGCACGGCTGCTGGAGGCGGCGCTCACCCGCCCGCCCGAGGTGCAGCTGTGAGCCGCGCGGCGCAGATCGGTCTGGCGGGCGCGGGGCTGCTGGCCTTGGCGCTCTGGGCGTGGGCGGCGACGGGCATGTTGCCGGTGGGTGCGTGGCCGCGCCTGCCGTTCCGCGCCGGGGAGATGAACCTCGATCAGATCCTGCTGGCCTTCGGGATGATGCCGCGCGGGGTGATCGCCCTCGTCGCGGGCGCGGCGCTGGGGCTTTCAGGCGCGCTGCTGCAAACCGTGTTGCGCAACCCGGCGGCCGACCCGACGACGCTGGGCATTTCATCGGGCGCGCAGCTTGCGCTGGTGCTGGCCACCATCTTCGCCCCGGGCCTGCTGGTGGAGGGCCGCTGGCCGGTGGCCGTGGCGGGGGCAGCGCTGGCGGCGGCGCTGGTGCTGGCGGTGGGCGCCCGGCGCGGCTTTGCACCGGTGACGATGGTGATCGTGGGCATGCTGGTGGGGCTGACGGCCAGCGCCGTCGCCACCGCCGTGACCCTCTCGCAGGGGCAATACCTGCTCTCGCTGGTGATCTGGAACGGCGGCTCGCTGGTGCAGCAAGACTGGACGGGTGTGCTCTCACTCGCCGCTGTACTTGCCCTCGGGAGCCTTGCCGCCGCGCTGCTCGCGCGCCCGCTCCGGGTGCTCTCGCTCGGGGTCGAGGGCGCCTCGGGGCTGGGGCTCAACGTGGCGGCGGTGCGTTTGGCGGGCATCGCGGTGGCCGTGGGGCTGGCGGCGGCGGTCTCTGCCGAGCTGGGGCTGATCGGCTTTGTCGGCCTCGCCGGGCCGGCGTTGGCCCGCAGCCTTGGCGCGCGCACCATTCCTCAGCGGCTTGTGCTTTCGCCGGTGATCGGCGCGCTGATCCTGTCGCTCTGCGACGGCGTGGTGCTGGCAGTTGCAGGCGCCAGCGGCGAGATGTTCCCTACCGGCGCACTGACCGGGCTGATCGGCGGGCCGCTGCTGATCTGGCTGTTGCCCCGGCTGCGCGGCTCCACCCCGCCGGGCCGGGAGGCCGCCGAGGGTTCCGCGCCGCGCCTTGCCCGCCCCATGCCCTTGTTGCTCGGCCTGCTGGCGGCCCTGATCGCCGCGGCGCTCGTGCTGGTCTGGATCGGGCGGGTGCCCGGCGGCTGGGCCATCCTCGACGCCGAGAGCTTCTCCGATTTCCTCCCCATGCGCCTGCCGCGCCTGATCGCTGCCGCCTCGGCAGGGGCGGCGCTGGCAACGGCGGGGGCGCTGCTGCAACGGCTCACCGGCAACGCGCTGGCCTCGCCCGAGGTGCTGGGGGTATCGGGAGGGGCCGCGCTTGGCTTTGCCGCCGTGGTCTACCTCGGCACCGCCGCCACCGGGCCGATGCTATATGCAGGCACCATGACCGGCGGGGTGATCGCCCTGGCGCTGGTGGCGGCCTATGTGATGCGGCGCGACATGCCCGCCGAGCGTATTCTGCTGGCGGGCATCGCGGTGTCGGCGCTGGCATCGGCGGTGCTCTCGGCGATGATGGCGTCGGGCGATGCGCGCTCGTGGACGGTGCTGGCCTGGCTCAGCGGCTCCTCCTCGGCGGTGCTGATGCCCGGCGCGCTCGCGCTGGCCGCCCTTGCGCTGCTGCTCTGGGGCGCCGCGCTCACCACCGCGCGCTGGCTGACCATCCTGCCGCTGGGGGCGGGCGTTGCCGGCGGCCTCAGCCTGCCGCTGCGCCGGGCCCGGCTCCTGCTCATCCTGCTGGCCGGGCTGGCGACCGGGGCCGCCACCGTGCTGGTCGGCCCGCTCAGCTTTGTCGGGCTGATGGCGCCGCATATGGCCCGCCGCGCGGGGCTGGCACGGCCTGTGCATCACGTAACCGGGGCCGCGCTGATCGGCGCGCTGCTGATGTTGCTGGCCGATTTTGGCGCCCGCATGGCCGGCTTTCCCTATGAACTCCCTCTCGGCCTCTTCGCCTCGCTCATCGGGGCGCCGTGGCTGCTTTGGCTGATGATGAGAACAGGCAAATGACCCTCTTCGACATTCAAGACCTCACCGTCGACGTGCCGGGCAGGCGGCTGCTGGAAGGCATCAGCCTCGCGGTGCCGCAGGGCAAGGTGACCGGGCTGATCGGGCACAATGGCTCCGGCAAGTCGACCCTGCTGAAGGTGCTGGCGCGTCAGATTGAGGCGGGGGGGCGCGTTGCCTTCGAGGGCAGGGCGCTCGCCGAGTGGAACGCCCGCGACTATGCCCGCCGCCTTGCCTTTCTGCCGCAAACCACGCCGCCCGCCGAGGGCATGGTGGTGCGCGAGCTGGTGGCGCTGGGGCGCTACCCCTGGCACGGGGCGCTTGGCCGGTTCGGGCCGGAAGACGAGGCAACCGTGGCCCGCGCGATGGAAGAATGCGGCGTTGCCCGCTTTGCCGACCGTCTGGTGGATACGCTCTCGGGCGGCGAGCGGCAGCGTGTCTGGCTGGCGATGATGGTGGCGCAGCAGGCTTCCACCTTGCTGCTGGACGAGCCGATCTCGGCGCTCGACATCGCCCATGCCGTCGAGGTCATGCGGCTGGTGCGCCGGATGTGCCGCGAAGAGGGGCGCAGCGTGATGGTGGTGCTGCACGAGGTGAACATGGCCGCGCAATTCTGCGACCATATCGTGGCGCTCAAGCAGGGGCAGGTGGCGCTCGAAGGGCCGTCCTCCGACCTGATGCAGGCCGCGCGGTTGGAAGAGGTCTATTCGGTGAAGATGGAAGTACTGCGCCGCGACGATGGCCAGACGGTTGCCGTGCCGGCGTGAGCAGGCGAGGATCTTGCTGGTGTAAAGGGTGCTTTACACTCTCGGCTGGCTCCGCTAGTGTAAAGGTAACTTTACACAGTGGAGGTCGCAATGCGAGCTTTTCTCTTTCTCGCCGGGGGTCTGGCCGCCTATGTAGGCGCGCTGTTCCTGTCCAATTCCATCCTGGCGCAGGGTGTCAGCAGCCCGATCCTGCGGGCGCTGGTTGCGCTCAGCCCGATGATCCCGGGCGTCTTCATCTGCGGTGCCGTCCTCTTCACCATCCGCACCCTCGATGAGTTGCAAAGAAAGCTGCAATACGAGGCGCTTGCCCTGTCTTTCGCGGGCACGGCCTTACTGACCTTCGGCTACGGCTTTCTCGAGGGAGTCGGCTTTCCGAAGATCTCGATGTTCGCAGTGTGGCCCCTGATGGCGGCACTCTGGGTCGTTGGCGTTGTGATCGGCCGGTTTCGGTTCGGATGAACAACCGGGTGCGAGAGCTCCGGATGGAGCGGAACTGGTCTCAGGTCGCGCTGGCCGAGAGCCTCGAGGTCAGCCGGCAAACCGTCAACGCGATCGAGCGGGGCCGTTACGACCCCAGCCTTCCGCTGGCCTTCAAAATCGCGCGGCATTTCGGGGTGACGATCGAGGACCTGTTTCAGCCGGACCCGGACGATTGAAGCCTGCCACGGGCGCAAGGGCGCATCCGCCACGCGCGAAGCCCCATGCCCCGGGGCAGGCGTGGCCCCACCACCCCGCGCGCCAGAGCAGGGGTAGCGCCTGTCTTGCAAGCCCAGTAAGACCGGCCTAGCTTTTACGCAGGCAGCGCCCGTTCGGTCTGCCGCCCAGCCCGCATCCGCCCCCGGCGCTGCCAGCCATCCCTCCAACATCCCGGTCGGAAAGGAACCGCCGTGGGGTTCATGCATTCCATGATCTGCCAGACAGATGGCATTCGGAGCACGGCGCCGGTGCAGTGGCGCTCTTACGAGGGCATGTGCGCCGTGCATTGGGAGGCGCAGGGCGAGCCCGGTGCGCGCGGCTATTACCGCTCGCCCGATCCGCGGGTCATGCTGTTTTTCAACGATGTGTCGCACCGGATCACCTTTTCGGAGCAGGAGGCCGAGCCGGGGCCGCAGTGGCGGCCGATGCTTCGGGCGCTTTACGTGCCTGCCGGGGTGCCGATGTGGACGCAGTTTCACGCGCGGCACGAGTTTTCGCATCTTGATCTGCACCTGAACCGCGGCTGGCTCGTGCGGAGGCTGGCCCCGATGTTCGGCGAGAAGGAGGCCGAAGCCGCGCTGCGCCTGCCGGTCGAGGTGCAGGATGTCGGCGCGCTTGCGGCTCTTGCCACCGCGCTGACCGAAGAGATCGCCGCGCCGAGCCGGGGGCCGTATTTTGCCGAAAGCCTCGCCATCGCCCTGCTGACCGGGCTGATCGACCCGCCAGAGGCCGAACCTGCTGAGATAACCACGCAGGGCGGGCTGACGCCCAACCAGATGCGCCGCCTGCGGCAGCTGATCTCCGGGGGCAAGGGGCGGCTGACCAATGCAGAGCTGAGCCAGGCCGTGGGCCTCTCCGAAGGGTGGTTCTGCCACGCCTTCAAGAAGACCACGGGCAAGACGCCCTTGCAGTGGCAGCAGGAGCTGCGGATCTCGATGGTGAAGGAGAGCCTGCTGCGGAGCGACGAGAGCCTCGCAGACATCGCCCTGCGCTACGACTTTTCGGATCAGGGCCACCTGACCCGCGTGTTCCGGCGCTACGAGGGCACAACACCCTCGGCCTGGAGACGCGAAGCGCGCGCCAGCTAGGCGCGCCCTTGGGCCTGCTGCCCGCCCCGCCCGGGGGAAACGACCGGGCGGGGCGGGCAGGGCGGCCTTACCAGGTGTGGTTCAGCGTCAGGCTCCACTCACGCCCGGGGTTGTAGTAATTGGCCGAAAAGCCCTTTTGCGCGATGTGCTGCTCGTCGAACAGGTTGGTCACGGTCAGGCGCACCGCGGTGTTGTCGGCAATCTGGTAGCCCACGGCGGCATCGAAGACCCAAGCCGCGTCGATCCGGTCGGTATTGGCTGTCGAGGTCCAGTATTCGCCGGTGTAGCGGGCGCCCAGCCCGAGATCGAGGTCGCCACGCCCGCCCGCGCCGGGGACGAGGTAGTTGACCCAGAGCGAGGCCTGATGCTTCGGCGTGTGCGGCAGCTCGTTGCCATTGTTGCCGCCGCTGTCCGACTGGACGATCTCGCTTTCAAGGTAGGTATAGGCGCCGGTAAAGGAGAGCTGGTCGTTGATCTCGGCCTTGGCCTCCAGTTCGAGCCCGCGCACCCGGCTTTCGCCGATGGGTTCGTCGAGCAGCGTGTCGGGGTTGGTGACCGTCTGGTTGAACTTGCTCAGATCGAAGATCGCGGCCGTGAACAGCGCGCGCATGCCATCGGGCCGGTACTTGAGGCCCAGCTCCCACTGCTTGCCGCGCTCCGGCTCCAGCCCGTAGCCATAAGCCGTGCTGAAGGAGGCGGGCACCACGGATTCCGCGTAGCTGCCGTAGAGCGAAAGCTCGGGCGTGAACTTGTAGGTCAGCCCGGCGCGCAGCGAGGTTTCCTCGAACTCGCCGGAGATCGGAAGGCTCATCCCGGCGATGTGGTAGATCTGCTCCTGATCGATCCAGTCCTGACGCAGGCCAACCTGCGCGATCAGCCGATCCCAAGAGAACTCCTGCTGCAGGTAAAGCGACTTGGCCTGCACCTTGTTGGTGGTGTCCTGATAGGGCGCCGTGCTGCCCAGATCGAGCCCGCCGGTATAGGTCGGATCGGTAAAGTCGATATCGGCGGCGGCGGTGTACCAGAGCTTGTTCTCGCGATAGTTGTCGCGGAACTCCACACCCACCATGGTCCGGCTGTGCACATTGCCGATATCGGTCTCGTAGAGCAGGTGCGCGTCGACCACGAGGTTTTCGAACTCGGAGGCATTGGCGAAGTAGTAGCGCGAAACCGTCGTCGCCCCGGTGGTCGCGCCGAGGAAGACGTAGCCAAAGCCGCCCGTGCCCTTGGTATAGCGGGCCGTCGAGCCAAAGCTCAGCCCGTTGCCGAAGTCATGCTCGAGCTTCAGGGTCAGGGTGTCTCGGTCGGTGCCGAGATAGTTGAAGTCGGGCTCGCCAAGAAAGAGCGAACGGTCGAACTCGTCGCCATTGGCCGGATAGCCGGAGCTGTTGGGGTAGCCGTCGCGATAGAGCTTGTCATAAACGAGGCTGACAGTGGTGTAATCGGTCGGCCGCCACGCAAGGCCCGCCATGAAGAAGCTCTCATCATCGTTGGACGAATCGGTCTCGGCCTCACCGTCCTTGATCTTGCCGGTCAGCCGCCACGAGAACGGACTGCCCTCGCCGAAGCTGTCGCCCATGTCGAAGCCCAGCTCCTTGTGGTTGAAGCTGCCGAGTGTGCCGTAAATCTCGCGCAGGCGCTCGCCGGTGGGGCTCTTGGTGACAAAGTTCACCGCGCCGCCGGGGTCCGACAGGCCGAAGGCGGTGGAGTTGGCGCCCTTCAGCACCTCCACCCGGTCAAAGGCGAAGGGCTCTTCGCGCACGCCGCCGAAGGCATCGCCGATCAGCAGGCCGTCGCGGTAAGTGGTGGCGTCGTAGCCGCGGATCTTGAAGAAGTCATAGCGGTCATCCCGCCCGTAAAAGTCGGTCGTCACCCCGGAGGTGTATTGCAGCACCTGCTCGGTGGTTGAGGCGCCGCGCCGCTCGATCTCTGCCGAGGTCACGACCGAAACCGTGGCCGAGCTGTCCAGAATGTCATTCGGCAGGCCGCTGCCCGAGCTGATCTGGCTCGCCACGGTGGTTTCACTGTCGGCATCGCCCGGGCCGCTGCTCTCCACGAAAATCGTGCTGAGCTCGAACGCCGGGGCGTCTTGCGACTGGGCCGGGAAGGCGGCCAGCAAGGCTGTTGCAGCACTGGTGGCCATCAGCCGGGCAAGGCGAGGGGAGGGGGAAAGTCTGGTCACGTCAGGTTGGCTCCTGTTGTTGTTTTGGCCAAGGGTCGCGGCAAGGTGGCTGACCGCAGGGCGGGTGGCGGCAGGCACGCGCCACACCTGCGGCACAAGGCGCGCAGGAGGGGAGAATGCCATCATTTCAGCCGCAGACTTACCGGATGCCTTTTGCCAAATCTTGGAGGAGACTCCGGTTTTTGGCATTTTCTGACTAAAAGAGTTGGGATTGGGGGTGAAAGCCCGGCTGCGCTCCGTTAGACCGCACTCACCAACGCTGGCGGGGCGTCCGCCCGTTCTCGGGAGAAACACAATGCAGGTCTTGCGCCTCGGCCCCAGATATCTCTGCGCCTTTGCCCTGTGGCTCGGCATCGCTGCGCCCCTTGCGGCCCAAGCCGCTTGGCCGGTCGAGGTCGAGCACGCCTATGGCACCACTGTGGTGCCTGAAAAGCCCCTGCGTGTGGCCACGGTGAACTGGTCCAACCACGAGGTGCCGCTGGCGCTCGGGGTGGTGCCGGTGGGCATGGCCGCCGCGAACTTCGGCGATGATGACGGCGATGGGGTGCTGCCTTGGGTCACCGACCGGCTGGATGAACTGGGCGCCGAGGTTCCCGTGCTCTTTGACGAGGGCGATGGCATCGACTTCGAGGCAGTGGCCGCCGCCGAGCCCGATGTGATCCTCGCCGCCCATTCGGGCCTGTCCGAGCAGGATTACCAGATCCTCAGCCAGATCGCCCCCACCGTGGCCTACCCTGACATGCCGTGGACGACTGAATGGCGGCAGATGATCCGGATGAACAGCGCCGGGATGGGCATGGCCGAGGAGGGCGAGGCGCTGATTGCGGACCTCGAGGCGCAGATTGCGGCGGGCGTGGCTGAGCACCCGGTGCTGGCGGGCAAGAGCGCGATCTTCGTCACCCATCTCGACCCGACCGACCTCAGCCGCATTCCCTTCTACACCGACCGCGACACACGCGTGGCCTTCCTGCACGATCTCGGGCTGGTCTCGCCCGAGCCGGTGAAAGAACTCTCCGCCACCGGTCGCTTTGCCGGTGAGATCAGCTCCGAGCGGATCGACGCTCTGGGCGATGTCGATATCGTGGTGACCTACGGCAGCAGCGCGCTGGTGAGCCAGCTTGGCAGCTACATGCTGACGCGACAGATGCCGGCAGTCTCGCGCAACTCCATCGTGTTGCTGAACAACGACCCGCTCGGCACCGCCGCGCACCCTTCGCCGCTGGCCATTCCTTACGTGCTCGACGCCTACCTCGACCTGCTCTCCGAGGCCGCCGCAAAGGCGGAGTGAGCGCGCTTGAGACCCGGCTCGTCCTCCCTGCGCAGTGTGGCGCGCGGCGCAAACCCGGCGTGGCTGCTCGCGGCGGTGGCGGCGCTCGTGCTTGCCGCAGGGCTTTCGCTCGCCTTCGGGGCGCGTGTCACCAGCCTGTCTGAACTCGTCTCTGCCCTGAGCAGCCCGCCGGACACCATGGGCGAGGTCGCCGTGGCCAGCCGGGTGCCGCGCACCGTGCTGGCGGCCCTCGCCGGGGCGGCGCTTGGCCTGACCGGCGCGGTGATGCAGGGCGTCACCCGCAACCCGCTGGCCGACCCGGGCATCCTCGGCGTCAACGCGGGCGCGGCACTGGCCGTGGTGATCGGGCTGGCGAGCTTCGGCCTCGGCTCGCTCACCGGCTATATCCTCGCCGCCACGCTGGGCGCCGCACTGTCGGCTGTTGGCGTTTATGCCATCGCCAGCCTCGGCGCGGGCGGGGCCACGCCGCTCAAACTGGCGCTGGCGGGCGCAGCGCTAACGGCGGCGCTCACCTCGCTGACCACTGCCGTGGTGCTGCCCCGGGGCGACATCGCCGGGCTGGTGCAATCCTGGCTCGTTGGCGGTGTGGGCGGCGCAACGTGGGAGCGGATCACACCGGTGCTGCCCTTTCTCGCGGTCGGCGCCGGGCTTTCGCTTGCCTCGGCCCGCAAGCTCAACCTGCTGGCACTGGGCGACGACACCGCCGCCGGGCTGGGAGAGACGGTCTGGCGCGCCCGCGCCGTGGCCGCCCTCGGCGCGGTCATGCTCTGCGGGGCGGTCACGGCGGTTTGCGGGCCGATTGGCTTTGTCGGCCTCGTGGTGCCGCACCTGAGCCGGCTGGTGACCGGGGTGGACTATCGCCTGATCTTGCCCGCCTCTGCGCTCTCTGGCGCAATGCTGCTGATGCTGGCAGACGTGGGCGGGCGTATCGTCGCGCGCCCGGCAGAGCTCGACGTGGGCATCGTCACCGCCTTCATCGGCGCGCCGGTCTTCATCTGGATCGTGCGGCGCAAACGGGTGGCCGCGCTGTGAGCCTCGTGGCCGACATCACCGCCCTGCGGCTGCGGATGGGCCGCAGACGGCGGGCCATGCTCGCCACGCTTGCCGCGCTGGTGCTGGCCGGGGCTGCACTGACGCTGATGGTGGGCCAATCCCTCACGCCGCCGGTCACCGTGCTGCGGGTGTTCCTCGGGCTGGAGAGCGGCGGCGAAGCCTTTACCGTAGGCGTGCTGCGCGGCCCGCGTGTGCTTGTTTCGGCGCTCGCGGGCATGTGCTTCGGGCTGGGCGGCGTGGCCTTCCAGACGCTCCTGCGCAACCCGCTCGCCAGCCCCGACATCATCGGCATCAGCTCCGGCGCCAGCGCGGCGGCGGTGTTCTGCATTGTCATGCTGGGTCTCTCGGGCACCGCCGTCTCGGTGGTCGCCGTGGCGGCAGGGCTGGGCGTGGCGCTGCTGATCTACCTGCTGGCCTGGAAGGGCGGCGCGGCGGGGGCGCGGCTCATCCTCGTGGGCATCGGCATCGCCGCCATGCTCCAGAGCTTCACCGCCTATGTGCTGACGCAAGCTCCAACCTGGTCGCTGCAACAGGCGCTGCGCTGGATGACCGGCTCGGTGAACGGCGCGCAACTGGCCCAAGCGCTGCCGCTGGCCGTGGCGCTGGCCGTCTTCGGCGGCGCGCTGCTCGCGCTGCGCCGCGACCTCGAAACTCTGCGCATGGGCGAGGATACCGCCGCCGCGCTCGGCGTGCGCATCGGCCGCGTCCGGCTGGTGGTGATCTGCGCCGCCGTCGGGCTGGTCGCCTTCGCCACCGCGGCGACCGGCCCGATCGCCTTTGTCGCTTTCCTCTCCGGCCCCATCGCAGCCCGGCTGCTGCGCCGCGATGGCTCGCTGCTGCTGCCCGCCGCGCTCACCGGGGCAGCGCTGGTTCTGCTGGCAGATTTCGCCGGGCAGGTGCTGCTGCCTGCCCGCTACCCCGTTGGCATCGTCACCGGCGTGCTGGGCGCGCCCTATCTCGTTGCGCTGATCCTGCGCGACAATCGCAAAGGAGGCGCGCTGTGACCGAGACGGTGCTGCAGATCGAGGGGCTGACCGCAGGCTACGGCGCGGAGGCGGTGATCGAAGGCATGGACCTTGCCCTGCCGCGCGGCAAGATCACCGCCATCATCGGCGCCAACGCCTGCGGCAAATCCACCTTGCTCCGGGCCATGTCGCGGCTGCTGAGGCCCGAGGCGGGGCAGGTGTTGCTCGATGGTGCGCCGGTCCACGCCATGCCACCGCGCACGCTCGCCCGCCGCCTTGGCCTGCTGCCGCAATCGCCAATCGCGCCGGAAGGCATCACCGTGCTCGATCTCGTCAGCCGTGGCCGCCACCCGCACCAAGGCCTCTTCGGCCGATGGACGACCCAAGACGAGGCCGCCGTGGCCGAGGCGCTGGAGATGACCGGCACCGCCGATCTGGCCGAGCGGCTGGTGGAAGACCTTTCCGGCGGCCAGCGCCAGCGCGTCTGGATCGCCATGGCACTCGCCCAGCAGACCGATGTGCTGTTGCTCGACGAGCCCACCACCTATCTCGACATCAACCATCAGGTGGAGGTGCTCGACCTGCTCACCGACCTCAACCGCGCCCGGGGCACCACCGTGGTGATGGTGCTGCACGATCTCAACCTCGCCGCACGCTATGCCGACATGCTGGTTGCCATGGCGGGCGGGCAGGTCGTTGCTGCCGGGTCGCCGGCGGAGATTCTCACCGAGGCGATGCTGGCCGAGGTCTTCGGCCTCACCGCCCGCGTTCTGCCCGATCCGGTCGCCGGCACACCGATGATGGTGCCCATCGGCCGCCACGCCGCCCCTGCGAAAGACCGCACATGACCCAACTCTCCCACCTCTCCGCCATCGAGTTCCGCCACAACGAGGGCGCGCGCCTGCTGGAATTCTGGCGCGCCGAATACCTCGAGCACGGCATGGAGCCGCAGCTGCCCGCACCGGGTATGCTGGTGGCCGATGCCGGGTTTGCCCGCGTGACGGTGCAGGTCACTGGCCGGGCCTGCCGGATCGAGGTGGCCTGCGCCGATGCCTCCATGCTGCCGGACTTCCGCACCGGAATCTCGGCTCATATGGAAGAGTTCGACCGCGGCCTGCCGCCGCTCACATGGTCGGGCGTGGGCGAGGCCGGTGCGCTGCCACCCACCCTGGCGGTGGGGGAGGTGGCGGGCTGTGCGCCGCTGGGAGACTCGTGGTGGCGCATGCACATCAAGCTCTCGCCCGAAGGCTACGCGCGGTTTGCCAGCGACGAGCACTGGCACTTCCGCCTGCTTCGGCCCGTGCAGGCCGGGCGCGCGCCGGTCTGGCCCCGTCTCGACGCCACCGGCGTGATCCGCTGGCCCGAGGGGGATGACAAGCTGAGCGACCGGGTCTTCACCACGCGCCTCTGCCACCCCGAGAGCCACAGCCTGACCTTCGACATCTTCCGCCACCCCGGCGGCCCCACCTGCGACTGGGCCGAGACCGGCCCCATTGGCCAAACCGTCGGCCTGATGGGGCCGGGCGGCAGAACAGGGCCGGAGCCTGACGAGGCGGGTGGGGAGCTCATTGTCGGCGGTGATGAAACCAGCGCACCCGCCATCCTGCGGGCGCTGCAAGACTTGCCTCCGGAGACGCGCGGCAAGGTGAACCTCCTCGTCGGAAGCAAGGCCGACATCCACCTGCTCGACCACCACTCGCCCTCCTGCCAGATCACCTGGCTGTGCCGAGCTGATGGCGCGACGGAGCAAGACCTCGTGTCCCACGTCCGCGACGGTCTCGCAGGCTGCGCCTCCGACACGCGCCTCTGGTTCGCCGCCTCAAAGCAAGCCGCTCGAGACCTCAGAACATATGCCATCGAAGACGCCCGCCTGCCGAAGGCGCAGGTCCATTCGGTCGGGTATTGGGCGTAGTTTTCGCTGCTTTCCATTTAAAGCTGTTTACGACCGGCAATCGGCCCATCGTCATTATGGCCTCTAGGCTGTTGCGACGAAACGAGTCGTGCACGGCCGTGTGGTCCTTGATCAGTTGGTCCGCGGTTCCAGTCCGCCTGCGGGAACCATTTTTAGGAGATTCATTTGCATGCTGGAGGCGGCGTTGCGGAGCATCGGCGCTTTAACCTGCTGGCAAGTTAGGCGCACGCGGTCGAGCAAAGACCTGCCCGACCGCATTCCCTTAAACCTCAGCGGACGACGTAGACCGAGCAGTTCGAGTGGCGTACGACGCGGGCGGCGTTGGGGCCCAGGAGGTAGTCCTTGAAGTCGGGGCGGTGGGCGCCGAGGACGATCAGGTCGGCGCCCGAGACCTTGGCGGCTCGCAGCACCTCCTCGTAGACCGTGCCGACCGAGACGAGGTGGCGCACCTTCACGTCCACCTCGTCGCCGAGCACGTTGTTCACAACCGTTTTCAGCACCTTGGCGGCGCTGTCCTTGGCGGTTTTCACGTCATGGTCCTTGAAGTAGGCGCCGACGATGGTGGCGCCGAAATCCGGCACCACGGTGATGACATCGAGCTGGGCGCCGTCCAGTTCGGCGAGTTTGCTGGCCATCTGCAGCACCTTCACCTCTTCTTCGGGGCGGTTGATGTCGATGGCGCAGAGCACGGTCTGGGTCATGCTGCTTCTCCTTCGCGCAGGGCGGGTTGGGCGCGGCGCATTTGCAGCAGCGCGATGAGGGCCATCAGCAGCAGCGCCGGGATGAAGATCAGCTCCTTGGGCAGCCCGTGGACGGGCGCGCGGACGGCGGTGATCTCGACCCGGTCGTCGCCGTAGAAGTCGAAGCTGGAGAGGTCTTCGGAGATCGGCGAGCCGAAGGCGGGCTCGTCGAGATACATCCGGCCCTCCTCGGGCACCAGCAGGAAGCCCATCTCCTCGACCCGGGCGGCCGCGTCGTCGCCTTCAGGCACCTGAAGCACCAGCGTGGTGTCTTTCCTCTCCAGCGTGTCGAAGTCGGGGCCGGAGACGACGACCCGCAGGGTATCGCCCGCATCGGCCTCACCCACGGCCTGCTCGAAGCCCGCGGGCTCGATATCGGCGAAGGGCGGCTGGATCATGTCCATGAAGAAGCCGGGGCGGAAGAGGGCGAAGGCCACCAGCAGCATGGCCACCGTCTCCCAGATCCGGTTCTTGGTGAGGAACCAGCCCATGGTCGCGGCGGTGAACACGAGGATGCCGATGGTCGCCACGATGAAGACGATGATGCCCTGCACCCATGTGACATCGATCA
Source organism: Vannielia litorea (assembly GCF_019801175.1). NCBI lineage: Bacteria > Pseudomonadati > Pseudomonadota > Alphaproteobacteria > Rhodobacterales > Paracoccaceae > Vannielia > Vannielia litorea. Next base: position 738,558 of record NZ_JAHVJR010000001.1, read on the forward strand.
GTAGCAGGTCGGTGTTGAAGATGAAGACGAAGGGCAGGGCCACCGTCCGCAGGCTGTAGAAGAAGGCGGTGAAGCCGGTGCGGATCGCATCGCCCCCCGAGACCGCCGCCGCCGCGAAGGAGGCGAGGCCGACGGGTGGTGTCACATCCGCCATGATCCCGAAGTAGAACACGAAGAGGTGGACCGCGATCAGCGGCACCACGAGGCCCGACTGCGCGCCAAGCTCGACCACAACGGCGACCATCAGCGAGCTGACCACGATGTAGTTGGCCGTGGTCGGCAGGCCCATGCCGAGGATCAGCGACAGGATCGCCACGAAGATCAGCATCAGGATCAGGTTGCCGCCCGAGAGGAACTCGACGAAATCGGCCATCACCTGGCCGATGCCGGTGAGCGAGACGGTGCCCACGATGATACCGGCGGTCGCGGTGGCGAGGCCGATCCCGATCATGTTGCGTGCGCCGTCGATCATGCCTTCGTAGAGGTCGACCACCCCGTCCTTCAGCTTGTTGGCCGCCGCGTTCTCGCCGCGGAACACCGCCTTGAGGAACTTCTGGGTCAGCAGGATGCCGAAGAGCAGGAAGGTGGCCCAGAAGGCCGAGAGGCCGGGCGACTTGCGCTCGATCATCAGGAAGTAGACCAGCACGATGATCGGCAGCAGGTAGTAGAGGCCCGATTTGTAGATCTTGGGGATCTCGGGCAGCTCGACGACCTCGGCGTTGGGGTCATCGGGCTCCAGATCGTCGGAGGTGGAGGCGAGGTAGATCAGCACCACGTAGACGAGGCCAAGCAGGATCGCGAGGATCCAGCCGGAGCCTGCAGGGAACATTGAGGTGATCCACTGCACCGGGAACTTGGTGGCGTAGCAGAGCGCCGCGAAACCGGCGAAGAAGAGGAACATGCCGATCACCGTGTTGAACAGGTTCACCACCTTGTTGCCGATGGTGGGCATGTTGTTTTTCACCGCTTCGAGGTGAACGATGTAGACCAGCGCGATGTAGCTGATGATCGCGGGCAAGAAGGCGTGGGTGATGACCTCGACGTAGGAGATGCCCACGTATTCGACCATCAGGAAGGCGGCGGCGCCCATCACCGGGGGCATGATCTGCCCGTTGACCGAACTGGCCACCTCGACCGAGCCGGCCTTCTCGGCGGAGAAGCCGACGCGCTTCATCAGCGGGATGGTGAAGGTGCCGGTGGTCACCACGTTGGCGATGGAGGAGCCGGAGATCAGGCCGGTGGCGGCGGAGCCCACCACGGCGGCCTTGGCCGGGCCACCGCGCAGGTGGCCGAGGGCGCCGAAGGCCATCTTGATGAAGTAGTTGCCCGCGCCGGCTTTATCGAGCAGCGCGCCGAAGAGCACGAAGAGGAAGACGAACTTGGTCGACACGCCGAGTGCGATGCCGAAGACCCCCTCGGAGGTGATCCACATGTGCGACATGGCCTTGCGCAGCGAGGCACCGGCCCAGCGGATCTGGTCAGGCACGACCTCGGAGGCGCCGAAGAACACGTAGCCGAGGAAGACCACGGCGAGGATCACCATCACCGGGCCGAGCACCCGGTAGGAGGCGATGAAGAGCAGGGCGAGACCGGCCAGCGAGGCGTAGGCATCCATGTCGTCGGCGAGGCCACCGTTGCTGACGATCTTCTCGTAAAAGAAGTAGCCGTAGAGCGCGAGGAAGGCGCCGCCGAGGGCAAGCACCCAGTCATACCACGGCACCGATGTCTTTGAGGCGCCCTTCCAGAGCGGGTAGGCCATGGCCGAGAGGAAGATGGCGAAGGCGAGGTGGATCTGCCGCGAGTTGTTGATCAGGTCGCCGGGCAGCAGGTAGGGCGCCCATGGCGAGGCCAGCAGCACCTGAAAGATGGACCAGATCAGCGCGACGATGGCGATCGCCCTGCCCAGTGATCCCGGAACCACCCTTGCGCCACTGTCGGAGGCGGCAACGAGTTCCTGTAGCTCTTCTTCACTGAGCGCGCGATTTTCCTTGGACATGGTCCACCCCCGTCATGGCCGTTCTGGCCTGTTGTTGTTGGTCCCCGTGTGGGCCGGAGGGCAGCGCGCCGCCCCCCGGTAGTGTCATGTGCAGGAGCTGCCGATTACTCGATCAGGCCCTTTTCCTTGTAGTAGGCCTCTGCGCCGGGGTGCAGCGGGGCGGAGAGCGACTGCGTGGCCATCTCTTCCATGGTCAGGTTGGCGAAGGCGGGGTGCAGGCCTTTGAAGTCTTCGAAGTTGTCGAAGACCGCTGCGGTCAGCGCCTTCACGGCATCTTCCGACACGGAGTCGGAGGTCACGAGCGTGGCGCGCACACCAAAGGTGGTCGTGTCATTGTCGTTGCCGCGATACATGCCGCCCGGAATGGTGGCCACGGAGTAGAAGGGGAACTCTTCGACCAGCGCGTTCACCGCGTCGCCGGAGACTTCCACCAGCACCGAGTCACAGGCGGTGGTGGCTTCCTGGATCGAGCCGGAGGGGTGGCCGACGGTGTAGACCATCGCATCGATCTGGTTGTCGCAGAGCGCGGCAGACTGCTCGGCGGCCTTCAGCTCGGAGGCGAGGGCGAAGTCGCCCGCGGTCCAGCCCATCTTCTCCATCAGCACTTCCATCGTCGCCCGCTGGCCGGAGCCGGGGTTGCCGATGTTCACGCGCTTGCCCTTGAGGTCGTCGAAGGTGGCGATGCCGGCATCGGCCCGGGCCACAACGGTGAAGGGCTCGGGGTGCACGGAGAACACCGCGCGCAGGCCTTCAAAGGCACCGTCCTCGAACTGCACCACGCCGTTGAAGGCGTTGTATTGGATATCGGACTGGGCAACGCCGAATTCCAGCTCGCCTTCCTTGATGGTGTTCACGTTGTAGACCGAGCCGCCGGTGGATTCGACGGAGCAGCGGATGCCGTGGTCGCGGCGGCCCTTGTTCACCAGACGGCAGATCGCGCCGCCGGTGGGGTAATACACGCCGGTCACGCCGCCGGTGCCGATGGTGATGAATTCCTCGGCGTGGGCCGCGGGGGCCATCATCGCGGTCGTTGCCGCGGCGATAGCCGTGAGTTTGAGTTTGGCGAACATTTTTAACTCCCTTTTGGTTTCATGTTCTTTTCGTTCACAGGTCCCAGACTTCCGCCAGAACCCGGTTTGCAGCTTCTACCTCGGCAATCCGCCCTCGGGCCGCAGGGCCGGAGCGGCTGACCAGCATCCCTATGAGGCACTCCACGAGAAAGACCGTGGTGACATAGGAAGAGTAGAAATGCTGACTCCCTGTCGGCACAATGAAACGGGCCGATGCGTATTTCAAGGCGGGGCACTCCAGCGTGTCGGTGATGAGCACGACATAGACCCCCTGATCGCGGGCCAGCCGGGTGGCGCGGATCGCCCGGTCGGAGAAAGGCGGCTTGGTCACGATGATCAATGCATCCTCGGGTCCGAGCCCTACGAGCCCGCTGCCCAGAGAGGCCCCGCTGCGGCTGGCCAGCGCCCAGTTGTCGGCGCAGAAGTTGGCCATGTAGGAGAGGTATTCCACCACCCCCGTGGAGCCGAGCGAGCCAAGCAGCAGCACCTTGCGGGCCGCGCCCAGCCGCTCCACCGCACGCTCCAGCTCGCCGCGATCCACCGTGTCGATGAAGCTGCGCAGGTTGCCTTGGCAGGCAGCGAAATGCGCCTCCAGAAAGCCGCCCGCCTCGCGGTTCTTGGGGTCGTTGTGCAGCCGTTCGGCGCGGCCAGCAAAGCCGTTGGCCCGCTGCTCGATCCGCCCGCGCATCTCTTCGCGCAGGGCTTCGATATCGTCGTATCCCAGTGCGCGCGCCAGCCGCGAGAAGGCGGCGGGCGAGATGCCACTCTCGCGGGCGATGCTGCGCAGGGTGCGTGTGGCAAGCTCTACCGGGTTGCGCGCAAGGTGGTCGGCGGCGGCCCGCAGCGCCCCGCTCAGGTCGCTGTATCGTTCTGTTAGGCGGGCCTCGAACTTGGGCGTCACACAACTCTCCCCCGGTGATCCACGGACTGTCTGACTTGTTTCAGATATTGTCAACGGATGAATCATCTGTTTCATGGTGGCAGGCCAGATGCACCGGGGGTTGCCCATGTCACACGTCTTTCCACGCCACACCAAGGGCACCATGCCCACAGCCCTGCGGGGCTCCGGGGTCTATCTCTATGATTCGCAAGGAAAGGCATATCTCGACGGGTCGGGGGGCGCGGCCGTGTCATGCCTCGGGCATGGCGATGCGGAGGTGATCGGCGCCATTCGGGCGCAGCTCGATTCGCTGGAATTTGCCCATACCGGGTTCTTCACCTCCGAGCCGGCGGAGGCACTGGCCGACCGGTTGGTGGCCCACGCCCCCGAGGGGATCGAGCGGGTCTACTTTGTGTCCGGCGGCTCCGAGGCGGTGGAGGCGGCGCTCAAGCTCGCCCGGCAATACATGCTGGAGACCGGCCAGCCGGAGCGCACCCGCTTCGTCGCCCGCCGCCAGAGCTACCACGGCAATACGCTGGGGGCGCTGGGCACCGGCGGCAACATGTGGCGCCGCGCGCCGTTTGATCCGGTGATGGTTTCGGCCAGCCACATCGCGCCCTGCTACGAATACCGCGGCCGGGAGGCGGGCGAGAGCGTGGAGACCTACGGCCAGCGCGTGGCGGATGAGCTGGAGGCCGAGCTGCTGCGGCTCGGGCCGGAGACGGTGATCGGCTTTCTGGCCGAGCCGGTGGTGGGGGCCACGGCGGGCGCGGTGCCTGCGGTGGAGGGCTACTTCCGCCGCATCCGCGAGATCTGCGACAAATACGGCGTGCTGCTGATCCTCGACGAGGTGATGTGCGGCATGGGCCGCACCGGCACGCTCTTTGCTTGCGAGCAGGATGGCGTGCGCCCCGACATCATCACCATCGCCAAGGGCCTCGGCGCGGGCTACCAGCCGATCGGCGCGATGCTCTGCAGCGGCGAGATCTACCGCGCGATTGAGGCCGGCACCGGCTTCTTCCAACACGGGCACACCTATATCGGCCACCCGGTCGCCTGCGCCGCTGCCAATGCGGTTGTGACCAAGCTGGCCGAGGGCGGCATGACCGCCCGCGCCGCCCGGATGGGAGACTATCTACTGGGGGCGCTCACCGACCGTTTCGGCCAGCACCCCCATGTCGGCGACATTCGCGGGCGCGGTATGTTCCGCGGGCTGGAGTTTGTGTCCGACCGCGAGAGCAAGGCGCCTTTCGATCCGGCCCACCGCCTCGCCGCCCGGCTGAAGGCGCAGGCGATGGAGAACGGGCTTATCTGCTATCCGATGAACGGCACCATCGACGGGCAGCAGGGCGACCACGTGCTGCTTGCACCGCCCTTTATATGCACCGAGGCCGAGATTGACGAGCTGGTGGATAAGCTTTCTGCAAGCCTCGAGACCGTGCTGGAGGCCACGCCCAAAGGCGCGTGACCGGGGCAGGGCAGGGGGCGCCGCGCCCTCTGCCACCTCCCCGCGCAGAGGCGTATGCTCCGCGCATGACTGATTCTCCCTCGACAAAAGACATCCACCGCGCCGACCGGCATTTCCTCCACCCATGGGAGGATGTGACCGCCATCGGCGAGACGCCCCGCACCGTGCTCATGGACAGCGAGGGCATCTATGTCACCGACAGTCACGGCAACCGGATGATCGACGGGCCGGGTGGCATGTGGTGCGTGAATGTGGGCCACGGTCGGGAAGAGATCGTCGAGGCCTGCGCCGACCAGATGCGCCGCCTGTCGTATTTTTCGCCCTGGTCGATGGCCTCCGATGTAGCCGCCGCGCTGGCCAAGCGGCTGGCGGCGCTGGCGCCGGGCGATCTGAACAACGTGTTCTTCACCACCGGTGGCTCCACGGCGGTGGACAGCGCGCTGCGCTTTGCCTTCTTCTACAACAACTGCCTCGCGCGACCGGAGAAAAAGCATATCATTTCAAGGGTGAACGCCTATCACGGCTCCACCTACCTGACCGGCTCCTGCTCGGGCAAGATGCGCGAGAAGGCGGAGATGGACATGATCGAGGATCACATCCACTTCCTCTCCTGCCCTAAGCCCAAGGACCGGCCCGAGGGGCAGTCGCTGGAGGATTTCGCCGCCGAGAAGGTGGCCGAGCTGGAGGCGATGATTCTCTCCGTCGGCCCCGAGAAGGTGGCCGCCTTCATCGCCGAGCCGGTCATGGCCTCGGGCGGGGTGATCGTGCAGCCCGAGGGCTACCTCGCGGGCTGCGCCGAGGTCTGCCGTAAGCATGACGTGCTCTTCATCGCGGATGAGGTCGTCACCTCCTTCGGGCGGCTGGGGCATTACTTTGCCTCCGAAAGCGTCTTCGGCGTGCAGCCCGACATGCTGACCACGGCCAAGGGCCTCACCTCGGGCTACCAGCCGCTCGGCGCACTCTTCATCTCCGACCGGCTGATTGCCGAGATCACGGCGGCCACCAATGAGGGCAAGGGCTTCACTTCGGGCTTCACCTATTCCGGCCACCCGGTCGCCTGCGCCGCGGCGATGGCCAACCTCGATATCTTCGAGCGCGATGGCCTGCTGGAACACGTGCAACGCATTGCGCCCCACTTCGAGGCGGCGCTGACGAGCCTGTCGGACATTCCCGTGATCTCCGACATCCGGGTGAAAGGGCTGATGGCGGGCATCGAATGCGAACTGGACCCGGAAAACCCGGATGAAGACCGGGACATGGCCTTTGCGGCGCAGGTCGATGCGATCTGCCAGCGCCACGGGCTGCTGCTGCGCCCTGTTTACAACGCCTGCGTGATGTCGCCGCCGCTGACCATCAGCGAGGCGCAGATCGACGAGATGGTGCGCATCCTCCGGATCGGCTTTGAAGAGGCCCTCGCGGCGTGAGCTTTCTCACCGTTCTGGCCAACCCTATCTTGCCGGTCTTTGCCATTCTCGCGCTCGGCTGGGGGCTGGGGAAGGGCGGGCAGCTGAGCGAGGACTCGGCGCGCACGATCAACCGCTTCGCCATGACGGTGCTGGTGCCCATCGTGGTCCTCGACCTGCTGTGGAACGCGCCGTTCGATACCTTCCGCCTCACGCCGATCCTGCTCTACTCGGCGGCGCAGGTGATCCTCTTTGCGGTCGGCTACCAACTGGCGCGGCGGCTCTTCGGGGCCGGGCCGGGGGAGTCGGTGATCCTCGGCTATGCCGGGATCTTCGCCAACAACGTCTTTTACGGCCTGCCCATCGGCGTGCTGCTCTATGGCGAGAGCGGGGTGCTGCCGATCACGATGGTCGTGGTGCTCGACAGCACGGTCAGCTTTGGCGGCACCATGTTCGTGCTTCAGGCGATCAAGCTGGGCCGCGTCTCTCCTGGCTCGGTGCTGGCGATTTTTGCCCGCACGCCCACGCTGCTGGCGATCTTCGGCGGCACCGCGCTGGGGATCGCGGGGGTGCCGGTGCCCTCGCCGGTGCAGACCTTTCTCGACTTCAACGGCGTCGCCGCCGCGCCGGTGGCGCTGTTCTCGCTCGGCGTGGTGCTGAGCGCCGTCGCCTTCCGCTTCGACCCGGCGGTGGCGGTGGTGAGCGGCATCAAACTGGTGGTGTTTCCGGCCCTCGTGGCGCTGTTGCTGACCCTCTTCGCGGGCGGATGGGAGGCCAACAGGCTCTTCGTTTTCGCCGCAGCCCCGCCCACCGGCGCGATGGCGATGAGCCTTGCGCTGCTCTACGACGTGCCCGCCGCGCGGGTGGCGCAGGTGATGGTCTGGACCGCCTTTCTGAGCCTCTTCGCTCTGGCCGCTCTGGCCTGATCGCCGGGGTTGACGCCGCATCGGCGCGGGCGCAGGCTCGCGGCGAAATTCTTACCCTTCGGAGGCCGCCATGAACGTGCAATCCCCCAATGATCTCAGAGCCTTCTGGATGCCTTTCACGGCCAACCGTCAGTTCAAGCAGAACCCGCGGATGTTCGTGGCCGCCAAGGACATGCATTACACCACCGCCGATGGCCGCGAGGTGCTGGATGGCACTGCGGGCCTGTGGTGCTGCAACGCGGGCCACGCCCGGCCGAAGATCGTGGAGGCGGTGCAGGCGCAGGTCGCCGAGCTGGATTATGCCCCCGCCTTCCAGATGGGCCACCCCAAGGCCTTCGAGCTGGCCAACCGGCTGGTCGACATGGCGCCTGCGGGCATGGACCACGTGTTCTATACCAACTCCGGGTCGGAGAGCGTTGAAACCGCGCTGAAAATCGCGCTGGCCTATCACCGCGCACGGGGCGAGGGCCAGCGGACCCGGCTGATCGGGCGCGAGCGCGGCTATCACGGGGTCAACTTCGGCGGCATCTCGGTGGGCGGGATCGTGAACAACCGCAAGTTCTTCGGCACCCTGCTGAACGGGGTGGATCACCTGCCGCACACCCACCTGCCGGAGCAGAACAGCTATTCGCGCGGTGTGCCCGAGCATGGCGCCGAGCTGGCCGACGATCTGGAACGCATCGTGGCGCTGCACGGGCCGGAGACCATCGCCGCCGTGATCGTGGAACCGATGGCGGGCTCTACGGGCGTGATCCTGCCGCCCAAGGGCTACCTCGAGCGGCTGCGGGCGATCACCGAGAAGCATGGCATCCTGCTGATCTTCGACGAGGTCATCACAGGCTTCGGCCGTCTCGGCGCGGCCTTCGGGGCCGATTACTTCGGCGTTACGCCCGACATGATGACCACCGCCAAGGGCATCACCAACGGGGTGGTGCCGATGGGCGCGGTATTCTGCTCGGGCGCGATCCACGATGCCTTCATGCAGGGGCCGGAAAACACCATCGAGCTGTTCCACGGTTACACCTACTCGGGCAACCCGCTGGCCGCCGCTGCCGGGCTGGCCACGCTGGAGACCTACCGCGAGGAGGGGCTCTTCGAGCGCTGCGCCGAGCTTGCGCCCTACTTCGAGGACATGCTCCACGGGCTGAAGGGTCTGCCTCATGTGATGGATATCCGCAATCTCGGACTGGTCGGCGCGGTGGAGCTGGAGCCGGTGGCGGGCGCGCCCACCAAGCGGGCCTTCGAGGCGTTTCTGGCGGCCTATGACGAGGGCCTGCTGATCCGGACCACGGGCGACATCATCGCCCTGTCGCCGCCGCTGATCATCGACAAGGCGCAGATCGACCGGATCGGCGAGGTGCTCACCAAGGTGTTGAAAAACCTGGCGTAGCCATGTGAGGTGCGGCCGGGCATGGCGAGGCTTCCGCCCACCCACCCCGCCTCGCCATGCCCGGCCTGTGCGGTTTGGCGGGCGGGGGGAGACAGCGCCGGGTTCACCAAAGCAGGAGCTGCTTGCGGCGTCAGCCATCACCTGACCCCGGCCCGGCCAACGGGCCGTCTCGGGTCAACCAAAATGGCCGTATCCCCAGAGGGGCCCCTCGGCAATTTTCGTTGACCCGAGCCTTCCCGCCGTCCCATTGGGGTGCGGGCGATGGGTGGCTCCGAAGCAGGATCCGCAGAACTTGGGAGACCCTATGCAACATATCGAGCTGGTGATCTTCGATTGCGACGGCGTGCTGGCCGACAGCGAGGTGATCTCGGCCCGGGTGCTGGTGGAGGCGCTGGAGCATCATGGGGTCACGGTGACCACCGAGCATGTGTATCGCAATTTCGTCGGCCAGAGTTTTCCGAAGGTGGCTGACAAGATCCGCAGGGACTTCGACCTCGATCTGCCGGGCAGCTTTGAGGCGGAGTATCGCGGGCGGCTTGTGGAGGAGTTCGCGGCGGGGCTGAGGCCCACGGCGGGGGTGGGGGAGATGCTCGGCCAACTGGCGGTGCGGGCCTGCGTCGCCACCTCCTCCTCGCCGCAACGAGTGGGGCGCACGCTGGCGTTGCTGGGGATGGATCGGCAATTTGAACGGGTGTTCACCGCCTCCGAGGTGGAGAACGGCAAGCCCGCGCCAGACCTCTTTCTCCATGCCGCCAAGTGCCTGAATGTAAAGCCGGAAGCCTGCCTCGTGATCGAAGACAGCTTGGCCGGAATCCGCGCGGCGCAGGCGGCGCAGATGGAGGTCTGGCGTTACACTGGCGGGGCCCATTTTGCCGGCTTCACGCCGGAGGATATCGACACGCCGCCGGATCTTCCGGCCTTTGACAACTGGTCCGCTTTCTATCAAATGGCTCCCGAATTGCGAAAAGACACATAGCGGGGAGAGCGGATGGCGCGGGCTGCGGGGGAGACGGCAAGGCTGGATGATGCGGCCCGGGCAGGGTGGCTCTACTACGTGGCCGGCAACACCCAGGATGAGATCGCCCGCAAGCTCGGGGTGTCGCGGCAATCGGCGCAGCGGCTGGTGAGCCTTGCGGTTGCCGAGAAGCTGGTGAAGTTCCGGCTCGATCATCCCATCGCCCGCTGCATGGACCTTGCCGCTGCCCTCACTGAGCGGTTCGACCTGCAATTCTGCGATGTGGTGCCCACCGACCCGGCCGCGCCCGAGCTGGCGACCGGCGTTGCAGCCGCGGGCGCGGCGGAGATGGAGCGCTGGCTGGCCGACCCGGAGCCGCGGGTGATCGGCCTTGGCACAGGCCGGATGCTGCGGGCCTGCGTGGAGCAACTGCCGCGGATGGACTGCCCCCAGCATCACCTCGTCAGCCTCGTCGGCAACATGAGCCCCGACGGCTCGGCCACGGCCTACAACGTGGTGGTGCGGCTGGCCGAGAAGGTCGGCGCGCCGCACAATCCGATGCCGCTGATCGCCGTGGTGCGCTGCGCCGACGACCTCAAGCTGATGCATGCGCAGGAGCCGGTGGAGAACACGCTGGCGCTCGCCGCCCGTGCCGATGTGACCTTTGTCGGCGTCGGCCACATCGACGAGACCTCGCCGCTCGCGGTCGACGGTTTCATCAGCCAGGAAGAGAGCGCCGAGTTGATCGCGCAGGGTGCGGTGGGCGAGATGGTGGCCTGGGCCTTCGATGGCGAGGGCCGCCCGATCGAGGGGCTGACCAATGCCCGCGTCTCCTCGGCGCCGCTCGATCCGGGCACCGCGCGGCGGGTCTGCGGGCTGGCGCTGGGCCACGCCAAGCAGAAGGCGATTCTGGGCGCGCTGAGGGGCAAGCTGATCAACGCGCTGATCACCGACGAAGCCACCGCCGAGGCCGTGCTCGCGCTGGCCTGAACACCGCTCACCCCGAAAAACCAAGCAAAACGAGTAACCTGCCAGCGGGTTGCCGCCCCTTTTTGCAGCCGCAGGAGAGGGGGATTGACAACTTGCCGCAGGCTGAGTGAGTATTTGCCCACTACGATAGCATTTGCCCGAAATGGGCATTGGGAGGACATCAATGACTTGCACGCTTCGCGCCCTTCTGGGCGCTACTGCCCTTTCCGCGATCGGTGGCATTGCCGCTGCCGAGACCCTGACCATCGCCACCGTGAACAACGGCGACATGATCCGGATGCAGGGGCTGACCGAGGACTTCACCGCAAAGACCGGCCATGAAGTGGAGTGGGTGACGCTGGAAGAGAACGTGCTGCGCCAGCGCGTGACCACCGACATCTCCACCAAGGGCGGTCAGTTCGACATCATGACCATCGGCATGTACGAAACCCCGATCTGGGGTGCCCAGGACTGGCTGGTGCCGCTGGACGATCTCTCGGCCGAATACGACGTGGACGACATCCTGCCCGCCATGCGCGGCGGCCTGTCGGTCGACGGCACGCTCTATGCCGCGCCCTTTTACGGCGAAAGCTCGATGGTGATGTATCGCACCGACCTGATGGAAGCCGCCGGCATGGAAATGCCCGAAGCTCCCACCTGGGATGAGATCAAGGCCGCCGCCGAGGCGATGACCGACAAGGACAATGAGGTTTACGGCATCTGCCTGCGCGGCAAGGCCGGCTGGGGCGAGAACATGGCCTTCCTGACCGCCATGTCCAACTCCTTCGGCGCGCGCTGGTTCGACGAAGACTGGAACCCCCAGTTCGACAGCGAAGCCTGGAAGACCACGCTCGACTTCTACCTCGACCTGATGAACAACTACGGCCCTCCCGGTGCAGCCAACAACGGCTTCAACGAGAACCTGGCGCTGTTCCAGCAGGGCAAGTGCGGCATGTGGATCGACGCCACCGTGGCGGCCTCCTTCGTGACCAACCCGAACGACTCCACCGTGGCTGACAAGGTCGGCTTCGCTCTGGCGCCCGACACCGGCAAAGGCCCGCGCGGCAACTGGCTCTGGGCCTGGGCCCTCGCCATTCCGGCAGGCTCGCAGAAGGTGGATGCCGCCAAGGAGTTCATCGAGTGGGCGACCTCCAAGGAGTACATCGAGCTGGTGGCCGAGAACGAAGGCTGGGCCAACGTCCCGCCGGGTGCCCGGACCTCGCTCTATGAGAACCCCGAGTACCAGAAGGTGCCGTTTGCCAAGATGACGCTCGACAGCATCAACTCGGCCAACCCGACCCAGCCCACCGTGGACCCGGTGCCCTACGTCGGTGTGCAGTTTGCCGCGATCCCCGAGTTCGCCGGTTTCGCCACCCAGGTTGGGCAGGAGTTCTCGGCAGCGCTGGCTGGCCAGCAGTCGGCTGACGACGCCCTCGCCAAGGCCCAGGACCTCGTGAACGAGGAAATGGAAGCCGCGGGCTACAAGTAAGCTCACGGAGCACGCGGGTCCTCCCCGCGCGTGTGCCGGGCGCGCTGCCTCGCAGAAGCGCCCGGCCTACCGGCCCCGGCTGCGCGATGTCACGCGGAGCGGCCGGGGCCGCCCCAGGGAGAGGCTGATCTCCCGCATTTGAGCCTGACCCGCCCGTTCAGGGTGGCCGCAGCCGGACCCCGGCCCGCGGCGACAGAGGAGGAGACCCCAATGGCAACCCAGCACTCGCGCGCTGCAGCCCGGCTGATGAATGCGCCCGCCGTCTTTGTCTTGCTGGTGTGGATGCTGATCCCGCTCTGCATGACGATCTACTTCTCCTTCATGGATTACCGCCCGCTGCGCGGCGTGGCCGATTGCTGTGTCGGCTTCGAGAATTACGAACGCTTCGTCACCTCTTCCTCATTCCTCAGCTCGGTGGGCACCACGCTGCTGATGGTCGGCGGCATCCTCGCCATCACCGTGATCGGCGGCGTGCTGCTGGCTCTGCTGCTCGACCAGCCGATCTGGGGGCAGGGGATCGTGCGCATCCTCGTGATCGCGCCCTTCTTCGTCATGCCCACCGTCTCGGCGCTGGTCTGGAAGAACATGTTCATGAACCCGGTGAACGGGCTCTTCGCCTATTTGTGGAAGTTCTTCGGGGCGACGCCGATCGACTGGCTCTCGGAGCTGCCGCTGTTCTCGATCATCTGGATCGTCAGCTGGCAGTGGCTGCCCTTCGCCACGCTCATCCTGCTCACCGCCGTGCAGTCGCTCAGCTCCGAGCAGCTTGAAGCGGCGGAGATGGATGGCGCCAGCGCGCTCAGCCGCTTCTACTACATCATTCTGCCCCACCTCGGGCGGGCGATCACCGTGGTGATCCTGATCCAGACGATCTTCCTGCTGTCGATCTTCGCGGAGATCTTCGTCACCACCAACGGCGCCTTTGGCACCCGCACCCTCACCTACCTCGTCTATCAGCGGGTGTTGGAGAGCCAGAATATCGGGCTCGGGTCTGCGGGCGGCATCCTCGCCGTCATCCTCGCCAACATCGTCGCGATCTTCCTGATGCGGATCGTCGGCAAGAACCTGGACAACTGAGGGAGGGCTGAGCACATGGCACGCGCCGTCACTACACAACGCAAGATCGTCGCCACCGCCGCCGCATGGATCATCGGCCTCGCGATCTTCTTCCCGATCCTCTGGACGGTCCTGACCAGCTTCAAGACGGAAGCCCAGGCGATTGCCGACCCGCCCGTGTGGTTCGGCTTCGACTGGACGCTGGAAAACTATTCGGTGGTGCAGGAGCGATCCAACTACTTCCGCTTCCTGATGAACTCGGTGATCATCGCCGTCGGCTCCACCGTGCTGGGCCTGCTCATCGCCATCCCGAGCGCCTGGTCGATGGCCTTCGTGCCCGGCAAGCGCACCAAGGATGTGCTGATGTGGATGCTCTCCACCAAGATGCTGCCCGCCGTTGGTGTGCTGTTTCCTATCGTGCTGATCGCCCGGTTCCTCGACCTCTACGACACCCACATCCTGCTGATCGTGGTGCTGATGCTGATGAACCTGCCGATCATCATCTGGATGCTCTACACCTACTTCAAGGAAATCCCGGTGGATATCCTCGAGGCGGCACGTATGGACGGCGCGAGCCTGCGCTCCGAAATCATCTACGTGCTGACCCCGATGGCGCTGCCCGGCATCGCCTCGACCATGCTGCTCAACATCATCCTGGCGTGGAACGAGGCGTTCTGGACGCTCAACCTCACCACCACCAAGGCCGCCCCCCTGACGGCCTTCATCGCCAGCTACTCCAGCCCGGAAGGGCTCTTCTACGCCAAGCTCAGCGCGGCCTCGACCATGGCCATCGCGCCCATCCTCATCATGGGGTGGTTCAGCCAGAAACAACTGGTGCGTGGCCTCACCTTCGGCGCCGTCAAGTAAAGGAACAGGATTATGGGACGCATTACTCTGGACAAGGTTGCCAAGAGCTTCGGCGAGGTGAACGTGATCCCGCCGCTGGATCTGACCATCGAAGACGGCGAGTTCGTGGTGTTCGTCGGCCCGTCGGGCTGCGGCAAATCCACCCTGCTGCGGCTGATCGCTGGGCTGGAAGACGTAAGCGGCGGGCAGATCCGCATCGACAAGGTGGACGCCACCCACACGCCCCCCGCCAAGCGCGGTCTGGCGATGGTGTTCCAGTCCTACGCGCTCTATCCGCATATGTCGGTACGCAAGAACATCGCCTTTCCGATGAAGATGGCGAACGTGCCGCAGGCCGAGCAGGACAAGCGGATCGACTATGCCGCCAAGGTGCTGAACCTGAGCGACTACCTCGACCGGCGCCCCGGCCAGCTCTCGGGCGGGCAGCGCCAGCGGGTGGCCATTGGCCGCGCCATCGTGCGTGAGCCTGCGGCCTTCCTCTTCGACGAGCCACTCTCCAACCTCGATGCGGCACTGCGGGTGAACATGCGGCTCGAAATCTCGGAGCTGCACAACAACCTCAAGACCACGATGATCTACGTCACCCACGACCAAGTCGAAGCCATGACCATGGCCGACAAGATCGTGGTGCTGCAGGCGGGCGTCATCGAACAGGTCGGCTCGCCGCTGGAGCTCTATCAGACCCCGCGCAACCTCTTCGTGGCGGGCTTCATCGGCTCGCCCAAGATGAACTTCTTCAAGGGTGCCGATGCCGCCGGGCATGACGCTGCCACCATCGGCGTGCGGCCCGAGCATCTGACCGTTTCCACCACCGAAGGCCTGTGGAAGGGCACCGTGGGCGTGGCCGAGCACCTCGGCTCCGACACCTTCCTCTATGTTCACCCCGAGACGGCGGACACGGTGGAAGACACGATCACTGTGCGGGTGGATGGCGAGATGGCCCTGCGTCATGGCGATACCGTCTGGCTCACCCCGCAGGACGGCAAGACCCACCGGTTCGACGGCGCCGGGCTGCGCATCGGATGATGCGCCTTGCCGGCAAACGGGCGCTGATCACCGGCGCCGCCCGAGGGATCGGGCTGGCCTTCGCCCGCCGCTACATTGCGGAAGGGGCGCAGGTGGCGATTGCCGATGTCGATCTGACGCGGGCAGAGGCGGCGGCGAAAGAGATCGGCGCCGTGGCGGTGGAGATGGATGTAACCCGGCAGGAGAGCATCGACGCAGGCTTTGCCGCCGCCGTGGAGGCGCTTGGCGGGCTGGATATTCTGGTGAACAACGCCGCGCTCTTCTCCGCCGCGCCCATCGTCGAGATCGAGCGCGCCGACTTTGACCGGCTGATGGCTGTCAACGTCGCAGGCGTGCTCTTTTGCACCCAGGCGGCGGCAAAGCAGATGATCGCCCAAGGCGCCGGCGGCAAGATCATCAACATGGCCTCCCAGGCCGGGCGGCGCGGCGAGAGCCTCGTGGCGGTTTACTGCGCCACCAAGGCGGCGGTGATCTCGCTCACCCAATCGGCGGGGCTGAACCTCATCGCCCACGGCATCAACGTCAACGCCATCGCGCCGGGCGTGGTGGAGGGTGAGCACTGGGACGGGGTCGATGCCTTTTTTGCCAAATACGAGGGCAAGGCGCCGGGGCAGAAGAAACGCGAGGTCGGCGAGGCGGTGCCCTTCGGACGTATGGGCACGGCGGCAGATCTCGAAGGCATGGCGGTGTTTCTGGCCTCGGAGGAGGCCGATTACATCGTTGCGCAAACCTACAACGTGGACGGCGGGAATTGGATGAGCTGATGGCCACAAACCTTTCGAATAACACCCTGAACGTGCTGCCCGAGGCCGTGGCTGTGCCCGAGTATGACCGCGGCGCGCTGACCCCCGGCATCCTGCACATCGGCGTCGGCAACTTTCACCGCGCCCATATGGCCTGGTATCTCGACCGGCTGTTCGCACAGGGCGAGGGGCATGACTGGGCCATCGTCGGCGCCGGGATCAAATCGTTCGATGCCGCCAAGCGCGAGGCCCTGAAAGGGCAGGACTGGCTGACCACCGTGGTCGAGCTGGACCCGGCTGCGCTTACCGCCCGCGTGACCGGCGCGATGGTGGATTTCTGCGAGATCGACAGCGCCGCGCTCACCGCCCGGCTGACCGATCCGGCCATCCGCATCGTCTCGCTCACAGTCACCGAGGGCGGGTATTTCGTGGATGCCGAGACCGACGGCTTTGACAGCGCGCACCACGAGATCGTGGATGATGCGCAAACGCCGGATGATCCGAAAACCGTTTTTGGCCTGTTGGTCAAAGGCTTGAAGGCCAGACGTGACGCAGGGCTTGAACCCTTCACCGTGATGTCTTGCGATAACCTCCCCGAGAACGGCCATGTCGCCAAGGCCGCCGTCGTGGGCATGGCCGAGCTGGTGGACCCGGAACTGGCCGAGTGGATCGCCGCCAATGTGGCCTTCCCCTGTGGCATGGTCGATTGCATCACGCCCGCCACCGGCCCGCGCGAGATTGCGCTGGTGAAGGAGACCTTCGGCGTCGACGACAAGGCCCCAGTGGTCTGCGAGCCGTTCCGCCAGTGGGTGCTGGAAGACAGCTTCCCACAAGGCCGCCCGGCGCTGGAGAAAGTGGGCGTGGAGTTCGTGCCCGATGTCGCGCCGTACGAAACGATGAAGCTGCGCATCCTCAACGCGGGACACGCGGCCATCGCCTACCCCTCGGCGCTGTTGGGCCATCACTTCGTGCATGAGGGGATGCAGGACGCCGATGTAACCGCATGGCTGAAGGCTCTGATGCGGGCCGAGGTGATCCCGGTGTTGCCGGAGATCAGCGGTGTCGACTTTGACGCCTACCTCGAAAAATGCGCCGAGCGCTTTGCCAACCCCGAGGTCGGCGATACCATCGCCCGGCTCTGCCTCGATGGGTCCAACCGCCAGCCGAAGTTCGTTCTTCCCACCGTCCGCGAGGCGCTGGAGGCGGGCAGTGCCATTCAGGGCCTCGCGCTCGAAGTGGCACTCTGGTGCCGCTACTGCGCCGAGACCACCAAGGGCGAGATCACCTTGGAAGACGAGCGCGCCCCGGCCCTGCAGGCCGCCGCGCTCAAGGCGCAAACCGACCCCTCGGCCTTTCTTGCGCTCACCGATATCTTCGGCCGTCTCGGCGAGGCACCGCGCTTTGTCGAGGCCCTCGCGGCGGCGCTGGCGGAGCTGGAGCAAAAGGGCGTGCGGGCGGTGTTGCGGGAGTATGTGGCGGCGCAGGCCTAGCCCTGCGTCCTCACGGCGTTCCGGCGGGCCGGAAGCTCTCTGACCAGACCTGCAGCATCAGCGCCCGGCGGTTCGGGTCACGCGCCACCAGCAGCACCGGCGAAAGCGGGATGAACCTGCGGGCCGAGCTGGGCAGGCCGGTTTCCTCGGCGTCCATGTCGATCACCAGCCCGGCGCTGGCGAGCAGCGATTGGGCCTCCGCCCCGAGCAGAAAATCCAGCAGCCGCGCCGAGGCCCCGGCCTGCGCCGCGCCGCGCGGGATCATGTAGCCGCGCGAAAGAACCAGCGTGTAATCCTCCGGCAGCACCACGCCCACCTTGGGCGTGCCCGCGCTGGCCACGTAGGAGCCGAGCACGTTGTAGGCGATCAGGTAGCGCCCCTCGGCCACGCCCGAGATGATCTCGGCCGAGCAGCAGGTCGCCACGGCATCGACCCGGCTGAAACCCTCCAGCAGCGCGCCGAAGGTGGTCGCCTCCAGACTGTCGGAGTAGGCGAAGAGGTAGCCCAGCCCGCTCTCGGCGATGTCATAGGTAGCGATCCGGCCGCGGAAGGTGCCGGGCCGCTCGCGCAGCGCGTCAAGCAGGGCAAAGCGACTGCGCGGCACGTCCTCGGCATCCAGCAGTTCGGCGTTGTAGGCGATCACCGCAGGCTCGGTGGTCACGCCCCAAAGCTCGTCGCGCCAGCGCCGGGAGGCGGGCAGGGCGGCGGTGGCCTCGGACCGGTGCGGCGCGGCGCAGGCGGCATTCACCAGCCAGACCATCTGCTGCACGGCGGAGGAGAGCACCGCATCGGCGGGCGGGCGGCCCTCCTGGCAATCGGCGCGGCTGATCTCGAAGAGGTCGTTCGAGCCCCATTGCTCATAGCGGATAGCCAGCTCCGGGCTGAGCGCGGCGAAGCGCTCCATCACCGGGCGGATGATGCCGATATCGGTGGTCGATCGGATCAGGAAGGGCGTCTCGCCCGCGCCGAACTGCGCAGTCGCCTCCTGTGCCGCACCAGTGGCCGGGGCGAGGAGCAGGGCGAGAAGGGCGATGAGTCGCCTCATGGGTGCGCCTCCTCGGCAGGCAGCACGAGGGCAGCGCGAAAGCCGGTCTCGCTCGCTCCCATCTCGACCCGCCCGCCAAAGGCAGAGGCCACCTTGGCCACGATTGAAAGCCCCACGCCGCTGCCCTGTTCGCGGCTGTCAGCGCTGCGGTTGAACCGCTCTCCGAGGTGGGCGATCACTTCGGGCGCGGGGCCGGGGCCGCTGTCTTCCACCCAAAGCACCGCCTCCCTGCCGCGCTGCTCCGCCCCGATGGAGACCGGCGCCTGCCCGTGCCGCAGGGCGTTGTTCAGCAGGTTGTGCGCTGCCTCTTGCAGCGAGAAGGCATCGGCCCGCACCATCACAGGTGCATCCCCGATCTGCAGCCGCAGCTCCGCCTCGGGCCGCAGCACCGACTGGTCATCCCGCTCCATGACCTCAAGCGCCACCTCGCGCAGGTCCACCGGCGTGCGCGGGGCGCTGTCGGTGCGGTGGACGACAAGCGCGCGGGAGAGGAGCTGGTCGAGCAGGGTGCGCAGCGAACGGGTGCGGGCGAGCAGCCGGGCGAGGGCGCGCTCGCGCGCCTCTTCGCTCTGTTCCTCTGCCGCGCTCTCGCCATGCACCTGAATTGCCGCGACCGGGGTGCGCAACTGGTGCGCGGTGTCGGAGATCAGCGTGCGCATTGCCTCTACCTGCCCGTCGAGCCGCCCCATGAAGCGGTTCACCGCGCCCAGCATCACGCCCAGCTCGCGGGGCAGGGCCTCGGCGGGCATCGGGGTGAGGTCATAGGGGTCGCGGCGGGAGAGGTCGGCCACCAGCGCATCGAGCGGGCGCAGCGCCGAGCGGACGACGAGCGCGGCCAGCAGGGTCAGCAGCAGCCCGGCGGCGGCCATCGGCAGCAGCGCGTCGAGCATCAGATCGGTGGTCATCGCGTTGCGGGCGCGCAGGGTCTGGCCCACCACCACCTCCACCGCGCCGGAAAAGTCGCGCTCGGCAAAGCTGCGCGAGAGCCGCACGAAGCGGGCCTCCTCGCCGCTCAGCGTGCCGGTGAAGAAGGTCGCGCCAACGCTGGCGGGCTGGTCCGGCGCAGGCACGGTGTGGGCCGGGTCGAGCGCGGTGATCAGTGCGCCGCCGGGCCCGGTGACGGCGTAATACACCCGGTCGTCCGGGGCCTGCGCCAGCAGCTCGAAGGCCGAAACTGGGAGGTCCACCAGCGGCGTGCCCTGCTGGATGCGGATGGCGGCGGCAATGTCGCTGGCGGCGCCAAAGAGGATCCGGTCGTAGGATTGCCGGGCGGCGGCCCGCGTGTTCCACCAGATCGAGCCGGCCACCAGCAGCCCGCCCACCAGCAGGATCACCAGCACCGTGCCCAGCACGCGGGCGGTAAGGCTCAGGCCCGCTTTACCGCGCCCGTCAGTCATCGAGCCCGATCCGGTAGCCCACCCCGCGCCGGGTCGAGATGGCCACGCCCGAGCCGGTGAACTTCTTGCGCAGGCGGGCAATGTAAAGCTCGATCGCGTTCACCCCCACGTCGGCATCCTCGAACCCGTAGAGCGAATCGTAGAGCCGCGTCTTCGACAGATACTGCCCGGCGTGGCGGATCAGCATGTCGAGCAGAGCGGCCTCGCGGCGGGTGAGGGCAAGCTGGGTGCCGCCCAGCCGCGCTGAGCGGTCGCGCGGCGCATAGGTGAGGGGGCCGAGGGTGATGGTCTCTTCCTTGCGGTCGGCTTCGCGCCGGACGAGGGCGCGCAGCCGGGCCTCCAGCTCACGCTGGTCGAAGGGCTTGCCGAGGTAGTCATCGGCGCCCTGATCGAGCGCGGTGATCCGGTCGTCGACCGAGGTGAGGGCGGTCAGCATGAGCACCGGCGTGCGATCGGCCTCGGCGCGGACCTCGCGCAGCAGGGTCAGGCCGGAGCCGTCGGGCAGGTTGATGTCGAGGATGAGCGCGTCGTAGCGCTGGACGGCGCGGTAATCGCGCGCATCGGCGAGCGAGGGGGCGAGGTCGCAGACAATGCCGGAGCGGGCGAGGTGGGCCACCACCCCCTCGGCCAGATCCTCGGCATCCTCCACCATCAACAGCCGCATCGCGCCAGCACTCCTCCGCGCCTTTTTCAACCTGTCGCCCGGGGTGACAGGTTGATGACAGCAACAAGCGATACACATCCTCAACCCGCAGGAAAAGGGGCCGCCGTGCCCGCTGCCCTTGCGGGGCATCATCCGGCGCGTGGGAGTGCGCCGGTCACGACGTGAGGAGGACTCTTATGAAAACGTCTATCATCCGTGCGGCCATGGCCGTTGCGGCCCTTGGCCTTGCCGGCACCGCCCATGCAGAGAGCCACGGCTTCAGCCCCGAGAACCCCGAGTGCATCGCCCCCGCAAACCCGGGCGGCGGCTGGGACTTCACCTGCCGTCAGGTGGGCAAGTCGCTTCAGGATCAGGGCCTGATCGAAAAGACCATGCAGGTCGTCAACCTCGCCGGTGGCGGCGGTGGCGTGGCCTTTGCCGAAGTCGTCAACAAGCGCGGCGATGACAACGACCTGATCGTTGCCGCCTCGTCGGCCACCGCGACCCGCCTCGCGCAGGGCGCCTATCCGGGCAACACCATGGACCAGGTCCGCTGGCTCGCCTCCATCGGTGCCGACTACGGCGTGATCGCCGTGGCTGCGGACAGCGAGATCACCACGCTGCCCGCGCTGCTCGACGCCATCAAATCCGACCCGGCCTCGATCTCCGTGGCGGGCGGCTCCGCCGTGGGCGGCTGGGACCACCTGAAGGTGCTGATCGCGGCCAACGCCTATGGCATCGAAGATGTCCGCTCGGTCAAGTACATCGCCTTCGACGGCGGCGGCGAGGCCGTGACCCAGCTGCTGGCCGGCTCCGTGCAGGCCTTCACCGGTGACATCTCCGAAGCCAAAGGCTTCGTTGACAGCGGCGACATCAAGGTGATCGCGGTTCTGGCGCCCGAGCGCCTCGGTGGCGAGTTCTCCGAGATGCCCACCGCCAAGGAGCAGGGCGTGGACGCTATCGGTGCCAATTGGCGCGGCTTCTATGCCCCCGCCGGCATGAGCGACGAGGCCTATGACGCATGGGTCAGCAAGATCGCCGACCTCTACGCCTCCGACGAGTGGAAAGAGATCATGGCCGCCAACGGCCTGGCTCCGCTCGACCTTCAGGGCGCCGACTTCCAGAACTTCGTGTCTGACTCGGTGGCCCAGATCCAGTCGATCTCCAAGGAAATCGGCATCATCAAATAAATCCACCACAGGTGGGCGGCAGGCTCCGGTCTGCCGCCCGCTTTTTCCTACTTTGGGGGACGGGCCATGAGCGACCGTATATTCGGTGGTTTCGGCGTGCTGCTGGCGGTGTTCTACGCCTGGGCCGCGCTGCAAACCGAAGAGAGCTTTCTGAGCGATGCCGTGGGGCCAAAGGCCTTTCCGGTGATCATTGCAATCATTCTGGGTCTGTCCTCGGCGGTCATCGCCCTGCGCCCCGATCCCGAGCCGGTCTGGCCCCCGCTGGCCCGGCTCGCCGAGATCGGCGCGGCAGCGGTGGTGATGATCCTCTACGCCCAGTTTCTGCCCGAAGCGGGCTTCATCATCGCAACCGCATTGGCGGCCATGTACCTGACATGGCGGCTTGGCTCGCCGGTGGTGCAGTCGGTCGTGATCGGCGCGCTGACGGCGCTGGTCATCTACATCATCTTCCACGCGGTTCTGGGCCTCTCGCTCGCCCGCGGCCCGCTCGACGCCTATGTCGACGCGGTGGTGGACCCGGTGCTCGGGGCCATCGGAGCCTTCTTTGAAATGTTCGGTGGCAGCGGGGCCGAAGAGGCCGCGCCCGAAGCAACCGGCGCGACTGGCGCGGGAGACTGACAATGGATCTCTGGGCAAACCTCTACGGCGGTTTTGAAATCGCTCTGACATGGCAGAACCTCGGCCTCGCGCTGCTGGGCTGCTTCCTTGGCACCATCATGGGCGCGCTGCCGGGCCTCGGCCCGTCGAACGGCGTGGCCATCCTGATCCCGCTGGCCTTCACCCTCGGGCTGGATGCGACCTCGTCGCTCATCCTGCTCACCGCCGTCTATTACGGCGCAATGTATGGCGGGCGGATCAGCTCGATCCTGCTCAACATTCCGGGCGACGAGCCTGCGATGATGACCTGTCTCGACGGCTACCCGATGGCCCGCAAGGGCATGGCGGGCGAGGCGCTGGCGCTCTCGGGCATCGCCTCCTTCGTCGGGGCGTTCCTCGCCACTTGGGGCCTGATCCTGCTGGCGCCCCAGCTGGTGAAGCTGGCGCTGCTCTTCGGCCCGGCCGAATACTTCGCCCTCTTCGCGCTGGCCTTCGCCACGCTCGGCGGCGTCTCCTCGACCAACCAGGCCAAATCGGCCTTCGCCGCCATGCTGGGCCTCGGCCTCGCCATGATCGGGGTTGATACGCAAACCGGCGTGCCGCGCCTGACCTTTGGCGAAGTCCACCTCTATGACGGGCTGGACTTCCTCGTCGCCATCGTCGGGCTCTTCGCCCTGTCGGAGGTGTTCGTCTTCCTCGAGCACCGCCACGGTTCTGCCGATGCGGAGGAGAGCAAGGTGAAGGTGGGCCGCATCGTGCCGCCCATGCCGATGGTCATCAAGACCATCCCGACCATGCTGCGCACCTCCTTCCTCGGCTTCGTCGCGGGCGTTCTGCCCGGGGCAGGGGCCTCGCTCGGCAGCTTCATCAGCTACTCGATGGAGAAGAAGCTGGTGGACAAAGAGGGCACCTTCGGCACCGGCGACCCGCGCGGCGTGGCCGCTCCCGAGGCGGGCAACAACGCCGCTGCCGGTGGCGCGCTGGTGCCCATGCTGGCGCTCGGCGTGCCCGGCTCCGGTACCACCGCGGTGCTGCTGGCCGTGCTGCTATCGCTCAACATCACCCCCGGCCCGCTGCTGTTCCAGAACAACCCCGATGTGGTTTGGGGCCTGATCGCGGCGCTCTTCATCGGCAACCTGATGCTGCTGGCGATGAACATCCCGATGGTGGGCCTCTTCACCCGCGTCCTGCTGATCCCGCCGCGCATCCTGATGCCGGTGGTGGCGATGGTGAGCTTCGTCGGCATCTACGGCATCTCGGGCTCGTCCTTCGACCTGCTGGTGATGATCGCCTTCGGTCTTGCCGGGTGGATCCTGCGCAAGCTCGACGTGCCGCTGGTTCCGGTGATCCTTGGCACGCTCTTGGGCAACACGATGGAGAACAACCTGCGCCGCGCGGTGACCATCGACAACGGCAACTGGTGGACGCTGGTAGACAGCCCGCTTGCCATCACTCTCTGGGCGATCGCCATCGCAGGCTTCATCCTGCCGGTCTTCGTCGGCAAAGTGGTGAAGGCCCGGATGCAGCGCCGGGACGAGGAAGGCTCGCTGAGCGACTGACGCGCGGTCCTGCGCGGCGGGGGAAGGTCAGCTCCGGGTTCACCAAAGCAGGACCGGGGCTGCCTCACTCCACCGAGAAGGCGACCATCGAGAGGTCCGGGGAGATCCCCCGGGCCTCTAGTTCTTTTGTGAGGGCGGCAAAGAAGGCGGTGGCTTCGGTGCCGTTCTGCTCTTTCACCACATCAAGCCGTGCGGGCGTGCCGACGGCGAGCAGGAGCTGCTGGGTCACGACCGGGCCGGCGGTGAGGTTCATCGGGATCGAGAAACTCGCGCCTTGCCGGGTGAATTGCAGGAAGCCGTCCAGCGCCTGCACCGTGCCTTCGTCGTCGATCAGCAGGAAGTGCACCACCTGGCCCGAGACGTTGAGGATGCGCCCCTCCAGGTAGTCGCCCGAGGCGATCACCCGCTCTTCCATGTCGAAATAGAGGTTGAACGCCGGGTAGGCGCTGGCATCGCGGATGAAGGTAAGGGTGGCGCACTGGGCCTCGCTCACCGGTTTGAGAAACGTGTTCGGGATCTCGCCCGTCTCAGCCTCCAGCCCGGCGCGGAAGCCATCGAGCGAGGCGCTGGTCGGGCCGAAGGCATCGAGCGTGAGCTGGGCGGTTTCTTCCCCCAGCGCGGGCAGGGCGGCAAAGCAGGCCCCGCCATCGTAGGTTTTCAGGTAATCGAGGATCGCGGTGTAGCGGGTGCGGTCGGCTTCTGAGATGTCGCTCTCGGGCGCGGGGGCGGCGAGTCCGCCTGTCGTGCCGGGGCCGGGCAGTTCGCTCTCCCGTTCGGGGCGCGGCGCGGCGGCCGCTTCCTCCGGCTCCTCTTCGACCACCGGTGCGGGCGTGGCCACGGGGGCCACGCGCTCGGGCACCATCCCCTCGGGGATCACGGGGCGGGCAGCCACACGCTCCGATGCTCTTGGCACCTCGGGGGCGGGCGGCGTGGCGGCGGCGACTGTATCGGCGATTGGCGCCTCGGAGGGTTCGAGCGACGGCTCGGGCGCAGGCTCCCGCGCGGCGGCGACCTGCACCTCGCCGGTCTCGCGCACCGCCTCCTGCGCCTCCACCTCGGCTTCGCTCCTGAGCCGCTCGCGGCCCTCGTCCTGCCCGGCCACGACCCGGTCCTCCGCCACCCGCGCGGTGGTGGTCTCTGGCACCTCTTCGGGCGGGCGCTCTGCGCTGGCGACCTCGGCCCGGCTTACCTCGTCGGCCACCACGGGGGCGGCGGTGATCCGGGCGGGCGTGGCCTCGCGGGCCTCCCGCACCTCTTCGGCGCGGGCGGGCTGCGCCGCTTCTGCCCGCTCCGCCGGGGCAGCGCCGGACTCTGCGGCCACCTGCGCGCCGGTGATCCGCGTGACCCCCTCGCTCACCGGCTCGGCGGCGGCGGGCGCGGGGGTGTTTGCTTCGGAGGGTGCGGGCGTGGCCTCCACCCGCTCCGCCGGGGCGGCGGTGGCTGCAGGCTCGGCCACCGGCTCGGCGCGCTCGGCCTCCGCAACGGGGGCAGCGGGCTCGGGCGGGGCAGGGGTCTCGGCAGCCGCCACAGCCTCCGCCTCGGCCACCGTGGGTTGGGCCGCCTGCGTGGCCATCTCGATCATCTCCACCGTCACCTCGGTTTCCACCACAGGCTCGTCTTCCAACTCGGGGATCTGCTCCCGCGCCCATGTCAGTGCCGCCAGGTGAGCGGTGACGGCGAGCAGCAGGGCGGCGAGCCAAAGGATGATCTCTGTCTGGGTGCGCGGCTCGATATATTGCACCGGGCCGGAGGTGGCGGCGCTGCTCATTCCTCGCCCCCTGCCTTCAGCGTCACCAGTTTCACCGTGCGGCCCGCGGGCAGCAGCACCTGCATGGTGCGCAGCAGCCTGTCGGCGGGCATGTCGCGCGGGGCGAGGATGTAAACCGCATTGGGCTGGCCTTCGGGCGGCGGGATGCGGAGCGCCTCGACCACATTGGCCTCCGCCATCGCGGCACCGTCGAGCGCCCAGTTGCCTTCACCGTCGATCAGCAGCAGCGGGCGTGGCAGGCGCTCCAGCGGCAGATCGGTGGTTTCCGAGAGGTCCACGGCCAGTTCATCGGTCTCGACGATGGTGCCGACCACGAGGAAGAACAGCACCAGCAGCAGCACGATGTTGACCTGCGCGAGGCCAAAGTCGGGACGGCGGCGGTGGCGTTGGGCGGCGAGCTTGGAGGCGAGCATCAGGCACCTCCCCGCGAGGAGGCATCAAAGCGCGGATGAGCGTGCGCGCCCCTCACAGCCCCGGCTTCCCGATCAGCCGCAGCTTGGCGACCTCGCCCACGCGGATCGCCTCGATCACCGTGGCCACATCCTGCGTGGTGGCGACCGGCGTGGTGAACAGCAGGATCTCCTCCAGTCCCTTGTCCTTCAACGCCGGGATCACCTGCGGCAACGCATCGAGCGGCAGCACGGCGGAACCGGCCCGCAGCTCGCCCCGCCCAATGTGCCAGATCACGATGCTCTGCGCCCCGCCGCCCGCCGCCTCGGGTTCCGCCGAGCTCTGGCCCGTGGGCGCGGCGGGGGTGCCGAGGGTGATCAGCGAATAGGGCGCGAGAGATGTGCTGAGCATGAAGAAGATCAGCAGCTGGAACATCACATCGGCCAGTGGCGTGAGGGCAAAGGGCGCCTTCCGGTCGCCGCGCGGGTCGGGCAGGTACACATCGCCTGGGCGAGTGCCGCTTGTCGGCATCGCCGCGCCGATGACCGTATGCCCGGCCCCGCCCGAGAGCCCGGTAGCATGGGGCATTTGGCCGCCGATTACCGTCTTGCCAGACATCGGCGCGCCCGCCCGATCAGACGATCGTCTTGCCCGGACGGGTCTCCACCCGCCCGTGCAGCACGGTCGATATCAGTCGCTCCAGAGACTCGCGCTCGCGGGCGATGCGGCCTTCGAGCCAGAGCGAGACGAAATAGAAGAAGATCGCGATGGCAAGGCCCACGGCAGTGGTGATCAGCGCGGTCCAGATGCCGCCCGCGAGCACGCTCGGGTCCACCGCGCCCTCGGCCTGGGCGAGCCGCCCGAAGGCCTCGATCATGCCCACCACGGTGCCAAGCAGGCCGAGCATCGGCGCGGCCTGGACCACGGCCTCCAGCGCGTTCATCCGCCGCCCCATCAGAGCCAGCTCGTCAAGCGCGGTCTGGGTGGCCAGCTCGCGGGCGAAGTCACGGTCACCGGGGTTTTGCCGCAGGGCGGAGAGCGCGGCAAAGAGCACGCGCACGGCGGAGGTGTTGCGCTTGTCGGCAATCGCCAGTGCGCCATCACCATCGCCGCGCAGGTATTTCTCCACGATCTGGCCGGGCAGCCTGCGCCGCCCGACGCCGAGGCGCATGAACTGGAAGATCTTGAAGAGCGCGACCGTCAGCGCCAGCAGGGAGGCCCCCGCCAGCACCGCCAGAATCGCCCATGCGTAGCCGCTCAGCCCGGCGGGCAAATAGGCGTCCATCCGTTACTCCCGTTGCCGGGCACCGAGCCTTTGCTCAGAGCCCGAACTGGATTTCTGCGCGCGACGAGGTGGTGAGCCCGGCCATGCAGTCGGGCGCGGCGTCGCCGGTGCCCACGCATTCGCTCACCGAGTTGACCAGCAGGCGCGAGATGTTCGAGCAGGGCATGTCCGCCAGATCGAACTGCACGACCTTGGTCTTGTCGGCCTGAAGCTGGCCGAACTCGAGGATCAGCAGCCGCGAGACAACGCCATCCTGATCGAAGACGGCCACCTCGTAGCTGGCCTTGTCGAGGCCCTCGCCGGTGTTGTTGGTGGCCACATAGGTCAGCCGGCAGCCCTCGCCCACATCACGGGCGGCGTTCAGTTCGAGGCCGAAGTTGCCCGCCTGGGCAAAGGCCGGAATGGCCGTGCCGACGGCCATGGCCGATGCGAGAAGCGTGGTAGAAAGTGTTTTCAGAACAGGCACGTCGCGCCTCCCCCCGTTGCGATGAGTTCTTATGGACAAATTGCTAACACGCGGCCCGCACTGCCGCAAAGCCCCCGCTTTGAAAAATCGCGCGAGGCGGGGCAGATGGCCGGGGAGGGGCCGCAAAACCGGGGGGCGACAAAAGCAAAAGGCCCGGCGGGCGCAAGCACCACCGGGCCTTGAAATTCTACCGGGTCAGTGGATCAGCGGAACTGGCCGACGCTCCACATCGAGCCGGCCTTGATCTTGGAGCCACCGCGCGGGGACTTGGTGCGGGTACGCACGATCACCTGCCGCTCGGTCGTCGGGCGACCGGTCACCGGGAAGGCGGCGCGATCGTCATCTGCAGCCGCAACAACCTCGGGGCGCGAGACGGGCTTCGGCAGGTTGGTTCTGCCACCGTCGTCGTTGCCACCCGTGGAGACACCGGCATTCTCCTGGCCGCGCCCCGGCCCGTCATTGCCGTTGGCGCCACTGTCGATTTCCTGGCTGGCGGTGGCGCTGATGTCTTCGGCGCTCCGCATCTCTTCCAGAGAAGCCGCGCCTTCCTTCGACATCGAGGAGGTCGCGCCGACAAATTCGGCCAGCGCATTCTCGGTCGAGTTGATCTGGTCCAGCTTCACCAGTCCGGGCACCGCGGGTGCGATAAAGTGGAATTTGGCGATCTGCGCGGATGCGGGGGCGGCAAGAGCCAGTGACATGGCGGTCACAGCCACCAACGGCTTTGCGAACTTTGCAGTCATGGTCTCTCTCCAGCGTTGTGTCCACACTACCCTGTAACGCGATTGTTTTCAATGTGCGGCTGAAAGATGGCGATTTCTTGCCCACCGGATCAAAAGCGGTTTAAGTCGCCCCATGGCTTCCCGAGTTTCTTTAAAAAACGCTTGTTTTGCTGGCCTTGCGCTGGTTGCAGGCACCATATCCGCCGCGCCCGCAGAAGCTGAATTTGCCGTCTGCAACCAGAGTTTTGATGTGATTAACGTGGCGATTGCGCAACTGGTTGACGGCCAGTTCAGCACCGAAGGGTGGTGGACGATCGGCACGAACCAGTGCGCGAACGTCATCAAGCAGGAGCTGACCAACCGGTATATCTACGTCTACGCGACCGATGTTTTCGGCCAGCCGATCCTCGATGGCAGCGTTTCCATGTGCATCGGCGCCAAGGCCTTCGAGATCGAAGGGATCGAGAATTGCTGGGAGCGCGGGCACCGCGCGGCGATGTTTCACGAGGTCGACACACAGGCCACGGTGCGCTGGACCCTCTTCATCACACCCCGGGGCGGCGGCTGACGGGGTTGAATCGCGATTGGTTCAATCACATCTAGTTGAAGATAAAGATTTGATCTGCCTAGGGTCGCATTGAAGACCCCTATCGGGTAGAGTGAAGCGCAAGTTTTTTTGACCCAGAGATGATTGGCGGAGACAATGGTGACACTGCCCGACCCCAAGAGCTTTTCCCACAGGATCGCACGTGCAGGCACGGGGCTGCGCTCGGCGTCTGCACTCGTCGGTGGTGCGGCCCGCAGGGCCGGGCTTGGCCGGGCAGCCCGCAGCGCACCTCTGGCGCTGATCTTCGTCACCGCCGCCACTCTCACCGCCGAAGCCAAGCGCGTGGCGCTGGTGGTGGGCAACGCGGCCTATGACAACGTCTATGCCCTGAAGAACGCCACCAATGACGCCAGCGATCTGGCCGCCGCGCTGGAGCGGCTCGATTTCGAGGTCACCCTGCTGACCGATGCCTCCGAGGCCGATTTCTGGTCGCGGCTCGACAGTTTTGCCGACTCCGCCGAGGGCGCGGAGAGCGCGATGTTCTTCTTCTCCGGCCACGCCTTCCAGCTCAGCGGCGCCAACTACCTCGTGCCGACCGATGCCACGCTGGCCTCCAAGGAAGCCATCGAGAACGAGACATGGCGGCTCGACGAGATCGTGAAGCGCCTCGCAGCCAAGAACCGCCAGACGCTGATCTTCCTCGATGCCTGCCGCAACAATCCGCTGCCGGAAAACCTGCGCAGCGGCTCCGATGGTCTGGCCCAGATGGAAAAGGGCTCCGGTACCTTCGTGGCCTTCGCCACCCAGCCCAACAACGTCACCTCAGACGGGGCAGGGGAGAACTCCCCCTTCACCCAGGCGCTGCTGAACCACATCGAAGAGCCGGGCATCTCGGTCTCCGACCTTATGATCCGCGTGCGCAACGACGTGGAGAGTGAGACCTTCGGCCGCCAGACGCCGTGGGATCAGTCCTCGCTGCGCGCCCAGTTCTACTTCAACCCGCAGGTCGAAAAGACCGCCGAGCTGACCGATGCCGACTATGAGCTGATCGCCGCGCTCGATCCTGAAACCCGCAAGCGCCTGCTCGCGGCCCTTGGCAACTCGGGCACGAACATCGTGATCGAAGAGGTCGAGGAAGAGGTCGAAGAGATCGTCGAAGCCGTGGCCATCGTCGACATCGTCGATGTGCCCGATGAGGACACCCCGGTCGAAACCCCGGACAAGGCCAGCGGTGAAACGGTCGTAGCCTCCAACGATGCCGAAACCGCTGCCGGCGGCGAGAGCGCCGTTGTCATCATCGGCGGCGATCAGGCCCCCGAGCGGGTGACCGGAAGCGAAAGCGAGAAGGCCGGCAGCACCACCGGCGCCGAAACCGTGGTGGCTTCCAACGAGGCCGAGCGCGCCGAGGGCACCAATGGCGCCGAGCGCGTGACCGGCACCGAAGTGGCGGGCGCAGAGCGTGTGACCGGCTCCGAGGTGCAAGGCACCGAGGTTGCAGGCGCCGAGCGCGTCACGGGGTCCGAGGTGGAAGGCACCGAAGTGGCAGGCGCCGAGCGTGTCACCGGGACAGAAGTGACCGGCGCCGAAGTAACCGGCACCGAGGTTGCAGGCGCCGTGCCGCCCGATCCCAACGCAAGCCGCACCAAGGTGATCGGCCCCGATGGCGAAGAGCGCGAGGCGGTGATCCTCGCGGGCCTCGCCCCGACCCGGTCGCTGGAGCCCACCACCGCCGAGCCGCGCAGCCGCGTGATCGGTCAGGAGATCGACCGCGACAGTGATGCCGCCCGCGAGGCCGGGGTTGCCCCCGCCGCGCCGGAACTGGCAGGCAAGGAGCTGGCCTCCGCCGTGCAGACAGAGCTGAGCCGTCTCGGCTGCTACCGGATGAACATCGACGGCGACTGGGGCAAGGGCAGCCGCGTCTCGCTCTTCCGCTACTACGCCGCCCGCAAGATCGCCTCCGATCAGCTCGAGCCCTCCAACTCGCTGCTGCGCCGCCTGCAGTCCGATGACGAGGTGGCCTGTAAGGCCGTGCAGCAGGTGGCCTCGAAGAAAGCCTCAAAGGCGATCACCAAGGTCCGCACCGCGGCCGCCACCAAGCGGGCCGCCACGCCGACGAAGGCGGCCGCCAAGAGCACCGGCAAAAAGCGCATTCAGGGCAACACCACCACCGTCCGCACCAAGTCGGGCGGCACCAAAAAGACCGTGACCAAGAAGCTCCGGGCCGGCGTGTTCCGCTAAGGCCCGGCCCTGTAGCCGACCCGGGAGGGCGCCGATGTTCACTGTGATCCGGGTGTGCCTGAGGGCCCTGTCCCGCCGCCGCGCGGGGCTGGCAGTTGCGGCGCTCGCTCTTGGTGTGGCGGGGCCGCTCTGGGCCGAGGGCCGGGTGGCGCTGGTGATCGGCAATGCCGCCTATTCCGACCTTCAGCCGCTGGCCAACCCGGTGAACGATGCGCAAGGCATCGCCTCGGCTCTGGAGCGGCTGGATTTTCAGGTCACCCTCATCACCGACGCCCCGAAAGACCGGCTCGCCCCCGTGCTCGATGCCTTCGTCGCCAGCGCCGAAGATGCCGAGACCGTGCTGTTCTACTACTCCGGTCACGCCTTCCAGCAGGAAGGGCGCAACCTTCTGGTGCCCGCCGACGCCGGGCTGAAATCACCCGAGGCGCTGCGCGGTGAGACATGGGATTTTTCCGAGGATATCGTCGCCCGCCTCGCCGCGCCGGGCCGCCAGTCGCTGTTCTTTCTCGATGCTTGCCGCAACAACCCGCTGCCACTCTCGCTGCGCAGTGAGGCGGGCGAGGGGCTGGCCAAGCCCGATACCGGCACCGGCAGCTTCGTGGCCTTCGCCACCCAGCCTGGCGCCGTCGCCCGTGACGGGATCGGCGCCAACAGCCCCTTCACCCTCGCCATGCTGAAGAACATGGAGACCAAGGGCATCTCGATCTCCGACCTGATGATCGTCGTGCGCGGCGAGGTGATCGAGGCCACCCACGAAACTCAAGTGCCGTGGGACCAATCCAGCCTGCGTGCGCAGTTCTATTTTGCCCCGGTCGAGGAGCAGGGTGCCACGATCACCGAGGCCGACCTCGACGCCATTGGTGGGCTGGACGAGGAGAGCATCCGCAACGTAGTGGGCGCGCTGGCAGACAACGGGGTGACGCTCGAGATCCTCGTGGTCGAGGATGAGCCGGTCGAGGTGGCCGATGCCACGCCCAACCCGATCGTCGCCATCGACGACGTGGAAGAGACCGGAACCGCTGAGGGCGAAGAGGTCGCCATGCTCGACGAGACACGCTCGGTGGGTGAGGAGTCAGAGGAGGGCGAAGCACCGAGCCTCGCCGACAGGGTCGCCGCTGCCGAGGCCGTGGTGGCCGCCGCCGCTGCCCGCAACCCCAGCGACCCTTCTGAAGAGGAGCTGGCCGCCGTCGACCTGCCCGAGAACCTTGCTCTCGGCGTGCAACAGGAACTCACCCGCGTTGGATGCCACCGCGCAGCCAATGATGGCCTTTGGGGCCGGGTCAGCCGCATCTCGCTGCTGCGCTATTACACTGCCAAGGGCAAAGTGAGCGCCGAAGAGGCCAAGGCCGAGCCGACCGAGCTGGCCTTCCGCCGCCTTTCGCTCGAGCCGGGGGTGGTCTGCGAGGGTGTCGTGGCCGCGCCGGTCCGGGTTGCCGCCAAATCCTCCGGCCGCAAGCGCACGGTGATCCAGAAGGCCGCCACCCCCGCGCCCCGCACACAGCCCAAGACCCCGACCCGCACGATCAGCACCCAGCCCACCACCACCGACCGGGGCACCAAGGTGCCCGCCAAGATCAACCGGCTCTCCCGCGGTGCCATCGGCGGCTGATGCGCCCGGCGAGGCGCTTGAACTGGACCCGAAACCTGCCATCCTGACCCCGTGCTGAAAGATCAGATAGACCCGCGCTTCACCCAAGCCGCCAGCGCCGCCAAACGGCGCAAGCGGGCGGCCCGGCGCGGGCGTCTGCTGATCGCGCTGGTCGCCTTCGTGCCTGTGATCCTGCTGGGCCTCGGTGTGTGGTTCACATGGGACAAATGGTCATTCAACACCGGCGGCGGCGAGGTGGCCGAAGAAGACCTCGAAGAGGGCTTCGCCATCTCCTCGGATGAAGACACCGCCGCCGCGTCCTCTGCTTTTGTCGCCGCCTTCGTCGACCTCGCGGGCGACCCGCTGATCATCCGCTTTGCCGAGAACGGCGAAGAAACCAAGCGCAAGCTGGAGGCCCCCGCCACCCTGCGCGGCACCCCCCGCGCCCCGCGCGGCGAGCTGCTGCTGGTGAGCGACGTGATGGTCTCCACCGAGGCCCGCTTCGTCACGACGCTGCCCTCCAGCCAGGAAGACTTCGCCTTCTTCCAACTGCAAAAGAGCGCCCCCCAACAGGCTGAGGCCGCGGATGCGGAAGACGCCCGCGAGGTGGCCGAGGCGCTGGAGGCCGAGGGCGCTGAGGAGGTGGCCGAAGACCTGGGCGAGGCCGCCGAGACCGAGGGCTACGAGGAGGCTGAGCTGGACGACGCCACCGGCGGCTGGGGCGAGGCTGTGGGCGATGAAGAGGAGGGCGTGCCCGGCTTCACCGAGACGGCAATCGAAAACACCACCTCCGTCGTCTACACCCGCCCGCAGGACCTGCGCACCAAGCTCGACCGCGACATCTTCGTGAAAATCCAGCACGACCGCCCGCTCGACGACCTGCTGATCGACAACGGTTTTTTCGAGAACGAGGCCAAAAAGGTTGCCGAGGCGGCGCGCGAGTATTTCGAGATGGAGGGGGTGAAGGCCGGGCAGGTGGTCGCCATGCGCGGCCAGCCCGAACTCGGCGGCTCGCTCTCCTTCCGGCAAATGTCGATCTACGACAACGAGGTCTACTTCGGCACGCTGGCCCTGACCGACGAGGGCGACGTGGGCCCGGGCTCCGACCCTTGGGTGGATGACGAACTCTTCGACTATGCCGGCGAGGACGAGGCCGAGGAGGTGACCGAGCAGCGCTACCGGATGCTCGATGCCTTCTACTCGGCCGCCATCCGCAACGGCATCCCCTCGGTGATCGTGGGCGAGGCCATCGCGCTCTTGAGCAAGGAGCACGACCTCTCGGCCTTCGCCAACCCCGGCGACAAGATGCGCTTTCTCTACGCCCCGCCCGGTGAAGGCGACGAGGGCGGCGATGGCTCCAGCCGCATCCTTTATATCTCGATCCAAGGCGACTCGGTGGATATCGAATGTTTCGTCTACGCCACCAACGCCGAGGGCGACATGGGCTGTTTCGGCCTGAAGCCCAAGGCGGGCGGAGGCGGCGGGCTGGTGAGCGGCATGGTGACCCCAGTGAAGGGCGTGCTGACCTCGCGCTTCGGTCCGCGCCACCACCCTATTTTGAAAACCGTGAGGGTTCACAAGGGCGTCGACTGGGCCGCGCCCACCGGCACGCCGATCTACGCCGCCTTCGACGGCACGGTCAGCTACACCGGCCCCGGCGGCGGCTACGGCAACCTGCTGAAGATCACCCACGCGGGCGGCATGGAAACCCGCTACGCCCACCTCTCAAAGTTCGGCTCCCAGCCGGGCCAGCGGGTGAGCGCGGGCGATGTGGTGGGCTATGTCGGCACCACCGGCCGCTCCACCGGCCCGCATCTGCATTTCGAGCTCTACCTCGGCGGCACCGCGATCGACCCGCTCGGCTCCTCCGTGCCCTCCGGCGGGGGCGGCGTAGGCGGTATGACGGCGGATGGCTCCGGCGCGGTCGAGCAACTGGTGAACCAGATCATCCGGGTGGAATCCGGCGGCAACGCCACGGCGAAGAACCCGCTTTCAACTGCGACTGGCCTCGGCCAGTTCATCGAGAGCACCTGGATCCGGATGATGCGGACTTATCGCCCGGATCTTGCCTCCACCCTCAGCCGCGCCGAACTGCTGGCGCTGCGGAACGATCCCACGATCAGCCGTGAGATGGTGAAACGGCTGGCGATGGAGGGCGAAAGCTACCTGCGCGCGCGCGGCCACGGCATCACTGCGGGCCGGCTCTATCTCTGCCACTTCCTCGGGGCGCAGGGCGCGGCGGTTGTGCTCTCCAATCCCGACGACGCGCTGCTGATCGACGTGCTGGGCGCTGGTGTGATCCGGGCGAACCCCTTCCTCACCGGCAAGACCGTGGGTTACGTGAAATCCTGGGCCGAGAGGAAGATGTCAGGCCGCAAGGGCGCCGTGGTGGTCACCTCCGCCCCGGTCATCCGCGAACCCGGAGGCCTGCCCGACTACCGCAAGGAAATCGGCGCTCTCCTGACCCGCATCTGACCGCTGCCAAATAGCGCGCCCTGCGGGCGCATTCCTTTTATTGTCCGCCCGTGGCTCGGCCTGTACCCATGGGGAACCGGAAGCGCGGGTTGCGCGGGCGGGGTAGGATATTTGCAGCAAGAAAATTCACAGGCGGTGCGGACAGCTTAGCTCAAATTGTCCATTTTCTTGCTCCAAGTATCCCCGCCGGAGGCCTCAAATCTCTTCTGGTGCGCCCTCAAGCGGCGAGACTGGTCTCGGGCAGGGCATCCAGAGCCCGGTCCAGCACCTCGAGCCCCGCATCTTCGCGGTGCGCCTGCTCCGAGAGGATGCGTCGCCACGCGCGGGCGCCGGGGCGGCCTTGGAAAAGGCCGAGCATGTGCCGGGTGATCTGGGCGAGCTTGCCGCCTGCTTCTAGGTGGGCGGCGATGTAGGGGCGCATGGCATCCACCACGTCGCGGCGGGTCTTGCCGCTTGGCGCTTCGCCAAAGACCTGCTGATCGGCAAAGAGCAGCAGGCCGGGGTCGTGATAGGCGGCGCGTCCAATCATCACCCCATCCATGCCGGTGCCGAGATGCTCCTGCGCCTCATCCAGCGAGGTGATGCCGCCGTTAATCGAGACGTGCAGCCCCGGGAAATCCGCGCGCATCTGGTGCACGAGCGGATAATCCAGCGGTGGCACCTCGCGGTTCTCCTTCGGGCTGAGCCCCTGAAGCCAGGCCTTGCGCGCATGGATGGTAACGCGGGTCACGCCAGTGCGCTCGATTATCGCCAGAAAGGCGGGCAGCACCTCTCGCGGCTCCTGCTCATCCACCCCGATACGGCACTTGGCGGTCACCGGCACCGAGACCGCCTCGCGCATCGCGGTGAGGCAGTCTGCCACCAGCCCGGGCGATTTCATCAGCACCGCGCCGAAGCAGCCCGATTTCACCCGGTCGGAGGGGCAGCCGATGTTCAGGTTCACCTCGGCATAGCCCGCCGCCTCGGCCATCCGCGCGGCCTCGGCCAGCTCCTGAGGCTCCGAGCCGCCGAGTTGCACCGCCACCGGGTGTTCGGCCGCGTTGAACTCCAGCAGGTGGGTCGCCCCGCCGCGCACCAGCGCAGGCGCCGTGACCATCTCGGTGTAGAGCAGCGTGCGCGCGGTCAGTTGCCGGTGGAAGAACCGGCAGTGACGATCTGTCCAATCCATCATCGGGGCGACGGACAGGCGGGCAGCTTCAAGGGTGGTTTCGGCAGATGGCGTCATGGCAGGCCGTATCTAGCGCCCTGCGCCCGGCAGCGCCAGTCAGTCGCCGAAGGACACATCCGCCGCGCCGGCATCGGCCGCGCCGCCGCAGGAGATCGCATCGCCCACACGGCCTGCCGGGATGCCGTTGACATACACACTGCCCGATCCGCCCGAGAGCGCGCGCGGGTGCGGCGGGAGCGGGCAGGTGGGGCAGGCGTGGGGCACATAGGCATCGCCCTTGCGCACCACCGCCTTGCCCTCGGCATAGACATTGGGCGAGGCCCCGATCGCAGGGCTGGGCGGAAAGTGGCAGCTGTGGCCCGATCCGATATCGCCGAGCCGTGTGACCTTTGGCATTGCCTGCGCTCCTGTTCGCGGCGTTTCTTCCTTACAATCTGGTCCCTTGCGCGGCCCGATGCAAGAGGCGCCTCAGAGCGCCGCCTGCACCGCGCGGGCAATCACCAGCTCTTCGTTGGTCGGCAGCACCAGCGCCGGCAGACCCGAGGAGATGCGCGTGCCGCCGTCCTCGTTGGCGCGGGCGTCCAGCGTGAAGCCCAGAAAGGCGAGCTGCTCCAGCACCCTGGCGCGGATCGGGGCGGCGTTCTCGCCAATGCCGCCGGTGAACACCAGTGCATCGATCCCGCCCATCGCCGCCGCCATCGCCGCCACCTCCTGCGCCACCCGGTCGACGAAATAGTCCACCGCCTGCGCCGCCTCGGGGGCCTCCGAGCCGAGCAGCGCCCGCATGTCGTTGGTCATGCCCGATAGGCCCTTCAACCCGCTCTCCTTGTAGAGCACTTGGGTGATCTCGGCGGAACTCATGCCCTGATCGTCCAACATCCATAGCAGCACGCCCGGGTCCATCTGGCCGGGGCGGGTGCCCATGCAAAGCCCGGATAGGGCAGAGAACCCCATGGTCGAGGCCACCGAGCGCCCGCCCTCCATCGCGCACAACGAGGCGCCATTGCCGAGGTGGGCCACAACCACGCGGCCCTCGTGCAGCGCCGGCCAGTCCTCCGCCAGCTTGCCCGCGATATAGGCGTAGCTCAGCCCGTGAAACCCGTAGCGCCGCACGCCCATGTCATAAAACCGGCGCGGCAGCCCGTAGGTGTCATTCACCCAGGGGTGGCCCCGGTGAAAGGCGGTGTCGAAACAGGCGACCTGCAGCGTGTCGGGAAAGGCCCGGCGGGCGGCCCGCACGGCAGAGAGGTTGTGCGGCTGGTGCAGCGGGGCCAGCGGCTCCAGCGCGGTGAGGGCAGAAATCGCGGCATCATCCAGCACCAGCGGCGCGCCGTGATCCGGCCCGCCATGCACCACCCGGTGCCCCATGCCCACCACCTCGCGCCCGCCCAGATAGGGGGCGATGGCGGCGAGGATTGCTGTGACCGCCTCCTGGTGATTGGCCGCCGGTATCCGCCGCTCCAACTTGGGCTCACCGGGGATTTCGAGGTCCAGCTCGGTGTCGCCCCCGATCCGCTCGACCTGCCCGCCAGCCTCCTCGGTGAGGCTCTGGGCATCGAACAGCCCGAACTTGATCGAGCTGCTCCCGGCATTCAGCGTGAGGATCGCGCTCATGGTTTGCGGTTCGACTGGTAGAGCGCGGCCACGGCGCAGGAGGCGAGGCGCGCAGCGTCATCATCGGCGCGGGAGGTCAGGATCACCGGCACGGCGGCCCCGATCACGATGCCCCCGGCCTCGGCATGGGCAACGAAGGTCAGCTCCTTGGCCAGCATGTTGCCCGCCTCCATGTTGGGCGCCACCAGAATCTCGGCGCGGCCCGCGACCAACCCCTTGATGCCCTTGGTCTTGGCCGCATCCACATCAATCGCGTTGTCCATCGCCAGTGGGCCATCGACCAGCCCGCCCTTGATCTGGCCCCGGTCGGCCATCTTGCTCAGCACGGCGGCGTCGATGGTGGAGGGGATCTTGGGGTTCACCGTCTCGACGGCGCTGAGGATGCCCACCTTCGGCTCGGCGATCCCCAGCGTATGGGCCAGATCGATCGCGTTCTGCACGATGTCCACCTTGGTTTCCAGGTCTGGCATGATGTTGATCGCCGCATCGGTGATCAGCAGCAGGTGCTCCAGCCCCGGCACATCCATCACGAACACATGAGAAATCTGCCGTCCCGTCCGCAGCCCGCCTTCGCGGGCAAAGACGGCGCCCAAGAGTTGCCCGGTGTGCAAATGCCCCTTCATCACCGCCTGCGCCCGGCCCTCATGCA
The DNA here is from genome assembly GCF_019801175.1 of Vannielia litorea. NCBI lineage: Bacteria > Pseudomonadati > Pseudomonadota > Alphaproteobacteria > Rhodobacterales > Paracoccaceae > Vannielia > Vannielia litorea. The sequence continues at coordinate 777,627 of NZ_JAHVJR010000001.1, forward strand.
CAAGGGAAACCCCCAGCTTGGCGGCCTTCGCATGGTCCGGCTCGGCGATGATCTCCAGCCCCGAGATATCGCGCCCGATCTCCTCGGCAGCGGCGGCAATCTTCAGCGGATCGCCGATCAGGATGGGGGTGATCAGCGTGTGATCCCAGCCCAGCAGCGCCCCACCGAGCGAATTCGCTTCCTCCGGCGCCACAACGGCAGTCGGGATCGCGGGCAGGGGGCCGGCAAGGTCGATCAGCGCATCGAAATGCTTGTGCCGCCGCACCGTGAGGCCCGGAATGTCATCGGCCTTGAAGCTCTGCGGATGCTCCGGCGCAAACACCGTTGCCTCACCGCGCACGATCACCGCGCCATCGCTCACCCGCGTCACCGTGGTGTGAAACCGCGCCACCCGGTCCGGCTCCTTGGCCGTCAGCACCACCTTGGTCACCACCTCGTCGCCAGCAAAGGCCCGGCCGCAGAACTCCAGATCCTGGCTGCGATAGAGCGTGCCCGGCCCGGGCAGCTGGTTACCGAACACAGCCGAAATCTGCGCCGCCAGCCACATCGAGGGCGTCACCGCCTCGGGCAGCCCGTCGCCATCGCCATCTTCGCGCGGCAGGTGCAGCGGGTTCAGGTTGCCGGAACTGTTGGCGAAGACATAGAGATCATCGGCCAGCACGAGCCGCTTGCGCTCCGCCTCCATGCCCACCTCGAGCTTGTCGTAGGGGGTGTTGGTGAATTCCTGAATCATCAAATGGCTCCTTCGAAATTTCCGGGCAAGACTGGCGCAACCCGGGCCCCTTGGCCAGCCTCCCCGGCCTGCCACGGCGAGGTAACGACGCGTTAACGGGACAAGCGCCAAAACTTTGGGCCGGCAGCCTCGCCACCCGCCCGCCGCACAACCGACAATTCGACTAAAATTGTCCCCACCCCGCCTGCATTATCTTGCTGCAAATATCTCCGGGGGGCGTGGGGGGCTGGCCCCCCACTAAAAACCCCAGTATGGGAGCCAGATTGGACGACGCACAGCGAGGCGCGTTCCCCAATAGCCCAGCCCTAACCGCCCCGGCGCTCCACCCGGCCTGCGCGTCCGCCACGCCGCTTGCGGTGTTGTGCCGCCCGCTCGGGCAGTTCCTCGATCAGCGCGTGGCGCTCCTCGGGGCTCATCCGGCCCCAGGCGGCGATCTCGTCTATTGTGCGCAGGCAGCCGGTGCAGAGCCGGGTCTCGGGGTGGATCACGCAGATCTTGATGCAGGGGCTCTCGATCTCGTCGCGGCGCCATAGCTCGTCCATCAGCCCCTCCCGAGGTAGGCGAGCCGGTCGAGCGCGCCTTGCAGGATGTAGCCCGCGGCCACATGGTCGATCACCTCCGCCCGGCGGGCGCGGGAGGTGTCGGCCTCCAGAAGCGCGCGCTCGGCGGCCACGGTCGAGAGCCGCTCATCCCAAAACCCCATCGGCCCCTCCCAGAGCCGCGAGAGGTTGCGGGCAAAGGCGCGGGTGCTCTGCGCCCGCGGCCCTTCGGTGCCATCCATGTTACGGGGCAGGCCCAGCACGAGACCGCAAATTGAACGTTTGTTCAATATATCCAGAAGCGCCTCGGCATCCTGCGTAAACTTCTTGCGTTTCACCGTTTCCAGCGGCGTGGCGACAGAGCGCAACCCGTCCGACACGGCCACGCCGATGGTCTTGGTGCCAAGGTCCAGCCCGGCCAGCGCTCCCGCGCGGGGCAGGGCACCGGCGAACTCCTCGAAGGCATCAAAGATCACTCGCCGCCTCCCGCCGCCGCTTCGATCAGCGCAATGGCTTCGGGCGAGCCGTCAAACACCTCGCGGGCCTCGGCCACGATTTCCGCCTGCCGCTCCACCTCGCCCAGCACACCGAGCGCACGCACGAGTTGCGCCCATTTCTCTGGCGTGCCGCCGTCGGTCGCCAGCTCTTCTGCCAGCCCGTCGACCATCGACCGGATGAAGGCCTGCCGATCCTCGGGCGACATGTCCTGCGCCGCGGCCATATCCTCGGCGCTCGGGCCGCGCACGCCGCCGCTGGCTGGGGCAGGGGGCGTATAATCCACCCCCGCCGCGCGGGCCGCCGCGGCGATCTGCGTCGGCAGGTCTGCGGCCCAGGGCGCATCGGGCGGCAGCTCGTCCATCACCCGGCGCCACACGTTGAACGCCAGATCAGGCCGCCCGGTCTGCGCCCGCATCAGGCCCCAGTAGTAACGCGCCTCCACGTTCTCGGAGTCGCGCCTGAGCGCCTGTGCCAGCGCCGCCTCCGCCTCGGGAGACACGTAGCCGCCCGCCTCTGTAATCCAGAGTTGCGCCAGCAGCAGATAGTCCTGCGCGCCGGCGTCCTCTCCCTTGATCCGCAGCACGCTTTCCTGCGCCTTGGCAGCGGCGCCGAAGTTGCCCATCGCCGCCTCGTTGCGCACCAGCAGCACATGGCCTTGAAGGTCATCGGGGCGCTCGGCCACGGCGGTGCGCAGCTGCGCCATCAGCCCCTTGAACTCTTCCGAAATGTCCGGGTCCGGCAAATCGGGCAGGTTCTGTTCAAACCGCGCCACGGCATCTGCCTGCCGCATCCGGGTCTGCCGATACTCCTCCGCCGCCGCGATCCGCGCCGCAATCGGCGCATCGCCATAGCCCGGCGCGCCCAGCACCCAGTAGAGACCGCCGGTGCCGGCCAGCACCACGGCGGCCACGATCACCGCCGCACCGAGGCTCAGCTCACGCGGCGCGCGCCCGGTGCCCGAAGCCCCCTGCGCCGCGCGGTCCGCCTCCAGCAGCCGCCGCTTGATCTCCAGCTCCAGCCGCTCGGCCTCGCCCGCATCGATCCGCCCCGCCTCGGCATCCTTCGCCACGGCGGCCAGCTGCTCGCGATACAGCGCGATCCCGGCCACGTCGGCCTCAGCCGCAGCGGCCCGCCCGCGCAGAAGCGCGCGCAGCAGCAGCGCCACGGTCAACACCGCCAGCCCCCCGGCAAAAACCCAGAACCCCATGGTCCCTCCATGCTCGTCAGGCCCTGCCATACCGTCCCCCGCCCGGCCGTTCCACCCCTCCCGGCGTCGCACCCGGTCACAAGGTCGCAGGGCGCGTTCCGGCGGCCTCGTCACAAACCTTTGCCTCGGGTCGCAATCCGCTGGCAGCATGTCGTTTCCCCACATCTTCAAAGCCCCCATGGATTGCATTAAGGCGGGTGTTGGACCACCGCCCGAAAGGCCTGCCCGATGCGTCGCTACTCCGCCTTTGCCATCGCCCGTGAAGCGCTCCGCCACCACACCGGATGGGGCCGTGCATGGCGCTCGCCCGAGCCGAAAAAGCAGTATGACGTGGTGATCGTCGGGGCAGGGGGGCACGGCCTCGCCACCGCCTATTACCTCGGCAAGAACCACGGCATCACCAACGTGGCCATCATCGAGAAGGGCTGGCTCGGCGGCGGAAACACCGGACGCAACACCACCATCATCCGCTCCAACTACCTGCAGGATGCCTCCGCCGCGATCTATGAAAAGGCCCGTAGCCTCTACGAGACGATGAGCCAGGATCTCAACTACAACGTCATGTTCAGCCCCCGCGGCGTGATGATGCTGGCCCAGACCGAGCACGAGAAGCGCGGCTACCTGCGCACCGCCCACGCCAACGCCCTGCAAGGTGTGGCGACCGAGTTCATCACCCCCGAGCGGGTGAAGCAGATCGCGCCGATCATCAACCTCGACGGCCCCCGCTACCCGGTGCTCGGCGCGCTCTGGCAGCCGCGCGGCGGCACCGCGCGGCACGATGCCGTGGCCTGGGGCTACGCCCGCGCCTGCTCCGACATGGGGATGGACATCATCCAGACCTGCGAGGTCACCGCCGTGACCCGCGAGGGCGACCGTGTGACCGGGGTGGAAACCACCAAGGGCCACATCGGCTGCAACAAGCTCGGCATCGTTGTCGCCGGACACTCCGGGCAACTGGCCGAAATGGCCGGCTTCCGCCTGCCCATCGAGGCCGTGGCGCTGCAAGCTTATGTCTCCGAGCCGATCAAGCCCGCGCTCGACTGCGTCATCATGGCCAACACCGTCCACGGCTACCTCAGCCAGTCCGACAAGGGCGAGATGGTCATCGGCGGCGGAGCCGACAACCACAACAACTTCACCCAGCGCGGCAGCTTCAGCCATATCGAGGAAACCACCCGCGCGCTGATCGAAACCTTCCCGATGCTCTCCCGCCTCAAGATGCTCCGCCAATGGGGCGGCATCGTGGATATGACCGGCGATCGCTCCCCGATCCTCTCCAAAACCCCTGTCGATGGCGTCTTCATCAACTGCGGCTGGGGCACCGGCGGGTTCAAGGCCATCCCCGGCTCGGGCTGGGGCTTTGCCGAGCTGATGGCCAAGGGCCACTCGCCGCTGACCGCCGAATTCGGGCTCGAACGCTTCCGCGAAGGCCGCTTCATCGACGAGTCCGTCGCCGCCGGGGTGGCGCATTGATGCCGACCGCTAAAATCCTTTGGAACCGGGCCGCCAAACCCGGCGTTCTTCCCCCAATCACGGCGCGTGCTGCTGCGCGCCGATTGGAGACAGAACCCAAAGGAGGCCCCTCATGGCCCAGTACGAAGACCATTCGACCCACACCCACGTGCCGCGTGAACCCGTGCGCGAAAGCTCCGGTACCGGCACCCTCGCATTCATCATCGGCGGCCTCGTCGTTGCCGTCGGCGTCATCGCTTGGTTCCTCATGGGCGGCGACATCGACAGCTCGGTCACCACGGTTCCGGCTGATGGCGGTGACGCGTCCGTCACCATCGAGAACACCCCGGCCCCGGCTCCGGCTGAAGAGAGCGCGGCACCTGCCGAGACCGCTCCTGCCGACACCGGCACCGAGGCTGCTCCGGCTGAAGAGGTTGCTCCCGCCGAGTAACCCTCGCCCCCAAACGACCCGGCCCGCCCCTCTGGGGGCGGTTGCCACCACTCATGTCATGGCCGCGCCTCTCCCTCGGGGTGCGGTCATGCCTGTTTTTCAGGGCGCCTTCGTGCACGCACCGCGCCTTGTGTTCACAGATCGCCCCCACCACAAAGCCCGCAGATCGCGTATGCATGGAATGTGCATCGGATGTGCATCGGATGTGCATGCCCCGGTTCGGGCTGCTCGCGGGGCGATTCACCCTTTCTTCGATTTCCGCAAACAGGGTTAACGCCGATGCTGAAATTCACCTGCCCCTATTGTGGCATTGAGGCCTCCGAGACCGAGCTGCATGCCGGCGGCGAGGCCCATCTCAAGCGTTACGGCCCCGGCTCGGCGGATGAGGAGTTCGAGGGCTATCTCTTCCTGCGGAAGAACCCCAAGGGCGTGCACCTGGAGCGCTGGCGCCATGTGATGGGCTGCGGCAAGTGGTTTTTGGCCGCTCGCCACACCGCCACGCTGGAGGTTTTCGGCACCTATCCCGCGCAAACCCACGAGCCGCCCGCCGAGATCCTCGAGAAGATCCGCGCCAAATACCCGGAGGCCCTGAAATGAGCACCCGTCTGCCCACCGGCGGCCGCCTGATCGACCGCTCCAAGCGCCTCGGCTTCACCTTCAATGGCAAGTCGTATCAAGGCTTTGCGGGTGACACTCTCGCCGCTGCCCTGCTGGCCAACGATCAGGTTCTGATGGGCCGCAGCTTCAAGTATCACCGCCCACGCGGTGTAGTGGCTTCCGGCGCCGAGGAGCCCAATGCGCTCGTCGGTCTGGGCGAGGGCGGGCGGTTCGAGCCCAACCAGCGGGCCACCACCACCGAGCTGTTCGACGGCCTCACCGCCATCAGCCAGAACCACTGGCCAACGCTCGATTATGACGTGGGCGCGGTGAACGCGGGCCTCTCCCGCTTCCTGCCCGCAGGCTTCTATTACAAGACCTTCATCCACCCCCGGGCCGCGTGGAAGCACCTCTTCGAGCCCTTCATCCGCAAGTCTGCAGGCCTCGGCAAACCTTCTAACCCAGGCGACCCCGACCGTTACGAGCACGCCTTCGTCCATGTGGACCTGCTGATCATCGGCGGCGGCATCGCCGGGCTTCAGGCCGCCCTCACGGCGGCTGGCACAGGCGCCAAGGTGCTGCTGCTGGAGCAGGAGGCCCACTGGGGCGGTCGTGCGCCCGTGGATGGCGCCGAGATCGAGGGCGAACCCGCTGATGCGTGGATCAAGCGCGCCGTCGAAACTCTTGAAAACGCGCCGAATGTCACCCTGCGCACTCGCTGCATGGGCTCCGGCGTTTATGACCACGGCTACGCGCTGGCCTACGAGCGCTGCACCGATCACATGCCCGGCGCGGCAGGCCCACGCCACCGGCTCTGGCGCATCCGTGCGGGCCAGATCATCACTGCCACCGGCGCACTGGAGCGGCCCCTCAGCTTCCCCGGCAACGACCGCCCCGGCGTGATGCTCGCCTCCGCCGTCCGCGATTACATCGTCAACTACGGCGTCTCCCCGGGCGACCGCGTGGTGGTCGTGACCAACAACGACGACGCGTATCGCACCGCTCTCGCCGTTAAGGAGTCCGGCCTGACCGTGGCCTGTATTCTCGATGCGAGACCCTCCGTAGAGGGTGCTTTGCCCCAGGCCTGCCGCGACGCCGGAATCCGCGTCGAATCAGGCAAGGCCATCGCCGCAGTAGGAACACGCGGCAAGCGCCTCAAATCGGTAGATATTTGCGCCCAGGTGGGGGAGGGCGCGGTGCTCGAGACCATCGAGTGTGAAGTCGTCGCCATGTCCGGCGGCTGGTCCCCGGTGGTGCACCTCTGGTCCCACTGTGGCGGTAAGCTCCTGTGGTCAGAGGATAATTTCCACTTCTACCCCGATGTAACCCGCTTCCCCACCAGCGATAACGGCGCTCAATACGTCCGCACCGCCGGCATCGCTTCCGGCGCCATGCTCACCGAGCAAGTGCTTGAGGACGCGAGCAAAAACGCCGTCGCCGCTCTGGCAGACTTCGGCCATTCCGCAGAAGCCTGGCGCCCGTCTGCCACGGGCGTTGAGGAGGCCAAGATGGCCCCTGTCTGGGTCATGCCGCAGGGTGCATCCAAGGCGAAAAAATCAAAGATGTGGCTGGACTTCCAGAACGACGTTAAAGTGTCTGACGTGGAGTTGGCGGCACAAGAGGGCTACCAGTCTGTCGAGCACACCAAGCGCTATACCACGCTCGGCATGGCCACCGATCAGGGAAAGCTCAGCAATATCAACGGCCTCGCCGTGCTCTCCGGCGCCCTGAACCAGCCGATCCCGCAGACCGGCACCACCACCTTCCGCCCGCCCTATACCCCCATCTCCATGGGCGCCATCGCCGGGCCGGGCACGGGCAACACCTTCCAGCCATTGAGGAAAACCCCGATCCATGCGTGGCACGAGGCCAATGGCGCCGATTGGGAGCCGGTCGGCCAATGGCGGCGGCCCTATTGCTACACGAAGGCGGGCGAAAGCCGCGAGGCGGCCGTTTCAAGAGAGGTCCGTAACACACGGGAATCCCTCGGTCTTCTCGATGCCTCAACCCTCGGCAAGATCCTCGTCACCGGCCCCGATGCGGGCGAGTTCCTCGACATGCTCTACACCAACATGATGAGCACGCTGGCCCCCGGCAAATGCCGCTACGGCCTGATGTGCAACGAGAACGGCTTCCTGATGGATGACGGCGTGGTCGCGCGGATCGACGAGACCACCTTCCTCGTGCACACCACTTCCGGTGGCGCGGATCACATCCACGCCCATATGGAAGACTGGCTGCAATGCGAGTGGTGGGACTGGAAGGTCTACACCGCCAACCTCACTGAGCAATACGCCCAGATCGCCGTGGTCGGCCCCAAGGGGCGGAAATTGCTGGAAAAACTCGGCGGCATGAACGTATCCAAGGAGGCGCTTCCGTTCATGCAGTGGGCCGATGGCACCCTTGCCGGCATCTCCGCGCGGATCTTCCGCATCAGCTTTTCCGGCGAACTCAGCTACGAAATCGCCGTGCCCGCCAACCGCGGGCTGGAGCTGTGGGAAAAGATCGTCGAGGCCGGGGCAGAGTGGAACATCACGCCCTACGGCACCGAGGCGCTGCACGTGATGCGGGCCGAGAAGGGCTTCATCATGATCGGCGACGAGACCGATGGCACTGTGATCCCGCAGGATCTTAACCTCCACTGGGCAATCTCCAAGAAGAAGGAGGATTTCCTCGGCAAACGGGCGCAGCAGCGCAGCCATATGGCCAGCGCCGACCGCTGGAAGCTGGTGGGGCTCGAGACCATCGACGGCTCGGTGCTGCCCGATGGCGCCTATGCGCTCGGCGAAGGCAGCAACGAGAACGGCCAGCGCAATACGCAGGGCCGGGTGACCTCCACCTACCACTCGCCCTCGCTGGGCCGTGGCATCGCCATGGGGCTGGTGCACGGCGGGCCGGAGCGGATGGGCGAGGTGATAAAGTTCAACAAAGTCGATGGCAGCACGGTCGAGGCAAAAATCGTCGATCCGGTGTTCTACGACAAGGACGGGGAGAAGCAGAATGTCTGACCCGCGGAGCGCCCTCGGCGGCGCGGTTTACCAAGGTTACCTGACGGTTAAGGATGCGGGCGCACAGGGGATGCTCACCCTGCGCGGCGACTACGCGGGCCTCGCCGCAGCTGTGAAAGCGGCCACAGGGCAGGGGGTGCCAGCCCAGCGGCAGATCGAAGGTGGGCTAGGCGGCGGCGCGGCGTGGGCCTCGCCGGACGAACTGCTGCTGCTGTGCGATTACTCGGCCGCGCTCGAAGCGCTGGAGAAGGCCCGCATGGCTCTGGAAGGCCAGCACTTCCTCGCCGCCGACGTGTCGGACGCGCGGGCTGTCTTCACCCTCGAAGGCCCGGGCATCCGCGACCTTCTGGCCAAGCTCTGCCCGGCTGACCTCGCGCCCGAGGCGCTGCCCACCGGCGAGTTCCGCCGCAGCCACATCGGGCAGGTTGCGGCGGCCTTCTGGCTGGAAAGCGAGGAGAAAGCGACGGTGGTCTGCTTCCGCTCCGTGGCGCAATACATGTTCGACCTGCTGTCGAAGGCCGCAGAGCCGGGCAGCGAGTTGGGTTACTTCGCGCCCACCGCCTCCTGAGCAGCTGGCACGTCTTCGGGGCAGAGCTCCACCCAGCTGTCGTCTTCCGCGTAGCCCAGGGCGGCCAGCGCGGAGCCGTAGCGGTCGGCATAGATGCGGGCCACCGAGCGCGGCATTTTGGAGCGCCACTGCGCCTCGGCGCCCGTGCCGCTCGTCACATGGTTGAGGATACGCGCCGGGCGCTCATCCTTTTCCTTCAAGCCGCCGAAGAGGCTTGAGTCCCAGAAGGCCTCTACAGCGCCGTCGATGTCTAGGCCTTCGATCGCGCAGCGCTCCAGCGCCGAGCGGAAGAGGGCGCAGTCGTGATCCTCCATTAGTTCCTCGTAGCGCAGCTCCACCGCTTGCGGGTGGCCATAGGGCCAAGCCAGCATCTCGAAGAGGGTGGAGGCGTGCTTCTGCTCCATCTCGAAGAGCAGTTTCTCCTGCGGGGTTTCGAGGCTCTTCAGGTAATCCTTATAGTTCAAACCGTCCCACTCAGGCCTCTGTTCCTTCAGGAACTTCTCGTTCCCCATGGCGGCCTTCTCATGGTAGCGGGCGCCAGAGAGCAACACGTCGCGCGGGTCGCGGATGACGTGGATGAAGCGCGCTTCGGGCAGGGCGAAGAACTCGGCCGGAAAGCCAGAAGACCAGTTGACCACGATCTGCGGGCCGCTCTCGGGCAGGTCGGCGATGCGCTTGGGGCGGTTGGCCTGCATCAGCCCGATGCCTTGCCGCTCCATGATCCGATGCAGAGTGCGCCGCAGCCAGACCGTACCTGTCTTGTGGTGGGTGCCGACGCAGAGAAACCGGGCGGCGCTCATTCCGCCGCCTCCTTCCAGGTCCCGTCACTGACCCATTCGGCGAGCTTGCGGTCCTGCATCTGGTAGGCGATCGCGCGGCGGCAGGTCTCAATGCAAGCGCGGTGCAGTGCCGCGAGGTCGGCATCTTCGAGCAGTTCCGCTACGGCCTCGGCCAGCCCCTCAGTACGGATCGACTTGTCTTCATGGGTGTTGATGTCGTTCTTGTCCCAATAGCCCATGTCGATGCGGTCTTTGTTCTTGGAGTTCGCCGTACCGCGCAGCCGCTTGAGCAGGAACTCCTCGCGGCTCTTCACCGCATAGTGGTTCACTTGGGCGCTGTCATAAGCCACGTCCTCGGCGCTGGAGCGCCAGCCCTTCTCGAGGATCCGGTCCTTCATCGGCTTGCCATCGGCGTTGACCCAGAGCCGCATGCCGGGTGTCACTTCCGTCTCCTTGCGGAACTTCGGGCGGTGGACGCCGAAGTAGTCAAACCGGGCAGGGCGGAAGAGGGTTTTGAAACCCCAGATCAGCCCGTTCTCCGGCTGCTCGAAGCTGGAGCCACGCAAGAAACGCCGGGTCACCAGTGCGTCAGGCTCCATATGGGCCGCGCCGCCCGAACCCATGAACCGCCAGTTGACGCTAATCGCATCGGTGCCTTCCGGGCATTGGTCGATGAGCGCATCAACCGAGCCATCGCCGACCTTCACGTTCAAGAACTCGTCGGCGTCGATGATCATCACCCAATCGGCGCTCTTCACCCCTTCCTGCCTGTTGGCGCGGGAGTAGGCGGCGCGCTGCGGGTCCATCCTTGGGCCGAGCGGGTTGTCGAAGTGGCGCACCACGCCCATCTGGTCGAGCCGGTTGAGCATGAGGTTGGTGCCGTCCGTGCAATCGTTTGAAAACACGGTGAATTCATTGAAGCCGATCAGCCGGTGATAGGCGATCCACTCCAGCAGGTAGGGGCCCTCGTTCTTCATGGTCGTGACGACCATCTTGCGCGCGGTGCTCATTGGTTGTCGCTCCCCACGGTATCGGACGACTGCTCCTTGAGCCGCAACTTCACGCGGCGCTTGGCGGGTGGGTTCGCCCCGGCTTCTGAAGGCGCTTTGGCCTTCGCCCCGGGGCGGGGCGTCTTTGTCGACGCGTCTCCGGTGACGGGCACCAGCGTTGGTGGCACCGGCGTGGGAGGGGCCTTGGCCTGTCTCGCCTTGGCCATCTCGGCGTGGCCCTCGCGAATCTTTTGCGCGATCACCGCCTTCATCTCGTCAGAGAGCTCGAATTCCTCGGCGGCCTCGGCGGAGGTTTTCTTTTCGGTCTCCACGGCGCGGCCCTCGGCGGCGGCGCGCATGGCCTCGCGGGTCTCGGCTTTCTTGGCTGTCTGCGAGGCGTTGATGAGCTTGGCGATCTCCTTGGGAGGCACACCGGCCTCCTGCATCTCCTTGACCTTCTCCTGCCAGATCTTCGGCAGGTGCTGGGTGAACAGCACCTCGTCGAGCCGGTCGATCGGGATCTGGCTGGCCTCTTTCAACTCGGTGAGCCACTGGTCGTATTCGCCGGTTTGGCGCAGCATGTCGACCCGGCCCTTGTGATACTCGAGCGCCCCCTCGTAGAGCGCGCGCAGCGTGTCGTCGCGCAGCATTTTGTCCATCAGCCGCCGGGTGCCGCGGGCATGGCGGAGCACGTTCTTCTGCTCTTTCTCGTTGCGGTCGAAGAGCGAGAAATAGGCGGCGTCGTATTTGCCGGCCTTGTTGTTCACATTGCCCCGGATGCGGCGCAGCAAGTAGGCCTCGTAGCTCTTGACCCCGTAGTGGTTGAGCTCCACCAGCTTGTAGCCCAGCGTCGGCTTGGTCGAGCGCCAGCCGGACAGGTTGAAATCGGTCGGCATGGGCTCGCCTGAGCCGTTGACCCATTTTTGCTTCAGCATCTCCTGCGCCCGCTCGGGGATTTGCTTGGCCTTCTTCATATGCGGCCGGTGGATGCCCAGCTTCATCTCGCCAAACGGCCGGAAGATGGTTTTGACGCCCCAGCCCTTACGAAACTTGTCGGGCGCGGCGTTGCGATAGCTTTCGATCACCATGCCGGGGTTCCAGTCGGTCAGTTCGGACGAGCCGAAGAACCGCCATGTGATCGCTACGGCATCGGTGTCAGCGGGCAGTTCCTCGAACAGATCCTGGATCTTGCCGCGCCCGCATTTAACCGAGACGAACTCGTCGGCATCCATCGTCAGAATCCACTCGCTGTTCATCACCTCGGGATTCTTCTCGGCGAGAGATAGCGCGTTGGGCTGGGGCTTCTTCCCCTCCGGCACATCGTTGCGGAAGTGCTTGCAGTAGCCCATCTCCTCCAGCCGCATCAGCATGGCATCGGTGCCATCATTGCAGTTGTTGGTGTAGACGCAGATGTTATCGAAGCCGATGTGGTTGTGGTAGGCGACCCACTCGATGAGGCAGTGTCCCTCGTCCTTCATCATCGACATGATGGTGTAGGTGGCCTTGGTGTCTTCGGCGGTGTCCTCTCCCTCGGGAGAGCGGTCGTTGCTCATGTAAAGCCCTGTTCGTGCCCTGTATCCGCCCCTTGGCCCGGAGCCTATCGGCGAGGGGTTAACGCCCGTTCAATGGCCGCCTTTTGCGGCGCGGCCCTGTTGCTGTCCGGCAGCTCTGGCCGGTTGGCTGCCACCATACGCGATAGGGCAATGAAGTCACCCCTCGGGGCAGGCTTGTCGCCCGATCCAAGACAATAATTGCGCAGCCGCCACAGCGTTTTGCCCGGACCTGCCCTTGACCTCGCCCCCAGTCGCCCTCTTTATCCCGGTAACGAAACCTCAAGGACAGAGAGGACCCAGCCATGGCTTTTGAACTCCCCGATCTCCCCTATGCGCACGACGCCCTTGCCGATCTCGGCATGTCGAAGGAAACGCTCGAGTATCACCACGACATCCACCACAAGGCCTATGTCGACAACGGCAACAAGGCGATTGCTGGCACCGAGTGGGAAGGCAAATCGGTCGAAGAGATCATCAAAGGCACCTATGATGCCTCCGCCGTGGCCCAGAACGGCATCTTCAACAACGCCTCGCAGTTCTGGAATCACAACCAGTTTTGGGAAATGATGGGCCCGGGCGAGAGCGCTATGCCCGGTGAGCTTGAAAAAGCGATCACCGAGAGCTTCGGCTCGGTCGACAAGTTCAAGGAAGAGTTCTCTGCCGCTGGCGCAGGCCAGTTCGGCTCGGGCTGGTGCTGGCTGGTGAAAGACACCGACGGCGGCCTGAAGGTGACCAAAACCGAAAACGGCGTGAACCCGCTCTGCTTCGGCCAGACCGCGCTGCTCGGCTGCGACGTGTGGGAGCACTCCTACTACATCGACTTCCGCAACAAGCGCCCGGCCTACCTCAGCAACTTCCTCGACAAACTGGTGAACTGGGAAAACGTCGCCTCGCGGATGTAATCCCCGAACCCCTGCGCCCGTTGGCGCGGGTTTGCAAGAGACCATCAGGCGCGATGCCCCACCCGGGCGTCGCGCCTTTCATTTGGGGGAACCTGCCCCGGCGCCTGCCCGTTGATCCTCCAAAGGAGGAAAACACGATGGCAGAACGCAAACGATCCAGTGACATGAGCCGCGATACCGACAAGGTGCTTGGCGCCGAGGGCGAAGTCTCTCACGGCGGGCGCGAGGGCGGGCGGCTGGCCCGTCAGGTCGGCTCCAAGGATGAGCTGAAACGCGCGTTTGAGCGCCCGGCGGGCGCGACCCGCGTGACCAAATCGATGGAAGAAGAGGAGGCTGATCAATGAGCCGCTTGAGCCAAGGCACATGGGTGCTCGTCGCCGACAGCGAGAAGGCGCTGTTTCTGGAGAACCTCACGGATGGGGAAGACCCCTATCTTGTGGTGACCGGCAAGGAACGGCAAGAAAACCCCTCCGACCGCGAGCAGGGCGCCAACCGGCCGGGCCGGATGCCCGATGTGGGCCACGGCCAACGCTCGGCGCTGGACGATACCGACTGGCACGAGCTGGCCAAGGAGCGTTTTGCCCATGACCTCGCGGACCTGCTCTATGCCAAGGCGCACAAGGGCGAGTTCGACCGCATCGTGCTCGCCTGCGCCCCGCAGGTGCTGGGAGAGCTGCGCAAGGTCATGCACAAGGAGGTGGCCGACAAGGTCGTATTCGAAGTGCCGAAGACTCTCACCAACCATCCGGTCGACGAGATCGAGAAGCTGGTGAAGGGCGAGATGGCCGAGGCCTAGAGCGCCTCGACCGCCTCGGTGAGCGCCTCGACGCTGCCCACCACCTGATAGAAGCCCAGAAGGTCGTCGCCGGCAAAACCGCTGGCGACGACGTGCTCAACCAGTTCGGTGAGATTGTTCCAGTAACCGTTGACGTTCAGCAGGAAGACCGGCTTGGCGTGCAGCCCGAGTTGGCGCCAGGTGAGCACCTCGAAAAGCTCATCGAGCGAGCCCGCGCCGCCGGGCAGGACCACCACGACATCGGCATTCATGAACATCACCTTCTTCCGCTCGTGCATGGTTTCGGTGACGATGAAGGTGGTGAGGTCGCGTTTGCCGACCTCGCGTTGCAGCAAATGCGTTGGGATCACCCCGAAGGTCTCAGCCCCGCCCGCCTGCGCGCTCCGGGCCACGCGGCCCATAAGCCCCACGTCTCCCGCGCCATAGACCAGCCGCCATCCGTGATCGGCAATCGCCTTGCCGAGCGCTTCGGCGGCCTCCGCATAGGCCGGATCGTTGCCATCCCGGGAGCCGCAATAGACGCAGAGGGAGAGGGGAGCTGTCATGTCGGAGTCCTGGGCAGATGAGTGGGAAGGCGTGCTGAAAAGAGCTGTCATGCACGCGGAGTGTTTTGACCGGTGATAGCGGGATGGCTATGCTTGCTCAACCCGCCCTCCGAGGCGGGCATGATGAGGCTGGATCGAGGAAGGGCGATGTCGGCTTGGAAGACCCTCTCCCCCGTACTGCGGGGAGCATTGACGGCTGCGGTTCTGGCGCTGGCCGGGGTGGGGCTTTGGCTCTGGCACGGCGGCGAAGCCGTGGCGCCTGACGAAGGCCAGCAGGCGGTAGTGGACGCTGGTGAAGTGCCTGCAACGGGCGGCGGTGGGGCTGGCACCGATGACGATGTGGAGACTGCTGCGGTTGAGGCCGGGCAAGATCGCAAAGATGCCGGCGAGGATACTGCCAACACCTCTGGTGAGGTTGTCGCCGACAGCGCGGGTGACGAAGAGTCGGTGCCATTCGATCCGGTTGCGTCTGTCGAAGTGGCGGAGAATGAGCCTTCAGCCGAAGCATCCGACGAACAGGTTGCGGACGCCCCGGCTGCTGGCAACCCCGCCGAAAACAGCCCATCCGCGCCGCTCCCTGCTTTCGATTTGGTCCGGATCGAGCCAAGCGGGTCGGCAGTGATCGCAGGCAGCGCGGGCCCCGGCGACAAGGTGACGCTCAAGCTCGACGGCGAGGCGGTTGCCGAGGCCGAGGCGGACGGTCAGGGCGCCTTTGTCATCCTCACCGATATCCAACCCGGCGCCGACGCCCGGTTTCTGACGCTCCAGACTGACGGGGAGAGCGGGCAGAGACGCTCCGAGGCAAGCGTGATCGTCGCGCCTGGTGCCGTGGCCGTTGCGGAGACGGATGACCGTGCTGCCGAAGTGCCGGACGAAGAAGATAGCGCTAAGGCCGGCGACCTCGCGGTGGAGGAAACTGAAGTGGCGGATGCCGCGTCAGCACAGGAGGAGGTTGAAACAGCGGAGCTGTCTGAGTCCGAAACCGGCGCAGATGAGGCCGACCTGCCCGAAGGCACTGAGTCTGCCTCAAACCCTGCGCCGGACGCGCCAGACCTCGCCGCGCCCGAGGCGGGCAATCAGGAGGTGGCTGCTTCCGATGTTGAGCCAGTGGATGGTAACGAGGCCGTGGCTGCGGCGGTTGCGGAAGCCCCAGCGGATACGCCTGCGGAAACTGCGACGGCTGCAGTATCTGATGAGCCGACCGCCCCGGAGGTAACAGCTGATCTGGCCACGGCCAGAGAAGATGAATTCATAGCGGAGACCACGGACCTGCCCCCGGCAGAAACCCCCGAGACCGCACCCGCCGAGGCGATCGCCAGTGCCACCACGGCAGAGGCCACGGCACCAGCAGCCCCGCGCGAGCCGCAGCTTTTGGTGGCGTCGAATGAGGGGCTGCGGGTGCTGCAACCCTCTGCCGAGGCCGCCGAGGTGCCACTTCGGGTCGAGACCATCGGCTATTCGGAAAGCGGCGTCACTCTCTCGGGGCGCGGCACCGGCGGGCCGGCTGACCTGAGGATCTACCTCGACAACGCGCCGGTCGCGCTGGCCCCGCTCGATACCGATGGCACATGGGAGGCGGAATTGAGCGATGTCGACCCCGGCACATACACCCTGCGAGTCGATCAACTGGCGCAGGACGGCAAGGTGACCGGCCGCTTCGAAACCCCGTTCCTGCGCGAGACCGAAGCATCGCTGGCCCGCGCCGCGCCCGAAGCCGGCACGCCCGAGGGGCTCGCGGTGTCGGTCATCACGGTGCAGCCCGGCTACTCGCTCTGGGCTATCGCCAGCGACCGCTACGGTGACGGAATGTCGTGGCACAAGGTGCTGGAGGCCAACAAAGGCCAGATCCGCGACCCCGACCTGATCTACCCCGGTCAGATCTTCGACCTGCCGGACTGACGGGCGAGAAAGACCAGCCAAACCGGCATTGCGCAGGTCGCGCTGCAATCGTACTGGACGCCGCGGCTAGGCGCCTTAGGTTCGCCGAAACGTTCACGACCCCGAGAGGTGCGCCAGGCCTATGGCCAAGCCAACCCCAGACGTGCCCGGCAATGGCTGGCAGATCATCGCCCGTGTGGCGCCCTACCTTTGGCCTGAAGGGCAGACCAGCCTGCGTGTGCAGGTCGTGCTCTCACTGGTGGCACTGCTGGTTTCCAAGCTCATCTCGGTCGCCACGCCATTTTTCTACAAGGCGGCGGTGGATGACCTTGCGGGCGATACGCCTTCTACCGGCCTGCTCATCGGCCTGACGGCGGTGTCGCTCACCGTGGCTTATGGTATGGCGCGGCTGCTCACCGTGGGCTTCCAGCAATTGCGCGATGCCTTCTTTGCGCGGGTCGGCCAGCGGGCGCTGCGCCGCCTCGCGCTGGAGACCTTCAACCACATCCACGCACTCTCGATGCGCTATCACATCACCCGCCGCACCGGGGGGCTCAGCCGGATCATCGAGCGCGGGGTGAAGGGTGTGGAGTTCCTGCTCCGATTCATGCTGTTTTCCATCGGCCCGCTGATCTTGGAGCTGGTGCTCGTTTGCGTTGTGCTGGCCTGGGTCTTCGACCTGCGCTACCTCGGCGTTCTGGTCGTCACCATCGCTTTCTACGTCTGGTTCACCTTCGCGGTGACCGAGTGGCGGGTGCGCATTCGCAAGCAGATGAACGACAGCGACACCGATGCGAACCAGAAGGCGATCGACAGCCTGCTGAACTTCGAGACGGTGAAGTATTTCGGCGCCGAGCGGCGCGAGGCCGAACGGTATGACAGCGCGATGGCGGGCTATGAGGATGCCGCGATCCGTACCAACTACTCGCTGGGCTTTCTGAACTTCGGCCAGTCGGTGCTGATCACCGGCGGGCTGGTGGCGGTGATGGTGATGGCGGCGATGGGCGTGCAGAACGGCTCGCTCACGGTGGGCGATTTCGTAATGGTCAACGCCTACATGATCCAGATCACAGTGCCGCTCAACTTTCTCGGCTCGGTCTACCGCGAGATCAGGCAGGCGCTGACCGACATGGGCGAAATGTTTGCCCTTTTGGGCCAGCCCGCCGAGGTTAAGGATGCAGACGGGGCAGGGGCCTTGAAGGTGGTGGGGGCCGAGGTGCGCTTTGATGGAGTGCGCTTTGGGTATGATACCGAGCGGGCCATCCTGAAGGGCGTCAGCTTTACCGTGCCTGCGGGTGCGAGCCTTGCCATCGTGGGCGCCTCGGGCGCGGGCAAAAGCACCATCGGGCGGCTGCTCTTTCGGTTCTACGATGTGACCGGCGGAGCGATCCGGATCGACGGGCAGGACATTCGTGAGGTGACGCAGGAAAGCCTGCACGCCGCCATCGGGGTGGTGCCGCAGGACACGGTGCTGTTCAACGACACCATCCTCTACAACATCGCCTATGGCCGCCCCGAGGCGAGCTTCGAGGAGATCGTCGAGGTGGCGAAATCCGCCCGCATCCACGAGTTCATCGAAAGTCTGCCGCAAGGCTATGAGACCATGGTGGGCGAGCGCGGGCTGAAGCTTTCGGGCGGGGAGAAGCAGCGGGTGGGCATTGCCCGCACCATGCTGAAAAACCCGCCGATCCTGCTGCTGGACGAGGCGACCTCGGCCCTGGACACGGAGACGGAACAGCAGATCCAGGGTGCGCTGGCGCGGGCGGCGGAGGGGCGCACAGTGCTGACCATCGCGCACCGCCTCTCCACAGTGGCGGGCGCCGACGAGATCATCGTGCTGGACGCCGGAGAGGTCGCAGAGCGGGGCACCCATGCCGAGCTCTTGGCGCTGGGCGGGAAATATGCCGCGCTCTGGACGCAGCAGTTGCGCGAAGAGGCGGCCTGACCTGCGCTTTGGGGTGAGGTGCGGCCGGGCATGTCGCCGCTCCCGCCAGCGGGGTCCGCAAAGCGGGCACCGGGCCGACAGGGTATCGCGAAGCGATGCCCGAGAGGCACCCACCCCGCCGCGCCATGCCCGGCCTGCGCTTGTGGCTGGTGTGGTTTCAGCTCTGGACTCACCAAAGCAGGAACCTGCTTGCGCGCCTTCCATCACCTGACCCCGGATGGCCGACGTGCCGCCCAGCATCAACGAAAATAGCCGTATCCCCGGAGGGGGCCCTCGGCGATTTTCATTGACCCCGGTCGGCCCGCCGTCCCTTGGGGTGTCAGGCGACCCCGACTCCGCAGATGCTGCGCATCCGCTCTGTCGTCAGTGGAGTGCTCCGAAGCAGGATGCGGCACGGCTATTCGGCGGCGCGAATGTGGGGCGGTTTGCCGGTGCCGTCCTTGCCTTCGTCCTTTGCGTCTTCCGCATCGGCATCGGCCGTCGGCTCCTCAGGCGAGGGCGCTGTGTCAGCCTCGGCGGAAGACTCCTCCGGCACCTCCGGCGCACCCTTGCCTTCCTCCACCTCGGCCTCCACCACCGGGGTCTCTTCCTCGGACCAGATGATCTCGGGGCTTTTCACCTTGCGGGCGGCGCGGGCGAGGGAGGCATCGCGGGCGACGCGGCTGGAGCGGCCGAGGGCCACCTTGCCGACGCTCCGAAGGCCCCAATAGGCACCCTTGGAGGCCCAGATGCGCAGTGCCAGCATCGATGGGGTGAAGACCAGCGTGAGGATCGTCGCAGTGCCGAGGCCGAAGACGACGGCGGTGGCCAGTTGCTTCCACCAGAGCGCGGTGGGGCTGTCGAGCGAGTAGCCGCCGTTGATGAAGTCGAGGCTGAGGCCGAGCATCATAGGGGTCAGGCCCGCCATCGTGGTGATGGTGGTCAGCAGCACCGGGCGCAGCCGCGCCTCGGCGGTGCGGATCACCGCCTCGAGCCTTGGCATATAGGCGGAGAACTCCTGATAGGTGTCGATCAAAACGATGTTGTTGTTCACAACGATCCCCGCCAAGGCGACGATCCCGGTGCCGGTCATGATGATCGAGAAGGGCTGGCCGAGCAGCAACATGCCCCAGAGCACCCCGGCGGTGGAGAGCACCACGGCCAGCAGCACCAGAACGGCGTTGTAGAAACTGTTGAACTGGGCCAGCAGGATCACGAACATCATCCCCAGCGCCATGCCGAAGGCGCTGACGAGGAAGGCCTGGCTCTCTTCCTGGTCTTCCTGATCGCCGGTCCACTCCCAGTCGATGCCGGTGGGCAATGGGCTCTCTTCGCCCGAGAGCCACTCGGTCAGCACGGCGATGCGCTCGTTGGCATTGACCGAGACCTTGCTGGCCCCGGCATAGCGGCCGCCGGGCGCGATCAGCGCATCGGCCTCCTCAGCGGGCACCACGGCGAGGGTGGTGGCCTCGGCGCCCTCACCTTCGACCAGCTTTGTCAGGCCGGGGGCCACATCCGCTTTCACATCGTAGATCCGGCGTTGGTCCACCCGGTCGATCCGGCCGATCTTGGCGACCGGCTTGCGGGTGATGAAATTGGAGAGCGGCACGAGCCCGTCGGCGGTGCGCACCTTCAGCTCGTCGAGGGTGGAGAGCACGCGGTCTTCCCGCGGCAAGCGCACACGGATCTCGATCTCTTCATCCGAGCTGTCCACCCGCATGGTGTCGAGCAGGATGCCCCGGGTCACCAGCTGCACCATCGCGCCAACGGTGGCCACGTCGGCGCCGTAGCGCCCAGCCTTCTCGACATCCACGTCGATCTGCCAGTCGATGCCGGGCAGAGGGGTGGTGTCTTCAAGGTCGATCACGCCGGGCAGGCTCTCAAGCTTGGCGCGGACGGTTGCGACCGACTCCTCCAGCGCGGCAAAGTCGTTGCCTGACAGCCGCAGGTGGATCGGCTTGCCCGCGCCGGGGCCCATGGCGAGGTTGAGAATCTCCGGCTGGATGCCGGGGATGTCGAGCACCGCCTCTTCGATCTTCTCGAGGATCACGTCGCCATCCAGCTCGGCGAGGGTCACGTCATGGGTGCGGGCGTATTCGGGGCGGTCCTCCCACGGGATCAGCTCCAGCTGGATCTGGCCCACAGTATCCAGCGGGGACTGGCTGCCACCGGTGTTGGAGTTCAGCCCGCCTTCGCCGGCGAAGGCAAAGGCGCTTTCGATGCCGGGGATATGGCTCATCGCCTCCTCGACCTCGCGCACCATTTCGTCCTTCTCTTCGAGGCTGAGGTTGCCGCGGGCGCGGACGTAGACGATGGCCTGCTCCGGCTCGCTCTCGACAAAGAAATCGACGCCGTTGTTGTTGGCCCCGTAGTAGCCGAAGGTGAAGATCACGAAGAAGCCGACGGCCCCGATGGTGACGAGCGGCATGATCGGGTTGCCCGCGATCATCTTGATCACCCAGCCGAAGGGCGAGCGGCGGTGGCCGGCCTTCACGCGCTTGGCCCGGCGCTCGATGCGGGCGGCGTCCAGCGTGATGGTGGCGAGGAAGGCGGCGGCGATGAAGAGCAGCAGCCCCGGCAGCGCGGCCATGAAGCCGGAGAAGGGCGAGGTGCCGCCGAAGAGGTAGCCGGGGTTGATGCATTGCAGCGCGGCGATGAAGAGCAGGTAGAGCGAGGGCACCACAAGCACGGCACGCACCCACCACGGAAAGCGGCGGAGGCCCTTTGAGGCGTTGTGGAACATCCGGCTCATCCGGCCTGAGACACCGCCGAGCACCGGCAGATACACCAGCGCCACCAGAAGGGAGGCGGAGAGCACGAAGATCAGCGTGACCGGCAGCATCCCCATGAATTGCCCGGCCACACCGGGCCAGAACAACATCGGCAGGAAGGCGCAGAGCGTGGTCGCGGTGGAGCTGACGATGGGCCAGAACATCCGCTTGGCGGCCTCGACATAGGCATGCATCGGTCCGACGCCTTGGGATATCCTCTTGTCGGCATATTCCACTACGACAATCGCGCCATCCACCAGCATCCCCACGGCTAGGATCAGGCCGAACATCACAATGTTCGACACGGTGATCCCCATGATCGAGAGGAACACGAAGCAGAGCAGAAAGCTGATGGGAATCGCGATGCCCACCAGCATGGCGGGGCGGATGCCGAGCGCGGCCAGCACCACGATGGCCACCAGCGCGATGGCAGTCATCACCGAACCTTCGAGCTGGCTCACCATCGACTTCACCACCCGGCTCTGGTCGTTCGAGGTGCCCACCCGGATCGCATCGCGCAGCTCCGGCGGCCACTTCGCCATCTCGGCATCCACCGTCTCGCGGATCGCGGCGGCGGTGTCGATGATGTTGTAGCCCTTCTTCTTGGAGACCTGCAGCGCCACCGTGTTGACTCCGTTGAAGCGGGCGGTGCCGGTGCGATCTTCGAAGGTGAGGCGGATGTCGGCCAGATCGCCGAGGGTAACGATGCTGTCGCCGTTCACCTTGACCGGCAGGTTCAGCACATCCTGGCTGGTTTCGAAGCTGGCGGGAATCTTGACCGAAAACGCGCCGGTGGGTGTTTCGATCTCGCCCGCCGCGATGAGCTGGTTGTTGTTCTGGACAACCGAGATCAGCTCACCGGCGGTGACGTTGTAGCTCTCCAGCTTCAGCGGATCGATCACCACCTCGAGCATCTCGTCGCGGTGGCCGGCGAGGCTGGCCTCCAGCACCGGCTCCAGCCCTTCGAGACTATCCTGCAAGTCCTTGGCGACCTTCACCAAAGTGCGCTCGGGCAGGGCGCCGGTGAGGTTGACGATGATGATCGGGAACTCGGAAAAGTTGATCTCACCTATGGTGTAACTGTCGGCCCCTTCAGGGAAGTTGGCCTCGGCGGTGTTCATCGCGGCGCGCACATCGGCCAGAGTGGCGGACTTGTCCCAGCCGAACTCGAATTCGAGCACCACGTTGGCATAGCCCTCGGTAGCCACGCCCTGCATGGTCTTGAGGCCGTCGAGATCGGAGAGCTCGGTTTCCATCGGCTTGACCAGCATCTTCTCGGCATCTGCCGCCGAAATGCCGGGGAAGGGGACCGAGACGAAGACCGCCGGGATCTCGATATCCGGCTCGCCCTCCTTAGGCAGGCTCAGATAGGTCGCCCAGCCCACGAGGATCGACATCGCCACGAAGGCGAGGATCATCCTAGCGCGGGCGGCGGCCCAGTCGACGATACCTGTCATTGGGTCAGCTCCTCGAGAGTGACCTTCACCGGCACACCGTCCACCACATACTCCTGCCCGCGGGTGATCACCGTCACCGTCTCGGGCAGGCCGGTGACCCAGATGCCATCGACCGTGTCACGCAGCACGGTGACCGGCGCGAAGCGGGCCATGTTCTCGGTGTCGACCCAGCGCACGCCGAGCAGACCGTCATCATCGAGGGTGAGCGAGGATTGCGGCAGCAGGTGGGCCTGCGCCCCCTCGGCGGAAATGGCGATCTCGACCGTCTGGCCATCGCGAATGGCGAGGTCGGCGTTGGGCACCTGCACCTCGATGCGGAAGGTGCGGGTCTGGGCATCGGCGGAACGCGAGATAAAGGTGACCTCGCCCATGACCTCATCGCCGGTGGCCAGCCGCGCCCCGGCGCCGGCGCCTGTTTCGACCCGGCCCACCTCGGTTTCAGGAATGAAGCCGACCAATTTGATCGGATCGAGCTGGAGGATAGTGGCGCAGTCGGACCCGGCCTGAAGCAGCACACCGAGCTCGGCGCTGTCGCTCTCCAGCAGGCCGGAGAAGGGGGCGGTGATGGTTAGCCGTTCAATCTCTTTCTGGGCAGAGGCCACGGCGGCCTCGGCGGTTTGCACTTGGCTCTTGGCGCCTTCGACGCCCGATTGCGCCGCCTGCACCGCGGCGCGGGCAGAGGAAACCCCGGCCCGGGTCGCTGCCACGCGCGTATCGGAGGCATAGCCGCCCTGCGAAAGCTGGCTGGCGGCGCGGTCGTTGATCTCGGCCTCTTCCAAGGCGGCCTGCGCCTCGGCCACGCGGGCCTCGGCCTCGGGCAGCCCGGCGCGGGCGGAGGCAAGCTGCGCCTCGGCCTGTGCCAGCTGGGTCTGCCGCGTGCCCGGATCGATCTCGCAGAGCATCTGACCAGTTTCCACGAAAGCGCCCTTGCGCAGCGGCTCCGAGATAACCTGACCACTGGTCTCGGCCCGGACGACCACCTGACGCGCCGCCTCGGTGCGGCCACGGGTCACAACCGCGCTGTCGATCTCGCGGGCCAGGCTCTCCAGCGCCATGACCGAAACGACCCGCGCCTCGCCCGCGCCGGTGCCGTCTTCTTCCACCGAGCGGGGGGCCTCTTCGGCCTCGGCCACCGGCACCTCTTCGGCATCGCCGCCGCCCGCGACAGAGAGCAGCAGATCGCGCTGCATGATCGCGAGATAGAGCACCGCTGCGACGCAGAGCGCGATGAGGATCGAAAACAGCCGCATGGCCGGTCCTTCCTTGCAACAAAGGGGCGCCGGCGCGCCCAGACAAACCTTCGCTGGTGCAGAAACCTGCACAGCCCTAAAGACCATACGGCGTTCTGAACCGTTTGGTTCAGATTAGACGGAAGCTTAACGCCGCGCAAGCAACAGTTCCCGCAGCCCTGACCGCTCCTGACAGGGGCACCCGCGCCGCTCTGGCAAGGGCCGGGCGCGAGCGCTGCAATCCCCTTGGCATCGGTGCGGGTTTCCGGGTAAGAAGCACCGATCTTTCGGGGCGCAGACCCCGGAGCGCAAAGAAGACGCAGGGAACAGAAGGCAGGCAGATGAGCGATAGCGAGAGCTTCATCGACGAGGTCACCGAAGAGCTGCGGCGCGACAGGTTGTTTTCGCTGATGCGGCGCTACGGCTGGATCCCTCTCGTCATCATTCTGGCGCTGGTCGGCGGCGCCGCTTGGTTCGAGTGGCAGCGGTCCAGTGCGCGGGCCGAGGCTGAAGCGCGCGGAGATGCGGTGCTGGCGGCGCTCCAGGCGGAGGAGGGCGAGGCCCGGCTTTCCGCGCTCGAAGCCCTTGAAGCCGATGGTGAATTCGCTGCCGTGCTCGACCTCCTGAAGGCCGCCGAGGCGCAAAGCGCGGAGGACCCGAAGGGCGCGGCCGAGATCCTGCTGGGGGTGGCCAATGACGCCTCCCTGCCGCAACCGTGGCGCGACCTTGCCGGGCTGAAGGCGGTAATGCTGGGGTCCGAGGCCATGGAGCCCGACACGCGCAAGGACCTGCTCGACCGGATCGCCGCTTCGGCCTCTCCGATGGCCCGGATGGCGCGTGAGCAGCAGGTCTACCTGCTGATCGAGACGGGCGACCGCGAGGCCGCTCTGGCCGCGGCGCAGGCGCTGGTCGAGGAAGACGGCCTCAGCCGGGGCTTGCAAGAGCGGCTGTTGCAAGTGATTGTGGCACTGGGAGGAAAGCCCGAAGAGGGCTGATCGGACCTGCGCCCGCAGCTTCAAGAAGGCGCGGGCCGGAGAGATGAGACGGGGCAAGGAAGGCACGCCGTGAGAGCAGCAACGAAGTGGATCACCGCAGGCACGGTCCTGGCCCTGCTTTCGGCCTGTGGCCAGGGCGAGCAGCCCCTGCCCGGAAAGCGCATCGGCATTCGCGAGGCGGCCGGGGTCGCCGACATTGGCGGCGCGACCGCCCCTACCTATCGCGGCTCGGCGCCGATCTCGCTGCCCGCACCGGTCAACCACGGCTCATGGACCCACCGCAACGGCGGCCCGCAGCACCGCATCCAGCACCCGGCACTGGCGCGGAATGTGCAGGCGATCTGGCGGGCGAACATTGGTTCGGGCGACAGCCGGAAGGCCCGGATCACCGCTGATCCGGTGGCCTCGGGCGGGCGCATCTTTACGATGGACAGCCGCGCACAGGTCTCCGCCGTCTCCACCGGCGGCGCGGTGATCTGGTCGACAGACATCACCCCGGCGCGGGATCGGACCACGGATGCCTCCGGCGGCGGCCTCGCTGTTTCTGGAAATACCCTTTACGTGACAAGCGGTTACGGTGAGCTCCTTGCGCTCGACGTGGCCACCGGCGGGCTGCGCTGGCGGCAGCGGTTCGACGGGCCGGTGCAAGGCACACCCACGGTTGAGGGCGGCACGGTTTACGTGGTGAGCCGCGACAACCGGGCCTTCGCTGTGGAAGCCTCCAACGGGCGGCTCAAGTGGGAGATGCCCGGCACGCCGACGCCTTCGGTGATGTCCGGCGGGGCAGGGCCTGCGCTGACTGACCGCTCGGTGATCTTCCCGCTCGGCAACAGCCAGGTGACCGGCGCGCTGAAGCTTTCGGGCGTGCGGACGTGGTCCGAGATCATCGCCGGCGAGCGGCGCGGGCGGGCCTATACCGGCTACACCGATGTCACCGGCGACCCGGTGGTGGTGGGCAGCACGGTGTACGTGGGCACCCAATCGGGCCGCACCGTGGCGCTGAACGTGGACACTGGCGAGCGGCTCTGGACCGCGCTGGATGGTGCCTATTCGCCGGTCTGGCCTGCGGGTAACTCCTTGTTTTACGTGACAGATGCCAGCCAGCTGGTGCGCGTGAGCGCCGCCACGGGCGAGACGATCTGGTCGGCCAAGCTGCCCGATTACTCGGCCCGGCGGGAGCGCCGCCGCAAGGCGGTTGTTGCCCACTATGGCCCGGTTCTGGCGGGCGGGCTGCTGCGGGTGGCCTCGGACGACGGGCTGCTGCGCAGCTTCGATCCGACCTCGGGTGCCCTCGTCTCGGCGGTGGAGCTGCCCGGTGGTGCGGCCTCCAACCCGATCGTGGTGGCGGGCGCGCTCTATGTGGTCAACCGCAAGGGCCAACTGGTGGCTTTCCGTTAAGCGCAAAGCGGTGTATGAGGCGCCCTTACGCCTAAGCACCGGTCCGTTAACATGAGCTTCACACTTGCCATCGTTGGCCGCCCCAACGTTGGAAAATCCACTCTTTTCAACCGCTTGGTCGGCAAGCGACTGGCGCTGGTCGACGATCAGCCCGGTGTGACGCGTGACCTGCGCGAGGGCGAGGCGCGCCTTGGCGACCTGCGCTTTACCGTTATCGACACCGCCGGCCTCGAAGAGGCGACCGACGAGAGCCTGCAGGGCCGGATGCGCAAGCTCACCGAGCGCGCGGTGGAAATGGCCGACATATGCCTGTTCCTCATCGATGCACGGGCGGGCGTGACGCCGACTGACGAGGTCTTTGCCGATATCCTGCGCCGCAAGAACGCCCATGTGCTCGTGGGCTGCAACAAGGCCGAAGGCCGCGCGGCCGAGGGCGGTATCGTCGAGGCATGGAGCCTCGGGCTGGGCGACCCGATCCCGCTGAGTGCGGAGCATGGCGAGGGCATGTCGGACCTGCTGGCCGCCTTGATGCCAGTGGTTGATGAAATTTCGCTTAACAAGGTGGATGACAGCCCCGAAACCGAGGTTTCGGTGGAAGAGGGCGAAGAGCCAGAGCCTTGGAAACCCACGAAAAAGAAGCCGCTCCAAGTGGCCGTGGTGGGCCGCCCGAACGCGGGCAAATCGACCCTGATCAATGCGATCCTCGGTGAAGACCGGCTGCTGACCGGCCCCGAGGCGGGGATCACCCGCGACTCGATTTCGCTGGCGATCGAATGGGACGGCGTGCCGATGCGCCTGTTCGACACCGCAGGCATGCGCAAACGCGCCAAGGTGCAGGAAAAGCTGGAGAAACTCTCGGTTTCCGACGGTCTCAGGGCGGTGAAATTTGCCGAGGTCGTGGTGGTGCTGCTCGATGCGGCGATCCCCTTCGAGCAACAGGATTTGCGCATTGCCGACCTTGCCGAGCGCGAGGGTCGGGCCGTGGTGGTGGCGGTCAACAAATGGGACTTGGAGCCGGAAAAACAGGCCAAGCTCAAGGGGTTGCGCGTGGCGTTCGAGAAGCTGCTGCCGCAGCTGAAGGGCGCGCCGCTGGTGACGGTTTCGGCCAAGACGGGCAGGGGGCTGGACCGGTTACAGCAGGCGGTGGTGAAGGCCCATGAGGTCTGGAACCGCCGGGTGACCACGGCCAAGCTGAATGACTGGCTGATCTCGATGCTCGAACAGCACCCGCCACCCGCACCGGGCGGGCGCCGCATCAGGCTGCGCTACATGACCCAAGCCAAGACACGGCCGCCGGGGTTTGTGGTGATGTGCTCGCATCCCGACAAGCTGCCGGAGAGCTATAAACGCTATCTTGTCAACGGCTTGCGGGAGGACTTTGACATGCCCGGCACGCCGATCCGGCTGTACTTCCGCGGGCAGGGCGATGCGAACCCCTACAAGAACAAGACCAAGTCGACGCCCTCGCGGCTGCGCAAGCACTTGGGCAAGAAGCCCTTGGGCGAGTGAGGAAATCAGGGTTAACGGGGCACCGTTAACCCTGTGATGCAGGGGATGCACATCCCATGCACAACTGATGCACATTCCATACATACGCGGTTTTTGCACATCAGCCGGCGGTTAACCGGGCGCACTCTCTCATGGCGAGAGGGTCGCGGCCCCGTGATCTGCGCGCGCTTGGTGCGCTGCTGGGCCTCGTGTAGAACGGGGCAAAACAGGCGGGGCCCGCAGATGGCAGGGCCGGGATCAAGCGGGGCAACAATGCGGGCGGCAGTCCTTTTCATCATCGTGGCGCTCTGGAGCGCGGCGGCTTCGGCGCAGGGGTTCTCGGGCTTGGCGCGGGTCGATCCGGCGCGCTCGGGTCTGGAGGAAAGCGGGCGGCAGGTGGTGCTGCGGCTGACGATCTCGCAGCCGGTGCCTTACCGGGTGCGGCTGCTGGACGGCCCGCCGCGCTTGGTGGTGGATTTCCGCGAGGTGGATTTTGGCGCCTTGGGGCGGCCCGATGTGTCTTCTCTCGAAAACGTGGTGGCTCTGCGCACCGGAAGGGTCGGGCCGGGCTGGACGCGGTTGGTGGCAGAGCTTTCGGCGCCGCTGGGGCTGGAAAGCGCGCAGATGGTGACCGGGGCGGCGGATGGCTCGGCGCGGGTCGAGGTGGTGCTGGCGCCGGTGAGCGACGAAGCGTTCGCCGCGCAGGTGGCCAGCGGGCAGAGCGGCACAGATGCTTTTCCGACGCCCTCGGCCAGCGCCCCGCCCAAGCGCCGCCCGGCGGAGGGCGGCCCGCTGGTGGTGGTGCTCGACCCCGGCCATGGCGGCGTGGACCCGGGTGCGACCCGCGACGGTGTGACCGAGGCCGACCTGATGCTCGCCTTCGCCCGCGACGTGCGGGAGGCGTTGCTCAGGGCGGGCGATTACCAGGTGGTGATGACGCGGGAGGACGACAGCTTTGTGTCGCTGGAGACGCGGCTAACCATCGCGCGGCGGGCGGGGGCGGATATTTTCCTGTCGCTGCATGCCGATGCGGTGGAGGAAGGGATCGCGCGGGGGGCGCAGGTGTATACACTGTCGGAGGAGGCGAGCTCGGAGGCCTTGGCCAAGCTGGCGTGGCGGCATGACCGCGATGACATCTTGGGCGGGGCCGACCTGAGCGGGACCGATGACCGGGTGGCGCAGGCGCTGATGGAGATTGCCCGCCGCGAGACCGCGCCGCGCACTTTGGCGCTGGCCCGCTCTATGGTGGGCGGGTTGCGCGGCAAGGGGGTGCGGCTGCACAAGCATCCGATGGGGGCGGCGGATTTCTCGGTGCTTAAGTTGCCGGACATTCCGGCGGTGCTGCTGGAGGCTGCGTTTCTGTCGACGACGAGCGAGTTGGAGAAGTTGCAAAGGCCGGAGTGGCGACGGCAGGCGGCGGACGGGATCGCCGAGGGCGTTGCGGCCTGGGCTGCGGAGGATGCGCGGTTGCGGGCTTTGCGGCGGCAGTAGGGGGATTGGGGGGATGTTGCATGGCGCGTTGGAGTGTATCGGGCGTTAAGCGGTGATGGGACGTGCCATGCCCGGTGCGCGCCGTAAGGCGCCGGGCAGCGCCGTCCCGCCCGTCGCACCAGAGGTGCGCCGAGTTTTTGTCGGCCCGCCTTTGGCGGGACGGGGCGGCGCTTCGGTGAAGGAAGCGCTCACCTCTGGGGTAAGATGACTATTGCTCCATAAAGTGGCATGCACAGGCGTTGCTTGCGCCACCCCACGGGACGGCGCTGCCCGGCTTATGGCCTGACCACCCCTCGCAAAACCGTGACCGTGCGAGCGGCAAATGGCCGAAATTGTCATGCAATCTCTTTTGCTTCGTCGCGGCGCTTGCCGTATACACTTGGCCTCAAACCAAGCATGAGTTCACATCGGGAGCGGGCAGTTGCTCAGATTCTTCACCGGCATCTTCGGCGGGCTTTTCGCGCTGATAACCACCGGCGCCGCCTTTGGCGCGCTGATGCTTGGCGCGATCTTCTGGATCTATGGCCGCGATCTGCCCAACCACGAGCAGCTGGCGCAATACACCCCGCCGACGATCAGTCGGATCTACTCTGGCGAGGGCAGGATCATGGACGAATTCGCCCATGAGCGCCGCCTCTATGCCCCCTCCAGCGAGATCCCCGATCTGGTGAAGCAGGCCTTCATCTCGGCGGAAGACAAGAATTTCTACTCCCACAAGGGCTATGACCCGATGGGGATGATCGCCGCCGCCGTCGATGCAGCCAAGGGCGGGCGGCTGCGCGGCGCATCGACGATCACCCAGCAGGTGATGAAGAACTTCCTGCTCTCCTCCGACCGCTCCGCCGAGCGGAAAATCAAGGAGATCATCCTTGCCGCCCGCGTCGAGCAGGCGCTGAGCAAGGAGAAGATCCTCGAGCTCTACATGAACGAGATCTTCCTCGGGCAGAACAGCTTTGGCGTGGCTGCTGCCGCGCAGACCTACTTCAACAAGACGCTGGCCGAGCTGGAGCCGCATGAGGCGGCCTATCTGGCGGTGCTGCCGAAAGCGCCCTCGAACTATCACCCGGTGCGCGACAAGGAGCTGGCAACGAACCGCCGCAACTTCGTGCTGAAGGAGATGTATGAGAACGGCTACATCTCCTACGACCTTTATCAGAGCGAGCGCGAGATGCCGCTGCGCTCGGTGCAGAACGGTGATTTCGAGAGCTTCAAGGGCAGCCTGCCGCCGCGTGACTACTTCACCGACGAGATTCGCCGCCAGCTGAGCCGCAACTTCGGCGAGGAAGAGTTCTTTGGCGGCGGCCTGACCATTCGCGCCACGGTGGACCCGGAGCTGCAGAAGAAAGCGGCGGTGGAGCTGCAACGCGCGCTGGAGCGCTACGACCGGGGCCTCGGGCGCTGGCGCGGCACCGGCAAGACCATCGACGCGGCCCTGCTCGACGACGAGGCAAGCTGGCGCGAGGCGCTCTCGGCGGTCGAGATCGCGCGGGACGTGGAACTGGAGAGCACGTGGCTGCCCGCCGTGGTGCTGAGCGTCGGCGATCAGGAGCTGGGCCTCGGGATCGAGGGCGTGGCAATGGATGGCGCGGAGCCGCCCATCGTGCCGCGGAAGGACATCGCCTGGATCAAGGGTGACTTCCACGACAACTTCGAGCGCGGCGACGTGGTGCATGTGCGCCGGATGACAGATGACGGTGCCTTCATCCGCTGGACCCTGCGGCAGGTGCCTGCCGTGCAGGGCGCCTTCATGGCGATGGACGTGGAGAACGGCCGGGTGCTCGCGATGCAGGGTGGCTTCAGCTACCAGCATTCGGTGTTCAACCGCGCCACGCAGGCGACGCGGCAGCCCGGCTCGTCGTTCAAACCCTTCGTTTATGCGGCGGCGCTGGACTCGGGCTACACCCCGGCCACCATCGTCGTGGACGCCCCGATCGAGATCAACACGCCGCAGGGCGTGTGGCGGCCCAAGAACGCCTCCCACAAGTTCTACGGGCCGACGCCGCTGCGCACCGGCATCGAGCAGTCGCGGAACCTGATGACCATCCGCCTCGCGCAGGAGGTCGGCATGGAAACCGTGGCGAGCTATGCCGAGAGCTTCGGTGTCTATGACCGGCTCGACCCCTTCCTTGCCAACGCGCTCGGCGCGCAGGAGACCACGCTGTTCAAGATGGTCTCGGCCTATTCGATGTTCGCCAATGGTGGCGAGCGGGTGGAGCCGACCCTTGTGGACCGCGTGCAGGACCGCTGGGGCCGGACGATCTACCGGCATGACCAGCGCATCTGCGACGGCTGCGAAGTCGCCTCGCTGGCGCCCGGCGAGCTGCCCAAGATCAGCGCCAACCGCAAGCAGGCGATCGACGCGATCACCGCCTACCAGCTGACCTCAATGATGCAGGGCGTGGTCGAGCGCGGCACCGCGCGCCGCGCGGTGAGCCTTGGCGTGCCGGTGGCGGGCAAGACCGGCACCACCAACGATGCCAAGGACGTGTGGTTCATCGGCTTCACCAACACCATCGCGGCGGGCTGCTACATCGGTTACGACCGGCCCCGCACCATGCCCGGTGCTTCGGGCGGCGGCATGTGCGCACCGGTGTTCAACAGCTTCATGAAATCGGCCATCGCGAAATACGGCGCCGGCAAGTTCCAGGTGCCGCCGGGGGGCTACTTCGTGAAGATCGACCGCTTCACCGGCGCCCGTCTGGGCGACGGCGCCTCTGGCCCTCATGTGGTTTCGGAATACTTCCGCGAGGGCGAGGAGCCGATCTTCGGCATGGCCGCGATCCTCGACGGCGGCTTCGCGATGGGGGCCAACCTGCCGATGTTCGCGCAGGGCGAGAGCGACGAGGGCGAATCCCGCACGGTGACCACCTCGACCGGCAAGAAGGCCCGGATTGCGCCCAAGGCGAGCTTTGGCTCGCTCAGCTCCGGGGGCCTCTATTGACCTGCGCCACGGCGGCGCAGCCTGCGGGGTGACCCGTGGAGCTTGATGCCGCCGTTCCGGCGCTGCCGGTGCGCAGCGTGGTTGCGGCGCAGGCCTTCTATGTGGAGGCGCTCGGCTTCACCGCCAACTGGCACCACGCGGAGGGGCGGATCGGGGCGGTCAGCCACGGGCGCTGCGCGCTGTTCCTGCGCGAGGTGGATGGCCCCTTCACCCCCGGCGTGGTGTGGATCTTCGCCGAGGATGTGGATGCAGCCCATGCCGCCATGGTCGCCGCCAAGCCGACCGCGCTGCAGAACATGCCCTACGGCCTCCGCCAGTTCACCGTGACCGACCCGGATGGCAACCAGCTGCACATCCACCACGATCTCTGAACCGTCCCCGTTCATTTTCTTGCTCTCAATATCTCACGGGGGTGCGGGGGTGTGAAACCCCCGCTGCGCGCCGGTTCAGCCGGGCGACACGCACCGCAATTCTTGCCCCTCACCGCCCCACGCGGTATCAGGCACATCGAACCAAAAGAAAGGGCAGACCCATGCGGGCCGAGGCACAAAACGCGGTGGACGCGGTCGAAAAATCGCTGGAGCTTCTGGGCCAGCGGCTGGGGCTGGACACCGCCCAGCACCGGCTGGAGGAGTTCAACGCCCGCACCGAGGATCCGGATCTGTGGAACGACCCGGCCAAGGCGCAGAAGCTGATGCGCGAGCGCCAGCTGCTGGTCGATGCGCTCGACACCTACAACGGGCTGAAGCAGGAGCTTTCCGATAACATCGAGCTGGCCGAGCTGGGCGAGATGGAAGAGGACGCCGAGGTGGTGACCGAGGCGGAGAATGCGATCATCGCGCTCGAGAAGCGTGCCGCCGAGAAGGAGCTGGAGGCGCTGCTGAACGGCGAGGCCGATGGCAACGACACCTTCCTCGAGATCAACGCGGGCGCGGGCGGTACCGAGGCCTGCGACTGGGCACAGATGCTCCAGCGGATGTATGTGCGCTGGGCCGAGAAGCGCGGCTTCAAGGTGGAGTTGCAGTCGGAGGAAGCGGGCAGCGAGGCGGGCATCAAGAGCTGCGCCTACAAGATCAGCGGCACCAACGCCTATGGCTGGCTGAAGTCGGAGAGCGGTGTGCATCGTCTGGTGCGCATCAGCCCCTTCGGCAAGGGCACGCGGGAGACGAGCTTTGCCTCCGTTTGGGTCTATCCGGTGGTTGACGACAACATCGAGATCGAAGTGAACCCGGCGGACATCCGGATCGACACCTACCGGTCGAGCGGCGCGGGCGGCCAGCACGTGAACACCACCGACTCCGCCGTGCGGATCACCCACGCGCCCACTGGCATCGTGGTGACAAGCTCGGAAAAGTCGCAGCACCAGAACCGGGATATCGCCATGAAGGCGCTGAAATCGCGGCTCTACCAGATGGAGCTCGACAAGCGGAACGAGGCGATCAACGCCGCCCACGAGAGCAAGGGCTCGGCGGGCTGGGGCAACCAGATCCGTTCTTACGTGCTGCAGCCCTACCAGATGGTGAAGGACCTGCGGACCAACCACGAGACCTCTGACACCTCCGGCGTGCTCGATGGCGATCTCGACGGGTTCATGGCTGCGACCTTGGCGATGGATGTCTCCGGCAAGAGCCGGAGCGAGGCGCAGGCCGAAGGCTGATGGCGCTCACCGACCTCTCCGCCACCGCGCTTGCAGAGCGCTTGAACCGGCGGGAGGTGGGGCCGGTGGACCTGATGCAGGAGGTGCTTGCCCGGGTGGGCGCGGCGAACCCCGCGATCAACGCGATTGTCTCCCTGCGCGGTGAAGACGACCTGCTCGCCGAGGCGCGGGCGGTGGAAGAGGCCGGGCCGCCGGAGCCGGGAGAAGCCCCGCTCTGGGGTCTGCCGATGGCGGTGAAAGACCTCGTGGCCACGCGCGGCATCCGCACCACATGGGGCAGCCCGGTTTATGCGGATCACGTGCCGCAGGCCGATGACCTGATTGCCGCGCGGATGCGGGCGGCGGGGGCGATCCTGATCGGCAAGACCAATGTGCCGGAGTTCGGGCTTGGCTCGCACAGTTACAACCCGGTCTTCGGCGTCACCCGCAACCCCTATGACACGTCGCGCACGGCGGGCGGCTCCTCGGGTGGGGCGGCAGCGGCGCTGGCGGCGCGGATGGTGCCGCTGGCCGATGGCTCCGACATGATGGGCAGCCTGCGCAACCCGGCGGCATGGTGCAATGTTTACGGGATGCGGCCCAGCCACGGGCTGGTGCCGGGCGACCCGGTTGGGGAGATGATCCTGCATCCGCTCTCCACCCTCGGCCCGATGGCCCGCACGCCCGCTGACCTTGCGTTGCTGCTCGGCGTGATCGCCGGGCCGGACCCGATGCAGCCCGTGGGGGCGGGTTTCGTGCCCGGCGGCGAGGGGCCGCGCGGCAAACGGATCGGTTGGCTGGGCGATTGGGGCGGCGCATGGCCGATGGAGCCGGGGCTGCTGGAGCGCGGCGAAGCGGCGTGTGCGGTCTTCGCAGACCTCGGCGCCGTGGTAGAGCCGGTGGCGCCGCCCTTTCCGGCAGAGAAGCTCTGGGAGAGCTGGGTGGCGCTGCGGTCGTGGGCGGTGGCGGGCAAGCAGGGCGCGTTGCTGGACGATCCGGCGAACGAAGGCAAGCTGAAGCCCGCGCTGATCTGGGAGATCGAGCAGGGCAGGGCGCTGTCGGCGGCGGATGTGCAGGCGGCCAGCGCGATCCGCTCGGAGTGGTTCCGCGCCGCGGCCCGGATGTTTGCCCGCTATGACGCGGTGATCCTGCCCAGCACGCAGATGTGGCCCTTCCCGGCGGAGTGGGACTATCCGCGCGATGTGGCGGGCGTGGCGGCGGACACCTATCACCGCTGGATGGAATGCGTGGTCCCCGCCTCGCTCATCGGCCTGCCGGTGGTGAACCTGCCTGCGGGCTTCGGGCCGGAGGGCCTTCCCGCTGGCGTGCAACTGATGGGCCCGCGCGGCGCGGATGCGGCGCTGCTGGCGCTGGCGGAGGGGTATCACGCGGCGGTGGACTGGCCGGGGGCTCGGGTGCCGGAATAGGGGCAGTTGGCTGGCGGGGTGACTGGAATAGTCTCGCCCAACGGGGTTGCGCCCTGTGGCGGCCTTGGGCCAAATAGCCGGGGAAACGCGCGAGCATGGCAGGAGGATGCATGCTTGACGCCACTTATGCCGAGGCCGCCCCGAAACCGGATGTCGCCCGGCTCGACTTCTCCGACTTGCGCGCCGCCCTTGCGGCGGGCTGGCGCGATTTTACCCGCGCGCCGCAGTTCGGCCTGTTCTTTGCGCTGGTCTATGCCCTCGGCGGCTTTGCCATGGTCAAGCTCTCGCTCGGCCATGTCGCCTCGGTGCTGACCCTCTCGCTCGGCTTTCCGCTCATCGCGCCCTTCGCCGCGGTCGGGCTCTACGTGGTCTCCCGCCGCCTCGCACGCGGCGAGCGGCTGGCTTTCCTAGGCCGCAACGGCGTGCTGATCCGGGTCTGGCGCGAGCGGGCGCGGCAGATCCCGTGGATCGGGGCGATCATCGTGATCTATTTCCTGTTCTACACCTTCTTCGCCCATATGCTCTTTGCCGTCTTCCTCGGGCCGCGGGCGCTGATCAACATCTCCGAAGGGCTGACCGCGCTGATGACCCCGGCAGGCTATCGGATGATTGCCGCGCAGTTGCTCTTCGGCGCCGCCGTAGCCCTGCTGCTCTACGCGCTGACGGTGGTGTCGATCCCCTTCGCGCTGGACCGGGAGGTGGATTTCATCACCGCCATGCTCACCAGCCTCGCGGTGGTGCGGCAGAACCCGGTGGTGATGCTGGCCTGGGCGGCGCTGCTGGCAGGGCTGCTATTGGCGGCGATGCTGCCGTGGTTCCTCGGGCTGCTGATCGCGCTGCCGGTGCTGGGCCACGCGACATGGCACCTTTACGAGCGCGCGCTCATCCACCCGCCGGAGTCGCGGCCAAGCCCAGCAGGGCAAGAAGGGCCGTGAGGGTGACGAAGCTCGCCAGTGTTTGCAGCAGGAGCACGGCGGCCGGGGTGGTGACCTCGCCGTAGCGGCGGGCGAGCACCGGATAAATCGACATGGCGGGCAGGGCCGTCATGACCAGCAGGGCCGGGGAGAGGGCGGCTGGGGAGGGTACCAGACCGGCAGCGCCGAAGAGTTGCAGCAGCGCCCAAGCCAGCGCGGGCATCAGCAGCAGCTTGGCGCCGGTCACTGCCCAGGCCAGCGGGCCGAGGTCGCGCAGGGTCAGCCCGGCCAGCCCGCCGCCGATCACCACCAGCGAGACGGCGGCGGAGGAATTCGCCAGAATGTTCACCGTGCCGGTCACCACCTGCGGCATCGGCAGGGCGAGGGCGGCCACAATGATGCCAGCGAAGAGCGCGAGGATCACCGGCGAGGTCGCCAGCCGCCGGGCGATGAGCCAGCCCACCCCAGCGCTGCCGTTGCCCTGCGCCTTGCCCGCCTCGGCCAGTGCCAGCACCAGCGGGATCATCACGAGGTTCTCGAAGCTCATGTTCAGCGCCAGCGCATGCTCGGCCACCTCGGGCAGTGCCAGCCCCAGCATCGGGTAGCCGACGAAGCCGGAGTTCGCGCAGCTTGCCCCCATCGCGGCGAAGGTCGCTGCCGTAGGGGAGAGGCCGAAGGCCCGGCGCAGGCCCCAGTAGGCCGCCCCGAAGAGCGCCAGCGAGGTGAGGCAGAGCACGAGCAGATAGGCGGCATCGAAGGTCTCCCCAAGGGGGCGCGACGAGACTGCCCGGAAGATCAGCGCGGGCAGGGCGCAGGTGACGACATAGGCTCCCAGCACATCCAGCGCCTTGCCGTCGAAGACCCCGCGCCGCACCAGCAGCCAGCCAAGGGCGATGAGCGCAAAGATCGTGCCTGAGATGGAGAGAACCTGAACCATGCCCCCGCTATGGGCCGCACGCCCGGCGACCGCAAGTGCTTCACAGGTTCATTTTCTTGCTGGCAATACTCCTAGTTGCCCCTCGGCTCCGCGCCACGATAGCAGCGGGGTGCACGGCACCGCAGGCGGCCGCATTAGCGCCTGTTTCAGGCAGCAGCCTCATCTACAACCTCGGGCATCGCGCGGCTGGCGATGTCCCGTGTGAGTGCAGTACGGAAGCGGCTGGCGAGGGTCTGGATCAACACAAAGTCCCGGTTGGGTTCAGCACCGTCCCCTCTGCCGAAAGCCCAGCCCTCAGGCATCCGGTCGCCCAGCCGCAGTTTGGCGCGGGTGGCCCGGATCTCGCTGTCGCTGAGCATAGTGCCATGGGCAGCAAAGCTCGCGCTGGCCAGCGGACCGGTGCTGCGCGCGGCGCTGGCCAGTGCCTCCATCAGGTGCTCATAGGCCCGCCGGGTGCCCTCGGTCAGGAGCAACCCGCCGGCACCGAAATACCAGCCCGAGAGACCGCGCCCCATCTCGGCGCAGCGGGCGGGGGTGAGCACGGGGGTGTCCTCTCCTGCCTCCTCGGGACGCCGTGGAAACGTCAGGGCGGTGGCTTCGGTGAGTGCGAAGGCCTTGGCATAAGCGGCAGTCCGGGCCTCAGTTAGGGCGGTGAAGCGCAGGGCCGCCTTTTCGGCCTCGGCCTTGGCCGCTTCCGCTGCCGCGGTGATCCGATCGTCGGTCTTTTTTTGCTGCCGGGCAATGATGAAGCCGAACCAGGCCACCACCACGGGCAGGAAGAGAGTGGACAGGATGAAACGGAGCCATTGGGCCGGACCGGTGTCTTGCTTCAACTGCAGAAGTTCGAGCCGGAGTTTCACCAGCTCCAGCGCTTGCACCTCGGGCGGCACGTCGTGGGCCAGCAAGGCGAGCGGAAGCAGGGTGAAGGCGAGGGCTGCAGGGGCAAGGCAGTGGAGGGTAGACATTGCGGTCTCCTACACAGGCGATGCCCCAGCCTGACCGGGAAGCGTGGTTCCGTCCAGCAAAACTTGTGGGCCAGCTTGGGGGCAGGTCGGACCCCGAGTGTGGGCGGTCCAGCGTGAGCCCCCCGAGCGCAGGGAGGCCACGTGACGCAAAAAGGGCGCCCGGAGGCGCCCTTTCGAAACTCTTGCGATGCCGGTCGCCGGTCAGCCCTTGGGGGCCTCGGGGGTGGGCAGCGGCTTGGGGGCGGAGGTGTTGCCGGAGGCGAGCGGGTCGTCCTGACGTTGCACCGAGCCCTCGAAGTGAGCGCCGCTTTCGATCGCGATGGTCTTGTGGATGATGTCGCCTTCGACGCGCGCGGTCGAGGTCAGGCGGACCTTCAGGCCGCGCACGCGGCCGACGACGCGGCCGTTCACCACCACGTCATCTGCGATGCACTCGCCGCGCACGGTGGCGCCTTCGCCGACGGTCAGCAGGTGGGCGCGGATGTCGCCTTCCACGGTGCCTTCGATCTGGATGTCGCCGGTGGTCTTGATGTTGCCGACGATGGTCAGGTCGGAAGACAGCGTCGACGCGGGCGGCTTGGCCTTGGGCGCGCTGGAGGCGCCGGAGGACGCGGGTGCGCTCGAGGGCGGGGTGGTTGCCTGTTTGGCGGGGGTGCCTGCGTCGGAGCTACCGGGTTTGCCGGACTCGGCGCCAGCGCCGGAGCCAGGCTCGTTGATCCTGGATTTAGAAAACATCTTGTCCTGCCTTGATGTAGGTCATCGGGTTCACCGGCTTGCCGCCGACCCGCACTTCATAGTGGAGGTGGACGCCAGTGGACCGTCCGGTGCTTCCCATATCACCGATGCGATCCCCGCGCGAGACCCTTTGACCCACTTTCACGCGAATGGCGCTCATATGCGCATAGCGGGTTTCGATGCCGAACTCGTGCTGGATTTTCACCAGGTTGCCGTAGCCCGACTGGCGCCCTGCGTGGATCACGACACCGTCGCCGGTGGCGTAGATCGGGGTGCCGTAGGCGGCGGCGAAGTCGGTGCCGTTGTGCATGCGGCCCCAGCGCGGCCCGAAGCCGGAGGTGAAGCGGAAGGCGGATTTGACTGGCACAGAGAAGGGGGCCTTCTGGGCGGCGATGCGGTAGTAGTCCATCCGCTCCAGACCCTTGAGGATGTTGTTGGCCCGGTTCTGGCCCATGTCCAGCGGCATGCCCTTGGTCGAGAAGGTCAGCGGGGTCAGCGGGCCGCCCTGGCCCGAGTAGCCGCGCTTGACGGTCGAGATCAGCTGGTCCGGCGGCAGGCCGGCGTCGCGGAACATCTTGTCGAGCGGCGCGACGGAGACGGTGAGCGCCTCTTCGAGCTGGGTGAAGATCTGGTCGTTGCGGTCGAGGATCAGCTCGCGCTCAAAGGCGAGGGCCTGGGCCTCTTCGCGGGCGGCGGCGGCGGTATCGGCCATCGCATCGCGCTCGCGTGCGGTGCTTTCAAGAGCGACGGTAAGGAAGTCCACCGTGCCTTCGACATCCGTCAGCCGGCCATCGGTGGTTTTGGCGGAGCCGGTGGCGCCTTCGAGCGTGGCGATTGCCTCGGCCTGACCGGCCAGCGCCTGATCCCGCTCTTTCATGGTGCGGCGCAGCGTGCCCTGCACCACGTTCAGCCCGGTCTCCAGTTCGCGGCGGCGGTCCTCGGAGGCGAGCAGGTCGGACTGCATCACCGAGATCTGAGCCAGCGCGGCGTTGAAGCGTTCCTGCGCGGCGGCGGCCTCTTCGGCGCGGGCGTCGCGTTGGGCGGAGAGGGCGTTGAGGCGGGTCTCGTAGCTCTTCTGCTCGCGGGCGGCCTGCTCGCGGATCGAGCCGGAGCCGATCGAGTCCATCAGCAGGACGGCGGTGGCGATGATTGCCCAGCCGACCACCAGTGCAGAGCCCGCCAGCGCGATGAGCTGCGTTTCGGGCTTGAGCCGGATGAACCGGGTCTCGGTATCCGAGCGCAGAAAGAGCCGCTGCTCGGGCAAGTGGCGCTCAAGGGCGCTGTGCATGCGGTGCAAGACGCGTGCTTTCAATGATCCGTTCCTGTTCCCGTACCCCAAATACACCCGTACGGCCCCCCAGCGGCCATCACGGATTGCGAACGTGTTAACGTAACCGGGTGAGGGATGGCAAGTTTTGCTGGCCGCACAACGTGGTTAACCGCTGGTCAGGGCGCGCGATTCGGCAGGTTCTTGCCGATTTTTGCGCCAGTTGCCGCGCCCGGCGGCGCGGGCTGCGGCGGCCCGTCGCAGGGGCGCGTTGGCCGGGCGCGCGGTCAGGTGCCTTCGACCAGCGGCCAGTAGAAATCGGGCGGCATCCCGGCTTCGGCGCGCTTCTCTTCGTTGAAGGGCGGCTTCGGCCCGCCGGGGAAGTAGCGGCGCACGAGGGTGTGGAAGGCCTCTTTCGGGTCCAGCCCGTCGCGGCCGCAGATCCAGTTGAACCATTTGGCGCCATAGGCGACGTGGCTGACCTCTTCGGCGTAGATGGTTTGCAGTGCGGAGACGGCGGAGGTGGCCCCAGCCTTGGAGAAGAGGTCGATCATGCCCGGCGTCACGTCGAGCCCGCGGGCCTCCAGCACCATCGGGACGACGGCGAGGCGGGCGGGCAGATCATGCGCGGTGTCGGAGGCGGCGCGCCACATGCCGGCGTGGGCATCGAGGCTGCCGTATTCCATGCCCAGCTCGCGCAGGCAGTCGTCCATCAGCATGAAGTGGCGGCTCTCGTCATCCGCCGCGCGCACCCAGTCGTCGTAGAAGCCGAGCGGCATGGGGGTGCCGGTGAAGCGGGCGACGACATCCCAGTGCAGGTCGATGGCGTTCAACTCGATATGGGCGACGGCGTGGAGGATCGCCTTGCGGCCGGCCTCGGTGCCGGGGCGGCGGCGGGGCACGTCTCGCGGGTCGAGCAGGGCGGGTTTGGCGGGGCGGGCGGGCGCATCGGGCGGCTGCGCTGTGCCGATGGGCAGCGGCGTGCCGGCCTCGCGGGAGGCGAGCCATGTGGCGGCGTGGCGGCGCGACAGCTCGGCTTTGCCGCGGCCCTGCGGGCAGGTGAGGACTTCGGTGGCGAGGGCGGCGAGGGTCGTGGTCATGGCGGGGGTTTAGCCCACGACCAATCGGGACGGAAGCCGTGGGGCGGGACGGCGCTGCGCGGCTCGCGTGGGAGTGCTGCTGGGTGGGGTGCGCCATGAATGTGCACCCGACGGATCTGGACGGTCTCTGGACGCGTGAAGATTGTGTGCGGTCCGGTTATGCGGAGTACCCTGCCCGGTGCGCGCCGTAAGGCGCCGGGCAGCGCCGTCCCGTCCCCCGGGGCGGCGCTTTGGTGAGGTTGAGTGCTACCTTAGAGGGAAGATGACCACTGCGCTATAAAGTGGCACGCACAGAGGTTGATAGCGCCACCTCACGGGACGGCGCTGCTCGGCTTTGGTTGTGGAATTCGGCGTGGTGCCGGATCAATCCCGGCCTACGCGGTCACAGCCCCTGCGCCGCCTCCAGCACCTCTTCGACGTGGCCTTTGACCTTCACCTTGCGCCACTCGCGGACCACTTTGCCCTCGCCGTCGATCAGGAAGGTCGCCCGTTCGATGCCCATGCTCTTCTTGCCGTACATGTTCTTCTCGACCCACACCCCGTAGGCCTCGCAGACGGCGCCGTCTTCATCGGCCACCAACGGGATGCCGAGATCGTGCTTGGCGATGAACTTCTCGTGCTTGGCCACGGTGTCGCGGCTCACGCCGACGATCTTGGCCCCGGCCTTGCCGAAGGCCTCCAGCGCGGCGGTGAACTCGATGGCCTCGGTGGTGCAGCCCGGCGTGTCATCGCGCGGGTAGAAGTAAAGCACCACCGGCGCGGGCTGCAGGCCGGAGAGCGAAATCTCGCCGCCGCCATCGCGGGGCAGGGTGAAATCAGGGGCTTTCTGGCCGGTCAGGTCCATCGTGTCGTCTCCTCTCTGGGTCCAAGGCGCTTCTCAAATCGCGCGGCTCCTGCGAATATGGCGCGCAAGAGCAGAGGGACCAGAGCTGAAGGATAACGACAGGCTGATGAGCCCGCCAAGTGACAAGCCCCAGAGTGCGGCGCAGGACGCGTCCGCGCGGTGGTTCGATGCCGCCGCCGAGGCTGAACGGCTGGCCAGCGAAGCCCGCGCGGCGGGGCGGCTGGGGCCTGCGGGCGTGGAGGGCGCGGCCCCGCCGCTCGGCGTGCCGGAGCGCGCGCCGGACCCTGCGGGCGCGGGGCAGAAACTGCCGCTGCTGATCCTGACGCCGGAGAAGGTGGGGCTGGAGGCCGAACTGCCCGCCGAGAGCGCGGCCCCGGCGCTTGGCGCGGCGCATGTGCCGGTGACCGGCGGGGCATCGGTGGTGGCGGCGCTGCGGGATGGCGGGGTGCTGGAGGGCGCGGAGGGCGATGACCTGACGCCGGAGGCTGAGCCTGAACCTGCGCCCGCCCCGCGCCGCAAGGGCCGCAAGCGTCGCCTGCTGGCGCGACCGCTGGTCTGGGCCTTTGACGTGGCGGTGCTTTGCGTGGTCGCCGTGATCCTCGCCATCCTCCTGACAGCAGGCCGCGAGTTGCCCGCGCCGGATTGGCTGGCCGCGCGGGTGGAGGCCCGGCTGAACGAGGGGCTCGGCGGCGCGCAGGTGGAGATGGGCGGGCTTTACGTGATCTTCCAGCGCACGGCCCTGCCGCGCGTCACCTTCCGCGATGTCGATATCCGCGCCGCCGATGGCACCCATATCGTCCACGTGCCGGCACTGGGCGCGACGCTCGACAAGGGCGCGCTGCTGGAGGGGCGGATTCAGCCACGGGGGATTTCGATCACCGGGGCGGCGATGCGGGCGGTGCGGGACCGGAACGGCAAGTTCGACCTGCAACTGGGCGATGTGGAGATGGCCTGGGGCGGGGCGGGCAGCCTTGGCGAGCTGCTGGCCGGGGTCGACGAGATGCTGGCGCTGCCGAGCTTTGCCCCCATCGGCGAGATCCGGGCCGACGACCTCGCGCTGGAGTTCTTCGATGCTCGCTCTGGGCGGGAATGGGTGCTCTATGACGGCGAGCTGGTGATCGCCCAGACCGAAGAAGAGGTTTCGGCCCGGCTGGCGCTGCAACTGGCAGCGGATGCGGTACCGGGGTCGGGCGGCGCGGCGCCGGAGGTGAGCGAGGACGGCTTCGAGGTTGCCCCGGCGGCGGCGGTGGTGAGCTATGCCTCGCGCAAAGGGTCCGAGGCGGCCGAGCTTGCGGCCAGCGTGGAAGGGGTTGCGGCGCAGGACATTGCCACGCTCTCGCCCGCCACGGCCTTTCTGGGGCTGATCGACGCGCCGATCTCGGGCTCGATGCGGGCTCGGGTGAGCGAGGCGGGCGGCATTGAGGAGCTGGCCGG
Source organism: Vannielia litorea (assembly GCF_019801175.1). Lineage (NCBI taxonomy): Bacteria > Pseudomonadati > Pseudomonadota > Alphaproteobacteria > Rhodobacterales > Paracoccaceae > Vannielia > Vannielia litorea. Next base: position 821,075 of record NZ_JAHVJR010000001.1, read on the forward strand.
GCGGCTGGAGATTGGCGCGGGTGCCATCGAGCCGGGGCAGGGGCAGGCGCCGATCGCGCTGGACGGCGGGCGCAGCTACTTTCGCTATCAGCCCGAGGCGGCGCGGCTGGTGTTCGACGAGCTGCGGCTGGAGGCGCCGGACGGGGCCTTTACGGCCACCGGGCAGGCCTATCTCGAAGGCATCGAAGAGACCGGCTGGCCGACCGAGCTGGTGGGGCAGCTGGCCTTCTCCAATGTCACGCTCGACCCGTCGGGCGTGTTCGCCGAGGGGCTGGCCTTTGGCTCCGGTGCGCTCGACCTGAAGCTCTCGCTCGACCCGCTCCGCCTGCGGATCGGGCAGATGGTGCTGAGCGGTGAGGATGTGACCCTGCGCGCCCGGGGCCGCGCCCGGCCGGTGCCGGAGGGCTGGGAGGCGGCGATTGACCTTGAGGTCGACCGGATCGGCCATGAGCGGCTGCTCGCGCTCTGGCCGCTGGCGCTGGCCAGCAAGACCCGCGACTGGATCGCCGAGCGGGTGCAGGCGGGGGAGCTGTTCAACGTGAAGGGCGCGCTGCGGGCGCGGCCCGGCGAGGAACGGCCGGTGATGAGCTTGGTCTACGAGTTCAAGGGCGGCGAGGTGCAGGTGCTGCCGACCCTGCCGCCGGTGCAGGGCGCGGCGGGCTACTCCTCGATCTCGGAGGGGGCCTATACGCTCTCGCTCGACGCGGGCCATATCGACGCGCCCGAGGGCGGGCGGGTCGACGTGGCGGGCACGGTGCTGCGGGTGCCGGATGTGCACAAGGTGCCCTCGGACATGGAGGTGAACCTCGTGTCCAAGAGCAGCGCGACGGCGGTGCTCTCGATCCTCGATCAGGAGCCGTGGCGGTTTTTGAGCAAGGCGGGGCAGCCGGTGGATCTGGCCGAGGGCACGGCGGCACTGGAGGGGGTTATCAGCTTTCCGCTGATCAAGGATGTGCCGAAGGAGCAGATCGGCTTTCGGGTGAACGGCGTGCTGACCGGCGTGCGCTCGGAGCAGGTGGTGCCGGGACGCACGCTGACCGCCGAGCGGCTGGAGGTGCTGGCCCACACCGAGGAGATCGAGATCAAGGGGCCGGGGCGGATCGAAGGGCTGCCGATCACCGCCGCTTGGGTGCAGCCGATCGACAAGCCGGGGCCGCAGCCCTCCCGCGTGGAGGGAACCATCGAACTGAGCCAGGCTTTCGTGGACCGGTTCAACATCGGCCTGCCGAATGGGATGGTCTCGGGCGCGGGCACCGGGCAGTTCACCATCGATCTGGCACGCGGCACGGCGCCGCGCTTCAGCCTGCGCTCCGACCTCAACCGGATGGGGCTGACCATTCGCGAGTTGGCGTGGAGCAAGGGGCCGGCGACGAAGGGCTCGCTTCAGGTGGAGGGGCAGCTTGGCGAGCCGCCGGAGATTGAGCGGCTGGCGCTGACGGCGCCCGGGCTTACGGCGGAGGGCCGGGTGACGCTGAACCCCGGCGGCGGACTGCGCACGGCGGAGTTTAGCCGGGTGAAGGCGGGCGCGTGGATCGACGCGCCGGTGACGCTCACCGGGCGGGGCCGGGGGGCGACGCCTGCGGTGAGCGTGCGCGGCGGCTGGGTCGATATCCGCCGCACCAGTTTCGCCCAGGGTGGGGGCGGCGGCACGGCGGGGGCACCGATGAGCCTTGCGCTGGACCGGCTGATCATCTCCGACAGCATCGCCCTGCAAGGCTTCCGCGCCGATCTGACCACGCGGGGCGGGCTGAACGGCAAGTTCAGCGGAAGGGTGAACGGGGCGGCCCCTGTTTCGGGCACGCTGGTGCCGGTGAAGGGCAAGACCGCGGTGCGCATGGCCGCGGATGATGCGGGCCGGCTGTTTCGGGCGGCCGGGCTCTTCAAGAAGGGGCAGGGCGGGGAGATGCAGCTGACGCTGGTGCCGCGCGCGGAGGCGGGGCAGTACAACGGCGAGCTGAAGGTGAAGAACGTGCGGGTGCAGAGCGCGCCGGGGCTGGCGGCGCTGCTGAACGCGATCTCGGTGGTGGGGCTGCTGGAACAGCTCAACGGGTCGGGCCTGCTGCTGAGCAACACCGAGGTGAACTTTCGGCTCACGCCCAACGCGGTGCAGATCAACCACGGCTCGGCGGTTGGCCCCTCGGTCGGGATCTCGATGGCGGGGGTCTATGACATGAACCGCGATTACATGCAGCTGCAGGGCGTGTTCTCGCCGATCTACGTGGTGAACGGGATCGGGCGGATCATCTCGAAGAAGGGTGAGGGGTTCTTTGGGTTCAACTACAAGATGACCGGCCCGGCCTCGGGGCCGCGGGTGAGCGTGAACCCGCTCTCGGTGCTGACGCCGGGGATCTTCAGGGAGATATTCCGCCAGCCGCCGCCGAGGTTGGCGAATTAGGCGAGGTCGGGGCGCAATTCTTGACCGTAGTGGCTGGGGTATCCGTTGTGCAGTGGGGGGCCAGCCCCCCACACCCCCCGCGAATATTTGCAGCAAGAAAATGAACAGGGGTGGGGAGAATTTTAGATGAATTGGAATTGTCTTGGGGCGGGGTGGTTGGTGTGTTTGGGACGCGGCGGTGCGTTAAGGTTGATTTGGAGTTAATGGCTTGTGCTGGAGGGGGGCGGGCCTGTAGGGCGGCGGCATGAAGCTGGATGATTTCGACTTTGATTTGCCCGAGGCGCTGATCGCGGTGCGGCCTGCCTATCCGCGCGGCTCGTCGCGGCTGTTGGTGGCGGGCGCGGGCTGGATCGACGATCGCGGCGTGGCCGATATTTGCGACTATCTGCGGCCCGGCGACCGGCTGGTGCTGAACAACACCAAGGTTATTCCGGCCCGTCTTTCGGGGCTGCGGCGGCGCGACAGCGCGCAGGGGCCTGTGGAGGCGCGGGTCGAGGTAACGCTGCTGGAGCCGGGCGGCGGGGCCGAATGGCTGGCGCTGGCGCGGCCCGCCAAGAAGGTGAAGCCCGGCGAAGTGGTGGAGTTTGGCGGCGGCCTGAGCGCCGAGGTGCTGAGCCGCGAGGGCGGCGAGGTGGTGCTGCGGTTCTCTGTCGAGGGCGCGGATTTTGACGCCGCGCTGGAGGCGGTGGGTGCGATGCCGTTGCCACCCTACATCGCCGCGCGGCGGGCGGCGGACGAGGCCGACCGGGAGGATTATCAGACCGTCTTTGCACGGCACTCGGGCGCGGTGGCGGCGCCCACGGCGAGCCTGCATTTTGACGAGGCGCTTTTGGCGCGCATCAAGGCGATGGGCGTGGGGCTGACCGAGGTGACGCTGCATGTGGGCGCGGGCACCTTTTTGCCGGTGACGGTGGAAGATGTGACCACCCACCGGATGCACGCTGAGCGCGGCGAGGTGAGCGCGCAGGCGGCGCAGGAGATCAACGCGACCAAGGCGGCGGGCGGGCGGATCATCCCCGTGGGCACTACCGCGCTGCGGCTGATCGAGAGCGCGGCAGTGGCAAAAGGCGAGATCGCGCCGTGGGAGGGGGAGACGGATATCTTCATCTACCCCGGTTTCGAGTTCAGCCTCACTGACGCGCTGATGACGAATTTTCACCTGCCCAAGTCCACGCTTATGATGCTGGTCTCGGCGCTGATGGGGCAGGAGCGGATCGCGGAAATTTACCGGCACGCCATAGAGGCGGGCTACAGGTTCTTTTCCTATGGGGACAGCTCCTTGCTGCTTCCCGGCGAATAACGACGGCATGTGTCGCTGAGAGGCGGTTCACGCCCCCGGCCGATGGGGCATTGCGGGGCAAATTCAGGAAGGTCTGACGAATGGTACGGGTGATCGCGAGCACATGGGCGCTGCTTTTGGGCGTCATGCTGCTTATGGTGGGCAACGGGGTGCAGGGCACGCTGCTGGGTATCCGCGGCTCGCTGGAGGGATTCTCGACACTGCAGATGTCTTTCGTGATGTCGGCCTATTTCGTCGGCTTCCTCGGCGGCTCGCGGATGGCGCCGGAGATGATCCGGCGGGTCGGGCATGTGCGGGTGTTCGCGGCGCTGGGCTCGTTCATCAGCGCGGTGCTGATCCTCTACCCGACGGTGGCCAACCCCTGGGCCTGGATGGTGGGGCGTGTGGTGATCGGCTTCTGTTTCTCCGGGGTCTATGTGACCGCCGAGAGCTGGCTAAACAACTCGGTCTCCAACGACATTCGGGGCAAGGCGCTCTCGCTCTACATGATCGTGCAGATGGTGGGCATCGTGGCGGCGCAGTTCCTGCTGATGGCGGGCGACCCGACCGGGTTTGTGCTCTTCGTCATTCCCAGCGTGCTGGTGTCGATCTCCTTTGCGCCGATCCTGCTGAACGTGCAGCCCACGCCCGCGTTTGACACCACCAAGCCGCTGAGCCTGATCGCGCTCTACCACGTGTCGCCGCTGGGGATGGTGGGCGCCTTCCTGCTGGGCGGGGTCTACGCGGCGATGTTCGGCATGTCGGCGGTCTTTGCCACGCAGGCCGGGTTCACCGTGGCGGAGACCTCGTTTTTCGTGGCCTCGATCTACGTGGGCGGGCTGCTCATGCAATATCCCATCGGCTGGATCAGCGACCGGATGGACCGGCGCCTGCTGATCGCACTTCTGGGCATCGGCGGGGCTGTGGCCGGGGCCTTTGGCCTGCTCTTCGGCGGCTCCTTCGTGGCGGTGCTGATCGCGGGCTTCTGCATTGGCGGCATGTCGAACCCGCTCTACGCACTGATCATCGCCTATACCAATGACTTCCTCGAGGTCGAAGACATGGCCGCTGCTTCGGGCGGGCTGATCTTCATCAACGGGGTGGGGGCGATCGCGGGGCCGATCGTGACCGGTTGGTTCATGGGGCTGGTCGGGCCGCTCGGGTTTTTTGTGTACATCGCCTTCCTGATGGCGGCGGTGGCCTGCTACGCCTTCTGGCGGATGACGCGGCGGCCTTCGGTTTCGGTCGAGGACACCGGCCATTATGCGCCGGTTCTGCCCTCGGCCACGGCGGTGGCCGTGGACATGGCGCAGGAGGTCTTCGTGGAGGGGCTGGAAGAAGGCCAGGCCGAAGAGGCGGCGGCGCAGCCCTCGGCGCAGTAAGGGGGGCCAGTGTTGAGACCTGTGCTGGGGCCAGTGATGAGACCGGTGCTTTGAGTTGTGCGCCCCGCCTGCGCGTGCAAGGCTGGGCGCAGGAGGAGTGTGCATGGTCGGACCGGAGGAGATTTGCCGGTTCTGGATCGACGAGATCGGTCCGGACGGCTGGTACTTGCAGGATGACGCGCTCGATGCGCGCATCCGGGCGGGGTTTCAGGAGAGTTGGGAGGCGATTGCCGCCGGCGCGCGGCCCGATTGGGGCTGGACCGCCCGCGAGGTGCTGGCGCGGATCATCCTGACCGACCAGTTTCCGCGCAACATGTTCCGCGGCGATGCCCGCAGTTTCGAGACCGACGGGCTGGCGCGCGAATGGGCCAAATGGGCCGTGGCCGAGGGGCGCGACGACCGCGTGCCGGAGCCGGAGAAGCAGTTTTTCTACCTGCCGATGATGCATTCGGAGGTGCTGGCCGATCAGGATGCCGCCGTGCGGCTGTTTCTGGTGCGGATGCCGGGCGACAACCTGCGCCATGCCCGCGCCCATAGGCAGGTGATCCGGGATTTCGGGCGGTTTCCCTATCGCAACCCGGCGCTCGGGCGGGCTTCGAGCGCGGCGGAGCAGGCCTATCTGGAGGCGGGGGGCTACCGCTGGTCGATCAACCATGTCGATGACGCCAGCGCCGACAGTTGGTTTTCGGCGGGGTAAGGTGCGGGGAATGCGCGGCTTTTCCCTGCCATGTGGCAACCGCATGGCGGGATTTCGGGCGCGGGCCGGGGTGCCTGGCCGCTGGGGCTTTCGCAGGTTGCCGAAAATAGTTTAACACTAAACCAGTTTTGAAACGGGAGAGAATCATGGCCTCGCAGAACTACGACCTGATCGTCATCGGTGCCGGTCCGGGCGGCTACGTGGCCGCGATCCGCGCCGCGCAGCTCGGGCTGAACGTGGTTTGCATCGAGCGGGAGAACCTCGGCGGCATCTGCCTGAACTGGGGCTGCATCCCGACCAAGGCGCTGCTGCGCTCGTCGGAGGTGTTTCACCTGATGCACCGGGCCAAGGATTTCGGTCTTTCGGTCGAGAAGGCCGACTATGACCTCGACGCCGTGGTGAAGCGCTCGCGCGGTGTGGCCGCGCAGATGGAAGGCGGGATCAAACACCTGTTCAAGAAGAACAAGGTCGCCTCGATCATGGGGGAGGCCAAGATCACCGGGAAGGGCAAGGTTTCGGTCAAGACCGAGAAGGGCACCGAGGAGCTGACGGCGAAGAACATCGTTGTGGCGACCGGCGCACGGGCACGGGAGCTGCCGGGGCTTGAGGCCGACGGTGATCTGGTCTGGACCTACCGCCATGCGCTGACGCCGAAGCGGATGCCGAAGAAGCTGCTGGTGATCGGCTCCGGCGCCATCGGGATCGAATTTGCGAGCTTCTACAACACCTTGGGCGCCGATACGACGGTCGTCGAGGTGATGGACCGGGTGCTGCCGGTGGAGGACAAGGACATTTCTGCCTTCGCCAAGAAGCAGTTCGAGAAGCAGGGCATGAAGATCATGGAGAAGGCCATGGTCAAGCAGCTTGATCGGGCGAAAGGCAAGGTTACGGCCCATATCGAAGTTGGTGGCAAGGTGGAGAAGATGGACTTCGACACCGTGATCTCCGCCGTGGGGATCGTCGGGAACGTCGAAGGGCTGGGCCTTGAAGAGCTGGGCGTGAAGATCGACCGAACCCATGTTGTGACCGATGAGTATTGCGGCACCGGAGTTGAGGGCGTGTACGCGATTGGCGATATCGCCGGGGCGCCATGGCTGGCGCATAAGGCATCGCACGAAGGCGTCATGGTGGCCGAGAAGATCGCGGGGCAGCATGTGCATCCGATCAAGCCGGGGTCGATTGCCGGCTGCACCTATTGCCATCCGCAGGTGGCCAGCGTGGGCATGACCGAGGCGAAGGCCAAGGAGGCCGGGTACGAGCTGAAGGTCGGCAAGTTCCCCTTCATCGGCAATGGCAAGGCAGTTGCGCTGGGCGAGCCGGAGGGCATGGTGAAGACGGTGTTCGACGCGAAGACCGGCGAGCTTCTGGGCGCGCATATGGTGGGCGCCGAGGTGACCGAGCTGATCCAGGGCTACGTGGTGGGCCGCCAGTTGGAGACCACCGAGGAAGACCTGATGCACACGGTCTTCCCGCATCCGACGCTGAGCGAGATGATGCATGAGTCTGTGCTGGAGGCTTACGGGCGGGCGATACATATTTAGCGCGGAAAGCGCGAGCTTTCTGCGACGGTGGGCGGCAGTGGATCGCGCAGCGATCTGCGAGAGCCCACACCGTTGAAGATTGGGGGCGTCCTGCGGGGCGCCCTTTTGTTTGAGGTGCGGCCGGGCATGGCACAGCTCCCGCCCGCCCACCCCGCTGCGCCATGCCCGGCCTGCGCGGGGTGGGGAGGTGGGTGGTCAGCTCCGGGTTCACCAAAGCAGGAGCTGCTTGCGGGGCCATCCATCACCTGACCCCGGCGTGGCCGACGGGCCGTCTCGCATCAACAGGAATAGCCGTATCCCCGTTCCGGGGGCCCTCGGCGATTCCTGTTGACCCGAGCCGGCCCGCCGTCCCTTTGGGGTGCAGGCGAAGGGTGGCTCCGAAGCAGGATCTGCGGTTTGGTTACGGAAATTCCAGTGATTGCGATATTTGGTAACGTATCGCTTGCGTGGAATCCCTCTGAGGCGTAGATTTGCGGGCAAGCGAGCAGGGAGGAGCAAGCCAATGGCCGGAGAGGCTTTCATTTGTGACGGGGTGCGCACGGCGATTGGACGCTATGGCGGGGCGCTGTCACAGGTCAGGGCGGATGATCTGGCCGCGGTGCCGATCAAGGCGCTGATGGCGCGGAACACCGGTCTGGATGCGGGTGCAATCGATGATGTGATATACGGCTGCGCCAACCAGGCGGGCGAAGACAACCGCAACGTGGCGCGGATGGCCTTGCTGCTGGCGGGGCTGCCCGAGACGGTGCCGGGGGCGACGATCAACCGGCTTTGCGCCAGCGGGATGGATGCGATTGGCACCGTGTCCCGCGCGATCAAGGCGGGGGATTATGACCTTGCGATTGCGGGCGGCGTGGAGAGCATGAGCCGTGCGCCGTTTGTGATGGGCAAGGCGACGAGCGCCTTTTCCCGCGCGGCGGAGGTGTTTGACACCACCATCGGCTGGCGCTTCGTGAACAAGTCGATGAAAGCGGCTTATGGCGTGGACTCCATGCCCGAGACGGCGGACAACGTGGCCGCTGATTGGGGCGTTTCTCGTGAGGATCAAGATGCTTTTGCCGCGCGGTCTCAGGCCCGTTGGGCCGGAGCGGATGCGGCTGGGGTGTTTGCCGAGGAGATCGTTCCGGTGGAGATCCCGCAGCGGAAGGGTGATCCGGTTGTTGTGACGCAGGACGAACACCCGCGGCCCGGCACTACGGCGGAGCAACTGGGGCGCTTGCGCGGCGTGAACGGGCCGGAGCTGACGGTGACGGCGGGCAATGCCTCGGGCGTCAACGATGGCGCGGCGGCGCTGCTGGTGGCGAGCGAGGGCGCGGCGCATGTGCATGGGCTCAAGCCGCTGGCGCGGATCGTGACGATGCAATCGGCGGGCGTTGCGCCGCGGGTCATGGGCATCGGCCCGGTGCCGGCGGTGAAGAAGGCTCTGGCGAAGGCCGGGCTGACCATCGAGCAGATGGACGTGATCGAGCTGAACGAGGCCTTTGCTGCGCAGGGCATCGCGGTGCTGCGCGACCTCGGCGTGGCGGAGGATGCGGCCCATGTGAACCCCAATGGCGGGGCGATTGCGATTGGCCACCCGCTCGGCATGAGCGGCGCGCGGATCGTGCTGACGGCGGCGCGGGAGCTGCAGCGGCGCGGCGGGAAATATGCACTCTGCACCATGTGCGTGGGCGTGGGGCAGGGGGTTGCACTCATAATCGAAAGGGTCTGAGCCATGTATGCACAGATGATCAAATCCGAAGGCGGGAAGAGCCGCGAGGAGATGTCGCCCGAGGAGGCGGCGTTTCAGGACCGGATCGACGGGGGTGAGACCATCGAGCCGCAGGACTGGATGCCGGAGGGGTACCGCAAGACGCTGATCCGGCAGATTGGCCAGCATGCGCATAGCGAGATCGTGGGGCAGCTGCCGGAGGGCAACTGGATCACCCGGGCGCCAACGCTGGAGCGCAAGGCGATTTTGCTCGCCAAGGTGCAGGATGAGGCGGGGCATGGGCTTTACTTGTATTGCGCGGCCGAGACGCTGGGGATCAGTCGCGATGACATGACGGAGCAGCTGCTCTCGGGGCGGATGAAGTATTCGTCGATCTTCAACTATCCGACGCTGAGCTGGGCCGATATCGGGGCGGTGGGCTGGCTGGTGGATGGCGCGGCGATCATGAACCAGGTGCCGTTGCAGCGCACGAGTTATGGGCCCTATTCGCGCGCGATGATCCGGATCTGCAAGGAGGAGAGCTTTCACCAGCGGCAGGGCTTCGACATCATGATGAAGATGGCGAAGGGGACGGAGGCGCAGCGGCGGATGGCGCAGGATGCGCTGGATCGGTTCTGGTATCCGTCGCTGATGATGTTCGGGCCGTCTGACGCGGAGTCCGTGCATTCGGCGCAGAACATGGCCTGGCGGATCAAGATCAACGGCAATGACGAGCTGCGGCAGAAGTTCGTGGACCAGACGGTGCCGCAGGCGGAGTTCCTCGGGCTGAAGGTGCCGGATGAGCACTTGAAGTGGAACGAGGAGAAGGGCGGCTACGACTTCTCTGAGCCGGACTGGGAGGAGTTCTTTGCCGTGCTCAAGGGCGCGGGACCAGAGAGTGCCGAGCGGATGAAGGCACGGCGCGATGCCTGGGATGACGGCCAGTGGGTGCGCGATGCGATGACCGCCCATGCCGAGAAGAAGGCGGCGCGGCGGGAGGCGGCGGAGTGAGCCTCGAGCGCGCCATGCCGGTCTTGCAGGTGCGGGATGTTGCCCTGTCTGCCGCGTTCTACGAGCGGCTGGGGTTCGAGGCCAAGATCTGGGGCGACCCGCCGGGCTTTGCGATTTGCCGCCGGGGCGGGGTGACGCTGGCGCTGGACCGGGCGGGCGATGGCAAGGTGCCGCTGAACCAGTGGTGGGCGGCCTATGTCTACACCGCCGATGTGGAGGCGTTGCGGGCCGAGTTTTCGGCGGCGGGACTGAAGCCGACGGAGATGCACCACCCCGAGCACTACGGGTGCGACGATTTTGATGTGGTGGACCCGGACGGCCACCGGATTGCCTTCGGGCAGGACCGGGGCGGGACGTTCGGGCTGTGAGGAGGAGAGTGCGATGAGCAGGGAATGGCCGTTGTGGGAAGTGTTCATCCGGGGCAGCCACGGGATGAGCCATCGGCATGTGGGATCGCTCCATGCGGCGGATGCGGAGCATGCGCTGCTGTCGGCGCGGGATGTGTATACGCGGCGGAATGAGGGGGTTTCGATCTGGGTAGTGCCCTCGGTGCAGATCACCGCATCGAACCCAGACGACAAGGGGCCGTTCTACGAGCCGTCGCAATCGAAGGTCTATCGGCATCCGAGCTTTTTCGACATCCCTGATGACGTGGGGGCGATGTGATGCTGGATGGCGGGATGGACCCGGTTGGCGCGCTGGCGCTGCGGATGGGGGACAATGCGCTGATCCTCGGGCACCGGGTATCTGAGTGGTGCGGGCGGGCGCCGGTGCTGGAGGAGGATATCGCGCTGGCGAATATCGCGCTCGACCTCATCGGGCAGGCGCAGCTGTGGCTGGGGCTGGCGGGGGAGGCTGACGGGCGGAGCGCCGATGAGTTGGCGTTCCTGCGGGATGCCTGGGACTTTCGCTGCCTGTTGCTGGTGGAGCAGCCGAACGGGGATTTTGGGCGCACGGTGATGCGGCAGTTTCTGTTTGATGCATGGCATGTGGAGATGCTGCGGGGGCTGTGTGGGTCGCGTGAACCGCGGGTTTCGGAGATTGCGCAGAAGGCGGTGCGGGAGGTGGAGTATCACCTCGAGCGGTCCTCGGCGCAGGTGATCGCGCTGGGCGATGGCACCGAGGAAAGCCACGGGCGGATGCAGGCGGCGCTCGATTGGCTCTGGCCCTGGGCCGGCGAGGCGCTGGTGGCTGATCCGGTGGATGTGGCGCTGGCGGAGGCCGGGGTTGCGCCCTCGGTGGAGGAGTTGCGGCCGGGCTGGGAGGCAACGCTGCGCGCCGTGCTGGGGGAGGCGACGCTGAACATCCCCGAGAGCGAGTTTGCCCATCGCGGCGGGAAGGACGGCAAGCGGCATTCAGAGGCGCTGGGGCATCTGCTGACCCAGATGCAATGGCTCCAGCGGGCCTATCCGGGGGCGGAGTGGTGAGCATGGCCGAGGTGCGGCTGTCGGAGGCGGAGGTCTGGGAGGTGCTGGGCGGCGTGCCGGACCCGGAGATTCCGGTGATCTCTCTTGTCGATCTCGGGGTGATCCGGGGCGTGGGCTACGAGGGCGATACGCTCATAGTGACCGTGACGCCGACCTACTCGGGCTGCCCGGCGACGGCGGTGATCAACATGGATATCGAGGCGGCCTTGCGGGCGGCGGGGGTGGCGCAGCTGGAGCTGCGTCGCCAGCTCGCCCCGCCGTGGACGACCAATTGGCTCAGTGCCGAGGGGCGGGCGAAGCTGGAGGCCTATGGCATCGCGCCGCCGCAACCTGTGGGCGGGCCGGAGCGGTGCCCGCGCTGTGCGAGCGGGAACCTCCACAAGATCAGCCAGTTCGGCTCGACGCCCTGCAAGGCGCAATGGCGCTGCGGCGACTGCCTCGAACCTTTCGACCACTTCAAGTGCATCTGAAAGGGCATCCGACATGGCCCAATTTCTCCCCCTGACCGTGACCGACGTGCGGCCCACCACCCGCGAGGCGGTGGTGGTGACGCTTCAGCCCGACGACCCGGAGGCCTTTGCCTTCACCCAAGGCCAATATCTGACCTTCCGGCAGGAGATCGACGGCACCGAGATCCGGCGCAGTTATTCGATCTGCTGCGGCGTGGGCGAGGGGTTGCAGGTGGGGATCAAGCGGGTCGAGGGCGGCGCGTTTTCATCCTGGGCGAATGACAATCTGAAGCCGGGTATGCGACTGGAGGCTATGCCGCCCTCGGGGCGGTTCTTCGTGACGCTGGGCGAGGCGCCCAAGCATTACCTCGCCTTCGCGGGTGGCTCGGGGATCACCCCCGTTTTGTCGCTCATCCGCACCACGCTGGCCGCCGAACCGCAGAGCCGCTTCACGCTGGTCTATGCCAACCGGGCGGCGGCGACGGTGATGTTCCGCGAGGAGCTGGAAGACCTGAAGAACCGGCACATGGGGCGGTTCCGGGTGATCCATGTGCTGGAGCATGATGGGCAGGAGGTGCCGCTGTTTTCGGGCCGGGTGGACGGCGAGAAGGTGGCGGCGCTGTTCGGCGGCTTGATCGAGCCGGAGGGGGTGGACGTGGCTTTCATCTGCGGGCCGGAGCCGATGATGCTGGCGATCTCGGAGGCGTTGAAGGCCGCGGGGCTTTCGGGCGATCAGATCAGGTTCGAGCTGTTCAAATCCGACCAGCCGGGGCGGTTGCCGCAACGGGTGGTGGCGGCGCTGGCAGAGGGGGCCAAAGGCGCGGAGGCGAAGGTAACGCTGGACGGCGTGACGCGGACGCTGACGGTGGAGCCGGGGCAGACGGTGCTGGAGGCGGGATTGGCAGCCTCGATGGAGGTGCCGTTCTCCTGCCGCGCGGGGGTGTGCTCCACCTGCCGCTGCCGGGTGCTGGAGGGCGAGGTGGAGATGGCGGCGAACTACGCGCTGGAGGATGACGAGGTGGCGAAGGGCTATGTGCTGAGCTGCCAGAGCCATGTGATCTCGGAGCGGGTGGTGGTGAGCTACGACGAGTAGGGGCGGGTGAGGGTGCGGCATGAGGCCAGCGCCCGCACCGCGCGGGGCGCCTCTCATCCCACGGTGGCATCAATGCTGCGCGCGTCGGTTTCGTTTAGCGCAATCTCACCGAAGCGCCCGCCCCGTGGCGGGGCGGTGCGGGCGCTGGCCGGCGGTGCCGGCCGGGTACTCCATCGAGGCGTGGAATCTGCCCAAAGGCAGGGTAGGCTCTCCCGATGAACTGGACCGCCCAGATCGATGGCTATTGTGAGCGGCTCTCCCCGGCGTTCTGGGCGGAGCCGATCAATGCTGTCACCAACGCGGCCTTTTTGGTGGCGGCGCTGGTGGCCTTTCTCCATGCGCGGCGGATCGGGCAGGCGCGGGGGCCGGTGCTGGTGCTCTGCCTGCTGCTCGCGGCCATCGGGCTCGGCTCCTTTGCCTTTCATACCTTCGCCACGCGCTGGGCGGCGCTGGCCGATGTGGCGCCGATCCAGCTCTTCTCGCTGGTGGCGCTCGGGGCCGGGGTGCATCGGTTCACCGGGGCGCGCTGGCGAAGGACGGCGCTGCTGGTGCCCATGGTGCTGGCGCTGCTGATCGCTGCCATATGGGGGTTTGCGCAAGTCGCCCCGCCCGCGCTGCGGGGCGCGGTGGGCTATGCGCCTGCGTTCCTGTCACTCTGGGGCTTTGCGGTGCTGCTTGCGGTGCAGGGCAGCCCGCTCGCACGGACGATGGCGGTGGCGGCGCTGGTGTTTACCCTGTCGCTCACCGCGCGGACGCTGGACCTGCCGTTCTGTGACGCGATCCCGCTTGGCACTCATTGGCTCTGGCACCTGCTGAACGCGGTCACGCTGGCGCTGGTGATCCGTGTGCTGGCCGGGCAGGGGGCGATTATCCGCCGCAGATAGGGGCGGCGGGCGGATGGCCCACCCTACTTGTCGACCGGGAGCCCGCTGGGCACGGCATCCGGCACGCCGAGGCGGCCGTCGATGGCGGGTTGGTCGGTGAGGCTTTCGAGAAAGGCCATGAGCAGCGCCACATCGGCATCGCTCAGGGGCCGGTCCTCCACCACGATGGCAGCCTCCAGCGCGGCGCGGTCGGCGGCGTCGGAGAGGGGGCCCAATGCTTCATGCTCCAGCGCGGCGAGCCGGGCGGGCGTGCCATCATAGGCGGCGAGCGCGGCGCGGGGGGCGGCGTGGGCGCGCAGGAAGGCCTCCAGATCGGCATAGGCGCCGGAGTGGCCATAGGGCGCGGTGGCGGTGACGTTGCGCAGGGAGGGCGTGCGGAAGGCGTAGGCATCTGCCGGGTCGCCGGTGACGCCCATGCGGCCCACGTCGCGGTGGTGGGTCTCGAAGGCGAGGCGCTTGCCGGGGCCGATCTGCGGCACGCCCATGGCGTGAAAGCCGTGGTCGGTTTGCAGGGCGCCGGCGTGGCAGCCGGAGCAGCCTGCCGTGCCATAGAAGAGCTGCGCGCCCGCGAGCGCCTCTGCCGAAAGCGCGGCCTCATCACCGCGCAGGAAGGCATCGAAGGGCGCGGCATCGGCCCGCCATTCGAAGGCCATGAAGGCGGCGATGGCGTTGGAGATATCGGTAAAATGCAGCGGGCGGCCTGCGGCGACCTCGGGATAGACCGCCTCGAACCGCTGCTGGTAGTCGCCCGCGCCTTCGACGCGGCGCGCGATGATATCCCACGCGCCGCCGGGCCCGGTGATCCGGCCCGAGCGGGTGGCCTTTGAGATGTCATTCTCGCGAACGTGGCCTGCCATCTCGTCGGCGGAGAGCACGGGGAACATGGTTTGCGCCGAGAGGATGCCGGAAAAGCCGACCTCCATGTCTTCGCCCATCGGGGTGCGGAAGCCGGATTTGCGGCTCGGGTCCACCTCGATCCGGCCATCGTGGAAGAGCACGGTGAACTGGTGCGCGCCGAGGTTGAAGAGGGCGGGCGCGTTGCGGGGGATGAACTCGTCGGGGTAATTCGCCGGGTCCGCCACGCGGTCAGGTCCGAGGCCTGCGCCGCCCTCACCCATGCCGAGGGAGAGGCCGTCGGAGGTGGCGAAGCGCGGGTGGTGGCAGGTGGCGCAGGCGATGTTGCGGTTGCCCGAGAGGATGGGGTCGTAGAAGAGCAGTTGGCCGAGCGCGGCTTCGGCCTCGTTCACTGCGATGAAATCGGCATCGGTCAGGGGCGCGGGGAACTCCTGCGCGAAGGCGGGCGCGGCGAGCAGCAGGGCGAGCGCGAGGCTACGCATAGGCCTTGGCCTTCTCCTCGAGCGAGATCACCCGGGGCTCCGCCAGCGGCGCCCCGCCGGGAAAGAGCGGGTGGCGCTTGTGCGCGCCTTTCAGCCAGCCGCCGAACATGATGCGCCCGATGGAGAGGAAGACGCCGAAGGTGGAGCCGGAGGTGGGCGGCAGCCCCTCGGGCAGGGGGCGCTCCTTGGGCACGTTCACCCGCGCCTTCACCGGGCCGAGGGCGTCCGGGTTCGCGATGCCGTGGGTGATTGCCCCGAAGAACGGGTAGCGCGGGCCGGGGCCGGTGTTGCCCAGCGGCGTGTTGCAGCAGGCGGTGTACCAGCGGGCGAGGCCATTGGGGCTGAGACGGAGAGCCGCGATGTGCTCCTTGCCTTGGGTGATCGAGAGCCGGTCGCAGCGGAACTGGATGATATCGGTGCCGTCCGCGGGGCCGAGAATGTCATCGCGCCCCAGCACACGGGCGAAGGCGCGGCAGGAGTTGCAGTGGCAGATTACCCGGTTGCCCTGCGGCGGCGCGGGGCGGGCAGTGATGGCAAGCTTCACCTTGCCGCAATCGCAGGTGAGCGTGATGGGGTCGGGCATGGGTGGTCTCCTCCGGGGCGGAGGTTAGGGCAGGTGGGGCGGAGGGGGAAGGGGTGCTCCGGCGCATGGTGGTAACGGGTGCAGGGGAGAACATAGGGAACTCGCAGCGCAGGTGACCGCTTTGAGCCCAATCCAACCTAGCTATGCTAAAGGGTTTGTGCTTCGTACTCGTCGCGCACATCGTCATCGACCAAAACACCCCTATTGCCTCCGTAGAGCCTATCGTTTTGATCTTTGCGGGGCCCGGAGATCCAATAGAAATCACCGGTTTCGGTTTCGAAGTAGTTTGCTTTGAAACCGGCACCTTTAAGGCTCTGGAAGCGAAGACCTTTGTAGTAAAGGGTCTTGCCCGATTTTGAGAAGTAAACGCGTCCGATCACGGCATGTCCCTCAAGACCTTCGGACTTGGCTTCAATGTACATAATTCGCGAGCGAGACAGCCGGAACTCCTCCGGTAGTGTCGCATCCTGATCGAGTTTCTTTCTCCAATGATCGGCGTGTCGCATTGAGGCGCTCGATTTCTTGATTGCTGTCGCTGCACTGATACCAACAAAGCTGAAAGTCATCAAAGTCCGCTCAGCCGACCGCCATCGCTGCCAACTCCCGAGCTCGTTGTCGGACACTGCTGTTCGCCATGAAGCTGCGCCTGAATCGCGTTCGGCCACACGCGGCGTCGTTTGCTTACAGTAGCCGTGGTGAGGCCCTGCATGTCGATCCACCGGAAAAGCCCCCCATCCCAAAAGTGATTCGAAAATCCCTTCCCATGCGAATCACCTTGCGTTACGGTGGTCTCAGACCCGGAAAACCGGGCGACACGAGGCAGATCAGGCAGTCTGATGACAGAGATGGTTTTTGGCACGGCCCCCGTCCGCACGGGCGAGCCGGTGCTTCCCCGATGGTGGCGGACGATCGACAAGTGGTCGATGTCCTGCATTCTGCTGCTCTTCGGCGTGGGGTTGCTGCTGGGCCTTGCGGCCTCGCCGCCGCTGGCTGCCCGCAACGGGCTGGACCCGTTCTATTACGTGCAGCGGCAGGCCTTCTTCGGTGGACTCTCGCTCGTGGTGATGTTCGCCTTCTCGATGATGAACCCGAGTCTCGTGCGCCGCCTTGCGGTGCTGGGCTTCTTCGTTTCCTTCGTGGCGCTCCTGCTGCTGCCGGTCTTCGGCACCGACTTCGGCAAGGGCGCGACCCGGTGGTTCTCGCTCGGGTTTGCCTCGGTGCAGCCTTCGGAGTTCCTCAAGCCCGGCTTCGTGGTGCTCGCGGCATGGCTGATGGCCGCCTCGCAGCAGGTGGCGGGGCCTCCGGGCAAGTCTTTCTCCTTCATTCTCGCGGTCGTCATCGTGATGCTGCTCGCGCTGCAGCCCGACTTTGGCCAGGCCTGCCTGATCCTCTTTGCATGGGCGGTGATGTACTTCGTCGCCGGTGCGCCGATCACCATCCTCGTCGTGGTGGCGGGGCTCGTGGTGGTGGGCGGCCTCACGGCCTATGAAGGCTCCGAGCACTTTGCCCGCCGGATCGACGGCTTTTTGAACCCCGATCTCGACCCGCGCACCCAGCTTGGCTACGCCACCAATGCGATCCGCGAAGGCGGGTTCTTTGGCGTCGGCGTGGGTGAGGGGCAGGTTAAATGGTCGCTCCCCGATGCGCATACAGACTTCATCATCGCGGTGGCGGCGGAGGAATACGGGCTGGTGCTCGTGCTCGCCATCATCCTGCTCTACGCCACCATCGTCGTGCGCTCGCTGCTGCGGCTGATGCGTGAGCGCGACCCGTTCATCCGGCTGGCGGGCACCGGGCTGGCCTGCATCTTCGGCGTGCAGGCGATGATCAACATGGGGGTGGCCGTGCGGCTGCTGCCTGCCAAGGGCATGACCCTGCCTTTCGTCTCCTACGGCGGCTCGTCGATGATTGCGGGCGGTATCCTCGTGGGGATGCTGCTGGCCTTCACCCGCACGCGCCCGCAGGGACAGATCGGCGACATTCTGCTGCGGAGGCATCCGTGACGCGCGACCTGCTTCATTTTCTTGCTGAAAATACTCAATCCCCCGGCCGCACCCCTCGGAACGCCGGAGCAGACACATGACGCAGCCTCTTCTCATCATCGCCGCCGGTGGCACCGGTGGGCACATGTTTCCGGCGCAGGCGCTGGCCGAGGCGATGCTGGCGCGCGGCTGGCGGGTGAAGCTTTCGACCGATGCGCGGGGCGCGCGCTACACCGGCGCCTTCCCCGAGGCGGTGGAGATCGAGGTGCGCGCCTCGGCCACCTTTGCGCGGGGCGGGGCGCTGGCCAAGCTGGCGGTGCCTTTCCGGATCGCGGGCGGCACGATCTCTTCGGTGATCCGGATGCTGCGCGACAAGCCTGCGGTGGTGGTGGGCTTTGGTGGCTACCCCTCGATCCCGGCGCTGGCGGCCGCGACGATCCTGAAGCGCCCGCGCGCGATCCATGAGCAGAACGGCGTGCTGGGCCGGGTGAACGAGATCTTTGCCAAGCGCGTCCATGCGATTGCCTGCGGCACATGGCCCACGGAATTGCCCGAGGGCGTGCAGGGCCATGACATCGGAAACCCGGTGCGCGCGGCGATCCTTGCCCGCGCCGGGGCGCCCTACATTCCGCCGGGCGATTACCCGCTGTCGCTGCTCGTGATGGGCGGCAGCCAGGGCGCGCGGATCCTCTCCGATGTTGTCCCTGCCGCGATTGCTGCGCTGCCCGAACAGTACCGCCAGCACATCCGCGTGTCGCATCAGGCGCGGCCCGAGGATGAGGCGCGGGTCGTCAGCTTTTACGAGCAGGCGGGTATTGATGCGACGGTGCAGCCCTTCTTTGCCGACGTGCCCGAGCGGATGGCCGAGGCGCAGCTGGTGATCACCCGGGCGGGCGCCTCCACCGTGGCCGACCTCTCGGTGATCGGGCGCCCCTCGATCCTCGTGCCGCTGGCGGCGGCGATCCGCGATGAGCAGACGGCCAATGCCCGCGGGCTGGTTGACGCGGGAGCAGCCATCCTCGTGCCCGAGAAACGGCTTGACCCCGAAAGCCTCGCAGAGCAAATCCAGACAATTCTCGACTTCCCCGAGGGCGCGACGCAGATGGCGCATGCGGCGCTGGCCACCGGCAAACCGGATGCCACGCAGCGTCTGGTGGAGCTGGTCGAGGGGCTGGCAGGCAACGAGATGGCGGCGAAATCGACCGGAGAAAACTTCGGCGAGCAGTGAGTAGAGTGAGGCAGTGACATGGACGGAAGCAATATCATGCAGGGTGTAACCAAACTCCCGACCCAGCTTGGGGCGATCCACTTCGTCGGTATCGGCGGCATCGGCATGTCGGGCATTGCCGAGGTGCTGCTGAACTTCGGCTATCAGGTGCAGGGCTCCGACCTGAAGAAGAGCAAGATCACCGAGCGGCTGGAGCGGCTGGGTGCGAAGGTCTTCGAGGGGCAGGCGGCCGAGAACCTCGAGAGCGCCGAGGTCATCGTGATCTCCAGCGCGATCAAGCCGGGCAACCCCGAGCTGGACGCCGCCCGCGCCAAGGGCCTGCCGGTGGTGCGCCGCGCCGAGATGCTGGCCGAGCTGATGCGGCTGAAATCCAACATCGCCGTCGCTGGCACCCACGGCAAGACGACCACCACGACGCTGGTGGCCGAGCTGCTGGAGAAGGGCGGGATCGACCCGACGGTGATCAACGGCGGGATCATCCATGCCTATGGCTCGAATGCCCGGATGGGGCAGGGCGAGTGGATGGTGGTGGAGGCCGACGAGAGCGACGGCACCTTCAACCGTCTGCCCGCGACCATTGCCATCGTCACCAACATCGACCCCGAGCACATGGAGCACTGGGGCACCGAGGAGGCGCTGCATCAGGGATTCCTCGATTTCGTCTCCAACATCCCGTTCTACGGCCTTGCCGTCTGCTGCACCGATGATGCCGACGTGCAGGCGCTGGTGGGCCGCGTGACCGACCGCCGGGTGGTGACCTACGGCTTCAACGCGCAGGCCGACGTGCGCGCGGTGAACCTGACCTACAAGGCGGGCGTGGCGCATTTTGACGTGCGGTTGCAGACTGAGGACATGGTGATCGAGGGTTGCACCCTGCCGATGCCGGGCGATCACAACGTTTCTAATGCGCTGTCCGCCGTGGCCGTGGCGCGGCATCTCGGCATGAAGGCCGAAGAGATCAAGGCGGCGCTGGCCGGCTTTGGCGGGGTGAACCGCCGCTTTACCCGCGTGGGCGAGGTGAACGGCGTGACCGTGATCGACGATTATGGCCACCATCCCGTGGAGATTGCTGCCGTGCTGAAGGCCGCCCGTCAGGCCACTGAGGGCCGGGTGATCGCGGTGCATCAGCCGCACCGTTACTCGCGCCTATCCAACCTGTTCGACGACTTCTGCGCCTGTTTCAACGAGGCCGATGTGGTGGCCATTGCCGAGGTTTATGCCGCGGGGGAAGACCCGATCCCCGGTGCGAGCCGCGATGATCTGGTGGCCGGGCTCATTGCCCACGGCCACCGCCATGCCCGCGCGATCCTGAGCGAGGATGACCTCGTGCGGCTCGTGCGCGAGCAGGCGGGCGAGGGCGACATGGTGGTCTGCCTCGGCGCCGGTACGATCAGCGCATGGGCCAACAACCTGCCGGAGCGGTTGAAGGGCTGAGGCCGGGAGAGGCCGATGCCTGTTTTCGTGACATTCGCGGCCCTTGGCATGGGCGCCGCCCTCATCGTCGCCCGCCCGCTCTGGGCGTTGACGGTGCTGGTGGTGCTGATGCTGGTGAGCGCGCTGCTCTGGGCCGTGTTCAGCATCGAGCCACGCTGGGCCTCGGGCCTGATCGAACAGAGCGCGCAGGCCGGGGCGGTGGCCCTGGTGCCGCTGGCGCTTGGTGTCGTCGCGGGGCTGGTGCTGCGCCGGATGGGCGTGCGGCATGACTGAGGCGGGCCTCAAACGCCGGATCGGGCCGGGCCTGATGACCGCCTATGGCGTGGGCGTGATGGTGGGCGCAGGGATTTACGTGCTGATCGGCGCGGTGGCCGGGCTGGCGGGCAGCTATGCACCGCTGGCGTTTTTGCTGGCCGGGCTGGTAGCCGCACCTTCGGCGTTGACCTATGCCGAGCTTTCGGCCCGCATCCCCGAAGCGGCGGGCGAGGCGGCCTATGTGGCGCAGGCCTTTGGCACCACTTTGCTGCCGGTCGCCATCGGGCTGGCGATTGTGCTGGCTGGCACCGTTTCGGGCGCGGCGGTGCTGCGCGGGGGCGTGGGCTACCTGACGGCGCTGGTTTCGGTCACGCCGGTCTGGGCGATTGTCGCCATCGGTGCGGCGCTGACGTTGGTGGCCATCGCCGGGGTGCTGGAAAGCCTCGCGCTGGCCGCGCTCTTCACCGTGGTCGAGGTGATCGGGCTGGTGCTGGTCTCAAGTGCGGGCCTGATGGCCGAGCCGGTTGCGGTGGCGGTACCCGAGGTCGCCCCCGGTGCGATGGCGGTGCTGGCAGCCACGGCGCTGGCCTTCTTTGCCTTCATCGGTTTCGAGGATGTGGTGAACATGGCCGAGGAGGCGCGGGAGCCGGAGCGGACCATGCCGCGCGCGATCATCGCCTCGCTGCTGATCACCGCCGTACTCTATGCGCTCGTGAGCTTCGCCGCGCTGCGCGCCGTGCCTGCCGCCGATCTTGCCGCCTCCGAGCGCCCGCTGGCGCTGGTCTGGGAGCGGGCGACGGGGCAGGGCGCAGGCTTTCTGGCCGCCATCGCGGTGCTCGCGGCGCTGAACGGCGTGCTGGCGCAGCTCGTCATGGCGGCCCGCGTGCTCTTTGGCCTTGGCCGCCGCTCCCGCGCCTTTGCCCCCTTCACCCATGCGCACCCGCGCTTCGGCACGCCGGTGCTGGCCTCGCTCACCTGCGGCGCGGCGCTGATCGGCGCGGCCCTTGCCCTGCCGGTGGCGCAACTCGCCGAGATCGCCTCGATGGTGCTGCTGGCGGTCTTTGCCGCCGTTAACACATCGCTGATCGCTCTCAAGCTACACTCGCCGCAGGCGCCCTTTCGGGTGCCGATGGTCGTGCCGGTGGTGGGGCTTGTCGCCGCGCTGGCCGCGCTTGGCCTCTCGCTGGCCGAAAGGATCGCGCCATGAGCCTGCTTCTGATCGCCGCACTTCTGTGGATCTTCGCCGCCACGGCGACGGCCTTTTTGCCGATGCGCTACCAGCTTGTGCCGGGGCTGGCGCTGATCGTTGGCGCAGTGGTGCTGATCGGCCTGTTCTTTGCCGAATTCGGGCCGCTGCCGGGTGTGCTGGCGCTGGCGGTGTTCCTCTCGTTCTTCCGGCGCCCGCTGGGGCACCTCATCCGCAAACTCACCGGGAAGGCCCGCGCATGACGCCATCGCTGATCTGTTTCTTCGCCTGGGCGCTCACCGCGAACCTCGCCGCGATGATCCCTTCGAAAGACAACCACTGGACCCGGGCCTATGTGCTGATCGCCGTGGGCATCCCGCTGCTCGGCTGGGTGACCTACCAGAACGGGCCGCTGATCGGACTGATCTGCATGGCCGCGGGTGCCTCGGTGCTGCGCTGGCCGGTGGTCTACCTCTGGCGCTGGCTGAAAGGCGACCGCAAGGCCGACGGCTGACCGTTGGACACCCTCCCCCTCATTGCCACTCTTTCGGCCCTCCTCTTCGCCCTGACCGCCTACACCCTCCGCCGCCTCTCGACCCTCGGCCCGGCCATCTTGCTGGGCGGGCTTGCGGCGATCTGCGTGGGGCTGTGGTGGGGGACGGATTCACCCGCCCACGAATTTCTCTTCCATTGGGTGCTGCTTCCGGGATTACCGGGAGCTGTAGTCGGCGTGGGGCTGGCGTGGTGGCGCGTTTAGATTCAGGGATGTCTCAAAAGGTTCGACCGTATTCCTCTTGCATCAAAGAAGATGGCAGGCGAACCATGTGAATATGGTGGATGTGAGTGAGATCGACGGAAGAAAGACGCTTCAACTATGGTTGAAGGACCGACCTAAAGACTGGTCCGTCTGGATCGCTCATCGCGCCGCCATGCGTGCTTTGCCAGTGGTGTGGTCATTGCTTCGCAACACCTTTTCGCCCCCCGGCGATGTCGCTGAGCTACAAATACTGAGGGCATTGTTGGTCTCTGACGTAGCTAGTTTGAGACCAACTGGACAGATCCGACGTGCCGCCCGTTCAGCGGACGCAGCAGCAGATACTGTTGCTGCAAGCCTAACAGATGACCGAACGGCTGAAATCTCCAATGCCGTCGCACATGCCGCAAATGCTGCGGTGCAAGTCACCGGCCATGTGGCAAATGCAGCTGCCAATGCGGCCGGGCGAGTCGCCTACTCTACCTCTCCAGAGGAAGTTTGGAATGCAGTCCGATGGGACTGTGCAAATCTCGTTGAAAGTGGCTTTGACAAACCTTGGCCGCTTTGGCCGCAGAACAAGGGGCCCTTTTACAGAGAGTGGCGCCAATTGCGGCTCGTACTATCCGCATCTGGGAGTCGTCAACAAGTCGAAGACGATGCCTCCCGTATACCGCAAGACTGGTCTTTTTGGGTCCGGTGGTATGATGCCGCCCTCGAGGGGCGCCCACTCAATCTCGACACGCTTGAAAAGATCGCTTTGATCCCGGCCGAGACTTGGGACAAGGGCCCGAGTGAGGTGAATTGCATCATTGCCAAGTTTCAGGAAGGCTATGACGCCGGTGCGGTAACCCCCCTTGCGAAGGCCAGTACCTTTGAATTCGCGTTCGATCCGATAAAGCACTGGATGAAGCTCATCGGCTTCGAGAGCGACCTGAAATCCATCGACAACCCGGAGAAGGTGGCCGCCTTCGAGAAGGATGTTCAGGAATTGCTGGAGCAACTCGAAGATTTCACCGACTACGCCCGCGACGCCCTCGGGGGAGGAAATCAGCGGAGTCCCGTTCTCAGTGGGGCCGAGAAACTTGCGGAGGAATTGCGTCGGGCGTGCGACCGCAAGGAAATTCGGGTCATGGCCCTCATTCAGAAGGGCGCCTATTTCAACGGTTTCGCGCAGGAGCTGGACGCAGAGCAAGTGCTTGGTCCGACGCTGGCGAGGATGCTGGAAGACGTCATCGACCATGTGCGGCGTGTCAGCGCAACGCATCTTGCTTCCGGCCTCGTGCGGCTCGGTCCGCTCAAGGAGTTGGAACTCGGTGAGCGCAGCCCGGCGGAGGTTCTCGCCCGCATCAAGGCGGCATGGAAAACCGTGGAGGGCGAGGCAGGCAGCGAGTTCGCGCGGCTGTCGCCCGAGGGCGAGGCCGCCTTCAATGCCATGCTCGACGATCTCGAAGAGTTGGAGAGCCTGATTGAGGCGGCACCGACCGAGGCCCGCGAGCAGCGGCTCCGAAAGCGGTTCGCCGAGCGGGTCGGAGCCTTCGCCAGCACGACCGGGCGCTATGTTGAGAAGGGCAAGGAGCACGCGCCGAAGGCAACGAACTGGGTGGATGGACTCATCAAGAACTATAAGCGGATGCAGAGCATGGGCGACATCATCGAATGGCTCGAGAAGATTTTCGGTGGCGGCCCACCACCAGTCTGACCGGTGCGCCACAGAGTCGGGACAAGTCCCGACCTACGAATTGCACACCCTGCACGGAATCAAGCCGTAAGGCGCCGTGCAGCGCCGACCCGCCCGTCGCACCAAAGGTGCGCCTTTTTTAAAGGGCTCGCCGTAGGCGAGACGGCGGCGCTTTGGTGAGGTTGGGGCTTACTTCGGATCGAAGATGACCACTGCACAATAAAATACTCCGAACCAGCGTTGCATGCGCCACCGCGCGGGTCGGCGCTGTACGGCTTGCGTCTGCCACCCCGCCCGGCAATAACGCCTCCCATGACAGAGCTTCCCGAAGTGCGTGGCGCGCTGACGCCGAACCGTCCTCTCAATGATCTTACATGGCTGCGCGTGGGCGGGC
Organism: Vannielia litorea; assembly: GCF_019801175.1. NCBI lineage: Bacteria > Pseudomonadati > Pseudomonadota > Alphaproteobacteria > Rhodobacterales > Paracoccaceae > Vannielia > Vannielia litorea. The sequence goes on from NZ_JAHVJR010000001.1 coordinate 845,754, forward strand.
CGGCGGATTGGTTGTTTCAGCCCGCCGATCTGGAGGATTTGCAGGCCTTTCTGATGGCGCTGGACCCGGCGATCCCGGTGTTCCCGATGGGCGTTGGCTCCAACCTGATCGTGCGGGATGGCGGCATACGGGCGGTGGTGATCCGCCTCGGGCGGGGCTTCAATGGGATCGAGATCGAAGGGCGCCGGGTGACGGCGGGGGCTGCGGCGCTGGATGCGCATGTGGCGCGCAAGGCGGCGCAGGCGGGGGTGGACCTGACCTTTCTGCGCACCATCCCCGGGGCAATCGGCGGGGCGGTGCGCATGAACGCGGGCTGTTATGGCTCTTACGTGGCCGACCACCTGCAGGAGGTGACGGTGGTGCTGCGCGACGGCACGCTGGCCACGCTCTCGCCGCAGGATCTGAACCTTCAGTACCGCCAGTCCGACCTGCCGGAGGGTGCGGTGATCGTGCAGGCGACCTTCGAGGGCTCCGAGCGCGACCCGGCCGCGCTGGAGACGCTGATGGAGGAGCAACTGGCCAAGCGCGACGCCTCCCAGCCGACAAAGGACCGGACGGCGGGCAGCACTTTTCGCAATCCGGCTGGATTTTCGTCCACCGGCAAGGCGGATGACACCCATGAGCTGAAGGCGTGGAAGCTGATCGACGACGCAGGCATGCGCGGCGCGAAGCTGGGCGGGGCGGTGATGAGCGAGAAGCACTCCAACTTCCTCACCAACGCCGAGAATGCCAGCGCCGCCGACCTCGAAAATCTGGGCGAACGCATACGAAAAAAGGTTTACGAAACCAGCGGCGTAACGCTACAGTGGGAGATCATGAGGGTCGGCGAACCGGCCCCTGAAAAGGCAGGCGGCTGAGCGCTCAACGAAGCGGCTCAAGCATCAACGAAAACAAGGGCGAGGCGCGCGAAACCAACGCGCGAGAACCGTCGCCCGGTGACAGAGGCGGACATGTCGAGCAGGACAGTCCAGAATGTTGTCGTCCTCATGGGCGGCCCTTCGGCAGAGCGTGAGGTTTCGCTCTCCACCGGGCGTGAATGCGCGAAGGCGCTGCGCACCGAGGGCTTTCACGTGGCCGAGCTGGACGCGGGCGAAGACGTGGTGGAGCGGCTGAAGGCGCTGGCCCCCGATGTGGTGTTCAACGCGCTGCATGGCCGTTGGGGCGAGGATGGCTGCATTCAGGGCCTGCTGGAGTGGCTGCGTATTCCCTATACCCATTCCGGCGTGCTGGCCTCTTCGACGGCCATCGACAAGGAGCGGACCAAGGCGCTCTACCGCGCCCACGGGTTGCCGGTGGCCGAGAGCCTGCTGGCCGGGCGCGACGAGATCGAGGCGGCCCATGTGATGCCGCCGCCCTACGTGGTGAAGCCCTATAACGAGGGCTCCTCGGTGGGCATTTATATCGTGAACAAGGATGCGAACTCCCCGCCGAAGCTGGCGGCGGATGCCGCGCAGGTGCTGATGGTCGAGGCCTTCGCGCCGGGCCGCGAGCTGACCTGCACGGTGATGGGCGAGGCGGCGCTTGGCGTGACCGAGATCCTCACCGATGGCTGGTACGATTACGAGGCGAAGTATGCCGCGGGCGGCTCGCGCCACATCTGCCCGGCGGAGGTGCCCGAAGAGATCACGGAGGCCTGCCGGGATTACGCCCTGCGCGCCCATCAGGCGCTGGGGTGCAAGGGCATCAGCCGCACCGATTTTCGCTGGGATGACAGCAAGGGTGCCGAGGGCATCGTGCTGCTGGAGACCAACACCCAGCCGGGGATGACCCCCACCTCGCTCTCGCCCGAACATGCCGAGCACGCGGGCTACAGCTTTGGCGCCTTTTGTCGCTGGATCGTGGAGGATGCCTCATGCGGAAGGTGAAGGCTCCCGCAGATGCGCCGCGCCGCGACCCGGCGCCCTCCCGCGTGGCCTACCGGCTGGAGCGGATGTGGCTGACGCCGTTCTACCGCCGCCTGTTCCGCGTGGGCCTGCCCTGTGCCGCCGTGGCGCTGGCGGTCACTTGGTATTTTTCCGACGAGGGGCGCCGCAGCCAGATCACCGATGCCATCGCCGAGGCGCGGCGCTCGGTGGAGGAGCGGCCCGAGTTCATGGTCAAGATGCTGGCCGTTGAGGGCGCGTCGGAGGAGCTTTCGGGCGATATCCGGGCGCTGGTGCCCTACGAATTCCCGCTTTCCAGCTTTGATATGGACCTCGACGCCACCCGCGAGGCGATCGAGCAGCTCGATGCCGTGGCCGGGGCCCATGTGCGCATCCGCCCCGGCGGTGTGCTGCTGGTGGAGATCGAAGAGCGCATTCCGGTGCTGGTCTGGCGCAAGCGCGACGGCACGCTGCTGCTGCTCGATGACACCGGCCACCCGGTGGCGCCGCTGATCTCGCGCGGGCTGCGGCCCGACCTGCCGCTGGTGGTGGGCCGGGGCTCCGATACGCCCACTGCCGTGGCTGAGGCCCGCGCCATCTATGCCGCCGCCACCCCGCTGGCGGGCCGTCTGCGGGGCCTCGTGCGCCGGGGCGAGCGCCGGTGGGATCTGGTGCTCGACCGCGATCAGGTGATCCAGCTGCCCGAGACGGCCCCCGCCGCCGCGCTGGAGCGGGTGATCGCCCTCGACGAGGCAGAAGACATGCTGGGCCGCGATCTTGCGGTCATCGACATGCGTATTCCCGGCCGTCCGACGCTTCGGATGGCCCCAGGCGCGGTGGAAGAGTTCCGCCGGATCAAATCGCTCGAAATCGGAGGCTCGAACGGCTGATGACCGATCTCTATGAAAACCAGCGGGCCATGCGCCGGATGCGCAAGCAGGCGATGGACCGTGGCGTGATTGCCATTCTCGACGTGGGCACCTCGAAAATCGCCTGCCTTGTGCTCCGTTTCGACGGGCCGGGGCGCTTTCGGGAAGCCGACGGGGTGGGCAGCCTTGCCGGGCAATCCAGCTTCCGCGTGATCGGCGCGGCCACGACCCGCTCGCGCGGCGTGTCGTTCGGCGAGATCGACACGATGCAGGAAACCGAGCGCGCCATCCGGACCGCCGTGCAGGCGGCGCAGAAGATGGCGGGCGTCCGGGTGGACCATGTGATTGCCGCCTTTGCAGGCGCGCGGCCCCGCAGTTATGGCCTCGACGGCGCGATTGAACTGGCCGACAGCACGGTGAGCGAGGCCGATGTGGCCCGCGTGCTGGCCTCCTGCGTGGTGCCGGACTTCGGGCAGGGGCGGCAGGCGCTGCATGCCCATCCGGTGAACTTTGCCATCGACCATCGCTCCGGCCTGATCGACCCGCGCGGGCAGATCGGCAACCGGCTGGCCGCTGATATGCACCTGCTGACGATTGAAACGTCCGTGGTGCAGAACCTGCTCTACTGCATCAAGCGGTGCGATCTGGAGTTGGCGGGGCTGGCCTCCAGTGCCTACGTCTCCGGCCTTTCGGCGCTGGTGGAGGATGAGCAAGAGCTCGGCTCGGCCTGTATCGACATGGGCGGCGGGGCGACGACGCTCTCGGTTTTCATCAAGAAACACATGATCTACGCCGACTCTGTGCGGCTGGGCGGCGATCACATCACCCGCGACATCAGCCAGGGCCTGCAGGTCAGCCCGCAGAAGGCGGAGTGGATCAAGACCCGCCACGGTGGCGTGGTGGCGACCGGCATGGACGACCGCGAGATGATCCCGCTGGGCGGGGAGACGGGCGACTGGGAGCATGACCAGCGCCGGGTGTCGCGCAGCGAGCTGATCGGCATTATGCGGCCCCGGGTGGAGGAAATTCTGGAGGAGGTGCGGGTGCGCCTCGATGCGGCGGGTTTCGACCATCTGCCGAGCCAGAAGATCGTACTCACCGGCGGTGGCAGCCAGATCCTCGGCCTCGACGAACTGGCGAGCCGCATTCTTGGCCAGCAGGTGCGCCTTGGCCGCCCGCTCCGGGTGCAGGGCCTGCCGCAGGCCGCGACCGGACCGGCGTTTTCGACCGCGGTGGGGCTGTGCCTCTATTCCGCGAGCCCGCAGGACGAATGGTGGGATTTCGATATTCCGGCCGATACCTACCCGGCCCGATCCTTCAAACGAGCCATGAAATGGTTCCGCGACAACTGGTGAGCCCAATATGATGTGGGATACGCAAAATCCCGCCGAAACGGCTGAAGAAAACCACTATAAATTGTGGCCTTTTTGCGTTTTTCGGATGACGCATAGGGGCCAAGACGATAATGTGCCTTAAATTTCGAGTCATTTTTGGCGGTGGGGCGCTGAAGGTGGCAGCCCCGGGGACATAAACGAACAAACGACAGGCGGAACACAGATGACTTTGAACCTCACCATGCCGACCGAATTGGACCTCAAGCCGCGGATCACCGTATTCGGTGTTGGCGGGGCCGGGGGCAACGCCGTGAACAACATGATCGAGAAGCAGCTCGAGGGTGTTGAGTTCGTGGTGGCGAATACCGACGCGCAGGCTCTGCAGCAGTCGGCCGCCGCCAACCGCATCCAGATGGGTGTGAAGGTGACCGAGGGTCTCGGCGCAGGCGCACGGCCCACCGTGGGCGCCGCTGCTGCCGAAGAGACCATCGAAGAGATCATCGACCACCTCGCCGGCGCACATATGTGCTTCATCACCGCCGGCATGGGCGGCGGCACCGGCACCGGCGCCGCGCCGATCATCGCGCAGGCCGCCCGCGAGCTGGGCGTGCTGACCGTGGGTGTGGTGACCAAGCCCTTCCAGTTCGAGGGTGGCAAGCGGATGCGCCAGGCCGAGGAGGGCGTTGAAGCCCTGCAGAAGGTCGTGGACACGCTGATCATCATCCCGAACCAGAACCTCTTCCGCCTCGCCAACGAGAAGACCACCTTCACCGAAGCCTTCGCGCTCGCTGATGACGTGCTCTACCAGGGTGTGAAGGGCGTGACCGACCTGATGGTCCGCCCGGGCCTGATCAACCTCGACTTCGCCGACGTGCGCGCGGTGATGGACGAGATGGGCAAGGCGATGATGGGCACCGGCGAAGCCGAGGGCGAAGATCGCGCCAAGGTTGCCGCCCAGAAGGCCATCGCCAACCCGCTGCTCGACGAGATCAGCCTGAACGGCGCCAAGGGCGTGCTGATCAACATCACCGGCGGGCATGACCTGACCCTCTTCGAACTCGACGAGGCCGCAAACGAGATCCGCGAGAAGGTGGACAGCGATGCCAACATCATCGTCGGCTCCACGCTGGATACCGGCCTCGAAGGCTTCATGCGCGTCTCCGTCGTGGCCACCGGCATCGACGTGATGGACGAAGAGCGCGAAATCCCGGTGCCGCGCCGCTCGATGGCCGCGCCGCTGCCGCAGCAGTCGGCCGAGCCCGAGGCTGCCCCGGCCCCCGCGCCGATGCAGGAAGTGGCCGCCGCGCCGCAGGTGTCGATCACCGGCGCCCGCCCGGCAGAGCCGCAGCCCCAGCCCGCCGCCCCCGCGCCGCAGGCCGAGGCTGAAGAGCCCTCGCTCTTCCCCGCCTTCCGCTCCTCCGCCCGTGACGAGGCCGAAGTGGCGGGCGACGACCTGCCGCCCCCGGCCTATCGCCCGGCCGCAGAGGCCCAGCCGCTTGAGGCGGTCGAGCAGCCCGAGCCCGCTCCGGCGGCCCGCCCGGCGCCCGGCACCCCCTCGGCAGAAGCCCTGGCCCGCCTGCATCAAGCGGTGCGCAAGGTGCCCGGCGCCCACACCGGCGCCCCGGCCGAACAGCCCCGCGCTGCCGCCCCCGCGCCGCAGCCGCAGGCCCAGCCCGAGCAGCAGCCCGCTGCCGCCGCGAGCGCCGATCACAAGGCCCGCTTCGGCATCGGCTCGCTGATCACCCGGATGGCCGGCCACGGTGCCGAAGGTCAGCCCCAGCAGCCCGCTCACCGCGAGCCGCCGGTGCGCTCCGCCGCGACCCAGCCGCAGCGTTCGGCCTACCAGCAGCCCCAGATGGACCACGAGGAAGAGGTCGATCCGGAGCAGGAACGCATCGAGATCCCGGCCTTCCTGCGGCGTCAGGCCAACTGATCCGGGTCACGATATCCCATTAGAGAAAGGGCCGGGCAACCGGCCCTTTTTTCGTTGCAGGGCAGGGGGATGCACCGCCTCCTTCATGTGCCCGGCAAGGCCCCGCCGCTGCCCGGGCGGGGGATGTTACAGACCGTTGCAAAGATTGAATTGTAGCTAACGCCTCACCCCCCTATCTCCGATGGGAACCGGGCGAGGTGGGCTCGGACGCAAAAACGTGACCTGAACAGACGGCGAAGTCCGAAGAGGCAATTGGTGCAAACGACGCTCAACAAATCAGTAACGCTCTCGGGCGTTGGCCTGCATTCGGGCCGTCCGGCGCGGATCACCCTGAAACCGGCGATGGCCGATCAGGGCATCTGGTTTCGCCGCACCGATGCGGTGGAGGGCGATGCCTTTTTGCCCGCTCGCTGGGATGCCGTGGTTGAAAGCCCGCTCTGCACCCTGCTGACCAACGATGACGGTGTGAGCCTCTCGACGGTGGAGCATGTGATGGCGGCCCTCGCGGGCTGCGGCGTGCACAACGCGTTGGTTGAAGTGTCCGGCCCCGAGGTTCCGATCCTCGATGGCTCGGCGGCGCCTTTCGTCTCCGCCATTCTCCGCGCGGGCCTGCGCGAGCTGGACGCTCCAGTGCGGGCGATCCGTGTGCTGAAGCCCGTCGAGGTGAAGCGCGGCGAGGCCGTGGCGCGGCTGGAGCCCTCCGAAAGCCTGATCATCGATTTCAGCATCGACTTTGAAGATGCCGCCATCGGCGCGCAGGACAAGGTGATGAACATGGCCAACGGCGCCTTCGTGCGCGAACTCTGCGACAGCCGCACCTTCTGCCGCGCCGCCGACGTGGAAGCGATGCGCTCGGAGGGCAAGGCTCTTGGTGGCACCTACCTCAACGCGGTGGTGGTCGAGGGCGACCGGGTGCTTTCGCCCGGCGGCTTGCGCCACGAAGATGAGCCGGTGCGCCACAAGATGCTCGACGCGCTCGGCGATCTGGCCCTCGCGGGCCACCCGATCCTTGGCCATTACACCGGCGAGCGTGCCGGCCATGCAATGACCAACGCGCTGCTGCGGGCGCTCTTTGCCGACCCGGAGGCCTACGAAGTTGTGACCTGCGACGCCGATATGGTGCGCCGCCTGCCCGGAACGGGCCTGAAATCGCGTGATCTGCGCCTCGTTGCCTGATCCGGCAGCGTTGCAGAGCGGACTCTTCGGGCGATTTGAACACCCTATGTGCAGCAAAGCCATTTTGCCCCGGAAAATCTTGTGCTACACCCCTCATAATCTCCGCGGCCCTTCTGCCGCGCGGGCAATAAAGACACGGGATTAGAGGCGAATGGCGGCTGAGACGGGGCGAGCGGGGCTGGCAGGGATCGTGGCGCTATCGCTGACGCTCTCGGGCTGCGGCTTTTTCCAGGCCAAGCCGGAGCAGTCGCTGGAAGACCTGACTCCGGAACAGATCTACAATCAGGGTGAAGCCACGCTGGAGACCGGCAAGCCGGACGACGCGGCCGAGCTCTTTGCCGAGGTCGAGCGGCTTTATCCCTATTCCGTCTGGGCCAAGCGCGCGCTGATCATGCAGGCCTTCGCCTATCACCGCGACCGCGATTACGAGAACAGCCGCGCCACCGCGCAGCGCTACATCGACTTTTACCCGGCAGAGGAAGATGCGGCTTATGCGCAGTATCTGCTGGCGCTCTCCTACTACGACCAGATCGACGAAGTCGGCCGCGACCAGGGCCTCACCTTCCAGGCGCTTCAGGCGCTGCGCGAGGTGATCGAGAAATACCCGGACAGCGAATATGCCTCTTCGGCGATCCTGAAGTTCGACCTTGCCTTTGACCACCTTGCGGCGAAGGAAATGGAGATCGGCCGCTACTACCTGCGGCGGGGCCACTACATTGCCGCGATCAACCGCTTCCGCGTGATCGTGGAGGAATTCCAGACCACCACGCAGACGCCCGAGGCGCTGCACCGTCTGGTGGAGGCCTACCTCTCGCTCGGCCTGACTGCCGAGGCGCAGACGGCGGGGGCGATTCTGGCGTATAACTACCGCGCGACGGAGTGGTACGACGATACCTACACCCTGCTGGCCCGCCGCAACCTTCAGGCCCAGGCCAAGGGCGACAGCTGGCTGCGCCAGATCTACCGCCAGACGATCAAGGGCGAGTGGTTGTAATCTGCGTGGTGGGTTGCACCCACCCCAGAGCTATCCGATAGGGTGAGGCCCATGCTGCGCGGGCTCGACATACGCGACATTCTCATCATCGACCGGCTGGAGCTGAGCTTCGCGCCCGGCCTCAACGTGCTGACCGGCGAGACCGGGGCGGGCAAATCCATTTTGCTCGACGCGCTCGGATTCGTGCTCGGCTGGCGCGGCCGCGCCGAGCTGGTGCGCGCCGGGGCGGAGCAGGGCGAGGTGGTAGCCGAGTTTTCGCTCGATGCGGCCCATCCGGCGCGGGCGGTGCTGGAGGAGGCGGGCATCCCGGCAGAGGATGAGCTGATCCTGCGGCGGGTGAACACGGTCGACGGGCGCAAGACCGCGTGGGTCAACGACCGGCGGGTCTCTGGCGAGGTGCTGCGGGCGCTGTCGGATGTGCTGGTGGAGTTGCATGGCCAGCAGGACGACAAGGGCCTGCTCAACCCGCGCGGCCACATGGCCCTGCTCGACGAGTTCGCCGGTGTCGATCCGGCCCCGGTGCGGGCCGCGTGGCGGGCACGGCGAGAGGCAGCGAAGGCGCTGGACGAGGCCCGCGCGGCCCAGAAGGCGCTGGCCGAGGAAGAGGAATTTCTGCGCCATGCAGCGGGCGAGCTTGGAAAGCTCGGCCCGCAGCCCGGCGAAGAGGCGGAGCTGGACGCCAAGCGCCGGCTGATGCAGGCGGCAGCGCGGATTCGCGAGGATGTGCAGCGCGCCCATCAGGCGCTTGGCCCGGAAGGGGCCGAGGGGATGCTGGGCGATGCCACGCGCTGGCTCGATGGCGCGGCGGAGGCGGCGGAAGGCCAGCTCGACGCCCCGCTGGAGGCCCTCTCCCGCGCGCTGGATGCCTTGGGCGAGGCCGAGCAGGGCGTGGGCGCGGCGCTGGATGCGCTCAGCCACGACCCGCATGAGCTGGAGGCCACCGAGGAGCGGCTCTTTGCCCTGCGCGGACTGGCCCGCAAGCATGGGGTGGCGCCCGACGACCTCGCCACGCTGGCCGCCGAACTGACCGCCAAGCTGGAGACGCTGGACGCGGGCGAGGGCGGTATTGCCAAGCTGGAAAAGGCCGCGCGCGAGGCCGAGGCGGCCTATGAGGCGGCGGCGGGCAGGCTCACCGAGACCCGGCGCAAGGCGGCGGCGAAGCTCGACAAGGCGATGGGCGCGGAACTGGCCCCGCTGAAGATGGAACGCGCGGTATTCTCGACCGAGATCACCGCCGGTGATCCGGGGCCGGACGGCGTGGATGCGGTGACCTTCACCGTGGCAACCAACCCCGGTGCGCCCGCAGGCCCGCTGAACAAGATCGCCTCGGGCGGCGAACTCAGCCGCTTTCTGCTGGCGCTGAAGGTTTGCCTGACGCGGCACACCACCGGGCTGACGATGATCTTCGACGAGATCGACCGGGGCGTGGGCGGGGCGACCGCCGATGCCGTGGGCCGGCGGCTGGCCGGGTTGGCGGCCTCGGGGCAGGTGCTTGTGGTCACCCATAGCCCGCAGGTGGCGGCGATGGCCGCGCATCACTGGCGGGTGGAGAAACGGGTGGCGAAAGGGCAGACGCTCTCGACCGTCACCCCGCTCGACGCACCCGCGCGGGTGGACGAGCTGGCGCGGATGCTGGCGGGCGAGCAGGTAACAGACGAGGCCCGCGCGGCGGCAAGGGCGCTGCTGACGGGCTGAGCGCCCGAGCTTTCAACGGGTCAGCGGCGGCGGTAGTTGGCCAGCACGCGCTTGGTGCGTTCGCGCAGCTTGGCGGCGTCTCCGACCGCGCTCATATCGGCGCAGACGTAATCGGCAGCGGCCTTCGCGTCGATCGGGCTGATCCGGTAGTTCTGCTCGATGCTCTCGATGAACTGCCAGTTGGCGCCATTGATGAGCGAGACGGTGGGCAGGGGGCCGCGTTTGCAGGAAATCATGATCGAACCGCTCTCGGCAGAGGCCGAAGCGGCGCCGAACGCGAGGGTAAGGGCGGCAGCGGGAAGGACAAGACGGTTCATGGCAGGCTCCAGGCTTTACGTTGGATCACAGCGAGACAACCGGAGCCAGCAGCGGCTCCGATTGGCTAAAATTAGCCTGAAATTCTGCCAAAAGTTTGTCTGAACCGGGACGGTGCCACGCCGCCCCGGCTTGTGACGCCACGTCGTGGCGCCGCAGGTCTTAACGGCGGCGGTAGTTGGCCAGAGCGGCGCGGGTGCGGCTGCGCAGCTTTTCGGCGTCGCCCACGGCATCCATGTCGGCGCAGACGTATTCGGCGGCGGCACGGGCCTGCTCGGGGGTCACGGCATAGGTCTTTTCGATGCTGTTGATGAACACCGGAGCCGGGCCGTTGATGATGGCGACCTTCGGCAGCGGGCCGCGCTTGCAGGATATCTTCACATTGGCGGAGGCAGCGGTGCCGCCGAGGGAGAGGGCGAGGGCAAGGGCAACGGTCGGATGGATAAGACGCTTCACGGGAGGCTCCTGACGCTGATCGGGGTCGCAAAATGAAAAGAAGCGAAGCCAGTTCGGCTCCGCTTCATATTTCGTAAACCAAGATCATGCCCAAAATTGGGCGGTCTTGCGGCCTCCTTGCAGCCCTGTCCGGAGTGGCCGGGGCGGGCTGCGCGGCGGCTCAGCGGCGCTCGTAGGGCGCGGTCGCCTCGTAGGTCAGGTCGACGAGATAATCGAGGTCGCCCACGGCGCCCATGTTGCCGCAAACCTGCTTGGCCACGCGGGTCGCTTCCTTCTCGGTCATCACGAAATTCTCCATCAGGCTGGCGACGAAGTTTTCGTAGTGGCCGTTGATCATCGGGTTCGACGGGATCGGGCCGCGGTTGCAGTGAATGACGAGGCGCGCATCCGCAGATTGCGCCACCATGATGCCGCTCAGCGCAAGGGCGAGCGTTGCTGTGATTGCTTTGAGTTTCATTGGGTTACCACCTTCTCCTAATGCGCCACCTTATACGCTTTAACCCGCCGTTAATCTACTGAGTCGCTGTGCTTCTGGTTAATTGCACACAAATTTTATTGGTCTCTTCAATTGTTTCCCGGGCGGATGATTTTTCCCGGATTCAGGAGGTTCTGAGGGTCCAGCGCGGCTTTCAATTCGCCCATCACGCCCCAGGCCTCGCCGTGCTCGGCTTCCATCAGGTGCAGCTTGCCCATGCCCACCCCGTGCTCGCCGGTGATGGTGCCGCCAAAAGCCAGCGCCCGCTCGGCCATAGTGTCGGCAATCTGCTTGGCGCGGGCCATCTCGGAGGGGTCCTCCGGGTCGATCAGCAGGATCGCGTGAAAATTGCCATCGCCGACGTGGCCGAGGATCGGGCCTTCGAGCCCGGCCATGGCGATATCCTGCGCGGTGATCTCCACCGCCTCGGCCAGTCGGGAGATCGGCACGCACATGTCGGTCACGATCGCCTTGGCCCCCTTTCGCGCCGCGAGGATCGCCCAATAGGCGTGGTGGCGCATGGCCCAGAGCGCGGTGCGGTCTTCGGCCTTTTCGGCCCATTTAAAGGCCTGCCCGTTCATGTCGCTCACCAACTCGCCAAAGAAGCGGGCATCGGCGGCAACGGAGGTTTCGGAGCCGTGAAACTCCACCAGAAGGTGCGGCATCACCGGCAGGTCCGCGCCGGAGTAGGCGTTGACGGCGGCCACGGTGGGGCCGTCGACAAACTCGATCCGGGCCATCGGCAGCCCGGCCTGAATGGTGGCGATGACGCAATCGACCGCGTCGCCCATCTTCTCGAAGGCGCAGGTGGCCGCCGCCGTGGCCTCGGGCTGGCCCTGAAGCCGCAGGGTCAGCTCGGTGATGAGGCCCAGCGTGCCCTCGGAGCCGACCATCAGGCGCGTCAGGTCATAGCCGTTGGAGGCCTTGCGCGCGCCCGAGCCAGTGCGGATCACCTCGCCGCTGGCCAGCACCACCTCGAGCGCCAGCACGTTCTCGGCCATGGTGCCGTAGCGCACGGCGGTCGTGCCGCTGGCCCGGGTGGCGGCCATGCCGCCCAGCGTGGCATTGGCGCCCGGATCGACCGGGAAGAACAGGCCGGTGGCCCTCAGCTCATGGTTGAGCGCCTCGCGGGTCACGCCGGGCTGCACCACGGCGACCATATCCTCGGGCCGGACCTCCAGCACCCTGTCCATCCGGGTGAAATCCACCGCGATGCCGCCCTTGATCGCCAGCCCATGCCCCTCGAGCGAGGTGCCCGCGCCCCAGCCGACCACCGGGCAGCGCGCGGCGGCGCAGGCTTTCATGATCGCCGCGACCTCTGCCGTGGTCTCGGGGTAGGCCACCGCCTCGGGCGGGGTGAGGGGAAAATGGGTCTCGCTGCGGCCATGCAGGTCCAGATCACTCTTGGACCGGCTGAGCCGATCGCCTAGAACGGCCTCAAGGCCGGTCTGCGCCTCGTGGAAAGGCATTGTTCCTCCTCGCGTTCACCGGACGCCACCCTAGGCGATGCGGGCCGTCCGGGGAAGGGCGCGCGCGGGTCCGCAACTGCAAGATGAGGGCGCGGGTGACCGAGAGCGACAGGCAGGGCGGAGGGGCAGCGGCAGGCCCGCTGCGGCAGCGCCTGTCGGAGCTGCGCGAGGTGGCCGACACGCTGATGCGTGTGCTGCGGCAGCGCGGGCCAAGCCAAGTTCAGTTCTGGTTCATCGCGCTGGCGCTCGGCGTCGCCTCGGGCTACGCGGCCTGCCTCTTTCGCCTCGGGATCGACTGGCTGCAAGGCACGCTCTACGGCACCGATGACACACGGATGATCCACAGTTTCGCCGCCGGTCTGCCCTGGTGGTGGGTGCTGGTGCTGCCCATCCTTGGCGGGCTGGCGGTGGGGGTGATCCTCGACCGGTTCGCCCCCGGCGCAAGGGTGCGCTCGGTGGCCGATGTGATCCACGGCGCGGCGCTGAACCGGGGCAGGGTGGAGCAACGCGCAGGCCTCGCCTCGGCGCTGGCCTCGCTGATCACGCTCTCGTCGGGCGGCTCCACGGGGCGAGAGGGGCCGGTGGTGCACCTCGCGGCGGTGATCTCGTCATGGGTCAGCGAGCGGATCAATGCGAACGGGGTCACCGGCCGCGACCTGATGGGCTGCGCCGTGGCCGCCGCCGTCTCGGCCAGCTTCAATGCGCCCATCGCGGGAGCGCTCTTTGCGCTGGAGGTGGTGCTGCGGCACTTCGCGGTGCATGCCTTCGCGCCCATCGTCATCGCCTCGGTCGCAGGCACGGTGGTCTCGCGCAGCTTCTTTGGCGATGTGGCCGAGTTCACCTTGGGCGGCGACGGGGTGCTGAGCTTTTACGTCGAGCTGCCCGCCTTCCTGCTGCTCGGCCTCACCTGCGGTCTCGTGGCTGTGGTGCTGATGCGGGCGGTGTTCTGGGCCGACGGGCTGGGCAACACCGTGATGCAGCGCACCGGCCTGCCGCGCTTTCTGCGGCCCGCCATCGCGGGCGCACTGCTGGGGGGGATGGCGATCTTCTACCCCCACATCATCGGCGTCGGCTACGAGACGACCTCCGCCGCGCTCACCGGCGCGCTGCTCTTCAGCGAGGTGCTGGTCTTCGTGGTGCTGAAGGTCGCCGCCGTGGCGATCACCATGGCCGGGCGGATGGGCGGCGGCATGTTCTCGCCCTCGCTGATGGTCGGCGCACTGACCGGCCTCGCCTTTGGTGTCATCGCCACGGGGGTCTTTCCCGATGTCTCGGGCACGCCCACGCTCTACGCGCTGGCCGGGATGGGCGCGCTCGCTGCCGCCGTGCTTGGCGCGCCGATCTCGACCACGCTCATCGTCTTCGAGCTGACGGGCGACTGGCAGACCGGCCTTGCGGTGATGGTGGCGGTCTCGATGTCCACCGCGATCTCATCAAAACTGGTGGACCGCAGCTTCTTTTTGACCCAGCTGGAGCGGCGCGGCATCCGCATGGCCGCCGGGCCGCAGGCCTACCTGCTCTCGGTCCACTCCGCGGCGGCGGTGATGCGCGGCGTCGACAGCCCCCGTGCCGCCGACATTGAGACCTGCAACGAGATGATCGCAGCCGGGATCACGCTGGCGCCCGACACCACGCTCGAAACCGCCCTGCCGATGTTCGAAACCAACGGCCACAGCTTCATCCCCGTGGTCGCGCCCGCCGGGGACGGGGGCAAGGGCGAGCTGCTGGGCGCGCTCTACCACCTCGACGCGCTGAGGGCCTACAATCGCGCGCTGGCGGAAACGGCTGCCGAAGAGCATAGCTGAGAAGGTGCGCCAGAAGAGATTTTGAGCCTCCGGCGGGGATACTTGGAGCAAGAAAATGCACAGGGGCGGCGCACCCGGTCGGAGCAATTTGACTCAAATTGCCCATTTTCTTGCTGCAAGTATTCCCGGGGGGTGTGGGGGGCTGGCCCCCCCCTGGCCGGACGGTTCAGCCGGGTAACACGGCCCGAGACGAGGCTCAGACCTGCTCCACCGTCACCTTGCCGGCATAGAAGGCGAGGTAGCCTTCGATCCGCTCCATTCCGGCCTTCGGGGCCTCGTAGGACCAGGCGGCATCGTGGATGGTGCCGGATTTGATCTCGATGTCGTAGTGCTGCGCGTCGCCCTTGTGGGGGCAGTGGGTCACGGTGGCGGACTTGTCGAGGAAGGCCATGGCGATGTCTTCCCGGGGGAAGTAGATGACGAAGGGCATGTCGCCCTCGGTCAATTCGAGCGCGCGCGCGCTTTCGCCCAGAACGGCCCCTCCGGCCCGTACAACCCAGGTTCCTTCGGCGTCGCGTATCTTGATGTGATCGGCCATCCCTTGCCTCCCGTTATGATTGTTATGGCGCTTATATAGCCCTGAGGCGTGACAGGTAAATGTCGCCCGACATGGCCGCGCCGCTATAGCACAGCGCAGGCCTGCCGGAGCCAGTCACGCACCTCACCCTGCACCCGCGGGCTGACCCGCGCCCAGACCTCGGCATGATAGGCGTTGAGCCAGTCGCGCTCGCCGGGCGAGAGCATTTCGGCCACCACGAGGTGGCGGTCGATGGGCACCCATGTGAGGGTTTCGAAGGCCAGCATCTCGCGGTCGTCGGCGCCCTCAAGTGCGGGGGCCGGCTCCACCACTACGAGGTTTTCGATGCGGATGCCAAAGGCGCCCTCGCGGTAGTATCCCGGCTCGTTGGAGAGGATCATGCCCGGCTCCAGCGGGATTTCGGAGATGCGGGAGAGCCGTGCGGGGCCTTCATGCACCGAAAGGTAGGCGCCGACGCCGTGGCCGGTGCCGTGGTCGTAGTCCTGCCCGGCCAGCCAGAGCGGGTAGCGGGCCACCGCCTCGATATCGCGGCCCGCGCGGCCTTTGGGCCAGCGGATGCGGCTCATCGCGATCATGCCTTGCAGCACGCGGGTGAAGGCCTCTGCCGCGCCTTCGGGCGGCGGGCCGACGGTGATGGTGCGGGTGATGTCGGTGGTGCCGTCGAGATACTGACCGCCGCTATCGACCAGCAGCAGCTCGCCGGGGGAGACGGCGCGGTTGGTCTCATGGGTCACGCGGTAATGCACGATGGCACCGTTCGGCCCGGCGCCGCTGATCGTGTCGAAGCTGATCTCGCGCAGTTCGTTGGCCTCGCGGCGGAAGCCCTCGAGCTTTTCGACCACCGAGATCTCGGTCAGCTTGCCGTTGGGTGCCTCATCGTCGAGCCAAGCGAGAAATTTCACCATCGCCACTGCGTCCCGCATGTGGGCGTCGCGCATGCCTTGCAGCTCGGCGGCGTTCTTGCGGGCCTTGGGCAAGAGGCAAGGGTCGGGGGCCTCAACCACCTCGGCCTTGCCGTGCAGCAGGGCCGCCACCGCCTCGGGGGCGCTCTCGGGGTCGATCTGCACGCGCCCGCCTAGCTCGGCGAGCGCGGCGGTGAATCCCGCGCGCGGCAGCACGGTGACATCCGGGCCGAGGTCGAGGCCTTCGGCTTGGGCAGGGTCGCAGAAAAGTTGCACCTTTCCAGAGGATTCCAGAACGGCGTTCACGCGGGCAATCGGGTTGCGGGCGATGTCGGAGCCGCGAATGTTCAGCAGCCAGCAGACCGAGTCCGGCAGGGTGAGCACGCAGGCGTCGACCTTGTCGCCCGCCAGTTCCGCCCCCAGCCGCCCGCGCTTGTCGGCGCTGTCCTCACCGGCGAATTGAAGCGGATGGGCGAGGATCGGCGCGGCCGGTTCGGGCGGCCGGTCGGGCCAGATGGCGTCGACAGGGTTTTCCTCCAGCGCGACCATCTCTAGCCCGTGGGGCGCGAGCTTGTCGCGCAGGCCGGCGATTTCTTTCACGGTGTGCAGCCAAGGGTCGAAGCCGATGCGCGCGCCCTTGGGGGCCTCCTTGATCAGCCAGTCCGCAAGCCGGGTTTCGGGCCAGGGGACGGGGGTGAAATGCGCCAGATCCACCTGCGCCTTCACCTGCACCCGGTAGCGCCCGTCGATGAAGACGCCCGCGCGGTCGGGGAGCACCACGGCAAAGCCCGCCGAGCCGGTGAAGCCGGTGAGCCATGCGAGGCGGTCATCGCAGGGGGCGACATATTCACCCTGATGCTGGTCGGCGCGGGGCACGAGCACGCCGGTGAGGCCGAGGCGCTCGATCTCGGCGCGCAGGGCGGCAAGGCGGGGCGGGCCATCGGCGGGGTTGGTGGGGGCGTCGAAGGTTTGAAACATGGGGGGTCTCCTTGGCGCGGAGAGTGCATCGGGGAGGCGGGAATGGCCAGAGGCAGGGCGAACCAAAGCCGTGCAGCGCCGTCCCGCGGGGTGGCGCATGCAAGGGATGTTCGGGGCACTTTATGGTGCGGTGTTGGTCGGGCCTCGAAGGAAGGCGATCAACTAGACGAAGCGCCGCCCCGGGGGGCGGGCAGGCGCTGTACGGTGGCTTTACCTTGATTCCGTGCAGGGGCTTGGCTCAACCCGCCTTCTTCATCCCCATCACCCGTGCGCGGGCGCGCGGATCAGAGTCGAAGAGGCTGGCAAGCTGTTCGGTCATCGCGCCAGCCAGTTGCTCGACATCAGTGATCGTCACCGCGCGGTCGTAATAACGGGTCACGTCATGGCCGATGCCGATGGCCAGAAGCTCCACCGCGCGGCGCTTCTCGATCATCGCGATCACGTCGCGCAGGTGCTTTTCGAGGTAGTTGGCCGGGTTCACCGAGAGGGTCGAATCGTCCACCGGGGCGCCATCCGAAATGACCATTAGGATCTTGCGCACCTCGCGGCGGCCGACCATGCGACGGTGCGCCCATTCGAGCGCCTCGCCGTCGATGTTCTCTTTCAGCAAGCCCTCTTTCATCATCAGGCCAAGGTTGGCGCGGGCGCGGCGCCACGGGGCGTCGGCGCTCTTGTAGATGATGTGGCGCAAATCGTTCAGGCGGCCCGGGGTTTGCGGGCGGCCCTCGGCCAGCCACTTCTCGCGGGCCTGCCCGCCTTTCCACGCGCGGGTCGTGAAGCCGAGGATCTCGACCTTCACCTGGCAGCGCTCCAGCGTGCGGGCCAGCACATCGGCGCAGATCGCGGCGATAGAGATCGGGCGGCCCCGCATCGAGCCGGAGTTGTCGAGCAGGAGGGTGACGACCGTATCGCGGAACTCGGTGTCCTTCTCGACCTTGAAGCTGAGCGGCGTGGTCGGGTTGGCGACCACGCGGGCGAGGCGGCCTGCGTCGAGGATGCCCTCTTCGCGGTCGAACTCCCACGAGCGGTTCTGCTGGGCCTGCAACCGGCGCTGGAGCTTGTTGGCAAGGCGCGAGACCGCCCCCTTTAGCGGCTCGAGCTGCTGGTCGAGATAGTCGCGCAAGCGCTCCAGCTCGGCGGGCTGGGCCAGCTCCTCGGCGGGGATCTCTTCGTCGAAGGTGCCATCGTAGATCGTGTAATTCGGGTCGGCCTCGGAGGCGGGGGCAGGGGGCGGCGGCTCCAGCGGGGCCTCGCCCTCGGGCATCTCGGCCTCTTCGCCCTCCTCGGACTCGGCCATGTCATCCATGGAGACGGTGGCCTCGGAGGGATCGTCGGTTTGCTCCTGATCCTGCTCGGGGCTGGCGTCGGACTCCTCGTTCTCCTGGCTGTCATCCTGCCCGTCGCTCTCGGCCTCTTCCTCGTCCTGCTCGGCCTCGTCGCCCTCGGCCTCGTCATCTTCCATGTCCGGGTCGTCGCCCAGCTGGTCGCCGTAGCCGAGATCCTCGATCACCTGACGGGCGAAGCGGGCAAAGGCCTGCTGGTCGGCGAGCACGTCGTTCATGCCATCCAGCGTGCCGGCGGCGGAGCCTTCGAGGTGGTCGCGCCAGAGGTCGAGCACGTTCTGCGCACCGGCGGGCAATTCGCGGCCCGTCGCCAGTTGGCGAACGAGGTAGCCAGCCGCCTCGGCCAGCGGGGCCTCGGACATCTCGGTGAGGTTGCCGTAACCGCGGCGCTCGGCCTCGGCGCCGATCTTGGCGTCGATGTTCTTGGCGGTGCCGGGCATGACGCGGGCGCCCACGGCCTCGCAGCGGGCGGTTTCCATCGCGGCGTAGATGTCACGCGCCAGCTGGCCTTGCGGCGCGTAGCGCGAGGCCACGGCCTCGTCGTGATACTTGTGGCGCAGCGCAAGCGCATCGGCGGTGCCGCGGGCCAGCAGAACCTCTTCGGCGCTCATCCGGCGGGAGACCTGCGGCAGGCGCAACCCGTCGCCGGTGGCACCGGGCGGGTCGACCGAGTAGGTGACGCCAAGCTCGGGGTCATCGGCCATGACCTTGGTGGCCTCTGCGAGGGCCTTCTTGAACGGGTCTGCCGGGTTGTCGGATTTCTGAGCCATGGCTCCGGGTAAAGCACCGGCGCGGGCCATGCGCAAGGCCCGCGCGAGGCAGAGGTGGCCATTGTGCGCCTGCGCGCAGAACCTTTCATTGAACGGAGCGTTATGGAGCAAACATATAGGCTCAAGACAACCCACGGAGACACCCATGACCACGCCCAAGATTGCCATCATCATCGGATCCACCCGCGACAGCCGCTTTGGCGAGAAACCCGCCAAATGGCTCCTTGAGCGCGCGCAAAAGCGCGACGACTTCGAGGTGGAGCTGGTGGACCTTGCCGACTTCGACCTGCCGTTCTTCAACGAGAAGGCCTCCAACGCATGGATGCCGTCGGAAGACCCCAAGGCGGTGGCCTGGCAAGAGAAGATCGCCGAATTCGACGGCTACATTTTCGTCACCGCTGAGTACAACCACTCGATCACCGGCGCGCTGAAGAACGCGCTCGACCAAGCCTACAAGGAGTGGGTCCATAAGCCGATGGGCGCGCTTGGCTACGGCGGCGTGGGCGCGGCCCGCGCGGTGGAGCACCTGCGGGCCATCGGCGTGGAGCTTCAGATGGTGCCGGTGCGCAATGCGGTGCACATCGCGGCGGGCAGCTTCATGAAGGTGCACCCGATGGGCGAGAACGCCGAGATCAGCACCATCGAGGACGCCATCGGCGGCTCGGCGGATGCGCTGTTCGACGATATGGCCTGGTGGGCCAAGGCGACCAAGGCCGCCCGCGAGGCGTGAGCCGGGCGGATGTATTGAGTATTTTCAGCAAGAAAATGCGAAAGGCGGGGCTCTTCGGAGCCCCGTTTTGGTTTAGTGGAAGCCCCATTTGGCGGGCAGGGCGAGGCCGACGGCCTGACAGGTCTGCTCCTGCTCGGCCACGAGCCGGGCGGCGCCGCTGATCTGGCCGGCGTCCTTCAGCATCTGCCGGGCGCGGGTTTGGGCCGTTTGGGCGACATAGTCGAGATCGGTGGAAAGCGCGGGCGCAAGATCCTTGGCGGCGGCGAGGTAGAGGTTGTCGAGGTCGGCCGCCATAGGGTCGCTCTTATCGGCCTGATGGGCCGCGACGCCCCGCCAGTATCCGGCGCAATCGGCGGCGAGAAAGGGCAGATCCTCATGCTCGGAGAGGTCATGCGCCGTGGCGGGCGCGGCGAGGAGCAGGAGGGTCAGGGATGAGCGGAGCAGCATGGGCGCATCAGGCCCCGGCGGGCTCAGCCCGTCAAGAGCGCGGCGCAGCTGGCGATCTGGGCTTCGGCGCGGGTGGCGGCCCAATGGGCATCTGCGCTGTCGTCATTGAAGGTGGCGCGGGTGAGCAGCACCCGCTGGGCGTGTTTGGCCTCGATCCGGCGGGCCAGCACCTCGCGCCCGGCCGAAGGGGGCATGACCGCCTCCAGCAGAGAGATCATCGCGGCACGGCGGCGGGTGGTTTGCTCAAGCTCGGGGTGGGGCAGAAGCCATTGGTGCTCCATCAGTGCAGAGAAGCGCCCGGTGCAGGTGGCGAAGGTCATCTCGAGCGGCTCGGCCTGCGCCGGTGCTGCGGATATTGCCAGAAGCCCTGTAAGGGCGATTGTTTTTATTCTGCCCATGTAATGACCTTTGCGCCTTTCAGTGCGCCTGTCAAATGGGCAGTTTGAAAACTTTTATGCGACTACACAGGCCCTGCCCTTGGGGGCAGACTGGCTGAATAAGGTTAATGCGGCGTGTCGAAGGCGGGCTTCAGCCCCCGGTTCATGCGTCGTCGACGCAGTCTTCGAGCCGGGAGGGCAGGCGGCCCACTTGCGGCGCGAGTTTAGCGGCGGAGTCGCCGAGCGCATCGAGGCCGCGCAGGGCCTTGTGCATCAGGTCGAGATCAGCCTCGAGCCGGGCGCGGCGCGGGCCTTCGGCAGAGGCAATGGCGGCCTCGGTCAGGGAGATGCAGGCGGTCACCACCGCCTGCGGGGTCGGCACCTGCGCGAGCGCGGGCGCGGTGCTCAGCAAGAGAGCGAGGGCCGCGGCCCTCATACCGCCATCGAAACGGCGCTCTCCGGCAGTTCCTCGTCAAAGCAGCGCTGGTAGAACTCGGCCACCGTCTGGCGCTCCAGCTCGTCGCATTTGTTGAGGAAGGTCAGCCGGAAGGCATAGCCGATGTTGCGGAAGATCTCGGCGTTCTGCGCCCAGTTGATCACCGTCCGCGGGCTCATCACCGTAGAGAGATCGCCGTTCATGAAAGCGGTGCGCGTCAGGTCGGCGACCGTCACCATCTGGCTGATCTGCTTGCGGCCCTTCTCGGTGTTGTAATGCGGCGACTTGGCCAGCACGATCGCGGCCTCGGCATCATGGCGCAGGTAGTTCAGCGTGGCGACGAGGTTCCAACGGTCCATCTGCGCCTGGTTGATCTGCTGGGTGCCGTGGTAGAGGCCGGTCGTATCGCCCAAGCCCACCGTGTTGGAGGTGGCGAAGAGGCGGAAATACTTGTTGGGCGTGATGATCTCGTTTTGGTCGAGCAGGGTGAGCTTGCCGTCATGCTCCAGCACCCGCTGGATGACGAACATCACGTCGGCGCGGCCCGCATCATACTCGTCGAAGACGATGGCAACGGGGTTGCGCAGCGCCCACGGCAGGATGCCCTCGTGGAATTCGGTGACCTGCTTGCCGTCTTTCAGCTTGATCGCATCCTTGCCGATCAGGTCGATCCGGCTGATGTGGCTGTCGAGGTTCACCCGGACGGCGGGCCAGTTGAGGCGGGCGGCGACCTGTTCGATATGGGTCGATTTGCCGGTGCCGTGGTAGCCCTGGATCATGACGCGGCGGTTGTGGCTGAACCCGGCCAGAATGGCGAGCGTGGTATCAGGGTCGAACTTGTAGGTGCTGTCGATGTCGGGCACCCGGTCGGTCGCCTCGGCGAAGCCCTTCACCACCATGTCGCTATCGATGCCAAAGGCCTCGCGCACGGAGATTTCTTCGGTGGGTTTCATCGCCTGATCGCTCATCGCCTCTGCCTTCGCCGCTAGCGCCGCAAGGGGCGGCGCGTGATCTATCAGTGGGGTGGTGCCTTATATCTCGGGCAGGTGCAAGGGCCGGGCGCCCCGCCGCACCGCAGGCGGAAATTCACCGGTGACAGACTGTTGCGTAAACCGCCCCGTGACACGCCTTGACGCAAGGGTTAGTGTGGCCGGGATTTGCTGCCACAGGTCAGAACACAAATGCCTTTTTCAGGAGTTGTTTCCCGGTCGACGTCTGTCGTTTGCCTGTTGGTATTGATCTTTGCCCTTTTGCTGCCTCGGCCCGCACGGGCGGAGTTTACCCTGATCGACAGTCTCGGCGCGTGGTTCTTCTACACCCAGCGGGGTGTGGGGGCGAGCTATGCCGCCTGTCAGGTGGTGAGCTGTGTGGATGGCACCTGCGGTTCCGGGCGCGGCGCGCGCACGCAGTTCTCGCTCTACGATGCGCGCGACGGGCGCGGGATATTCCCCGAGTTCATCGCGCCCCGGCGGGTGCCGCCCGGCGGCGTGGCCCGGCTCAGCATCGGCGGGCAGGACTTCGTGATGAAGAACCTCTTCCCATCGCCGCAGTTCTACCTGCAGATCGAGAAGGTGGAGGATGCCAAGGCCGTTCTCGATTACCTCGTCGCGCTGGAAAAGGCCGATGGCAATGGCAAGTTCACCGTGGTGGACCCATATGGCTCGCGCTTCGAGTTCACTGCACGCGGAGTGACCGGCAGCCTCGACCGGATGATCCGGCGCTGCACGGCGCGCAACTGAACGGCCGGCGCGGGCAAGCCCCGCGTCACCGGCCCTTCCGGCTCACTTGAAGCTGCGGCTGTCCTTGATCTGATCCCAGGCCCAGACCACCTCGGAGAGTTGCTCTTCCTGGCTGCGGTCGCCGCCGTTCATATCGGGGTGGAGCACCTTGATCAGCGACTTGTAGCACTTGCGGATCTCGGCCTTGGTCATGTTGTCCTTGGCTTCGAGAATCTCGATGGCCCGGCGCTCCGTAGGGGGCAGGCGGCGGCCGCCGCCGTTGCCTTTGCGGCCGGGGTTTTGAGTGGCGTTCTCGCCCAGCACCTGATGCGGATCATCCACGCCGAGCCGCGCCCATGCCTTCTCTTCGGCCGAGCGGCGGAAGGGCTTGGTATCGCGGTTCCAAACCCGGTCACTGTCGATCTGGGCTTCCATCTCTTCTTCGGTCGCGCCGTTGAAGAAGTTCCACTTCAGATTGTACTCGCGGACGTGCTCCTTGCAGAACCAGTAGTAGTCATCCAGCGTGTCGGGATTCTTGGGGGCCCGGTATTGCGCCGGCTCGTTGCAACCCTCGTGCTCGCAGGTGCGCTGCGAGGTCTCGAAGGCCCCAGACATGCCGCGACGCCCGCGCTGGCGCTTCTTCTTGTCCGAAGAAACGGACATATCGAAACCAAACGGATCGTCTCTGTTCATGCCTGCAGCCCCATGTGTTTGGCATTGCTTCTCGACTCGGACCATGAATTTTAGTCTTTTCGCGCCGGGTGAGAAGGGGGCAGGAGAAAAAATGACACTTGCATTGGAAATAGAAACGCGCCTGCGGGAGGCCTTTGCGCCAACAAGCCTAGAGGTGCTTGATGAAAGCGAGGCCCACCGGGGCCACGGCGGATATTCGCCGGACGGCTCGCACTTCAGGGTGCGCATGGTGGCCGAGGCGCTGGAAGGCAAGAGCCGGGTCGCCAAGCACCGCGCGGTGAACGCCGCGGTGGCAGACCTCTTCCCGCGCATCCACGCGCTGGCGATCGAGGTTTAGGGCGAGACTGGTCTCGCCTTCGTGCCAAGCTTGCCAGCGTCGCGTCGCGATCGTATTCTCTTGTCATACGTAAGATGCGAGGTGCAGCCCGTGGCCACGGCCCCCTATACCATCCGGCTCGATGACAGCCTGAAACGCGCGCTCGAAGCCGAGGCCGCGCTGGAGGATCGTCCGCCTGCCCAGCTTGCGGTGCAGGCCATTCGCGCGATGATCGAGGCGCGGCAAGCCAAGCGGACCGCGATCGAGGCCGCGCTGGCCGAGGCGGAGGCGGGCCGGTTCATCTCGCAGGATGCCATGATGGCCTGGGTCGACAGTTGGGATACTGGCGACGAGTCACCGCCGCCCGGAGCCGATATTCTGCCTGACGCATGAGCGTCGTCTTTCTCGTTAGTGCCGGGCAAGACATGGTCTGGTTCCGGCGCTATTATCGGGCAGTCTTTGCGGAGGGGAGCACGCGGGCCGGGGCGCATTTCAAGGCTGCCATCTCGACCCTTGAGGCGAACCCCTATGCCGGGCGGCGCAGCGAAGGCTTTGCCGAGGTGCGCGAGCTGCCGATCCCCCGAACGCCCTTTGTGCTGATCTACCGCGT
The DNA here is from genome assembly GCF_019801175.1 of Vannielia litorea. Classification (NCBI taxonomy): domain Bacteria; kingdom Pseudomonadati; phylum Pseudomonadota; class Alphaproteobacteria; order Rhodobacterales; family Paracoccaceae; genus Vannielia; species Vannielia litorea. The sequence goes on from NZ_JAHVJR010000001.1 coordinate 869,995, forward strand.
CACGCCGGAGCGCATCGAGGTGCTGCGCCTGTGGGATACCCGGCAGGGCGGGGACTATTGAAGCCCGGCAATGGGCGGCGATGCCAATCTCGCCGAACCGGCTCCCCAAAATGCAAAACCCGCCCCAAGCGGGACGGGCCTGAACTTGACTATAAGCGCGCCTTACTCGGCAGCCACATCCGCCTTGGAGCCGGGCTTGTCGCCCTGGGTCGCGGGGCCGAGGGCCGGGGCCTTGCCTTCGCGGGCGCGGGCCGAGAGGGCGGCGGCCACGTCACGGGCGGCGGCCACGGCATCGCGTTTTTCGGGCTGCGGCTCGGGCTGCTCTTCGGCGGTTTCGGGCTCTTCCACGGCGTCCGCCTCCGGCTCGTCCTCAGGTGCGGCGAGCAGAGCGGTCACCTCTTCGTCGCTCACGGCCTCGGCGGCCAGTGTGCGGCGGAAAACCAGCATGTGCTGAAAGGTGGTCTGGCGACCGGTGAGGCCGACGCGCTCTTGGCAGGGCAGGGTATCGGTGCGCTGATACTCCCAGCCCGCGGCGCCCATCTCGTTCATCAGGTCCTGAAGTGCCACGGCAAAGCGGCCCGAGGTGCCCTTTGCGCCCTTGGCCTTCTTGCCCTTTTCCGGTGCGGGCACCACCCGGTATTCGTATCGCGGCATTTCTGCCCCCCAATTCAAAGCACGGCCCCCAGCCTAGCGCGGGCGGGGCGGCCTGTCCAAAGCACGGCGGCAAAACCGTGCCAATTCAAGGATTCTGTGGCGCTTTTGCCTAACCCTTCGTCAACCTTTGGCAGCATCCGTATGCATGGAATGTGCATCGGATGTGCATGAGTTGTGCATATCAATTTTTGCTATAGGCCCGCCGCGATCGACGGATGCTATAGCCCCAGCTTGGCAGAAACCAGCTCGTTCACCGCCTTCGGATTGGCCTTGCCGCCGGTCGCCTTCATCACCTGACCCACGAACCAGCCGGCCAGTTTGGGGTTGGCCTTAACCTTCTCGACCTGGCCGGGATTGGCGGCGATCACCTCGTCCACGGCGGCCTCGATGGCTCCGGTGTCGGTGACCTGCTTCATGCCCTCGGTCTCGACGATCTCCTCGGGCTCGCGGCCGGAGGTGTAGCAGATCTCGAACACATCCTTGGCGATCTTGCCGCTGATGGCGTCCGATTTGATCAGGTCGATGATCTGGCCGATCTGGGCGGGGGAGACGGGGCTTTCACCCAGCTCCTTCTCGTCCTTTTTCAGGCGGCCGTAGAGCTCGTTGATGATCCAGTTTGCGGCCAGCTTTCCATCGCGCCCCTTGGCGGCTTCCTCAAAGAAATCAGCGGCTTCCACTTCGGCGGTGAGCACGGAGGCGTCGTAATCGCTCAGGCCGAAATCGCCGATGAAGCGGGCTTTCTTGGCGTCCGGCAGTTCGGGCAGCGAGGCTTTGATGTCATCGACCCAGCCCTGCTCGATCTCGAGCGGCAGCAAGTCGGGGTCGGGGAAGTAGCGGTAGTCATGCGCCTCTTCCTTGGAGCGCATCGAGCGGGTCTCGCCCTTGTCGGCGTCGTAGAGCCGGGTCTCCTGATCGATGCTGCCGCCGTCTTCCAGAATGGCGATCTGCCGCTTTGCTTCGTAGTCGATGGCCTGCTGGATGAAGCGCATGGAGTTCATGTTCTTGATCTCGCAGCGCGTGCCGAGATGCGAAAAGTCCTGCGTTTCCTGATACTTCTCATACTGCCCGGGCTTGCAAACCGACACGTTCACATCGGCCCGCAGGTTGCCGTTTTGCATGTTGCCGTCGCAGGTGCCGAGGTAGCGCAGGATCTGCCGCAGCTTGGCGATATAGGCGGCTGCCTCTTCGGGGCCGCGAATGTCGGGGCGGGAGACGATCTCCATCAGTGCAACGCCGGTGCGGTTGAGGTCGACGAAGCTCATCGCCGGGTCCATGTCGTGGATCGACTTGCCCGCGTCCTGCTCCAGATGGATGCGCTCGATCCGCACCTTGCGGGCCACGCCTTCGCCCATCTCCACCAGCACCTCGCCCTCGCCGACGATCGGGTGGTAAAGCTGAGAAATCTGGTAACCCTGCGGAAGGTCAGGGTAAAAATAGTTCTTCCGGTCGAAGGCCGAGTTGAGGTTGATCTCGGCCTTCAGCCCGAGGCCGGTCTTCACCGCCAGCGCCACGCAGCCCTCGTTGATCACCGGGAGCATGCCGGGCATGCCCGCATCCACGAAGGCGACGTTGGAGTTGGGCTCTGCGCCGAACTGCGTGCTCGCGCCGGAGAAGAGCTTGGCCTTGGAGCTGACCTGCGCATGCACCTCCATCCCGATCACAAGCTCCCAGTCGCCGGTCGCGCCGGAGAGGGTCTTGGGCTTGGGGGCGGTATAGGAGAGGTCGAGCATGAGGGACTCCGCGGCTGTTTCCCGCCCTTCTAGGCCCTTGTGCAGAAGGGGGCAAGGCGGTGGGTTTACTGGCGCTTAGCTGCCACGTGGCAGACTGGGGGCGCAGGCGCGGCAGGTGATCGAATTGTGTTATAGAGGACGCTGATCGGAGGGGTTTCGCCGTCACTGTTCCCCCATCGGCGTTAATCAGCCGTTAACCGACGTTAGGAGCACTTGCTAAACCTTTGCTATTGCGGCCAGATATTGCCCGATGACGGGGGTTTTACAATGTCTTGCGGCTGCGGTCGCTCTGGCGCTGCTGGCCGAGCAGGCGCAGGCCGATGTGGATGTGCCGGCGCTGCGGCCCTTGCCGCGCATGTCGGCCATGGGCGGGGTGCTGCCCGAGGGCATGACCCCCGCCGTGCCGCAAGTCACCCGCCAGCGGCCCAAGGCACGCCCCCGGAGCCTGCCGCGCACCCGGTGGGAGAGCGTGCCCGGCAGCACCATCTGGACCCGCGCGGCAATTTCGGCGCTCAAGGCCCACGGCCGGCCGCTGCTTGAGTTCGTGCCGCGCGATATCGAGCAATTCTGCCCCAGCTACGCCAGTCAGCCTGTTGAAAAGCGGGCTGAATTCTGGGTCGGCTTCCTCTCGGCGCTGGCCAAGCACGAGAGTACCTATCGCCCCCGTGCGGTGGGCGGCGGCGGGCGTTGGCACGGGCTGTTGCAAATCACCCCCTCGACCGCGCGGCTTTACGGTTGCCGCGCCAGTACCGGCGCGGCGCTGCTGCACGGGCCGACCAACCTGAGCTGCGCGATCCGGATCATGGCCAAGACGGTGCGGCGCGATGGCGTGCTGGGCGCCTCCGGCAAGGGCGGGGTGGCGGCGGACTGGGGGCCGATGGTCTACCGGAAAAAGCGTGCGGATATCGCGGCTTACACCAAGGTGCAAAGCTACTGCCGCCCGCTCTCCAACATGCGCCCCAAGCCGCGCCCAAAAACCTGAAGGCTCAGCTGCCTCTCACCCAAGGATCCGGCCCACCATCTCGCCGGTGTTCTCCGAAAGCCCCTCCAGCGCCGCGATCCGCTCCAGCTCGGCGCGGATCATCTGCTGGCGGTCGGCATCGTAGCGCGCCCATGTCTCGAAGCCGGTGGTTATCCGCGCCGTGGTTTGCGGGTTCACCGGATCGAGCCGGATCAGCCAGTCGGCATAGAGCCGGTATGCGGCCCCGTCGGCGCGGTGAAAGCCCGCCGGATTGGCCTGCATCGCACCCAGTACCGAGCGGAATCGGTTGGGATTTTTCCAATCGAAATCAGCGTGTTCGGTGAGGGCCTTCGCGGTCTCGGCCATCGTCTCGGCGGGCGCCTGCACCACCTGCAGCATGAACCATTTGTCCATCACCAGCCGGTCGTGGTGCCACTTGTCGTAGAAGGTTTGCAGCGCCTCGGCGCCCGCGCCGTGGCGGACCAGAACGGCGAGGGCGGAGAGCTCCTCGGTCATGTTGTCGGCGGCCTCGAACAGCGCCTTGGCCCGGGCGCAACCATCGCGGCGCGACAGCAGGCCAAGGCAGGCGGAGCGCAGGCTGCGCTTGCCCGCGGCCTCGGCATCGGGCGTGTAGGGCGCGGGGGTTTCCATTTGTTCATAAAGGCTTGCGAGAGTGGGCTCCATGTCGGTCGCCATCGCCTCCAGCAGCGTCTCGCGGGCGGCATGAATCGCCGCCGGGTCGGGCACATGGCCGCTATCGAAAAGCGTTTGCGCAAGGTCGTCTTCGGAGGGCAGTCCGAGCATCAGCGCCCGGTAGGCCGGCTCGAGGCTGTCGTCGGCGACGAGGCGGTGGAGGCCCGAGAGCAGGTCGGGCGAGGGCGGGGCGCCCTTGGTGATCATCGCGGTGAGCACCTCCTTGCCCAGCACGCGGCCCGCCTCCCAGCGATTGAAGGGGTCGGTGTCATGGGCGAGCAGGAAGGCGCGGGTGGCACTGTCGAGCGGGCGATCGAGCACCACCGGGGCGGAAAAACCGCGCAGGATGGAGGCGACGGGTCTGGCGGAAAGTCCCGTGAAGTCAAAGCTTTGCTCGGCTTCATTAATCTCCAGAACGGTGGTGGGCACCACCTCGTCGCCGTTGGGGCCGATGAGGCCCACGGCGATGGGGATCACCTGTGGTGCCTTGGTGGGCTGGCCCGGGGTTGGTTTGGTTTCCTGTTTAAAATCAAGGGTCAGCGTGCCGTCCTTGAAGCTCTCTGACACGCTGAGGCGCGGGGTGCCAGCCTGAGAATACCAGCGGGCGAACTGCGAAAGGTCGCGGCCCGTGGCATCCTCGAACACCCTTAGCCAATCCTCGATGGTCGCCGCATCGCCATCGTGCCGCTCGAAGTAAAGATCGAGCGCCTTCTTGTAGCCCTCGTCGCCCACCAGATGCTTCAGCATGTGGATCACCTCGGCGCCCTTTTCATAGACGGTGGCGGTGTAGAAGTTGTTGATCTCGATGTATTCCTCCGGCCGGACAGGATGCGCCAGCGGCCCCTGATCCTCGCGGAACTGGCGGGCGCGAAGCTGCATGACCTCGGTGATCCGCTTCACCGCCGCGCCGCGCATGTCGGAGCTGAACTGCTGGTCGCGGAACACCGTCAGCCCCTCCTTGAGGCAGAGCTGAAACCAGTCGCGGCAGGTGATGCGGTTGCCGGTCCAGTTGTGGAAGTACTCGTGGGCGATGATGCCCTCGATCAGGTCGTAATCACCATCTGTCGCGGTCTCGGGCGAGGCCAGAACATACTTTGAATTGAAGATGTTAAGCCCCTTGTTCTCCATCGCGCCCATGTTGAAATCATCCACGGCGACGATGTTGAACACGTCGAGGTCATACTCGCGGCCATAGACCTCCTCATCCCATTTCATCGAGCGGATGAGCGCGTCCATCGCGTATTCGGCGCGCGGCTCGTCACCGGGGCGGACGTAGATGTTGAGGTCCACCGCGCGGCCAGACATGGTTTTGAAATCGCTGGAAAAGGCCCGCAGGTCGCCAGCCACGAGGGCAAAGAGATAGGCAGGCTTGGGCCAGGGGTCATCCCATTCGCCATCGCCCACGGGGTTCCCGTTGGAGAGCTTCACCGGCATGTCGCTGTCGATGTGCACCCGGAAGGGGGCCATCACATCGGGGCGGTCGGGGTAGTAGGTGATCTTTCGGAAGCCCTCGGCCTCGCATTGGGTGCAATACATGCCGCCCGACACGTAGAGCCCGTCGAGCGAGGTGTTGGTCGTCGGGTCGATCTGCACCTCGGCCTCCCATGTGAAGGCGCCATCGGGCACTGGGCAGGTTAGGCCCTTGGGCGTGATGGCAGGCTCCACAGCCGCGCCGTCGATCTGCGCCGAGATTAGCTTAAGCTCCTTACCATGAAGGAAAATTTCGCGCGCGGGGGCTGTGGCTGCCGGGTTGGGCGCAAAGCGGATCTTGGAGCGCACCCGCGTGTCCGGCCCGGCGAGGGTGAACCAGAGTTCGACGTGCTCCACCACGAAGGGAAAGGGCGTGTACTCGGCAAGGCGAACGGGCTGGGGGGCGGCGTCTTTCATGGAGCTCCTCGGGGGCGGATGGGCGAATTGAACCAAATCGGCTTGCCGGACGTTAGGCCTCTGAAGCGGGCTCAGCAACCGGTGAAACCCGAGCCCTAGGGCGCCTCCAAGGGGGCGCCAGCCAGCAACGTGAGAGGAGACGACATGTCGGCCCCCGAGACCAACATCGACAAGCAGACCAAGCGCCATTCCGCCCCGCTGATGGGCATCGCCCTTGCCGTCGGCGCAGGCATTCTGGCCATTGCCGCATGGCTCACATGGTCTGCCGATGAGGGCAACACGCCGCGCGACGCGACCCCCGAAGGCGGCGTGATTGCCCCCGAGGGCAACTGAGGCAGAGCCCCGACCTCCCACTCTCAAATCCGGCCCGGGCCAGATTGCGACACCCTCGCATTTGGCCTAGGCTGTTCTCCGCGGCCCCGAGAGCCGCAGATTTGAGAACAGGGACAATTAGATGACCGACCGCATCGAGAAAGCCGGGCTGCAATGGGATGCAGGCCTGGCCGCTTTCGTCGAGAATGAAATTCTGCCCGGCACCGGTGTCGAGGCCGATGTGGTTTGGGAGAACGTGGCCAAGCTGGTGAAGGTATTTGGCCCGCGCAATGCCGAGCTGCTCGCCAAGCGGCAGGAATTGCAGGAAAAGATCGACGCTTGGCACGTGGCCAACCGCGGCGCCCCGGATATGGACGCCTACCAGAAGATGCTGGGCGAGATCGGCTATCTGGTGGAGGAGCCGGAGGAGGTTGCCGTTGAGCCGGAGGGGATCGACCCCGAGATCAGCTCTGTCTGCGGCCCGCAGCTTGTGGTGCCGATCACCAACGCCCGCTTTGCTCTGAACGCCGCCAATGCGCGCTGGGGCTCGCTCTATGACGCGCTCTACGGAACCAACGCGCTTGGCTCGCTGCCCGGAAAGGGCGGCTATGACGCCGAGCGCGGCAAAGAGGTGGTGGCCTGGGCCAAGGCGCATCTCGACAAGGTGCTACCGCTCAAGAAGGGCTCTTGGGCCGAGGTCAGCACGATGGCGCCGGGCGGGCAGGGGAAGCTGATGGTGATCGCCGGAAAGCACTCCACCGAGCTGGCCGACCCGGACCAATACGCGGGCTGCAACCGCGACGAGAAGGGCAAAATCACCGATGTGTACTTCCGCGCCAACGGGCTGCACATCGTCATGTTCATCGACCGCTCCGACCCGATCGGCAGCGCGGATCCGGCTGGTATTGCTGACATTTTCCTCGAGGCGGCGGTCTCGACCATCATGGACATGGAAGATTCGGTGGCCGTGGTGGATGCCGAGGACAAGGTGCAGGCCTATCGCAACTGGCTGGGCCTGATGAAGGGCGATCTGACCGCGCCGGTGGGCAGCGGCGACAACGCCTATATCCGCGAGCTGAACCCCGACTTGGGGTTCGAGAGCAAGGAGGGTCGCCCTGCGCTGCTTAAGGGCCGGGCCCTGATGCTGGTGCGCAATGTCGACCTGCTGATGTACACCGATGCGGTGCTGGACGAAGAGGGCAACCGGGTGCCCGAGGGGCTGCTGGATGCCTTCATTACCCCGCTCTGCGCCCTGCATGACATCATCGGCGGCGACGACAAGGAGCGCCCGCGCAACTCGCCGAAGGGTTCGATCTACATCGTGAAGCCCAAGATGCACGGGCCGGAGGAGGTGGAGTTTGTCTGCAAGACCTTCGAGGTGGTCGAGCTGATCCTCGGGCTGCGGCCCAACACCATCAAGATCGGGATCATGGATGAGGAGCGCCGCACCTCGGCTAACCTCAAGGCCTGCATTGCCGCGGCCGAAAAGCGGCTGGCCTTCATCAACACCGGCTTCCTTGATCGGACAGGCGACGAGATTCACACCTCCATCGAAGCCGGGCCAATGGTGCCCAAGGGCCGGATGAAGGCGGCGACATGGCTCGATGCCTACGAAAACCGAAACGTCGACATCGCCCTGCAATGCGGGCTGAAGGGCCGCGCGCAGATCGGCAAGGGCATGTGGGCGCTGACCGATGACATGGCGGGCATGCTGGAGCAGAAGAAGGGCCACCTGATGATGGGCGGCACCACGGCTTGGGTGCCATCGCCCACCGCCGCCGTGCTCCATGCCACGCACTACCACGAGACCGATGTGTTCGCCCGACTCTACGAGATCAACGAAGAGGCCAAGGGGCAGCTGCGCAATGGCCTGGATGAGTTGCTGACCATCCCTCTGCAGGAGGGCGAGCTGCCGGTCGAGGAGATCCAGACCGAGCTGGAGAACAACTGCCAGAGCCTTCTGGGCTACGTTGTGCGCTGGGTCGATCAGGGGGTGGGCTGCTCCAAGGTGCCCGATGTGCATGACGTACCCCTGATGGAAGACCGCGCGACCCTGCGCATCTCCGCGCAGGCGCTGGCCAACTGGCTGCTGAACGAGGTGGTGAGCCAGGAACAGGTGCTGGAGGCGCTGAAGAAGATGGCCGCCGTGGTCGACCAGCAGAACGCGGGCGACCCGGCATACAAGCCGATGGCGCCGGGGTTTGACGGCGTGGCCTTTCAGGCGGCTTGCGACCTTGTGTTCAAGGGGCGTGACGAGCCTTCGGGCTACACCCAGAACATCCTTCAGGCCCGCCGGATCGAGGCCAAGGCGCAGGGCTGACCCCAAGAAAAAAGGGCGCAGGATTGCTCCTGCGCCCCACCGGGAGAACCGGGGTGCCGGCTTAGTTGCCAGCCGGGTTTTCGAGGATGAAGGCGCGGCGGGCCTGATCGCCATCATCGAGGCTTGCCAGCTCGATCAGCTGAGCGGTGGAGTAGACGCCGGGGGCCACGCCCACGGAACCGGCCAGTTTGTCGGAGGCGCTGGAGCCGCCGATGATCGACTTGGACGACACTTCAGCGCCGGTGCCCTCGGGGTTGTCGAGGATGTGCTTGCGCTGGGCGTTCTCGCCGTCGTTCAGGGATTTCAGCTCGATCAACTGCTCGATGGAGTAGACGCCCGGCTCTACGCCGACCGAACGGGCCAGGGAGGCGTTGTCGGCAAAGGCGGGGGCGGTGATCGCAGCGGCGGCCAGAGCGAGGATCGAAGTTTTGGCGAAGGTCATGATGATGTCTCCTTGGTATATCATGTAGCGTTTGCCCGTTTCGGGCGGTTTGGTTGTGGCCCCTTGCGGAGCGTTTCGACTGTGTCCGGCGGCGGCGCTGTCATCCCGAGAGCGCTGTTGTCCGCTGGTCGTGGTCAACAAATGGGCCGGGCAAGCCGCTGGAAAAATGGCAAAAACTGCGTCCCTCCCTGTGCAGATCCGCGCATCACGAAAACCGGAGCGGGGGTTGCCGGGCGGGGCGGCACTGCCACGCGTGCTGGCGTTCAGAAAAATACGGCTATGTCCTGTGACATGGGCAGAGCCGCGGGTGACGTTGTGTCAATTGCCGGGCGGGCGCGGCGGAATCCCGTCACGCGCGCTCACGGCGGCGTGTGCGCGGTTGTTTCAGCCCGGTCTCTGCGGCGTGAGCGATTGCGCGCTTTGTGTCGCGGCGGCGTGGGGAATGTTGCAGGGATTTTGCGCCCGACGGCCATGTGCAGGGCCGAAACCTGCCGCGCGCCTGCGCAGAGGGGCGCGCGAGTGCTGTGCGGATGTGCAGCGCAAACCTCGCTTTAAGCTCCGGTCGTGCAAAGCTATATTCACGCCAAGGAATATGGCAGGATCACGCTCATGACACGTCCCATCGTCGGCATCATCTGCAACTCGCACCTTCTGAACGATCAGTATCCGGCCCATGCGGGCGGGACGATGAACTCGGAGGCGGTGGCGCAGGTCACAGGCGCGATGCCTGTGCTGATCCCGGCAGACCCGCGCTTTGTGAGCGTGCCGGAGCTGCTGGAGATGTGCGATGGCTTCGTCTTTCCCGGCGGGCGGCCCAACGTGCACCCGGAGGAGTATGGCGAGCCTGAGACCGAGGCGCATGGTGCCTTTGACCGCGCACGCGATGCCATCGCCCTGCCGCTGATCCGCGCTTGTGTTGAACGCGGCCAGCCTTTTCTGGGCATTTGCCGCGGGTTTCAGGAGGTCGCCGTGGCGATGGGCAGCACGCTGCACCCCGAGATCCGCGAATTGCCGGGCCGGATGAACCACCGGATGCCCCCGGACGGCACGCTGGAAGAGAAGTTCGCCCTGCGCCACAAGGTGACGCTGACCGAGGGCAGCCAGTTTCACGAGGTGTTCGGTGCGACCGAGGTGATGACCAACACGCTGCACGGGCAGGGAATCAAGAACCCCGGGCCGCGTATTCAGATCGAGGGCACCGCGCCCGATGGCACGCCCGAGGCGATCACCGTGCGCGATGCGCCGGGCTTCACGCTCTCGGTGCAGTGGCACCCTGAATACAACGCGGCGGAAGACCCGGTGAGCCGCCCGCTCTTCGAGGCCTTTGGCTGCGCAGTGCGCGAATGGCACGCTGAGGGCGCACGGCCGGGGCTGAAGAGCGTGGGCTGAGGCGCGCAGTGCGCGGGCCATCGGGCGAGACGGGGGCAAGGGCCGCACTGCGGTGGCTCGATATGCCGCCGCTCTGGCTGCTCCTGTTCATCGCGATGGCCTGGGTTCAGGCGAGCCGCTTTCCGGCGCTGGTATGGCGCCACCCGGCGGCGGAGCTTTTGGGCGGGCTGCTGGTGGGCGGCGGGCTGCTGCTGCTAGCACTGGCCTTCATGGAGTTCCGGCGGGCGCGCACCAGCGTGATCCCGCATCAGGAGGCCAGCGCGCTCATCACCTCGGGCATCTACAGCCGCTCGCGCAACCCGATCTACCTTGGCGACGCGCTCATCCTCTCGGGGTTTTGCGCCTATTGGGGCGCATGGCTGGCGCTGGCCGTGCTGCTGCCGCTCTTCCTTTTCGTGATCACCGACCGCTTCATCCGCCCCGAGGAGGGCCGGCTGCGTGCCGCCTTCGGGGCGCAATATGAGGCATGGGCCGGGCGGGTGCGGCGCTGGGCATAGACTTTTGTCCCTGCGTCATCGCTTCTGGTTGTAACAAATTTGCGCGAAGTGATAGGTAAAACCCGCTGCCATTCAGCGCAAAACGCGCGGAACACATGAGGGAAGGGGGATAATCCGTTGAAAATCGGAACGCCCAAGGAGGTTCTCGAAGGAGAGAACCGCGTGGCCATGACGCCGGATTCGGCGCTTCAGCTTCAGAAACTCGGGCATGAGTGCCTGATCGAGACCGGCGCCGGGGCCAAGGCCGGCTTCAGCGATGCCGATTACGAGGCCGCCGGGGTGACAGTGGTCAAGACCGCCGCCGCCCTGTGGAAAGAGGCCGAGATCGTCGCAAAGGTCCGCGTGCCCACCGACACCGAGGCCAAGCGGCTCGCCGAGGGCCAGACCCTCATCAGCTTCTTCAACCCGGCCGAGAACGACAAGATGATGGCGGGCGTGGCCAAGAAGGGCGCGACCGTTGTGGCGATGGAGATGGTGCCCCGCATCAGCCGCGCCCAAAAGATGGATGCGCTCTCGTCGATGGCCAATATCGCGGGCTACCGCGCGGTGATCGAGGCGGGCAACAACTTTGGCCGGTTCTTCACCGGTCAGGTGACGGCAGCGGGCAAGGTGCCCCCGGCCAAGGTGCTCGTGGTGGGCGCCGGTGTGGCGGGCCTTGCGGCCATCGGCACCTCGACCTCGCTGGGCGCGATCACCTACGCCTTCGACGTGCGGCCCGAAGTGGCCGAGCAGATCGAGTCGATGGGCGCCGAGTTCGTCTATCTCGAGTTCGACGAAGAGCAGACCGACGGCGCCGCGACCGGCGGCTATGCCGCACCCTCCAGCCCCGAGTTCCGCGAGGCGCAGCTGGCCAAGTTCCGCGAGCTGGCGCCCGAGGTGGATATCGTCATCTGTACCGCGCTGATCCCGGGCCGGGCCGCGCCGGTGCTCTGGACCAAGGACATGGTCGAGATGATGAAGCCGGGATCGGTGATCGTGGACCTCGCCGCGGAGCGCGGCGGCAACTGCGAGCTGACCAAGGCCGACGAGAAGGTGGTGAGCGACAATGGCGTGACCATCATCGGCTACACCGACTTCCCCAGCCGGATGGCGACCCAGAGCTCCACGCTCTATGCCACCAACATCCGCCACATGATGACCGACCTGACGCCCGAGAAGGACGGCGTCGTCAACCACAACATGGAAGACGACGTGATCCGGGGGGCTACGGTGACTCATGCCGGCGAGGTCACCTTCCCGCCGCCGCCGCCGAAGGTTCAGGCGATTGCCGCGGTGAAGAAGGAAAAGCCCAAGGAACTGACGCCCGAGGAGAAGAAGGCCAAGGAGGCCGCCGACTTCAAGGCGCAAACCAAGCAACAGGTCACGCTCATTGGCGTGGGCGCGGTGCTTCTCCTGGCTGTGGGCCTCGTGGCCCCGGCGAGCTTCATGCAGCACTTCATCGTCTTCGTGCTCTCGGTCTTCGTGGGCTTCCAGGTGATCTGGAACGTCTCGCACTCTCTGCACACGCCGCTGATGGCGGTGACCAACGCGATTTCCTCGATCATCATCGTGGGGGCGCTGTTGCAGATGGGCTCCAGCTCGTTCCTCGTGGTTCTGCTCGCCGCGCTCTCGGTCTTCATGGCCGGGATCAACATCTTCGGCGGCTTCCTCGTCACCCGGCGCATGCTCGCCATGTTCCAGAAGTCGTAAGGGGGCAGGAGCAATGGATTACGGATTTACCACTGCGGCCTACGTTGTTGCCGCTGTTCTCTTCATCCTCTCGCTGGGCGGCCTCTCGGGGCAGGAAAGTGCCAAGCGGGCGGTCTGGTACGGCATTGTGGGCATGGCACTGGCCGTGCTGGCCACGCTCATCGGCCCCGGCTCGGGCCTGTGGCTGCTGACCATCTTGCTGATCGCGGGAGGCGGGGTCATTGGCTACATGGTGGCCACCAAGGTGCAGATGACCGAGATGCCGCAGCTTGTGGCGGCGATGCACAGCCTCGTCGGCCTTGCCGCCGTGTTCGTCGGCTACAACGCGCATTTCACCATCCGCCTCGTGGCGGGGGGCGACCATGCGGGTGAAGAACTGGGCTACTTTGCCTCCATCGTGGCGCACAAGTCCTCGGTCGAGCTGAAGATCCTCGCGGTCGAGCTGTTCCTCGGCGTGTTCATCGGCGCGATCACCTTTACAGGGTCGGTCGTGGCCTTTGGCAAGCTGGCGGGCAAGGTGACCTCGGCAGCCACCAAGCTGCCCGGCGGGCACATGCTCAACGCGGGCGCGGCTGCGCTCTCGGTGATCTGCCTGATCTGGTACATGAACACCGGCGGGTTCTTCCCGCTGTTCCTGATGACGCTGGCCGCGCTCTTTATCGGCTACCATCTCATCATGGGGATCGGCGGGGCCGACATGCCGGTGGTCGTCTCGATGCTCAACAGCTACTCGGGCTGGGCGGCGGCGGCGATCGGCTTCAGCCTCGGCAACGACCTGCTGATCGTGGTTGGCGCCCTCGTGGGCTCCTCGGGTGCGATCCTCAGCTACATCATGTGCAAGGCGATGAACCGGCACTTCGTGAGCGTGATCCTCGGCGGCTTCGGCGGCGGGGGCGGCGAGCAGATGGCTGTTGAAGGCGAGCAGGTGGCGATCGAAGCCGATGGCGTGGCAACCGCGCTGAACGAGGCCGACAGCGTTGTGATCGTGCCAGGCTACGGCATGGCCGTGGCGCAGGCGCAGGGGGCGGTCAGCGAACTGACCCGCAAGCTGCGTGCCGCCGGCAAGGAAGTGCGCTTTGCCATCCACCCAGTCGCCGGGCGTCTGCCGGGGCACATGAACGTGCTGCTGGCCGAAGCCAAGGTGCCCTATGACATCGTGTTGGAGATGGACGAGATCAACGACGACTTCCCCGATACCGACGTGGTGATCGTCATCGGCTCGAACGACATCGTGAACCCGGCCGCGCAGGACGACCCGAACTCCCCCATCGCGGGCATGCCCGTGCTGGAGGTATGGAAGGCCAAGCAGGTGTTCGTCTCCAAGCGGGGGCAGGGCACCGGCTACTCGGGCATCGAGAACCCGCTGTTCTTCAAGGACAACACCCGCATGTTCTACGGCGACGCCAAGGACTCGGTGAACAAGCTCCTGCCGATGATTGACTGACCGGGCAGAGCCACGTGACCATTGAAAGGGCCTCCCGTTGTGGAGGCCCTTTTCACATGCGCAGCTTGTCGCCGCTCCCGCACAGGTTGCATATGTGCGGTTGACATGCGTTTTTGCCCTTGCGAGCGTTCCCCGAGGGCAGCCATTCCGGCCTGCCTGCATGGGAGGTTTTCATGAAGATGATGCTTTACGCCGCTGGCGCGGCGCTTTGTGCGATTCCGAGTTTCGCCGGTGAGATTGCGACCTACAGCTTTGCATCCGACACGCTCGGGCGGGATTATGCCTATACGGTCTATCTGCCCGATGGCTATGACGACAGCGGGCTGACCTATCCGCATATGTATCTGCTGCACGGCTCGGGCGGCAACGAGACGAGCTGGGTGGTGGATGGCCATGCCAAGCAGGTGATCGATAAGGCGATTGCCGATGGCATCATGCCGCCCGCCGTGGTGATCATGCCGGGTAGCCTGAGCTGGTGGGTGGATGGCTACAACGAGCCTGCGGAGACGGCGTTCTTTGACGATTTGATCCCGCATATCGAGGCAACCTGGCGGGTGATCCCCGAGCGCGAGGGGCGCGTGGTGGGCGGGCTTTCGGCCGGAGGTTACGGCACCGTGAACTTTGTGCTGGAGCATCCAGAGATGTTCGCCGCCGGGGCGGCCATGTCGCCCGCCGCCTATGTGCCGCAGCCGCCCGAGAGCTCTTCGGCCAACCGCCATGCGGCCTATCTCGATGCAGAGGGCAACTACGACCCCGAGAAGTGGACCGAGCTGAATTACACCGCCTATCTCGACGACTACCTCGCCGGGGACGTGGTGGTGCCGATGTATATCAACTCGGGCGACCATGACGTGTTCGACATCGCCTACCACGGGGCCGTGCTCTACCAGAAGCTGCGGGACCACCAGCCGAACGATGTGGAATACCGGGTGATCGACGGCGATCACGAATGGCAGGTCTGGATCGACACGCTGCCCGAGGCGCTGGAGTATGTGTTCTCGCACACCAAGCTGCCGCAGGGCGCGGTGCCGATGGCGGCGAGCCAGTAGCGGCGGCGCGCGGCTCCGGCAGGCGCGGCATTAAAGATGGGCACCCGGCCAAGGATTTCAGGCCGGGTGCCGTCTGACTTTCAGGTGAGTGATTTTCAAGGAGGTTGAGATGAAGCGGGTATTGGCTTCGATGATTGCGGCACTGGCGCCTATCCTCGCCCCGGTGGTGGCGCTGGCGGGCGATGCCCTGATGTCGAACCTGTTGCACCATAAGGCACACGGGCCGTTCGAGACCTTTTGCGAGCAGATCATTCCCAGCAGCCAGTTCACCTCGTGGGAGGCCGTGCCGGTGGTTTGCGGGATCGCGACGTACCCTCGGCGCGAGGGGTTTAACCACCTCGGGTCAGTGCGCTTTGGGCCTGATGAGATCGTGTTCAACCTCTACCGCAGTGGCTACCCGTCGAGCTACCGGGGATACAGCATCGAGCAGCGCGGCGAGACGATCTGGGTGCTGCCAGCGGCTGCGGAACGCAAGCACAGTACCAAGAATCCGCTTAACGGCGCGGAACGGGCAGCCTTTCTGGCAGCGATGAACCGGGCGGCGAAAGGGCGGGGCGTGCTGCGTTTGCGCTTCGAGGTGGCCTATAGCGAGGGCAAGCCGCCGATAGACCTCGAGATTCCACTGCGCGAGTGGCGGGCGGCGGTGCGGGATGTGCGCCGCGCCGCGAAGAGGCACGGGGCCCCGACCGCGCCCTGGTGAGGCGCAGCCGGGGGAGGTGCCTCAGGCGGCGAGGTTGATCACCGCGTGGTCGCCCAGATCGGGCGTGTGGTCGCCGAGGTTGGCGCGCAGCATCTCGATGCCGAACTGCAGCGCGTTGGCATCCACCGTCCAAACGGCGGCTTCGCGGAGCGGCATCTCGAGCAGGGTCACCTTGGGGTCGTCGATCCCGCCCTCGAACCACATGGCGGCGGCGGGGGACCACAGATCTTCCAGCAGAGCGCGATCTTCGGACACGGTGATCGGCCCGGAAATGCAGGCATAGACCTCGCGGTCGCGGGTGGTGAGGGTGAAATGGGCCTGCGCGCCGGTGCCGATGTCACGGGCGAGGCCCGTGTCGCTGGCGGTGATGAAGCGCAGAACGCGGGCGCTTTCATCGAAGTAGTGGGTCATCGGCTGGGCGTGGGAGGCCCGGTCGCTGATAGCCAGCATGCCGGTGCGCTCGTCATCCAGCGCGTCGAAGAGGGCTTTGCGCAGGGCTTCGGTGTTATGGTCGTTGTCGTGATGGGTCATGGGAGTCTCCTTTGGGCACCAACTGCGGGGGAGGGGGGGAGGTTCCGTAACCCAGTTTTTGAAAATGTATATACAATCGCTATACTTTGTAGTAACAAAGGCGAACTCAAGAGAGGGAGCCAGCCCGCTATGGCCAAGAGCAGCAAGCCCAAGAAGGACCGGAAGGACAGCCAGCTCATCATTCGGATCAAGAAGGATGAGCGCGATGCCTTTGTGGACCTGTGCGAGCAGCTCGACACCAGCGCGGCCCGTGAGATCCGCCGGTTCATCCGGGGGTTCGTGAAGGAAAACGGCTCAGACAAAACCGACTGAAAGGACCGAGCAATGGCCAAGAAAGCCAAGATCAAAGACCTGAAAAAAGAAGTGAAAGCCCGCAAGGCGAAGGTCGCCAAGCAAGAGAAAAAGCTGAAGGCCGCCAAGAAGGCCCTCAAGAAGGCTGCCTGATGGTGCGCCTGACCGATATTCCCGGCATCGGTCCGGCGATGGCGGCCAAGCTGGTGGGGGCGGGCATTTCCGACCCTGCCGGTCTGGCGGCGGCGCCGGTGGCCAAACTCACCGCCATTCCCGGCATCTCGCCCGCACGGGCTGGGGCATGGAAGGCAGCGGCCGCGGGCAAGGTTGCAGCCCCCGCGCCGCGCCGCCCGGTTGCCGTCTCCAAGGCTCCGGTGAAACGCCGGGCGGCCAAGCCTGCGCCTGCAGCCAGTGCTGTGCCGATCGAAGAGAAGCCCTCTGCCGGGGTCGTGGCCCAGGCGGCGGCCTTGGCTGAGAAGAAGGCAGAGGTCGAGAAGGCCGAGCCGAAGCCTGCCAAGGCGAAGGCGGCAAAGAAGGCTGCGGAGAAAACGAAGGCTGCCGAAAAGAAAGCCGCGAAGAAGGCGGCTGAGAAGGCCAAGAATAAAGCCGCCGAGAAGAAGGCAGCCAAGAAGGCTGCTGAGAAGAAGGCGGCTGCCAAGGCCGCGAAGAAGGCGGCCGAGAAAAAAGCAGCGAAGAAGGCTGCCGAGAAATCGCGTGACAAAAAGGCCAAGGCCAAGAAGGCGGATGCCAAGAAGGCCAAGGCGAAAAAGTCGAAATCATCCAAGAAATCCAAGGACTGAGGCGCAAAGCCGGGCAGGGCGGCAGAGGCCGTTTTGCCCGGCGCAAAATTTCTTCGCCGCGCGGTGATTTTCCCTCTTGATCCGAATCCCGTTTGGCCCCAAATGCGCGGTCAAGACGCCAACGCACGCGCCTCTGGCCGGCAACATCATCGCCTGTGTTTACGTAGCGACGGTAACGTCTCCCTTGGAAGTGAGCGGTCATATATGGCCGGGTCTATTGGAGATGACCATGACGATGATGTTCGACGGCGGCCTGCCGGCCGTTCCCGTATCCCTTGCTGTCAACCGCGTTGAGGAGTTCATCCTTGCCAACAGCTTTGACAAGCCGACCCTCGTCATCGACACCGATGCGGTTGCCCGTCAGTTCCACGCGCTGAAAGCCGGCCTCGGCGGAGCTGCGATCCACTATGCGGTGAAGGCCAACCCGGCCCGCGAAGTCATCGCCCGCCTGCTCGAAGAGGGCTCCAACTTCGATGCCGCCTCCCGTGGCGAGATCGAGCTGTGCCTCTCGCTCGGCGCGCGCCCTGACCAGATCAGCTTTGGCAACACCATCAAACGGGTGACCGACATTGCCTTTGCCCATGCCGCTGGCCTGACCCTCTTTGCCGCCGACAGCGACGAAGAGCTGGTGAAGATCGCCGAGCATGCGCCGGGTGCGCAGGTGTACATCCGTCTGCTGGTGGACAACCCCGAGGCCGACTGGCCGCTCTCCCGCAAGTTCGGTTGCTCACGAGAGTCCGCGCTGCGGCTGCTGGGCGTGGCCCGTGATTTGGGTCTGGACCCGGTGGGCTTCTCGTTCCACGTGGGCTCGCAAACCAAACGCACCCGCATGTGGCAGGGCGTGCTCGACTACGTGGGCGGCATCTGGGCCGACGCGCAGGCGGCTGGTCATGGGCTGACCCTCATCAACATCGGCGGCGGCTTTCCGGCGTTCTACGGCGAAGAGATCGACGCGCCGACTGCCTATGCCGAAGGCGTGCGCAAGATGGTCGAGGCCCGTTTCCCCGGTGCCCGTATCATGGCCGAGCCGGGCCGTGGCATGGTGGCCGAGGCCGGTGCGATTGCTGCCGAGGTGCTGCTCGTGTCCCGCAAATCGGACAACGACCTGCACCGCTGGGTCTATCTCGACATCGGCCGCTTCTCCGGCCTTGCCGAGACCGAGGGCGAGGCGATCCGCTACCAGCTGATGACCCCGCATGACGGTGAGGCCACCGGCCCCTGCATCCTCGCAGGCCCGAGCTGCGACAGCGCCGATGTGCTCTACGAGAAGCGCCCGATGCCGCTGCCGATGAGCCTGAAGGCGGGCGACAAGGTGGTGATCCGCAACTGCGGCGCCTACACCTCGTCCTACTCGTCGGTGGGCTTCAACGGCTTCCCGCCGCTGGACGTGGTGGTGATCTGACCGCCGCAGGTTGGCGGCCTCGCGTTTCGGCGTGTGGAGGAGGATGGGGGTGCAGCCGGGTTATCACGGCTGCGCCTCCTGCGCCGAAGGCTTGAATGGCCGCCTGCAAAGCCGCCCGGTCCAAAAGGCCGGGCGGTTCTTTTTTGCGCTATAAGGAGGCAGGCAGGTGGGGCCGGTGCACCGCGGTATGAAGATAAGCACCTGATATCGCGACATTCTTTCCCTTTACAGGAGGGCGGCCAGGCCCTAGCAGGGAAGAAACGAGGGACGACAATGGCCGAAATCCAGGATCATCCGCTGCGCTATCAGCTGGCCAACGAGCTGCATGCGCGCCCGTTTCCGGCGCTGGATGTGCCCTGCCGCGCGGCCTATCTGGCGCTGAAATCTGCCGAGGGCGCTTCGGGCCGGGACCGCGAGGCGGAGCGGGCACATCTGATCGACTTGCTGGACCGCCACGGCGCGCCGCATCCGCAGCCCGATGCTACCCATTACTCGGGCCAGCTTGGGCGCCATCAGATCAAATGGGAGAGCCACACCGAGTTCGTGACCTACACGATCTTCGGCTCCGGCGTGGCGCAGCGGCCCTTCGATGGCGAGACCTTCCGGATGTTCCCCGCCGACTGGCTGGCCAAGGCACCGGGGGTGCGGGTGACCTCGGCGCTGGTGCGGGTGGAGGAGATGCCGGAGCACCCCGAAGACGTGTCGGAGCGGATGGACGGCTGGATGGTGGCCGAGAGCATCGCCGTGTCGGAAGTGGTGGATGGCGACGTGATCGTGGGCACCGACTTCCGGATCGACCCGGAGGGGCACGTCCGCTTTGCCTGTTTCGTCAAACCCGGGGTGGGGCGGCAGCGGGTGGGGCGCGTGGTGCAGCGGCTGACCGAGATCGAGACCTACAAGGCGATGTCGATGCTTGGGCTGGGCCGGGCGCGCAGGCTCTCGGGACCGCTGGGCAAGCTCGACAACGAGTTGAGCGATCTGATGGATGCGATGACGGGCGACCGTGCCCGCCCGGCGGAGGAAGAGCTGGAAAAGCTGCTGCGCGTGGCCGCCGAGATCGAGATGCAGCTCACCCATGCGAGCTTTCGCTTTGGCGCGACGGCGGCCTATGAGGCCATTGTCTGGCAGCGGATCGAGGTGCTGCGCGAGCAGCGGTTCATGGGGCGGCAGACGCTCAAGGAGTTCATGACGCGGCGCTACGATCCGGCGATGCGGACGGTGAAGAGCACCGAGGCGCGGCTGAAGGCAATGGCGGCGCGCTCGGCGCGGGCCAGCGACCTGCTGCGCACAAGGGTCGACGTGGAACGCCAGGCGCAGAACCAGGCTCTGCTGGCCTCGATGGACAGGCGCGCCGATCTGCAACTGCGCCTGCAACAGACGGTGGAGGGGCTCTCGGTGGTGGCGATCAGCTATTACGCCGTCAGCCTCGCCGCCTATGCGCTGGCCCCCTTCGCCTACAAGCTGGGCGTGGACAAGGGCTGGCTGACGGCGGGGCTGACGCCCGTGGTCATTCTGCTGGTGTGGCTAGCGGTCCGGCGGATCCGGAAGAAGCTGCATTAGCCTCCCCCAGAAGCCGCGAGGTGACCACGCCGCCGAGGGCGATGGAGGCCAGCGCGAGGAAGGCCGAGACGCCGAGGGTCGAGGTGCCCGACAGGCCCGCGCCCACGGTGCAGCCCCCGGCCAGCACGCCGCCGACGCCCATCAGCACGGCGCCTGCAAGGTAGCGGCCGGTCTGGCGCGGGGTCTGGAAGCTTTGCCACTGGAAATCGCGGAAGATCAGTGCCGCGACGAGTGCGCCGACCAGCACGCCGCCCACGAGGCCCACGCCGAAGCCGGCGGGGATGGACGAGGAGGCGATGGCCCAGAACAGGGTTTCGGAAGAGGGCAGGGTGAAGGAGAGGCTCTCCATCGCGATGGGGTCGAACTCGTCGTAGAGCACGTAGCCGGTGCCGACCCATGCCAGCGGCACGAGCGCGCCGATGAGCCCGCCCATCAGCAGCGTTGCGGGCTTGGCGCCGGAGCGGGCGGCAAAGACTAGGACGGCGGCGACGATCAGCCCTGTCCAGAGCCATGCGCCGCCGGGCAGCCCGGCGAGGGAGGAGGCCTCACCGAGCGGTGCGGTGACGGAGCCGAGCGCGGTGCGCAGCGGGGCGAGCACGCCCTTGAGGGTGGCATGGGCGACCACGGCGAAGATGGCCAGCACCGTCAGCGCGCGCAGGTTGCCGGTGCCGGTCAACACGGTCAGCCGCGAGATGCAGCCGCGGGTGAGGACCATGCCTGCGCCAAAGGCAAGCCCGCCGAGCACGATGGCGAGCCAGGGCAGGTCGGCGGCGAGGTAGCGGTGCTCTTCGAAGGAGATGAGACCGTAGGCGACAAGGGCTTGCGTGCCGAGGATCGCCACGGCGAGGCCGGTCAGCCAGACACCGGCGGCCGAGCGCCGCTCGGAGGCGTCACCGGCGACGGCCCGGCGAAAGCAGAACCGACTGCGCTGGCCGAGAAAGCCGAAGGCGATGCCGAGGGCGAGGGCAAACCAGACCGCAACTTCACGGGCGGTTGCCTCTTCGAATCCGAGCGTTTCGAACATGGTGCGTCTCCTGTCGCGGTCGAAGCCCGGCAGGTAGCGCAGCTACGGCGCGGGTGCAAACGGATCAACGGGGAGGGGATTTTGTTCTCGCGTATAGCGAGGAACGTTGTTCTGCCGTGATGGCGCTGCCCCGAAAAGCGTTCGCGCCCCGAAGGCGGGGCGCGATGCATGGTCTTATCTGCATGTGTGCAGGGCTACCGGCCCCGGATGCGCGGGTCGAGCGCGTCGCGCAGCCCGTCGCCGATATAGTTCACCGCCAGCACCACGAGCGAGATCATCAGCCCCGGCCAGAGCGCCCGCTCGGGGAAGTTCTGGATCCGGTCGGTGGCGTCGAACAGCAGCTTGCCCCATGTCGGGAAGTCGGAAGGGAAGCCTAGGCCGAGGAAGGAGATCGCGCTTTCGGTGATGATCGCGGTGGCGAGGCCGAGGGTGGCCGAGACCATGATCGGCGAGAGCACGTTGGGCAGCAGGTGGCGGGTGACCATCTTCATCGGCGGGGTGCCGATGGAGCGGGCGGCGAGGATGAACTCGCGTTCCTTCAGCGCCAGAATGTCGGCCCGCACGATCCGTGCGGTCTGCATCCACGAGGTCGCGCCGATGACGCAGACGATGAGGATGAACACGCCCAGCTCCGGCCCGAAGGTGGCGCGCAGCGCGTCGCGGAAGAGCAGCATGATCACCAGCAGCAGCGGCAGCAGGGGCAGGGCGAGCACGAGGTCGGTGAAGCGCATCAGCAGACCGTCGAGCCACTTCACGTAGCCCGATGCGACGCCGACAGCGGTGCCGATCAGCATGGCGAGGATCATCGCCACCCAGCCCACCGCGATCGAAACGCGCCCGCCGTGGATCAGCGAGGCGAGGATATCGCGGCCGAGGTTGTCGGTGCCCAGCGGGTGCGACCAGCCGTATTTCATCCGTTCGAGGCTCTCTGGCGGGATGCACAGATCGGTCCACGAGCAAGAGAAGACCGGCATGTAGACGGGCCGCCAATCCTTGTTGCGGATGTCGAGCTTGGTTGGGTCGATGTCCCACAGATAGGGGCCGAAGAGCACGCCGAAGGTGATGAAGAGCAGCACGAAGGCGCCCATCATCGCGCCCTTGTGGCTGCGGAACTGCTTCCACACGTCGGACCACTGCGACCGCGACTTGCCGCGCGGTTGGCTCTCGCCCAGCACTTCCTTTGCGGTGTCAGTCATAGCGGATCCTCGGGTCGAGCACGCCGTAGAGCACATCGGCGATCAGGTTGAAGAGCACGATGAGCACGGCGAAGATGAAGGTGATGGTCTGGACCATCGGGATGTCATTGGCCTGGATCGCGGTGATCAGCAGCTGGCCGATCCCGTTCACCTTGAAGACCTGCTCGGTGATGATCGCCCCGCCGAAGATGGAGGGGATGCCGAGCGCGATGACGGTCACGACCGGGATCATCGAGTTGCGCAGCACGTGGACCATGACCACCGACCACTCCGAGAGGCCCTTGGCCCGTGCGGTGCGGACGTAATCCTGCTTGAGGTTGTCGAGCATGGCCGAGCGCATGTAGCGGCTGATTTGGGCGGTGGTCTGGAGCGCGAGCACCATCACCGGCATGATCATCTGCTTGAGCTGGATCTTCATGCTCTCCCAGTCCTTCACCTCATGGGTGGTGTCGTAGATCGAGGGCAACCACTCCAGCTTGACCGCGAAGATCACGATCACCACCACGCCCGAGAAGAAGGGCGGCACGGAGAAGCCGATCATCGAGATGAGCGTGCCGGCCTGATCGAAGACCGAATACTGCTTGTAGGCCGAGATGATGCCGATCGGGATGGCGATGATGACGCCCACGGCATAGGCCAGCGCGACCACCCAAAGGGTTTGCGGCAGGCGCTGGATGATGATGTCGAAGACCGGCGAGCGGAACTGCCAGCTCACGACGCGTTGGGTGCCTTCCATCATGTTGGTTCCGAAGAGCCAGTCGAGGAAGAAGCCGGGCTCGACCACGAAGAACTGGTAGAGCCATTTGATGTAACGGATGTGCAGCGGTTCGCCGAGGCCGAGGGCCTCGCGCATCTTCTGCTTCACTTCATCGGGAATGGTCAGCGGCATCTGCGCCATCGGGTCGCCGGGGGCGAGATCGAGCAGCAGGAAGAGGACCAGCGAAATGAAGAGGAGCGTGGGAACCGCGAGAATGAGCCGTCGGATGATGAAGGTCAGCATACGGGGGGCGCTCGATATGGCAGAGGGGCCGCGCGATCAGTGCCGCGCGGCCCGGTTTCATCTGCGGATCAGTTGGTCTTGATCCGGTACCAGTCAGCGACGTTCCAGATTTCGCTGTCCCAGACGTTCAGCTTCACGCCGCCGAGGCTGTTGGCGTGGGCCGAGAGACGACCGCGGTGGACCAGCGGGATCATGCCGCCGCCCTCGATGACCATGTCATTGAGTTGCTTGGCAATCTCGGCGCGCTCGGCCGCATCGGCGGTGACACCCAGCTTGGCATAGAGCGCGTCGTACTCCTCGGAGCACCAGCGCGAGATATTCTCGCCCTGCCACTGGGTGGCCGGGGAGGGGGCCTTGTCGCAGGTGGCGTTGCCGAGGTAGCTCTGCGGGTCGGTTCCGTTGAAGGTGTTGGCGTACATCTCGACGTCGGCGTAGAACTTCTGGAAGGTATCGGGCGAGCCCGGATCACCGCCGAAGAACACCGAGCTGTCGACGTTGCGCAGCTCGACCTCGAAGCCGATCTGCTCCCACCAGTCCTTGATCAGCGCCTGGAAGTCCTGACGGACGGCGTTGGTGGATGTCTGGTAGAGCATCTTCAGCTCGACGCCGTCTTTCTCACGCACGCCGTCACCGTTGCTGTCGACCCAGCCGGCCTCTTCCAGCATCGCCTTGGCGCCTTCGATGTCCTGCGTGGAGCAGTCGAAGGTGGTGGAGTTCACCGCCTCGGGGGCGGGCACCCAGTTGCACGATACCTTACCGGCCTGACCGTAGCCGACCTCGACCAGCAGGGGCCGGTCGATGGCGAGAGACAGCGCCTTGTAGACGGCGGGATCGGAGAGGTAGGGGTGCGGGCGCACCACGGACCGCTCGTCCGGGCCGAGCGCCGGGTCGGGGTTGGTGTTGTTGAGCATGATCCGCTCGAGCAGCGGGCCGAAGCCTGCGATGGCAGCGCCCTTGCCGGCGGCTTCCATCTCGGCAATCACATCGGGGGCGAGCTGGAGGTTCCAGGCGTAGTCGAACTCGCCGGTCTCCATCACCGCACGGCCCGCCGCAGTGGCATCGCCGCCGCCCTTGAAGGTGATCGAGGCGAAGGCGGGCTTGCCCTCTTCGCGGTAGTTTTCGTTGGCCTCGAAGGTGATCACGTCGTTCGGCTTGAACTCCACGACCTTGAAGCCGCCGGTGCCGATCGGGCTGAAGTTGGCCTCGGTGCACTCAGGCGCCTTGGCGCCCATGCAGTCGGCGAACTGAGCGGCCTGAAGGATCGGGCTCTCACCGCCCACGAAGGGGCCGTAGGGGAAGGGGGTGGGCTGCTCGAAGGTCACCACGACGGTGTGCTCATCGGGCGTTTCGACCGAGCTGACACCGTTGAACTTGGTGAGCTGGGCGCAGCCGCCCTCGGGGTGGGTGCAGTATTCGTAGGTGAACTTCACGTCCGCCGAGGTGAAGGGCGTGCCGTCGGACCACAGGATGCCGGGCGTGATCTTCCAGGTGATGGTGGTGAGATCTTCGCTCACGCCGCCGTTCTCGACGGTGGGCACCTCTTCGACCAGCCAGGGGGTCAGGGTGCCGGTCTCATCGTAGCGCGCCAGCGGCTCGAGCACGAGGCTGCCGGCCTCGACATCCTTGGTGCCGCCCGAGAGGAACGGGTTCATGATCGACGGGGCCTGCCAGTAGATGATGCTGACATTGCCGTCACGGCCGCGCTCGCCTTCATGGCCTTCTGCGATGGCCATTGGGGCCAGCGCACAGGTGGCGACCGCTCCGAGAAGAGCTGTTTTGAGTTTCATGGGTTTCTCCTTGTTGGGTGCTCGACGCCTCGCGCCCTTTTGGGCTGCTTTTGTGGTCGTTGGGGGGAGTTGGACGGCGAAAAACCGGGCCCGGAGCCGCCTGTGGCGGCGCCGAAGCTGCGACTGTTCCCCTGAGCAGAGCAAGTGCCTTTGCGGGCCATGCGCTCTCCCTGTCCAACCAAGTTTTTATGGGTGTTTTCACGCCTCCGCCCCCGCGGCTGCGCCATCCCCTGAATGTGACGGTAACATGAAACGGGGACGGCGCAATGGTTTCGTCAACTGACCTTGCGGCCCGATTGAGCAGATGCCTGCCGATTGGGCAGCAGGCCTTGACCTCTGCGCGGCTGGGCACCACCCTCTGCACGAGGCCCGCCACCGGGCCGCTCGAAAGGCACCTCCCGACCCGTGACCCCACGCGACATACTCGACAAGCTCGTGTCCTTCCGGACTGTTTCATCGGCCTCTAACCTCGACCTGATCGACTGGGTGGAAGGCTGGCTGGCGGAGCGCGGCATTGCCGCGACTCGCGTGCCCGATTCCACCGGAGAGAAGGCGGCGCTCTTTGCCTCCATCGGGCCGGATGCGCCGGGCGGTGTGCTGCTCTCGGGCCATACCGATGTGGTGCCGGTCGAGGGGCAGAGCTGGGCCAGCGACCCTTGGGCGGTAGAGGAGCGGGACGGGCGGCTCTATGGCCGCGGCGTGGCCGACATGAAGGGCTTTGACGCGCTTGCGCTCTGGGCAATGGGGCAGGCCGCCGAGCGGGGCGTTTCGCGCCCGTTGCAGATTGGCCTGAGCTATGACGAGGAAATTGGCTGCTTCGGCGCGCCGCCGATGATCGAGGCCTTGCAGGCCAGTGGTTTGCCCCGCGCGGAGGCGGTGATCGTGGGCGAGCCCTCGATGCTGAAGCCGGTCACCGGGCACAAGGGAAACCTCGGGTTCCGGATCGTGGTGAAGGGCTTTCCGGTGCACAGCTCGATTATGCACGAAGGGGTCAGCGCGATCATGGAGGCGGCGCGGCTGATCGGCTGGGCGAACGAGGTGAATGCGGCGCAGTTTGCCCGCACGCCGACACCGGAAGAGGCGGTGTTCACACCGCCTTGCACCACGCTGCATGTTGGAAAGATCCGGGGCGGGGAGGTGCATAACATCACCGCCGAGCATTGCGAATTGCTGTTTGATTTCAGGGTGATGCCGATGGAGGACACGGCGGACTGGCGGGCGCGGCTGCGCGAGAAAGTAGCCGAGATCGAGGCGGGCATGAAGGCCACCCACACCGATGCGGGCTTTACCCTGCACGAGCTGTTCGACGTGCCCGGACTTGCGCCGGAATCAGGTCCCGAGGCCCATGCCGAGCCGCTGGTGCGCAGCCTCACCGGCGACAACGGGCCGGGGGCCGTGGTGAGCTTTGCCTCGGAGGCAGGGCAATTTCAGAATGCCCGTTATTCTACCGTGATTTGCGGGCCGGGAGACATTGCACAGGCCCACAAGGCAGACGAATATATGACCATCGCACAGTTCGAGGCAGGCCAACGCTTTATGGAGCGGCTGCTCGATCACCTGAAGGAGTAACCCCAAGTGCCCATCAAGAATCGCCTCTCCGAGATGCAGCCCGAGATCGCCGAATGGCGGCAGGACTTTCATATGCATCCGGAAATCCTGTTTGACACCCATCGCACCGCTGGCGTCGTGGCCGAGAAGCTACGGGAATTTGGTTGCGACGAGGTTACCGAGGGGATCGGGCGGACCGGCGTGGTGGCGGTGATCAAGGGCAAGCAGCAGGGATCGGGCAAGGTCATCGGGCTGCGCGCCGACATGGACGCGCTGCCGATCCACGAGCAGACCGGGCTGGAGTATGCCTCCAAGACCGATGGCGCGATGCATGCCTGCGGCCATGATGGCCACACGGCGATGCTGCTGGGTGCCGCGAAATACCTCGCCGAGACCCGCAATTTTGACGGCACGGTGGTGGTGATTTTCCAGCCCGCCGAAGAGGGCGGCGGCGGCGGCCGGGAGATGTGCGAAGACGGGATGATGGAGCGCTGGGGCATTCAGGAAGTCTACGGGATGCACAACTGGCCGGGCGTTCCGACCGGGCAATTCGCCATCCGCCCCGGGCCGTTCTTTGCGGCGACCGACCAGTTTGTCATTGATATCGAAGGAAAAGGCGGCCACGCGGCCAAGCCGCAGGAGACGGTGGACAGCACCATCGTGGCCTCGCACACGGTACTGGCGCTGCAAACCATCGTGAGCCGCAACTCGGATCCGACTAAGGAGGCTGTGGTTTCGGTCACCAGCTTCGAGACGTCGAGCAAGGCGTTCAACGTGATCCCCCAACGGGTGCAGTTGAAAGGCACGGTGCGGACGCTTTCGCCGGAGACGCGGGAGCTGGTTGAAAAGCGGCTGCCCGCCATTGCCGAGAAGACCGCCGAGGTCTTCGGCGCGGTGGCCAAGGTGAACTACATGAAGGGCTACCCGGTGATGGTGAATTCCGAGGAGCAAACCGAGTTTGCCGCCGAGGTGGCCAGGGCGGTATCGGGGGAGTGTGCGGAGGCGCCGCTGGTGATGGGGGGCGAGGATTTTGCCTTCATGCTGGAGGAGCGTCCGGGGGCTTATATCCTTGTTGGGAATGGCGACACCGCGGCGGTGCATCACCCGGAGTACAACTTCAATGATGAAGCGATTCCAGCGGGTTGCAGCTGGTGGGCGGAGATCGTTGAAAAGCGGATGCCGGCGGCCTGAGGCCGGGTTAACACGGCGCGCGCGGGGCGGTTAACCATGGCCGCCCAGCGATGCACATTCGATGCACAACTGATGCACATTCCATGCGCATGTCAGATGACATAGTGGCGTTAACTTAACGGGCCGTGCGGTGACGCGATCGTGAGAGCGCGGTCCGCTGGGCTTGGAACTGGCGGCGGGCTGAGGTGGGAGATCCTAGGGTCAGGCCCGAGGATCACGTGGTGCAAGCGCGCGCGGGCTCTGCCGCGCTTAGCCGTAAACGGCGGCGCGGGCGATCTGGCTGGCGTCTTCGGGGAAGATGCCGAGGTCGAGGGCCACGTCGCGCGGAAGGGCGGCGATCTCGTTGCGGGTGCGG
Source organism: Vannielia litorea (assembly GCF_019801175.1). Taxonomy (NCBI): domain Bacteria; kingdom Pseudomonadati; phylum Pseudomonadota; class Alphaproteobacteria; order Rhodobacterales; family Paracoccaceae; genus Vannielia; species Vannielia litorea. The sequence goes on from NZ_JAHVJR010000001.1 coordinate 898,447, forward strand.
GTGTAGGCGCGGTGCTTTTCGTAAGCGGCGCGGAGGGTGGTCAAGACGGTCATCGGAGCTGTCCTTTCGTTTGCTTCTGTCTTCCTCTTGTGCGCCAGAAATAGTCATGCTGCGGCGCGGCACAACTGACCGTTTGCGCTAACGGGATTGCGCTGGATGCATGGCTCCTGGCGAAAAGCCATGCGTCAGGCGGGACAGGGGCAAAAGCAAAGGGCCGCCCGGTTGCCCGGACGGCCCCTGTAGCGCGGCGTGGCGGTGGCTCAGATGAGCTTGCCCATCGCCACGGCGGTATCGGACATGCGGTTGGAGAAGCCCCACTCGTTGTCGTACCAGCTCAGGATGCGGCACATGGTGCCCTCCATGACCTTGGTCTGATCCAGCGCGAAGGTGGAGCTGTGCGGATCGTGGTTGAAGTCGATCGAGACGTTGGGTTGGTCGGTCACGCCGAGGATGCCCTTGAGCGGGCCAGCGGCGGCGGCCTGCATGGCCTCGTTGATCTCTTCGACCGTGGTGTCGCGCGCGGCCTCGAAGGTGAGGTCCACCACCGAGACGTTGGGGGTGGGCACGCGGATGGCGACGCCGTCGAGCTTGCCGTTCAGCTCGGGCAGCACGAGGCCCACGGCCTTGGCGGCCCCGGTGGAGGTGGGGATCATCGACATGGCCGCGGCGCGGGCGCGGTAGAGATCCTTGTGCATGGTGTCCAGCGTGGGCTGGTCGCCGGTGTAGCTGTGGATCGTGGTCATGAAGCCCTTGGCAATGCCGATGCTGTCGTTCAGCACCTTGGCCACCGGCGCGAGGCAGTTGGTGGTGCAGGAGGCGTTGGAGACGACGATGTGATCCTTGGTCAGGGTGTCGTGGTTGACGCCGTAGACCACGGTATTGTCGGCGTTCTTGCCGGGGGCCGAGATCAGCACGCGAGAGGAGCCGTTCTCGAGATGTGCTTGGCAGGCCTCCTTGGAGGTGAAGATGCCGGTGCATTCCATCACCACGTCGACATCGGCCCAGGGCAGCTCGGCGGGGTTGCGGATGGCGGTGACCTCGATCGGGCCGCGGCCCACGTCGATGGTGTTGCCGGCCACCTTGACCTCGCCAGGGAACTTGCCGTGGACAGAGTCGAAGCGGATGAGGTGTGCGTTGGTCTCGACCGGGCCGAGATCGTTGATGGCGATCACCTCGATATCGGTGCGCCCGCTCTCGATGATGGCGCGGAGCACGTTGCGGCCAATGCGGCCGAACCCGTTGATTGCAACCTTGACGGCCATGAAAACCTCCTGTGCTGGTGTTAACGCTAACATTGCGATTGCGCGCCACATGTCAAGGCGGCGCAGGGCAGGGATGGCTGAGAACAGCATACACAGGATGGGCAAAAGCGCGAGGCTCGGCTCGGCGGGTCGATCACGGGGCCGTGAACAGCCGCCGAAAGTTTTTTGGAACGATCCGGGCCGTCGCGCAGTTGTGGAGGCAATGACGGTGCAGCGGCCGGCCAATGGTGGCCCCGCGAGGCACCGGCCCCGGAAAAAACACCGGGGCGCCAAAGAGATAAGGAGTTCGTTCGATATGAAACGCCTGATGATGACTGTCGCTGCTGTTGCCATGACTGCCGGTACCGCCTTTGCGATGACCCCGGAGCAACTGCGTGATTCCGTTGACGCCTCGCTGACCGAATACGCCCCGGAAGTTGAAGCCGAAACCCTGACCGACGACCAAGTGCGTCAGGTGTATGTGGTGGTGAACGACTCCGGCAAATCCCCCGCCGAGAAGTCGGGCGCGATCGGTGAGATCATCGAAGGCACCAACGCCGAGTACTACGCTGACCTCGCCGATGGTGACATCGATCTGGAGCTCGACGTGAACAACATGCGTGAGATCCTGCAAGCCAAGCTCGACATCGGTGGTTACGACCACGACGTGTCGGAGCTGAGCGATGAGGAAGTTGCCTCGCTGGCGCAAGCCTTCAACAACGGCAACACCCCTGCTGAGATCGACGCTGCCGTGGCCAGCTACTTCGATAGCTGACACCAGCGGTCGCAGAACGCGACTTTGGGGCCGTCCTTCGGGGCGGCCCTTTTCTTTTGCGCGGATGTGTTTGCGGGGCGGTCAGCGCCAGAAGGCGAGCCACTCAGTGAGGGCGGAAAACTTCTTCAGCATGAAGAGGGTGGCGGCGCTCTCATTCAGCACGCCGTCGGCCACGAGGGCGGCGACGGCGAGGAGGAAGAGGATGAGGGCGAGCCGGTTGGTCATGCCGCCTTCATAGCGGGCAACTGGGGCGGCAGGAAGGCGGGGCGCGCCTTAGTTCAGGCGGCCCATGTGCCCGGCGACATCGGCCATGCGGGCGGAGAAACCCCACTCGTTATCGTACCAGGCCAGCACGCGCACGGTGCGCCCGACGACCTTGGTCTGATCGGGGGCGAAGATGGAGCTTTGCGGCGTGTGGTTGAAATCGATCGAGACCTTGGGGGCCGGGTCGTAGGCCATCACCATGCCCATGTGCCCGGCGCAGGCCTCGGCCACCACCTCATTCACGTTCTCAACGGTCACGTCGCGGCCAGCCTCGAAGGTAAGGTCCACCGCCGACACGTTGGGCGTGGGCACGCGCATGGCGGTGCCGTCGAGCTTGCCGGAGAGTTCGGGCAGCACCTCGCCGAGCGCCTTGGCAGCGCCGGTGCTGGTGGGGATCATCGCCATGGCGGCGGCGCGGGCGCGGTAGAGATCCTTGTGGCGACGGTCCAGCGTGGGCTGGTCGCCGGTGTAGCTGTGGATCGTCGTCATGATGCCGCGCTCGATGCCGATGGTGTCGTTCAGCACTTTGGCCAGCGGGGCGAGGCAGTTGGTTGTGCAGGAGCCGTTGGAGACCATCCGCTCTTCGGCCCGCAGGCTGCGGTGGTTGACGCCGTAGACCACGGTGCGGTCGACGTTGGAGGCGGGGGCGGAGATGAGCACCTTGCCGGCGCCGCGCTCGAGGTGGATGGCGGATTTGATGCCATCGTTGAACTTGCCGGTACATTCCAGAACCACGTCGCAGCCGCCCCAGTCGAGGGTCTCGGGCTCGTAGCTTGACATCACGTCGATCGGGCCGCGGCCGAGGTCGAGCGCATCGCCCTTGACCTGCACCTCACCGGGGAAGCGCCCGTGCACGCTGTCGTAGCGGAGCAGGTGGGCGTGGGTCTCGATATCGCCGGGGGCGTTGATCTTGACGACCTGAACATCGTTGCGCGCGCTCTCGGCGATATGCGCCAGGGTGCAGCGCCCGATGCGGCCAAATCCGTTGATCCCGATGGTGATGGTCATCTTCCCGCTCCTTGGATTGCCCTTGGAGAGCCGGGTAGCATACCGATGCATACTCGGGAAAGTGCAGCAAATCAGCGTGTTAGCGTAAACATCCGCTGTTAGCGATAGCAGTTTGCGCAAACGTGGCCCGGCATGGCTGCGCGCTTGCCTCTGCGGGCCGAATCCCTAGGTTGGAGGGGCGAACAAAGGGAACGGTCATGAGCGGACTTCTGGCACTTCTGGACGACGTGGCGGCGATTGCAAAGCTGGCGGCGGCCTCGGTGGATGACATCGCCAGCCAGGCGGCGAAGGCGAGCGCCAAGGCGGCGGGCGCTGTGATCGACGATGCGGCGGTGACGCCGAAATATGTGCAGGGGTTCGAACCCAAGCGGGAGTTGCCGATTGTCTGGCGGATCGCGCGGGGCTCGATCTTCAACAAGCTGGTGATCCTGCTGCCCGCCGCGCTGCTGCTCTCGGCCTTTGCGCCTTGGCTCATTTATCCGCTTTTGATGCTGGGCGGGGCTTACTTGTGTTTCGAGGGGGCGGAGAAGATATGGCATCTGATCCACCCCAGTTCGCATCACGTCGATATTCATATCGAGGGGGACAAGGCGCACCTTGAGGAGCAGAAGATTCAGGGCGCGATCAAGACGGATTTCATCCTCTCCGCCGAGATCATGACGATCATCCTCTCAAACCTCGACGCGGAGGCGAGCATCTGGTTTCAGGGCGCGGCGCTGGCGCTGGCGGGGGTGATGATCACTGCCGCCGTCTATGGCAGCGTGGCGATCATCGTGAAGGCCGATGACGTGGGGCTGCACATGGCCGAGCGCGGCCGTCTGGGGCTGACCCGGGCGCTGGGGCGCGGGATCGTGATCGGGATGCCGTGGTTTCTGAAGTTTTTGATGATCGTGGGCACGGCGGCGATGCTTTGGGTCGGCGGCCAGATCATCATCCATTCGCTGGGGGTGATGGGCTGGCATGACCCTGAGCACTGGGTGCATGACGCGGCTGTGGCGGCGGCGGCGAAGGTGCCGGAGAACTGGCACGCCGTTGTGGAATGGATCGCCGGGGCCGGGCTGGCCGGCGTGCTGGGGCTGCTGCTCGGCTTTGTGCTGATCCCGTTGGTGCAATTCGTCATCGCGCCGGTGTGGAAGGCGGTGCGCGGGTGATCTGGCAATCGGTTGCTCTGTTGGTCGCGCGGCTCCTGATCGCAGGGCTGTTCATTGGCGGCGCGGTGCAGAAGACCCAGCCGCAGGCGGTGATGGACCTGCTGGCGGGCAAGGGGATGCCGACGTGGCTGGTTTGGCCGGCGCTGGCCTTCAACGCAGGCGCGGCGGTGTGCCTCGTGCTGGGGGTCTGGGTGACGCCGGTGGCGCTGGCACTGGCGGCCTATTGCGCCTTTACCAGCATGTTCCACTACATCCCGAGCGACCCGTGGCAGATGACCATCTTCGTGAAGAACTGGGCGATTGCGGGCGGATGCCTTGCGCTGGCGGTGGCCGGTCCGGGGCGGTTTGCGCTTGGGGGGTAGGTTGGATGCGCCATGAATTGGCAGCCTACGCGGGTGTAGGGTGCGCACTCATGGCGCACCCCCATAAGATCAGAGCAGGCTCTTCACCTTCTCGGCCACGGCCTTGGCGGTGATGCCGAACTTCTCGTAAAGCTCCTCGGCCGGGGCGGAGGCGCCGAAGCTGTCCATCCCGACGAAACCGGCCTTGGCCTCGCGGCCGCGCTCGCCGAGCAGCCACTGGTCCCAGCCCTGACGGACGGCGGCCTCGACGGCCACGCGGACCGGGCCGCCGGGAAGCACGCGCTTGCGGTACTTCTCGTCCTGCTGTGCAAAAAGCTCCATCGAGGGCATGGAGACGACGCGGGTGCCGATACCTTCGGCCTCCAGCAGCGCCTTGGCCTCCATCGCGATGCTCACCTCGGAGCCGGTGGCGAGGAGGATGGCCTGCCGCTTGCCCTCGGCGTCGGCCAGAACGTAAGCACCCTGTTCGGTCAGGTTCTTGCCCTTGTGCTCTTTGCGCACGGTGGGCAGGCCCTGACGGGAGAGGGCGAGGATGGAGGGCTTGCTGGTCTGGCTCAGGGCGATCTCCCAGGCCTCGGCGGTCTCGACCGCGTCGGCGGGGCGGAACACCAGCGTGTTGGGGGTGGCCCGCAGCAGGGCGAGATGCTCGACCGGCTGGTGGGTGGGGCCATCCTCGCCCAGACCGATGGAGTCGTGGGTCATCACGTAGACCGGGGCGACCTTCATCAGCGCGGAGAGGCGCATGGCCGGGCGGGCATAGTCGGTGAAGCACATGAAGGTGCCGCTGTAAGGCTTTGAACCGCCGTGCAAAGCCATGCCGTTCATCGCGGCGGCCATGCCGTGCTCGCGGATGCCGTAGTGGATGAAGCGCCCCTTGCGGTCTTCGGCCGAGAACACGCCGAGATCGGCGGTCTTGGTATTGTTGGAGCCGGTGAGGTCGGCGGAGCCGCCGATGGTCTCGCCCATCACCGGGTTGATCACCTCAAGCGCCATCTCGGAGGCCTTGCGGGTGGCCACCTTGGGCTGCTCGTCGGAGATCTGCTTTTTCAGGGCGCGGATCACGGCGGCGAGTTTCTTGGGCGCTTCGCCGCTTTGCTGGCGGTCCCATTCGGCGCGTTTGCGCTCGGAGAGGGCACCGAGACGCACCTCCCAATCCTTGCGGTCCTGTTCGCCGCGCGACCCGATCTCTTCCCAGGCCGATTTGAGGTCGGCGGGGATGGTGAAGGCGGGGGAGGTCCAGCCGTAGGCCTTTTTGGCGGCTTCCAGTTGGTCGGCGTCGGTGAGCGCGCCGTGGCCCTTGGAGGTGTCTTGCGCGGCGTGGCCGAGGGCGATGTGGGTCTTGCAGGCGATCATGGTCGGGCGGTCGGACTTTTTGGCCTCGGTGAGGGCCGCGTCGATCGCCTCGGGGTCATGGCCGTCACATTGCAGCACGTTCCAGCCGGAGGCCTTGAACCGCTCGACCTGATCGGTGCTGTCGGAGAGCGAAACCTTGCCGTCGATGGTGATGTCGTTGTTGTCCCACATCACGATGAGGCGGGAGAGTTTGAGGTGGCCGGCGAGTGCGATGGCCTCCTGGCTCACGCCCTCCATCAGGCAGCCGTCGCCGGCGATGCAGTAGGTGTAGTGATCGACCACCTTCTTGCCCCAGTGGGCGCGCTGGCTCTCCTCGGCGATGGCGAAGCCGACGGCATTGGAAATGCCCTGACCGAGCGGGCCGGTTGTGGTTTCGATCCCGTCCGCGAGGAAGTTCTCGGGGTGGCCTGCGGTGCGGGCGCCGAGTTGGCGGAAATTCTTGACTTCTTCGAGGGTTATCTGCGCATCGCCGGTGAGGTAGAGCAGCGAGTAGACCAGCATCGAGCCGTGGCCTGCGGAGAGGATGAAGCGGTCACGGTCCGGCCAGTTTGGCGCGGCGGCATCGAACTTCAGGTGCTTCTCGAAGAGGACGGTGGCGACATCGGCCATGCCCATCGGCGCGCCGGAGTGGCCGGAGTTGGCGGCGGCGACCGCATCGAGCGTGAGCGTGCGGATGCAGGCGGCTTTCATCCAATGTTCGGGATGGGCGTTGCGAAGCGCGTCGATGTCCACGGAAAAGGTCCCCTCGGTGCAAGAATGTTGCGTCGTGATAGCAGGCTCGGGGGGGAGTTCAAGGCAGCATGAAGGCCGCGTGGTAAGTGCTTGGAACAAAAGGGGCGCATGTTTTGCGGCCCTCGGTTACACTTGAGGCAGCCGGGACTGCGCGTCGATTCGGGCGCGGGGCAGCGGCGCAGGACAGGTGCAAGAGAAAAGAGCGGTGGCTCACACCGCAGGGGACAGCAGAATGAGTGACATCTCGGCATTGGAGCGGCGGTTGACCGCCGCGATGGACAGGATCGGCGCAGCCGTGGCCAGCTACGAGGCGGGGCAGGCGGGGCCGAGCGAAGAGGAGCTCGCCGCGCAGCGCGGGCTCGAGGCGCAGGTGCTTCAGCTGAAACAGGCGCTGGAGGCGGAGCAGACCGCCAATACCCAGCTGCGTGAGCGGATTGACGCCATGAAGGCGCTGAAGGAGCGCCAGCAGGAGCGGATCGCCGAGTTGGAAGAGGCCGAGGCGGCGCTGCGGGCCAAGCAGGCCGAGGACCGCGAGGAACTGGATGCGGTGATCGCCGCGCTGGAGCCGCTGGTGGGGGAGGCTGCACATGGCTGAGGTTCAGATTTCGATTGGCGGGCGGAGCTTTACGGTCGCCTGTCAGGAGGGCGAGGAGCATTACCTGACCGGCGCGGCGGAGATGCTGGACCGGGAGGCAAGCGCACTGGTGAGCCAGATCGGGCGGCTGCCCGAGGCGCGGATGCTGCTGATGGCCGGGCTGATGCTCGCCGACCGCACGGCGGCCTTCGAGGAGAAGGCTGCGGCGGCGGAAGAGAAGCTGGCGGCGCAGGAAAAGCTCATCGAGGAGATGAAGGCCGTGCCCGCGCCCGAGCCCGCCCGCGTGGAGGTGCCGGTGGTGCCCCGCGAGGTGGAAGACTTCATGGCCGAACTGGCCGCACGGGCCGAGAGCCTTGCGGCGCAGGCCGAGGAGAAGGCGGGCTAGGGGAAGGGTCGCTTAGCGCCCACTTTCCAACCTACCGATGTAGATCGGCGCCCGTGCACGGGATCAAGGCCGCAGGCCGCCGTGCAGCGCCGACCCGCCCCCCGGGGCGGCGCTTTGGTGAGAACAGCGGTTACCGTGGAGGGAGGGCCAAGGCGGCACCATAAAGTGCCCCGCACAGCTGTTGCGGGCGCCACCCCGCGGGTCGGCGCTGCACGGCTTGCACACGGGCCCGCACGCCCCGCTTCATAAATCTTAAACCAAATGCCGCAGGCTTCCGGACGGTTCGAGGAAACGTCTGGAGGCATCCATGCCCAGTGTCGACGAGATTGCCCGCGAGATCGTGGCCCGCGAGGGCGGCTATGTGAACGACCCCGATGATCCGGGGGGCGCGACGAAATTCGGGGTCACCATCGGCACGCTGCGCCGCCTCGGGGTGGACCTTGACGGAGATGGGCGCACCACCGTCCGCGATGTGAAACGCCTCAGCGCCGAGCAGGCGCGGGGCATCTTCATCGAGCATTACTTCAAGCGGCCGCGGATTGCCGAGCTGCCGGTGGCGCTGCACGCCAGCGTCTTCGACATGTATGTGAACGCGGGCAGCAACGCGGTGAAGATCCTGCAGCGGCTGCTGGCCCGGATGGGACAGGCCTGCGCGGTGGATGGCGCGATTGGTCCGCAGACCATTGCCGCCGCCCGCGCCGCCTTCGACGAAGCGCCGGACCATTTGGCGGATGCCTACGGGATCGCCCGGCGCAACTATTACTACGGCCTCGCCGATGCCCGCCCCTCCAGCCGCAAATACGCCCGCCGACGTGATGGCGGGAAGGGCGGCTGGATCACCCGCGCGGAAGAGTTCATCAGCCCGAAGTACCGCCTGACGGAGGCCGAGCATCGCGCGCGGGTGGCGAAATGGGGCTGATCACCGCCATGCTCACGGCCCTCTTTGGCGGCGGGCGCAACGGGATTGCCGAGACGGTGGAGGTGTTTCGCGAGAACGCCGAAAACGCCTCGGCCCGGGCCGCTGCCTACCAGGGCGCGGCGCTGGAGCAGTTCGGCCGCGAGTTCATGGTCGAGCGCAAGGGCTGGTTCGACCGGTTCATGGACGGGCTCAACCGCCTGCCGCGCCCGGTGCTGGCGCTGGGCACGATCTTTCTGATGCTCGCGGCGCTGGTGGACCCGATCTGGTTTGCCGCGCGGATGCAGGGGATCGCGTTGGTTCCCGAGCCGCTGTGGTGGCTGATGGGGGCGATCGTGAGCTTCTACTTCGGGGCCCGGCACCAGGTGAAGGGGCAGGAATTTCAGCGCTCGATCGCCGCCACGGTGGCGCTGGCGCCGCAGGTGCAGGCCAACATGGCGGCGCTGGCGGCGTTGCAGGCGGGGGCAGGCGAGCGGGGCGTTCTGGCGGAGGGCGCAGAGGGCGAGAACCCGGCGCTGGACGACTGGCGCGGGGGCCGGGCGGCATGATGCCCGATACCGTCTGGGTCAGCCTGCTCACCGAGCACGGGCCTTGGGTGCTGCTCGTCTTCTTCCTGCTCTTCAAGGACCACAAGAAGGACGAAACCACCCGCGCGGCCCTGCACCGCAACACCGAGATCATCATCGAGCTGACCACGCTGATCCGCGAGCGCCTGCCGGGCCGAGGCGCAGGCGGGGGCGACAAATGAGCTGGCTCCGGGCCGCGCTGCGGCGGCTGTTGCTGGGCCGCGAGATGGAGCGGGAGACCGACCGCAACCGCGCCGCCGCCGATGCGCTCGACGCGACGCTGAAGGAGATGCTGGGAAGATGACACGTGCCTTGGGGCTGACGGCCCTCATCCTGCTTGTGCTGGGCGTGCTGGCCCGGCCGCTCGGAATTGTCACCGCGCAGGACCTTGCGCGCGCGGCGCTGGTGGCGATGGCGGCCACGCTGGCGGGCACCTTTCTGTGGCTCTGGCGCGAGAAGGCGACGCCGCTGGCGCTGGCGATGACCTTCAGCTGGGCCGGCGCCTCGGCGCTGCTTGGCTGGCGGGTGGCGCAGGACATGCTGGGCCACCCGGCGTGGATGGTGGAAAGCCCGCTGCTGCTGGGGGTGCTCGGCGTCTACCTCACCGGAACGTTGCTGCACGTGGAGGCGATCCGCCGGGCCTTCGGGCTGGGGCAGGTGGCGCTGGTCTTCGTGCTGGGGGGCACGCTCGGCGCGGCGATGCTGGTGCTGGCGGTGCTGGGGTAGGAGGCGGGGCGCCGCCCGCCGTAACGGCAGGGCGCGTCAGCTCTTCCGGCGGCGGACCTGCTTGGGGCGGACGTGGTGCTCGATTTCGTCGTAGAGGCGGGCGACCACGTTCTTTTCGGTCGCGGCCTCGATGCCTTCGAAGCCGGGGGAGCTGTTGACCTCCAGCACCTTGGGGCCGTCTTCGGAGCGCAGCAGGTCCACCCCGGCCATGCCGAGGCCGAAGGCGCGGGCGGCGCGGGTGGCGGTTTCACGCTCGAGCCGGGAGATGCGGACCGATTTGGCAGTGCCGCCCCGGTGCAGATTGGAGCGGAAATCGCCCTCGGCGCCGGTGCGCTTCATCGAGGCGACCACCTTGCCGCCGATGACCATGCAGCGGATATCTTCGCCGGCGGCCTCCTTGACGAAGTCCTGCACGAGGAAGTTGGCGTTGAGGCCGCGGAAGGCGTCGATCACCGACTCGGCGGCCTTGCGGGTTTCGGCGAGCACCACGCCCTTGCCTTGCGTGCTCTCCAGCAGTTTCACGATCAGCGGCGCGCTGCCGGCGAGCGCGATCAGGTTGGCGGTGTCCTTGGGGGAGGCGGCGAAGGCGGTGTCGGGCATGGGCACCTTGGCGCGCGACATGATCTGATGCGCGTGCAGCTTGTCGCGCGAGGCGGTAATGCCGTGGGAGGGGTTCACCGAGAAGGTGCCGATGGTCTCGAACTGGCGGACGATGGCGGTGCCGTAGGTCGTGACCGAGGCGCCGATGCGCGGGATCACCGCATCGTAGCGGGGCAGGCGTTTGCCATCATAATGCACCTCGGGGGCGAGGGTGGAGATGGCCATGTAGCAGCGGGTGGTGTCGATCACCTCCACGGTGTGACCGCGCTTCTCACCCTCTTCGACCAGCCTGCGGGTGGAATAGTTGTTCTCGCGGCTGAGCACGGCGATGCGCAGCGCGCGGGGCGGCTGGGCGGCGCGGACGGCGGGGGAGTGATAGACCTCGTAGTCCAGCTCGGGCTGGCAGAAGCGGTCGTTGGCGTGGATGTTGATCTCTTCGTGCAGCGCCTGTCGGCCCAGCAGCATCCGCGAGGCCATGGTGGAGCGGTCGGTGAGGGTGACCTCGATAGGCCAGGCATGACCGGCGACCTCAAGCGGGGTTTCGATGACGTAGCGCAGCTCTTTCTCGCCGTTGGACGAGGTCACCTCGCGGCGGTCGGTGATGGCGGCGGAGCAGGGGATGAACAGGTCTTCGCGGCCCGGAATCGGGTGAACGGTGAAGCGCACCTTGGGCTTGGCGGCGGGGCCGAAGGTTTCGATATCGGAGGCGTGCAGCGCGGAAGTACGCGCGCCGGTATCGACCTTGGCCTTCAGCGCGGGCAGACCGAGAGCGGGCAGGGTGACCCATTCTTCCCAGCCGAATTGGAGGGGCGCGGTGGCGGGTGGGGTCATCGGGCTGTCCTTGGCTTTTGGCTGCATCTGTCGGATATGGGGCCCGAAGGAGACGGGCATATGACGACACCGGTGACATACGAAGTGAAGGCGCAGGACGGCAAGGCCCGATTGGGCGTGTTGACCACCCCGCGCGGCGAGATCCGCACGCCGGCCTTCATGCCAGTGGGCACGGCGGCGACGGTGAAGGCGATGATGCCGGAGAGCGTGGCGGCCACGGGGGCCGATATTTTGCTGGGCAACACCTATCACCTGATGCTGCGGCCGGGTGCGGAGCGGGTGGCGCGGCTGGGCGGCCTTCACAAGTTCATGAACTGGGAAAAGCCGATCCTGACCGACTCGGGGGGGTTTCAGGTGATGAGCCTTGCCGATCTGCGCAAGCTGACCGAGGACGGCGTGACCTTTCGCAGCCATGTGGATGGGTCGAAGCATTTTCTGAGCCCGGAGACCTCGATGGAGATCCAGCGGCTGCTCGGCTCCGATATCGTGATGTGTTTCGATGAGTGCCCGGCGCTGCCCGCAACGGAAGAGGCGGTGGCGGAGTCGATGCGGCTTAGCATGCGCTGGGCGGAGCGGTCTCGGGTGGCCTTTGGCGACCGGCCCGGCCATGCGCTCTTTGGCATCCAACAGGGCGGGGTGACCGAGGAGCTGCGGGGCGAGAGCGCCGAGGCGCTGAAGGCGATCGGCTTTGATGGCTACGCGATTGGCGGGCTTGCTGTGGGCGAGGGGCAGGAGGCGATGTTCGGCGTGCTCGACTATGCGCCCGGCATGCTGCCCGAGGACAAGCCGCGCTACCTGATGGGCGTTGGCAAGCCCGATGACATTGTGGGCGCGGTGAAGCGCGGGGTGGACATGATGGATTGCGTGCTGCCCTCGCGGAGCGGGCGGACCGGGCAGGCGTGGACCCGGCGCGGGCAGGTGAACCTGAAGAACGCCCGCCATGCGGATGACCCGAGGCCGCTGGATGAGGCCTGTGGGTGCCCGGCCTGCCGGGGGTACAGCCGGGCCTATCTGCATCATGTCTATCGTGCGGGCGAGATGATCGCCGGGATGCTGCTGACCTGGCACAACCTGCATTACTATCAGGAGTTGATGCAGGGGATGCGGGCGGCGATTGCCGAGGGGCGGTTTGCCGCGTTCGAAGCGGAATTTCATGCGCAGCGGGCGGTGGGGGATATTCCGCCGGTGTGACGTGCGGTGAGGTGCGGCCGTCCGTGGCGGAACGCCCGCCCGCCCACCCCGTTCCGCCACGCACGGCCTGCGCGGGATGTCTGAGGGGGGCTTCAAGCTCGGGACTCACCAAAGCAGGAAACCTGCTTGCGCGCCCTCCATCACCTGACCCCGGGATGGCCGGCGACCGTCTCCGCATCAACCGGAATAGCCGTATCCCCACATGCGTGGGGCCCCTCGGCGATTCCGGTTGACCCGGAGCCTGCCGCCGTCCCTTGGGGTGTCAGGCGACGGAGGGCTCCGAAGCAGGGCTACTGCGCGGTGACGGGGGCCTCGGCGATGGCGGTGTTGTCGCGGTCGAGCACGTATTTCACCACATAGGCGCCGGGGGTGTCGGGCAGCTTCAGCTTGGCCGGGCTGCCTTTGGCGGTGTAGGCGTAGCCGGTGTAATTGCCCCCCTCGGCGGGGAAGAGCGCGATGTAATCGCCCTTGTTGTCCGGCCCCTCCCAATCGACCAGCAGCTCGCCGCCCGCTGTGCCACCGCCTTGCGGGGTGACGCTTGCGCTGGCAGCAGTGACGGTGATCGGGCTGCGGGTGACGACCGTGTTGCCGCGGTCGAGCACATAGGCCACCTCGTAGTCGCCGGGCGTGGCGGGCATGGCAACCTGCGCCGGGCTGCCGTGGCGGGTGTAGGTGTAGCCGGTGTACTGGCTTTCGCCCGCGGGGAAGACGGCGATGTAGTCGTTCTTGAAGTCCGGACCCTGCCACTCCACCGGCACCGTGGCGCCTTGCTCGGCGGAGGCGGGCGCGGAGAGGGTGGCGGTGACGGCTGTGACCTCGACCTCGACCGAGGCGATCTCGGTATTGCCGACATCCTGCACATAGGCGATCCGGTATTTGCCGGGCGTGGCGGGAAGGGGCACCTGTGCGGGGCTGCCGTGGCGGGTGTAGGCATAGCCGGTGTATTGGCTCTCCCCTGCGGGGAAGACGGCGATGTAATCGTTCTGGTCGTCCGGGCCGGTCCACTCCACCGGGACGGTGCCGCCCATCGGCAGCTCGGGCGGAGGCGTGAGCGAGGCGGTGACAGCCGTGACCTCGACCTCGACCGAGGCGATCTCGGTGTTGCCGACATCCTGCACGTAGGCGATGCGATAGCGGCCCGGTTCGGCAGGCAGGCGCACGGCGGCGGGGCTGCCGTGACGGGTGTAGGTGTAGCCTGTGTAGCGGTCGCCGCCTGCGGGGAAGACGGCGATATAGTCGTTCTGGTCATCCGGGCCAGTCCAGCCGACCTGCACGGTGCCGCCTGCGGGCAGCTCGGCGGGGGGCGTGACCGAGGCGGTGACGGCGGTGACCTCGACATTCACCGAGGCCAGCTCGGTATTGCCCTGCCGCTGGACATAGGCGATGCGATAGCGGCCCGGCTCGGCGGGCAGACGCAGCGCGGCGGGGGAGCCGTGGCGGGTGTAGGTGTAGCCGGTGTATTTGGCCTCGCCCTCGGGGAAGATGGCGATGTAGTCGTTCTGATCGTCCGGCCCCTGCCAGCCGACCTGCACCGTGCCGCCTGCGGGCAGAACCTCGGGCGGGGTGACGGAGGCGGTGACGGCGGTGACCTCGACCTGCGCGGTGGCGAGCACCGTATTGTCTTGCCGCATCACGTAGCGGATCTCGTAGCTGCCCGGCTCGGCGGGCATTTGCAGATCGAGCGGCGCGCCGTGGCGGGTGTAGCTGTAGGCCTCGTAGCGGTTGCCGTTGTCGCCCGGCTTGGCGATGGCGATGAAATCGTTCTGATAATCCGGGCCGGTCCAGCCGACCTGCACCTTGCCGCCGGCAGGCAGCACGGCGGGCGGGGTGACGGTGGCCTCGACGGGCGTGACCTCGATGGGAAGCGTGGCCAGCACCTTGTTGCCCTTGGCCAGCACGTAGCGCAGCTCGTAACTGCCGGGGGTGGCGGGCATCTCCAGCTCGAGCGGGGAGCCTTCGCGGATGTAGGTGTAGTTGATCTGGTTGCCGTTGCCGGGCACGCCCACGGCGATGGTGTCGTTCTGGCCCTCGGGGCCAGTCCAGCGCACAGGGATGTGGCTGCCCGCAACGGCGCTTTCGGCGGCCTCAAGCGAGGCGGGCGGGGCATAGGGCGGCAGTTCGACGGTGACCGTTTTGCGGACCTTGCCGACGCCGACGATGGCCTCGGCGCTGGCCTCATCGGAGGGGCGCATCACGGTGACGCGGTACTCGCCCTTCTCCAGTTCGGCGGTGAAGCCATCGACGTTGAGCGGCCCTTCGACCAGCTCGTCACCGCGGTAGAGATCCCAGACCAGAGGGTCGGAGATGCGGGGGCCATGCTTGCCGTCAATCGCCTGAAAGCGGATCTGGACCAGCGGGTCCGGGAAGATGACCGTGACCGTCTGCTTGCCGGGCTTCACGGTGAAGCTGGCCTCGCGGGCCGTGTCGTCTGACGGGCGGGTGGCGGTGACCTGATAGGCGCCTTCTTCAAGGCTCACGGTGGGCGCGGCCTCGAGCGTGGTGGTGCCGACGGGCGTGCCCTCTTGGCTGATCTCCCAGGCCAGCGGCTCGGAAATGAAGGGGCCGCCCTCGCCAGCGGTGGCGCGGAAGCGGACCTCGTGGGTGACGGCCACAGGCTCCAGCGCGGGCTCTTCCTCGACATCGACCACGGCGACCATGGCATCGGCCAGCTCGGCGGCATTGGAGGCCTCGATGAACTGGCCGCCGGTTTCATCGGCGATGCACTGCATCTGGCGCAGGGCCTCGGCCTCGGACACGTCGAAGCCGACCACATGGGCGGTAAAATCCACACCCGCCTGCTCCAGCGCGGCGGCGGCGGCACAGGGATCGGGATCGCAAGTTTCGATGCCGTCGGAGACGAGGATGACGGTGGCCTTCTCCTCGGTGTATTTCAGCGCCTCGGCGGCCTGGCGGACGGCCTCTGTCATCGGCGTTTTGCCCTTGGGGCTGACCGCATTCACCGCGCTCTGAATTGCCGATTTGGTGCCGGTGCCGGGCTGAACCACGGTTTCGATATCGGCGCAGTCGCCCTTGCGGCGGTGGCCGTAGAGGGTGAGCCCCAGCTCCTGACTGTCGGGCAGGCCGCCCAGCACGGTGCCGACGACCTCTTGCGCGATGGTGATCTTGGCCTTGCCGTCGATCTGGCCCCACATCGAGCCGGACCCGTCCATCACCAGAATCGCCCGGGGGCGCTCCTGGGCCAGGGCGGCGGTTGCAAAGAGCGTGCAAAGGCAAAGGGTTAGCGCGCGAAGCATGGGAAAACCTCTTGGATCAAAAATGACTTACGCAAAGTAAAACACGGCAGCTGCGCGGCGGCAAATTGACCTTGGGCCGGGATGGGGCGACAAGCGGGCATGACGCGCGCACCCGACACGACGAACTGGCCGCTGGTGGCCCTGCTCTATGCGTTGGGGCTGCTGGCCGCCGGGCATTTTGCCAAGGCCGCGCTGACCCTTGGCGCGCTGGCGGAGCGCTACCCTGAGGCGGGCGGTGTGCTGCCCTTCGCAGTGTCGATGACCAGCGTGGCTGGCATTGTCTTTGGCGCGACGGCGGGGATCGTTGTGGCGCGGTTCGGCGCGCGGCGGGTGTTGCTGGCGGCGGTCGTCGCGGGCGTGGCGCTGGGCGCTGCGGAGGCGCTGCTGCCGGTCTTTGGGCTCTTCATGGCGTTGCGGCTGGCGGAGGGGTTTGCCCATCTCGCTATCGTGGTTGCCGCGCCGACGCTGATGGCGGCGAGTTGCACGGCGGGGCATCGCGGCGCCGTCATGGGGCTTTGGGGCACCTTCTTCGGGGTCGGCTTTGCGCTTTTCTCACTGGTGGAAAGTCTAGCGGGAACAGGGCTTTACTGGGTGCATGCGGCGCTGCTGGCAGTGGTCGGCGCGGCGATTGCGCCGATCCTGCCACGCGGCGTGGGCCGGGGCGGGGCGACGGCGGAGGGCTGGCTGGCGCGGCATGTGGCGATCTACACCAGCGCCCGCAGGTTCGCCCCGGCGCTGATGTTCTTCTGGCACGCGCTGATGTTCATGTCGCTCATCACCTTCCTGCCGGAGTTCTTGGGCGGCTGGACGGCGCCGTTGTTGCCGCTTGTCGCGCTGGTGGGCACCTTCTGGGCCGGGGCGGCGACCCGGTCCATCGCGCCGCAGAGGCTGGCAGTGGTGGCCTTTGCCGCGGGCGCGGCGCCCATGGTGCTGTTCCTGCTGCTGCCGGGGCTGCGACTGGCGATTGCACTGCCGATGCTGCTGGCCTTCGGCGCGGTACCGGGGGCGGCCTTTGCCTCGGCCCCGCTGCTCAACCCCGACCCGGCCGATACCGCGCGGGCCAACGGGGCGATTGCGCAGTTCGGCAACATCGGCACGGCGCTCACCATCCCGCTCTTCACTCTTGCGCTGGGCGAAGGCTTGGGCGGGATGGCGGCCTTGGTGGTGGTGCTCTCGCTCGCCGGGATGGCGGCGGTTTCGGTGATCTTCGCCCGCGTCAGCCGTTGGGCGGGAGCAGGGTGATGGTGGTTTTCGCGGCCCGGCGGCGGAGCGCGTAAACCTCTGCAAATTCAGGGTCTTCCGCCCATGCGCGGGCGGCCTCGGCGGAGGGGAAGCTGAGCAGCACCGAGGCAGGCGGGCCGCCGCCATTGTCTTCCAGCACCTCGCAATCGGGGCCTCCGGCGATCATCTCTCCGCCGTGTTTGGCCACCGGCTCGAAGCCGCGTGCGCGGTATTGCTGCATCAGTTCCGGGTCGGTCACCTCGAGCTGGACGGTCACGTAATGGGGCATGGTCTCTCCTTTCGTTTCGCGGAGATTGCTCCTTGGCATGGCCTTGCAAAATTGCTCAGATCGACAAAGGGCCTGTGCAATAATGCAAGGGGTGAAGTGCACCGAAACGTTGGAGACTGGCCGGATGCTGGAGTGGAATGACCTCAGGCTGGTGCTGGAACTGGCCCGCGCCGGGAGCCTCTCGGGCGCGGCGCGGGTGCTGGGGGTGAACCACGGCACCGTGTCGCGCCAGCTTGCGCGGCTGGAGGCGCACAGCGGCACGCGGTTTTTCGAGCGGCTGCCCGAGGGCGTGCGGCCCACCGCGGAGGGGGCCACCGTGGCCACGCGGGCCGAGGCGATGGAGGCCGAGGCGATTGCGCTCGACCTCGAACTGGCCGCCCGCACCGGCGAGGGCGGCGTGCTGCGGGTCACGATCCCGCCGCTGCTGGCCGATGCGCGCTTTGCCGAAGATATTGCCCTCTGGCAGGCCGAGCACCCCGCCGTTGAGCTGCATATCCTCGGGGACAACCGCATCCTCGATCTGCACCGGCGCGAGGCGGATGTGGCGATCCGGGTGAGCCACGCCCCTGCCGAGAGCCTGTGGGGCCGGAAGATTATCGACCAGCGTGCCGGGCTTTATGCCAACGAAGGGTTTCTGAACCGTTACCGCGCGGCGCTGGAGGGCACGGGCGCGCTGCCGGTAGTGGGCTTTACCGCGTGGGAGGCGCCGGTGGCCAAAAGCATCCGTGCGCGCTTTGCCAATGCCACGCTGGCGGCGCTGTGTGACGATATGGTTGCTGCCGAAAGCCTTGTGCGCCAAGGGATCGGGCTGACCCGGATGCCCTGTTTCATGGGCGGGCGCGGCTTGGTGCGGGTGCCCGGCACGCCGCTGGTGCCCTATATGCCGATCTGGGCGCTGACCCACCCCGACCTGCGCAACGCGCCGCTCGTGGCGGGCTTTCTGCGGTTCATTGCGGGGCGATTTTCAGGCCGTTCGGCGCATTACCTCGGCAGCGATTGACGCGCTGTCAGCATGTTTACGGTATGTTCTCATTTTTGTGTTGGCGTGGCGCGGGCGCTGCACTATCTCTTGGCCTTGTGAACCGCCGGGGGTGACATGGCCGAGTTGAAGCATATCGAGGTGCGCGGCGCGCGCGAGCATAACCTCAAGGGGATCGACGTGGATATTCCACGCGACGAACTTGTGGTGATCACCGGGCTTTCGGGCTCCGGCAAGTCGAGCCTTGCGTTTGATACGATCTACGCCGAGGGGCAGCGCCGCTATGTCGAGAGCCTGAGCGCCTATGCCCGGCAATTCCTTGATATGATGGAAAAACCTGATGTGGATCACATCAGCGGCCTGTCTCCGGCGATCTCCATCGAGCAGAAGACGACCTCCAAGAACCCCCGCTCGACCGTCGGCACGGTGACGGAGATTTACGACTACCTGCGCCTGCTTTTTGCCCGCGCCGGAACGCCCTATTCGCCCGCCACCGGCCTGCCGATCGAAGCGCAGCAGGTGCAGGACATGGTGGACCGGGTGATGACGATGGAGGAGGGCACGCGGGCCTACCTGCTGGCCCCGATCGTGCGCGACCGGAAAGGCGAATATCGCAAGGAATTTCTGGAACTTAGGAAGCAGGGCTTCCAGCGGGTGAAGGTGGATGGTGCCTTTCATGAGCTGGATGAGGCGCCCAAGCTCGACAAGAAATACCGCCACGATATCGACGTGGTCGTGGACCGGATCGTGGTGAAAGAGGGGATCGAGACCCGGCTGGCGGATTCGTTCCGCACGGCGCTCGACCTGGCGCAGGGGATCGCCATTCTGGAGACGGCGGTGGCCGCCGACGAGGAGCCGGAGCGGATTACATTCAGCGAGAATTTTGCCTGCCCTGTCAGTGGGTTCACCATCCCCGAGATCGAGCCGCGGCTGTTCTCGTTCAACGCGCCTTTCGGGGCTTGCCCAGAGTGCGACGGGCTCGGGGTGGAGCTCTTCTTTGACGAACGGCTCGTGGTGCCAGATCAGGCGCTGAAGATCGCCGATGGCGCGCTGGCACCGTGGCGGAAGGGCAAAAGCCCGTATTTTCTTCAGACAATTCAAGCGATTGCGAAGCATTACGAGTTCGACAAGAACGCGCGCTGGAAGGATCTGCCCGCCCATGTGCAGCAGGTCTTCCTCTACGGATCGGGCGAGGAGGAGATCAAGTTCCGCTATGACGAGGGCGGGCGGGTTTATGAAATTTCCCGGCCTTTCGAAGGGGTTATCCCCAATATGGAGCGGCGCTACCGGGAAACCGACAGCAACTGGATCCGCGAAGAGTTCGAGCGGTTTCAGAACAACCGGCCTTGCGGGGCCTGCAACGGTTACCGGCTGAGGGAAGAGGCGCTGGCGGTGAAGATCGCGGGCGACCACGTGGGGCAGGTTGTGCAGAAGTCGATCCGCGAGGCGCTGGCCTGGATCGACGCGGCGCCGGAGAGCCTGACCAAGCAGAAAAACGAGATCGCGCGGGCCATTCTGAAGGAAATCCGCGAGCGGCTCGGGTTCTTGAATAACGTGGGATTGGAATACCTTACGCTGTCACGTTCAAGCGGAACATTGAGTGGCGGCGAGAGCCAGCGGATCCGGTTGGCCAGCCAGATCGGCTCTGGCCTCACGGGCGTGCTCTATGTGCTCGACGAGCCTTCCATCGGGTTGCACCAGCGCGACAACGGTCGCCTGCTGGAAACGCTGAAAAACCTGCGGGACCAAGGCAACACCGTGATCGTGGTGGAGCACGACGAGGAGGCCATCCGCGAGGCGGATTACGTGTTCGACATCGGGCCGGGCGCGGGGGTGCATGGCGGCGAGGTGGTGGCCCACGGGACGCCTGCGGAGATTGCCGCGAATCCGAAGTCTGTTACCGGGGAGTATCTCAGCGGAAAGCGAGAAATTCCTGTGCCCACCGAACGGCGCAAGGGGAACAAGAAGAAGCTGACGGTGAAGAAGGCCAGCGGCAACAACCTGAAGGATGTGACCGTGGACTTCCCGCTGGGGAAATTCGTTTGCGTTTCGGGGGTTAGTGGCGGCGGCAAATCCACCCTGACGATTGAGACCCTGTTCAAGACCGCCTCGATGCGGCTCAACGGGGCGCGGCAGACGCCGGCGCCCTGCGAGACGATCAAGGGGCTGGAACTGCTGGACAAGGTGATCGACATCGACCAGCGGCCCATCGGGCGGACTCCGCGAAGCAATCCAGCGACTTACACCGGGGCGTTCACCCCGATCCGCGACTGGTTTGCCGGGCTGCCGGAGGCGAAGGCGCGGGGCTACAAGCCGGGGCGGTTCAGCTTCAACGTCAAGGGGGGGCGCTGTGAGGCCTGTCAGGGCGATGGTGTGATCAAGATCGAGATGCACTTTTTGCCCGATGTCTATGTCACCTGCGAGACCTGTCAGGGCGCGCGCTACAACCGGGAGACGCTGGAAATTCGGTTCAAAGGCAAGAGCATAGCGGATGTTCTTGATATGACCGTGGAGGATGCGCAGGAGTTCTTCAAGGCGGTGCCGAGCATTCGCGAGAAGATGGATGCGCTCTGCCGTGTGGGGCTTGGCTACATCAAGGTGGGCCAGCAGGCGACGACGCTTTCGGGCGGTGAGGCGCAGCGGGTGAAGCTCTCGAAGGAGCTCTCCAAGCGGTCAACCGGGCGAACGCTTTATATTCTCGATGAGCCGACCACCGGGCTGCATTTTGAAGATGTGCGCAAGCTGTTGGAAGTGCTGCATGAATTGGTGGATCAGGGCAACTCGGTGGTGGTGATCGAGCACAACCTCGATGTGATCAAGACCGCCGACCATATCATCGATATCGGCCCTGAGGGCGGCGATGGTGGGGGCACGGTGGTGGCCACGGGCACGCCGGAGCAGGTGGCCGAAGTGGAGGCCAGCCATACCGGGCGGTACCTTAAGGAGATGCTCGGAGCGCGCAAGGTGGCCGCAGAATAGGCGGGGCACATCCGATGCACAACTGATGCACATTCCATACATACGCGGTTTTCGCACATGAGGTGCGAAGGCCGGCGTTAATGTGCGTGTGCGCTGCGTCAGGGAATGGGTAGGCAGGCCTCCCGCCCATCCCAACGGTGATCAGAAGAAAGCGCGGTTGGTCTGGCCGGTCACATCCTCGAGCACTGTGCGAGTGTCATAGTCGGCCCGCACCACGCGGCCCTCGACCCGGAAGTAGACCCAGCCGTCCTGCGCCGGGGGCAGGCCGAAGTATTCGCTGTTCATCAGCATCATGTAGTCCCACGGTAGCGGCTCACCGATGGCGACCGGCAGGCGGCTGCCGCCTGGGGCGGCGTGGACGAAGCGGGCCGTGGTTTCGCACTTCGAGCCTTCGACCTGAATGCGGCAGGCGGATTTTGCGGCCTCGGCGGAGGTAAGCAATGCGGCGGCGGCGAGCAGGAAGCCGGAGGCAAGAGGGCGAGCGGATCGGGTCAGCGCGGCAGGGCCGGCGCCGGTATGGGGCAGCTGGGTCATCGGGGTGTCCGTTTTGAGCGTTGGTTACCTTGGTAACGCTCCGGTGAGCGGCAAGGTTCCGCCGAGCCGGGATTTTGGCGCGGGTGGGGCGGAACTCACCGGTGGTCGGAAAAGCCCGAGAGGGGCCGCCGATCAGCCGGTGCCGGTACGGATGTTGTTCTGGATGTAGGGCCAGAGATCGCCGCTGGTGGGCTCGCCGGCGACATACCAGTCTTCGACGATGGAGGCCTGCTGCTCGGCGTTGTAGGTCGAGAAGGACTGGCCGGGCGTGTAGTCGTAGGCCGCGTTGCGGGACTGGCCCTTGATCATGCCGGAGCACTGGTGGGTGATCGAGTTCAGCACGTAGGTGGTGGAGGACCAGCTGTTGTGGCCCTGCCAGACATGGCAGGTTTCATGCACCATCAGTTCTTTGGTGTCGGCATTTGCCATCATGTCGGGATAGGCGGCGCCGACGTTCATGATGTAGCCGAGATTGATGATGCCTGCGGCCTGACTGACAGAGCGCAGCGCGTTTGTGATGTCGGTGAAGCCGGAGCCGGTGGCGTTGCGCATGGAGGTGAACCAGCTCATGCCCGGGATTTGCAGAACCAGCGAGTCGAGCGCGGCCCCGAAGGCGCCGGGGATGGTGGCGGCGCTGATCAGCGAGGTCGGGATGGTGAAGGGTGCGCCGCCGCCGCCGAGGGCGTCGGTCAGGATGATGCGGTAACGGCTGGGCAGGGTGCTTCCGTACACCCGTTCGACGAGTTCACGTTCGGGCGTTGTCATCAGCCGCGCGGCACTGGGCATTTGCATGGGTTCGATCCTTGAGAAAAGCATTCTGGAAATACCGCTCAGTCTGCCAAAGCAGGGCTGACCGGGCAAGGATCGCGGGTGTGGCGGCGCGGGAATTCACGCCCTGTGAACGGCTCAGACCGGGTGTCGTGCCTCGGGGACGGCGCGGAGCCAGTAGCTGCGCACAAGAGCCGCGAGGGTGGCCAGCGCGCCGAGTGCCGCAAGCAGGGCGACATCGGTATGGGTGGCCCAGTCCTTGACCGCGATGGCGGCCAGCGCCCAGGCCAGCGCGAGCGCATAGGTGGCGTGGGGGCGGAGGGTGAGCAGCACGGTCAGGCCCACCACAAGCGCGCCGGTGATGCAGGCGATGGCCCATGCCGTCTCGCCCATCAGCAGGCCGTAGCCCGCACCGGTGATGCCGAGCGAGGCGAAGCTGGCGGCGGTGAGCCAGCCTGCGAAGAGGCCGATGGGGGCGCCCAGCAGCCAGCTGTCATGCTGCGGGGCGCGGGCGGCGGCGCCGAGAGCGAGGATCAGCATGGCAAAGATCAGCACGGTGGCCCAGATCGGCGAGAGCGTGGCTGTCCAGAGCCAGAAGGTGCCGAGGGCCAGCGCGCCGAAGAGCGGCCAGCGGGGCCTGTCCCATTTCGGGTCCACACCCCGGGCAACGAGGCCGAAGAGGGCGGAGAGGATGAGCCAGACGTAGATCAGCCCCCAGATCGAGAAGGCCCAGCCAGCGGGTTGCACGGGCGGGTCGATTTGCGGGACGGGGAAGAGCGCAGGGTCGTAGCCCGCGAAGCTCGTCACGAAGAAGGGCGAGGCGGCGAAGGTCACGGTCGTGATCAGCACGAGCAGGGATTTGATGCGTTCCATGACATATGAACGCGCGAGGGGCGCGACGGGTTTCACCGCCACGCCCCGCGAGATGCGCTTTTGCGGCGCGATCAGTTGGCGACAGCTCCGACGGCACGGATCAGGTCAAGCACCTCGGCGGTGTCTTCGTCGATCCGGACCAGCACGCCATCATACACGGCATAGCGCGAGCCACCGGGGGCAGGCTCAAGGCCATATTGCCACGGACGGACGATGACGTAATCGTCGCGGTCCAGCCGCGAGCCGACGTTGATCCGGTAGTGCCGGTCGTCATCTGCCCGGACCCGCTTTTTGGCTTGGCCGGGCGGCACGCAGGCGGGGCTTTTCTTGGCGAGGCCGGGCGGGCAGCCGCGCACGACCTGTTCGGTGCGGTGCTTCTGCTTGGCGTGGCCTTTGCCGTTTCCTTTACCCTGTGCAAGCACCGGGCTTCCGACCGCCAGGCAGATCGCCGTGGCGGCCGCTGTGATTTGGGTCAGAGGGGACATCTCGTTACCTTTCCAGCGTTACATCCCTTGCGGGTTCGCTCAAATAACCCGTGGCCTCGGGGGGAGTTTCATCACGGTGGTTTGAGGTGCGGGCTGTGGCCCGAAAGAGACGCAGCGTCAGTTGCGTTTCATCGCGCAGGTGTTGATGCCGAGCAGGCTGTAGGGCGGGCAGTAGCCGATGGCGGCGGTGCCGAGCATCACCAGGCCGACGATCCCGGCGATCCAGGCCCAGGCCCCGGTGAGGGCGGTGAAGGCGAGCACCAGCAGGACGATGCCTGCGGCAAGGCGGATGAGGCGGTCGATCCGGCCGACGTTTTGAGGGAACATGAGGGGCCTCCCGGCGCTGTTACATTCTAAGTTTAGAATATGTTAAAACACTCGCCGGGAGAAGGGGGCATCTGGCCGCAGGGGCCTTGGGCGAGGGGCTAGTGCCGGTGGCGGGCCTCGAAGCGGGGGAGCATGGCGGAGAAGTCCTTGTCGCCCGCGCCTTCGGCCTCGACGAAGGCCTCGTAGAGGCGCATGGCGGCTTCGCCCATGGGCGTGTCGGCGTCGGCGGCTTCGGCGGCCTGTTGGCTGAGGCGCAGGTCTTTCAGCATCAGGGCGGAGGCGAAGCCGGGCTGGTAGCCGTTGTCGGCGGGCGATTTGGGGCCGACGCCGGGGGCGGGGCAGTAGGCGTTCATAGTCCAGCTGTAGCCGGAGGAGGTGGAGACGACATCGAACATCGACTGGCGGTCGAGCCCCAGCTTGTCGGCCAGGGCGAAGGCCTCGCAGGTGGCGATCATGGTGACGCCGAGGATCATGTTGTTGCAGATCTTGGCGGCCTGGCCCATGCCCGCGCCGCCGCAGAGCACGGACTTTTGCCCCATCACCTCGAAGAGCGGCAGGGCGGTGGCATAGGCGGCCTCGGGGCCGCCGACCATGAAGGTGAGCGTGCCCGCCGTGGCGCCGCCGGTGCCGCCGGAGACTGGGGCATCGAGCGCGGAGAGGCCCGCGGCCTGCGCGGATTCGGCCACCGCCTGCGCGCTTTCGACATCGACGGTGGAGCAATCGAGATGAATGGCACCGGCGTCCATCGCCGGGTGGATGTCGCCTGCGACCGATTGCAGGATCGCGCCGTTGGGCAGCATGGTGATGACCACATCGGCCCCGGCGGCGGCCTCGGCGGCGGATTTGGCCATGGGGATGCCCTCGGGCGCGGAATGGGTATCGAACCCGGTGACGAGGTGGCCTGCGGCGATGAGGTTGCGGGCCATGGGCGCGCCCATGTTGCCCAGTCCGATGAAGCCGATTTTCATGTGAGGTCCTCCGGGAATGTCAAATCGTCTGCGCCGAGCGGCGCGAGCATGGCCTCGACCTGCGCGGCGGGCACATCGGCCAGCGCGGCGTGGGGCCATTTGGGGCTGCGGTCCTTGTCGATGACGGCGGCGCGGATGCCTTCGAGGAAGTTGCCCTGCTCCATGCAGCGATGGGTGAAGCGGTATTCGAGGGTCAGGGCCTCGCGGATCGTGCTCTTGGGGCCGAGGCGGCGCAGGATCTCGATATGGCAGGCCGCCGCCAGCGGGTCGGCGCGGGAAAGCGCCTTGAGCGCCTGCTGGGCCAGCTCGGAGGGGGCGGCGGCGAGGGAGGCGGCGATCTCGCCGGGGGGGCGGTTGAAGTGGGCTGCGATGGTCTTCATCTCGATGTAGAAATCGGCCTGCGCGGCGAGATCGTCAGCCCCGAGATAAGCGGGGATGCCGGGCGCCCCGCTTTCGCACATGGCGGCCTTGAGGGTGGGCCAGTGCTGCTCGTCCACGAAGTGGTCGGCAAAGCCGAAGAGCGCGTGCATCCCCTTGAGGCGGTGGCCGGTGGTGCCGATCCACGCGCCGGCGCCGGGGTGGAGGGCGGAGAGCTTTGCAAGAATGTAGCTACCACCCACGTCTGGCACCAGCCCGATGCCGCATTCTGGCATGGCGATCTGGGAACTGGCGCCGACGATCCGGGTGGAGGCATGGCAGCCCAGCCCAACACCGCCGCCCATGGTGAAGCCCTGCATGAAAGCGACGACGGGCTTGGGGTAGGTGGCGAGGCGGGCGTTCATGGCGTATTCGTCGCGCCAGAACTTGCGGCCATAGGCATAGTCGCCCGCGGTGCCGGTGCTGTGCATCTCGACGATGTCGCCCCCGGCGCAGAAGGCCTTCTCGCCCTCCGCGTCGATCAGCACGAGCTGCACGGCGGGGTCGCTGGCCCAGGTTTTGAGCGCCTCATCGACGGCCATGCACATGTCATAGGAGAGGGCGTTGAGCGCCTTCTCGCGGTTGAGGGTGATGCGGCCTGCGCGGCCTTCGGTGCGAATCCGGATGTCTGTCATTTTGCCAGCATGGCACGGGCGGTGATCATGCGCATGATTTCGTTGGTGCCTTCGAGAATCTGGTGGACGCGGAGATCGCGCACCAGCTTTTCGATGCCGTAGTCGGCGAGGTAGCCGTAGCCGCCGTGGAGTTGGAGGCATTGGTCGACAATGCGGGAGCCGGCCTCGGTGCAGAACTTCTTGGCCATGGCGCAGAATTGGGTGGCATCCGGCGAGGCGTTGTCGAGCTTCCAGGCGGCCTGGCGGAGGAAGACACGGGCGGCCTGCAGCTCGATCTCCATGTCGGCGAGGCGGAACTGGAGGGCCTGAAACTGGTCGATCGACTGGCCGAAGGCCTTGCGGTCATGCATGTAGGCGAGGGTTGCGGTGAGCGCGGTTTGCGCGGCTCCGAGCGAGCAGGCGGAGATGTTCAGCCGCCCGCCGTCGAGGCCCATCATGGCGTATTTGAAGCCCTTGCCCTCTTCGCCCAGCAGGTTCTCTGGCGGGATCTTGCAGCCGTCCATCTGAACTTGCCGGGTGGGCTGCGAGCGCCACCCCATCTTGTCTTCCAGCCCGCCGAAAGAGAGGCCTTCTGTTCCATCCTCGATGACGAGGGCGGAGATGCCGCGGGCGGTGTCATCGCCGGTGCGGGCCATGACGACATAGGCATCGGAATAGCCGCCGCCGGAGATGAAGGCTTTGGTGCCGGTGAGGCTGTAGCCCTCATTGGTCTTGGTGGCCTTGGTTTTCAGCGCCGCCGCGTCGGAGCCGGAGCCGGGCTCGGTGAGGCAGTAGGAGAAGACGGTTTCCATCGTGAGCGCCTTGGGCAGGTATTTTTCCCGCGTCTCGTCGGAGCCGAAGGCCGAGAGCATCTTGGCGCACATGTTGTGGATGGAGAGGAAGGCCGCGACGGAGGGGCAGGCCATGGAGAGGGCCTCGAAGACCAGCGTGGCATCGAGCCGGGAGAGGCCGGAGCCGCCATGCTCCTCGGGGACGTAGAGCCCGGCGAGGCCGAGGGCGGCGATCTCGGGCCAGAGGGCCTTGGGGATGGTGCCCTCGCGCTCCCATTGCTGGGCGTGGGGGGCGATGTGCTGTTGGCCAAAGCCGTGAGCCATGTCGAAGATGGCCTGCTGCTCCTCGGAGAGCGCGAAATCCATGATGTCCTCCCGTTTGCGTTATTGAACGCGGGTTCAATTCTGGCGGGGTGTTTGCCCCGAGGCAAGAGGTTTTGAGTCAGGTTGGTTTTGCAGAAATGCGGGTGTGGGGAGGGGTGTTGGTGTTGGAGTGGGGGCGCTGCCCCCACACCCCCGGAGATATTTTCAGCAAGAAAATGGGCGGGGGCGGGGAAAATTTTAGATGAATTGGAAGGGTTTATCGTCAGGGCGGGATGTGTCTTTGGCAGTGGCGCGGATTTTAGGTGAATCTTAAGCGTCAGAGGCCATGGTGGAACTCGTCGATGAGGTGTTCAACGACCGAGCGCATGGCGGCGGGTTTGTCGGCTCCCGCCTCAAGGTTCCCCTTGAACACCTCCCGCTGGCGGTCGGCGGAGGTGCCGATTGCCACGATCTCCGGGAGGCGGGCGATTTCGGCTTCGCAGCCTAGGGCGTGGGCGTCTTCTGCGAGGATGTCGACGAGTTCTTCGGCGAGGGTTTGCATCGGGATGATCTCGCGGGCGCCGAAGTCGATCAGGCCTTCGGTGGTGCCGTAGCGTTGGGCGCGCCAGCGGTTTTCGGCGATGAGGAAGCGGTCGTAGCGGCGCCAGCGGAGGTTGCGGCTGCGCATGCGCCAGAGCATCCGCAGCAGGGCCTGGTTGGTGGCGGCGAGGGTGAGCGTGTCTTCCAGCCGGGGGCTCACGTCGCAGATGCGGGTCTCGAGCGTGGGGAAGCGGTGGGAGGGGCGCAGATCCCACCAGATCTTGGTGCTGTCTTCGATGACGCCGAGGTCGATCAGCACCTGCACGGTGCGCTCATATTCGCCGAAGCTGTCGAAGCTGGGGGGCAGGCCGGTGCGGGGGAGGTTGTCGAAGACGGTGAGCCGGTAGGAGGCGAGGCCGGTATCCTCGCCCTGCCAGAAGGGGGAGGAGGACGAGAGGGCGAGCAGGTGCGGCAGGAAGTAGCTGAGTTGCGGCAGCAGGTCGGCGCGCAGGTCGTCATCCTCGATGCCGACGTGGACGTGCATGCCGCAGATGAGCATCCGCCGGACCACGCCGCCCAGGTCGCGGGAGAGGGCGTTGTAACGGTCGCGGTCGGTGTGGGGCTGGTCCTTCCAGTCGGCGAAGGGGTGGCACGAGACGGCGATGGGGGCGAGGTTGTGAGCGGCGGCGCAGCGGGAGACGGTGGCGCGCAGGCGTTTGAGCTCTTCGCGGGCTGCGCCGATGTTTTCGCACACGCGGGTGCCGATCTCGATCTGGCATTGCAGGAACTCGGGCGAGACCTGCTCGGACAGCTCGGCGGTGCAGGCCTCCATCAGCGCTTCGGGCGCGCGGGCGAGGTCGAGCGTGTCGCGGTCGACCAGCAGATATTCTTCCTCGATACCGAGGGTGAAGCTGGGGGTGGTGACGGCCATAGGTGCCTCCGCTGTTTGGAGAAGAGTGGCAGAGGCGGGCGGGTCGGGGAAGAGAAAGACGTGTGCCGGGCGCACAGGTTTTGGGCAGGCGGGGCGGCGCGGCGGGCAGGGGAAAGGCAACCGCAGGGCGAGTGGGCCGATGCGGCGGCGGCGGGCTGGCGCGGGCCGCCACGCGGGAGGAGGATTGGCGCAGGGGGCCTGTGGCGCGCGCAGCGGCGCGGCGGGGGCCTTTTTGCGCGGATGAAACGACAGCAGGTCAGGAGGGACGACCATGGCCACGATCGAAGAGATACCGGGGGCGGAGATGCCCCATGCGGGCGGCGGCGAGGATGCGCTGGCGCCGGTGACGGGGGAGGCGAAGAGCTGGGGCTGGTTTGCGATTTTCAACATCTGGGCCAACGACATACAGTCACTCTTTGGCTACAGCCTCGTGGCCTCGCTCTTTATCAGCTACGGGGTGAGCGGCTGGACGGCCTTTGCCGCGCTGATCTGCTCGGGGCTGCTGGTGATGTTTCTGGTCAACCTCTCGGGCGCGGCGGGGGAGCGCTATGGCATCCCCTATCCGGTGCTGGCGCGGGCCTCGAAGGGGACGCAGGGGGCCAAGCTGCCGGCGGTGCTGCGGGCGATCGTGGCGGTGTTCTGGTATGGCGTGCAGGTCTATTTTGCCTCCACCGCGCTGGCGCTGCTGATCTACTCGGTCACCGGGCTCAGCGGCGGCGCGGAGGTGCTGGGGCTGACGGCAGTGGATTGGGTGAGTTTCTTCATCGTCTGGGCCTTTCACATCGTCATCTTCTGGCGCGGGATGGGCTGGGTGGAGACCTTTCTGAACATCGCGGGGCCCTTCGTTTATGCGGTGATGATCGGCTTGGTGATCGTGCTTTGGCAGAAGTCGGACGGGCAGTTGCTGGCACAGGCGCGGACGATCTTTGCCAATCCGGAGGCGACATGGGGCACGGAGATCACCGGGTTCATCGCCATCGTGGGCACGATGATCAGCTATTTCGCTGCGGTGTTGCTGAACTTTTCGGACTTCAGCCGCTATGCGAAAGACCGGCGGGCGATGCTGCTGGGCAACCTCGCGGGGCTGCCGCTGAACATGATCCTGTTCTCGGCGCTGGCGCTGCTGACCACGGCCGGGGCGGCGGTGGTCTATGGCGAGGCGATCATCAACCCGACCGAGATCGTGGAGAAGACCGACAGCGTGGTGCTCAGCATCATCGCCGCCGTGACCTTCTTTGCAGCAACCGTGGGGATCAACCTTGTGGCCAACTTCATCCCGAGCGTGAACGGGATCGCCAACCTTGCGCCGAAGCGGATCAGCTTCCGCATGGCGGGGATGATCACCTCGGTCTTTGCGCTGGTGATCGGCGGGCTCTGGACGAGCTTCATTGCCGAGTTCGGGATCAGCGGGTTCGTGAACACGCTTGGGGCCACGCTGGCGCCGGTCTTCGGGATCATGATGGCGGATTACTACCTGTTACGGAAGCAGGAACTGGTGCGCGATGAGCTCTATGACCTCGAAGGCGGGCGGTATCGCTACGGGAACGGCTGGAACGATGCGGCGATGATCGCCTTCGCCGTGGGGGCGGTGTTCTCGGTGGCTACCGTTTGGGTGCCGTTTCTGGCGGTGTTGTCGGGTTACGCTTGGCTGATCGGCGCAGGGCTTGGCGGCGCGGTCTACATGGCTTTGGCGAAAGGGAAGGTCGCGGCCTGAGGGGCGCGCTATCCGGTACAAGCGGCGGCCCGCCCCATTGGGCGGGCCATCGGCTGTTAGTCCGCGATGACGGTGAGGTCGGCGTCGAGATCGGTGACGAAGAGGGAGTTTTCGCGGATCACCACGCGATCACTCTCGCCGGTCGAGCGGAGACCGGAGGGGCTGTCGGACGACAGGTTGTAGACCACGCGGCCATCGTCGGCCTCGTCGGTGATCTGGGGCAGGACGAAGCGCTGGGTCACGATGCCGTTCGGCGCGGTGCACTCGTTTCCGGTGCGGGTCGAGCCGGTGGGGCAATCGGGGCTCTGGAAGCTCTGGGCCGCGAGGGGCGCAGCGGCGAGCGTGGCGCAGAGGGTGAAGGCAGTGCGGATCATGGCGTTTCCTTTCGGTTGAAGGAGTAACGCCGGTGTCTGGCCGGGGGTTCCGCGCGGGGGGCGCGCTGTCAGACCGGGCGGCGGGCCAGCGCGTCGAAGCTCGTTTCGGAGAGGCCCAGCACCTCGAGGGTGCCGCGCTCGGTATCCTGCAGGATCGGCACGATGGCATCGAGGTCTTCCCAGCTGCGCATGATGAGCCGCGCCATCTCGGCGGTCTGCGGGGTCGGGGCGTAATAGACCATGATGGTTTCCGGCCCGCGCAGGAAGGCCTCGGCCTTCTTGGCCTGAATGCCGAGGAGGGCGGCGTAATCCTTGTCCCAGCTGGTGACGGCGGAGAGGTCAACGAGCTGCTTCTGCCCGGGGCGGAAGCCCGGATCGGACATGTAGCGGCCGAAGGTTTCCATCGTTTCGGGGATGCCGGCGTGGCCCTCGTAGCGAACGTAGACGAGGCCTATGTCAGGGAAGATGCGGTAAGTGAGTGGCATTGGCGGTCCTTGAGCGGTCAGGGGGTTTTGACTGGCGGGTCAAGGAAAGTCCAGCGGCGAAGGCCCTGTGGAACCTCGCCGGCGGCTCGCGATATTTCAGCGGAGACTTGCCTCCCGCACGGGGCCGTGACAGCCGGATTGGTTGATCGCCGGGGGGCCCTCCACTAAGAGTTGATCCAGTTGCGAGGTGCAGCCAGCGGGCATGGTACGCCATCAGGGTCACCATCCTCGCCCTTGAAAGTACGCTATTTGTAGGGGGTTCGACTTGCGTATTGCAGTGGGCGCGATCACGCGCCGACGGCCTGAAGGTCTCAAGTGTCTACTGGACAGCTTTGCGAGCATGGAGCGGCCGGAAGGGGCTGCCATCGAGTTCGTTTTCTGTGAGAACGATGACGAGAGCACGATTTCCGATGTTGTGGACAACTTCCGGAGCGAGGTGCCCGAGCCGGTTCAATTGATGCTCGAGCCCAAAAAGGGAATTCCGTTCGCGCGCAATCGCGTTCTGACTGCCGCGCTGGATCAGGGCTTCGACTTTCTGACCTTTGTGGATGACGACGAAGTCGTGCGGCGGGATTGGCTGGTGAACCTGATTTCAGCGATGCAGGCCCGAGACTTGGACCTTTGCGGTGGGCCGGTCGAGTTTGAGCGGCCCGCCGATCAGTTGAGCCCGATGCAGGAGGCGGTGTTCCTGCACAAGACGGAACGCTCGCTCAAGCGAAACGTTCGGCGTGAGGCCGGTGTCGTGGCGGCAAAAGATACTAAACTCGACATCTACACAAACAACTGGTGCGTTCGACTTGACGCGGTGCGTGCGAACGGGCTGAGGTTTGACGATGCGCTGCGGTATACTGGCGGCAGCGATACGCGGTTCAGCCGACAGATGCGCGGTGCGGGCGCCCGGATCGGCTGGGTCCCCTCTGCCCGGGTGTGTGAAACACTGCCACAGAAGCGTCTGACCCTTTCATACTACGCCGGCCGTGCGCGAGACCAGGCGAGCAATGACGTGATGATCCGCAAGCACAGCCCGTTAAAGACTTGGATCAGGGTGGCTCAGCGGTTGATCGACGTCTTCATAAATCTGCTGACGGTGCCGGTGCGTGGGCGCAAGGCGCTTGTGAATGCGGGTTTCAAGCTTGGGATGGCAACGGGCTTGATGCGTGCCGCGATCGGCCTGAAGAGTGGACATTATGCGCCGCGCCGCGAGAGCCTTCATGTGGAAAGTCAGTAGGGTCAGGCGGTCTTCGGTCCGGCGCGTGTGAGGCGGTTGTGAAAATCCCTAAGGGTTCTCCAACCTTTGAGGGTGGGGAGACGTGTGGTTCGATGCGGGGTTCCCTCATGCAGCTGACGCGTGACGGATGGAAACTGTTTTCGACCCAATGAACTAGCAGGCTCGGCAAAAAAGTCGCCTGTCTGGCCTTTGCCCAAAGTGTGCGGCTCGCTGCAAGTCAGCCCGCCCCGCAGAAGGCCTGGGAGACGGATCTTGTTTGGGACAAAAACTTTCCGGCGTTCGAGCTTCCGCAGGGGAGTGCGCTGGAAGACTACATTTGCCGCTACTATGACCTCTACTATGCCCAGCTCGATGAGACCGCTGCGGCTTGGCCTGAGCATGTGAGGGTTTTCGGGTTGGATCAGATGACGACCGAGGCGGGCCGGCGCGAGATTTTGGAGTTCTGTCTGCCCGGCCGCGCCCATGTGGATTTTGACGCGCATCTGAACAAGGGGTCGTGAGACAGAAAAAGGACCGGGCAGGGGGCCCGGTCCTTTCTGTTTGGTCTCGGAGTGACGCCCGGCTTAGTCCATCTGTTTGAAGGCGAATTCGCCGCCTTCCTTGATGCCCGAGAACCAGCGGGCGGTGACCGTTTTGGTGCGGGTGTAGAAGCGGAAGGCGTCGGGGCCGTATTGGTTGAGGTCGCCGAAGCCGGATTTCTTCCAGCCGCCGAAGGTGTGGTAGCTGAGCGGCACCGGGATCGGGAAGTTGATGCCGACCATGCCGACGTTGACCCGGTGGGCGAAGTCGCGGGCGGTGTCGCCGTCTGCGGTGTAGATCGCAGTGCCGTTGCCGTAGGGGTTGTCCATCGTCAGCTTGAGGGCCTCTTCGTAGCTCTCGGTGCGGACCTGGGTGAGGACGGGGCCGAAGATCTCTTCCTTGTAGATGTCCATCTCCGGCGTCACCCGGTCGAAGAGGTGGGGGCCGACGAAGAAGCCCTCTTCATAGCCTTGCAGCGAGAAGTCGCGGCCATCGACCACCAGTTCGGCGCCTTGCTCGACGCCGGAGTTGACCAGCCCGAGAATGCGCTCCTTGGCGGCGGCGGTGATGACCGGGCCATAGTCGACATCGTTCTCGGAGGTGTAGGGGCCGACCTTGAGCGCCTCGATGCGGGGCATCAGCTTTTCGATCAGGGTGTCGGCGGTCTTTTCACCCACCGGCACGGCGACGGAGATGGCCATGCAGCGCTCGCCTGCGGCGCCGTAGGCTGCACCGACCAGCGCGTCGGCGGCCTTGTCCATGTCGGCGTCGGGCATGACGATCATGTGGTTCTTGGCGCCGCCGAAACACTGGGCGCGTTTGCCGTTGGCGGTGGCGCGGCTGTAGATGTACTGGGCGATCGGCGTGGAGCCGACGAAGGCCACGGCCTGGATGGTTTCGTTATCCAGCAGGGCGTCTACCGCCTCCTTGTCGCCGTTCACCACTTGCAGCACGCCATCGGGCAGGCCGGCCTCTTGCAGCAGCTCGGCGAGGCGCATCGCTGTCGACGGCACGCGCTCGGAGGGTTTGAGGATCATGGCGTTGCCGCAGACGAGGGAGCCGGCCATCTTCCACAGCGGGATCATCGCGGGGAAGTTGAAGGGGGTGATGCCGGCCACAACGCCGAGGGGCTGGCGCATGGAATAGAGGTCGATGCCGGGGCCGCCGTCATCGGTGTATTCGCCCTTCAGCATGTGGGGCGCGCCCATGCAGACCTCGACGAACTCGAGACCGCGCTGCACATCGCCCTTGGCGTCGGGGATGGTCTTGCCATGCTCGCGGGCGACCAGCTCGGCCAGCTCTTCCATGTGCTCGTTGATCAGGGCGCCGAACTTCATCATCACCCGGGCGCGGCGCTGCGGGTTGGTGGCGCCCCAGGCTTTCTGGGCTTCCGCGGCGCGGGCGACGGCGTCATCGACCTCGGACTTGGAGGCCAGTGCGACGCTGTCCTGCACCTCGCCGGTGGCGGGGTTGAAGATGTCGGCGCTGCGGCCGGACTGGCCAGCGCTGTGCTTGCCGTCGATGAAATGTCCGATCTGGGTGCTCATGGCGGAACTCCTCCTGTTTTCTGGCTCGGGCGGATCCTACTCTTGCATTTCCTCCGGTAGAAGCGGCAGTTTGACAAAGACGTTTTGCATTAATGCAGGTACCTGAATGGCCTTCTCGTGGGATGACATGCGGATTTTCATCGCTGTGGCGCGGGAGGGCAGCCTCTCTGGCGCGGGCACGGCGCTGAAGCTGGACCCGGCCACGGTGGGGCGGCGGGTGCAGCGGCTGGAGGAGAGCCTTGGGGCGCCGCTGTTCCTGAAATCACCGCAAGGCTATGCACCGAGCGAGGCGGGTGAGCGGCTGATGCCGCATGCCGAGGAGCTGGAGCAGGCAATGCTCACCGCCGAGGACGCGGTGCGCGGGCAGGAAGACAGGCTGACCGGCGCGATCCGGGTGGGCGCGCCCGATGGCTGTGCCAACTTCCTGCTGCCGCAAGTGGTGGCGCGGATTTGCGATGCCCATCCGGAGCTGGAGGTGCAGATCGTATCGCTGCCGCGGGTCTTCAACCTCAATCGCCGGGAGGCCGACATGGCGATTGCCGTCTCGCGCCCGACCGCCGGGCGGCTGACGGTGCAGAAGATCACCGACTATCACCTTTATCTTGCAGCCCATCGCCGCTGGCTGAAGGGCAACCCGATCGAGCGGCTCGAAGACCTGCGGGGCAAGCGGCTGGTGGGCTACATCCCCGACATGATCTTCGACAAGGAGCTGGATTACCTTGGCGAGTTGGGGCTGGAGAAGGTGCAGCTCGCCTCCAACTCGGTCTCGGTGCAGTTTGCATGGGTCCGGCAGGGCAAGGGGATCGGGGTTGTGCATGGTTTTGCGCTTGGCAACGCGGGCCGCGTGGAGCGGGTGCTGCCCGAGGATGTGGCGCTGCGCCGGACCTTCTGGCTGGTGCGCCATGCCGACGATCGCCGCGTGCGCCGGATGAGCCGCTTTGCGGAACTCCTGTGCGAGGGGCTCCGCGCAGAGGTGGAGCGGCTCGAAGCGGAAGCTTGACAGAGCGCCCCGGCTGGCGCGACCCTCAACTTGAACGGGCAAAGTCGGAGGTAAGCCATGCTTGTGCAACAGATTCTCAAGGACAAGG
Source organism: Vannielia litorea (assembly GCF_019801175.1). NCBI lineage: Bacteria > Pseudomonadati > Pseudomonadota > Alphaproteobacteria > Rhodobacterales > Paracoccaceae > Vannielia > Vannielia litorea. The sequence goes on from NZ_JAHVJR010000001.1 coordinate 934,371, forward strand.
GCGAAGGCGGCGTGCTCTGTGTGAAGCCCGGAAGCTCTGTCGCCGATGCGGCTCGCCTGCTCTCGGAAAAGCGGATCGGCTCGGTGATCGTTTCGGCGGATGGGAAGACGGCACAGGGCATCCTCTCGGAGCGCGACATTGTGCGCGAGCTGGGGCGGCGCGGGCCGGGCTGCCTGAGCGACACGGTGGATGACCTGATGACCTCGAAGCTGGTGACCTGCTCCAAGGAGGAGACGGCGCTGAGCGTGCTGGAGAAGATGACCGAGGGCCGGTTTCGCCACATGCCGGTGCTGGAGGGCGAAGAGATGATCGGATTGATCTCGATCGGTGACGTGGTCAAGGCGCGGCTCTCGGAACTGGCGATGGAGAAGAACGCGCTCGAAGGGATGATCATGGGGCATTGAGCCCGGCCGGCTTGGGGTTGGGTTTTGGGCTGCGCTCGGCTTGGTGCGCCGTAAAGGCGCGCTCTACGGGCGGGGACGCGTTGTGAAGGCTGCCGGATGCCACGCAAGAATGTTGCGCCGCGCTCCCGGTTTCGCCTTGCTCCCCGCAGGCCACTGGTGTTTTCTGCCGCCGATCCGAGGCGCGAGGGAGGGACAGCCATGCGCGTGGGGCTTTATCCGGGCACGTTCGACCCGGTAACGCTTGGCCATATCGACATCATCACCCGGGCCACCGCGCTGGTGGACAGGCTGGTGATCGGCGTTGCGATCAATCGCGACAAGGGGCCGCTGTTTGACCTTGAAGAGCGCGAAGCGATGGTGGGCGACGAGTGCCGCGCGATTGCCGAGCGCACCGGTTGCGAGATCGTGGTGCATCCGTTCGAGAACCTGCTGATCGACTGCGCCCGCGACGTGGGCGCCGGGCTGATCGTGCGCGGGCTGCGGGCCGTGGCCGATTTCGAGTATGAATATCAGATGGTTGGCATGAACCGGCAGCTTGACGACAGCATCGAGACGGTCTTCCTGATGGCCAGCGCGGAGCGGCAGGCGATTGCCTCCAAGCTGGTGAAGGAGATCGCGCGGCTGGGGGGGGACATCTCGAAGTTCGTCAGCCCCTCGGTGCGTGAGAAGCTGCTGGCCAAGTACGCCTGAGCCGGATAGGGCAGCGCCATGGTTGCCAATGTCATCTGCATCAAATGGGGCACGCTCTTTGGCCCTGAATACGTGAACCGGCTCTATAGCGGGGCGCGGCGCCATTTGAGCGACGATGTGCGGTTCTTCTGCATGACCGAGGAGCGCGGCGGGCTGCACCCCGATGTGGAGGTGCTGGACCTGCCGGTGGAGCCGTTTCTGGCCGAAATGGATGCGGCGCTGGCCGTGGCCAACCGCCAGGGGGCGATGCGGAAGGTGTCGCTGTTCCGGCCCGGGTTGATCCCCGACTTGGACGGGCCGTTGCTGGGCTTCGATCTGGACGTGGTGGTGACGGGATCTTTGGATGGCTTGCTGAACTTCGCCCCCGGCAAGGTGGCGATGCGGGCCGATTGGGTGGAGGCACGGCGGGGCCGGAAGACCGGCCACGGCTCGGTGTTCCGCTTCGATCCGGCGCTGCACGGCTGGCTCTACGAGGTGCTGGCAGGCGATGCGAAGCGCCAAGTGGAGAAGGCGCGGGGCAGCGAGCAGCGGTATACATCAACGCTGGCGCAGGAGAGAGGCGAATTTGCCTATCTGCCCGGCGACGAGGTGGTAAGCTTCAAGCACGATTGCCTCGGGCTGCCGCCGAAGAACTGGCTGGTTCCGGCCAAGCTGCCGGAAGCGGCGAAGGTGGTGTGCTTTCACGGGCACCCGAAGATGCATGAAGCGGTGGAGGGCTATTCCAGCTCGTGGCTGCGCTACTGCAAGCCGACGCCTTGGCTGGCGGAGCATTGGATCGACCGGGCGCGGCATGATCTTGGGGCGGAGTGGGCTTAGGTCGGCTCAGAGCCGCCATTGCCTCCCGCGAAACGGCACGGAATCAAGCCGAAGGCGCCGTGCAGCGCCGACCCGCCCCCCGGGGCGGCGCTTTGGCGAAGGCAGTGCCGACCACGATGGTCGAGCTAACACAGCACCATAAAGTGGCACACACATGCGTTGCAGGCGCCGCCCCGCGGGTCGGCGCTGCACGGCGCCGACTGACTTCTTCTCAGCCCCCGGTGTGGCTCATGTGGCGGGAGACCTGGCCTTCGACCGTCTGGCGGGAATAGTCGAAGTCGTGGCCCTTGGGTTTGAGGGCGATGGCGGCGCGGATAGCGTCTTCGAACTCGGGGCCGGGGCCGTATTGGCGGAGGGGGGCGCGGAGGTCGGCGCGGTCTTCTTGCCCGAGGCACATGTAGAGCTCGCCGGTGCAGGTCATGCGGACGCGGTTGCAGCTTTCGCAGAAATTGTGGGTCAGCGGCGTGATGAAACCGATCTTCTGGCCGGTTTCCTGAAGCTGGACGTAGCGGGCGGGGCCGCCGGTGCGCTCGGTGAGGTCGATCAGAGTGTACTGTTCGGCCAGCTTGGCGCGGAGATCCTTGAGCGACCAGTATTGGCCGATGCGGTCTTCGTTGCCGAGGTCGCCCATCGGCATGACCTCGATCCATGTCAGGTCCATGTCGCGGGCGGCGCAGAACTCGGTGAGGGTAAAGAGCTCATCTTCGTTGAAGCCCTTGAGAGCGACAGCGTTAAGCTTGACCCGGAGGCCCGCGGTTTGGGCGGCATCGAGCCCGCGCAGCACTTGGGGCAGGCGGCCCCAGCGGGTGACGCGGGCGAACTTCTCTTCATCCAGCGTGTCGATGGAGACGTTGATCCGCTTGACGCCCGCCGCGGCGAGTTGGGGCGCGAAGCGCTCCAGTTGGGAGCCGTTGGTGGTGAGGGTCAGCTCATCGAGCGCGCCGGACTCCAGATGGCGGGTCATCCCCTCGAAGAAGGTCATGATGCCTTTGCGCACCAGCGGTTCTCCGCCGGTGATGCGCAGCTTGCGGACGCCGAGGCCGATGAAGCCGGTGCAGGCAGCATCGAGCTCTTCGAGCGTGAGCAGCTCCTTCTTGGGCAGAAAGGTCATGTTCTCGGACATGCAATAGACGCAGCGGAAATCGCAGCGGTCGGTCACGGAGACCCGCAAATAGGTGATCGGGCGCTGGAAGGGGTCGATCAGGGGCGTTTGCATGGGATATAGCTAGGCCGTAAGGGGCGAGGCGGCAAGGTGAATTGCGGCACGTCCGACCAAGGTGGCAAGGAGCAGGATGGTGCAGGCGATGAAGGGTTTTGTGGGAATGGCGGCATTGGCCGCGCTGTTGGCGGGCTGCGCCGAAGGGCCGTTTGCGATGAAACCAAAGGCCGGGGCTGCGGGCGGGGCTGAAGAGCCGCGCGAGAGCGTGGCGCCGGTGGCCGCCGCCGCACCGCCGCCGCCGGAGAATGCCCGCACGGCGGCGCAGTTCGACACCACGACTGAGGAAGAGAAGCAGGCCGCTGCCGCCGCGCCGGTGGCCGCTGAGCGCGAGCTGGGCACGACGATTGCCTCGCTGGGCGACCCGACGGACCCGGGCTTTTGGGCGGAGACGCCGCTGGTGACCACGGCGCAGGCCGGGCGGCTGGTGTATCCGGGCAATGGCAATTCGGTGCAGGTCGAGCTGCGGCCTTCGGGCGGCGAGGCGGGATCGGGCACGCGGGTTTCTTTGCCGGCGTTCCAGGTGCTTGGCGCGCCGCTGACCGGGCTGCCGGAGCTGGTGGTTTATGCGGGGTCGGCGGGGTAGCGCCGTCCTTACAGGCGTCAACACGGTGGCGTTTGACTAATGTCGGAGTGGGGGCGCTGCCCCCACACCCCCGGAGATATTTGTAGCAAGAAAATGAGCTGCTGCGGGGCGTTGACCGCGGTCAGAGGTGCTTGGCAGCTTCGCGTTGGGCGAAGGGTTTGAGGCCTTGGCCGGGACCGGCGAGGAAGCGGCGGGTGGCTTCGGCATCATGCTTGGAGAGGTCGCGGAGCCACCAGGCGACGGCTTTCTGGATGAACCATTCCGGGTCGGTGACGTAGCCCTCTGCCCATGTGAGCACGCGGGCGCGGGCCTGCGCCTCGGCGGCGTTCGGGTTGTTCTTTTTGGCCAGCGGAAGGGTGACGGTGAGGGCGGCGCGGCGGGTCCAGAAGCTATCGCTCGTGGTCCAGGCTTCGATGGTGTCCATGCGGGAGAGGTCGGCCATGAGGCGCTTTTGCCCGGCCATCATGGCGTGGTCGGCGATGGCCCAGCTGTCGAGATCGGGCAACCAGCTCTGGATCAGCGCCCAGGCCTCGGTATCCGGGCGCAGGCGGGCCTGGGTGAGGAGCTTGGCGGCGGCGATGCGGGCCTCGAAGATATCGGTTTGCCAGAGGGCTTCGGCGAGGGCCACGCGCTCAGGGACTGACAGGCTGCGGCGCCAGTCGGTGGTGAGCTCGTTCAGCGCCGGGTTGGAGATGCCGATGACCTCGCGGCTCTGCTTGTGATAGGCGGCCATGCCCTCGGCGCGGCCCGGCTCGGCGAGGGCGCGGAGGACTGTGAGGGCGTCTTCCAGTGTCATTGGGCGGTGGCTCTATTCCACCGTCACCGATTTGGCGAGGTTGCGGGGCTGGTCCACATCTGTGCCTTTGGCGACCGCCGTATGGTAGGCGAGCAGCTGCGCGGGCAGGGCGTAGAGGATGGGGGCGAGCGCCGGGGAGACCTCGGGGAGGATGATCTGGCGCCATGTGCCCTCGGCGGCGGTCTTGGCACCGCGGGCATCGGTGACAAGGACGACCTTGCCGGCGCGGGCCATGACCTCTTGCATGTTGGACACGGTCTTGTCGAAGAGGCCGTCTGACGGGGCCATGAAGACCACCGGCGTGTGCTGGTCGATCAGGGCGATGGGGCCGTGCTTCAGCTCACCGGAGGCATAGCCTTCGGCGTGGATGTAGCTGATTTCCTTGAGTTTCAGGGCGCCCTCCATGGCGAGCGGGTAGAGTGCGCCGCGGCCGAGGAAGAGGATATCGCGGGCTTCGGCCAGCTTTTGTGCCGTGGCTTCCATCTCCGGCGAGGCGGCGAGGGCGGCGTTGAACAGGCCAGGGAGGGCCTTGAGCTGGGTGAGGTGGTCCTGCGCCTCTTCGGGCGTGAGCGTGCCGCGGTCGAGGCCCGCTTTTAGGGCGAGCAGGAAGAGCACGGTGAGCTGGCAGGTGAAGGCCTTGGTGGAGGCCACGCCGATCTCGGCGCCTGCGAGGATCGGCAGGGCGATGTCGGAGGCGCGGGCGATGGAGGACTCGGGGACGTTGACCACGGAGGCGATCATCGCCTTGTCTTCGCAGTAGCGCAGGGCGGCGAGCGTGTCGGCGGTTTCGCCGGACTGGCTGACAAAGAGGGCGAGAGTGTTCGCCGGGATCGGCGGTTCGCGGTAGCGGAATTCGGAGGCGATATCGACCTCGACGGGGAGGCGGGCGATCTGCTCGAACCAGTATTTGGCGGTGAGGCAGGCATAGAAGGCGGTGCCGCATGCGACCATGGTGAGGCGGTCGAACTTGGTGAAGTCGAGGCCCGGCTCGGGCAGGGCGATGCCTGTATCGGTCAGGTAGTAGGAGAGCGCCTCGCCCAGCACGGTGGGCTGCTCGGCGATTTCCTTGGCCATGAAGTGCTTGTGGCCGCCCTTGTCGATCTGGGCTGCGTCGATGGTGACGGTTTTGACCGGGCGGTTGGCAAGGTTGTTCTGGGCGTCGAAGATCTCGACGCTTTCGCGGGTGAGCACGGCCCAGTCACCCTCTTCGAGGTAGGTGATCTTGTCGGTCATGGGCGCGAGCGCGATGGCGTCGGAGCCGACGAAGACCTCGCCTTGCCCGTGGCCGATGGCGAGCGGAGAGCCTTTGCGGGCGGCGATGAGCAGGTTGTCTTCGCCCTCGAAGAGGAAGCAGAGCGCGAAGGCGCCGGTGAGGCGGGCAATGACCTGCTCGCAGGCGTCGCGCGGGGCGAGGCCTTGAGCGAGGTAATGCTCGGTGAGCAGGGCGACGACCTCGGTGTCAGTTTCGGTGACCGTCTTGAGGCCGTGGCCGGCCAGTTCCTCGCGGAGTTCGCGGAAGTTCTCGACGATGCCGTTGTGGACGACGGCGACCGGGCCGCAGCGGTGCGGGTGGGCGTTGGTCTCGTTGGCGGCGCCGTGGGTGGCCCAGCGGGTGTGGCCGATGCCGGCCTTGCCGGGGAGCGGCTCGTGCACCAGCAGGTCGGAGAGGTTGACCAGCTTGCCGACCGCGCGGCGGCGGTCGAGGGCCTCGCCATTCACGGTGGCGATGCCCGCGCTGTCATAGCCGCGATATTCCAGCCGTTTGAGGGCCTCGACGAGAAGGGGGGCGGCTTCATGGTTGCCGAGAACGCCGACGATTCCACACATCTACTTGGCCTCTTTCTTTGCTGCCTTGGCGGCGCGGAGCCTGTCCATCAGTTTGCGGGCGAGGCCCGGTTTGTTGGTTTGCCGCCCACGGGCGACGGCGAGAGCGCCATCGGGGACGTTCTCTGTGATGACGGAGCCGGAGGCGGTGAGCGCCTCGGTGCCAACGGTCACGGGGGCGACGAGCATGGTGTTGGAGCCGATGAAGGCGCGGGCGCCGACCTCGGTGCGGTGCTTGAAGACGCCATCGTAGTTGCAGGTGATCGTGCCCGCGCCGATGTTGGCGGCCTCGCCGATGCTGGCGTCGCCGATATAGGAAAGGTGGTTCACCTTGGCGCCTTCGCCGATCTCGGCGTTCTTGACCTCGCAGAAGTTGCCGACCTTGGCGTTGTTGGCGAGCTCGGCGCCGGGGCGGAGGCGGGCATAAGGGCCGACCTGGGCGCCCTGGCTCACGTGGCAGCCTTCGAGGTGGGAGAAGGCGCGGATTTCGGCGCCTGTTTCGACGGTGACACCGGGGCCGAAGACGACGTAGGGCTCGATTGTGGCGTCGCGGCCGATCCATGTGTCCCACGCGAAGTGGACGGTTTCGGGCGCGGTCAGGGTGACGCCGTTCTCCAGCGCCTCGGTGCGTTTGGCCTGCTGGAAGGCGGCCTCTGCGGCGGCGAGATCGGCGCGGGAGTTGACGCCCATGGTCTCGGCCTCGTCGCAGCGGACCACGCCGCAGGAAAGGCCGCGAGAGCGGGCGATGGAGACGATGTCGGTGAGGTAATACTCGCCGGAGGCGTTGTCGTTGGTGACATCGTCGAGCAGCGAAAAGAGCGTGGTGGCATCGGCGCAGATGACGCCGGAGTTGCAGAGGGGGATGGCGCGCTGTGCCTCGGTCGCGTCCTTGTATTCGATGATGGCCTCTAGGCTGTCGCCGTCCATGAAGAGGCGGCCGTAGCGGGCGGGATCGGCAGGCTCGAAGCCGAGGACGACGACGGCGTGGGTCGCGCGGGCCTCCAGCATGGCTTGCAATGTCTCGGGGCGGATGAAGGGGGTGTCGCCGTAGAGGACGATGGCATTGCCCTCGGCGCCGGAAAGCGCCTCGCGGGCTTGCAGCACGGCGTGGCCGGTGCCGAGGCGGTCTTCCTGAATGACGACATGCGCGGCCTCGTCGATCTCGGCCACGGCGGCCTCGACCGCTTCGGCGCCGTGACCTGCGACCACGACCATGCGGGCGGGCTCCAGCGCGGAGCCTGCGTGCATGGCATGGGCCAGCAGAGGCGCGTGGGCGACCCGGTGCAGGACCTTCGGCATGTCCGACTGCATGCGGGTGCCTTGCCCCGCAGCGAGGATGATCAGGCTGGTGCTCATGGCCCGCTGCCCCTTTTGTTCTGCTCAACTCCGGTTATACCCGGAGCACTTGGCCCCGTTCTACCCGCATGGTGCAGGGTGGCAAGGGGCTGGTGGGTCACATGTGGTGACGGATTGTGACAGGGGAGCGCCATGAAAACGGTGGTTTTCGACCTCGACGGAACGCTGGCGGACACCAGCAAGGACCTGATCGCGGCGGCCAATGCCTGCTTTGTCGCGCGGGGGATGGGCGAGTTGCTGGACCCGCTGGCCGATGCGCGGTGGGCCTTTCGTGGCGGGCGGCGGATGCTGTCGCTCGGGTTCGAGCGGGCCGGTGTGGGCGCGGAGGCGGCGGATTGGGTCGAGGCGGATTTTGCCCCGTTGGTCGCGCATTATGACGCCAATATCGATGTGCATACGCAGCTTTATCCCGGTGCGGTGGAAGCGGTGGAGGCCCTGCGCGGGGCGGGGTATGCGGTGTCTGTCTGCACCAACAAGCCGGGCGCGCAGACCGAGAAGCTGCTGGGCCGCCTTGGCGTGCGGGAGATGTTCGGCGCGGTGGTGGCGGCCGATACGCTGCCCGTGCGCAAGCCCGACCCGGCGCCCTATTTTGCCGCCGTGGAGCGGGCCGGGGGGACGCGGGGCATTCTGATTGGCGATACCGAGACCGATCGGGAGACGGCGCGGGCGGCGGGCATTCCTTGCGTGCTTGTCACCTTCGGTCCCGATGGGCGGGGCGTGGAGGCGCTGGAGCCGGAGGCGCTGCTGGATCATTTCGACGACCTGCCAGCGCTGGCGGGGCGGCTGCTGGCCGATTGACAGCCGATTGACGGGCAGGCAGCGGCGGAGCAGGGTGCGGCCATGAGCGAAGTCTTTACCGGAAATTTCACCCAGCAGGAGCCGCTGCCGCAGGCTTCGCTCGATGCCGCGATGGCGGTGCTCGGGCATGGGCGGCTGCACCGTTACAACCTGACCCCCGGGGAGACCGGCGAGGTTGCGCTGCTGGAGCAGGAGTTTGCTGCCTTTGTCGGGTCGAAATACTGCCTTGCCACGGCGAGCGGCGGATCGGCAATCGGGCTGGCGCTGCGGGCGGTGGGGGTGAAGCCTGGGGACCGCGTGCTGACCAACGCCTTCACGCTGGCCCCGGTGCCGGGCGCGATTGCGGCGCTGGGGGCGGAGCCGGTGTTTGTGGAGGTGACGGACGGGCTGGTGATTGACCTCGACGATCTGGAGGCGAAGGCGGGGCAGGCGGAGGTGCTGCTGCTGTCGCACATGCGCGGGCATATCTGCGACATGGGCCGGCTGATGGAGATTTGCGACGCGGCAAATGTGACCGTGGTCGAAGATTGCGCCCATACCATGGGGGCCACATGGGAGGGGGTGCAGAGCGGGCGGCACGGCGCGGTGGCCTGTTACTCGACCCAGACCTACAAGCATATGAACTCCGGCGAGGGCGGCTTGCTGGTGACGGATGACGAGGACATCGCGGCCAAGGCGGTGCTGCTCTCTGGCTCCTACATGCTCTACGAGCGTCACACGGCGGCGCCGGGGGCGGAGGTGTTTGCGCGGCACCGGATGGAGACGCCCAACATCTCGGGGCGGATGGACAACCTTCGGGCGGCGATCCTGCGGCCCCAGCTTGCCGAACTGCCGCGCCAGATTGCGCGGTGGAATGAGCGGTATCGGGCGGTAGAGACGGGCATTCGTGGCACGCCGGGGCTGACGGTGGTGGAACGGCCGGAGCAAGAGAGCTTCGTTGGCTCCTCGATCCAGTTTCTGCTGAAGGACTGGAGTGCCGGGGCCGTGGGCGAGGTGCTGGAGCGCTGCCTGAAGCGGGGCGTGGAGTTGAAGTGGTTTGGCGGGGCGGAGCCGGTGGGCTTTACCTCCCGCTACGCTCATTGGCGCTATGCGGCCAGCCCGGAGCTGCGGCAGACCGATGGGGTGCTGTCGGGGCTGATGGACATGCGCCTGCCGCTGACCTTCTCGATTGCCGATTGCGAGTTGATCGCGCGGATCATCCGGGCCGAGGTGGGCGCGGTGTTTCAGGCCCGCGAGGGCTGAGGCTCATCACCTTTCATTTCAGGGCTGAAATGGCTAACGGCGGGATTCCGCTGGGTTTTTCGTGCTGTGGTTGCGGCGAAAATCCGTGATGGAACCGGCTGGCCGCCCCGCCTGTTGTCGCCCCACACCAGCCGGGCAGCGAGGCTCTCTTGCGGAGGACCCGGCAAAGGAAAAAGCGAACAGGAGATATCCAGATGTTCAAGAAGCTCACCCTCAGTGCTGCCGCCCTGTGCGTGGCCGCGACCCCCATTCTGGCCGCCCCGGCGACCGCCACGACCGACCTCAACCTGCGTGCCGGCCCCGGCCCCGAGTTTGAAGTGATCGGCGTGATCGCCGGCATGGATCAGGCCGAAGTGGAAGGCTGCATCGAAGAAGGCGCATGGTGCCAGGTCACCTACAACGGCCAGACCGGCTGGGCCCACCGTGGCTACCTGAGCGGCTCGGCTACCGAGGCGACGAAGGTCACCACCACCCGCACCGTCACCTACATGAAGGAAGGCGGCAATGAGGGCGCGGGCGCCGCGGCTGGTGCCGTGACCGGCGGTGCGCTGGCTGGCGCGCTGATCGGCGGCCCGGCGGCGATTGCCGCAGGCGTTGTGCTTGGCGCGAATGCCGGTAGCGAAGCTGTGCCGGAGCCCGAGACCCGCACCGTGACCTATGTGACCGAGAACCCGGTTGCGCCGGTCTACCTTGATGGTGAGGTGGTGCTGGGGGCCGGTATCCCCGAGGACGTCGAGATCTACTCGATCCCGGAGAGCGAGTACTCCTACCTCAATGTGAACGGTCAGGACGTGTTGGTGCGCGACGACCGGACGATCGTGTACATCTACCGCTGATACGGCGGGATGCACGAGCAAGAGAGGGCGGCCCACGCGGGTCGCCCTTTTTGCGTGGGTTGGAGGAACCTGTGGCGGCAGTGGCGGGTTGGGATGTGAGGTGCGCGCGCGGTTAGGCCGGTCGCGCACTGCCTGACGAGAGGGGACATGCCATGAAAACCTTGCTGGTCGGCACGATTGCCGCACTGAGCCTTGGCGCAGGTGTGCCGGGCGTGGCCGCGCCCGCTTTCGTTGCCGCCGATCTCGAGTTGCGCGCTGGCCCCGGCCTCGATTACGCGGTGGTCGGCACGCTGGCCGCCCGGCAGAGCGCCGAGGTGGAGGCTTGCGTGGAAAACGGGCCGTGGTGCCGTGTTCGAGCTGGTGAAGAGACCGGCTGGGCGCATCGCGGTGCGCTGAGCGCGAGCGACAAGGTGCACGTGCCGGTACGTGCAGCCACCATCGCGTGGCGGGCGGATTCCGGGGCAGAGGGTGCGCTGGGGGCTGATGTGATGGGCGGCATTGTTGCGCCCCAAGCGGAGGCCGACCCGCTGATCGAGATCTCTGACGAGGCGATATCTCTCTACTTCAATGAGCGCATTGGCGTTTATGGCTCGGAAGAAGGTGCTAGCCTGCTTGGGGCGCCGGGGAGCCGCGTGAGGTTTCACGCAGTGGACGGTGAGATGCGTGGTTTTGGGCCGGGCACTGCGACAACCGTATTCAACAGCCGCTGAAGGTTCGAAAGCGCGTCCTGATGGCTGCTTTTGATAAGCCTAGAGCCGCTCATCTGGCGCGACGGGAATCGTTGACCGCGGCTTCGGCCTCTTCTACTATTTGAACGCTTGTTCAATAAATGGGAGGAGCAGGCGTATGTTTGCTGGACAGCTGAAGTTCGACCTTGGCGACGAGGTGGAGGCGCTGCGCGAGATGGTGCATCGCTTTGCGCAGGAGCGCATTCGCCCGATTGCGGCGGAGGTGGACGCGAAGAATGAGTTCCCCGCCGAGCTGTGGCGCGAGCTGGGCGAGCTGGGGCTCTTGGGCGTGACGGTGCCGGAGGAGTTTGGCGGCGCGGGGATGGGCTATCTCGCCCATGCGGTCGCGGTGGAAGAGATCGCGCGGGCCTCGGCCTCGGTTTCGCTTTCTTACGGCGCGCATTCCAACCTCTGCGTGAACCAGATCCGGCTGAACGGGTCGGAAGAGCAGAAGGCGAAGTATCTGCCGGGGCTGGTGAGCGGCGAACACGTGGGCGCGCTGGCGATGAGCGAGGCGGGCGCGGGCTCGGACGTGGTTTCAATGAAGCTGCGAGCCGAGAAGCGGAACGATCATTACCGTCTGAATGGCACGAAATACTGGATCACCAACGGGCCGGATGCGGACACGCTGGTGGTGTATGCCAAGACCGATCCAGAGGCGGGCTCGAAGGGGATCACCGCCTTTCTGATCGAGAAATCGATGGTTGGGTTCTCCACCAGCAAGCACTTCGACAAGCTGGGGATGCGTGGCTCGAACACGGCAGAACTGGTGTTCGAGGACGTTGAGGTGCCGTTCGAGAACGTGCTGGGCGAGGAGGGCGGCGGCGTGAAGGTGCTGATGTCTGGCCTCGACTACGAGCGCGTGGTGCTGGCGGCCATCGGGCCGGGGATCATTGCCGCCTGTCTCGACGAGGTGATGCCCTATCTGGCGGAGCGCAAACAATTCGGGAAACCGATTGGGTCGTTCCAACTGATGCAGGGCAAGATCGCCGACATGTATGTGGCACTGAACTCGTCACGCGCCTACGTTTACGAGGTGGCCAAGGCCTGTGACCGGGGCGAGGTGACGCGCGCGGATGCGGCGGCCTGCTGCCTGTATGCCAGCGAGCAGGCGATGGTGCAGGCGCATCAGGCGGTGCAAGCGATGGGCGGCGCGGGCTTTATGGCCGATGCACCGGTGGCGCGGCTGTTCAGGGATGCGAAGCTGATGGAAATCGGCGCGGGCACCAGCGAGATCCGGCGGATGCTGGTGGGGCGTGAATTGATGGCGGCGGTGTGAGGGCGGCGATTGCCCTCCTCCTGATGACGGCGAGCGTGGAGGCACAGGTGAGCGTCAAGCAACCGGGCACATATGAGGCCATCGTGGCGCGGCTCGACGCCTGCCTTGCGGCGGGCGACGATGACCGGGCCTGCGTGGAGGCGGCGCTGGCCGATTGCCTGAACGCGGGCAGCTACGAGGCTTGCGCCGCGCATGTGGCGGGCGCGATGCTGGCGCGGGCCGAGGAGGCCTGCTCTGGTGGCTTGCCGGACCCGGGCTGCAAGCTGAGGGTCGCGGGCGAGGCGTTGATTGCGGCGCGAAAGGAGGCGGCGAAATGAGGTGGATGATAGCAATGCTGGCCCTGACCGGACCGGCGATTGCACAGGACGTGCCGTTTGACCCTGCGGTGCCGGAGCAATGCGAGGCGAACGGGCCGGAGCTTGCGGAGCGCGAGGCCTGTATCGGGCAGGGCGCAAACCTTTGCATGGAGCGGATGGAAGGCGGTCATTCGACCATGGGGATGAACGGCTGCCTCGATGCCGAGTTGCAATATTGGGACGGGCGGCTGAACGCGCATTACCGCGAAGCGATGGCGCGGGCGAAGGCCTTTGATGCGGATATGGCGACGGCGCAGAACGGGCTGCTCTCGTCGGAGGAGACGCTGCGGGAGATGCAGCGGGCGTGGATCGCCTATCGCGATGCCAAGTGTGATTTCGTTCGGTCGCAATGGAGTGGCGGCACCGGGCAGGGGCCTGCGATGCTGAGTTGCCTGATGGTCGAGACCGGGCGGCAGGCGCTGTGGCTTCAGGTGCAAGCGGGGAACATGTGAGCGAGAAGGGCGATCTCCCAGACCGTGACCGCCGGTTCGAGGCGGCGCTGGCTGCCGCGATGGCGGAGCAGAAGAAGTATGAGCAGAAGCGGTATTCGCGGCTCGGGCGCGGGGCCGAGAAGGCGACGGCGCCGATTGGCGGGCTGCTGCGGCGCTTCGTGCCGCCGGGGCTGCTGCGCCGCGCGCTGGTGGTGGCCGACCGGGGCGCGGGCTGGACGCTGCCCGCGGCGCTGCATGACACCAACGATCTGGCCGCCTGCGACGCCTCGGCGCTGCGTGTGCAGGGCTGGGCGGCGGGCACTGGCGCGGCCTCTGGCGGGGCGGCGGGCTGGTTTGGCGGGCTGGGGATGACGCTGGATATTCCGGCGACGATCAGCCTCGCGGCGCGCACGGTGCGGGCGACGGGGCAGGCCTATGGCTTTGAGGGGGAGGGCGAGGAAGAGCTTGTCTTTCGCCTCATGGTGCTGGAGCTGGCCACGGTGCGCGGGCTGGAGGGGCGCAAGGAGAGCCTTGGCAAGGTCAACCAGCTGGCCCGTGAATTGCAGAGCCCCGAGGTGCGCTACGTGCTGGAGAAGGGCGCGGATTGGGTGGTCGACAAGGTGGTCGACCGGGTGGCGCGGGGCCTTGGCACCGACCTGCTGAAGCGCAAGGCGGCGCAGGTGGTGCCGCTGGCGGGCGCGGCGATTGGCGCGGGTGTGAACGCGAGCTTTCAGACAGATGTGGCGCGAGCGGCGCGGTATGGCTTCAGGCTGCGGTGGCTGATGCACCGGCAGCTTCTGCCCGCCCCCGAGGCCGCGCCGGAGGAGACGGAATGAAGATCAGATCACAGCTTGTCGTGAAGTCCGAGGACTATGCCGCCAATCGGGCGGCCTCGGAGGCGGCGCTGGCCCGCGCGCGGGAGGCGGCGGAGGCGGCGGCGCTGGGCGGCGGCGAGAAATCCCGCGCGCGGCATGTGAGCCGGGGCAAGATGCTGCCGCGCGACAGGGTGGCGGGGCTGCTCGACCCAGGATCGCCGTTTCTGGAGGTGGGCGCCACGGCAGCGCATGGGATGTATGGCGGCGATGCCCCTGCGGCGGGGATGATCGCCGGTGTCGGCCGGGTGAAGGGCCGCGAGGTGATGGTGCTGGCCAATGACGCCACGGTGAAGGGCGGCACCTACTATCCGATGAGCGTGAAGAAGCACCTGCGGGCGCAGGAGATTGCCGAGCAGTGCCGCCTGCCTTGCGTTTACCTAGTGGACAGCGGCGGGGCGAACCTGCCGAACCAGGATGAGGTCTTTCCGGATCGCGACCATTTTGGCCGGATTTTCTACAACCAGGCGCAGATGAGTGCGAAGGGGATTGCGCAGATCGCGGTGGTTATGGGCTCCTGCACTGCCGGGGGCGCCTATGTGCCCGCGATGAGCGATGTGAGCATCATCGTGCGCGAGCAGGGCACGATCTTTCTGGCCGGGCCGCCGCTGGTGAAGGCGGCGACGGGCGAGGTGGTGAGCGCCGAGGATCTGGGCGGCGGGGATGTGCATACGCGGCTCTCCGGCGTGGCGGATATGCTGGCGGAGGATGACGCTCACGCGCTTGCGCTGGCGCGGGAGGCGGTGGGCTCGCTGCAGGGATATGCAGGTGTTGGGCCAAGTCCCGACCTACAGCCCGCAGAAGCGCCTGCTTATGACCCGGAGGAGATACTCGGGGTCGTCCCGGCAGACCCGCGCCAGCCCTGGGACATTCGGGAGGTGATTGCCCGCGTGGTGGACGGCTCGCGGTTTGACGAGTTCAAGCCGCGGTATGGCGAGACGCTGGTGTGCGGCTTTGCCCATGTGGAGGGGATGCCGGTTGGGATTGTGGCCAACAACGGTGTGCTGTTTTCGGAGAGCGCAGTGAAGGGGGCGCATTTCGTGGAGCTGTGCTCGCAGCGCAAGATCCCCTTGGTGTTCTTGCAGAACATCACCGGCTTCATGGTCGGGCGGAAATACGAGAACGAGGGGATCGCGCGGCACGGGGCCAAGATGGTCACGGCGGTGGCGACGACGAGCGTGCCCAAGATCACCCTGCTGGTGGGTGGCTCCTTTGGAGCGGGCAACTACGGCATGGCCGGGCGCGCCTATTCGCCCCGGTTCCTCTGGACATGGCCGACCTCGCGGATCTCAGTAATGGGCGGCGCGCAGGCGGCGGGGGTGCTGGCCACGGTGAAGCGCGATGCGATCGAGCGGGGCGGGGGCGCGTGGAGCGAGGAGGAGGAGGCGGCCTTCAAGCAGCCGGTGCTGGACCAGTTCGAGGAGCAGTCGGACCCGCTTTATGCGTCCGCACGGCTGTGGGATGATGGGATCATAGACCCGAGGAAGAGCCGCGAGGTTCTGGCGCTCAGCCTCCGTGCCGCGCTGAATGCGCCCATCGAGGAGACGCGCTTTGGCGTGTTCCGGATGTGAGGCGTTTGCGGCGGTGGCGCTGGCGGCTGGCGATGCTGGCGGCCCTGCTGGTGGCCGGGCCGGGGCTGGTGGACATGGCTTTCGGCTACGCGCGGCAGGCCGGCACCTGCCGGGTGACCGCCGTGGTGGATGGCGACACGGTGAAGATGATCTGCCCCGAGGAAGGCCGGGTGCGTGGCCGGATCGTAGGGCTGGATGCGCCCGAGGTGAAGGGCGAGTGCATGGCTGAGCGCTGGGCGGCATGGCGCGCCACCCAGGCGCTGCGCTGGCGTCTCTGGACGGCGCGGCGCGTGGGCGCGGAGCCGGGCGGGGTGGACCGCTACGGCCGGGTGCTGGTGCGGCTGACGCTCGACGGGCGCGATGCGGCGCAGGGGATGATCGACAGCGGCCACGCCCGCGCCTATGGGGGCGGCAAACGACAAGGATGGTGCGGAGGCACGGCATGAGCGAAGACGGCAAAGAGGCGCGCGAAGGGCAGTTTACCTATGGCGCGCGTGACCCGGTGAGCGGGCAGCGCTGGGTGCATGTGACCGGAGAGATGGTTGCGGCGCATCCGCAGGGGCGGCTCAACGTGGCGCTCTATGCGGTGGTGCTCTTTCTCTTTGGCATGGCGGCCTGGCGACTGGTGCTGTGGACCTTCGTCTTCGGCGGGGTCTGGATGGGCGTGGAGGTGGTGGCCTTTCTGCTTGCCGCCGCTGCGCTGTTCTTTCGCCTGCCGCCGGGAGGCTGGCTCGGGATCACCGCCTGCGCGATGGTGCTCGTGGATTTTGCCACCGGCATGAAGACCGCATGGGGCGGGCAGCTCTGGGCGCTGGGCGAGGCCGTGGCGGCGGTGGTGGCGGGGTTCTACCTGCTCACCGGCGAGCGGCCCAATTTCATCTACCGGCACCGATACCTTGCGCGGGAGGGCGAGGGCGATGTTTGACAAGATCCTGATCGCGAACAGGGGCGAGATCGCCTGCCGGGTGATCGACACCTGCCGGAGGCTTGGGGTGAAGACGGTGGCCGTGTTCTCCGAGGCCGACGCGGGCGCGCGGCATGTGGCGATGGCCGATGAGGCGGTGTGCATCGGGCCGGCGGCCTCGGCGGCGAGTTACCTCGACATCGGCAAGGTCGTGGCCGCGGCGGTGGCGACCGGCGCGCAGGGCGTGCATCCGGGCTATGGCTTTTTGAGCGAAAACCCGGAGTTCGTGGCGGCGTTGGACAAGGCGGGCGTGACCTTCATCGGGCCGAGCGCGGAGGCCATCCGGGCGATGGGGCTGAAGGATGCCGCGAAGGCGCGGATGGAGGCGGCGGGCGTGCCTGTGGTGCCGGGCTACCACGGCGCCGAGCAGGACCCGGGGCGGCTAGAGGCCGAGGCGGCGCTGATCGGCTACCCGGTGCTGATCAAGGCCGTCGCGGGCGGCGGGGGCCGGGGCATGCGGCTGGTCGCCGGGCCGGACGGCTTCGAGGAGGCGCTGGAGTCGGCCCGGGTGGAAGCCTTGGGGGCTTTCGGCAACGGCGACGTGTTGATCGAGAAATACATTGAGCATCCACGCCATATCGAGGTGCAGGTCTTTGGCGATGGCGAGACGGCGGTGCACTTGTTCGAGCGGGATTGCTCGCTGCAACGGCGGCACCAGAAGGTGATCGAGGAGGCGCCCGCGCCGGGGATGACCGAAGAGGTGCGCGCGGCGATGGGCAGCGCCGCGGTGAAGGCGGCGGAGGCGATCGGCTACAAGGGCGCGGGGACGGTGGAGTTTATCGTCGATGGGTCCGGTGGGCTCAGGGCCGATGGCTTCTGGTTCATGGAGATGAACACGCGGCTGCAGGTGGAGCATCCGGTGAGCGAGGAGATCACCGGGGTGGACCTTGTGGAGTGGCAGCTCCGGGTGGCCTCGGGCGAGGCTCTGCCCTGTGCGCAGGAGGATCTGGCGATCCGGGGTCATGCGATGGAAGCGCGGCTCTATGCCGAGGATGTGCCGGCGGGGTTTTTGCCCGCGACGGGGCGGTTGGAGCGGCTCGCCTTCGGGCCGGGGCGGGTGGATACCGGGGTGCGGGAAGGCGATGTGATCAGCCCGCATTATGACCCGATGATCGCCAAGCTGACCTGCCACGGGGCCACGCGCGATGAGGCGCGGGCGGCGCTGGCGCGGGGGCTGGCGGAGACGGAGGTGGCGGGGGTTGTCACCAACCTCGGCTTTCTCGGGCGGCTGATCGACCACGCGGCCTTCCGCTCCGGCGATGTGGAGACCGGGCTGATCGGGCGCGAATTGGAGGCGCTGGTGGCGCCCTGCGAGGCGCCGGGGCTGCTGGCTCTGGCGGCGCTTGCGGCGCTGGGGTTGAACGATGCGGCACCGGGCGAGGGCTTTGCGCTTTGGGCGCCGCTCAGCTGGCCGGTCGTGTTGCTGCGCGGGGACGAGCGGATCGAGGGCCGAGTTGCGGCGCTGGGCGGCGGCGCCTTTGCGGTAGAGATCGGCGGGGCCGAGGTCGATGCCCGGCGCGGGCCGGAGGGCTGGGTGCTGAATGGCCGCCCGGCGGCGGCGCGGGCCGAGGTGATTGGTGGCAAGGTCCATGTGTTCGGCGTGGAGCCGATGGTCTTTGCCCTGCCCGACCCGCTGGAGGCGGCTGGCGAGGCGGCAGGCGAGGGGGCGGTGATGGCCCCGATGCCGGGGGTCGTCCGCTCTATCCACGTGCGCGAGGGCGAGATGGTGGCGGCGGGCGACCGGCTGGCAGTGATGGAGGCGATGAAGATGGAGCACGTGATGCGCGCGCCGCGCGACGGCGTGGTGGCGGAGCTGGGCGTGGCGGCGGGCGACCAATTGGAAGCCGGCGCCCTGATCGTGCGGATTGAGGAGGGGGCGGCGTGACCGCGGCAGGCTGCTCTTTGGCCCTTCGGGTTGGCATCGCGGTTGCGAGGAGCGGCGGGTGATCCGGCTGCACCACTGTCACCAGACCCGCTCGATGCGGGTGCTCTGGCTGCTGCACGAGCTGGGTATCGACTTTGATCTGGTGGTCCACCCCTTCGACAAGTCGCTGCGGGCGCCGGGTTACCTGGCGCTGAACCCTGCGGGCCGGGTTCCGGCGCTGGAGATCGACGGAGATGTCTGGTGGGAATCGGGCGCGATCGTGGAGTTGCTCTGCGAGCGCTTCGCCGAGGCCGGGCTGGGCCGGGCGCCGGGCGCGCCGGAGCGGGCCGAGTGGCTGATCTGGGTTCATTTTGCCGAGACGATCAGCCAGCATCTCGCGGCGCTCACCCAACAGCACATCATGCTCTACGACGACACGATGCGCAGCCCGGTGGTGATGAAGCTGGAGGCGGCGCGGCTGGGCAAATGCTTCGAGGCGCTGAACCGGCGGCTGGAAGGGCGCGAGACGCTGCTGGATGGCGGCTTTTCGGCGGCGGATGTGGCCGTGGGGCAGGCGGTGTACATGGGGCAGCGGTTTGCGCCGGTAGCGGATTATCCGGCCCTCGCGGCGTGGTGGGCGCGGGTCTCGGGGCGGGAGGCGTTCAAGGCCTCGCTGCCGCCGGAGGGGGCGGATTTGCTCTACAAGGAGGAGTTTTACGCGCCATGGTAGCTGTGGAGATCTTCGAGGTCGGCCCCCGCGACGGGCTCCAGAACGAGAAGGCGGTGATCGGCGTGGCCGAGAAGGTGGCGCTGGTGGATTGCCTGAGCCGCGCGGGGTTCGACCGGATCGAGGCGGCGAGTTTCGTCAGCCCGAAGTGGGTGCCGCAGATGGCATCCTCGGGGGAGGTCATGGCCGGAATCGCGCGGACGGAGCGGGTGAGCTACTGGGCGCTGACGCCGAATATGAAGGGCTACGAGGCGGCGCGTGCGGCGGGCTGCGACGGGGTGGCGGTGTTCGGGGCCGCGACCGAGGGGTTTTCGCGCGCCAATCTGAACTGCTCGGTCGATGAGGCGCTGGAGCGGTTCGGGCCGGTGCTGGAGGCCGCCAGGGCGGATGGGGTGCCGGTGCGGGGCTATGTTTCGGTCGTGACGGACTGTCCGTTCGAGGGCGAGGTGGACCCGGGCGCGGTGGCCAAGGTGGCGGGGGCGCTGCTGAGGATGGGCTGCGTGGAGGTGAGCCTTGGCGAAACGTTGGGGCGCGGTGTGCCGGAACGGGTGGATGCGATGCTGGCGGCGGTGCTGGGCGAGGTGCCTGCCGAGCGGCTGGCGGGGCATTTTCACGATACAAGCGGGCGAGCGCTGGAGAACATCGAGGTGGCGCTGGAGCGCGGGCTGCGGGTGTTCGACGCCGCCGTGGGCGGGCTGGGCGGTTGCCCCTATGCGCCGGGCGCGGCGGGGAATGTGGCGACGGAGGCGGTGGCAAGGCAGCTGGCTGAGCTTGGATATGAGACGGGGCTCGACATGGGCGTGGTGGAGGAGGCGGCCGCGATGGCGCGGGCGATGCGGGCGGGGTAGAAAAATCTTCACGAAGATTTTTGAGGTGGGAAGAATTTTCGTTAAAATTCTTCGACTTGGGAGGGTGTGGTGAGCTGCACGAGACTTGAGATCGACGGGCGGGGCGTGGCCACTCTTTGGCTCACGCGGGCGGAGAAGCACAATGCGCTTTCGGCGGAGCTGATCGACGAGATCCATGCGGGGATCGAGCGGCTGGGGGCGGATGAGGCGGTGCGCGTGGTGGTGCTGGCGGGCGAGGGCCGAAGCTTTTGCGCGGGCGGTGATCTGGGCTGGATGCAGGAGCAGATGGCGGCCGATGGCGAGACCCGCGCGGCGGAGGCGTGGCGGCTGGCGGAGATGCTGGGGGCGGTGAATGTCTGCCCCAAGCCGGTGATCGGGCGCATCCACGGCAACGCCTTTGGCGGGGGCGTCGGCATGGCCTGCGTTTGCGATGTGGCGGTGGCGGCGGAGGGCGCGAAGTTCGGCTTTACCGAAACCCGGCTCGGGCTGATCCCGGCGACCATCGGGCCTTATGTGCTGGCGCGGATGGGCGAGGCGATGGCGCGGCGGGTGTTCATGAGTGCCCGCATTTTCGGGGCGGCCGAGGCAGTGACGCTGGGCGTGGTGGGCGAGGCGGTGCCGGAGGAGGCGCTGGATGCGGCGGTGGAGCGGCAGGTGCGGCCCTATCTGGATTGCGCGACGGGCGCGGTGGCGGAGGCCAAGGCGCTGGCGCTGCGGCTGGGCGCGGCGCCTTCGGAGGCGGAGGTGGAGGCCAGCGTGGAGGCGCTGGTGCGGCGCTGGGAAAGTGCCGAGGCGGGTGAGGGGATTGCCGCGTTTTTTGACAAGCGCAAGGCGCCTTGGAAGGGGTGAGGCCGCGCGTGGCGGCGCTCCCGCCCGCCCACCCCGCACCGCCACGCGCGGCGTTCCGAGGACGGCGAGCGGCGTTGGGGCCGCGAGGGCGGGATTGAGTATTTTCAGCAAGAAAATGCAGAAAACTCTGCGAGGCGGCGGCGCGATGGGCGGGGGTTCGCAGGGCGCGTTCTTGGGCCTTGGGGGCGAGCGCGGGATCGGCTAGAATCGGCCGCAATGAAGCAGTCACCAAAACGGGGAGACACCCGATGATGCGAGCAGTGCTGAACAGGCGCGGATTTATGATTTCAACGGCGGCGACCGGGCTCTTGGCCGCCTGCGGAGGCCCCGGCGGCTTTGATGCCGTGGCGCCCTCTGCGCCCGACCCGGCGATGCGGCCGGTGGCGAATGCGGGCTTTGATGCCTGGGTTGCCAGCTTTAAGGGCCGGGCGGCTGGGGCCGGGATAAGCCAAGGCGTGATCGACCGGGCGTTTCGGGGTGCGGGGTTCATCCCCGGGGTGATCGAGCGCGACCGGAACCAGGCCGAGTTCAAGCGGTCGTTCGAGGATTACCTGTCACTGGTGGCCAGCGAGAAGAAGGTGGCGATGGGCCGGAGCGCCTTTGCCAGCCAGCGCGGGCGTTTGAACGCGATCGAGGCGAAGTATGGCGTGCCGGCGGAGATTTGCTGCGCGATTTGGGGGGTGGAGAGCACCTATGGCACCCGGCGCGGCGATATTCCGGTGATCTCGGCCTGCGCGACGCTGGCCTATGAGGGGCGGCGCGGGGCGTTCTTTGAAAAGCAGCTGATCGCGGCGCTGCGCATCCTGCAGGCGGGGGACACGACGCCGGAGCGGATGGTGGGCAGTTGGGCCGGGGCGATGGGGCACACGCAGTTCATCCCCACGAGCTTTCAGCTCTTCGCGGTGGATTTCACCGGCGACGGGCGGCGGGACATTTGGGGCGAGGACCCGAGCGATGCGCTGGCCTCGACGGCGGCTTACCTCGCCAAGAACGGCTGGCGGCGCGGCGAGCGCTGGGGCAGCGAGTCCACCAGCGGCGGGCTGCAGCCCGATCCGGGCGGGCCGCGCTTTGCCGTGGGCCACAACTTCAACGTCATCAAGCGCTACAACAACTCCGACAACTATGCCTTGGCGGTGGGCTACCTGAGCGACCGGATCGCCGGGCGTGGCGGATTGCAGGCCGAGTTCGGGCCGGATCGCTACGGGCTGACCCAGAAGCAGCGGATGGCCTTGCAGGAGGGGCTGAACCGGGCGGGCTATGATGCGGGCACGCCAGATGGGGTGCTGGGCAACAAGACGGCGGCGGCGATCCGGGGGTATCAGCAGGCGAATGGACTGCCGGTGACGGGGGAGCCTTCGGTGGCTCTGTTGCAGCGTTTGGTCTGACGGCTGGTGTTGGAGTGGGGGTTTTGCACCCCCACACCCCCGCAGAGATATTTTCAGCAAGAAAATGAGCTGGGGCGGTCCTTTGGGGCCGCCCTTAGTGTTTGGGGAGGGCGCGGATGGTGCCGATCTCGACGGGGCGGTTTTGGCGGGCGGAGGCGCAGGCGGCGAAGGTCAGGGCGAGGGTGGGGAGGGTGGTTTCGGCGGCGTTGGCGGGCGGGCGGTTTTGCTCGATGGCGCAGAGGAGTTCGCCCATCGCGCCGCGGAAGCCGTCGTTGAACCATGTGCCGGTGAGGGATGGGGTGGCGCGGCCTGCGGCGGTGGTGAGGGTGACAGATTGTCGGCCGAGGCCGGGGCCGGTGGAGTGCAGGGTGCCCTCGGTGCCAGTGAGGAGGGTGGTGTCGCGCGGGCCGTGGGCGGTGGCACCGTCGAAGGTGAAGGAGGCCTGGCCGCCTTTGAGCGTGACGAGGGCTTGGGAGAGGAGCGGGGTTTTGACGGTTTGCCCGGCGGCGCGGGCGGAGGTGGCGGTGACGCTCTGCAGGCGGCCCGGTGCGAGGGTGGTGAGGAAGTCGAACCAGTGGATGGCGAAGTCGTAGAGGACCAGGTCGGGGATTTGCTCGAAAGGGGTGCCTTCGATCCATGAATGATCCCACGCGATCTGCACATGGGCAGAGGTGAGGGTGCCGATCTGGCCAGAGAGGACGGCCTCGCGCATCCAGGCGAGGTGGGGCGCCCAGCGGCCGTTGTGGTTGACGGCGAGGTGGACGTCGTTAGCGCGAGCCAAGGCGATGAGGCGCTCGGCATCGTCCAGATTTTCGGTGAAGGGTTTCTGCGAGAGGACGTGTTTGCCAGCTTTGAGGGCGGCCTCGATCAGGGGGAGGCGGTTTGCGGGGTGGGGGGTGATGTCGAGCACCTTGATCGTGGGGTCGTCGAGGATTCTTTGGACATCGGTGGTGGTGCGGGCCTCGGGGAAGAATTCCGCCGCGCGGGATTGGGCGCGGGGGAGGCTGCGGTTGGCGATGGCAACGACGGGCCAGCCTGCGGTGCGGTAGGCGTCGAGATGAGCGCCCGCGATTCCGCCTGCGCCGATGAGGGCGATGGGGGGCGGTTTGCGCGGTGTGGGTGGCTGGTAGGGGAGGTCGGGGGCGGGGACTTCCGCCATTTGGGCGGATTTCAGGGCGTAGCTGTCGGCGTCCGGTTCGCTCATGGCAGCAGCGGCAGTGTGCGCTTTTCGGCCGCCGATTGTGCTGCGGTGTCGATAATGCGTTGTGCGGTGAGGCAAAGGGCCGGGTCGAGCGGGCCGTCGATGGGGGCGCCGGACTTGAGGCGGGAGAGGACGTATTCGATGGGATTGGTCTCGCCTGCTGGGAGGGGCGTGACGGGGACCGCGTGGATCTCTGGGCGGGCGCGGGTTTGCAGGGTGACGTGGTCGGCGTAGTCGTGGCTGGTGAGCGTGCCGTCGGTGCCGATGAAGGTGAAGCCGCACTTTGGCTGGGGCTGGGTGATCCACGGATCGGTGAAGGTGCCCCAGCGGGTTTCCATCTTTGAAAGGCCCTTGGCGTAGCGGCAGATGGTGATGGAGTGCTGGTCGACCTCGATGCCGGGGGTTTCGTCGATGACGCAGGTGACTTCGAGCGGGGCGGCGCCGTTCATGTACCATGTGCCGAGGGTGGCGCCGTAGCCGAGGTAGTCGAGCAGGGAGCCGCCGCCGGAGGCCTTCTTGTACCACCAAGAGCCGGGCTTCTGGCGCTCGACCTCCTCGGGGGTGACTTCGACCTTGTCGGCGAGATGGAAGAGCGGGCCGCGGTTGCCGCCGTAGCTGCGGACCTCGAGCAACTCGCCGATGGTGCCGGCGTCGATGATCTCTTTGGCGGTCACGTGGCTTTCGGCCCAGCGCAGCGGCCAGTTGATCGCCATGCGGCCGCCGCCTGCCTCCATCGCGGCGATCATCCTGCGGGCGTCTGGCGCGGAGGCGGCGAAGGGCTTTTCGACGAAGAGGTTGGTGCCGGTGGGGGCGATGCGCTCCGCCATCTCGGCGTGACTCGCGGTGGAGGAGCAGAGGATGGCGAGGTGGGGCGCGGTGGCGAGGGCGGCGTCGAGATCGGTGAAGAGGCGATCATTGGGGATACCGAAGGTTTGTGCAGCGGGCTGCATCCGCGAAGGGTCGGGGTCGTAGAGGGCGCAGATCTCGGCCTCGGGGTGGTCATGGACCATGCGCAGCAGGTCGCCCATGTGCATGTGGTCGAAGGAGATGCCGGCGATCTTCATCGGGTTACCTCGTGTCGGTGAGCCTCAGGTGGATTGCGGCAACGCCAAGGATGATGCCGCCGAAAAGGATGCGGCGCACGCCCTCGGGCATTTGCAGCAGGGTCAGCATGGTGCCGAGGACGGTGAGGATGAGCGCACCGACGATGGTGCCCGCGTAGCCGCCGCGCCCGCCGAAGATGGAGGTGCCGCCGATCACCGCAGCGGCCACGGAGGGCAGCATCAGCGGCACGGCGAGGGAGAGGGAGGGGGCCTTGATGAGACCGACGTAGAGCAGGCCCGCGATGCCTGCGATGAGGCCGGAGAGGGCATAGAGCGCGAGGTGGACCTGCCATCCGCGCACGCCTGCGAGCCGCGCCGCGCCCTCGTTGTCACCCATGGCGAAGAGCAGGCGGCCAAAGCCGGTGCGGCGCTGCGCGTAGAGGATGAGGGCGGCGAAGGGGAGGAAGAGCACCAGCGCGTTGGGGAAGCCCCATGTGCGGCCGGTGCCGAGCCATGCCAGGGCCTCAGGCACTTCGGAGCCGGTGGCGATGACGGTGCTCTGGTAAACCTGCAGGCAGCCGGTGCCGATGAGGCCGGTGCCAAGGGTGATGATCAGCGGATGGACGCGGAAGAGGCCCACGCCGATGCCGTTCAGCAGGCCGATGGCGATGGCGGGCAGGAGCGACAGCAAGATCGCCCCGGTGGCGCCGTAGAAGGGCACCAGCGTCGCCATGACGAAGCTGGAGATGGTGGCGACGATGGCGGCGGAAAGGTCGATGCCCCCCGTCAGCATGGTCAGGGTCTGGCAGGCGGCGAGCATGGCCAGCGGGATGGCGAACTTGACGGTGTTGGCGATCCAGCGTTCGCCGACGATGCCGGGGCGCATGATTTCGAGCGTGCCGACGAGCAGGGCGAGAAGGATCAGCAGCGGGATGATCGGGTAGTCGCGGAGGAGGGCCTTGGCGCGGGTCATCAAAGCTTTCCTTTCGCCGCGAGCAGCCCGCCGATCATGACGACGACGACCATGATGGTGCCCTCGATGATGGCAGAGACGTTGGGGTCGACCGAGAGCAGGGTGAGGTCCATCCGCACCAGCCGCAGGATGAAGACGGCGATGAGCGGGCCGAGGAGGCCGCCCTTGCCGCCGCCGAGGACCACGCCGCCAAGCACCACGGCGGCGACCGAGGCCAGCAGGTAGGGGCCGGGGATCGGCTCGCCGATCCCGGTGGAGAGGGTGAGCGTGAGACCGCCCATGGCCGCGAAGAGCCCGGCGATGCCATAGGCGACGATCCGGGTGCGACCCACGCTGACGCCGGAGCGGAAGGCCGCGAGCGCGTCGGACCCCACGGCATAGAGCGAGAGGCCGGTGCGGGAGCGGCGGATCGGGAGCCAGACGAGGGCGACCAGAACGAGGAGGAAGATCAGCGAGCGCGGCACGCCTGTGAGGCCGGGGATCGGCAGGCCGCCGATGATGAGGCCGCGGAGCCAGTCTGCTGCCCGCCCGCCAGGGGCGTTGAGGATCAGCAGCGCCACGCCCTCGTAGACGAAGAGCATGGCCAACGTGACCACGATATCGGGCACGCGGGTGATGGTGATGAGGAAGCCGTTGAGCGCGCCCATGGCGGCGCCCATGGCGAGGACGAGGAAGACCACGCCGAGCGCGGCGGGGCCGGAGGCGCCCTCCATCAGCACGGCGGCGGTGACGGAGCAGACGGCCATGATCGAGGCGATGGAAAGGTCGATGCCGCCCGCGATCACCACCACGGCCTGCGCCACGGTGGCGAAGGCAAAGGGCAGGGCGGCGCGGGCGAGGCTTTCGATGCCAGACGCGCCGAAGCCGGGCTGGATCAGCTTGGTCGCTACGAAGAGCAGGGCGAGGATGACAGCGAGGCCGGTGATCCAGGCGTGTTTGCGAAGGGCCTTCATGCGGCGTCTCCCGTCAGCCCGTAGGCGGCACGCATGAGGCGCGGCTCGTCGGCCTCTGCGGCGGGCATGGTATCGACCACGCGGCCGTTGAAGATGACGATGCAACGGTCGCAGGCCATTTGGATTTCTTCGAGTTCGGAGGAGTAGAACAGCACCGAGGCGCCGGAGGCGGCCAGCTCGCGGACCAGCGGGTAGATCTGGCGCTTGGTGCGCACGTCGATGCCGCGCGTGGGGTCGAAGAGCAGGAGCGTGTCGCAGCCGTGGGCGAGCCAGCGGCCGATGGTGACTTTTTGCTGGTTGCCGCCGGAGAGGCGGCCGACTTCGCCCTGGGCGCGGGTGTCGATCTGGAGGCGGTCGATGGAGTTGGCCACCACCTCGCCCTCGCGGCGCATGTTGATCGGTCCCCAGGCGCGGGCGCGGGCGGAGAAGGGGAGCGCGAGGTTGTCGCGCACGCTCTGCTGCATGGCGAGCGCATCGGCCCGGTTGCCGGGCACGAAGGAGAGGCCGGCGGCGATGGCATCGGCGGGGTGAGTGAAGCGGCGGGGCGTGCCCTCGACCTCGATGCTGCCCCGGTCGGGCCTGCGGGCGCCTGCGAGCACCTCGAAGAGCTCATCCTGCCCTTGACCTTCGAGCGCAACTACGCCGAGCACCTCGCCGGGGTGGAGAGCGAAGCTGACATCGCTGAGCTTGCCGGTGGCGCCGAGGTTCTTGACCGCCACGCGAGGCGTGCCCTGCGGGGGAGGTGCGGCGCGCTGAGCGGCGGTTTCGCCGGGCTTGATCGCCTCGCCCAGCATCATCTCGACGATGCGCTCCTCGGCGCCGTCTTCGATGGGCACCTCGCCTTGAGTCAGGCCGTCACGCAGCACCACGGCGCGGTGACAGACGGCGGCGATCTCGGCGAAGCGGTGGGAGATGTAGATGACGGAGCGGCCCGCCTCGGCCTGCTGTTTCACCACCTTCAGCACCGCCTCCACGAGATCGGTGGGGAGCGCGGCTGTCATCTCGTCGAGCAGGAGCACATCCGGCTCGGAGGCGAGCGCGCGGGCGAGGTCGATGATGCGCAGGGTGGCGAGGGGCAGCTCGCGGATCATGGCGGTGAGGTCAAAGCGCTCGAAGCCCAGCTCGGCCATCCAGGCGGTGAACTTGGCCGGGTCGGTGCCGCCGAGGCGGAGGTTGTCGGCCACGTCGAGATCGGGGATCAGCGAGGGCTCTTGGTAGACCGGCACGAGGCCGCTTTTGCGGGCCTCGGCGGGGGATCCGACCGTGCGCTCGGTGCCACGGATCTTCACATGCCCGCCGTCTGCGCGGAGGGCGCCGGTGAGGATTTTCACGAAGGTCGACTTGCCCGCGCCATTCGCGCCCATCAGGGCCACGATCTCGCCGCGGCGGATCGTGAGGGCGGCGGCCTTCAGGGCCACGACCGCGCCGAACCGCTTCTCTACGCCGCTCGCATCGAGCAGCGGAGCCTCATTGGTCATGTCGCCTCTTTTATCTTCTTGGTCAGTGGGTTGGCCGGGTACGTTGAAGCGCCCGGCCATGGGGATTTATTCGCCCGGGCCTTTGCAGGCGATGATCTCTTCCATCGAGTAATCGGTCCAGCCCTCGATCTGCACCGAGACGGGCCACTCAGGGTCCAGATCGGGGTTCTGGGCGCCTGCGATCATCTCCTTGCCCTTGTCGTCGTTGTTGGCCCAGAGCGCCGGGTCGACGAGCACAACGCGCTCTTCCGGGGTCTGGCCTTCAAGGATCTGGAGCGCCAGCGTGACGCCCGCGCCGCCGATGGAGCCGGGGTTGGTGACGGCGGCGCCGGTGAGGCCCTCGACGGTGGCGAGCTGGCCGACGAAACCGGCGTTGTCGGCCCCGACCACGGGCACCAGATCAACATCGCTCTCGACCAGAGCGTCGACGATCACGTTGTCGATGCCGGAGGTCCAGATGCCGTCGAAGGGGATGCCGGTGGCGATGTAGTCGAGGATCTGCTGTTTGCCCTTGTCCTGCTGCCAGCCGGTGAAGACCTCTTGCGCCACCGACACATCAGGGAACTCCTCGAGCGCACGCTTGAAGCCGCGGTCGCGGTCGTCATCGGCCGCAGCGCCGGCTGCGCCGCGCATGTAGACCACCGAGCCGGAGCCGCCGATGGTTTCGAACAGCCACTTGGCGCCGAGGTAGGCGTATTCTTCCTGGTTGTTGGAGAGCACGTAGGCGGCATCGGCGTTGACGCCTTGGTCGACGGCCACGACGACGATGCCTTTGTCGGTCGCCTCCTGTACCGCGTCGGCGATGCCGTCGGGGTTGGCGGGGTTGACGACGATGGCATCGACGCCCGCCTCGATCAGGTTGCGGATGTCTTCGGACTGGCCGGCGGCGTCGGTGTTGCGGTGGGCGATGTTGAGGCTGTCGACCTTGCCCGAGACGAGGGCCTGAGCCTTCATCGCGCAGACCATCTCTTCGCGCCAGCCATTGCCCTGAACGGTGTTGGAGATGCCGATGGTGTACTCGGCAGCGGCCATGCCGGTGAGCGCCATGGTCAGGCCCGCAGCGGCGGTGGTGGTTTTCAGAAGTTTCTTCATGGTTCTCCCTCCCTGGGATAAGTTATCAATTATAATCACTTGAACGGGTTACTTGATGTACGGGCTCAGCACCTCGCGGGCGAGCACGAAGCCGCGTTTCACGGCGTCGTCGTCCTTTTCGAAGACCTTGTCCTCGTGCTCGATGATCACCGGCCCGTCGTAGCCCGCGCGGTAGAGGCCGGAGAAGAATCCCGGCCAATCCACATCACCCAGCCCCGGCATGCGCGGCACCTGCCAGCCCATGCCCACGCTCATGGTGCCGTTCTCGTAGAGCCCGTCACGGTCGATCATCACGTCTTTGGCGTGGACATGGGCCATGCGGGGGCCGAACTCCTTGATGAAGCGGGCCTGATCGATGAACTGCCAGACAAGGTGCGAGGGATCGAAGTTCATGCCCACGGCATCGCCCCACTCCTCGAAAATCCGGCGCCAGATCTTGGGGCTGTGGGCGATGTTATGGCCGCCGGGCCATTCATCATAGCTGAAGATCATCGGGCAGTTCTCGAAGCAGAGCTTGACGCCCGCATCCTCGGCATGGCCGACGATGGGTGAGAAGATCTGCTGCGCGCGCTTCCAGTTTTCGTCTACATTCAGTGACTTGTCGCCACCAATGAAGGTATTCACCACCGGGACGGAGAGCGTGGCGGCGGCTGTGATCACATGCTTGAGATGGGTGAGCACCTCTTCGCGGTGGGCGGCATCGGCGTGGAGCGGGTTGGGGTAATAGCCAAGGCCGCTGATGCTGACGCCGAGCTCTGCTAGGCCACCGGTAATCTCCTGCGCCTGCCCTTCGGAGAGGCCGTTGCAATCGATGTGGCTGGTGCCCGCGTAGCGCCGGGCCTCGCCGCCGGAGGCGGGCCAGCAGGCGACTTCGAGCACGCCCATATCGACATCGGCGGCCCATTTGGCCACCTCCATCAGCGGGGTGGTCTCGAAGGGTGCGGTGAGAATGCCGAGTTTCATGATCGTTTTCCTTGTCTTGTCCGCGCCTTAGATACCGATCTTCACCCATGCGCCGCTCTGGGCGCTGGCGAGGACGGCCTCGCAGAATTCCATCTCGAAATGCCCGTCGGCAAAGCTGGCCCATGTCGATCCGGGCTGGCGGCCCCCGGCGGCGATGTCACCATAGACTTGCCGGAAGAGGGTAAAGAAGGTGTCGGCAAAGCCCTCCACATGGCCGCCGGGCAGGCTAGCAGCGGCAGCGCCCGTGGCGTTCATCAGGGCGGCATCGCGTTGCAGGATCTGGTTGGCGCCGTCGCGTTGGCCGATGAAGAGGTGATCGGGGGTTTCCGAGTTCCATTCGGCACTGGCGGCGCTCCCGGCGATATCCCAGCGCAGGGAGTTCTTGCGGCCGGGAGAGACCTGGCTGACCGTGAGGGAGCCGCGCGCGCCGGAGGGATAGCGCAGCAATATCAGCGCGGTATCTTCCGTTGTTACGGTGACCTTCTCGGTCGCCCCGGAGGCGGCGCTGAAGGTTGCGACCGGGCCGGTAGGCTTGTCACGCTCCTTGATGAAGGTGCTGAGTTCGGCCAGCACCTCGACCGGCTTTTCGCCCGCGATGAAGCTGGTGAGGTCGGCCCAATGGGTGCCGATATCGCCGACCGCGCGCAGGGCGCCGCCCTTTTCGCCCTCGAGACGCCAGTTCCAATCGGTCGGCTTGGCGAGCCAGTCCTGCACGTAATGGCCTGTGACGAGCCGCAGATCTCCCAGATCGCCCGCCGCGACCATGCCGTGGGCCTGCTGGTTGAGCGGGTAGAAGCGGATGTTATAGCAGACGGCGCAGGTGAGGCCGGAGGCGGCGGCGAGCTCGACCAGTTCGGCGGATTCGGCGGCTGTCATCGTCAGGGGCTTTTCGCAGACCACGTGCTTGCCGGCGGCGATGAGCGCCTTCACCTGCGGGTAGTGCAGGTGGTTGGGCGAGGTGACGTGGACGGCCTGCACAGAAGCATCGGCGCACAGCTCCTCGAGCGAGGAAAAGCTCTGTGTGCCCAAGCCCTTGGCCGCTTCAGCGCCGCGTTCGGGCGAGGAGCCGAGCACGCCGCGCAGATCCACCCCGAGCCGCCGCAGCGCCCAGACATGGACAGTTCCGATAAAGCCGGTGCCGATCACCGCCACGCCGATGCGCGAGAAATCCGTCATCGCGTTTCGCCCCCAAGCGGGGCGCCTCCCTGTGTGAAAGCCTCAGACAACCGAATACCCTCCGTCAACCGGAATGCATGCGCCCGTCATGAATTTTGCCGCCTCGGAGGCCAGAAACAGCACCGGGCCGGCGATATCTTCGGGCTCGCCCCAACGGCCCAGCGGCGTGCGGGCGTTCACGTTGGCGACGTGGGTGGCATCCTCGCGGCTGCGCGCGGATTGGGCGGTGACGATGAAGCCCGGAGCGACGGCGTTGACCCGGATGCAATCGGGCGCCCAAGCGATGGCGAGCGACTTGGTAAGTTGCTGCACGGCGGCCTTGGAGGCGCCGTAGGCAGGGTTCTTGGGGCTGCCGAAACCGGCATACATCGAGGCGATGTTGATGACGCTGCCTCTGCTGGCGGCCAGCTGGGGTCGGAAGGCGAGGGCGCAGCGCATTGAGCCGGTGAGGTTGATGTCGACGACCTTTGAGAAGAACTCGGGCGCCATCTCTTCGCCCCGGGCGGTGATGGCGGCGCAGTTGACCAGCACATCGAGGTGCGGTGTGGCGGCGGAGAGGGCTTCAACCGCCTGCATGTCGGTTACGTCGAGCCGGGTGTAGGGGAAGTGGGCGTCTGCCGGGTCGGCGGCCGGTTCGACCCCGGTAATGGCAACCTCGGCCCCTGCCTCGGCGAAGGCGCGGGCGATGGCGGCACCGATGCCGGCACGGCTGGCGCCGATCACCAGCACATGCGTGCCGGTGAAATCGAAACCCGCGCGGGCGTGCTGCCCGTTGTCCCCTGTCTTCAGTGCCAAGTCTCCCCCCCCGGGCGGCTTGCGCCTCATGGCTTGTAATCGATTACAGAGACGGGCGCAGTTCGCCAATGGTGGCTCTGTAAACGATTACATAGTCATTACGGCGGTGACGGATTGTCAAGCGGCGAATCTCGCAGGCAGAGTGCGGAAAACGCGGCAGGAGGCAGAGATGGTGCAGATCAGGGCTGGGGGAATCGCGGTGGATTTCGCGCCTAAACTCGGGCTGATCGAGGCGCTGCGGGTGCAGGATGGCGGGCAAGAGGTGGCGCCGTTTCATCGGGCGCCATGGGTTGGGCGGGAGGCGATGCCGGAGGGCGCGCCGCCACATCTGGCCCGGCTGGGCGGGGATTTCTTTTGTGCGCCCTTCGGGCAGGCCGGGGGCGGGGTGCCGCTGCACGGCTGGCCCTGCAACAGCCCGTGGGATGTGGAGGCGCGCGCGGGAGAGCTGCGGGCGGTGCTGCGCCATGAGGTGCAAGGCGCGCGGCTCACCAAGCGGCTGGCGCTGCGGGATGGCGAGCCGTTCATCTATCAGAGCCATGTGTTCGAGGGCGGGGCCGGGGCGATGCCGGTGGCGAACCATGCCAACATTGCGCTGCCGGAGGGCGGATACATTCGCACATCGGCCAAGCGGCGCTGGCAGACAGGGGGTACGGCGCTGGAGCCTGACCCGGCGCGGGGGCGGTCGGCCTTGGCCTATCCGGCGCGGGCCACGGATGCGGGGGCCTTTCCGGGTGCTGCGGGGCCGGTGGATTTGGGGCGCTACCCTTGGGGCGACCGGCATGAGGATTTCGTGGCCGGGATCGAGGCGGAAGACTCGTCGCTCGGCTGGACTGCGGTGACACGGCCCGCTGAGGGAGACCTCTACCTGTCGCTCCGCAACCCGCGCGCCCTGCCGATGACGATGCTCTGGCACTCGAATGGCGGGCGCGACTACGCGCCGTGGAACGGGCGGCACAGGGGGTGCCTCGGAGTGGAGGAGGGCTGCGCGCCGCATCTGATCGACGCGCCGGAGATTGTGCCACCAGCGTTGGGCGGCGGGCTGGAGGTGCGGCACCTGACGGGTGCGATCGCCTGGCCCTGCGGCGCGCCCGTGGCCCGGGTGGAGGCGCTGGGGGACGCGCTGCGGGTGACCGGCGAGGATGGCACGGTGCGGGAGCTGCCCTGCGACACGGGCTTTCTCCAGCTCTGAGGGATGGACAGTATCGGCGTGGGTTGCCATCGTCGCCGCAACGCATGAGGGAGGTACACCGATGAAAACGCGGGTGGCGCTGTTGCGCCAGATGGGGGCGGCACGGCCCTATGGCGAGAGCAAGCCGCTGGAGATCGTCGAGGCCGAACTGGCGGAGCCGGGGCAAGGCGAGATCCGGGTGAAGATGGCGGCGGCGGGGCTGTGCCATTCGGATCTCAGCACGATCAACGGCGACCGTCCGCGCGAGATGCCGGTGGCGCTCGGCCACGAGGCGAGCGGCGTGGTCGAGGCGGTGGGGCCGGGGGTGACACGCTTTGCGCCGGGGGATCACGTGGTGCTGGTTTTCGTGCCGACCTGCGGGCAATGCGTGCCGTGTGCCGAGGGGCGACCTGCGCTTTGCGAGCCTGCCGCCGTGGCGGCGGTGAACGGTACGCTGCTGACCGGCGACAAGAAAATCAGCGTCGATGGGGCAGTGGTGAACCACCACATCGGGGTGTCGGCCTTCTCCGAGCATGCGGTGGTGCATGAAGGCTCGGCGGTGAAGATCGACAAGGACATTCCGCTCGACAAGGCGGCGCTGCTGGGATGCGCAGTGCTGACCGGCGTGGGCGCGGTGCTGAACGCGGGCAACCTGAAGGCCGGGCAAAGCTGTGCGGTGGTGGGCCTTGGCGGCGTGGGGCTGGCCGGGCTGCTGGGGGCGATTGCCGCCGGGGCCGGGCAGGTGGTGGCGGTGGATATCGCCGCCGACAAGCGGGAGTTCGCGCTGGAACTCGGGGCACATATGGCCGTCGACCCCTCGGAGGAGGGCGCGGTGGAGAAGTTGAAGGCGGCCACGGGCGGCGGGGTGGATGTGGCGGTGGAGCTGGCGGGCGTGGTGCCCGCGCTCGACTTTGCCTGCAAGATCACCCGGCGCGGCGGGGCGACGGTGACGGCGGGGCTGCCGCACCCCTCCAAGGTGCTGGAGGTGCCGGTGGCGGCGCTCACGGTCTCTGACGCCACGATCCGGGGCAGCTACGTGGGCTCTTGCGTGCCCAAGCGCGACATCCCGCGCTTTGCCCGGATGATGCAGCAGGGGCAGCTGCCGATCGAAAAGCTGATGACCCACAAGATCCGGCTCGACGAGATCAATGAAGGCTTCGAGCGGCTGGCGGCGGGGCAGGCGATCCGGCAGGTGATCGAATTCTGAGGGCGGTTAGCCCGCCAGCGCGGGGCGGCCCGGGGCGATGGCCTCGGCCTTGAGGCCGGTGTCGCCCACCGCCTCCTCAGCCGGGCGGCCCAGCACCAGCGTGGCCGCGAGCCGAGCGGCGCCGGGAGAGGTCTGCACGCCCGTGCCGCCTTGTCCGGCCAGCCAGAAGAAGCCCGGCGCGTCCGGTGCAAACCCGACGACCGGCAGGTGATCGGGCGCGAAGCTGCGCAGGCCTGCCCATTTGCTCTCGATCCGGCGCACATCGACGGCGCAGGTGGTCATCAGCCGGTCGACGCAGATGGCGACGTCCATCTCCTCGGGCTGAGCGTCGCAGGGCGCAGAGGGCGTTTCGTCGGCGGGGGAGGCGAGCAGCCGCCCGGCGTCCGGCTTCACGTAAAAGTCTTCTGGCGCGTCCACGATCATCGGCAGGGTGGCAACGTCGATGCCCTCGGGGGCGGCCACGGTGATGGCGGTGCGGCGCTTGGGCTGGAGGCCGACTTTGGCGACGCCGGCGAGGGCGGCCAGATCGTCGGCCCAGGCACCCGCGGCGTTGACGACCACGCCCACCCGCAGGCTCTCCTTGCCCAGCGTCACGCGCCAGCCGTCCCCCTCGCGGGCAAGGGCTGTGACTGGCGTGCCCATCTGCATCTGGGCGCCCGCCGCTTTTGCCTGCCGCAGGAAGCCCTGAAGCAGAGCGTGAACGTCGATGTCGCTTGCGCCGTCGTCGAGAAACGCGCGTTTCACATGGCCGGGCCGCAGGATCGGGGCGCGGGCCTCGGCCTCTTCGCCGCTCATCCAGATCAGCCGCTCGGGATCGCGCATGTGGCCGGGCAGGGCCTCGAGCATGGCGAGCTGGTCTTCGCTCGCGGTGCGCATCAGCCCGCGCGGGGTGAGCAGCGGCACCTCGGAAAACCCCTCGGGCGCGGCGTCGAAGAAGGGGCGGGAGAGGGCGGTGAGCGCCTGCATCGCGCTGCTGCCGTAGCCCGGCGCGAAGAGCGCGGCCGAGCGGCCCGAACTGTGGTATCCGGGCTGACGCTCCGCCTCGATCAGCACCACCGAGGCGCCGTTGGCGATTTCGGCTGCGGCCGAGACCCCCGCGATTCCGCCGCCAATCACGGCAACGTCGAAATCTGTCTGCATATCCGGGCTCCTTTTGCGCACAGACCTGCCCGGATCGGCGGCGGCGCACAAGGGGCAGCCTTTAGCTGCAGATATCCACGAGAGTGCCCCACTCGGTGCAGAGCGCGGCGAGGTCGGGGGTGAGGGGGGCGTCGGTGAAGAAGCGGTCGATGGCGGCGAGCGAGGCGATGCGGGCCGGGGCGGAGCGCTGGAACTTGGAATGGTCGGCCACGAGGAAGGTGCGGCGCGACTGGGCGAGGATGGCCTGACTGACGCCGACCTCCTGAATGTCGAAGTCGAGCATGTCGCCCTCGCGGTCGATCGCTGAGCAGCCGACCACGGCGAGATCGAACTTGAACTGCTGGATCGTCTCGGAGGCGAGCTTGCCGACCAGCCCGCCATCGGAGCGGCGCAGGGTGCCGCCGGTGACGACGATCTCGCAGTCGGAATTGGCGGCGAGGATGTTGGCCACGTTCATGTTGTTGGTGACGACCAGCAGGTTGCGGTGGCCCATCAGCTCGCGGGCGACCGCCTCGGTGGAGGTGCCGATGTTGAGGAAGATGCTGGCGTTCTCGGGGATCTGCGCGGCGCAGGCGCGGGCGATGGCGGCCTTGCCCTCGAGGTTCAGCGAACGGCGCTCCTCATAGCCGATGTTATGTGTGCCGGAGGCGAGGATCGCGCCGCCATGCACGCGCTCGATCTGCCCGGCTTCGGCCAGCTCGGAAAGGTCGCGGCGGATGGTTTGCAGAGTGACGCCGAAGTGCTCGGCCAGCCCGTCGACGGTGACTTTGCCGTCGCGGCGGATGATCTCCAGCATCTCGGGGTGGCGAAAGGCTTGGCTCACGTGTGGCGTCTTCCCGGTCGTCGATGTTCGGTTCTTTTCGCATGGCGCATGGGCGTGGGCAATTGATTTTGCTCGATTCCAGCGGGGCAAGGCGATTTTGCCTGACTTTGTCGAGGTTTCGCCGCATTGCGGCGTGCGCCGCCGCTCTGCGGCAAGTCTCTCTGAGCGTTGCAATTTTCGAAAAACGAAAACAAACGAACATTTTCGCTTTCGCTGTGCCGCGACTCGGTGCATAACTCCCGCTGAGGACACTTGGGAGGATTTCGTGTCGGAGGGGGCACCCGCAGAACCGGTCGACCTGTTCGTCATCGGCGGCGGCATCAACGGATGCGGCATCGCCCGTGACGCGGCAGGGCGTGGCCTTTCGGTCAGCCTGGCCGAGATGGGTGACCTCGCGCAGGCGACCTCTTCTTCCTCCACCAAACTCTTCCACGGCGGCTTGCGCTACCTCGAATTCTTCGAGTTTCGCCTTGTGCGTGAGGCGCTGAAGGAGCGCGAGGTGTTGCTGCGGAACATGCCGCACATCTCATGGCCGATGAGATTTGTGCTGCCGTATCATAGGGATATGCGGTTCGAGAAGGCGACGCCAACCTCGAAGCTGCTCTCGATCTTCATGCCGTGGATGCGGGGCCGTCGCCCGGCGTGGCTGATCCGCTTTGGCCTGTTTCTCTACGATCATCTCGGCGGGCGGAAGATTTTGCCCGGTACCCAGACCCTTACGCTGAAAGGGCGGGAGGAGGGCAAGGTGCTGCAGGAGCGGTTCGAGCACGCCTATGAGTATTCCGACTGCTGGGTGGATGACGCTCGCCTCGTGGTACTGAACGCCCGCGATGCCGAGGCGCGAGGTGCGCGGGTGATGACCCGGACCAAGGTGCTCAGCGCGGGGGTCGAAAACGGCCTCTGGCAGGTCGTAACGCAAAATATCGAAACCGGCGAAACCGCGCGCCACAGCGCCCGGATGCTGATCAATGCCGGCGGGCCGTGGGTCGGCGAGATCATCCGCGGCACGATCCGGTCGAACTCCTCCGAAGGCGTGCGGCTGGTGCGGGGCAGCCATATCGTGACGCCGCGCCTGACCAAATACGAGGACAAGGCGTATTTCTTTCAGGGCGAGGACGGGCGGATCATCTTTGCGATCCCCTATGAGCGCGACTTCACCCTGATCGGGACCACCGAAGAGGCGCATGAGAGCCCGGATGTGAAGCCCGAGTGCACGCCGGAGGAACGCGACTACCTGATCGATTTTGCCAACCGCTACCTGCGCGAGCCGATCAACGCCGACAACGTGGTGTGGACCTATAGCGGCGTGCGCCCGCTCTATGATGACGGCGCCAGCAGCGCGACGGCGGCGACGCGCGATTACACGCTTAAGGTGGATACCTCCGCAGGCGCGCCGGTGCTGAACATCTTCGGCGGCAAGATCACCACCTACCGGCGGCTGGCCGAGGCAGCGCTGGAGAAGATCGCGCCGCATTTTCATGGTCTTGGCCGCAAGTGGACGGAGAACGCGCCGCTGCCGGGCGGGGATTTTGCGCATGATGGCGTAACAGAGTTGCGGGATGGTCTGGTGACGGATTTTCCGTTTTTGACCGAGGATCACGCGCTGCGGCTGGTGCGGGCCTATGGCACCGAGGCGCGGGGTATTCTGGGAGAAGCAAAGGCGCTTTCGGACCTGGGCCGCCCCTTTGGCTACACGCTCTGGCAGGCCGAGGTGGATTGGCTCATGGCCCATGAATACGCCCGCAGCGCGGCCGACGTGCTGTGGCGGCGGAGCAAGCTGGGGCTGCACCTGAACGACGACGAGGTGCAGGCCCTCGACAGCTACATGAAACACCATCGGCGGGACGCAAGCCCGGCGGCGGCGGAATAGGGGGACGCATGGTTCTGGAACTGAAATCCGTGAGCAAGGTGGTGGGGCGCGAGACGCATATTCACCCCACCGACCTGCGGCTGGAGAACGGCACGATGAACGTGCTGCTGGGGCCGACGCTCGCGGGGAAGACATCGCTGATGCGGCTGATGGCGGGGCTGGATGCGCCGACCGAGGGCCGGGTGTTCTGGAACGGCGAGGATGTGACCGGGATGCGGGTGCAGGACCGGCAGGTGGCAATGGTCTACCAGCAGTTCATCAACTACCCGTCGATGACCGTCTATGACAACATCGCCTCGCCGCTGCGTCTGCAGGGCAAGGACAAGGCCGAGATCGATGCGGCGGTGCAGAAGACCGCCGAGATGATGAAGCTGACGCCGATGCTGGACCGCAAGCCGCTGGAGCTTTCGGGCGGGCAGCAGCAGCGCTGTGCGCTGGCGCGGGCGCTGGTGAAGGGCGCCGGGTTGGTGCTGCTCGATGAGCCGCTGGCCAACCTCGATTACAAGCTGCGCGAGGAGCTGCGGGTGGAGATCCCGAAGATCTTCGAGGAGAGCGGCGCGATCTTTGTTTATGCCACCACGGAGCCGGAGGAGGCGTTGCTGCTCGGTGGCAATACGGCGACGCTCTGGGAGGGTCGCGTGACCCAGTTCGGGCGCACACCCGAGGTTTATCGCCGCCCGGTGGATGCGACCACGGCGCGGGTGTTCTCGGACCCGCCGATGAACTTCCTTCAGGTCTCCAAGACCGGCGCGAAGGTGATGTTTGGCGAGGGCCAGTCCGCCGCTGCGACCGGCCAATTGGCCGACCTGCCGGACGGTCGGTATCTGGCCGGGTTCCGGCCGAACCATCTGGAGATCTTGCAGCACACCGACACGGCGCTGAAGTTCAATGCGCGGCTCAGCGTGACCGAGCTGACCGGCTCGGAGACCTTCGTGCATCTCGACCATGCCGGCGAGCGCTGGGTTGGGCTGGTGCATGGTGTGCATGACCTCGCGCCGGGGGCCGACCTCGCCGTGTGGCTCGACCCGAGCCACGTTTACATCTTCGATGCCGAGGGGGCGCTGGTTGCACCGGCCTCCTATGCGGCGGCGGCCTGAGGGGGGGACCATGGCACAGATCACGCTTGATAATCTCGCCCACAGCTACCTTGCCGCGCCGCAGAGCGAGGATGACTGGGCGCTGAAGGAACTGAACCACGTTTGGGAGGATGGGGCGGCCTATGCGCTGCTCGGTGCCTCGGGCTGCGGCAAGTCCACCCTGCTGAACATCATCTCGGGGCTCTTGCAGCCTTCGCGCGGGCGCATCCTGTTCGGCGATCAGGACGTGACCCATGCGCCGACCGCCGAGCGCAACATCGCGCAGGTGTTTCAGTTTCCGGTGGTCTACGACACGATGACGGTGCGCGATAACCTTGCGTTTCCGCTGCGCAATCGCGGCCATGACGAGGCCTATGTGGCCGAGCGCGTGGGCGAGATTGCCCGGATGATCGGCATGGAAGAGGTGCTGAGCCGCAAGGCGCGGGGGCTGACGGCGGATGCCAAGCAGAAGATCTCGCTGGGTCGCGGCATGGTGCGCAAGGATGTGAACGCGTTGCTGTTCGACGAGCCGCTGACGGTGATCGACCCGCATATGAAGTGGGAGCTGCGGACTCAGCTGAAGCAACTGCATCACGACTTTGGCCATACGATGATTTACGTGACCCACGACCAGACCGAGGCGCTGACCTTCGCCGACAAGGTAGTGGTGATGCACGATGGCCGGGTGGTGCAGATCGGCACGCCCGAAGAGCTGTTCGAGCGGCCTGAGCATACGTTTGTGGGCTATTTCATCGGCTCCCCGGGGATGAACCTGATCCCCGCGAAGGTGGAGGGCAACCGGGCCTATATCGACGGCGCCGAGCTGGAGCTGGCGGGCGGCTACGGGACTCTGCAGGGGCGCGTGGCGCTTGGTGTGCGGCCTGAATACGCCCGGCTTTCGGCTGATGAGGGCCTGCCGGTAAAGGTGCGGCGGGTGGAAGACGTAGGCCGGCACAAGATCGTCCGCGCCGAGTTTTTCGGCAATGAGATCAACGTGATCGCGGGCGAGGGCGACGAGATTGGGGCGGATATGACCCGCGTGGCCTTCGATCCGGCGCATGTGAACGTTTACGCCGACGATTGGCGCGTTGCACCGCAGGGGGAGGCCGCCTGATGGAAAAGACCACCAATCACAAGGCCTGGTTCCTCGTTCTGCCGGTGCTGATCCTTGTCGCCTTCTCCGCTGTCATCCCGCTTATGACCGTGGTCAACTACTCGGTGCAGGACACCTTCGGGAACAACGAGTTCTTCTGGGTCGCGCTGGAGTGGTTCGAGGAGATGCTGGAAAGCGACCGCATGTGGTCGGCGCTTTGGCGGCAGATCATGTTCTCGGGCATCATCCTCGCGATCGAGGTGCCGCTGGGCATCTTCGTGGCGCTGAACATGCCGAAAAAGGGCGTCTGGGCCTCGGTTTGCCTTGTGCTGATGAGCTTGCCGCTGCTGATCCCGTGGAACGTGGTCGGCACCATCTGGCAGATCTTCGGGCGGGTCGACATTGGCCTGCTGGGCCACACGCTGGCGGCGCTCGGGATTGACTACAACTACACCCGCGACGTGCTGGACGCATGGATCACCGTAGTGGTGATGGATGTCTGGCACTGGACCTCGCTGATCGCTCTGCTGGCCTATGCCGGGTTGCAGAGCATCCCCGATGCCTTCTACCAAGCGGCCAAGATCGACCAGGCGAGCCGCTGGAAGGTGTTCCGCTACATCGAGCTGCCGAAGATGCAGGGCGTGTTGATGATCGCCATTCTGCTGCGGTTCATGGACAGCTTCATGATCTATACCGAGCCCTTCGTGGTGACGGGCGGGGGGCCGGGCAATGCCACGACCTTCCTCTCCATCGACCTCGTGAAAATGGCGATCGGCCAGTTTGATCTCGGGCCCGCAGCCGCCTTCTCGATCATGTATTTCCTCGTGATCCTGCTGGTGAGCTGGGTGTTCTACACGGTCATGACCAACCTCGACAAAAGGGACGCGAAATGACGGATGCCACCGCAAATGCCCCCGCCATGAGCGCGCCCAAGGTGCGGGTGAAGGGCTCGGCCATCGTGATGGGGCTCTACCTGCTGTTCCTGCTGCTGCCGATCTACTGGCTGGTGAACATGAGCCTGAAGCATAACGCCGAGATCCTTGGCAGCTTCTCATTGTTTCCGCGTGATCTGACCTTCGACAACTACAAGGTCATCCTGACCGACCCGAGCTGGTACATGGGCTACGTGAACTCGCTGATCTACGTGGTGATGAACACGGTGATCTCGGTGGCCGTGGCGCTGCCGGCGGCCTATGCCTTCAGCCGCTACCACTTTCTGGGCGACAAGCACCTGTTCTTCTGGCTGCTGACCAACCGGATGGCGCCGCCGGCGGTCTTCGCGCTGCCGTTCTTCCAGCTCTATTCGTCGGTCGGCCTCTTCGACACCCACATTGCCGTGGCGCTGGCGCATTGCCTCTTCAACGTGCCGCTCGCGGTGTGGATCCTGGAGGGTTTCATGCGGGGGGTGCCGAAGGAGATCGACGAGACCGCCTATATCGACGGCTATTCCTTCCCGAAGTTCTTCGTGAAGATCTTCATGCCGCTGATTGCGTCGGGCATCGGCGTCGCCGCCTTCTTCTGCTTCATGTTCAGTTGGGTCGAGCTGCTGCTCTCGCGGACGCTGACCACGGTCGACGCCAAGCCGATTGCCGCGACCATGACCCGCACCGTCTCCGCCTCCGGCCTCGACTGGGGCGTGCTCGCGGCGGCGGGGGTGCTGACCATCGTGCCCGGCGCGCTCGTGATCTACTTCGTCCGCAACTACATCGCCAAGGGCTTCGCCCTGGGTCGCGTTTAAGGAGGAAAAACAATGGATTGGATGGCATGGACATGGCCCACCGCCATATTCTTTCTCGTGATCGCGAGCCTGCTGATCACCTTCACCATACTGGCGATCAAGTTTCCCGAGACGCCCCGCAAGGGGGTGCTCCAGATCGAAACCACACGGGGCGACCGCCTCTTCATCACCCTTCTCGGCTCGGCCTTCATCAACCTGGCCTGGCTCGGATTGACCGGACTTGCCCAACCTTGGGCGCTGGTCCTCTGCCTGATCTATGCCGCAGCGGTGTTCCGCTGGGTTTAGCGCAGGAAACAACAGCCGCGAAAAACGCGGCGCTTCATGAACCCAAAAGGGAGGAGAAACAATGAAGCTCAATCTCAGATCAACCACCGCCTTTACCGGCGGGCTGGCGGTGGCGCTCAGCCTCGCCGTGCCGGCCTTCGCGGGCATGGACGAGGCGCGGGAGTTCCTCGACGCCGAGATCGGTGATCTCTCCACGCTCTCGCGCGAGGACCAGGAAGCCGAGATGCAGTGGTTCGTCGATGCCGCCGCCCCGTTCTCGGGCATGGATATCAAGGTGGTGTCGGAAACCATCACCACCCACGAGTACGAGGCGCAGGTGCTGGCCCCGGCCTTCACCGCGATCACTGGCATCCAGATCACCCACGACCTCATCGGTGAGGGTGACGTGGTGGAAAAGCTGCAAACGCAAATGCAGTCGGGCGAGAACGTTTATGATGCCTACATCAACGACTCCGACCTCATCGGCACCCACTGGCGCTACCAGCAGGCTCACAACCTGACCGACTGGATGGCGGGCGATGGTGCCGATGTGACCAACCCCGGCCTCGACCTCGAAGACTTCATCGGTCTGTCGTTCACCACTGGCCCCGATGGGAAGGTCTACCAGCTGCCCGACCAGCAGTTCGCCAACCTCTACTGGTTCCGCTACGACTGGTTCAACGACGAGAAGACCAAGGCCGACTTCAAGGAAGCCTATGGCTACGACCTCGGCGTGCCAGTCAACTGGTCGGCCTATGAAGACATCGCCGAGTTCTTCACCGGGCGCGACATGTCTTACGCGGGCGGCCCGTCGGAGGGTGTCTATGGCAACATGGACTACGGCAAGAAGGACCCCTCGCTCGGCTGGCGTTACACCGATGCGTGGATGTCGATGGCCGGGATGGGCGACAAGGGTGAGCCAAACGGCCTGCCGGTGGACGAGTGGGGCATTCGTGTGAACGAAAACTCCCAGCCCGTCGGCTCCTGCACCTCCCGTGGCGGCGCAACCAACGGCCCCGCTGCCGTTTACGCCGTCACCAAGGCGATCGAGTGGCTGGAGAAGTACTCTCCGCCCGCCGCTGCCGGCATGACCTTTGGTGAAGCCGGCCCGGTGCCAGCGCAGGGCTCCATCGCCCAGCAGATGTTCTGGTACACCGCCTTCACCGCCGACATGGTGGGTGACGGGGCGGCTGCGGTGCTCAACGAGGACGGTACGCCCAAGTGGCGCATGGCTCCCTCGCCGCATGGCGCCTATTGGGAAGAGGGCACCAAGATTGGCTACCAGGACGCCGGCAGCTGGACGCTGCTGAAGTCCACCCCGATCGATCGTGCCAAGGCGGCCTGGCTCTATGCCCAGTTCGTCACCTCCAAGACGGTGGATGTGAAGAAGTCCCACGTGGGCCTGACCTTCATCCGCGAGAGCACCATCCAGGACGAGAGCTTCACCGAGCGCGCGCCCAAGTTGGGCGGTCTGGTGGAATTCTACCGCTCGCCCGCGCGGGTGCAGTGGTCGCCCACCGGGACCAACGTGCCGGACTACCCCAAGCTGGCGCAGCTGTGGTGGCAGAACATCGGTGATGCGATGTCGGGCGCGAAGACCCCTCAGGAGGCGCTGGACTCGCTCTGCGCCGATCAGGAACGGGTGCTGGAGCGGCTTGAGCGCGCAGGCGTTCAGGGTGATCTTGGCCCGGTCATGAATGAGGAGAAGGACCCGCAAGAGTGGCTCGATGCGCCCGGCGCGCCCAAGGCCAAGCTCGACAACGAGGACCCGACCCCGGAGACCATCAGCTACGATGAGCTGATCGCTTCCTGGAACTGACCGATCCTCCCCAGGCCGGGGCTGCCCTTGCGGTGGCCCCGGCCTTTTCCTGCGCTGACTTGCGCCACATGGGTTTGCTCGTCTGCCCGAAGTGTCTTCGCACAGAC
Source organism: Vannielia litorea (assembly GCF_019801175.1). Taxonomy (NCBI): domain Bacteria; kingdom Pseudomonadati; phylum Pseudomonadota; class Alphaproteobacteria; order Rhodobacterales; family Paracoccaceae; genus Vannielia; species Vannielia litorea. Next base: position 978,788 of record NZ_JAHVJR010000001.1, read on the forward strand.
GATGAGGCCCGGGAGAGGGCAGAGCGCCAGCCCCGGTGACGCAGGCCGCGCATCGCGCTACACCATCCGTGAACAGGGAGGAGACGCATGACCTACATTCTTGCCATCGACCAGGGCACCACCTCCTCTCGGGCCATCCTGTTTGACAAAAACCTCGGCGTGGCCGCCACCGCGCAGGAGGAGTTCACCCAGCATTTTCCGGCTTCCGGCTGGGTGGAGCATGAGGCGGCCGACCTCTGGACGACCACTGCAGCCACCTGCCGCGCGGCCATCGAGAAGGCGGGCGCCAGCAGCGGTGACATTGCCGCCATCGGCATCACCAACCAGCGCGAGACCACGGTGGTTTGGGACAGGGCCACCGGCAAGGCGATCCACAATGCCATTGTCTGGCAAGACCGCCGCACCGCCGATTTTTGCCGCGATCTCAAGGCGCAGGGTCATGAAGAGGCCGTGACGGAGGCGACGGGGCTGCTGCTCGATCCGTATTTTTCCGGCACCAAGCTGCGCTGGATCCTCGACAACGTGGAGGGCGCGCGGGCGAAGGCCGAGGCGGGCGAGCTGGCCTTCGGGACCGTGGACAGCTGGATCATCTGGCACCTCACCGGCGGCAAGGCCCATGTGACCGATGCGACCAATGCGGCGCGCACGATGCTCTACGACATTCGCAAGGGCGCGTGGTCGGAAGAGATGTGCGCGCTGCTCGACATCCCCATGGCGATGCTGCCGGAGGTGAAGGACTGCGCCGCGGACTTTGGAACCACGCGTCCCGATCTCTTTGGCGGCCGCGAAATCCCCATTCTGGGCGTTGCGGGCGACCAGCAGGCGGCGACGGTGGGGCAGGCCTGTTTTGAGCCGGGGATGATGAAATCGACCTATGGCACCGGCTGCTTTGCGCTGCTCAACACCGGGGCCGATCCGGTGAAGAGCGAGAACCGGCTGCTGACGACCATTGCTTATCAGCTAGACGGCAAGCCGACCTATGCGCTCGAAGGCTCGATCTTTGTCGCCGGGGCGGTGGTGCAATGGCTGCGCGACGGGATGAAGCTGATCCGCGAGGCCGGGGAGACACAGCCGCTGGCGGAAGGAGCCGACACGGGGCAGGGGGTGGTCATGGTGCCCGCCTTCACCGGACTGGGCGCGCCTTATTGGGATGCCGATTGCCGCGGGGCCGTCTATGGCCTGACCCGGGCGACTGGGCCAGCGGAGTTTGCGCGGGCGGCGCTCGAAAGCGTGGGCTATCAGACGCGCGATCTGCTGGAGGCGATGCAAGCCGATTGGGGCGGGGCGGGGGAAACTGCTTTGCGCGTAGACGGCGGCATGAGCGCCTCGGACTGGGCGATGCAGTTTTTGTCAGACATCATCGGCGCGCCGGTGGACCGGCCCAAGGTGCTGGAGACCACGGCGATGGGGGCGGCCTGGCTCGCGGGTCAGAGGGCAGGGGTCTATCCCGACCGGGAGGGGTTTGCGAAGACATGGGCGCTCGACCGCAGCTTTGCGCCGGAGATGGCGGAGGCGGAGCGGGAGGAGAAATACGCCCGCTGGAAGCGCGCGGTGGCGGCGACGCTCAGCTTTTAGCGGCGGTGCCGCTGGCAGCCTCGGGCGGCTTGTTGCGGCCCGCGATCTGATCGAGCCCGTCGCGGAGCTGGGCGGCGGTGATCCGTTCCAGCTCGGCCTCGATCCTGGCGTGGGTTTTGCGCCAGATCGGGAGAGCTTCTTTCAGGATCGCGCGACCCTCGTCGGTCAGCATCAGGCGCTTGGCGCGCTTGTCTTTCTCGTCGGGTTCTTGCCGCATCAACCCGCGCCGCTCCAGCACCTTCACCGCCGCTGTGAGCGTGGTGCGGTCCATGCCCAATTGCCCGGTTAGGTCGGTCAGGCGGGGCGGGGCAGGGCGGTTGAGGCTCATCAGAAGCGAGAACTGGCCATTGGTCAGGCCGAGCGGGCGGAACACCTCGTCGAATATCCGCGCAAGCTGGCGTGCGGCGCGTTGCGCGCGCAGGCACAGGCAGGCCCAGCCGACCTCATGGGTCGCTTCGAGGGGAAGGTCCGGGTCCATCATTCTCTTATGTTGATATCAACCATAAAGCCTGTCAAGGTGAGCCCGGAATGCGCCATGAGGGAGGTATTTGCAATGGCATATGTTCAAGGGTTCCTGCTCGCCGTGCCGCAGGAAAACAAGGCGAAATACAAGGAAATGGCCGAGCAGGCGCTTGAGATGTTCAAGGGCTACGGCTGCATCGGGATGCAGGAGAACTGGGCCGTCGACGTGCCTGATGGCAAGGTGACGAGCTTTCCGATGGCGACCAAGATGGAGGAGGGCGAGGTCTGCGTGTTCTCGTGGGTGGTCTGGCCCGACAAGGAGACCTGCGACAAGGCGGCGGAGCAGATGACCAAGGACATGGAGGGCCAAGAGATGCCCGAGATGCCCTTTGACGGGATGCGGATGATGTGGGGCGGCTTCGAGCCGCTGGTGGCTTGGGGTGAAGGCTCGGTGCAATGATCCGGCAAGTGCTTGTGGCAGCGGCGTTTTTCGCCGCCGCCCCGGCCGTGGCACAAGACATGGCGATGGATCTGACCAAGACCGATCTGAGCACGCTGAAGGCCGGCACCTACACGCTCGATCCGTCGCATTCGAGCCTGATCTTCGAGGTGAACCACATTGGCATCTCGACCTTCCGGGCGAGCTTTGACAGCTTCACCGCAACGATCGAGCTGGACCCGGCGGACCCGTCGACCGCGCAGCTGACCGCGCGGGTTGATGTGGCCTCGCTCGATATTCCCACGCCGGAGCCGGAGGGCTTCAGGGCCATGCTGCTCGCGCCGCCGTGGTTCGACCTCGCGGGCCACCCCGAGATCACGCTCACCAGCGCGGCAATCCGCCTCACCGGGGAGAGGGCTGCCGAGGTGGAGGGGAGGCTCACGCTCAACGGCACCACTGCGCCGGTGGCGCTGACCGTCACGGCGCTCGGCGGCTGGGAGGGCAACCAGTATGACCCGAACGCGCGCATCGGTTTTAATGCCGAGGGGAGCTTCATGCGCTCGGCGCTGGGTTTCGATGTGGGCTTGCCGCCGCCCGGCTCCACGATGGGAGTTTCGGACGAGGTGCGGTTTACCATCGACGCCGAGTTCACCGGCCCGGCGTGGGAGGGGTGAGCAGCGCGGCGTGACGCAGGCCACATTGACGCCGCCCAACGCGCAGGGCAGCGTGGCGGCGATGACTGAAACGCCAGACCACCCCGCTCCGCCCGCCGGTTACACCCCGCTCGCCACCCTCTGCCCGGTCGATAGCTCGATGGGGCCGTGGTTCGTGCGCGACAATGACGACGGCTCGCGGACGGTGGGCTTCAGGATCGGGGCGCACCACCTCAACGCAAATGGCGTCTGCCACGGCGGTGTGACGGCGACCTTTGCCGACATTCTCGCGCGGGTGTTCAACGAAACCTACAGCGGCCGCAGCGGCGCCGCGCCGGTGGTGGGCAAGATGGCGACGATCACGCTGGATATCGACTATCTCGGCCCGGGGCTGCCCGGCGCGTGGATCGAGGCGACGCCCGAAGTGGTCAAGCGCACCGGCAAGATGCTCTTCACGCAGGCGCTGATCACCGATGGCCAGAGCCCTGTGGCGCGCTGCAAGGCAATCTATCGGCTGTTCCAACAAAAAGGCGGGACCGACTAGCGCCGATCCCGCCTTTCACGAGGGAACTTTCGTTGGGCCTCAGGCGACGAGCGTCACCGTGGAGGCGAAGAACATGGCCTGGCTCACGGCAAGGCGCACCTGCTCTTCGGTATAGGGCTTGGTGATCAGGAACACCGGCTCCGGCTTTTCGCCGGTCAGCAAGCGCTCGGGGAAGGCGGTGATGAAGATCACCGGCATCTCGCCAAACTCCGACAGGATGTCATTCACCGCGTCGATGCCCGAGCTGTTGTCGGCCAGCTGGATGTCGGCGAGGATCATGTCGGGCCGTTCCTGCTGGGCAAGCTGCACCGCGCCCTTGTGGGTACGGGCGACACCGGTGACGCGGTGGCCCATCTGGGCGACCACGGTCTCGAGATCCATCGCGATGATCGCCTCGTCCTCGATGATCATAACCTTGCCGCTGATCGAGCGGGCCATCTCTTCCTGCGCAGTGGCCACCATCTCTTCGGCCTCTTCGGCGGTGCTGTTGGTAATCTGGCCGATCTGCGCATAGGAGAACTGCTCGATGGTATAGAGCAGCAGCGCCTCGCGGGTGCCCGGGGTCAGAGGCGCCATGTGGCGCTGCGCCTGAGCAGCGAGGAAGCTGTCATTCTCGCTGGCTTCCACCGGGGCGCCGGAGCTTGTCCAAATCGCGTGGAAGGCTGCGAAGAGCGCCACGCGGGGGCTCTGGGAGCGGTCGCCGAGATCCGGATCGTCGAGCATGGCCTCAAGCGTGGCGGCGGCATAGGCGTCGCCCGACTTCTGGCTGCCCGTCAGCGCTCTGGAGTAGCGACGGAGATAGGGGAGTTCACGCGCGATACCGTCAGCGAAGCTTTCGGAGGATGCACTGTTCATGTTGCCTTACCCATAGTTTTTATAAGCGTTCGGGAACCAAACGTGACCCCCGGCGTTTGGTTCCAAATTAAAATGTGACACAGGGATTTTTTTGGGAACCAGATGGCCGGACATGGGTTGTGGCCACAAAGGAGCCTGCTTTTGCGCGGGTAAGGGACGCAGAAAGGTTAGAAGGTCGGAAATGAAAGAGCAGGAAAAACAGGCGAACGAGGGGCTGCGCCGTCAGATCGACGAGAACCTCCGTCGGGTCTTCCAGGCCCAGGTGGAGGAGGACGTGCCCGATCGGTTCACCGATCTCCTCAAACGGCTGCGCGAGCAGGATAACAGGAACGGAACCGCTGAATGACGCGCGCTGCACCTGAGCAGGCCTCGGCCGATCCGCGTGACGAGATCGTCGAGCATCTTCCGGCCATGCGCGCCTTTGCCATGAGCCTCGCCCGAAATTCAGCCCAGGCCGACGACCTCGTGCAAGATGCCGTGGTCAAGGCGTGGAGCAACTTCGACAAGTTCAAGGTCGGCACCAACCTGCGTGCTTGGCTTTTCACCATCCTTCGCAACACCTTTTACTCGGCGCGCCGCAAGTCTGGCCGCGAAGTGGCGGACGTTGATGGCATCATGGCCGGTGGCCTTGCCTCGAAGCCCGACCACGATGGCCGGCTCGCCTTGGCTGACTTTCAGGCTGCCTTTGCGACACTGCCAGATGAGCAGCGTGAAACGCTCTGGCTCGTGGGTGCGCTCGGCATGTCTTATGACGAGGCGGCGGAGACCTGTAACTGCGCCGTTGGCACCGTGAAGAGCCGCGCCAATAGGGCTCGCGCCCGCCTTGCCGAGCTGCTTCATCTGAAGGATGACGAAGAGCTGGAGCTGACCGACCAGAGCACCATGGCCGTGGTCGCTGCCAGCATCACCCCGCTCGGCTGAGCGAGGGGGAGGTGCGGAACTACGCGCAATCGCTGATCTTCAGGGTCGCCGTGATGCTCACGGTGGCCCTGTTGCCCGTTGGGATCATCGCCTTGATGCAAACGGCGAACGTCGCTCGACAGGCCAGCGAGCTGAATCGCTCCGCGCTCTTCGGGCGCACCGTGTCGGATGTGGAGGACATGCGCGAGTTGCTCCATGGCGGCTTTGCCTCGGCGCGGGTGCTGGCCACTTCGGTTGTGGGGCTGCGCGATGACCCGGCGGCCTGCTCGGAGCTGATGCGCCAACTCGTGGACCGCAGCGTTGTTTATACCCTCGCCACCTTCATCGACACCGAGAACCGCAGCGAGTGCAACTCGCGCGGTGAGCCCTATGACCTCGAAGGCTCCAGCGTTGCGGCGCAGATGGAGGCGAACCGCGTTCCGATGGCCGAATTGCTGGAGCGGGGGCGGATCTCGGGGCTGGAAGTGATGGTGCTGGCCTATCCGGTTTATCAGGATGGCGTTTATCTCGGCTTCGTTTCGATCTCGATCGAGGAAGATGACCTCTCTCGCCGGGAAGACAGCGTGGGCGCCTCTGCGACGGGGGAGGTGGAGCAGGAGCCGATTGACCTTGTGACCTTCACCGATGAGGGCAGGGTGCTGATGTCGGACCTGACGCAGGACCAACTCGATGCCGAGTTGCCGCAGGAGGTCTCGCTCAAAGCGCTTGTGGGCGGCGGGGTCACGGCGTTTTCGGGCGAGAGCCAGACCGGGGAGGCGCGGGTCTATACCCTTGTGCCGATCATCCCTGGGCTCGTGCATGCCATGGCGATCTGGGAAGATGAGGCTCCTGACGGGCTCAACTGGTACAGCGCCGCGCTTTTCCCGATCCTGATGTGGGTCATTTCGCTCGGCGTGGCCTATATCGCCGTGCACCGGCTGGTGCTGGTGCATATCCGCCGGCTGCGCTCGCGGATGATCCGCTTTGCCGCCGGGCACCGCAGCCTGAACACGGTGCCCGATGTCTCGCGGCGCGCGCCCTCCGAGTTGCGCGAGATGAACGAGACCTTTGAGAGCATGGCGGAAACCATCCTCCACGACGAGGCCGAGCTGGAGAACGGGATTCACGAGAAGAACCTGCTGCTGCGGGAGGTGCATCACCGGGTGAAGAACAACCTTCAGCTCATCGCCTCGATCATGAACATGGAGATCCGCAAGGCGACCGGGGAAGAGGCCCGCACCACCCTGCGCCGCATTCTCGACCGGGTGCTCGGGCTGGCAACGGTGCATTCCAGCCTGTACCAGACCTCGCGGCTTTCGGTCGTGCATGCCGATGCGCTGCTGAACGCGATCCTGCGCCAGACCCTTAGCACGGCCTTGCCGAAAGACGCGGGCGTGACGCCGAAGATGGAGATCGAGGATCTGACAATCGCACCGGATCAGGCGGTGCCGATCTCGCTGCTGACGACCGAGGCGGTGACCAATGCCACCAAGCACATGGGCCACCCCGACGGCCCGGGCTCGGCCTGGTTGACGGTTGAGCTGGAAGAGCTCGATCCGGTGGAAGACAGTGAAACCGGCGAGATGGGGCCGCCACGGGCACGGCTGACGGTGGCCAACTCCATCGGTGAGCCGCTGACCCGCGATTTCACCCCGCCGTCGAGCAATGGCCTCGGCAGCCAGTTGATCCGTGCCTTTGCGGCCCAGCTTGGCGGCAAGCTCGAAGTTGTACCCGGAGAGGAAGAGTTCCGCCTTGCGGTGACCTTCCCGATCGAGGAGCAGCCCGAAGGGGAGCCGGAGGCCGAGATTGCGCCGGGCGAACGCACGGTGCCGCCACGCAGCCTGCCCCGCGAGGACAGCGCGGCATGACCGGCGCGGGCGATCCTTCGCCCGGGTTTTCAGCGCGCCCCGGCCGACCCCAGCTGCTCATCACCGCCGATGAGGCCTATCCGGTGTTCGAGCGTCTGGTGCTTAGCGCGGAGCAGCGGGTGAACATGGGATTCCGTGTGTTTGACCTGCGCACCCGGCTCCGAAGCTCGGAGGGCCGCGCGGTGGGCGGCACATGGTCGGACCTGCTGGCCGATGCCCTGCGCCGCGGGGTGGACCTGCGGCTGATCCTTGCGGATTTCGACCCGATCGGCGCGCCCGATCTGCACCGGGGCACGTGGCGGACCATGCGCCAGTTCGCCGGGTTGCGGGAGCTGGCAGGCGAAGCGGGCACCGGCAAGTTGGAGGTGATGGCCTCGCGCCACCCGGCGCGGATCGGCGCGGTGCCGAGCGCGATCTTCTGGCCGGTGGCGGCATGGAAACTGCGCAAGGCGGCGCAGATGCTAAACGACCTTGATCCGGGCGAGCGCAGGCGTTTCTTATCCGAGGCACCGCGGCTATGCCCGAACCTCAAGGTGGAGGATGGCGGTGAAGGCAAGGTGCGGCCTGATTTTGCTCATCGGTTCCGCCTGACTCCTGTGACCCACCATCAGAAGCTCGCGGTGATCGACCGCAAGCGGCTCTACATCGGTGGGCTCGATCTGGACGAGCGGCGCTGGGACACGCCGGATCATAACCAGCCTGCCCGGCAGACGTGGCATGACACCCAGATGCTGTTTGACGAGCCGGAGCTGGCCGAGGCCGCCGAGCGCCACCTGAACCGCGTGCCGGATCAGACGGCGGGGGAGGGGCCGGAGCCGGAGGGCCGTGGCAACGAGGCGGCGCATGGCCCGCTGCGGCTGCTCACCACGCTCTCTGCTCCCTCCCGGCTTGCGCCTTTCCGGTTTTCGCCCAAGAGCCTTTCGACCGGGCTGTCGCGGGCGCATCTGGAGGCGGCCTTTGCGGCGAAGAAGTTCATCATCCTCGAAACGCAGTATCTGCGGAGCCGCCCGCTGGCCAAGGCGCTGGCGCGGCGGGCGCGGGAGGAGGCGGGACTGCACCTACTGGCGATCCTGCCCTCGGCCCCCGAGGAGGTCGCCTTTGCCAGCGGTGGCGGTGATGCGCGTTACGGCGAGTTTTTGCAGGCGCGCTGCCTGAGAATGCTGCGCAAGGCTTTCGGGCCGAGGTTTTACGCGCTGGCCCCGGCGCAGCACCGCCGTCCGGGCGACCCGCAGGACGAGGCCGGAGAGGCGGCAATCGGCGCGCCCGACGGGACCGAGCCGGAGCAGGCGCGGCGCCACGGGCGGGCCGCGCTCTTTGGGGCGCCGGTGGTTTATGTGCATTCCAAGCTGTCGATCTTCGATGATCAGCGGGCCATCGTCTCATCCGCCAACCTCAATGGTCGCAGCATGAAGTGGGATACCGAGGCGGGGGTGGAGATGACCGACCCGGCGACCGTGGCGATGATCCGCGAGCGGGTCGTGGACCACTGGTTCCCGAAGGTGGAGGAGGCCGAGCGAAGCGCCTTGCGCGATCTGGAGCGCGGCTTTGAAGCGTGGTTCAGGATTGCGCGGGAGGATGCGGGCAGGTCGCCCGAGAACCGCAGAGGCTTTCTGCTGCCCTACGATATGCGCCCGGCCCGCAGGTTTGGTGTGCCGGTGCCGGGTGTGCCGGAAGAGATGGTCTGAGCCACTCTCTCCCGGTCTGGCCGTTTACTCGCCCGCTTGAGCGGCGGCGGCAGCAGCGGCCTCTTCTTCCATCTCCTGCCTTCGCTCGACGGCCTGCATCAGGTCTTGGTCGGGCGTCATCAGATCGGCCACGAGCAGCACCCAGAGCAGGACCGGGATGGCCACGAAGCCCCCGAGTGGCCCCCAGATCCACAGGAAGAACACCAGCGACAGGAAGATCAGCAGCGGGTTCACTTTGAGCGTTTTACCGACGAGCGAAGGCGTCACGAACTGGCCTTCGGTCACGTTCATGCAGAGGTAAATACCCACCGGCATCACCGCCATGAAGCCATCGAATGTGACGATGCCACCGAGCAGCAGGAAGGTCGCAAAGATCGCCGGGCCGAGGTAGGGGATGAAGTTGACGGCAAAGGCCGCGAGGCCCCAGAGGATGGGGGAGCCCATGCCGATCACCATCATCGCCGCAGCCACGGCCACGCCGAGGCAGGCGTTGATCAGGGTGATGGTGATGAAATAGCGCGAGACCATGTGCTCGGCGGCCACCAGCGAGGATTTGTAGCGCTCCTGCGCTTGCGTATTGCGGCCACCAAGGGTTTTGGAGGCCCAGTCGTAGATGCTTTCGCGGGTGAACAGGAAAAAGAACAGCACGCCGGTGAAGATCATCAACTGCGCCGCGATCGTGGGCGCGAGGGCGATGGCGTCTATGGCGGAGGGCAGGGGCACGGACGACTCTTCGCCGCCGCCGCCGCCGCCGCCGCCATTCGCACCGCCCGCCGCATCCGGGCTGATCGCCTCTTTCACGTCTTCGGTCATCTGGTTGAGGCCGCGCAAGGCATCCTGAAACTGGCGCAGTGTATCCTGCAGCTCCTGCCAGACAGCGGGTAGCCGGTCGAGCGCGCGCCAGAGCACCGGCTCGAAGACCAGTGCAAGGGTCGTCAGCGCGACGAGTGCGAAAGCCAGAACGCTCCCGGCGGCTGCCGAGCGGGGCAGACCGAGGTGCAGCAGCAAGGCAATGGCGGGGGAGAGGATCACACCGGTGATCAGCGCAAGCACCGTTGGGGCAAGAAAGGAGGCGCCGGCTTTGAGCGCAGCGACTGTCAGGATGGCCGCAATAAGGGCCAGAGGCAGGGTGACGGAGCGGCTGCTCATCATCGGGATATGCTCCTCGGTGGCAAGGGTCGAGGCAAGGAATGGCGGCCGGGCTGGAAGTGGACGCCAAAGGGTTCTGGCTCAACGCCGGAACGGCCCCAAGGGTTGCGGCGCCGGACAAATAAAAAAGCGCCCCCTGTGGAGGGGGCGCTTTCGTTGATCAATTCAGATCAACCACCTTCGTATTCGGGGAAGCTCTTCAGCTGCTCCTCGGTGGTGTTCACATAGGCGCGCAGGTCGTCACCTTCGGCTTCTTTCTGGAGCGAGATGCCCTTGAAGCTGATGGCAACCGGCTTTTCGCCAATGCCGAGGAAACCGCCCACGTCGATCACCGCATCGGTGACCATGCCGTCGGAGGAGATCAGCACTTCAGAGATCTCACCCACGCGGTTGTCGTTGGGGTCGTAGACAGCCAGACCGCTCAGATCGTCGGACGACAGTTCGGTCACCATCACTTCGGCGTAGCCGTCGCGGGTGAAGCCTTCCATCGTGCCTTCTTCAGCCGGAGCTTCGGCCATGTCGGTCTCGGTGGCGTCGGTCTCGAGGGATTCCTCGGTGGCGTCGCCAGCAGTCAGGGCTTCATCAGTGGCTTCTTCGGTCGCCTCGGCGCCCTCGGCCATTTCCTCGCCAGCTTCGTCGGCAGCGGCTTCAACCTCGGCACCGGCTTCCGCCATCTCTTCCGAGGCTTCTTCACCGGCAGCTTCGACTTCGGCGCCAGCTTCAGCCATCTCCTGCTCGGCTTCTTCGCCGGCAGCTTCGACCTCAGCACCAGCTTCGGCCATCTCTTCCGAGGCTTCCTCGCCAGTCTCTTCGATGGCGGCTTCGCCTTCGGCGACCTCTTCGGTCATCTCGGCTTCGGCTTCGTCGGCGGCGTTGTCACCGGCTTCGGCCATGTCCGTCATCTCTTCGGAGGCGTTCGGATCAGCGGCCATCGGGTCGGCGGTCACGTCATCCGTTTCTGCCATGTCGACCTCTTCGCCGGGAGTCTCTTCCAGCGGGGTGGCGACTGAGCCGTCTTCGGCTTCAGCCTGCTCCATGGCGGCAGGTTCGGTGAACTCGAATGCCGGGGCCTGGTCGAGCGCCTCACGGCTGGAGGCGATGGTCACGAAGTACTCGCCGGGCGAGTTGCTGTCGGCCACCAGCTTCAGGGAGTCCATCGTCAGGGCAACCGGCTTTTCACCGATGCCGAGGAAACCGCCCACGTCGACGATCACGCCTTCGACTTCGCCGGTGCGGGCGAGGATCACGTCGCTCACCTCACCGATGTCTTCCCAGCCGGCGTCAGCTTCTTCGACGCCTTCGCCGTATTCCATCTCTTCGGACATGGCGTAGACGCGCTTGCCGATGAAGTTGCTGGCCATAACGTCCTGCTCGTCGGCGGACTGGATGAAGCCGCCTTCGGCCATCATCTCGGTCTGCGCTGCGGGATCATCGGTCGCGGTTTCGGGGGCCGTGGTGTCCTGTGCAAAGACAGGCATCGCCAGCGACGCCGTCAGTGCGGTCGTTGCAAGAATGCGTTTCATTGGGTCTCTCCGGATTTCTGGTTTCAGAAACTGCGGCTCGTGGCCGCTTGTGAGAAGTGAACCGAGGAATTAGGGGTTTGTTCCTGCGATTTATTTTTCAATTTAATGGGAACAAAAATAATGCAGCCGCGTTATTGCGCGCCTGCGGAATTAGATAATGTGCCGTCGAGGGGTGTTTTGATGTGCGAAATACCGCCGATCCGCTAAAGAAAAAGGGCGCCGCGAGGGCGCCCTTTTTGTTGCGTCATGTCAAACCGTGTTACGGCGTGCGGCCGCGCATGGCCCGGGCGACCATGGCCACCACGAAGAGCACGAGGAACACGAAGAAGAGCACCTGCGCGATGCCTGCACTGGCGCTGGCGATGCCGCCAAAGCCGAACAGAGCAGCGATAAGTGCGATAACGAGGAACGTAAGAGCCCAACCGAGCATTTTGATTTCCTTTCTGGTCTTTCTATTGGTTCGGGAGCGTTGCATCCCGATCTTGCCTGCCCAACTTCGAATGTCTGACGCCGGTTCCCATAATTCTTTTCAATTCGAGTTTGGAACCTTTGAGCCGCCGCCTTGTTGAATTGTCGAATGACACATCTGAATTGAAAAGGAGACGTCAGATGGCACAGGCCAAGACGACTGCAAACACCAGCAATACCACCCCCTCCGATGAGGTCTCGGCCCAGATCGCGGCGCTGAAGTCCGATATCGCCAGCCTCACCAACGCCGTCGCCGAGCTGGGCCGTGCCAAGTCGGCCGAGTTCCAGAGCTATGCCAAAGGCAAAGCGGCGGATGCCAAGGCCAAGGCGCAGGAAGGCGCTGACTACATGAAGCACAACGCCGAGTTCGCCTACGGCAAGGCCAATGACTTTGTGGTCGAGCGCCCGGCGACCGCCATCGGTATCGCGGCGGCAGTCGGCTTTCTCGTTGGTCACATCTCGGCCCGCAAATAACATGTTGGCCCGTTTGCAAATGAGCCTGGCGCATGCGTTGCGCCGGGCAGCTTTCTCGACGGGGGCCGGTCTTTGCTTTCTGGTCGGTGCCGCGTTCCTTACGGTGGCTGGCTGGATCTATCTGGTCGAAACCACATCGACCCAGACCGCAGCATTGATCGTTGGGGCCGTCTGGTTCGCCGGCGGGTTTATCCTGCTTGGCCTCTCCCGCCCCCGCAAGACGCCGCCGCCCGCTGCGGCCCCGCCCCAGACCAACGCTCTGGGCTTAGCCGAGGCCTTCATCGTGGGCCTTCAGGCCGGACGCGGCACCAGCCACAGGAAGTAACACATGGCCACCTCATGCCAGAACTGTCCGCTTCGGAAGAAGCCGATCTTCAAGGAGCTGTCCTCCCACGAACTCCGCTTCATGAGCGAGTTCAAATCGGGCGAGCTGACGGTCGAGCCGGGCACGCCGATCTTGATGGAAGGGTCCAACAGCCCGCAGCTCTACACAGCCCTGCGCGGCATGGGGCTGCGCTACAAGCTGCTCGAAAGCGGAGAGCGTCAGGTGGTCAACTTCGTCTTCCCCGGTGACTTCCTCGGCCTTCAGGCCGCGGTCATGGGAGAGATGGGACACTCGGTAGAGGCCTCCACCGCGATGACCCTCTGCGTTTTCGACCGCAACGCGCTGTGGGAGTTCTTCCGCTCGCATCCCGAACGGGCGTTTGACGTGACATGGATCGCCGCCGAAGAAGAACACTTCATGGGCGAGGCTCTGCTCAGCGTGGGTCAGCGAAATGCGGTTGAGGCCATCGCCTGGGCGCTGGTGAAGATGCACCAGCGCGGCGAGGCGCTCGGGCTGACGCGGAATGGCGAGATGCACCTGCCCTACCGGCAGCAGGATCTGGCGGATGCGCTTGGGCTTTCGCTGGTGCACACCAACAAGAGCCTTGCCAAGCTGCGCGACCGTCAGCTGGCAACATGGCGCAACGGCCGGCTTGCGCTGCATGATATCGAACAGCTGAGGCAGGTTGCCAAGCTCGATGAAGAAGCGCCGCGCGTGCGCCCCTTGATGTAGCGTTCAGCGCCCGGCCTTGGCCGCCGCCGCAAGAGCCTCGCGCAGCACCTCTCTATCCCCCACATGATTGGCCAGAAGAAGCACCAGCCGGGCGTTGAACCCCGCGCTGGCCTCTTCGCTAAGGCCGTCATGGGCGGCGATGAGTTCGGCGTAGAAGCCATCGGGGTCGGGGATGTTGGGGGCGGTGTTGAGCATGGGTCACTCCTTGGCCGTGGCGTGGCGGAGGGCGGCGGTGATGGTGGCGGCATCGGCCTCTGCCCAGCGGGTGGCCACGTGCTGGTCGGGCCGGATCAGGTAGAAGGCGTGGCTCGCCTCTCCGAGGTAGCGCTGGTGCAGGGCACTGGCTGGGCCTTCCGATTTGATTGCGAGCGTTGCGAGGCCATCAGGCAGGTTTTCGGGGACGGCGCAGTCGAGGCAGAGCAGGGTGAAGCCGTTGCCGAGGCGGTTGAGCAGGAAGCCATCGGGCAAGGGGGCATCGGGGCAGGGCGCGCCGGGGCGGGTCCGCGCAGGCCCACCGGGCAGGGCATCGGCCCCGTTCAGCGGGCCCCCGTCGTAGGTGCAGGGCACCGAGAGGCGGCCGGAATTGACCAGCGGGCGGGCAAAGGCGTGGTGCTCGGCGAGGTCCAGCACCGCATTGCGGAACATGTGACTGACGGGTGACTTGGGTGTGATGAAGTCGGTCGAGCGGGTGGAGTTGAGGATGTTCTCATCGGCCCCATAGCGGCGCTCTTCGCAGTAGGTATCGAGCAGGGCATCGGGGGCCTCGCCGCGCAGGACCATGCCGAGCTTCCAGCCGAGGTTGTCGGCATCCTGAATCCCCGAGTTCGCCCCGCGCGCGCCGAAGGGGCTGACCTGATGGGCCGAGTCGCCGGCAAAGATCACCCGGTCATGGCGGAACTTCTTCATCCGGCGGCATTGGAAGGTGTAGATCGAGGTCCAGACGATCTCGTACTCCACATCCGGCCCGAGCATGGCGTCGAGGCGGCGGCGGACGTTCTCTTCTTTCAGCTCCTCGGCTCGATCCACATCCCAGCCGATCTGAAAATCCACGCGCCACTCGCCATCGGGCTGCTTGTGCAACAGCGTGGAAGCCCCGGCGCCGTGGGACGGCTCGAACGCGAACCAGCGCTCGGTGGGGAAGGGGGCAGCCATGGTGATATCGGCGATCAGGAAGCTGTCCTGGAAAACACGGCCTTCGAAATCGAGACCCATGAGCTTGCGGGTGGGCGAACCTGCCCCATCGCTGGCGATGACGTAGTCGGCCTCGAGCGTATATGGGCCATCGGGCGTGGCGATGTTCAGCGCCACGTGGGTGCCATGCTGGGTGAGCCCGTCGATCCTGTTGCGACCGCGCAGGTCGATCTTTGCCCCCTCGGCATTGGCTTCGCGGATGCGCTCGACGAGGAACTTTTCGAAGTAGGGCTGCTGGAGGTTGATGAAGGCCGGAAACTTGTGGCCGTCCTCCGGCAGGAGATTGAACTCGAATACCTTGCGGTCTTCGTGGAAGACCTTGCCGAGGTTCCAGACCACGCCCTTGGCGAGGGCCTTTTCGCCGAACCCGTAACGATCGGCGATCTCGAGGCAGCGCTTGGAAAAGCAGATCGCCCGCGAGCCCTGGCCGACGCCTTCATGGTCGTCGAGCAGCACGACCGGCAGCCCCTGCAGGCCGAGATCCAGCGCGCAGGCCAGCCCGATGGGGCCGCCGCCGATGATGACGACGGGGTGGCGCACCGGCTGGGCCGCGTCCTGGTCGGCGTGTCGGGCGTAGGGATAGAGCCGGTGGGCGAGGGGGTAGCGGTCTTGGATCATGGTCTCCTCCATGCCCGGAACGGATGCGCTATGGCTGCGCATCCGGTGGGCGGTCTTTGCGTGGCGCCGGGACGGCTTAGCCTTGCAGTGCGTCCCACATCTCCTTGTCGCGCTCGGCGGTCCAGATGCGGGGCGTGTCGATGCCTTGGGCCTCGTCGAAGGCGCGGGCAACGTTGAAGGGCAGGCAGTGCTCGTAGATCGCGTAATCGGCGAACTTGGGGTCGCAGGCGGCGCGTACGGCGTCCCATGCCTCCTTCAACGTGCCGCCCCGGGCGGCGACCTTTGCGGCGGGGGCGTAGGTGGAGGCGACGAAATCGCGAGTGCTCTCGATGGCGGCGTTCACCATCTCGGAGCCGATCAGCGCATCGCCCCGGCCCGGTGCGATGGCGTCGAGGTCGTAGGCCTTGATCGCGTCGAGCGTTGTGCTCCAATCGGCAAAGTGGCCGTCGCCGCAGTAGCAGGCGGAGTAATATTCAACGATGTCACCTGTGAACATGACGTTTTGGTCGGGCACGTGGATCACGATATCGCCCGCCGTATGGGCGCGGCCAAGCTGCATCAGGTCGACCCGGCGGTTGCCGAGAAACACGCTCATGCGGCCGGTAAAGGTGGTGGTGGGCCAGGTCAGGCCGGGGATGCTCTCATGCCCCTCGAAGAGTCGGGGGAAACGGTCAAACTCGCTGTCCCAATCCTCCTGCCCGCGTTCGGCGACCATGCTGCGGGCCTTGTCGGACATGATGATCTGATCCGCGCCGAAGGCCGAGGCCCCGAGCACGCGGACGGCGTGATAGTGGGTCAGCACAACGTGGCTGATCGGCTTGTCGGTCACGGAGCGGACGCAGTCGATCACCTTGTTTGCAAGGCGCGGCGTGGCCTGCGCCTCGACGATCATCACGCTCTCGTCGCCGATGATGACGCCCGAGTTCGGGTCACCCTCGGCGGTGAAGGCGTAGAGGCCCTCTCCGACTTCGGTGAAGCTGATGGTCTTTTCGGTCATGTCTCCGGCGGAGGCGAAGGCTTTGGCCATGGTGCGTTTCCTTTGTCGTCATGCCGGAGGGGTGAGCCTCCGGCGGGATGTTCATGGTGAGAGGTGAGGCGGCAGCGCTCAGGGGTATTTGACAGCGGGCAGGATCGTGCCGCTGCACGCGCCGAAGCCGATGCGATAGCCGTCGCCCTGGGCGTGGCCCTCCAGTGTGAGCGTGTCGCCATCTTCGATGAAGGTGCGGGTCTCGCCGGTGTCGAGGGTCACAGGCTCTTTGCCGCCCCATGTGACCTCGAGCAGCGAGCCGTAGGCGGATTTGTCGGCGCCCGAGATGGTGCCCGAGCCGAGCAGGTCGCCCGCGTTCATCGCGCAGCCGGAGGTGCTGTGATGGGCAAGCTGCTGAGCGGCGGAGTAATACATCTCGCTGTAGTTGGTGTTGGAGAACACGGTGGCACGTGCCGCGCCTTCGGGCTGGATCGCGGCGGAGAGCTTGATGTCGAAGAGGCCGGGGCGCGGCTCTTCGAGGTAGGGCAGCAGCGGCTTTTCGCGCTCCGGCGTGGAAGTGCGGAAGGGCTCCAGCGCGGCGGTGGTCACGATCCACGGGCTGATCGAGGTGGCGAAGGCCTTGGCCTGGAACGGGCCGAGGGGCTGATACTCCCACGCTTGAATGTCGCGGGCGGACCAGTCGTTGAGCAGCACGTAACCGAAAATCATTTGCTCGGCCTCGGCCACGGTGACGGGCTGACCCATCTCCGAGGAGGTGCCGACGACGGCGCCCATTTCAAGCTCGATATCGAGGCGTTTGCAGGGGCCGAAGCTGGGAAGCTCGGCATCGGGTGCCTTGGTCTGGCCGTTGGGGCGATGCACCGGCGAGCCGGAGACGACCACGGTGGAGGCGCGGCCATTGTAGCCGATGGGGATGTGGAGCCAGTTGGGCGGCAGGGCGTTTTCGGCCCCGCGGAACATCGTGCCCACATTCGTGGCGTGCTGCCGGCCTGCGTAGAAGTCAGTGTATTCGGACACGAGGAAGGGCATGTGCAGCTCGGCCTCGGCCATTGGCACCAGCAAGGGCTGGACGGCGGCGGCCTTGGCAGAGCCCTCGGAGAGCAGCTCGGTGAGGCTGGCGCGCAGCTCGCCCCAGGCTTTGGGGCCGAGTTCCATCACCTCGTTCCAGAACGGCACGTCAAACACAGGCACATCGGCGAGGGTGACGAGGCCGGCCTCTTCGGCGGCTTCCATGTCGAGGATCATGTCACCGATGGCGACGCCGCAACGCGGCTCTTCCTCGCCCAAGGAGAAGACGCCGTAAGGCAGGTTGTTGAGCGGGAAGGGGTGGTTTTCGGCGTTGGCCGAAGTGACCCAGGAGGTCATCAGGGGCAAGGGGTATCCTTTCGTTCGCGCGTTTGTCTTGGAGGCTCAGGCGCCGCCGCCACCGCCATCACCGCTACTGCCGTCGCCGCCGATGGTCCAGAAGCCGCCGCCGGAGCCGGCGCGCTTGCTGTGCGGGATCTCGCTCTTGCCCATGCGGGACAGGAGCCAGCCGAGCAGTGACAGGAAGACGATGGCCGCGATGGCCAGAATGATGGCGGCGACCTTGGTCATTTCTTGCCGGGGGTGCCGTCGAACTTTTTCTCCAGCGTTTCCCAGCAGTCGATGTAGTTGTCTTGCAGGGGTGCCTCGTTTGCAGCGAAGGCCGTGAGGTGCTGGGGGAAGCGGGTTTCGAACATGAAGCTCATGGTGTTGTCGAGCTTGTGGGGCTTCAGCTCGGCGTTGGAGGCACCCTCGAAAGCGTCACGGTCGGGGCCGTGGGGGAGCATCATGTTGTGCAGGCTCATGCCGCCGGGGATGAAGCCCTGCGGCTTGGCATCGTACTGGCCGTAGATGTTGCCCATCAGCTCGGACATGATGTTCTTGTGATACCACGGCGGGCGGAAGGTGTTTTCAGCCACCATCCAGCGCTCGCGGAAGAGGACGAAGTCGATGTTCGCCGTGCCCGGTACGCCGGAGGGGGCGGTGAGGACGGTGAAGATCGACGGGTCGGGGTGATCGAAGAGGATCGCGCCGACCGGGCAGTAAGTGCTCAGGTCGTATTTGTAGGGCGCGTAGTTGCCATGCCACGCGACCACGTCGAGCGGGCTTTGCGCGATTTTCGTTTCATGGAACTGGCCGCACCACTTGATGGTGAGGGTCGAGGGCACCTCGCGGTCCTCGAAGGCGGCCACGGGGGCCTTGAAATCACGAGGGTTGGCGAGGCAGTTGGCGCCGATCGGGCCACGGCCGGGTAGCTCGAACTTCTGACCGTAATTCTCGCAGACGAAGCCGCGCGCCGGGCCTTCAAGCACCTCGACGCGGTAGACAAGGCCGCGGGGGATGATGGCGATCTCCTGCGGGGCAAGGTCGATCACGCCGAGCTCGGTGGCGAAGCGCAGCTTGCCCTCTTGCGGAACAACCAGCAACTCACTGTCGGCGCTGTAGAAATAGGCATCTTCCATCGAGGCGGTCACGAGATAGATGTGGCTCGCCATGCCGACTTGGGTGTTCACATCGCCGGCCGTGGTCATGGTGCGCATACCGGTGAGCCAGGTCAGCTTTTCCTCAGTATGCGGGACCGGATCCCAGCGGTATTGGCCGAGGCTGGTGACGTTATCCACGACGTTGGGGGCCGAGACCCAATAGGGCAGGTCGATCCGCTCATACCGGTGCGAGTGCTTCACGGAGGGCCTGATCCGGTAGGTCCATGTGCGTTCGGGCGGATCGGCGGTGAAGGCTGTGCCGGAGAGCTGCTCGCCGTAGAGGCCGTAGTTGCACTTCTGCGGCGAGTTCATGCCCTGCGGCAGCGCGCCGGGGAGGGCCTCGGTCTCGAAGTCGTTGGCAAAGCCGGGCATGTAGCCGGGGGTGGTGCCGATGTGGCTGGGGGCCTGTGTCAGACCCGCAGGCTTGGATTGGTCGTTCATGGCGCGTCCTCCTGTTGCGGCGGTGATAATAGTTGAAAATGTAACTAACAAGGGGCATTACACGGGTATGAACTTTGATCTGACAAGTTTTCTTCCTTACCTGCTGAATCAGGCGGCGGAGGCGGCGAGCCTTGATTTTCAACGCGAATACAAAGCTCGTTACGGGATGCTGCGCACCGAATGGCGGGTGCTGTTTCACCTTGGGCGCTATGGCGACATGAGCGCGCGGGACATCGTGGAGCGAGCGATGATTCACAAAACCAAGGTGAGTCGGGCCGTGGCCGCGCTGGAAGGGCGGCGGTTTTTGACACGCAAGAGCGTGGAGGAAGACCGGCGGCGGGAGGTGCTCTCGCTCACCCCGGCGGGGCGGGAGGCCTTTGCCGAACTGACGGCCTTGGCGGAGAAGCATGACGTAGCACTGATGGAGGGTGTGTCCGCCGAGGACGCCGCCGTGGTGCGGCGGGTGCTGCGGGGGATCGCGGGGCTGTAGGGCGGGGCTAGGCCCGCCGTTTGATTTGCCTGTGGTGCGAGGGGCGGGACAGGTGCCGACCTATGTGTGTTTCGCTGCCAGGGGCTGATGGGCCTTGGCGTATTCGCCCAGCTTTTCAGCGACTTGCGGCGCGGGTGGAGCAGAGCGGCGGGTGGCGAGGTCGATATGCAGCAGGAGCTGGGTGCAGGTGGCGGAGAGGGTCTCTCCGACGAACATCTCGTGATGCATCCGTAGCTTCTTGCCCTCGGCCATGAGCACCGTGGTGCGGACCTCGCAGGCGTCGCCCGCGTGGCATTCGGCTAGATAGCGGATGTGGTTGTCGACGGTGAACCATGTGGCGCCCTGCGCGCCGGGGCTTTCGGGGCCCATGCCGATGGCAACGAGGATGGTATCGCCCGCGTCTGACCAAAGCTGGCCATAGCGGCTTTCGTTCATGTGGCCGTTGTAGTCGGTCCAGTCCACGGGGATGGTGCGCCGCAGGGTGACGAGGGGCTCCGGGCCGGGCGGAGGCGGCGGGGGCGTGAGGGATTTGTCGTGCGTGTTCAGCAGCTTGCCCGCACCGGCGTCGCGCTGTTTGAGGGCGCGGAGGAGGGCGACGAGGTTGGCGTCGCGCAGGGTGGTCAGCTCGGCGGTGGTGAGGTGGCCCGATTGCGCATCGGATTGCGCGGCGATCTTTTGCACCAGCGCGTCATTGAGGTCGGGCACGTCGGTGAGGTGACTCCAGGGCCATTTGAGCGCGGGGCCGAACTGGGCGAGGAACTGGGCAAAGCCGCCATCGCCGCCGCCGAGGCGGTAGGTCTCGAACAGGCCCATCTGCGCCCACCGCAGGCCGAAGCCCATGCGGATGGCCTCGTCGATCTGCTCGGTGGTGGCGATGCCA
Source organism: Vannielia litorea (assembly GCF_019801175.1). Taxonomy (NCBI): domain Bacteria; kingdom Pseudomonadati; phylum Pseudomonadota; class Alphaproteobacteria; order Rhodobacterales; family Paracoccaceae; genus Vannielia; species Vannielia litorea. The sequence continues at coordinate 999,555 of NZ_JAHVJR010000001.1, forward strand.
TCGTTGACCAGCCAGAGCGCCTCGCGCCAGACCGATTCGAGCAGGCGATCGGCGATGTGGCCGTCGATTTCTGCCGTGATCTCAAGCGGATACATGCCGATACCGCGCAACAGTTCGGCGGCTTGGGCGGTGTCTTGCCCGACCAGCTCGACCAGCGGGATCAGGTAGACCGGGTTGAACGGGTGGGCGACGATCACCAGGCCCGCGCCGCCGTTGAGCGCGGTGGGGGTGAAGCCTGAGGTGGAGGAGGCGAGCACCGCATCCGATGCGGCATGCTCCAGCACTTTGCCCCAGATTTCATGTTTCAGATCAAGGCGTTCCGGGGCGCTCTCCTGCACCCATATGGCGCCTTTCACCGCCTCTTCCAGCGTGCCGAAGCTCAGCGTGCCCTCGGGCGGCAGGGCGACTTCTGAAAGCATCGGCAGGCTGCGGCGGGCGGCATCAAGCGTAGCTGTCAGCCGTTCCTCGGCGCCGGGGGCCGGGTCGTGCACCGCAACATCCCAGCCTGCGAGCAGAAAGCGGGCGGCCCATCCGGCGCCGATGACGCCTGTGCCAAGGATCGCCGCCTTCATTGGCACTTGGTGAAGTGGGTCATGAACCCTTCGTCCCACCAGAACAGCGTGGTGCCGTTCTCGACCATAAGGATCAGGTCGTTCTCGTATTCCTCCCCTTCGCCCGTGCAGGCCATGTTCACATCCCAAGCGTCCCCGGCAGCAAGGGGGGTGGCTGAGATGATGTCACACCCGTTTTCGTAGCCGCGAAACTCGGTGTCCGCGAGGTAGATCGGCGCCTCGGGCACCTCGCCGTTAGTGTTGGTGCACCAGGCCGGGTCGGCGGCCCAATAGCCGGCCCAGGGCGGGATCTCGGCGGCGGCGGGTGTGGCAAAGAGCAAAAGCGCGAAAGCAATGCGTTTCATCTGGTTATCTCCTTAAAAGTTAAATTTCTGCTTAAACCGGGGCGCGTTTGACCAGACCGAGGCTATCGCGCATGTCTTGCGCCGTCATCACGCGGGCGCCGAGGCTCTCGATGACGGCCACGGCGCGCTCGACGAGTTGGGCGTTGGTGGCCAACTCGCCGCGCGAGAGCATGAGGTTGTCTTCCAGCCCCACGCGGGCATGGCCGCCGGCGAGGACGGCGGCGGCGACATAGGGCATCTGATCGCGGCCGAGGGAGAAGGCGGAGAAGGTCCAGCCCTCGGGCACGCCCGCGACCATGGCGTTGAAGGTGGTCAGGTCATTTGGCGCGCCCCAGGGCACGCCCATGCAGAGCTGCACGAGGGCGGGGCCGTGCAGGACGCCTTCATCGACCAACTGGCGGGCGAGCCAGAGGTGGCCAGTGTCGAAGGCCTCGATCTCGGGCTTCACGCCCAGATCGGTCATGGCGCGGCCCATGGCCCGGAGCATGCCGGGCGTGTTGGTCATGACATAGTCGTTCTCGGCGAAGTTCATGGTGCCGCAGTCGAGCGTGCAAATCTCGGGCAGGCAGTCGGCCACATGGGCGACGCGCTCCTCGGCGGTGAGGATGATGCTCTCCTGGCTGAGCGGGAGGGGGCGCGAGGGCGGGCCAAAGATGAGATCGCCGCCGAAGCCGGCGGTGAGGTTGATCACCATGTCCGGCTCCAGATCGCGGATGCGCTCGACCGTCTCACGGAAGAGGGCCGGGTCGTGGGAGGGGGCGCCGGTTTCAGGGTCGCGGACGTGGACGTGCACGCAGGCGGCGCCGGCCAGGGCGGCCTCGCGGGCGGCCTCGGCGATTTGCTTGGGCGAGCGGGGGACGTGAGGGGAGCGGTCTTGCGTGGCGCCTGCGCCGGTGAGGGCGCAGGTGATGAAGACCTCGCGGGACATGGTGAGCGGCATCGTCTGGTTCTCCCTTTTGGCGGGAGGTTAGGGACGATGCCGCCCCTAGGCAATTGCCTCTGCGCTTACTTCAGGCAATCGGCGTAAACCGTTGCGATGTTTTGCAGAAGTTCGCTGTACTGGTTCGGGCCGGGGGTGAGGTCACGGCCGAGCGGGTCGAGGAAATGGGCCTTGAGCGCGGTGCCCTCGGTGAGGGTGGCGATGGAGGCCTCGGAGGTGTCGGGCTCGGTGATGAGGCAGGTCACGCCCTCTTCGGCGGCATGGCGGACCTCTTCCATCGCGCGCGGGCCCGGGGTGTTGCCATCGACGCCGGAGAGCGCATGGGCCGGGGTCAGGTGGAAGCGAGCCTCGAAATAGGCGAAGGCGCGGTGGGTGGCGAGGTATTCGCGGCCCTCGAAGGGGGCGAGGGTGGCCTCGATTTCACCGATAAGCGTGTCGAGTTCGCTGCGCGCGGCCTCGGCGTTGGCCGCGTAGGTTGCGGCGTTGTCGGGATCGTGCTCGGAAAGTTCCTCGGCGATCAACGCGAGCCAGTTTTTGGCGTTGTCGGGCGAGAGCCAGACGTGCGGATCTTCGGGGCCGTGGTCGTGGTGATCATGGCCGCCTTCGGCGTGCTCTTCGTGGTCATGATCGTGGTCGTCGTGGCCTGCTTCGGCGTGATCTTCGTGGTCATGATCGTGATCGTCATGGCCCGCTTCAGCGTGTTCTTCGTGGTCATGATCGTGGTCGTCATGGCCTTCTTCGGCGTGCTCTTCGTGGTCATGATCGTGATCGTCGTGGCCTTCTTCGGCGTGATCTTCGTGGTCATGATCGTGGTCGTCATGACCCTCTTCAGCGTGGTCTTCGTGGCCCTCTTCGCCATCATGCATGTGTGGCTCGGACTCGGCGGTGTCGATCAGCAGGGTGCCGGGCTGCTCCATCAGGGCGATGACATGGGCGTTTTCGCCAAGTGTCTCGAAGGGTTTTTCGAGGCCGGGCGACATGGCCGGGCCGATCCAGAAGATCAGGTCGGCGTCCTGCGCGGCGCCGGCCTGGGAGGGGCGGAGCGAGAGGGAGTGGCCGGAGCCGCCCTGATCGAGCAGGAGCGTGGGGGTGCCGACGCCCTCCATCACCTTGGCGACGAGAGAATGCACAGGCGGCAGGTCGGTGATGACCTTGGGCTCGGCCAGCGCGGGGGTGGCGGCGATGAGAGCGGCGAGGGAGGGGATGATACGCATGAAGGGTCTCCGATATGAGTCGGGGACGGTGTAATTGTAACGTTATAACATCGCAAGTGGTTAACCCTGCGACCGCGGCGGGCCCGGTGTGAGGGCCGCGCCGCAAGTGCTTGTTATCTTAGCCTTCCAGCACCACGAGGGCGTGGCGCTTTTTGCCGGCGGAGAGTTTGACCGGCGAGGCAAGGGCCGCGGCGTCGAGCATCAACCCGGCATCGGTGAGCGGCGCATCGTCGATCCGGGCGCCATTGTCGGCGATCAGGCGCTTGGCTTCCTTGCCCGATTTCGCCAGCCCGGAGCGGGTGATGAGCTGCACCACGGAGATGCCCTCGGCCACTTCGGCGGCGGTGACCTTCAGCGTTGGCAGGTCATCGCCCACGCCGCCCTTTTCGAAGACTTCGCGCGCGGTGGCCTCTGCCGCCTCTGCCGCCTCGAGCCCGTGGCAGAGCGCCGTGACCTCATTGGCGAGCCGGATCTTGGCGTCGTTGATCTCGGAGCCTTGTAGCGCGCCGAGCCTTTCGCATTCGTCAACGGGAAGCTCCGTGTAGAGCTTGAGGAAGCGGGCGACATCGGCATCGGTGGTATTGCGCCAGAACTGCCAGAACTCGTAGGGCGCGAGCATGTCGGCGTTGAGCCACATGGCGCCGCCTTGGCTCTTGCCCATCTTGCGGCCGTCGGAGGTGGTCAGCAGCGGCGAGGTGAGGCCGAAGATCTGCTGGTCGATCACCCGGCGGGTGAGGTCGATGCCATTGACGATGTTGCCCCACTGGTCGCTGCCGCCCATCTGGAGCAGGCAGCCGTAGCGGCGGTTGAGCTCCAGAAAGTCGTAGGCCTGAAGGATCATGTAGTTGAATTCGAGGAAGCTGAGCGATTGCTCCCGGTCGAGCCGCGACTTGACGGACTCGAAGCTGAGCATCCGGTTGACCGAGAAGTGCCGGCCGATATCCCGCAGGAATTCCAGGTAGTTGAGGCCGTCGAGCCACTCGGCGTTGTTGAGCATCAGCGCATCGGTGGGCGCGTCGCCGTAGCTGAGATACTTGGCAAAGACGTTCTTCATCGAGGCGATGTTGTCGTCGATCGCCTGCGCCGTCAGCAGGGGGCGCTCATCGGCGCGGAAACTTGGATCGCCCACCTTGGTGGTGCCGCCGCCCATGAGGGTGATCGGCTTGTGGCCGGTCTTTTGCAACCAGCGCAGCATCATGATGTTCAGCAGGTGGCCGACGTGGAGCGATTTGGCCGTGGCATCGTAGCCGATATAGGCCGGGACCACGCCTTGGATCAGTGCTTCGTCGAGGCCTTGATAGTCGGTGCAATCCGCCAGGAAGCCTCGCTCTATCATCACGGCCATGAAGTCCGATTTGGGGTGGTAGGTCATCGCTCTTTTCCATGTTGCGAAGTGGATTGAGCCCCCCTCATACTGGCAGGCAGGCAAGAGGGGAAGGCCATGTTGAAAAAGGCCAAGGGGCAGGCGCGCGTGAGGGCGCTGGGGGCGATGAGCGGCACCTCGCTGGATGGCGTGGATGCGGCGGTGATCGAGACCGATGGGCAGGAGATTTTTGCCTTTGGGCCAAGTGGTTACCGGGAATACTCGGGGCCGGAGACCCGCGCGCTGAAGGCGGCGCTGGGGCGTTGGCCGGGCGAGGCGGGCGTGGCGGAGGCCGCCGAGATCGTGGAAACCGCCCATGTGGTGATCCTCGAAGAGCTGATCGAGGGCGTTGATATCGTTGGCTTTCATGGCCAGACCCTCGCCCATGATCCGGGCGGGCGCGGCACCCATCAGGCCGGGGACGGGCGGGTTGTGGCGGAGGCGCTGGGGCGGCCCGTGGTTTGGGATTTTCGCTCCGATGACGTGGAGATGGGCGGGCAGGGCGCGCCGCTGGCCCCGGCCTATCACTACGCGCTGGCGAAGTTCATCAAGGCCGACAAGCCCTTGGTTTTCCTCAATCTTGGCGGGGTCGGAAATGTCACTTGGATCGACCCGGCGAAGGGGCCGGAGGCGATGCTGGCCTTTGATACCGGGCCTGCGAATGCGCCGGTGAATGACCTCGTGGGCGCGCGGCTGGGCCTGCCCTTTGACGAGGGCGGAGAGCTGGCCGCGAAGGGCGAGGTGGATGAGGCCATTCTGGCCCGGTTCGCGGAGCATCGCTACTTCTTCAAGCTGCCGCCAAAGTCGCTCGACCGGGATGATTTTGCCCAGCTTTCCCAAGAGGTTGCGGGGCTTCCCGACACGGATGCGGTGGCGACATTGACGGCTGCGGTGGCGGCCTCTGTGGCCTTGGGACAGGAGCATTTTCCGGCCCCGGCGGAGCGGGTGCTGGTGACGGGCGGCGGGCGGAAAAACCCGGTGATGATGGCGATGATCGCGGAGGGCCTCGGCTGCCCGGTGGAGCCGGTGGAGGCCGTGGGGCTGGACGGAGATATGCTGGAAGCTCAAGCCTTTGCCTATCTCGCGGTGCGGGTGGCGAAGGGGCTGCCGACCTCTTGGCCGGGCACCACGGGTGCGCGGGCGGCGGTGGGCGGAGGCGTTGTTTCGCAGCCCTCCGGGGGCTTTGCAAAAATGCAAGACGCGGCGGGGTAAATCGCGTTAACCGTGAATTTGCTCAATGCACAAGTGATGCACATTCCATGCACATCCTATGCATACGACAAAAATGCAAAGCCTCGAGAGGTTAACGCATCGGGCGGTGTTTCGGGCGCGCTCAATCGCCCGCCGACGTGCCTTTGCCGGGGCCGAACCTTCATGACGGCATTCGTCACGTGACCCGGAGCGGCGCGCCGGGATAGCCCTCTGTCCCAAGGTGACGGGCCTTGGACATGAGGAGACGACGGATGAGACTGATCGCAACGACACTGGCCGTGCTGGCGGCCTGCGGCACCCTTGCAGGCGGGCTGGAGGCGGCCCCGGTGGCCAGCGCCAAGAGCCACGGCTATCGCGGCGCGGATGCCGCCAAGTATCAGCGGCTGGTGGGCACCTATGCCAAACGGAGCTGCAAGCAGCTGGCGCAGGAATACAGCAAGGCAGCCAAGCTGGCGGGCAAGCGCGAGAAGGGCACCGGATTGCAGGTGGTCGGCGCGTTGATCGGGCGCGGCAAGGCGGCGGGCGTAGCGGCCGAGATCGGCGGCAACGTGGTGAAGGATGCCGCCCTGCGCCGGGATGCGGCGAAGTCGGTTTACAAGGCGAAACGCTGCGGCTGAAGCGGCAGTTCCTGACCCTGCCGCGAGAGTGGCGGGGCGAGATATGTCGCCTGAGTGGTCACCGGAGGCTGCGCAAGTAGCTCTGTGTGAAGGCGGCATAGCCCGGGCTCACCTGATGGAGGTGGGCCCGGGTTTTTTTGTGCAAGCGGGGCAGCGCGTGGAAGGGAACGGCGGGGAAGGCGTGGTGCTCGGCGTGGTAGGGCATGTTCCATGCCAGCGCCCGGATGAGGCGGGTGGTCAGCGTGGTGCGGGTGTTGGCCAGCATGTTGGCGACCGGCGGGCAAAGGCCGTGCTCGGCCAGAAGGTAGAGCCGGAGCGCGGGTTGGCCTAGGAGCAGCGGGAGGAGCCAGAAGGTGAAGGCCTGCGTGGGGGCGAGAGCGAGGAGGAGGGCGTAGGCGGCAATATGAATGCGCGCCTCCCACACCACGGCGCGGCGTTTGGCCGGGGGCACATAGGCGGCGGGGCGGCTGGCGGCATTGCGCCAGAGCGCGGTCAGGTTGCCGTGCCAGTAGCCCCAGCCGGTGAGATAGAGCGCAAGGGCGGTGCGGGTGCCGGGCCGGGGGTGGCCTGCGATCTCGGGGTCCAGCGCCGGGTCGCCGGTGTGGCGGTGGTGCGCGAAGTGGAAGTAGCGAAACCAGAGAAACGGCAGCAGCAGCACCGCCCCGGCGAGGTGACCGGTGGCCTCGTTCAGCCAGCGGGTACGGAAGGGCGTTTGGTGGGTGCATTCATGGGTGAGGGTGAAGAGGAAGGTGAGGGCGATGCCGTAGGGCAGGAGCATCGCCCACCAGAGCGGCGCGGCGGCGGCGATATAGGCGGCCATCGCGGCGAGCGCCCCGAGGTGGGCGGCGAGGCGCAGCAGGGCGGGGCCGTTGCGGCGGGCGGTCAGGCGCTGCCGTTCCTCGGGCGAGAGGCTGGCGAGCAGCGCCTTATGATCCATCGGGGATATCGAAGCCCGGGGGCGCGAGGGTGAAGCCCTCGAACCGGAAGCCGGGGGAGACGGTGCAGCCGACCAGCGCCCAGCCGGAGGCATCGGCCTCGGCGGCCTGCCAATGGTCCTTGGGGACGATCAGTTGCGGCGCGCCGTGGGCGAGGTCAGGCCCGAGCCGGCGGCGGGTGGCGGGGCCATGCTGGGTGGCGGCGATCCGCAGGGTGAGCGGGGTGCCAGAGTAGAAGTGCCAGATCTCGGTGGCATCGACCCGGTGCCAGTGGCTGCGCTCGCTGGGCCTCAGCAGAAAGTAGATGCAGGTGCCTGCGGGGCGGCCTTGGGCGGGGTCTTCTACCCATGTCTGGCGGTAGTGGCCGCCTTCGGGGTGGGGCTGCAGGCCGAGGCGGTCGATGATCTCTTGCGCGTCCATGGGCAGAGGCTAGCCTTGCGCGCGCAGGAGCGCAAAGGGGCAGGCGATGCGGGAACGGGTTGTGATTGTGGGCGCGGGGCTGATCGGGGCGAGTTGCGCCTACCGGCTGACGCAGGCCGGGGCCGAGGTGGTGGTGATCGACGCCGGCCAGCCCGGCGGCGTGGCGACGGGTGCGAGCTTTGGCTGGATCAACGCGAGCTTTTACCACGACGCGCATCACTTTCGCCTGCGGCAGGAGGCGATGGAGGCGTGGCGCCGGCTCGAGCGGGAGACGGGCCGGTTGGTGGACTGGTGCGGTTGCGTGAATTGGGAGGTCGAGGACGCGGCGGAGTTGGAGGCCTTTGGCTACCCGCTGGAGCCGTGGGACGCCGAGGCGTTGCGCGAGGAGGTGCCGGGGCTGGCGGAGGTGCCGGAGCGCGCGTGGTTCATGCCCTCGGAAGGCGTGATTGAGGCGGCGCCGGTGGCGCGGCACCTGCTGGAGGCTTCGGGCGCGCGGGTGCTGAGCGGCTGCCGGGCCGAGCGGGTGGAGGTTGCAGGTGGGCGCGTGACCGGCGTGGCGGTGGAGGGCGGCGTGATTTCGGGCGACCGGGTGCTGATCTGCGCGGGCGTGGGCGCAGCGGCGCTTGTGGAGCCGCTCGGGGTGCCGCTGCCGATGCTGACCCGCCCGGCGGTGGTGCTGCGCACGACCCCGGTGGAGACTCGCTTTGCGCCGGTGCTGGTACCGGGCGGCATGGAGATCCGGCAGGACGGGCAGGGATGCCTGATCGTACCGGCCTCGCCCAACCATCAGGCCGATGAAACCGAGGCGCTGCCTGAGAGCGCGGAGGCGATGGCGGAGGCCACGCTGGCAAGGGTTCGCGGCCTCTTTCCGGAGTTGGAGATCGGGCTGGCGGAGGCCCGGCTGGCGTGGCGCCCGGTGCCGGGAGACGGGTTGCCGGTGGTGGGGCAATGCGGGCCGGAGGGGCTGTGGCTGGCGGTGATGCACTCGGGCGTGACGCTGGGCGCGCTCATGGGCGAGTTGGTGGCCGCCGAGATGGGCGGGGGCGAGGCGCCCTTGCTCGCGCCCTATCGGCCCGCCCGCTTTGCCTGACCTTTTTCGGCGCTCGCGCGTTGGGGGTGGGAACAGTCAGAGGAGCGCAAGATGAGCGACGTGAAGGAAGGCGACCGCGTGAAGTGGGATTGGGGGCAAGGCACGGCAGAGGGCAAGGTGCGCTCGGTCCACGAGGAGACGGTGGAGCGCAAGCCGCAGGGCGAGGTGGTGAAGCGGACGGGCAGCAAGGACGACCCGGCGCTTTATATCGAGCAGGATGACGGCGACCGGGTGCTGAAACTGGCGAGCGAGGTGCGCAAGGCCTGAGCGGCCAGTGGCCCTCAGGCGGAGCTGCTCTGGCCGGAGGCGAGCATCAGCTTGCGGAAGACCTCGGGCGGGATATCGCAGGAAATCGAGACCTCTGCCACGCTGTCCCGCCGCTGGGCATGGCCGCGCTTGCGGCGGTTCTCGGCGAAGGCGTCCCACCCCTCGCTGACCGGCACGAAGAGCCAGTCGCCCCGCACGGAGGCGCGGCGGGTGGCGGAGCCGCTGTTGATCGGCGAGAAGTCGATGGCGGGGGCGAAGGCATCGAAGAAGCGGCGGCTGTCGAGCCTGACCTGAACGATATCATCCTCGGCCTTGAGGCTGGCGGCAAAGGTCGAGCCGCCGCCGGTGGGCCAGAAGAAGAGGCGCGAGTTCAGCACGTCGGACCAGCTTTCAAGCGTGTGACCTTCGAGAAAGGTCTCGGCCTGAGCGGCGCCTGCGATCAGCGGGCGCTGGTGATTGAGCTTGATGGTGCGGGTATCGAGCTTGATCTCGGTGCGCTCCTTGCGCAGCCGCAGATCGCGCGGGTCGATGCCCGCCCGGCGGGCGATTTCGGCGGCGCGGATCAATCCGCCCGCGTTGATGCCCGGCACGTTGGAGCGCATCGTCAGATGCACAAGCTGCGGGCCGACATGCTCGACGAACTCTTCCTGGTTCATATTGCCTTATCTCACGTCGCGTAACCTTTCATCGGCTCTACAAGACGGATCGGGCTGGGTAAACCGTGGGGTGACACCGGTTTTTGGGTTCAGGCGCAGGTGTTTGCATCGTGCCACAGGCGCGTGAGCTGAAGATATGCCGCAGGCGAGTCAGCATGGGATGTGCCGCAGGCAGGCGGTTGGTTCGGGCTGGAAGCGGCGGCGCGGGAGAACCGGGCCGGGGGCCTCGGGCCCCGGGTGGGGCGCGAGGCGATGGGTTCGGCTGGGCCGGGGCCTTTGGGCGGGGCTCAGCCTTTCAGGATCGAGCGGCCCGCGTAGATGGCGGTTTCGGCCAGCTCTTCCTCGATGCGGATGAGCTGGTTGTACTTGGCCAGCCGGTCGGAGCGGGCGAGGGAGCCGGTCTTGATCTGGCCGCAGTTGGTGGCCACGGCGAGGTCGGCGATGGTGGCATCTTCGGTCTCGCCGGAGCGGTGCGACATGACGTTGGTGTAGCGCGCGCGGTGGGCCATATCGACGGCCTTGAGGGTCTCCGTCAGGGTGCCGATCTGGTTGACCTTCACCAGCATGGAGTTGGCCACGCCCTTGGAGATGCCATCGGCCAGGCGGGCGGGGTTGGTGACGAAGAGGTCGTCGCCCACAAGCTGGACCTTGTCGCCGATCTTGTCGGTCAGGATCTTCCAGCCCTCCCAGTCATCCTCGGACATGCCGTCTTCGATGGAGATGATCGGGTAGTCGCTGGCGAGCTTGGCGAGGTAGTCGGCGTTTTCTTCCGAGGAGAGCGAGGCGCCTTCGCCCTTCATCTCGTATTTGCCGCCCTTGTAATACTCGGTCGCGGCGCAATCGAGCGCGAGAGCGATCTCTTCGCCCGGTTTGTAGCCGGCCTTCTCGATGGACTTCAGGATGAAATCGAGTGCGTCGCGGGTGGAGGCCAGCTCGGGGGCGAAGCCGCCCTCGTCACCGAGGCCGGTGGACATGCCGGCAGCGGAGAGCTCGCCCTTGAGGGTGTGGAACACCTCGGAGCCCATGCGCACCGCCTCGGCGATGGTCGGGGCGGAGACCGGCATGATCATGAATTCCTGAATGTCGATCGGGTTGTCGGCGTGCTCACCGCCGTTGATGATGTTCATCATCGGCACCGGCAGGGTGCGGGCGGAGGTGCCGCCGACGTAACGGTAGAGCGGCTGGCCAGTGAATTCGGCAGCGGCCTTGGCCACGGCGAGCGAGACGCCGAGGATGGCGTTGGCGCCGAGGCGGCCCTTGTTGGGGGTGCCGTCCAGCTCGATCATCGCGCCGTCGAGCGCGACCTGTTCGGTGGCCTCGAAGCCAACGAGCGCCTCGGCGATCTCGCCGTTCACGGCCGCCACGGCCTCGCGGACGCCCTTGCCCTTGTAGCGGGACTTGTCGCCATCGCGCTTTTCGACCGCCTCATGGGCGCCGGTGGACGCACCGGAGGGCACGGCGGCGCGGCCGAGCGTGCCGTCTTCGAGCGTGACGTCGACCTCGACGGTGGGGTTGCCGCGGCTGTCGAGGATCTCGCGGGCGTGAATGTCGATGATGGTGGACATGGGGGCGGCCTCCCTTGGCGCGTGTCGTTTGCCCTACGTCATAGCAGCCGGGGGGCGTGGTGCAAGCCGGGATGTGATAGCGCTAACAGGATCGGCGGAAGTGGAGCGGCAGTTGCCGAGCTACCCAGCGCGGCGGCGTTCGCGGAGGAAGGCGTAGAGACCGGCGGCGATGATCAGCAGGGAGCCTGCGATCGTCCAGCCATCGGGGCGCTCGGAGAAGAAGGTGACGGCGATGAGCGTGGCGAAGAGCAGGCGGGAGTAGCGGAAGGGGGCGACCGTGGCCAGCTCGCCGACGCGCACGGCGGCGGTGAGGGCGAGGTAGCCCACGAGGGTGAAGGCCACGCCGAGCGGTGCCCAGGCGAGGGAGGAAGGGGTGAGGGGCACGAAGCCGGGGCCGATCAGCAGCGCGGCCACGGCGGCCAGCGGCACCAGCGAGAAGCCCCAGGCGGCCAGTGTCAGCGAGGGGATGGTGCGGGGGGCGGCGCGGGTTGTCAGATCACGCGCGGAGAGCGCCACGGCGGCGGCAACGGCGACGAGGGAGGCCGGGTCGAAGGCCTCCATGCCGGGGCGGACGATCATCAGCATCCCGACCATGCCGGCGGCCACCGCCGACCAGCGGCGCCAGCCAACCTTTTCGCCAAAGAACAGCGCAGCCCCGAGGGTGACGAGGATGGGGTTCATCTGCATCAGGGCGGAGACAGTGGTGAGGGGCGCGAGCGCGATGGCGAGGGTGATGGTGATCGAGGCCACCGCCTCGGAAAGGCTACGGCCCACCACGGCGGGGTGGAAGAAGGCGCGAGAGAACACCGGCTCGCCGCGGGCGAGCGCGGCGGCGCAGAAGATCGCCGCAGTGGTGCCGCCGAGGATGAGTATCACCTGCGGGGCAGGCATGTAGGCGGCCATCAGCTTGACGATGCTGTCGGTACAGGCGAGGCCCAGCATGGCCAGCACCATCAGCACGATGCCCTTGAGATTGTCCGACACCCGCCGCCCTTTCACTTGCTTTCGGTGCAGCCCTACAGGGCCGAGGCGGGGAGTAACAGGGGGAGCTGTCAGTCGTCGGTCGGCTCGCTCGGGGAGTCGCCGGAGGCTTCACCGGGCGCGTCCTTTTCGAACAGGCCGAAGGTGCCGGAGGACTGGGAGGCGCTGGCGCGGTCGAAATAGCCTTCGGCGGCCAGACCGCGGCGCAGGAGTTCGCGCACTGCAGCGGATCGGCTGGGCATACGGTGCTTGAACCGCCAGTCGTCGAGCGCGACGGTCTCCTCTTCGGTCAGCATGATCTGCAGCCGATCGGTGCGTTTGGCGTTGTTGTCACTCATCGTCGTCACTTCCGGAAACTGCCTTTTCCGCTTGTTAACTGAGGAAACGGGCGATGGGCGCCGAAGTTCCGCAGAACGTGCAAAAAATACCAACTATGAGTAAGTTGCGCAAGGTGCTGACTAATCTGTGCTTGCAGCATGTTTGTATGTTAAGTATCAGAGAAAAAAGGAAAAATTGCTAGTGTCGCGGTGGTGTGGTATAGTTGGGTCGGAGGTGCAGATTTGGACTACGACCGGACAGCAAAACCAGAGGTTGAGACCACGGCCGAACGTGTGGCGGTGGTCTGTTCTGACCGTATTCTGGCGCTCGACTTGCAGATGATGCTTTCGGAAGCCGGATACGAGGTGGTGGAGGTGCCATCCTACGACGCGCTGGCAACGCCGCAGTCCAGCGTGTCTTCGGCGGTTGTCGACATTGGCGACAAGCCGGAGGCGGCGGTCACGGCGCTGTTGCGGCTGGCGACGGCCAATATTCCGCATGTGATCCTGTCGGACGAGGCGCAGGAGCTGCCCTTGAGCCTGTCGGGCGAGATGCTGCGGGGCACCTTGCACAAGCCGATCCGGGTTGACGAACTGCTGCCGCTCCTCGGCCAGTCAGTGCCGCCTCAGCGGGGTGTGCGGCGGATGCCGTAAAGCTCCAGCCGGTGGCCCTTGAGCTCGTAGCCGAGGCGCTCGGCGATTTTCTCCTGTAGGGCCTCGATCTCGGGGTCGACGAACTCGATCACCTCGCCGGTCTTCATGTCGATCAGGTGATCGTGGTGGTCGCGCTCGGCGTCCTCGTAGCGGGCGCGGCCATCGCCGAACTCCAGCTTCTCCAGCAGCCCGGCCTCTTCAAACAGCTTGACCGTCCGGTAGACCGTCGCGAGTGAGATCCGCGGGTCCACGGCGGAGGCGCGGGCATAGAGCTCTTCCACGTCCGGGTGGTCGGAGGCGGCATCGAGCACTTCGGCGATCACCTTGCGCTGGCCGGTGATGCGCAGGCCCTTGGCGGCGGAACGCTCGATGAGGGTAGGGGTCGTCATGGGGGCCTCCGGCTGGTGGCACGGGTTTAGCGGGGGCGGCGGAGGATTTCCAGCGGCCCGGGGGGCGGGCGCGGATTTTCCGGCTCAGGTCAGAGGGAGAGGGTGCCGCTCATGACCGGCACGGCGGCGCCGGAGATGGTGACGGAGGTCTCGGTGGTGCGCAGGCCGATGCGGGAGGGGCGGCCCATGTCGTCACCCTGGTGGATGGTGAGGGTCTGGGGGCCGTGGAGAGAGGTGAGGTAGGCGCCGAGGGCGGCGCAGGCGGAGCCGGTGGCCGGGTCTTCAGGGATATTGTCGAGCGGGGCGAACATGCGGGCGTGGATGGTGGCGCCGTCGGGCCAATAGGCGAATTGGGCGAAGTCGAGCGAGCCGGGGTAGGCGACAGCGCCTTGTTTGAAGGCGGCGGTGTCGGGCGCGCAGGCAGCGAGGGCCTCGCGGGTGGTCAGCTCCGTGAGGGTGAAGGGCAGGCCGACGGAGGCGAGGACGGGCGGGTTGGCGAGGGCGGTTTCAGGCAGGCCGAGGGCGCGGGCGGTGAGGGATGGCTCGGGGTGGGCGAGGATTTGCAGGGCGACCTCTGTGGTGAAGCGGGCCTCGGTGTCGGTCGCATGGGCGCGGATCGGGCCGACGCCTGTTTCGAGGGTCAGGTCGGGGCCATGGCCTGCGCGGGCGAGGGCTACGGCGGTGCCGATGAGCGGGTGCCCGGCGAAGGGGATCTCCATTGTGGGGGTGAAGATGCGGACGCGGGCGGTGTTGGCTGGGTCGTCCGGCGGGAAGACGAAGGTGGTCTCGGAGTAGTTGAACTCGGCGGCGATCTTCTGGAGGGCGTCTTCGGGGAGGGTGCGCGCGTCAGGGATGACGGCGAGCGGGTTGCCGGTGAAGGGGGTGGAGGTGAAGACGTCTAGGGTGAGGTAGGGGGTCATGGGCCTTGCCTGATCGTTCATGCCGAGCTTAGGGTCAGACGCGGGCATGGCAAGCGGTGAGAAAGTGAGCGAGTTTATCCGACGCGGCGTCAAGGTGGTTGCAGAGACCACGGAGAAGGCCGAGTTCGACATTCGCGGCTACCAGATTACAGACGCCGCGATGAACCGGATCGCAGCGCGGCTGAAAGAAGTTCTGTTCTCCCCGGACGACCGGGTTGTGGGCGATCTCAGGATTAGGGAATTGGAGGGCTATGACGTGGTTCACTTCGTCGGGCGGGATGGTGACCGCATCGTGGTTACCATTGCACAGCTTAGAGTGCCCGACCCGGACAATCCTACAGAACGGATTTTGGAGAAACTGGGAAGGGCTGCTATATTCAGGGGAGCAACCGGGCTGTGACCCGGTGAGGATGAACCGATGACCTACGAAGAGTACTCAAAATTGGACGAAGACGCCAAGGCGCTGGCTGCGGTCAACGAACTGCGGGCAGTAGTGCTTGGTTCTGGGTACGACCCATTGCGGCCGTCCTCGACGGAACAGAACATACCTAGGCAAACCGTCAAAAAGTCTGAGCCGACTTCTCCTCAGCGGACTGATCCAGATGCAAAGGTCAGAGCTTATCTGGAGTTAAACTCCAAGGTCACTTCCGAGATGCAGAAAGAACGTTCTTCTCTTCGCAGGAAGATCAATAGGATAAACCGCGCCGCTCGGCGAAACGAGCATCGGCAAGCAAGCTGAGGCCCTACCTCTCCCGCCGCGCCATGAAGGCCAGTCGCTCGAACAGATGCACGTCCTGTTCGTTCTTCAGCAGGGCGCCGTGGAGTTTGGGGAGGGCGTTGGCGCCGTCGCGTTTGAGGTCTTCGGGGGAGAGGTCTTCGGCGAGGAGGAGTTTGAGCCAGTCTAGGACTTCGCTCGTTGACGGTTTCTTTTTCAGTCCGGGTTGGTCGCGGATTTCGTAGAACTGGGTGAGCGCGGTGGTCAGCAGGTCGGCCTTGATGCCGGGGTGGTGGACTTCGACGATCTGCTTGAGCGTCTCCATCTCGGGGAAGCGGATGAAGTGGAAGAAGCAGCGGCGCAGGAAGGCGTCGGGAAGCTCTTTTTCGTTGTTCGAGGTGATGATGACGATGGGGCGGTTCTCGGCCTTCACCGTCTGGCCGGTTTCGTAGACGTGAAACTCCATCCGGTCGAGCTCTTGCAACAGGTCATTGGGGAATTCGATGTCGGCCTTGTCGATTTCGTCGATCAGCAGCACCACGCGGCCCGGGGCGGAGAAGGCCTCCCAGAGTTTGCCGGGTTTGATGTAATTGGCCACGTCATGCACGCGCTCGTCGCCAAGCTGGCTGTCGCGGAGGCGGCTGACGGCGTCATACTCATAGAGGCCCTGCTGGGCGCGGGTGGTGGACTTGATGTGCCATTCGATCATCGGCAGACCGAGCGCGGCGCTGACCTGGCGGGCCAGTTCCGTCTTGCCGGTGCCGGGCTCGCCCTTGACCAGAAGCGGCCGCTCCAGCGCCACGGCGGCATTGACCGCAACGGTCAGGTCTTCAGTCGCGACGTAGCTCTCGGTGCCTTCGAATTTCATGATTTTCCTCAATCTTCTGCCGTGGGCCTGATTGTGATCACGGCATGGTCAATTCCACCCTGACGGCATTAAAAGACAGTGACAAGGGGGGCAGGCGCGTGTAGATGGACCGCATTGGAGCGCGTGATGCAAACGACTCGACAGAGTGAAAGAAAAGCACAGCCCGAGGGAGCACGGATGAAGCAGGAACTTTTTCTGGACGACGATTATCGCCCGGCCGAAGACGAACCCTTCATGAACGATCGCCAGACGGAATACTTCCGTCGCAAGCTGATCCAGTGGCGCGAAGACCTGCTGTCTGACAGCCGCGACACGATCGAAGCCTTGCAGGATGGCACTCGCAACATCCCCGACATCGCCGACCGTGCCAGTGAAGAGACCGACCGGGCTCTGGAACTGCGCACCCGCGACCGTCAGCGCAAGCTGGTGGCCAAGATCGACTCGGCGCTGCGCCGGATCGAGAACGGCGAATACGGATATTGCGAAGAGACCGGCGAGCCGATCAGCCTGAAGCGGCTGGATGCTCGCCCGATCGCCACGCTGAGCCTTGAGGCGCAGGAGCGCCACGAGCGCCGCGAGAAGGTGCATCGGGACGACTGATCCCTTGATGCTGATTGCAAAACGCGCCCGGAGGCCGAGAGGCCGGCCGGGCGTTGTGTTTTCATGACCTTGATCGGACTGGATGTTCTGGTGCTTGGCGGCGGGGTCGCCGGGCTGGCCACGGCGCGGGCGCTGGCCCTGCGCGGGGCGCGGGTGCGGCTGCTGGAGCAGGCCGGCGAGATTGCCGAGGTGGGCGCGGGGCTACAGGTGAGTCCCAATGCGGGCCGGGTGCTGGAGGCGCTGGGCCTGGGGCCGGACTTTGCGGAAGTCAGCGACGAGAGCCGGGGCGTGCGGATGCGTGAGGCGGCGCGGGGCCAGGAGGTGGCCTTTGTGCCCTACGCGGGCCGGGGGCGGTTTGCCAATGTGCATCGGGCCGATCTGATCGCGGTGTTGGAACGCGGCGCGCGGGAAGCGGGCGTGGAGATCACGCTGGGCTGCCGCGCGGCGGAGGTGCAGCCCGGGGGACGTGTGATCACAGCTGCGGGAAAGGCGCTGGAAGCGGGGCTGGTGGTGGGCGCGGACGGGCTGCATTCGGTCGCCCGCGCGGCGTTGCTGGGGGCGCAGGAGCCGGTGTTCACCCATCAGGTAGCGTGGCGGGCGCTGGTGGAGGCCGAGGTGCCGTTGCCGCCTGAGGCGCAGCTGTTCCTCGCGCCGGGGCGGCATTTGGTGGCCTATCCGCTGCGGGGCGGGCGGCTGGTGAACATCGTGGCCTGTGAGGAGCAGGCGGAGTGGGCCGAGGAAGGCTGGCAGGTGCCGGGCGATGTGGAGGTGTTTCGGGCGGCCTTCGCGGGCTTCGGCGGGCCGGTGCCGGGGTGGCTGGCGCGGGTAGAGACCGTGCGGCGCTGGGGGCTGTTCCGGCACGGGGTCGCGGCGCGGTGGAACCGGGAGCGGCTAGTGATTGTGGGCGATGCGGCCCATCCGACGCTGCCTTACCTTGCGCAGGGCGCGGCGATGGGGCTGGAGGACGCTTGGGTGCTGGCCGCATCATTGGCGGAGGCCGATGGGCTGGAGGCGGGGTTGGCGGCGTTTCAGGCGGCGCGGGAGGCGCGGTGCCGGAGGATCGTGGACGCGGCGACGGCGAATGCGCGGAACTACCACCTGCCGCGCGGACCTAAACGCTGGGCGGCACACTTGGCTCTGGGGCTGGCGAGCCGCTTTGCGCCGGGGATACTGCCCGGGCGGTTTGACTGGCTTTGGGGTGAGGATGTGACGGCTGGCTGATGCCGGGTGGTTCAGAAGAGATCGAGCAGAGGAAGGCCCGCGAGGAGTGGGGCCTTGCGCGGGCCGGAGGTGGTACCGGTGACCTGCGGCAGGGCGGCGGCGAGGCCCTCTGCGGAGGACACATCGGCGGAGGGGGCAGGGATAGCGTGAAGCTCCAGCCCGGCGCCTTCCGGCTCTTCGATCACCACGCCATCCCAGCGGGCGGCGGTGCGTTTTGAGGTGACGAAGAGGTAATAGGCATCCCAGCCGCCGATGGGGTCGAGCGTGACGAGCTGGAGGCCGTGGGCCTCGAAGACCGGGGCGTAATGGGCCCAGACCACGGGCATGGCGCCCCATTCGTCCCAGTGCAGGGCTTCGTCTGCGATGATCTGCTCAGGGTCGGGGCGGTCGGTGACGCCGTGGGCCTCGAGCATGGCATCGAGTTGGGGGCAGGCCTGTTCGCAGCCATCTTTCCAATCGAAATAGGCGGCGCGGGGGCTGTCCCACGAGAAGGTCGCGGAGAGATACCAGGCGAGGGTGATCGAGCGAGAGCCGCCGTCATCGAGCGCGACGCCGGTTTCGGCCTCGATCACGCCGGGCGTATCGCCGCTTTCGATGGCGCGGGCGACGGTGAGGGCCTCGCTGTCATTACCTGTGATGAGGCGGGTGATCTTGACGCGGGGCGCATCGAAGGCGCCTTGCCGCCAGAGATAAAGCGGCGGCGGGGCGAGCAGGGGCAGGGAGGCGACGAGGGCGATGAGCGAGAGCGCGCCGCTGGCGGCGGCGCGGTCGGGGATGTCAGACATCCAGATCGACCCAGACGGGCACGTGATCGGAGGGTTTTTCGCGGCCGCGCACGTCCTTCTCGATCCAGCAGTCGCGCAGGGTGTCGGCGGCTTGCGGGGTCAACAGAAAGTGGTCGATGCGGATGCCGTCGTTCCGATCCCACGCGCCGCGCTGGTAATCCCAGAAGGAGTAGTGGCCGGGGCCGCGGGTGCGGGCGCGGAAGGCCTCGGTGAAGCCGAGGTTGTTTAACTCGCGCCACTTGGCGAGGCTTTCGGGGTGAAACAGCGCGTCACCGACCCAGGCCTCGGGGCGGGCGGCGTCGATGGCGGAGGGGATGATGTTGTAATCGCCTGCCATGAGGGCGGGCTGCTCTTCGGCCAGAAGCGCCCTGCCGCGTTCGATCAGCCGGTCCATCCAGCCCAGCTTGTAGCGGAACTTTTCGCTCTGCCCGTCTTCCACCGGGTTGCCGTTGGGCAGGTAGAGGCCGCAGAGGCGGATGGCGGTGCGCTCGCCCATCACGGTGGCCTCGATCCAGCGGGCCTGCTCATCGGTGTCGTCGCCGGGCAGGCCGCGGGTGACATCTTCGAGCGGGAGTTTGGACAGGATGGCGACGCCGTTGAAGCCCTTTTGGCCGTGGGTCTCGACCTGATAGCCGAGATCCTCGAAATGCTCGCGGGGAAAGGCCTCGTCGACCGATTTGATCTCTTGCAGGAGGGCCACATCGGGGGCGCTCTCGGTGAGCCAATCGGTGACGGCGCCGATGCGGGCCTTCACGCCGTTGATGTTGAAGGTGGCGATTTTCATGGGGCCCTCCGCGCTTGCCGGGCCTTTCTGCCCGATCGGGCCGGGGCGCACAATGTCTGAGCGGGGTCTGAGCGGGGTCTTCGCGGGCACATCACGGGGGCAGTTGGATTTCAGGGAACCGGGCGTGGGGCGGGCTGGTTCATCTGATGACAGGCCGCGCGGCAAGAGGCGCAGGCCCGACCCTGACAGAGCCGAGAGAGACACCCGATGTTCAGCACCATCTTTGGCCCGCGTGCCAGCGAGACCCCCAGAATTGAAACACGCCGCGAAGCGATTGAGCGGCTGCTTGGCGACCTGAACACGGCGATCGACTTTCTGCCCGAGAAACCGGCGGTCACAGTGAACCCGCGCACCGGGCATATCTCGCTCGACCTGCCTGACGAAACGGTGGATCTGACGCGGCATCTGGCCTGACACCGCGCCCTGCGCCGCGCGGGTCGCGCATGGGGCGGCGGCTGGCCCGCCGTACCGGCTGCCGCTCGGCGGGTTGTTGCATAAGTAACGGGATCAACGTGAAAATTTCACACAACGGTCCTTGAAGCGCCTTGCCGCTATCTCTACTTTGAGATGTATTGTGTGAACGTATTTTGACTCACTTGAATCTTGGCAATTGACGCCTCCCCCCTCAATGGTGCGTTTTTTTCAATGGATGGCGTTTATACCCAGGAGACAAACCTCGGCTGGATCGAGACGGATCTGGGCAAGGATCACCTGCTGCTTCTGAAATTTGCCGGGACGGACAGGGTCAACGGGCTGTTCGACTACCGGGCCGAGGTGCTCGCGCGGAAGGGGCTGGACCCCGATGCGCTGCTGGGCACCCATGCGACGGTGCAGTTGGAGACGGTGAACCACGGCGCCTGCCCCTTCGATGGCATCGTGACGGCGGTGGAGTGGATGAAGGCCGATGTGGCCGGGGACCGCTATGCGCTGGAACTGCGCCCGTGGTTCTGGCTCGCCGGGCGGCGGCGGCAGCAGCGGATCTTCCACGAGATGCCGGTGAACGACATTCTGGAGCAGGTGCTGGGCGATTGGTCGGGCGCCGGGCCGGAGACCCATCGGCTGGATCTGAACCAGACCTACCCCGAGCTGGAATACACGGTGCAATACCGCGAGAGCGACCTTGCCTTTGCCTGCCGGCTGATGGAGCGCTTCGGGATCAGCTACCATTTCGAGCATGAGGCGGGGAACCACTGCCTCGTGCTGACCGACAGCCATGAGGCGATGGGCGAGCTGCCCGATATCACCCGCGAGTATCGCCCGGTGGAGGAGAACTTCCGCAAGGAGGAAGAGCACTTCTGGGACTGGCGGCGCGCACGCCACATGACCACCGGCAAGATCAAGCTCGCCGACTACAACTTCAAGAAGCCCGGCGCGAACCAGGTGGTGGAGCAGGTGGGCGATGCGGAGTTCAGCTTCGGCGATATCGAGAGCTACGATTACCCGACCGGCATCGAGGACACCGGCGTGCCGGGCGCGCCGCGCGAGCCGAACCGAACCGCGCCCGACAGCGAGGATGACACCGCCCGCAAAGCGCTGGCGCAGCTGCGGACCACGCAGGAGCGCAGCGAGGATGTGCGTGCACATGCGGCGGGCGATGTGATCAGCCTGAAGTCGGGCATGCGCTGCACCGCCCACGGGCCGTTTGCGGATTTCATCGCCGCCGAGCAGCACTTGTGCCTGGAGGCGCGCCACGAGTTCACCTCGGAGGCTTATCGCTCCGGCGCAACCGATGGCGAGCGGGCCTATGAGGGGCATTACGTGCTCACGCCGGTCTCGGCGCCCTTCGCGCCGGTGCGCGCCACGCCGCAACCCATCGTGCAGGGGCCTCAGACCGCCCGCGTGGTGGGCGAGGGCGAGATCGACTGCGACAAGTACGGACGCATCCTCGTGCGCTTCCACTGGGACCTGACTGGCGCCCACTCCATGCGCTGCCGGGTCAGCCAGAACTGGGCCGGCAAGGGCTGGGGCGGCATGGTGATCCCGCGGATCGGGATGGAAGTGGTGGTGGAGTTTATCGAGGGCAACCCCGACAAACCGCTGGTGACGGGTTGCGTGTACAACGGCAAGAACGATGTGCCGTGGGAGTTGCCCAAGCACAAGACCCGCTCGACCTTCCGGACCGATACGCACCAGGGCAAGGGCTTTAACGAGCTCTACTTCGAGGATGAGAAGGACGAGGAGAAGATCTATCTCCACGCCCAGAAGGACCATGAGATCCACGTCGAGAACAACCGGGCCAAGCGGGTGGACCGGAACCAGTCGGAGAGCGTGGGCAACAACAAGTCGATCGAGGTGGGCAACAACCACCACGAGGTGATCGGCGGCAACATGACCCTGATGGTCGGCCCCAACAAATTGCAGAGCGCCGTGACCGGCGCCTTCACCGCCTTCACGAACAAGCTCGGCGATCTGGCCAACAAGCTGGGGCTGCCGGACTTTCTGAACATGGGTGAGGGGAACCTCGTGATCGGGGTCGCGAAGAACAAGGCGGAGACGGTGATGCTCTCTTCGACCGAGATGGTTGGCGCCGCGAAGGCGCTGACGGTCGGCGGCGGCTATCAGGTCACCGTGGGTGGCATCAAGAACGAGAGCGTCGCGATCGGGTCGTGGGAGGAAGTCGGCAACAACAAGGTCGTTCACGTGGGCGAGAAGTTCGAGCTGGTGGTCGGAAAGTCCAAGTTGGTGATGGACCGTGATGGCAACATCTCGTTGGAGGGTGTCGATATCAAGATCAACGGCAGTTCCAGCATCAAGGCGACGGCCGGTCGTATCGACCTGAACTAGGAGCGTAGTCATGGCACTCAAACCGACGTCAGGGAGCTGGAATTCGGCTCAGGATGAGAACCGCGGCCAGCGGGATGCTCTGCGTGAGGCATTCTTTGCGCAGGCTGGCGTCAAGGTGACGGCTTCGATGCGCGATGTTCACCTGCGGCCTGCAACGCGCATTCGCAAGCTGGGCGAAGTGATGCAGGCGACCTTGTCGCCGCGTATCGATGACAAGCATCTTGCCAAGATCACGGGCATTGCGCAGGCGCATATGGTCGCGACCGGGCTGTGCGTGCCGGCGCTGGGGTTGATGCCCGAGAGCCGGTCCAAGTCGATCAAGGCTTTCGCGCCTGAGGTTCTGAGAAGCTTCTTTACGGGCGAGAAAGATACCACGCTCGACAGATCGCTGTTCTAGGTCGGGCGCATGGCCGAGACCGAACTCGAGGAACGCTATCTGCGCGACCAGCGCGAGTACGAGGAGGCCCTGCAGGCTTATCGGGAACTGGTGGGCGGCGCCGCCAATACGCTGCCGATGCCATCCAGTTTTGAGGCCAGCTACCTGACCCCGCCGGATGGCTATGAACGCGCGGCGACCGATCCGTGGATCTCGGAGCGGTTTCCCGGCGTTGCCGATGCTGCTCAGCGCGTGATCGCCGAGGAAGCCGATCTTCAAGATGCCGACTACCTCGCGCTCGACGAGCCAGGGGGGAGTCACGGGCAGGGCAACTGCTCGATCGCCCAATACACGCGGGAACAATTCCTCGAGTATTACGCGATGATCGAGATGGTCTACAAACTGGCCACGGACGACGATTTCAGGCGCAAAATAGCCGGCCAGCTCCACAGCGCCTACATGAATTCGGCGTTCCGGAACATCGAGGTAGCTGACATCCTCGACTGGCGGGCCGACAACCTTCAGGACGATATCGAGGCAGCGGAGGCGCGGGAACGGGGCGACAGAACTCTACTCGACCGGGTCGGTTCGGTGTTTGGTTTCGAGGATGGCGACGAGTTTGCGCTCTGGGCGATGGGCTACGACAGCGTCGAGGAGATGGAAGAGGAGATGGGGGTCGAGGTTGTCGAACAATCGGCAGCTGAACTCCGCGAGCGGCAGGATCGGCTTCGAGCCGAGGCGGATATTCACCGCGATGCGGCAATCGAGAAGCTGAAGAGCTACTTCACCAATATCTGGAACCAGCTGAAAGCCCGATACGAAGAGTGCGGGCTGATGTACGCTATCGTCACCAGCGGTATCGACGGTGCCTTTCTTGCTGCTGAATTCGGCGCGGGCGTCGGGATCGTACGCGCCCTGAGGTTTGTGCCGATCCAGCGAGGCGGGCGCTACGGGGTCGAGCTGACGACTATGGATGGGCGCCGGCTCGGGGAGGCGGATTGGAGCGAGGGGGAACTCACCGGAAAATACGGTGAACCGGACCAGAGCCAGGTTGCCGGTATTGAACCTGACAGCAACCGGACCATTCCCGACAGAGATGCCAGCACGGGCGATGGCGACCGCAGGGACGGTGGCGAGGGTGGTGGGGACGGGCGTGACAATGACGACCCGGCCACCGCCCCGGTGCCGCAGACGGACGTTCCTTGCTTTGATGTGCCCGATACATGGGATGCCGATCAGATCGCGGAGTTCGACCGGCAGCTCGCCGAGCAACAGACCGGAATCAATTCGATGACCGCCGATGAGATGGGCTATGCTCATGCGGTCCTAGACCAGGCGCGGACGGTCTGGCGGGAGAACGGGCAGAATGGCAGCGCGACGGATCTGCTGCGTGATCGCAGGGCGCAGGAGGCAGCGCGCGAGGCGTACCGCAACCAACTCCGGCAGCAGGGGCTTTCGCCTGCGCGAATCCGCGAGATCATGTCTGGCCTCAACGCCACCCATGTGGTTGATATCATCGCCGGTGGGGACCCCCGTGTTCTGACCATGGGCGGCGGTCCACAGAACCAGCGGATCGGCAGCCTCT
The DNA here is from genome assembly GCF_019801175.1 of Vannielia litorea. Taxonomy (NCBI): domain Bacteria; kingdom Pseudomonadati; phylum Pseudomonadota; class Alphaproteobacteria; order Rhodobacterales; family Paracoccaceae; genus Vannielia; species Vannielia litorea. The sequence goes on from NZ_JAHVJR010000001.1 coordinate 1,023,729, forward strand.
GGAACATTGCGCCGGGCGGCTCCAACTCGGGCACAACGAGGGCCGGTACACTGGCCCAGGCCGCAAGCGACATGCGCGCCGCCGGAATGGGCGACAGAAACATGAACGTCGGCCTTTCGAGATGCCGATAGAGAAGGACGAGCCATGCTGCACTCTCACTACGCCGAGATGATTGAGGAGATCGGCCCGCCGCGCGGAGGCAAGGCCCCGAGTGCAGAAGCGATGGACTACCTGCGCGCGCATTTACCGGCAGCCTATGTGGGCTTCATCGAAGAGTTCGGCTTTGGCCACTACTTCGATAGGGGCTACCAGTTCTGCGACCCGCTGGCGTTCAGGCCGGTTGTTGCGCTGATCTTCAAGGCGGATTCCGACTTCAGCCATGCTGATTGCCACGTTGTCGCCTACAATGCGTGGGGCACCTTGAAGATGTGGTCGGAGCGCCATGGCGAGGTGACGGTTGATCTGCTGCGCTACACGGTCAAGGCCCCGCGATTGTTGCCCAACGTAATGAATGCGCCGATCCTGCCAGCAGGTATGGCGGGCACGGCGACGGAACCCGATGCCAACAGCCTGTCGGCGGCGCTCCTGCCTTGGGACGACAATGCACGTGAGTTGTGGGACTTCGCCGATGAGCCGATGTTCCGAGAAGCGGTGCGCCGTTTAGGGCCATTGCAGGCGGGGGAGTGCTTTGGGTTCGTCCCGTCACTCGCCGTAGCGGGCTACGACAGTCGGACGCGCGCTGTTGAAAACGTGCAGAAGATGGATGCCTTGGTGCACTTCACGATGATCGCGCAACTCGCACCCTTCGCACTGACCCATCTTGTTCACGGCCGAGAGACCATCGCCCGCGAAATCGGCTGAGCGTCACTTAGGGGGCTGTTGTAGTGTCGCGGCTAAGCAACGAATGCGTGACTCGACGCTAACGCCGGAGGAACGAGTATCTACAATTTAGGTCCTGAAAGGCCGGCTTGCCCGGTTCACCTTACATCGAAAACGAAGTGCCGCAGCCGCAAGAACTGGTGGCGTTGGGGTTTTCGATCGTGAAGCGGGCGCCGATGATTTCGTCGGAGAAGTCGATGGTGGCGCCTTCGAGGAAGGGCAGGGAGACTTCGTCGACCACGACCTTCTGGCCACCCTGCTCCAGCACGAGGTCGTCGGCGGCGGGCTCGTCGAGGGTGATCTCGTATTGAAAGCCCGAGCAGCCGCCGCCTTCGACGGCGACGCGCAGAGCCTTGGGGGCCGCGCCGATCTCGGCGAGGCGGGCATAGGCGCGGGGGGTGACTTTTGGCGGCAGGGTGAGGGTCATCGGGTGCATCGCTTTCCGGTTACGTTTCAAATATATGGGGCGGGACAGGGCGCGACAAGGCAGGGTTGCGCGGGAATTGAAGGGACAGGGCAGCTATGCGGGCGGTTTATGCATGTGATCCGGAGCAGAGCCGGGGGCGGCTATTTTCGGAGGAGGAAAGCCATTTTCGCTCGCCTTTTCAGCGCGATAGGGATCGGATCATTCATGCCAGCGCGTTCCGGCGGCTCAAGTACAAGACGCAGGTTTTCGTCGAGCACGAGGGCGATCACTTTCGCACCCGGCTGACGCATACGCTGGAGGTGGCGCAGGTGGGCCGCACGATTGCGGGCACGCTGGGGCTGAACATCGAGCTGACGGAGGCGGTGGCGCTGGCCCATGATCTCGGCCACACGCCCTTTGGCCACACCGGGGAGGACGCGCTGGCGGCGCTGATGGCCCCGCATGGCGGGTTCGACCACAACGCGCAGGCGATCCGCATCGTTACGTCGCTGGAGCGGCATTACGCGGAGTTCGACGGGATCAACCTGACGTGGGAGAGCCTTGAGGGCATCGCCAAGCACAACGGGCCGGTGGAGGGGGCGCTGCCCTATGGGCTGGCCGAATACGCCAAGTTGCAGGATCTGGAGCTGCACACCCATGCCAGCGCCGAGGCGCAGGTGGCGGCGCTGTCGGATGACATTGCCTACAACAACCACGACCTGATGGACGGTCTGCGGGCCGGGCTTTTTACCGACCGCGACCTCGAAGGCCTTGCGCTGACCGCCGACAGCTACCGGCAGGTGGACCAGATCTATCCCGGGCTGGACTTCAAGCGCCGCCGCTACGAGGCGCTGCGGCGCGTCTTTGGCTTGATGGTGGAGGATGTGATCGCGGTCAGCCGCGCCCGGCTGAACGAGGCCGCGCCGCAGAGCGCGCAGGAGGTGCGGGAGCTGGGGCATCCGGTGGTGGATTTCTCGGACGACCTGAAGGCGCGAATTACCGAGGTGCGGGCGTTCCTGTTTCAGCGGATGTATCGCGCGCCGGCGGTGGTGGAGATGCGGGAGAAAGTGACGAAGGTGGTGGAAGAGCTGTTTCCGCTCTTCATGTCACGCCCCGATCTGCTGCCCGATGAGTGGCAGAAGGACGTGGGCGAGGCGCGGGGCCAGACGGCACTGGCGCGGATCGTGGCCGATTACATTGCCGGGATGACCGACCGCTTTGCCTTGCAGATGCATGAGAAGCTGCTGGGGTAGCAAAACCGCCGCGGCAGCGCCTAGAGCGGCTGGCTGGTGCCGCGCAACCAGAGCCAGGCGCTGATCAGTGCCGTCAGCGGCACGGCCAGGGATGACGCAAGCCCGCCAAGCGCCACTGTCAGCGCTACGCCGAGGCTCATGGCACCGGTGCGGAGCATGTCGAACGCGCTGGCGGGGCTGAAGGGGACATAGCCCGCCGCATAGGCAAGCGCGGGCAGCAGGGCGGCGAGACCGATCAGGGTGGCGCAAGCCGTGTTCAAGCGGCGGCGCGGCTGGGCAAAGAGCAGGCAGGCGAGAGCGCCGAGGCAGAGCAGCAGGGGCAGTGGGCCGAGCAGGTGGTTGGCGGGTTCCGACGAAAGCAGCGCATCGGCCAGCGCTGCGAAGCGCTGGGACGGATCGGTTATCATCAGCGCGGCCCCGGCCCGCGGCAGGTGGGCGACCATCCACGGCAGGGCCCAGAGGGCGGCGAGGGCAATGAGCCAAGGGCGTATGGCGCCGGGCAGCAGGGCCTTGCGGTGGAGCGTGACGGCGAGCAGCAGAAGGAGCGCCAGTAGTGGCCCGCCCGCCGGCAGGGGAGACAGCCCTGACGTGAAGGCCACGTCGGCAAACACCAGAAGGACCAGGGCGATGAGCGCCGCATGGCGTGGTTTGGGCCCGGGCAGGCGCACGGCCAGCGCGGCAGTCAGCGCCAGCGGGCCTGCGATGCCGATAACCGAGCCAAGGGACATGACGGCGATTTGCATGGCGTAGGCATCGCGGGCGGCGAGCTCGAACTCACTGCGGGTGGCGAACCAGATATTGGCGACCGCGATGAGCGCCACGAGGAGGGTGGCGAGGTGCGCCCCGGTGCGCGCCGCACGCCCCGAGCCCGGCCGCGGCACCGCTTGCGGCAGCACGGCGGCGATCAGCATGGAGAGCAGCGAAATTGCCAGCGTCGCGCCCTGCACGATACGGAATGCCAGCCCTTCAATTTGGTAGAGCGGCGGCTGCGGCGTAACCATTTCGCGCGGGATGGTGAAGAGCAGCAGGCCCAGGACGGCGGAGGCGAGCGCCAGGGCGATGCAGAGGCGCAGGGCGCGGTGGCTTGGGCTGAGGTCTGTCATGGTGCATTCCTACCAACGCGGCGGAGCGGTGCAAGCGACGCTTGACCCCTGCGGGCGGGCTGATAGAGACGCGGGCGGAGAGAAGGACCGATGACATGAACCTCTTTGCCGATATCCGGGCGCTCGTTGTAACCGAACTGGAGGCCATGATGGCCCAAGGCGCGCTACCCGAGGGGCTGGCGCTAGACAATGTGACGGTGGAGCCGCCGCGCGATGCCGCCCATGGCGACATGGCGACCAACGCCGCGATGGTGCTGGCCAAGCCTGCCAAGGCCAACCCGCGCGAGATCGCGGGGCAGCTCGCGGACCGGCTCGCCAAGGATGCGCGGATCGAGCGGGCCGAGGTGGCTGGGCCGGGGTTTATCAACCTTGCGCTGGCCCCGGCTGTCTGGGGCGGCGTGGTGAAAGCGGTGCTGTCTGACAGGGCCTCTTTCGGGCGTTCGGAGCTGGGTGAAGGTCGGCGCGTAAACGTAGAATTTGTTTCGGCAAATCCGACCGGCCCGATGCATGTGGGCCATACGCGGGGCGCGGTCTTCGGCGACGCTCTGGCGAGCCTTCTGGCCTATGCGGGCTACGAGGTGACGCGGGAATATTACATCAACGACGGCGGCGCGCAGGTGGATGTGCTCGCCCGCTCTGTGTACCTCCGTTATCTGGAGGCGCACGGGCAGGACGTGGCCTTTGAAGATGGCACCTACCCCGGCGACTATCTGGTGCCGGTGGGCGAGGCGTTGAAGGCCAAGGTGGGCGATGCCTTTGTGGACAAGGGCGAGCAGTTTTGGCTGGAAGAGGTGCGGGACTTCGCGACCGAGGCGATGATGGCGCTGATCCGCGAGGATCTGGCCGCGCTCGGCGTCGAGATGGACGTGTTCTTCTCGGAAAAGGCGCTCTATGGCACCGGCAAGATCGAGGCCGCGATCGACGATCTGCGGGGCAAGGGGCTGATTTACGAGGGCAAGCTGAAGCCGCCCAAGGGCAAGCTGCCCGACGATTGGGAAGCCCGCGAGCAGACGCTGTTCAAGAGCACCGATTATGGGGACGACGAGGACCGCCCGGTGCAGAAGGCCGATGGCGCATGGGCCTATTTCGCCCCCGACATCGCCTATCATTATGACAAGGTTTCCAGAGGCTTCGACGAGCTTATTGATGTGTTTGGCGCCGATCACGGCGGCTACGTCAAGCGGATGAAGGCTGCCGTTGCCGCGCTCTCGGAGGAGCGGGTGCCGCTGGATGTGAAGCTGATCCAGCTGGTGAAGCTGTTCAAGGACGGGCAGGAGTTCAAGATGTCCAAGCGGGCGGGCACCTTCGTGACGCTCCGCGACGTGGTGGATGAGGTGGGCGCGGATGTGACCCGCTTTGTGATGCTCACCCGGAAGAACGACGCGCCGCTCGACTTCGACTTTGCCAAGGCGCTGGAGCAGAGCAAGGACAACCCGGTATTCTACGTGCAATACGCCCACGCGCGGGTGCGCTCGGTGATGCGGAAGGCGGAGGCTGCTGGCTGGAAGCTGGACCAGATCACCATCCTGGATCAGGACCTCGACACGCTGCACGAGGCCGAGCTGCCGGTGGCCCGCAAGCTGGCCGAATGGCCGCGGCTGGTGGAGATTGCCGCCAAGGGGCATGAGCCGCACCGGATCGCCTTTTATCTCTACGAACTGGCGCAGGCGTTCCACGCGCTGTGGAACCGCGGCAACGACACGCCGGAGCTCCGGTTCTTCCAGGAGGGCAACGAAGGCGCTTCTCTGCCGAAAATCGCCTTGGCGAAGGCCGTTTCCGTTGTCATTTCGTCCGGTCTTGGTATCTTGGGCGTAACCCCGGCGGAAGAGATGCGCTGAGCCCTCAGGGCCCGCGCCACTGATCGGGGAGGCAGGCAAGCGTGCCCAGCCCCGAAAAGAGGGCGGGCCGAGAGAGCGAGGCGAGCATGGATCCCAGGCAGGATCTTCGACCGATGAACGAGGTCGTGTGGCACCCCCATGGGGCGCCGCCGGGCGCGGATCAGGCGGGCTATGAGCCCGAATTCACGCAGGATTATCAAAGCGATGCGCCGCGAAGTGCGGGTGCGAAGCTGGTCAGCGGCGCGGGCGCGGCGATGAGCCTTGCGCTGATCGCGGGGCTGGCCATCTGGGGCTATCGGATCACCGTGCGCGATGTGACCGGCGTGCCGGTTGTGGCCGCGCTCGAAGGGCCGATGCGGATTGCGCCGGAAGAGCCGGGCGGCGAGGTGGCCGACCACACCGGCTACGCGGTGAACGATGTGGCCGCCGAGGGCGAGGCCGCCGATCTGCCCGAGCAGATCACGCTGGCGCCCGGCCCGGCGACGCTGAGTGAAGAAGACCTGCCGCTGGCTGCGATGGTACAGCGCGAGGTGGAGCAGGCGCAGGTGGCCCCGGAAGAGGCGACCCCCGGCACCGAGGCCGAAGATGGTGAGCTGGTGGCGCCCGAGTTGGCCGTGGCCGCCAACCTGCCCGACGATGTGGACCCGAACGACCCGGTGGCCGTGGCGCTGGCGATGGCCGGGCAGCTGAGCGAGGGCGCCGAGCCGCTCTCTGGCGCGGCTGCGGAGGAGGCGACCGAGGCGGCGGACCCGGAGAAGGCGAAGCTGGCCAATCTGCCGGGCGTGAAGCGCTCGCTGCGGCCCAAGGTGCGGCCTGCCGGGTTGAAGGCACCTGCGCCGAGCGAGGCGGAGCCGGAGGCGCGGCGCACGACGGTGGTGCCCGAGGGCGCCGAGGTGGCCGAGGACGATCAGGTGCCGGCTGGCACCCGGCTGGTGCAGCTCGGGGCCTTCGAGAGCCCGGAGGAGGCCGCCCAGCTTTGGGGCCGGCTCGCCGGGCAGTTCGACAGCCTGATGCTGGAGAAGACCCGGTTGATCATGGAGGCCGAGAGCGGCGGTCAGACCTTCTATCGCCTGCGGGCGCAGGGGTTTGCTGACCTCAGCGATGCGCGCCGGTTCTGTGCTGCGCTGGTGGCGGAGAAGGCCGAGTGCATTCCGGTGGTCGCGCGGTGATACGGCCCGCACGGCTTTCGCCGTACATTTTTGGTTGCGACGGGCTTGAGGTGACGCCCGATGAGGCGGCGCTTTTTGCCGATGTGAGCCCCGTTGGCTTCATCCTGTTCAAGCGCAACATCGCCCATCCGGAGCAAGTGAAGGCGCTGACCGCCGGGCTGCGGGAGGCGGTTGGCTGGGAAGCTCCGGTGTTTATCGATCAGGAGGGCGGCCGGGTGGACCGGATGGGCCCGCCGCATTGGCGCAGCTGGCTGCCGCCGCTGGACCAGAACGCGCAGGTCGGCCCGGATCGTGCCGCACGGGCGATGGAGTTGCGTTACCGGCTCATCGCCGACGATCTGCGCGCGGTGGGGATTGATGGCAATTGCGCCCCGATGGGCGATATTGCCCATACCAAGACCCATGCCGTGCTGCGCAACCGCTGCTATGGCGAAACCCTTGAAGCGGTTGTCAAATCCGCCCGCGCGGTGGCGGACGGGTTGCTGGCGGGTGGGGTGCTTCCGGTGCTCAAGCACATCCCCGGCCACGGCCGCGCGACGATGGACAGCCACCTTGAACTGCCTCGCGTCACCGCCTCGGCGGAGGAGTTGCGCATCACTGACTTTGCCGCCTTCGAGGCGCTGAACGACCTGCCGCTCGGGATGAGCGCGCATATCGTGTTCGAGGCCTTCTCGGAGAAGGCCGCCACGGTGGACCCGGTGATGATTGCGCTGATCCGCGAGGAAATCGGCTTTAACGGTCTGCTGATGACCGATGATCTGAGCATGGAGGCGCTCGACGGCAGCCTGCCGCAGCGGGCGCAGGCCGCACGGGCGGCGGGGTGCGACGTGGTGCTCTACTGCAAGGGCGTTTTTAGCGAGCTAAAGGCGCTGGCGGAGATTGCCGAAGATATGAATGAAACAGGGCTGGCGCGGGTGGATGCCGCCTTGGAAGCCCGCCGCACCCTTGATACCATTGACCGGAGCGCAATGGAGGCCGAGTACGAGGCCGTATTGAGAGGGCAGGCGGGCGATGGGTGAGGACGATGGCTGAGGACGGGGCCTCCCTCTTTTCGGATGTGTCCGACCGGCTGGCGGCCGAGGCGCTGATCGTGGATGTCGATGGCTTCGAGGGGCCGCTCGATCTGCTGCTGACCCTTGGCCGGACCCAGAAGGTGGACCTGCGGAAGGTCTCGATCCTGCAACTGGCCGAGCAGTACCTTGCCTTCGTGGAGCGCGCCAAGCAGCTTCGCATCGAACTGGCCGCAGATTACCTGGTCATGGCGGCCTGGCTGGCGTTTCTGAAATCCAAGCTGCTGCTGCCGCCAGATCCCTCGGAGGAGGGGCCGAGCGGTGAGGAACTGGCGGCACATCTCGCGTTCCAGCTGGAGCGGCTTGCCGCCATGCGCGATGTGGCCGCCAAGCTGATGGCGCGCGACCAGATTGGCCGCGACTTCTTTGCGCGCGGGGTGCCGGAGAGCGTGGAGCGGGTGCGGCGGGTGACCTACACCGCCACGCTGATGGACCTGATGAAGGCCTATGCCCGCATCCGCACCAAGGACGAGTTCCGCCCCTTCGTGATGGACCGCGAGAACCTGTTCACCATGGAGCAGGCGCTGGACCGGCTGCGCGGCCTGATCGGCTATGCGGGCGAGTGGACCAACCTGATGACCTACCTGCCCGAGGGCTGGGAGAACGACCCGATGCGCCGCCGCAGCGCCACCGCCGCGACCTTTGCCGCCTCGCTGGAGCTGGTGAAGCACGGGCATCTGACGATCCGGCAGGAAGACACCTTTGCCCCCATTCAGATCAAGCTGAAGGAGGCGCCGCGTGGTTGACGGGCTGGATGAGGTGGAGGTCGAGGAAAGCCTCTTTGAAGCGCCGCCGATGGGCGAGCAGGAGCGGATGGTGGAGGCCATTCTCTTTGCCAGCGCCGAGCCTGTTACCGTAGCCGAGCTGAACGCCCGGATGCCGCACGGCGCCGAGGCGCAGGTGGCGCTGGAGAACCTGCAGAAGCGCTACGAGGGGCGCGGTGTGGAACTGCGCCGGGTGGGTGAGGCCTGGGCCATGCGCACCGCGCCGGACCTCGGCTTTTTGATGCAAAAAGAGACGGTCGAAACGCGGAAGCTCTCCCGTGCGGCCATCGAGACGCTGGCCATCGTGGCCTATCACCAGCCCGTCACCCGCGCCGAGATCGAGGAGATCCGGGGCGTGAGCGTGAGCCGCGGCACGGTGGACCAATTGCTGGAGCTGGAGTGGATCCGCTTCGGCCGCCGCCGCATGACGCCGGGCCGCCCGGTGACCTATGTGGTGACACAGGATTTTCTGGACCATTTCGGCCTGGAATCTGCCCGCGACCTGCCGGGGCTCAAGGAGCTCAGGGCGGCGGGCCTGCTCGACAGCCGCCCGCCGCCGGGCATGGTCGGGCTGGGAGACGGCGAAGACGAGGCGGACGAGAACCAAGACCAAGACGAACTTTTCAGAGAGGAAGAGACAGATGAATAGCATTTTTTCGCAGATCTGGCGCACTATCGTGATGCAGTTCTCCGACAAGGCCCGCCATGCGATGAACAGCAAGATGAGCCAGGGCATGAACTCGGCCCGTGACAGCATGCTGGGCAGCGGCAAGAAGGACGACGAGTGAACGCCGGCCATCTCATAAACATGGTGCTGCGGATGCTGATGCGTTCGCGGCGCCGCGCTGGCCCCAATGGCGGCATGGGCGGCGCGAAGGGCGGAAACGAGAACCGTCGCAAGCTGCGCTCGGCCCTGCGGATCGGGCGGATGTTCGGCCGGTTCTGACGGCGCTGTGAGGCGGCCCACCGGACCGCTTGACCCGGCCTCGGGGGCGGGATAGGCCACGCGCATCATGGCCCGCGCCCCGCTTTTGCAACTCTCCGACATTTCGCTCACCTTCGGCGGCAACCCCGTTTTTGAAGGTGTTTTCCTGACCGTGCAGCCCGGCGACCGTGTGGCTCTGGTGGGCCGGAACGGCTCGGGCAAATCCACCCTGATGAAAGTGATGGCAGGCCTCGTGGAGGCTGACGCGGGCGCCGTGGTGGCCGCGCCGGGCGTACGGGTGGGCTACATGGAGCAGGAGCCCTCGATGGAGGGCTTCGAGACGCTGGGCGCATTTGCGGCAAGCGGGCTGGACGAGTCTGAGGCGTGGCGGGTGGAGGCGGTGGCCGAGGGGCTGAAGTTTGGCCTCGACACGGCGGTGGCCTCGGCCTCGGGCGGTGAGCGGCGGCGCGCGGCGCTGGCAAAGCTGCTGGCCGAAGCGCCGGAGCTGATGCTGCTGGACGAGCCGACCAACCACCTCGACATCGAAGCCATCGGCTGGCTGGAGCGCGAGCTGCGCGAGACCCGCGCAGGCTATGTGCTGATTTCCCACGACCGCGCCTTCCTGACCAACCTCACCCGCGCCACGCTCTGGATCGACCGGGGCGAAGTGCGGCGGCAGGAGCAGGGGTTTGCCCATTTCGAGGCTTGGCGCGACAAGGCTTGGGAAGAGGAAGACACCGCCCGCCACAAGCTCGACCGCAAGATCAAGGCCGAGGCCCGCTGGGCGGTGGAGGGAATCAGCGCCCGCCGCAAGCGCAACATGGGCCGGGTGCGCGCCTTGCAGGAGCTGCGGGCCGAGCGCGCAGGGCAGGTCCGCCGCAAGGGCGTGGCGGCGCTGGAGCTGGAAGAGGGCACCAAGAGCGGCAAGGTGGTTCTGGAGGCGCAGGGGATCGCCAAGCGCTTTGATGACAAGGTTATCCTGCGGCCCTTCGACCTCAAGCTCACGCGCGGCGAGCGGGTGGCTTTTGTTGGGCCCAACGGCGCGGGCAAGACCACGCTGATCAACATGCTCATCGGCAAGACGGCGCCCGACGAGGGGCAGGTGAAGCAGGGCCACGGCGTGGAGATGGCGGTCTTCGACCAGACCCGCGCCGCGCTCGATGGCGATGCCAGCCTGTGGGAGAACCTCGCGGGCGATCCGGCGATGCGGGTGAGCGGGCAGGCCGATCAGGTGATGGTGAGGGGTCAGCCGCGCCACGTGGTTGGCTACCTAAAGGACTTTCTCTTCGACGAGGCGCAGGCCCGCGCCCCGGTGCGCTCGCTCTCGGGCGGCGAGAAGGCAAGGCTGCTGCTGGCCCGGCTGATGGCGCGCGAGAGCAACCTGATGGTGCTGGACGAGCCGACCAACGACCTCGACATCGAAACGCTGGACCTGCTTCAGGAGGTGCTCTCGGACTACCCCGGCACTGTGCTGCTGGTCAGCCACGACCGGGATTTCATCGACCGTGTGGCAACCCGCTCGGTGGTGCTGGAGGGCGAGGGCCGGGCGACGGTTTATGCTGGCGGCTGGTCTGACCTCGTGGCGCAGGGCGGCGGGCAGTGGCAGCGCTCCACCGCCGCGCCCAAGCGGGCCGCGAAGGTGGAGGAAAAGCCCGCGCCGGAGAAGCCCAAGGCGAATGGCCTCAGCTTCACCGAGAAACACCGGCTCGAGGCGCTGCCCGCCGAGATCGCCCGGCTGGAAGCGGAGATCGGCAAGCTGACCGAGCTGATGAGCGACCCCGAGCTCTTCACCCGCGAGCCGGTGAAGTTCAAGAAGGCCAGCGAGGCGCTGACCGAGCGACAGACGAAGCTCTCTGCGGCGGAAGAGGAATGGCTGGAGCTGGAGGAAAAGGCCTCGGCCTGATCTTCATCTTGGTTCAAATATCTCCGGGGGTGTGGGGGCAGCGCCCCCACTGAGCAAGGCCTCAGCTCTCGTCCCGCTTGCTCTGATCGTGCAAACGTGCCACCCGCGCCGCCTCGGCCTTGGCCTGCTCTTTCTGGGCCTTGGTCAGCCCGTGAAAGGCGGCGTTCTGGTCGGCGCGGGCCTTCTTTTCGGCCCGCGCCTTGTCTTTCCGCACCCGGTTCAGGTTGACGGGCTTGTCGCTCACTTCGGGCCGATCATGTCTTCCGGGCGGACCACCTTGTCGAAGGTTTCGGCATCGACGAAGCCCAGTGCGATGGCCTCTTCCTTGAGGGTCGTGCCGTTCTTGTGGGCGGTCTTGGCGACCTTGGTGGCGTTGTCGTAGCCGATGGTGGGGGCCAGCGCCGTGACCAGCATCAGGCTCTCTTCCATCAGCTTCTGGATGCGCGGCTTGTTGGCCTCGATGCCCGAGAGCATCCGCTCGGTGAAGGAGGCGGCCACGTCGCCCAGCAGCTGGATCGACTGGAGCAGGTTGTAGCTCATCATCGGGTTGTAGACGTTCAGCTCGAAGTGGCCTTGGCTGCCGGCGAACTTGATCGCGGCGTCGTTGCCCATGACGTGGGCGGCCACTTGGGTCATCGCCTCGGCCTGGGTGGGGTTGACCTTGCCCGGCATGATCGAGCTGCCCGGCTCGTTCTCGGGCAGGATCAGCTCGCCAAGGCCGGAGCGGGGGCCGGAGCCGAGGAAGCGGATGTCGTTGGCGATCTTGTACATCGCGCCTGCCACGGTGCTGAGCGCGCCGGAGAGGAAAACCATCGCGTCATGGGCGGCCAGCGCCTCGAACTTGTTGGGCGCGGTGACGAAGGGCAGGCCGGTGATCTTGGCCATGCCGGCGGCGACGGTCTCGCCCCAGCCCTTGTCGGTGTTCAGCCCGGTGCCCACGGCGGTGCCGCCCTGTGCCAGCTCGTAGATACCCGGCATGGCGGCCTCGATGCGCTTGATGCCGTTGCGGATTTGCGCGGCGTAGCCGGAGAACTCCTGCCCCAGCGTGAGCGGGGTGGCATCCTGCGTGTGGGTGCGGCCGATCTTGATGATGTCCTTGAACTCTTCGGCCTTCGCCTCCAGCCCTTCGGCGAGCTGGGTGAGGCCGGGCATCAGCACGTCGCGCACGCTCATCGCGGCGGCGATGTGCATGGCGGTGGGGAAGGTGTCGTTGGAGCTTTGCCCCATGTTGCAGTGGTCGTTCGGGTGGACCGGGTCCTTGGAGCCGATCACGCCGCCGAGGATCTCAATGGCGCGGTTGGCGATGACCTCGTTGGCGTTCATGTTCGACTGGGTGCCGGAGCCGGTCTGCCAGACCACGAGGGGGAAGTTGTCATCGAACTTGCCGGCGACCACCTCTGAGGCGGCCTCGATCACGGCCTCGGCCAGTTTGGCATCGAGCTTGCCGGTGGCCTTGTTGGCCTCGGCGCAAGCCTGCTTGATGACCCCGAGGGCGCGGACGATGGCCACGGGCTGCTTTTCCCAGCCGATGGGGAAGTTCATGATCGAACGCTGGGTCTGGGCGCCCCAGTACTTGTCGGAAGGAACTTCGAGTGGTCCGAAGCTGTCGGTCTCGGTGCGGGTATCGGCCATGGGTTGCGCCCCTTTGATGGTGATGTCGGGGGAGACATACCGAACCGGGCGGGGCGGTCAATGGCAGGTTAGCGCAAACGCTGCCAATCGCAGGCCATGGGGCGCCTCTTGGCGAGGACGGCACGACGGGCGGAGGCGCGGGCTTTTACTGCGCCCGGCGGGTAAACACCCAGACGTGCGCGGGCGGCAGGTTGGCCCAGGTGATGCCGCGGCGGCGGGCGGAGACGCCGAGTTCGGCCTGCATCTCGGGGCTGATCGGGCTGCCGGGGGAGTAGGTGATCTGGACGAAGATCGCGCCGGGGCGCATGACCTCCAGCGCGCGGCCCACCACCTCGCGCTGGATCGTTGGGCGGGCCAGCACCGGCACGCCGGAGATCACGGCGCCCACACCGGAGAGGCCGATTTGCGAGATTTCCTGTGCCGGGCGGTTCAGCACGTTCACGCCGGGGAATTTTTGCCGGAGGGTTTCGCAGAAGCGTGCGTTGGTTTCCATGCAGGTGAGCCGGGAGGGATGCACGCCGCGCTCGAGGATCGCCTTGGTGAAGACGCCGGTGCCCGGGCCGATCTCGACCACCGGGCCTTCGATCGCCTCCAGCCCCTCGGTCATCTTGCGGGCGACGGCGGCGGAGGAGGGGGCGATGGCGACCACCTCGCCGGGCTTGCGGAACATTTCGGAGAGAAACACTGCAAAATCGCTCGGCATGGCGGGCCCTCTGGAGCTATGAGACTGGCTCCAGTTGCACCGGTGCCGTGCCTCCGGGCAAGCGGCGATGCGGGCTGTTACCGAAGTTTCACCGGCGTGAAACACAGGTGTTTCAGGGCTGTTTCCAAACCATCAAGAACGGCGCCTTGTAGGCCAGGTCAGGCGGCGAGGTCGTAATGTTTGATGCTGCGCGACTCGACCAGCGCCTCCTCTGCCGGGTCGATATGCGGGGTGGTGTAGTCTTCGCCGACGAAGGCCTTGAGCGCATCGAGGCTCTCCCAGACCATCACGAAGCTGAACTCGCGCGGGGTCTCAGGCCTAGCTGCGCCGGGTAGCACCTGCACGATGCCCGGCGTGCCCTGCATCAGCGGAATTGCGGTGTCATGGAAGAAGCGGCTGAATGCCTCTTCCTTGCCGGGCCGGGTGACGACCTGGAAAATGCGGATGATCATGTGATTGCCCCCTTGGTTCGGATGCTCCCCGGGCCAGTATAGCACGGGAGCGCCGAAGCATGCGGGCGGGCCGGTTACTTGCGGAAGCTGTCGAGGCTCACGACCTCGGCGTCGTGCTGGCCTTCAGCCTCGTCCACGTCTTCGGCCATGGGGGCGGGGGCGACCTCTTCTTCGTCGTCCTCGTCATCTTCTTCCTGGCTCTCGAAGCGCAGGCCGAACTCGACGGAGGGGTCCACGAAGGTGGCGATGGCATCATAGGGGATGACCAGCCGCTCGGGTGCGTCGCCGAAGTTGAGAGTGACCGAGAAGCCATCGTCGGTCACGTCGAGATCATCGAACCAGTGCTGCATCACCACCGTCATCTCCTCGGGGTAGCGCTCGCGCAGCCAGTCGGCGATGTCGACGCCCTCGGCGCGGGTATCGAAGGTGATGAAGAAATGGTGCTGCCCCGGCAGGCCCCGATCTGCGACTTCGGCCAGCACATCGCGGATCAGGCTTCGCATCGCCCGGTGCATCAGTCTGCCGTAGTCGATTTCGGTGCTCATCGGTGGGGAGGCCCTCAGGGTGTCGTCACGATCAGCATAAGGGATTCGGACCTGATTGACAGGGCCGATTTGGCGCTCAGCCGAGGAGCGATGTGGCGAGCCCGGCGAGGGCCATGAGGGCGAGGGTGGTGGCCATGCCGAGGCGCAGGGCCAGCAGCAGGAGCGCGGCCAGCGCGGTGAGGGCAAAGGCCAGCGGCTGGGCGGTGGAGAGCACGGGCAGGGCGGGGCCGGTGGTGTGGACTTCGGCAAAGAGCACGTGCAGCGCGAACCAGAGCGAGAGGTTAGCGATGACGCCAACCACGGCGGCGGTGATCGCCCGCAGCGCGCCGGAGAGGCGAGGCTGGTGGGTGAGCCATTCGAGGTAGGGGGCGCCGGCGAAAATCCACAGGAAACAGGGGATGAAGGTGACCCAGAGGGTGAGCGCGGCGGCGGCCAGCGCGTTGGCGGTGCTCACCTTGGCCCCGGCGAGGGTGGCGACGAATTCGGTGACGAGGATCAGAGGGCCGGGCGTGGTTTCGGCCAGACCCAGCGCGTCGATCATCTCGGGCGTGGTGAGCCAGCCGTGGGTGCCGACGACCTCCTGCGTCATGTAGGCCAGCACGGCGTAGGCGCCGCCGAAGGTGACGACGGCGAGCTTGGAGAAGAACAGGCCGAGCTGGGTGAGCAGGTCGGAGTGTGTGAGGAGGGCGAAGGGGGCGGCCCAGAAGGTGAGGAAAATGACCACGGTCAGCGCGGTGCGGCGGGCGGTGCCCGGCGGGAGGAGCGGCGCGGGGGTATCCGCGCGGGTGGTGCTGCGGAAGGCGCCCCAGAGCGCAGCCCCGGCGATGATGAGCGGGAAGGGCAGGCGGAGCGCGTAGATGGCGAGGAAAGCGAGGGCGGCCAGCGCCGCGCCCTCGGCCATGTATCCCGGCCCGAAGGCGCGTTTGGCGACCTTGATGAGGGCCTGCACAACGATCACCACCACTGCGGCCTGGATGCCGAGAAAGAGGCTTTGAACGAGCGGGACTTGCCCCCAGGTGGCATAGGCCAAGGCAAGGGCCAGCACCACCAGCGCGCCGGGCAGCACGAAGAGCGTGCCTGCGATCAGCCCGCCGAGGACGCCCCGCAGCCGCCAGCCCGCGTAGGTGCAGAGCTGCATCGCCTCAGGGCCGGGGAGCATCATGCAGAAGGAGAGGGCAGAGAGGTATTGCTTTTCGGTCAGCCAAGCCCGGCGCTCGACCAGCTCTTCATGCATCAGCGCGATCTGCGCCGCCGGGCCGCCGAAGGAGAGGACGCCGATGCGGGCGAAGGTGCGGGTGAGGGTGGAGAGGGGGACGGTCATGGCAGGGGCATGACGGGGGAATGTGACGGGGAAGTAAAGTGCAGAGGCGCTCATTGCTGGCCGAAGGACTTTGCGAAGATGCCTCAGTCGTTTGCAACAGTGATCAAGACAAATCCAAGTACAAATGAGTAGACCGCAACGTTTGCATCCAACACTGCACGCACGATTTTGCGTAGCCCAAGCCCCTCAACGAAAGTCGGCCCGTACAATCTGCATTCCTCCACAGGCTCATCACAGAACGTCTCACCAAAGATAGCGAAACCATCAAACTCTGGAAACTCAGCGAACTGCAACCAGTGGATACAATACCAAGCCAATAGGCCAAGTGTTCCAAGGATACAGCAGATGCCAGCGATTCCGATCAGTAGCCTCATCTCACACCCCAAAACTGAGTAATCTGTTTTGCCACGTGAGAAAATGAGACGGGTGGAGCCGTGTCAATGTCAGCGTGCGGGCGATGGCTGGAGAGAAATAAAGTGCAGGCTTCTGTTGCCAGGTGCCTGCGAACCCCGCCTTACCTGGCTAGAGGCAAGGACTTAAGATTTCGATCTTTCGCGCTGCTTAAGCAGCGAGAGCGACCGGAGCACGATTGTCGTTGGCAATTATGCTTAACGGACCGATATCGGTGGTACCTCACCGAGACAAAGCAAACCCCTTTAGACGTTCGTCGATCCTGTTTCGGCCCCATGATCCCCCAACGAGAGAGTTTTGGTGGAGCCGCCGGGTACCGCCCCCGGGTCCGATCCGATTATTACGAGCGCGTTTATGTCCATAGTCCCGTTGCCGGAACGCTCCAGATATAGGCCCGGGGGTCGGGCATTTCAAGGCGCTTTGCGGATCGGGCGGCTGCGGGTAAGGTCGGGGCATTGTCAATTTGATCCAAGTTTTTCAGGGGAGTTACCAGATGAAAAACCCTTTTGTTCTCAGCGCTTTCGCGGTTGTTCTTGCCGCGCCTGCATGGGCGGAGAGCGAGGCGCCGGGCTGTTCGGACTATAGCGAGGACAAGGCGGCGTGGAGCTGCTTTTGCGCGGCCGATGCGCCCACAGGTTCGGTCTGGGGTTCGGGGCCTTACACGGCTGACAGCAACGTCTGCGCTGCGGCCCGCCACGCGGGGGTGATCGGGCCGGAGGGCGGCATGGTTGCGCTGGAAACGGTCGATGGGCAGGCGAGCTACAGCGGCTCGGAGGCCAACGGGGTGGTGACGCGCGACTGGGGCAGCTTCGGCAAATCCATCGCCTTCCCGCCGCCTGCCGCCAGCTCGGACCTTGCGCAATGCGGGCGCTTTCCGAGCGGCACGGAGAGCCACGCCTGCTTCTGCCCGGCGGATGCCAGCAAGCAGCGCGATGTTTGGGGCTCGGGGCCCTACACCGGCGACAGCGACATCTGCGCGGCGGCCTTCCATGCGGGCGCGATCGACGCCGGGGGCGGCGAAGTGAGCGTGCTGCGCGTGCCGGGGCTGAAGGCCTACAGCGCCAGCGAGGTGGGCGGCGTGGCCACCGGCGACTGGGGCGGATACGACTTTTCGATCGTCTTCAACCGCAACTGACCCCGCGACATTCTGGCCCCTGACGGAGGCCCCGTCGGGGGCTAGATTTGCGCCATGCTCAGTTATTTCTCCTCTCGCAAGCGTTTCTCGGACCTGACCGAGCAGGAGGTGCTGGCGCTCGCGATCTCTTCGGAGGAGGACGATGCGCGGATTTACCGGGGCTTTGCCGAGCGGCTGCGCGCGGAGTTTCCGGGTACGGCTAAGATGTTTGAAGAGATGGCGCGGGAGGAAGACGGCCACCGGCGCAGGCTCATCGAGCGGCATCAGGCGCGGTTCGGCGAGGTGATTCCGCTGATCCGGCGCGAGCATGTGAGCGGCTATTACGCCCGCCGCCCGGTGTGGCTGGCCGAGAACCTGCCGCTGGAGAAGATGCGCGCGCTGGCCTTCGACATGGAGCGGCAGGCCGAAGCCTTTTACCGCTCGGCGGCGGCCCGGACCAAGGACGCTGAAACCCGCAAGCTGCTGGGCGATCTGGCTGCCGCCGAGGCGGGCCACGAGAAGAAGGCCGAGGCGCTGGAGGCGCGGCATCTGGACGGCGAGACCCGGGCGGATGAGGACCAGTCGGCACACCGGCAGTTTGTGCTGACATGGGTGCAGCCCGGCCTAGCGGGGCTGATGGACGGCTCGGTGAGCACGCTGGCGCCGATCTTTGCCACCGCCTTCGCCACACAAAACCCGTGGACGACCTTTCTCGTTGGCCTCGCGGCCTCGGTCGGTGCGGGTATTTCGATGGGGTTCACCGAAGCGGCAAGCGACGATGGCCAGCTCTCGGGGCGCGGCGCGCCGTGGAAGCGCGGCGTCGCCTCTGGCGTGATGACGACTCTGGGCGGGCTGGGCCACGCGCTGCCCTACCTGATCCCGCATTTCTGGACGGCGACGGTGATCGCGCTGATCGTCGTCTTCGTCGAACTCTGGGCGATTGCCTGGATCCAGAACCGCTACATGGAAACCCCCTTCTTCCGGGCTGCCTTGCAAGTGGTGCTGGGCGGCGCGCTGGTGCTGGGGGCGGGGATATTGATCGGCGGCGGATAGACGGCCCCTCGCGTTTACTCGTCAGGGTCGATCAGGCCGAGGCCGCGCAGGTAGATGCCGATGCCGGATTCCAGCAGGTCTTCAGGCGGGAAGGGCGCGCGGGTGCCGGGGCTGCCGCGGGCGAAAAGCTCCACCACGCCATGCGACATGGCCCAGATGTGGGCGGAGAACATCGCGGCGGGCGGGCGCTTTTCGGGCGGGAGCCTGTCGGCCAGCCCGGCGGCGGCGCGCTCAAGCACGGCCTGCGCGCGGGCGGCACCGCGGGCGAGGTCGGGATCGCGGGCGAGCGAGAGGCCAGCCTCGAACATCGCCTGATAATGGCCGGGGAACTTGCGGGCGAAGGCGAGATAGGCGCGCCCGGTCGCCTCGAAGCTGGCGATGGCGGAGGGCTGGCCCTCGTCATAGGCGTGTTCCATCACGTCGCCGAAGATCGCGTAGCCCTGCTTGGCCACCTCGGCCAGCAGGTCTTCTCGCCCCTCGAAATGGCGGTAGACGGCGGCCGGGGTCACGCCTGCGTCCTTCGCCGCCTCGGAGAGGGTGAAGCCCTGCGGCCCCTTCTCCTCGATCAGCCGGATCGCTGCCTCCACCAGAGCCTGGCGGAGATTGCCGTGATGGTAACCGCGCCGGGGCATCAGGCCGACCAGATCTCCGGGCCGCCGCAGATCTTGGGATCGGGCGTTTTGACCACGGCCTCATCCTTGCCGGTGTAATCCAGCCGGGAGAGCACAGCGCGGATGGCGGCTATGCGGGCGCGGCGCTTGTCGTCGGAGCGGATCACCGTCCACGGGTTGCGGGCGGTGTGGCTCATGGCGAAGGTCTCGCGAATGGCGGCGGAATACTCCTCCCACTTCTTCAGGCCTTCCACGTCGATCCACGACAGCTTCCATTGTTTCAGCGGGTCGCTCTCGCGGGCCAGAAAGCGGGAGAGTTGCTCGGCGCGGCCCACGTTCAGCCAGATCTTGAACAGGTGGATGCCGTCCTCGCTCACCATCTGCTCGAAGCCGGGAAGCTGGTTGAAGAAGTGCCGCCGCTGGGTGTCGGTGCAGAAGCCGAAGACCTTTTCGACCACGCCGCGGTTGTACCAGCTGCGGTCGAACATGGTGAACTCGCCGCCTGCGGGCAGTTGCCGGACGTAGCGCTGGAAGTACCACTCGCTGGCTTCCTTGTCGGTCGGCTTGGAAAGCGCGACGACGCGGGCTGAGCGGGGGTTGAGGTTTTCGCGGAAGCGCTTGATCGTGCCGCCTTTTCCGGCGGCATCGCGGCCCTCGAAGACCACGGCCACGCGGGCGCCGGTTTCCTTGACCCATGCGAGCATTTTCACCAGTTCGACCTGAAGCGCCTCCAGCGTGGCCTCATACTCTTTCTTGTCCATCCGTTTGTCGTAGGGATAGGCCTCTAGGATGGTCTTGCCCTTGGCCGATTTCACCGCCTCCCGCACGTCTTCGGGGGCTTCGTCGGTGAAGAATTTCGAGATTGCGCCGTCGAAGGGAAGGTTGGTCATGGGGCGGTCCAAGCGGTTGAAAAGGCTTGGGCAGTATGGGCGCGCGGGGCGCTCAGCGCAATCCGGCGCGGGCGGCGGCGCGGTCGATGGCGGCGAGTGTTGCCTGCGGGTTGGCATGATGCGGCATGTGGCCGACGCCGGGCAGGGCGGTGACGCGGGCGCCGGGGATGAGCGCGGCCATCGGGCGGGCGTGAATGTCGATCCCGACGGTGGTGTCGGCGGTGCCGTGGATGATCTCGACCGGGATGCGCAAGGAAGGGTAGCGGGGCGAGAGTTGTTGCAGCGAGGCCTTCAGCTTCAGCACCTGCTGGCCGTTGTTGCGCAGGGAGGAGGCGCGGACGGTGAGCGGCGC
Organism: Vannielia litorea; assembly: GCF_019801175.1. Classification (NCBI taxonomy): domain Bacteria; kingdom Pseudomonadati; phylum Pseudomonadota; class Alphaproteobacteria; order Rhodobacterales; family Paracoccaceae; genus Vannielia; species Vannielia litorea. Next base: position 1,044,123 of record NZ_JAHVJR010000001.1, read on the forward strand.
GCCGACATGCTCGAGGTAGCCGCGCGGCGGGCGCTGGGGTTTGAAGATATCGGCCAGCGCGCTCTCGATCCGGCTGTCCGAGGCCAGCGCCGAGATCACCGGCACGGCGAAGGTGCGGCCAGCGGGTGAGCCGGTGAGGGAATAGAAGCCATCAAGCGGGCCCTCCCACGGCATGGTCGCCCCCGCGAGCGAGACTACGGCGGCCACCCGCTCGGGGTGTTCGACCGCCCAAGCCATTGCCACCGCGCCGCCGTAGCTGTGGCCGACGACCACCGCGCGGCGCACCCCGAGCTTGGCGGCCAACGCATCGAGGATCGCGGCCTGCTGCTGGGGTGTGCCGCCGCCGGCAATGGCCTCGGAATGGCCAAGGCCCGGACGGTCGACGGCGATGACGCGGTAGCGCCCCTTGAGTTCATCGACCATGCGGAAGGTGAAATCGCGCAGGTTGCCGCCCGCGCCGTGGATCAGGATCACCGCAGGCCCTTGCCCGGCCTCGACGTAATGCACCCGCGTGCCTGCGACCTCCACCACCGGGCCGACAGGCGGGTAGGCCGCTTCGGCGGAGCGCCTCTGGCTGGCGGAGCAGCCCGCCAGAATGGCGACGAGGGCGGCGACGCCTGCGAGGGTCAGCAGCATTTTGGGGAGCATTCTGTTTCGCCCTCGGTTGCGGTCCTGGTGCTTAGGATACGCGGGCCGAGGGCGGATGGTTTCAGAAAACCTTGAGAAATCACTGGAAAGCGCGGGCTAGCCGGTGGTGCCGATCTTCTCGAGTTCGAAGGGCGTGGACTGGTAAATCTCGTTGATCCAGTTGCCGTAGAGCAGGTGGGCGTGGCTGCGCCAGCGGTTCAGCGGTTGGCGTGCGGGGTCATCCTCGGGGTAGTAGTTGACCGGCACGTTTATCGGCGAGCCAGCAGCAACGTCGCGGTCATATTCTTCCTTCAAGGTGCCACTGTCGTATTCGAAGTGGTTGAAGATGTAGAGCGCGCGGTGGGCCGGATCTTCAACAAGGCAGGGGCCGGCCTCGTTGGAGCCGATGAGGATGTTCAGCCCGGCGGCCTCGACCTCGGCCGACTTCATCTCGGTCCAGCGGCTGACCGGGATCAGCACGTCATCGGAGAAGCCGCGCAGGTAGGGCGAGGCGGGGGCGAGGTTGGCGTGGCGCAGGCAGCCGAAGAGCTTGTGATCGAGCAGGTGCTTGGGCACGCCGTGGAAGTGGTTGATCATCGCCATGCCGCCCCAGCAGACGCCGAAGGTGGAATGCACGTTGGTCTGGGTCCAGTCCATCACGCGTTTCAGCTCGTCCCAATATGTGACCTCCTCGAAGGGGAGGTGCTCGATCGGGGCGCCGGTGATGATGAGGCCGTCGAGCTTTTCGCCCGAGGCCTCGACCTCGGAGAAGGGCCGGTAGAAGTTTTCCATGTGCTCGGCGGCGGTGTTCTTGGTCTCATGCTCGCTCATCCGGATCAGTTGGAAGTCGATCTGGAGGGGCGTCGCACCGATGAGCCGGGCGAACTGGGTCTCGGTCTGGATCTTCTTGGGCATCAGGTTGAGCAGCCCGATGCGGATGGGCCGGATATCCTGGCTATGCGCGCGGCCCTCGCCCATGACCATCACGCCCTCGCGCTCGAGCACGGCGTAGGCGGGAAGGTCGGAGGGCAGGGTGATGGGCATTGCGCTGTCTTTCAGGGTTGCGGAGATGCGGATTTAGGTCGGCTGGTGCTTGCGCTCAAGGGCGCGGGCGATGAGTTGGTTGAAGGCCTCTTCGCTGTTCACGGCCTTGGCCTCGTCGGCGGTTATGCTCACGCCCCAGTTCCGCGCCATCGCCTCGTAGAGCGGCTGGCGGTGGGCGAGGGCTTTGGAATAGGTGAAACGGATGAAGGCATCCGGGTCAACATCGGCCTCGGAGATGTTGTTTTCGCTTAGATATTCGGCCCAGACGCGGGCCAGAAAATCGGGGCGGTAGCTCATCGGTTTGGGGGCCTTGTCGAAGCGGCGGATCAGCTCGGCGGTATGCGCCTCGCTGCCCTCGATCCAGACCATCAGGCACTGGCGGCTGAGTTCGCTTAGCAGCGGATCGGCCATATCCTCCGGGTCCACCCATTCGCAGATCGAGCCGCCGGTGTCGCAGATGAAATGCGGGTAGCCATAGAGCGCCTCGGCCCGTTCGATGAAATAGCCCGTGTCCATCAGCGCCCGCTCCTCGGCTTCGCGGAACTGGGCCTGGCGGCGGGTGTATTCGGTCATCTCCATGCCGCCCTTCTCGGGGCTGCCCGGCTTGCCGAGGTAGGTGGAGACGGGGCTGAGGTTGTGGAAGGTGATGTTGGAGCCGATGTAGATGGAATCCGTCATCAGCAGCTCGCGCAGGAACGGCACTTTCATCGCCTCGCGCTTGGCGTTGTCGGCGATGCGCTCGCCCATGTAGCGGGTGCCGATGCGGTAATCGATCGAGTAGTGGAACCATGCTCCGCTGTCGCGCAGCAGCTGGCTCAGGTGGGTCTTGCCCAGCCCGGACATGCCGAAGAGCAGCACGCGCTTTTGCGCGGCGGCGGTCCAGTCTGCTGCGGTATTGTAGATCATGGGTGTCCCTCGTCGTTGCCGGGAGGGGTAGCGCGGGGGGCGGGAACGGTCCAGTGGTTTCAGGCGGGGCGGGGGCGCAGGCGGCGCCACAGTCGCCCGTCGAGCACGACGAGACCGAGCGCCAGAAGAGCGAAGCCGGCATAGGCGCGGGGGTGGAGCGCCTCGTTCAGCACCAGCGCTCCGAGGCCGATGGCAACTGGCGGGATCAGCAGGGTGACCAGAAGCAGGTTGCCCGCCCCGGCCATGCCGAGCACGCGGTAGTAGAGGAGGTAGGCGCAGGCGGTGGCGATCAGTGCGTAATAGGCGATGGCGGCGGTGCCGCGGGCCGTGGCGGGCAGGTCGATGTTGCCTTCGAGCAGCAGCGTGAGGGGGATGAGCATGAAGGTGGAGCAGGTGAGCATGCCTGCGGCGGCCACGGTGGGGGAGAGGCCCTTTAGGCGCACGCGGGCCCATGCGCCTGCAAGCGCGTAGCACAGTGTGCCCGCCAGCACGGCGAGTTGCGCGAGAGAGCGGAGCGAGAAGCCTTGCAGCACGGCAGGCCCGACGGTGACGGCCACGCCCGCGAACCCGAGGCAGACGCCGGTCAGGCGGCGCGCGGTGAGGCGCTCGTCTGCAAAGACGAGGGCGGCAACCAGCACCCCGGCGACGGCGGTGAAGGCGTTGAGGATCGAGGTCAGACCGCTTTCAATCGTCAGCTGGCCCCAGGCCATGAGGGTGAAGGGCAGCACGTTGTTCAGCAGGCCCATCACCGCGAAGCTGCCCCAGAGGGCCGCGCCGCGTGGCAGCGCTTCGCCGCGCAGCCACACCAGCGCCCAGAGCACAAGAGCGGCCCAACCGACCCGGTGGCAGACCGAGGAGAGCACGCTCACCTCGTCCAGCGCCACCCGGATCGACAGGAAGGAGGCGCCCCAGATGAGCCCGAGAAGCAGCAGCTCGGCCCAGGCGCGGGCGGGGATATCGGTGGTTTGGGTCATGGTCCGGGTTTAGCGGCGGGCCGGGGGCGGGGCGACCCGGAAGTTGCGGCAAGCAAAAGGCCCCGCGCGGGATGCACGAGGCCTTGAATGAGATCGCTTTTTCGACTGAGATCAGAAGGTGTAGCCGACGCGGAGGCCGACGCCGACAGCGGTGTTGCCGGAGAAGTCGCCGAAGGTGGTGCCGGGGGCGGTGGGGTTCTCGGTGCGGGCGTCGCCGACCCAGCTGTAGTTAACGCCACCGGTGATGATGGCCTTGCCCACGGTGTAGCGGCCGGCGAGGCCGATCGAGGTGCGGCCATCGGTCGGGCCGAGGTTGCCGGAGAAGCCGCCGTTCTGGGCTTCGTAGCTGACGGTCGCGATGCCGGCGAAGTTGTCGGTAAAGCGACGGGCCACGCCGACGGTGTAGGTGACCACGTCATCCTCGTAATCCACCAGCGAGCTGCCGGTTGCGAGGTTGTAGCCGAAGGGCGTGATATCGAATTCCGACCAGTCGACCCAGCGGACCGAGGCCAGCAGCAGGGTGCCTTCAGCGATGCCGGTCTGGGCTTCGAGGTTCAGCGACTGCGGGAAGGTCGTTTCGAACGGAAGCGAGGGGCTGCCGTTTTCAATCGCCGCGAACTCATGGGTGATCGCGGAGTGGTAGGTCAGCGCGATGCGCATGGCGATCTCGGGCTTCTCATAGGCCGCGCCGATGAAATAGCCGAGTTCGGAGCTGGTCGGCGCCTGCAGCGTGTAGCCGTTGAAGAGCGCAACGTTGCCCTTGACCTGCTGCATCCGCAGACCGCCGTGGATCGAGAAGCCGCCATCAAGCTTGTACTTGGCGATCAGCTTGAGCTCGTCGACGTTGAGGTCGGCGTTGGAGCCGCCGTAGGCGTAGCCGGTGCCCATCGGATAGTAGACATCGGCGCCGAAGGGCTGCTCGAAGATGAAGCCGATCGAGAGGCGATCGTTCACATCGGTTTTGAAGGCGAAGGAGAGCGAGGTGTAGTCGCCCGACATGTCGCCGGAGTCCGGACCTGCCGGGAAGGGGCCAAGCCCGCTGGCGGCGACACCGGACACATCCGGGCTGACGCGGCTGATCGAAAACTCGCCGTAGCTGCCCGGCTCATACATGAAGCCGATGGATTGCGTGGTGCGCTCGATTCCGCCCGCGGATGCGGCGGTTGCGGTGGCCAGAAGGGCCGCGGCGGCGCTGGTGGTTGTGCGTTTCATTCGGTTTCCTCCCCGAAGTGTCTCCCGATTGACACCTTTTTGAGCAGGCCGTGATTTTTCGTCAATTTGTTACCCTGCGTCAGAGCGCAAAACAGGCGCTGGGTGGCGGGAATGTCGCAAAAATCGTGTCTTGCGGCACACAGCCCGGTGCGCGTGGGGGTCAACGCGCGTTCGCGCGCAGGTTGATGAAGTTGCCGCCGAGGATCAGCGCCGCGCCGAGGACCACCCAGATATCGAGCGACTCGCCGTAGAAGGCCATGCCGACGAAGGCCAGCAGGGGCAGGCGGATGAAGTCCATCGGCATGACGATGGAGGCGGGCGCGAGCGAGAGGGCGCGGGTCAGGCAGGTGTGGGCGGTCAGCCCGGCGACGCCGATCAGCACCACATAGGGGATGGCCGAGGTGGAGGGCCATGTCATGTGGCCGTCGAGAAAGCCGCAGGCCAGCCCGAAGACCGCCTGCATTGTGGTGATGTAGAACAGGATGCAGAGCACCGAGGCCTGACGGGTCAGCACCTTGGTGAAGATCGCGGTGAGGGCAAAGCCGACGGCTGCCGCCGCCGCCGCCGTCAGACCGGGGTCGAGGTTGGTGAAGTCGGGGCGGGCGACGATGAGCACGCCGATGAAGCCGAGCCCGGCGCTCAGGGCTTTTACAGCCGTGAAGCGCTCGCCAAGGAAGAGCGCGGCCAGCAGGATCACCCAGAGCGGCGAGGTGAACTCGATGGAGATGACCTGCGCCAGCGGGGCCATTGTGATGGCGAAGAACCACAGGTTCTGCCCGGCGAAGTGGGCCACGTTGCGGGCGAAGTGGAGGTGCAGCTGGCGGGTGGTGATCTGGTGGGTCTGGCGCGTGGCGAAGACCAGCGAGACGATGATGAAGAGCCCGACGAAGCTGCGATAGGTCATGATCTCGAAGGTATCGAGCTCGACCGACACCTGCCGCCCGGCCACGGCCATGGTGGCGAAGGAGGCGATTGCGCCCAGCATCCAGCCCATCGCGGGCAGCAGGGCGTTGGATTCGGGTGTGCGGGGGCGGGCGGCGACACCGGCGGGCGCGATCTCGCCGGGCGAGGGGCTGCGGCTCACGCCTCCTCCTCGGTCACGGTGAAGTCGCGGGTGATCTCGCCGCTGGATTCGCCCCATGCGGAGGATTTGGTGCGGGCCTGATGCGCGGCGAAGGCCTCGGGGCTCTCGAACAGCTCGTCGAGGTGCCAGACCATCGGATCATCGCCTTGGGTCAGGTTGAAATGGATGTTGCCGGGTTCGGCGCGGCTGAGGCGAATGTGCTCGGGCAGCAGCTTGCGGGCGGTCTTGGCCTGCGCTTCAGTCGTGCAGATGAGGCGGCCCTCGACGCGGATCTGTCCCATGCTCTTCTCCTCCCGGCTGCGACTGGGCGGAAGGTGGGGCGGCGGGGGAGGAAGGTCAAGCGCCGAAGCGCCCGCCTTCGCCCCGCGCCCGGCGATCACTCTGCCGCGTTGGGAAAGAACAACTGTTTGCCGTTGGGGGCGAAGGCCTGAATGGCATCTTGACCCTCGGGGCCGAGCAGCCATTTGGCGAAGGTTTCGGCCTCGACGATGCGGGTAGCGGGGCAGGCGGCAGGGCTGACCACGATGAGGCCGTACTGGTTGAAGAGCTTGGGGTCGCCCTCCACAAGAATCTCGAAATCGCCCTTGTTGGCGAAGGTGTCCCATGTGGCGCGGTCGGTCAGCACATAGGCGCCCTGCGCGGTGCCGAGGTTGAGGGTGGCGCCCATGCCGGAGCCGGTCTCGAGATACCATGTGCCGGAGGCGGCCTTGGGGTCGGCCCCGGCCTCGGACCAGAGCGCAAGCTCGGCCTTGTTGGTTCCCGAGTCGTCGGCGCGGGAGGCGAAGGGCGCCTCGCTCACGGCAATGGCGGAGAGAGCGGCGAGGATATCGTCGCCCGCCGCGCTGGCGGGGTCGGCGGCGGGGCCGACGAGGATAAAGTCGTTATACATCAGCGGGTGGCGGGCCAGCCCCTTGCCCTCGGCGACAAAGGCCTCCTCTGCGGCGCGGGCGTGGGTGATGAGCATGTCGCCATCGCAGTTGCCTGCGTTCTTCAGCGCCTGACCGGTGCCGACAGCGACCACGCGCACGTCGATCCCGGTCTTCTCCTCGAAGATCGGCAGCAGGTGCTCGTAGAGGCCCGAGTTCTGGGTGGAGGTGGTGCTTTGCACGGTGATGTGGCTCTGCGCGGCGGCGGGCAGGGCGCCCAGCAGGGCGAGGGCGGCGGCGGTGACGAGGGGGCGGATCACAGGATGAGTCTTCCTTCAAGGTAGGCTTGGGCCTCGGCAGAGGCGGGGGTGGAAAAGAAGCGGGGCGCGGGAGCGTGCTCGACGGCGCGGCCCTTGTGGAGGAACACGACATCGCCGGCGAGGCGCTCGGCCTGGGCTCGGTCGTGGGTGACGAGGATGACCTTCACCCCGCGCCCGGCAGCGCGCAGGGTGATGGCCTCGATCGCGGCGGTGGCCTTGGGGTCGAGCGATGCGGTGGGTTCATCGAGCAACAATAGCGCCGGGTCGCCAGCAAGCGCCCGGGCCATCGCCAGCCGCTGCTGCTCACCACCCGAGAGCGAGCGGGCGGGAGAAGCGGCGATGGCGGTGAGGTCGCATTGCTCCAGCAGGTCGGAAATACGGGCCGGGCGGGCGGCGCGGGGCACGCCTGCGAGTTTGAGCGCATGGGCGAGGTTGGCGCGGGCGGAGCGGCGCAGGAGCACCGGCTTTTGGAACACCAACGCGGGGTGGGCGAGGCGTGGCGCGAGGTTAATCTCGCCCGCATCGGGCGGGATGATCCCGGCGATGGCCCGCAGCAGAAGGCTCTTTCCCGCGCCGTTCGGCCCCAGAAGCGCGGTGATGCCGGTGTGCCCGAGGGTCAGCGACACGCCCCGCAGCAGCGCGCGCCCGGAGCGCGACAGGTGCAGCCCCGATATGGCGATGCCCGGCTCGGCATCGGGGGGCTCGGGCCGGGAGAGCGGGATGACGCGGCGTTCAGCCATGCGCAGGCTCCCCGATCCGCTGGCGTAGGCCCATGAGGGCGGCGTTGATCGCCAGCGAGGCGACCAGCAGCACGATGCCGAGCGCCAGTGCCAGCGCCAACTCGCCGCGCGAGGTTTCCAGCGCGATGGCGGTGGTCATCACGCGGGTCAGATGGTCGATGTTGCCGCCGACGATCATCACTGCGCCGACCTCGGCCATGGCGCGGCCCAGCCCGGCGAGGGCGGCAGTTACCAGCGCAGGGCGGGCCTCCCACAGCAGGGTGCCCATGGCCTGAGCACGGGTGGCGCGCAGGGCGCGGAGGGTTTCGGAGTACTCGGCGTCGAGATCCTCCACCACCTGGCGGGTCAGCGCGGCGATGATGGGGGTGACCAGCACGACCTGCGCGATGACCATGGCGGTCGGGGTGTAGAGCAGGCCGAGCACGCCGAGCGGACCCGCGCGGGAGAGCAGCATGTAGAGCACGAGGCCGACGACCACGGGGGGCAGGCCCATTGCCGCCGAAACCGCCAGAGAGAGCGCCCCGCGCCCGCGGAACCGGCCCACGGCGAGCAACGCCCCGAGCGGGAAGCCGATGGAGCAGGCGATGAGCACAGCCAGCCCGGTGACCTGCGCAGAGAGCGAGACGATTTCGAGAAAATCGGCATCCGCCCGGACGATCAGCCCGGCAGCCTCGGCAATGGCCTCGCGGAATGCAGACATGGCGGATGGCCCCTCCCAAGGCAGCTCGGGCGCATCCTATGTGGGAATCGGGCGGGGCGGAAACCAGACTTTCGACTCTGTGGGGCCTTTGAGCGACCTGGCCGTTTGGTGGCGCTCAGGGGCGCGCATGAAAAAGGGGTGGTGCGCAAGGCACCACCCCTCTCATCGACCTCTGATCGGGGACGCGGTCAGAAGTTGTAGCTCACGCCGATGCTGAAGGTGTCGTGCGACACGTCCAGACCATCGGTGTCACCGAAGTCGTTGAACTGGTGGTTCAGGTACTCACCGCGCACCGAGATCGACTCGGTTGCGGCATATTCCAGACCGGCACCCAGCACGTAGCCGTCGCCGCTATCACCTTCGACGGTGAGGTTGGAGTAACCAGCGGTGGCGTAGGGCAGGAAGTTGCCAGCGTCGTAGCCGAGGCGGCCTTTGAGCATCCACTCGTCGGCGTCTGCATCACCGGCGTCGGTGCCGATGGAGAGGGAGCTGTAGGCCAGTTCGCCACCGTAGACGAGGCTGCCGTTGTCCCACAGGTAACCGCCGTAGAGGCCGTAGTTGTCATTCACGTCGAAGTCGGTGGAAGCGGTGCCGTCATCCACTTCGCCCGAGCCTGTGCCAAAGGACAGGCCGACGTAGCCGCCGGACCAGTCGCGGCCAGCGTCGTAGACGGGCGCGGGAGCAGCGACCGGGGTCTCAACGATGACCGGGTCGAGGTTGCCTGCAAAGGCCGGTAGGGCCAGTAGAGCGGGGAGGGTGGCTGCTACGATTGTCTTCTTCATGTCTTTTATCCTTGTGGTCTGTCCTTGTGGACGTGGTGTTTTGGTCCTCGTGGACGTGAGCCCATACAACGGCTCATTCAAGGTTTCCGTTCCTCAGAAAGTGATCCGGTTCTGTCACGCTTTCGGGAGGGGGATGTGAGAGCGCTGTGAGGGCCGAGCGCGGGGCATGCACGCGGCACGCGGCCGAGGCCCCGGGGGCGGGGCTGAGGCTATCTGCGGCGGGGAAGGAAAGTGGCGGAGAGACAGGGATTCGAACCCTGGGTGGGCTTGCACCCACAACGGTTTTCGAGACCGCCCCGTTCGACCACTCCGGCACCTCTCCGCGATCCCTGTGGTCTCAGGTGGCGCGGATGTATACGCGTGGGCCGGGCGGCGCAACCCCTTTGAACGGGCCCTTTGCGTGCGTGCGTTGCACGGCGGCGTGACAGAGGCTTCCGGGCAACCCTACAGCGCCGAAATGCGCCGCCGTGATTGACCTGAGCGGTGCCTGCGATATCAACGCCGATGCAGGTGGGGGCCTAGCTGGTGTTGAAGCGCTGGGAGGCGCCCTGGTCATGAAAGTCATCATTCTTGGTGGAGACGGGTTTTGCGGCTGGCCCAATGCGCTGCACCTCTCGGCGCGTGGCCATGATGTGATCATTGTCGACAACCTGAGCCGCCGGAAGATCGACATAGAACTGGAGGTGGAGAGCCTCACCCCGATCCGCCCGATCGGGGAGCGGCTGCGGGTCTGGAAGGAGCTGACCGGCAAGGAGATTGGGTTTCATGATTTCACGGTGGGGGAGCATTACCATCGGCTGCTGACGCTGTTTCAGGACGAGAAACCGGATGCGGTGATCCATTTCGCCGAGCAGCGGGCGGCGCCCTATTCGATGAAGTCGAGCGCCCACAAGCGGTACACCGTGAACAACAACCTCAACGCCACCAATGATGTGCTGTCCGCCATCGTGGAGAGCGGGCAGGACATTCACCTCGTCCACCTCGGGACGATGGGGGTTTATGGCTACGGCACGGCGGGGATGAAGATACCCGAGGGTTACCTGAAGGTTTCGGTCGATACCGCCAACGGCCCGAGCGAGCAGGAAATCCTCTACCCGGCCAACCCCGGCTCGATCTACCATATGACCAAGACGCAGGATCAGCTGTTCTTTCACTTCTACAACAAGAACGACGGGGTGAAGATCACCGACCTGCATCAGGGCATCGTCTGGGGCACGCAGACCGAAGAGACGGCGATGGATGAGCGGTTGATCAACCGGTTCGACTATGACGGCGATTATGGCACGGTGCTGAACCGTTTCGTGATGCAGGCGGCCATCGGCTACCCGATGACGGTGCATGGTACCGGGGGGCAGACGCGCGCGTTCATCCATATTCAGGACACCTGCCGCTGTATCGAGCTGGCGCTGAACAACCCGCCGGGGGACGGCGAGCGGGTGAACATCCTCAACCAGATGACCGAAACGCACCGGGTCCGCGACCTTGCGCAGATGCTGCGTGACCAGATGGGGGCGGAGATCGCTTATCTGGAGAACCCGCGGCAGGAGGCGGAGGAGAACGACCTGCATGTGACCAATGACCGCTTTCTGGGCATGGGGCTGGAGCCGATCACGCTGGAGGCGGGGATGCTGGAAGAGGTGCGCGGGATCGCGGAGAAATACGCAGGCCGTTGCGACCGCGAGAAGATTCCCTGCGTGTCGCTCTGGAAGAGTTGAGGCGGGGCGCGGCCCCCGCCTGATGGGAGCGGCGATTCCTGCCGCCTGCCGTTCAAATTGCCGGGATCGGCTTGGAAACGCCCGCGCAAGGGCATATGCCAGTGTCGACCTGCCGATGTTCCGGAGACATGCGCCTGATGCTACGCCCTGCCCACGCCCTTTGTGCCGCCCTTCTGGCCGCGCTCCCTGCCTTCGGGCCGCATGGCGCGGTGCTGGCCGAGACCGGTGCGGCGCAGTCGGCGGAAGAGCCGGCCAAGGCCCCGCTGGCAGAGGCGGAGACCCGCAAGCTCTTGGACGCCATCGGGATGGACCAGCTGCTGCCGATCCTGCGCGAAGAGGGGCTGGCCTATTCGGTCGCGCTGGAGAGCGAGCTTTTTCCCGGCGCGGGGGGCGAGCTTTGGCCGGAGCTGGTGAGTGATATCTACAAGACCGAGCGGCTTGATGCAGTGATGCTGCGGCGCATGTCGGAGGAGATGGCGGGCGTGGATACGGCGCCGCTCTTCGAATTTCTCGACAGCGAGCGGGGCCGCAGGATCATCTCCCTCGAAATCTCCGCCCGGAGTGCCCTGCTCGACGAGACGGTGGAGCAGATGAGCCGCGATGCCTTTGACGAGATGCGTGGGCAGGGCAGCGAGCGACTGGATGCGCTGCGTGCGTACATCGACGCCAATGATCTGGTGGAGACCAATATCGCCGGGGCGCTCAACTCCAACTACGCCTTCTACCAGGGGCTGGCCGCCGGGGGCGCGCTGCCTGCGGAGATGAGCGAGGAGGACATGCTGCGCGATGTCTGGATGCAGGAGCCGGACATTCGCGAAGAGACCGAGGCTTGGGTCTGGTCGTATCTGGCGATGGCTTACAAGCCGCTGGAGGATGCTGACATCGAGGCCTATACCGCCTTGTCGCAGACGCCGGAGGGGCGGGCGCTGAACCGGGCGATCTTTGCCGCCTTCGACACGCTCTTTGCCGATATCTCCCGCGACCTCGGGCTTGCGGCCTCGCGGTTCATGATCAGCGAAGACATCTGACGTCCGACCAATTGCCCTGTTGGACAGCCCGGCGGGCCGTGCCATGCTGGCCTCCCGCGGCCTCCGGGGAGGGAGCGCGGGGAGACAAGGGAGGACACCAACCATGTGCCATGTCTTTGCCGGGCAGGACCCGGAGCGTTATGCCACAACCACGCGGCGGCTCAGGCTGAACGGGCAGAGCACCAGCATCCGGCTGGAGAATTCGTTTTGGGCCATTCTCGACGAGATCGCGGAGCGTGACGGGCAATCCACCCCTGCCTTCATTTCCAAGCTGCACTCCGAGGTGCTGGAGCTGCGCGGCGAGCCGGTGAACTTTACCTCGCTCTTGCGCGGGGCCTGCCTTGTGTTTCTGGAGATGAAAGCGGCGCCCGAAGAGCCCGCCATCGCCGCCGAATAGGCAAAACCGCAGGGTAGTAGAAGGTTACTACCCGCCCCTTCGCCCGCCTTGGCACCCTTGTTTCAACGCAAACGCATTGAAACAGGAGAGCGACTTGGCAAAGGCCATACACTCGATGATCCGCGTGCTCGACGAAGAGCGCTCGGTCGACTTTTACCGCCGCGCCTTCGGGCTGGAAGTGGCGGACCGGCTCGATTTTCCGGAATTCACGCTCGTTTACATGAGCAACGGTGAAACCGGCTTCGAGGTGGAGCTGACCATCAACAAGGACCGCACCGCGCCCTATGAGCTGGGCGACGGCTATGGGCATCTGGCCGTTTCGGTCGATGACCTGGCCGCCGAGCATGCGCGCTTCGAGGCCGAGGGGCTGGCGCCGCGCAAACTGGTGGAGTTCGCGCCTGCCGGGGAGGTGGTGGCGCGGTTCTTTTTTGTCGCGGACCCGGATGGATACCAGATCGAGGTGCTGGAGCGCAGCGGGCGCTTTCAGTGAGGATGTAAAGGGAGGAGAGATCATGCAGAAATCAGCCAGCAGCGGGCAGGCCCATCGCGGCCTGACCCGGCGCCAGCTTCTGTCACGGGCCAGCGCCGCGGGTGCCAGCTTTGTGGTGGGTGCGGGCTTCATCGCCGCGCCGGATGCGGCCTGGGCGGCGGAGACGGTGGCGCTGAAGCCCGAGAGCTTTGCCACGCTCGTTCAGATGGCGCGGGATATCTACCCGCATGACCATGTGAGCGACGAGTATTACGTGATCGCCGTGAAGGGCTATGACAGCGCCGAGGCGGCCGAGGGGATCGAGGCGGGCATTGCCGCGCTCGATGCCGCCGCACATGGCAGGGGGCACGCCAGCTACCTTGCCGTGGGCTGGGAACGCGAGCGCGTGGATATCCTCCGCGCGATGGAAGACAGCCCGTTCTTCCAGCAGATCCGCGGCGGGCTCGTGACCGGGCTCTATAACCAGAAGGCCGTCTGGCCGCTCTTCGGTTACGAGGGCGAGAGCTTCTCGGAAGGCGGCTACATCGACCGTGGTTTCGATGACATCGCGTGGCTCTGAGGGGGGAAGATCATGACAGCACCGTTTGAACAGACCGACGATAGCGTGGTCGTCATCATTGGCACCGGCGCGGGCGGCGGCGTGCTCGCCAACGAGCTGGCGCAGAAGGGCGTCAGCGTTGTGTCGCTGGAGGCCGGGGGGCGCTATCTGCCCGAGGACTTCATCAACGACGAGTGGGAGAGCTTTGGACAGCTGGCCTGGACAGACCCGCGCACCACCAGCGGCGACTGGCGCGTGGCCAAGGACTTCTCCGGCCTGCCCGCCTGGATCGTCAAGGCCGTGGGCGGCACCACCACCCATTGGGCGGGCGCGAGCTTGCGCTTTCAGGAGCACGAGTGGAAGGCCGCCACCACCTATGGCGACGTGCAGGGTGCCAACCTGCTCGACTGGCCGATCGACGCCGCCGAGATGGCGCCGTGGTATGAGAAGGCCGAGACCAAGCTGGGCGTCACCCGCACCGGCGGGCGGCCCGGCCTGCCCGGCAACAACAACTACAAGGTCTTCGAGAAGGGCGCCAAGGCGCTGGGCTACTCGGAGGTTCACACCGGGCGCATGGCGATCAACTCCGAAGATTACGATGGCCGCCTTGCCTGCCAGCAGACCGGCTTTTGCTTTCAGGGCTGCAAGTGGGGCGCCAAGTGGTCGTCTGTCTACACCGACATCGAATATGGCGAGGCGACCGGCAATCTGGAGGTGCGCGAGCGCTGCCATGCCGCCCGCATCCTGCATGATGACGCAGGCAAGGTGACCGGGGTCGAGTATTTTGACGCCGATGGCAATTTGCAGATGCAGGCGGCGCGGATCGTTTGCGTGGCGGGCAATTCGTTTGAGAGCCCGCGGCTGCTGCTCAACTCGGCGTCGTCGATGTTCCCTGACGGGCTGGCCAACAGCTCGGGTCAGGTGGGGCGCAACTACATGCGGCACATGACCGGCTCGGTCTACGGCGTGTTCGACAAGCCGGTGCGGATGTGGCGCGGCACCACCATGGCCGGGATCGTGCAGGACGAAGCCAAACACGACCCGTCGCGCGGCTTTGTCGGCGGCTTCGAACTGGAGACGCTCTCTCTGGGCCTGCCCTTCATGGCGGCCTTCCTCGACCCCGGCGCGTGGGGCCGCGAGTTCACCACCGCGCTGGACGGCTACGAGAACATGGCCGGCCTGTGGATCGTGGGTGAGGACATGCCGCAAGAGACCAACCGCGTGACGCTGAACCATGACGTGACCGACCAGCACGGGCTGCCGGTAGTCAACGTGCATTTCGACGATCACCCAAATGACGTGGCGATGCGCAATTACGCCTACGAGAAGGGCATGGCGATTTACGACGCGGTGGGGGCCACCCGCACCTTCCCGACGCCGCCATACCCCTCGACCCACAACCTTGGCACCAACCGGATGAGCGAGAACGCGCGGGACGGGGTGGTGAACAAATGGGGCCAGACCCACGACGTGGCCAACCTCTTCGTGTCGGACGGCTCGCAGTTCACCACCGGGGCGGCGGAGAACCCGACGCTTACCATCGTGGCGCTGGCGATCCGCCAGGCCGACCACATCGCACGGGAGATGTCTGCCGGTACCCTCTGATCCTCCCTGCCGGGCAGACGGGACGGCGGCGCTGGTGTGCCGCCGTCTTGCGTTGACGGGTGCTCGGGAGGTGGGCAGATCGGCTACCGAGCGGGGCCGGAAACCCCCTTGACACAAAGCCCTTTCCGCCCGATAAGCCGCGCTCTACCCGAAGGCGGGTGGAAAACCTATGCAACAAGGCCCATGTGAAGGGCACGCTGTTCGAGGTGGCCGACAGGCTGGCAACGCCCCGCGAGGGGGACCGCAGGAACGCGAAAGACGTAAGGAAAACAAGATGTTTGCGGTTATGAAAACCGGCGGCAAGCAATACAAAGTGGCGAGCGGCGATGTGCTGCGCGTCGAGAAGCTGGCCGCAGAGGCGGGTGAAACCGTCCAGTTCAACGAGATTCTCATGGTTGGCTCCACCGTCGGCTCCCCGATGGTCGAAGGTGCCGCCGTGCAGGCCGAAGTGATCGACCAGATCAAAGGCGAGAAGGTCATCCACTTCGTGAAGCGCCGCCGGAAGCACGGCAGCCAGCGCACCAAGGGCCACCGCCAGCAGCTGACCCTGCTGCGCGTCACCGATATCCTCGAAAAGGGTGGTGACAAGACCGGCGTCAAGGCTGCCATCGGTGCAGGCTCCGTTTCTGGTGCTGCCGTGGCCGCCGCCGTGAAGGCCGCGCCCAAGAAGGCTGCCGCGAAGAAAGCCGAAGAGAAGCCCGCCGCCAAAAAGGCCGAGGCTCCGAAGGAAGAGAAGAAAGCCGCTCCCAAGAAGGCCGCCAAGGCCGAGGGTGGCGACGATCTCAAGCAGCTCTCGGGTGTTGGCCCGGCGCTTGAGAAGAAACTGCATGAAGCGGGCGTGACCACTTTCGCCCAGATCGCCGCCTGGACCGACGAGGACGTGGCTGCCATGGACGAGAAGCTCTCGTTCAAGGGCCGCATCGAGCGCGAAGGCTGGATCGAACAGGCCAAGAAACTGGCCTGAGCCGAGAAGGAGTAGAGAGATATGGCACACAAGAAAGCAGGCGGTTCTTCCCGTAACGGCCGCGACTCCGCGGGCCGTCGCCTCGGCGTCAAGAAGTTCGGCGGCGAAGCCGTGATCCCGGGCAACATCATCGTGCGTCAGCGCGGCACCAAGTGGTGGCCGGGCGAGGGCGTGGGCCTTGGCAAGGATCACACGATCTTCGCAACCTCCGAAGGTCAGGTGACCTTCCACAAGGGTATCAAAGGCCGCACGTTCATTTCGGTGCTTCCGATGGCGGAGGCCGCTGAGTAAGCCGGACCCGAGACGAAATCACATTTCAGGGGGGGACGGCCAAGGCCGATCCCCCCCGTTGCGTTTCTGGGCCATTATAGGCCCGGCGGAAGGGGAGAGGGGCCCTGACCGCAAGCCGGTGTTTCCGGCGAACCGGAGGAGTAACGACACATGCAACAGGACCGGATTTCCGGACAGCCCGTGATCACTGCGGAGCGGGTGACACTGCGCCCGCTGCAGCAGAGCGATGCGGGGCTGATCACGCTTTACGCCAGCGACGAGCGCGTGGCCCGCGCCACCCGCCATTTGCCGCATCCACTGCCGCCCGGCACGGCCGAGGGGTTCATCCGTGGCTCCCACGCCGAGAACCGGCGCGAGGATGTCTGGGCGATCGATGGCACCGCCGCGGGGATGGGCGAGCTTGTGGGCATCGTGGCGCTTTCGCGGATGGAGCCGGAAAAAGGCCGCGAGCAGAGCGAGATCCGCTACTGGGTGGCCCCGGCGATGTGGAACACCGGCCTCGCCTCCGAGGCGGTCGCGGCGATGGTCGAGGCGAACCCGCAGGGCTCGCACACGATGTTTGCCGAAGTGTTTCAGGACAACCCGGCCTCGGCGCGGGTGCTGACCAACGCGGGCTTCGAATATCTCGGGGATGCCGAGGCCTATTCGGTCAGCCGTGGGGGCACCGTGCCGACCTGGACCTACCTCAAGAAGCTGGCATAAGCCGCTAGCATAGCACGTTTTCGGGGGCTCCGTATGTTTGAGCGGTTGCGGTTTCTGTTGCCCACGTTGATCTCGATCTGGGCGTTGTTCGGCGGCCTCTTCTACGTCGGGACGCGCCTTGCGGCGGGTGAAACCATGAAAGCCAACCGGGGCATCCTGCGCATGCTCGCGGATGGGCTCAACGGCCTCGCAGAGGCGCTCGGGCCGGGTATGGCGGGCTACGACCTCATGACGCTGGCGATCTTCGGGGCCGTCTTCTGCACGGTCTGGGTCTGGCGCGAGATGGCAGGCTAGGCCGGCAGCACCCGCCGTCACATGTCCCGCGTGGAGGCTTGAGAAGCCCCGCATGATGCGATACCTCGCGGGAGCCCAAGCCCAAGGACGCAGCCCCATGCAGTTTCTCGACCTCGCAAAGGTTTACATCCGCTCCGGCGCGGGAGGGAACGGCTGTGTCTCGTTCCGCAAGGAGAAGTACATCGAGTATGGCGGGCCGGATGGCGGCGATGGTGGCACCGGGGGCGATGTGATCGCCGAGGCAGTGAACAATCTCAATACGCTGATCGACTTTCGCTACCAGCAGCACTTCTTTGCCAAGAACGGCCAGCCCGGCATGGGCCGCCAGCGCACTGGGGCGGATGGCAATGACATCATCCTGCGCGTGCCGGTGGGCACCGAGATCCTCGAAGAGGATGAGGAGACGGTGATTGCCGACCTGACCGAAGAGGGCCAGCGTGTGGTGCTGGCCAAGGGCGGGAACGGCGGCTTCGGCAACCTGCATTTCAAGAGTTCCACCAACCAGGCGCCGCGCCGGGCTAACCCGGGCCAGCCGGCAGTGGAGCGCACGATCTGGCTGCGGCTGAAGCTGATTGCGGATGCGGGGCTGCTGGGCCTGCCGAACGCGGGCAAGAGCACCTTTCTGGCGGCCACATCCAACGCGCGGCCCAAGATTGCGGATTACCCGTTCACCACGCTGCACCCCAACCTCGGGGTGGTGGGCGTGGACGGGCATGAGTTTGTCATGGCCGATATTCCGGGGCTGATCGAAGGCGCCCATGAGGGACGGGGCATCGGTGACCGTTTCCTTGGACATGTGGAGCGCTGCGCGGTGCTGCTGCACCTTGTCGATGGCACCAGCGAGGATGTGGCGGAGGATTACCGGACCATCACCCACGAGCTGGAGATGTATGGCGGCCACCTTGCCGACAAGCCGCGCGTGCTGGCGCTGAACAAGGTCGATGCGCTGACCGATGAGGAGCGGGCCGAAAAGCAGGCCGAGCTCCAGGAGGCCGCCGGGCAGCGGCCCTTCCAGATTTCCGGCGTGGCCGGTGAGGGCATTCAGGAGGTGCTGCGGGCGCTGCGGGCGCAGATCGTTCGGGCGCGCCGCGATGAGATCGCGGATGAGGACGAGGACGCGCCGTGGCAGCCTTGAGCGCGGGCCTGGGGCAGGCCAGGCGGCTTGTCGTCAAGATCGGCTCGGCGCTGCTGGTGGACCGGGCGACCGGCGCGCTGCGGCAGGAGTGGCTGGTGGCGCTGGCCGAGGATATCGCCGCGCTGAGGGCCCGCGGCTGCGAGGTTCTGCTGGTCTCATCTGGCTCCATTGCCCTGGGGCGGGGCGTGCTCGGGCTTGGCGTGGAGGAGCTGGCGCTTGAGCAGAGCCAGGCGGCGGCGGCGGTGGGGCAGATCCGGCTCGCGCGGGCCTATGAAGAGGTGCTGGCGCCGCATGGGATGAAGGCCGCGCAGGTGCTGCTGACTTTGGAAGACAGTGCCTCGCGGCGGCGCTACCTGAACACGCGGGCCACGCTGGAAACGCTGCTTTCGCTCGGGGTGCTGCCCATCGTCAACGAGAATGACACGGTGGCGACCGACGAGATCCGCTTTGGCGACAACGACCGGCTGGCCGCGCAGGTGGCGGTGACGGTGGGGGCCGATACGCTGGTGCTTCTGTCCGATGTCGACGGGCTCTACACCGGCAACCCCTCGGTGGACCCTGCGGCCACGCGGTTTGACGTGGTTGAGGAGATCACTCCCGAGATCGAGGCGATGGCGGGCGATGCAGGCTCGGGCCTGTCGCGCGGGGGCATGAAGACCAAGCTGCTCGCCGCCCGCACGGCGACCACGGCGGGCTGCGCCATGGCGATCACCCACGGCTTTGCGCTGAACCCGCTGAAGCGGCTGGAAGAGGGCGCCAATGCCACGTGGTTCACCGCCCAGACCACCCCGCAGGCGGCGCGCAAGGGCTGGATCGGCTCGATGAAGCCACGCGGGACGGTCACGGTGGATGCAGGCGCGGCCAAGGCGCTGGCGGCGGGCAAATCGCTGCTGCCTGCCGGGGTGCGCGGCGTTGAAGGGTCGTTTTTGCGGGGTGATCCGGTTGAGATCGTCGGGCCGGGCGGACACTTAGGGCAAGGGCTGGTCCGCTATACGGCGGAAGAGGCCGGGGTGATTGCCGGGCACCGCTCTGAAGAGATCGAGGCACTGCTGGGCTATCCGGGGCGGGCGGCCCTGATCCACCGGGATGATATGGCGCTTTAGGCCCCGTGGTGTGCTGCATCACGCGGATGCCAGCGCCACCTCCAGATCGCCGTAGCCGGTGAACCGGCGCTCGAACTCCAGCCCCAGTGTTTGAGCGTGTTTCATCGCTAGCTCAGTCAGCGCCGGATCGTTGGTTTGGGCCTGATAGACCAGCTTTGTGTAATGGCCGAAGTACATTTCCTTCAGCTCCGGGTGCTTGTCGAACTTCAGTGGTTTGGTCACGAAGGCATCGAACTGGCGGACGAGAAAGTCGGTCAGGTAGAAAGCGGTGATCTCGTCGTCATGGGCGGCGAAGGCGGCGTTGCCCTCGAAGAAGCTGTAGCAATGCGGGCCGGCGACCATCTCGACGCCGAGGGCCTTGCAGCGGGCCTCCAGCAGGCCGCCGGTACCGCAATCGGCGTAGACCACGAAGATGCGCTCGAAGGCGGTGCGGTGCTTCTCCACCGCGGCCTCGACCGCATCGGGGATCGCCTCGGGGCGGTTGTGCAGGATCGCGGGTAGGCAGGTGAGGGCCATGTGGTGCCACTGGTTGGCCTCAATCAGCGCGAGGATCTCGCGGGCGAGCGCCCCGCAGGCGATGAGCAGGAGCTTGCCCTGACCGGCGGGGGCGAGGCCATCTTCAGTCAGTTTGCTGTCGCTCGGGAGCCTCATGGGCAGTTCCGCAGAATCGAATTGACCACGGTCACCTTTCGGGCGACCACAGCGGCATGAGTGAACCGATTCAGCGCCGCGCCCGCGCCACAAGGGCAAACCTCATCGCCGCGGCCGAAAGCATTGTGGCGCGCGAGGGCTTTGGCGGTCTGCGTGTGGAGCAGGTGGTGAAGGCGGCGGGGGTGGCCAAGGGCACGTTCTTTACCCATTTCGCCGACAAGGACGTGCTGATGGAGCAGCTTGTGGCCAAGCGGCTCTCTCGGCTGATGGATGCGCTGCAAACCGCGCGCCGGCCGTCGAGCGCCAAGGGGCTTGCGGCGACCCTTGGCCCGGTGATCGAGCTGCTGACCTGCGAGCGCTATGTGTTCGACTTGGTGCAACGTGCCTCTCTTGCCGACGGACCGATTGCCGAAGCGCTCTCGCGGCTCGATATCATCATTACCGGCTGGTTCGGCGGGCTCTTCGGCGCACCGCCCTTCCGGACCGATCTGCCGCCCAAGGTGATGGCCGAGGGAATCCGGGCCTTCACCCTGATGGCGATGGCCCGGCATGTGGCCCGGCCCGGCAAACAGACCGAGCCGGTGAAGGCCCTTGCGACCCAGGTCGAGGCCTACCTGATGCCGCCCAAGTAGGGCGGGGCGGGTCACCCCGCCAGCTGATTGTGCTTGCGGGCGATGAACTGCTTCGCGGTTTCCACCGCAACGGCGGCATCGCGGCAGTAGGCATCGGCGCCGATTGCCTTGCCGAACTCTTCGTTCAGGGGCGCGCCGCCGACCAGCACGATGTAGTCGTCGCGCATGCCTTGCTCGACCAGCGCGTCGATCACCACCTTCATGTAGGGCATGGTGGTGGTGAGCAGGGCGGACATGCCCAGAATGTCGGCCTCTTCGCGCTTGAGCGCATCGAGATAATCCTCGACCGGGTTGTTGATGCCCAGATCGACCACCTCGAAGCCCGCGCCCTCCATCATCATGGAAACGAGGTTCTTGCCGATGTCGTGGATGTCGCCCTTCACGGTGCCGATCACCATCTTGCCCATGCGGGGGGCGCCGGTTTCGGCCAGCAGCGGCTTCAGGATGCCCATCCCAGCCTTCATCGCATTGGCGGCCAAGAGCACCTCGGGCACGAAGAGGATGCCATCGCGGAAGTCGTCGCCGACCACTTTCATCCCCGCGACAAGCGCCTTGGTCAGAACGTCATAGGGGGCCCAGCCGCGCTCCAGCAGGATGTTCACGCCCTCTTCGATTTCCTCCTTGAGGCCATCGTAGAGGTCGTCATGCATCTGGGCGGTCAGGTCCTCGTCGGAGAGTTCCGAAAGGATGATGTCGTCTTCTTCATCCGCAGACATGGGCAGTTCCTTTGTGTGGCCATCGTTGGGCCGGAGGCGGTTTTCTGTATCGAGCCATTGCCGGAATGGCGCAAAGCGACTTTCCGATTTGCGACATGGCACGCACGTTTGCCGACTTATAGCGAGGATTTGCGGGGGATGGGCGCGAAAAATAGTCATGAAGGTCATGCGGTTCTTTCAAATGTTCGCGGAATGTTCTATATGTTCTCCAAACTGCGAGGTGCGACCATGGGATTTGGAGAAGCATCAGGGGGCGGCTGGGCGGTGCCGGAGCATCGGCGGCGCGGGCGTGCGGCCCTCTCGAACGTGGCAAGCCGGTTTGATGCCTATGCCGTTGAGCGAGTGGACGATGGCTGGGGCACGGGCGCGGAGGAGGAACTGCCGCCGCTGCGGACCGAGGTGGCGCTTGAGAACCCGCGCAAGATTATCAGCCGCAACAGCTCGCCCGATCTTTCGTTCGATCGTTCCGTCAACGCCTATCGCGGTTGCGAGCATGGCTGCATCTACTGTTTTGCCCGGCCCACCCATGCCTATCTCGGCCTCTCACCGGGGCTGGACTTTGAAACCCAGCTGGTGGCCAAGCCGAATGCGCCGGAGCGTTTGGCAGCGGAGCTGGCCAGCCCACGCTATGAAGTGGCGCCCATCGCCATGGGCACCAACACCGACCCGTACCAGCCGATCGAACGCACCCACCGGATCACCCGGCGGCTGCTTGAGGTGCTGCGCGCGCATAATCACCCGGTGGGCATTGTCACCAAGGGCAGCCTGATCGAGCGCGATCTGGATATTCTCGGTGACATGGGCTGGGAGGGGCTTGCGCGGGTGGGCGTTTCGATCACCACGCTCGACCCGGAACTGTCGCGCAAGATGGAGCCGCGGGTGCCGAGCCCGGCGCGGCGGCTGAAAATGATCGAGCGCTTGGCTGGGGCGGGGGTGCAGGTGCGGGTCATGGCCTCGCCGATGATCCCGGGGCTGACGGACCATGAGATGGAGAAGATCCTTGCTGCGGCGAGGGATGCAGGGGCGGTTGCCGCCAGCTACATCGTGCTGCGCCTGCCGCGGGAGGTCTCGCCGCTGTTCCGCGATTGGCTGGAGGAGGCCGCGCCGGAGCGGGCCAGCCGGGTAATGGCCCGGGTGCGCGAGATGCACGGCGGGCGCGATTATGACCCGGAATGGGGCCGCCGAATGAAGGGGCAGGGCACGCATGCGGCGTTGCTTTCGCACCGGTTCGAGGTGGCCTGCAAACGGCTGGGGCTGAAGCGCAACCTGCCGCCGCTGCGCTGCGATCTCTTCCGGGTGCCGCCCAAGCCGGGGGACCAGCTCGACCTGTTCAGCTAGGGCGTTCGTCGCAGATCTGTTATCTTTCCCGCATAGGTTGCTTTGCATTTGATTGAGGGAGAGTTGAGATGGTTGCATTTGAACATGCCGTTGCCCGGATTGCCGTTTGGAACCTTGGGTGTTTCTTCCCTGCCGGGCCGGAGAAGACAGAGAACCAGATCGAGGGGCTGGCGCTGCTGGATGCCGAGATCGTGGTGTTGGTGGAGGTGAACCCGGCCAGCTACATCGAAGTGCTGCGCGAGGGGTTGGCGGCGAAGGGGCTGGATTATCAGGCAGTGCTGGTGGAACAGCCGGTGGCGCATCAGCACCTCGGCATCCTGCACAAGCAGGGGGTAGAGATCACCGAAAAGCAGATCCTCGATGGCTCGGAGGGTGATTACACCACCGGCCGCCGCGCGGTGATCGCCGACCTGAAGGTGGGCGAGTTCGAGGCGCATCTGATCGCGGTTCACCTCAAATCGGGGCGTGGAGCGGGTGAGCAGGCGCTGCGCGACAGCCAATGCCGGTTCATCGGTGACTACATCACCACCTATCAGGAGCAGCCCGGAAACCGGCTGAAGACGATGTTGCTGATGGGAGATTTCAACATGATCCCGGGGCAGGATGTGAGCAACTTCCACCACCTCGGCGGTGGGGATGTGATGGACTTTCTGTCCTGCTGGGATTTGCAGGAAAGGTTCTCGCATATTCTGGAGGGTGGCCCGGCGAATCTGCTGGACGGCTTTGCGATCAGCCGCATCCCGATCAAGAACCGTGCCTATGTGCGCGGCAGCCTGCGGCTGTTTCCGATGCATTGGACGATGGACATGGGGCGCGAGACCTTCCGCGAGGAGGTCAGCGACCATCTGCCTTTCACGGCGACGTTCAAGATCACCTGAGCGGGCGGCATCGTGGCCGCCCGGCGAGCTATTAGGTGGCGCGATCAGCTCCGGCGGCGACCGCGGCGCTGGCGCTCGGGCGCGGGGCCGTCGCCCGTGCCATCGGAGGCCGAGGAGAAGCCGCCGAGCTTTTCGGCGATCTCTTCGAGCGTCGGAGCGGCGGCGGCGGGGCGGGTATCGAGCGCCTCGCGCATGGCGGCAAGATGCTCGGGCGTGGTGCCGCAGCAGCCGCCGATGATCCGCGCGCCCATGTCACGGGCCATGCAGGCGTAGTCGGCCATCAGCTCGGGGGTCCCGTTGTAGTGGATGTGGCCGTCGACATACTTGGGGATGCCCGCGTTGCCCTTGGCGACCACCGGAATCTCGGGGCCCTCGGCGAGAAAGCCCTTCACGGTGCGCAGCAGGTCGGAGGCGCCGACGCCGCAGTTGGCGCCGAAGGCGAGCGGGGGCGTGGGCAGCTTGGTGGCGAGTTTGACCATGCTGGAGGAGGTGACCCCCATCATGGTGCGCCCGGCGGTGTCGAAGCTCATGGTGCCGACCCAGGGCATGCCCGCCAGCGCGCAGGCCTCGGCGGCGGCCTTGTATTCTTCGGGGGCTGAGATGGTCTCGACCCAGAGCACATCGGCGCCGCCTTCCTTCAGGCCTTCGGCCTGCTCGTGGAACATCTCCACCGCGTCTTCATGGGTCAGGGTGCCGATGTTGCCCATGATCTCGCCGGTGGGGCCCATCGAGCCTGCGACCACTACAGTGCGCCCGGACTTGTCGGCCACCTCGCGGCCGATCTCGGCGGCCATGCGATTGAGCTCGCGCACCCGCCCCTCGGCGCTGTGCAGCTTGAGCCGCGAGGCGTTGCCGCCGAAGCTGTTGGTCAGGAAGAGGTCGGAGCCGGCATCGACGGCGCCCTTGTAGAGCGCGGCGATCCGGTCGGGGTGCTCGTCGTTCCAGAGTTCCGGCGCGTCGCCGGACTGAAGG
Organism: Vannielia litorea; assembly: GCF_019801175.1. Classification (NCBI taxonomy): domain Bacteria; kingdom Pseudomonadati; phylum Pseudomonadota; class Alphaproteobacteria; order Rhodobacterales; family Paracoccaceae; genus Vannielia; species Vannielia litorea. Next base: position 1,068,827 of record NZ_JAHVJR010000001.1, read on the forward strand.
CCCATGTTGAACAGCGTGGTGCCGGTGGCGCCATCGGTCAGCAGAAAGGGGCGTTCGGCCAGCAGGGTGGAAAGAGCGTCGGGCATTGGGGCCTCCGGGCGTTGGGTTGGCGGGTGGGTGCCACAGGGCGCGGCGGGGCGCAACGTCGAATGCTGCAAGACGTTATGAGGCGTGGGGGCAGGGGTGCGGCGCTCAGGAGGCGCGGCGGAGGGGCAGGGCGGCGTCCTGCAAGGTATCGGGGGTGGCGCGGGGGGCGTAGCGGCCCGGTGCGGCATGCTCGGTGCCGAGGCGCGGCAGCGGGCGGGGCCGGGCGATGCGGCGGGCGATGTCGACCGCGGCGAGCGACAGGGCAAGGCGGTTTGGCGCGGCGATGTAGAGCCGCTCCCAGCGCGGGGCGAAGCAGGCCTTGAACTGGCGCAGCCCGGCCCCGCCGGAGGCCTCGTCGAGCCGGGAGCGAAGGGCGGAAAAGAGTGCGCTTTCAGGGTCTTCCCCCTCAAGCCCGGCCTGCCGGAGCGGCACAGCGGCGAGCGAGAGCCTCAGGCAGCCGCGCCGGGCGGCATCCGCGATGGCGCGGGCGACGAGGGCATGCATCGTGCCGTCGGGGGCGGAGGGGCCACCCGGCTCTTGCTCGGGCAGGGTACGCATGAGGTCGAGCACCCACTCACAGGTCGAAACATGGAAGCTGGCAAAGCCGAGGATGCGGCCCTCTGCACGGGCGATGTAGCGGTATTGGTGGCCAATGTAGATGGGGCAGAAGCGCCCCATCGAAAATCCGCGTGCGCCGCCGCGCGTGGCCTCCCATGCGGCGGAGACTGCGGCCATTTCAGCGGCGGTGGCCGGGTCGGGCGGGCCGATCTCGCGGGTTATCTCGATCCCGGCCTTTTCGGCGCGGCGCAGCTTGCGACGGAGTTGCCGGTGATTGGGGCTGTCGACGGAAAAGCCGAGCGGCTCGATCACCGCCTCCTCGGAAACGGGTAGCACCCGGAAGCCCGCGCGGCGGGCGGTGGCGGCCATGCGGGGGCCGGCCTTGTAGATCACCGGGGCGAGGCCACGCGCGCGGGCTTCGGCGCGTACTGCGGCGAGCCAGTGCCGCCGCTCGCCCCACGGCCCGAAAGGGGCGCCGAGGGCGACGAGGGCCGAGCCGGTGGGGCCAGCCGCCCAACCGCCGCCCGCGCCGGGGGCCTCGAGCCATCCCAGCTCGCCCTGACGGATCAGCCCGGCCTCGGCCCGGCGGGCGGTGGCGAGGTGCCATGCAAGATCCTCTGAAGGCGGCCGTCCGGCGCGGCGGAACACGGGGCGAAAACTCGACTTGTCTTCCCGTTCCTGCCGCAGGGTGGCCAGCGACCGGACAGGCCCGATCGCCGCGGCAAGCAGCCCCAGCCCGGCGGGCAGGGCATAGTAGACCAACCGGAAGCCGAGGATGGCGCAGGAGAGCGCGGTGCCATCGACCTGCGCAAGTAGCAGAAGAATTGCGGCCTCGAAGGGGCCTGCGCCGCCCGGCGTGCCGCCCATGATGCCCGCGCCTAGAGCAAGCAGGAAGGCGGGCAGCAGGTTGAGGTAGGCAAGGTCGGTGCCGGGGGGCAGCAGGAGCCAGAAGGCGAGCGCGGCGGCGGCACAATCAAGCGTGGCGAAAAGGGCGATGCGGGTGGCGAGCCAGATCGAGGGCAGGCGGGGCAATCGCGAGAGCCCGCCCCAGTGCGGCGGCCAGAGGCAGAGTGCCACGACGAAAGCGCCTAGCGCAAGGCCGGCGGCGCCAACGGCTTCGGCGAAGGGGAAGGCGGAGGGCAGCAAGAGCAGGCACAGTGAGGTGAAGAGGCCCCACCCGGCGAGGAACGAGAGCGCAACAGCGGCGGTGACGCCGAGGGCACGGGCAAGCCCGAGGCCCGGCAGCATCCGCCAGCGCAGCAGCGCGCCGATGACCAGCCCGAAGCCGGTAGATTGGCTGACGGCGATTGCGGTGACGCCCGCGCCCTGCACGGCGTCCTCGTTCTGCCCGGTTGACAGCCAGCGGTGAATGGCGAGGTCGTAACGCCCGAGCGCCCAGAAACTGACCGTGGTCATGCAGAGTGCGCCGACCCAGCGTGAGCCGGGCAATGCTGAAAGCTGGGCCCAGCCTGCACCGAGGTCGAGCCCGTGGAGCCAGCCCGCCAGCAGGGGCAGAAGTGCCAGCACGCCCAGGATCGGCAGGCCCTGCCGCAGCACCAGCCTGCCGAGGCCTGCCTCCTTCAGCGTGCCGGCTGCGCGTTGCAACCCGTGAGAAACCTTGCCCATTCCGCCTCCTGCTGCGGATATCTGGGCAGGGTGCTATCAGCGCGGAGTGACCAAGGGCTTAACCGCCTTCGCAAAAAAGAAAACGGCCGGGCGGGGCCGGCCGTTTGCATCGAGGTCGTAGAAGAGAAAGAGCCTCAGCTCTCTTCCATCAGCTGGGCCTTGGCTTCGGCCATCATCGCCTTCATCTGGGCGCGGACTGTGGCCTCGTCGGCCAGATCGCCGAGGTCGCCCTTGACCTTGCGATACACATCCTCGTCGCCGGCCTCTTCGAAGTCGGCCTTCACCACTTCCTTGGCGTATTCAACGGCGTCGTCGCCAGCTTTGCCCAGCAGGCCGGCGGCCCAGAGGCCCAGCAGCTTGTTGCGCCGCGCTTCAGCCTTGAACTGCATCTCGGCGTCATGGGCGAACTTGTTTTCAAACGCGTTTTCGCGATCGTCGAAGGTGGACATGGGGGCCTCCCGGTTTGAATCCTTGCCTCTATTTAAGAGCCCCGGGCCGGGATGGGAAGGCGCGAAAGGGCGAAAGCGGCGACAGGCTCAGCTTTCGAGCCCGAAGAGCTGCGCAAGCCGGGTTGCCGCGGCTTCGCGTTCGGCCTCGGGGCGGGTGCCACGGGCCAGCAGCGCGCGGGCCCGGTCGAGCGCGGCTTCGGTGCGCCCAGCCTCAAGGTCAGCGGTCATGGCGTCGAGCCAGGGCACCTGCTCGTCTTCGGTGAGCCCGTCGGTGACGGCGGCGACGAGGAGGGTGGTGATTTCATCCTCCCATGTGGCCCTGTCTTCATCCGGGGGTGCCGTGGCCGGGGACGGAGCTACAGGCGCAGGGGTGACGGGCCGAGGCGCGGGTAGAGCGGAGGGCGGTGTGCCGCCCGCGTGGGTGGAGAGTTCCAGCACCGCGCTGTGGGCGCTGCGGTCGACCAGTAGTTCATCGGCATCGATCCCGAGGGCGGCAAGCAGGGCAGCTTGCCTGCTGGGCGAGATCAGCCCGCCGGGATCGGACGGGTCGGGCGGGGCTTCCTCTTCCAGCGGGTGGGGGCTGCCGGTCTGGCTGCGCTGCCAGTCATCTTCGGCGGAGGCGCGGTGGATGCGGAGTGCCCGGACAATGGCGCCGCCGCGAAAAACGGTGAAGCCATATTCGCCGCCCGGATGGCGACCCCCGGTGAGGCGGAAGGCCAGCACCTCGGCCTTCGGCAGGGCGCGGCTGAGGGCGGCGAGACGCGGTGAGGGGCCGGCATCGGAGCGCTCGCGGAACTCGATCAGCGTGTGCCTGGCAGGGCCAATGGGGGCGGAGAGGCGGATCTCGCGGTCGGCGCCGCCAAAGCCCATGTCATCGACCATTTCGCGGGCGAGCACTCCTGCGGGCAGGGTGCCACGGGGTTGCACCAGCAATGGGGCGGCGGGAGAGGGCGCAGCGGCGCGGCGGCCGATGAGGCGGCCCAGAAGGCCTGCAGGCTTGTCTTTGCCATTGGCGGGATCGGGGGCCTCGGCCCGGGCCAAGGCCTGCGCCACATCGCGCGGCGGTGCATCGACGAGGGCAAAATCCAACACTGCAAAATCTTCAACCATGGTCCCCCCGAAGGCCCTGCGCCGCCCTCCTGCGGCCCGGCAGGCACAACCTAACCGCAGCGCTCTCCGGGGCCAAGCCTTGCCGGAGGTGCCGGCGCGGCTGTGCGCCGCGCCGTGTGGGCTTTGCTCCGCTTGCGGCTGCGGCATCGTTGCACTATAGCCCGCCTAGTGAAGCGTGGCCCTTTCCGGAGCCGCGCCCTGCTGCATCTGGATTGGACCGAAATGGCACGACGCAAGCTCGTCTACGAAGGCAAGGCCAAGATTCTGTACGAGGGCCCCGAGCCCGGCACTCTGGTGCAGTATTTCAAGGATGATGCCACCGCGTTCAACGCCGAGAAGAAGGCGACGATCGAGGGCAAGGGCGTGCTGAACAACCGGCTGTCCGAGTTCTTTATGACCGGGCTGAACAACATTGGCGTGCCGACCCACTTTCTGAAGCGGCTGAACATGCGCGAGCAGCTGATCCGCTCGGTCGAGATCGTGCCGCTCGAGGTGATCGTGCGCAACTTCGCCGCGGGCTCGATGGCCAAGCGGCTTGGGCTTGAGGAAGGCACGCAGCTGCCGCGCCCGATCATCGAGTTTTCCTACAAGGACGACAAGCTGGGCGACCCGCTTGTGCCCGAGGAATACATCATCGCCTTCGGCTGGGCGACACAGCAGGATCTCGACGACATCGTGGCGCTGGCGCTGCGGGTGAACGATTACCTCAGCGGCGTGATGTATGGCGTTGGCATCAAGCTGATCGACTTCAAGATCGAGGTCGGCCGTATCTGGGAGAACGATTATATGCGGCTCATCGTGGCCGATGAAATCAGCCCCGACAGCTGCCGTCTGTGGGATCTGGAGACCGGTCAGAAGCTCGACAAGGACGTGTTCCGCCGCGATCTCGGCTCGCTGACGGATGCCTATACCGAAGTTGCCCGCCGGCTTGGCGTGCTGCCCAAGGGCGGTGCCGCGCCGATGGGCAAACCGACCCTGATCAACTGAGGAGAGCCGCCATGAAGGTGCGTGTGGACGTGATGCTGAAACAGGGCGTGCTCGACCCGCAGGGCGAGGCGGTGAAATCGGCTCTGGGCGCGCTTGGCTTCGGCGGCGTCGAGGGCGTGCGTCAGGGCAAGGTGATCGAGCTGGATCTGGCCGAGGGCACCACCGAGGCTGATGTGAAGGCGATGTGCGAAAAGCTGCTCGCCAACACGGTGATCGAGAGCTACGCGATCCACATGTAAGCGGCGGGGCGGCGGCTTCGCCCTACGCCGGGGCGTAGCGCTGGCCACTGGACGCGGGCGGCGGCGGACGCAAAACTCCGCCCATGGCAGACGCTTTTCTCTTCCGCACCCGCTATGACGGGGTTCGTGAAATCTCTGGCCGGATGTGGCTGCTCGTCTGGGTGCTTCCTGCGCTGCTGCTTGGTGCGGCCATCCTCTTTGCCGCCGAGGCTTTGATTGCCCCGATGGGCATGGCGGAGGCCGAGGGCGAGGTGGTGGAATTGCGCGAATACGAGGGCTGGTCGCCGCTGGAGGGCGATGTGACCAATTACGCCCCGGTCTTTCGTTACACCCGCTCTGACGGGCGCGAGGTGCAGGCCAGCGCGGGCATGTCGCACTCCGAGTGGGACTTCCCCGTCGGCTCGACCCGCACCATCCTTTATGACCCCGACACCAACGGCGATGTGCGCATTCCCGGCCCGTGGAACTGGCTGATACCGGGAGCGCTGGCGGCGCTCGCCTTGGCCACGGCGGTGCCGGCAGGGATTGTCAGCCTGCTCCTGCTGGGGTGGCGGCGCAGGGGGGCGGCGCCGACCTGAGCGCGAGCTCTCTAGTCGTGCGTAGGTCGCCTCACGCATGGGCAACTGGCTTTGCCCGGCGATCCGGGCTAAGGCAGCGCAAACCGCTCCAACCACGGGATTCGCCTTGAAAGCCGCCCTCCTTACAGAGTTCCGCGCCGCGCTGGCCATCGAGAGCCTGCCGGAGCCGGAATGCCCGCCCGATGGCGTGGTGCTGGAGGTTCTGGCCAGCGGCATCTGCCGGTCAGACTGGCATGTTTGGACGGGGGCGGACCCGGATGTGAGCCTGCCGCATGTGCCGGGCCACGAGTTTTGTGGGGTGATCCGCGAGGTCGGGCAGGGCGTGACCCGCTGGAAGGCGGGCGATCGGGTGATTGCGCCCTTCATCCTTGCCTGCGGCGGCTGCCCCGATTGCCAGAGCGGCAACCAGACGATCTGCGCCAGCCAGGTACTGCCAGGCTTCACCCAGGCCGGCAGCTTTGCCGAGCGCATCGCGGTGCCGCGCGCCGATGTGAACCTCGCGGCCCTGCCCGAGGGCATGGACCCGGCGTTGGCAGCATCGCTCGGGTGCCGGGCCACCACGGCATGGCACGGGCTCACGGGCCGCGCGGCGCTGAAGGCGGGTGAGTGGCTTGCGGTCTGGGGCTCTGGTGGCGTCGGGCTTTCGGCGATGATGATCGCACGGGCGCTTGGCGCGCGGGTGGTCATGGTGGATGTGGTCGAGGAGAAGCTCGCCCATGCCAAAGCTCTCGGGGCCGATGCGGTGGTGAACGCCGCTGCGGGCGACCCGGTGGAGGCGGTGCGTGAGATCACCAAGGGCGGGGCCGATCTGGCGCTGGAGGCGCTCGGGATCGGGCAGACCACGGCCAACGCATTGAAGTGCCTGCGCAAACTGGGCCGCATGGTACAGATCGGGATGCCTGCGGGAGAGCATGTGAACATGACCCTGCCGTGGGATGCCGTCTATTCTGGCCAGCTTGCGATTTATGGCACACGCGGCATGCCCGCGTGGCGCTATCCCTCGCTGCTCTCGCTCATCGAGAGCGGCCAGCTCGACCTTTCGCCGCTTATCGCCCGCCGCGTGGCCCTCTCTGACGCCAGCGCCGAGCTTGCCCTCTTCGACGGTGCCGCCCCTCCCGGCGTGGCCGTTATTACCGATTTCACCCGCTGACTCAGGAGACTGCCCATGAAAGCCGCCGTCATCACCTTTCCCGGCTCCAATTGCGACCGTGACCTTGCCGTGGCCTTCGAGGCTGCCGGGTTCGATGTGGCGCGGGTCTGGCACAAGGATACCGACCTGCCGCAGGGCATTGACGTGGTGGGTATCCCCGGCGGGTTCTCCTTTGGCGACTACCTGCGCTGCGGCGCGATTGCGGCCAACTCGCCGATCTGCCGCTCGGTGGTGGCCCATGCCGAGGCGGGCGGGTTTGTGCTGGGCATCTGCAACGGCTTTCAGGTGCTCTGCGAGACCGGGCTGCTGCCGGGCGTGCTGATGCGCAATGCGGGGCTGAAGTTCGTTTGCCGCAACGTGGGGCTGACGGTGGCGAGCGCCGAGAGTGCCTTCACCTCGGGCTACGCGCAGGGCGATGAACTGGTGATCCCGGTGGCGCACCATGACGGCAACTACAACGTCGACCCCGAGGGGCTGGCGGCGCTGGAGGCCGAGGGGCGCGTCGCCTTCCGCTACACCGACAACCCGAACGGCTCGATGAGCGATATTGCCGGGGTTCTCTCGGAGAACCGGCGGGTGCTGGGGATGATGCCGCACCCGGAGCGGGCGGTGGATGCCAAGCACGGCGGCACCGATGGCCGGGCGATGTTTGCCGGTCTCGCAGAGGCGCTGGTTTCGGCCTGAGGCCGGGGCAGGGCTGCTCATCAGGGGCTTGATGGCGCTCACGCATTTGCGCGGGGCGAGGGCGGGTGTGGCTCACTTCGGCGGCACCTGAGATGCCAATGCCTTTCCCAAAGCGCCGCCGCAGCATAGAGTTGCACGATGGACAAGCCCCGCTCTCCGCTGCGCTCATGGCGCCGTCCGCTTCAGCGGCTGGCCTGGGTCATGGTGCTTGTGCTGGCGGTTGTGACCGTGTGGCTGACCAACCATTACCTGACCCTGCGGTTCACCGAGACCACGCGCAACCAGTCGGAACTGCGGCAGGCGCTCTACGCGGGTAACATCATCTCGGAGCTGCAGCGGGCGCAGGTTGTGCCGCTCTTGCTCTCGCGCGACCCCTCGCTGATCGGGGCGCTGAACACCTCGGATTTTCTCAATACTTCGCAGCGGCTGATCGAGTTTCGTGACGAGATTGGCGCGAAATCGGTGCTGATGCTCGATACATCCGGCCGGGCCGTGGCCACGACCGACCGCAACCAGCTTGGCTCCAACCACCGCACCGCGCCCTACTTCGTGGAGGCGCAGCGCTCGGATGGCACGGTGTTTACCCTTCACCTTAAGGAAAACAACGCGATGGAGTTCGCCTACTCCCGCGTGATCCGGCATGACAACCAGAGCGTCGGTGTGATCGTGGTCGAGGTCGATCTTGCCAAGTTCGAGCGCCAGTGGGCGGGCATCTCGGATGCCGTGCTGGTGACCGACAGCACGGGCACGGTGATCCTTTCCACCGAGCCGCGCTGGCGCGGCAAGCCGGTGAGCGATGCACTGGCCGAGCAGGATGCGCCCTCGGCTATCCAGCGGGCACTGGAGGCCACGACCGACTGGAGCTTTTTGCCGCCCGATGCCTACCTCTTTGGCGAGGCGGTGATGCGCACAGACGGGCGCATCCCGTTTCAGGGTTGGCGGATCACGTCGTTCACCGCCTATAGCTCGATCCGCGAACGGGTGAACGGGGTGCTGGCGCTGGAGATCATGGCCTTCGCCCTGCTGCTCGCCGGTTCGTTCTGGTGGCTCTCGCGCAAGGCCCGCTCCGACCGCCGGGTGGCGCTGAAGGAGTCGGCAGAACTTCGCCAGTTGAACCTGCGGCTGCAGCGGGAAATTGCCGAACGGGAGAAGGCCGAACGCAGCCTTGAGGTGGCCGAACAGACCCTTGCGCAGAGCTCCAAACTGGCGGCCTTGGGTGAGATGTCGGCGGCCGTTTCGCATGAGCTGAACCAGCCGCTGGCCGCGATGCGCACCTACCTCGCCGGGGCCAAGCTCCTGCTGCAACGCAAGCGCCCGGAGGAAGCGCTTTCGTCGTTCCAGCGGATCGACGACCTGATTGGCCGGATGGGGGCGATCACCCGGCAGCTCAAGAGCTATGCCCGCAAGGGTGAGGTGGCCTTTGAACCCTTTGATCTAAGGGATGCGGTGAGTGTGTCGCTGAGCATGATGGAGCCGCAGCTGCGCTCGCGCCACGTGGCGATTTCGCGGAACTTGCCCAGTGAGCCGGTGATCATCCGGGCCGATCGGCTGCGGGTGGAGCAGGTGCTGGTGAACCTCTTTCGCAATGCGCTGGATGCCACCCGCGATGTCGAGGAGCCCGCGCTGGAGCTGATCCTTGCCGCCGGTGACACCGCCACGCTGACCCTGCGCGACAATGGCCACGGCATCGAGGATCTGGAGAACCTTTTCGAACCCTTCTACACCACCAAGGCCCCCGGCGACGGCGTCGGTCTGGGGCTTGCCATCTCCTCGGGGATCATCAACGAGTTGGGCGGACGTCTCACGGCGCGGAACGGAAGGGCCGGTGGCGCAGTTTTCGAGCTGCAACTGCCGATCCTGAGACAAGACAGCGCGACGGCGGCAGAGTAGGGCAGGACCACAGGAACAACACATGGCACAGGCTATGAAAATCGCAATCATCGACGACGAACAGGACATGCGCCAATCCATCAGCCAGTGGCTGGCGCTCTCCGGGTTTGAAACTGAAACATACCCCTCCGCCGAAGAGGCGCTGAAGGGGATCGGCCCCGACTATCCCGGCGCGGTTGTCTCCGACATCCGGATGCCCGGGATGGATGGCATGGCCCTGCTGAAGAAGCTGATGGCGCAGGACTCCGCGCTGCCGGTCATCATGATCACCGGCCACGGCGATGTGCCGATGGCGGTGGAGGCAATGCGGGTTGGGGCCTTCGATTTTCTCGAAAAGCCCTTCAACCCCGACCGGATGACCCAGCTGGCCAAGAAGGCTACCCAGCGCCGCCGGATGAACCTTGATGCCCGCGCCCTGCGCCGCGAACTCGGCGGCGGCACCACGATCATGAAAAAGCTGATCGGCGCGAGCCCGGTGATGGAGCGGCTGCGTGAGGATATCCTCGATCTGGGGCAGGCCGATGGCCATGTGCTGATCGACGGCGAGACCGGCACCGGCAAGACGCTGGCGGCCCATGCGCTCCATGCCGTGGGGAGCCGGGCGAGCAAGGAGTTCGTCATCGTCTCCTGCGCCGCCTTCGACGAAGACGAACTGGCCGCTCAGCTCTTTGAGGGCGATGCCGACAAGGGCCGTATGCCGCTTGTGGAGCAGGCCCGGGGCGGTACGCTCTGCCTTGAGGATATCGAGGCGCTTTCGCCTGCGCTTCAGGCACGTCTGCTGCAGTTCATCAACGAGCAGGGCAGCCCGGCGGAGACCCGGATCGTGGCGGTCAGCAACCTTCAGGAGCAGGGCAAGACTTCGGAAGATGCGCTGCGCCCCGATCTTTACTACCGGCTCGCCGCGATGAAGATCACCCTGCCGCCGCTGCGCCAGCGGGGCGAGGACATCCTGATGCTGTTCACCCGCCTTTCCGAGCAGTTCGCCGAGGAATACGGCTGCGAGGCGCCGGCGGTGACGGCCCAGGAGGCCGCTCAGCTGTTGCAGGCGCCGTGGCAGGGCAATGTCCGCCAGCTGATCAACATTGCCGAACGCGCCGTGCTTCAGGCTCGTCGTGGTTCGGGCACCATCGCCTCGCTGCTGATGAACGACGAGGGCGAGGTGCAGCCGGTGATGACGACCGAGGGCAAGCCGCTGAAGGAATACGTGGAAGCCTTCGAGCGGATGCTGATCGACAACACCATGCGCCGCCACAAGGGCTCGATCGTCAACGTGATGGAAGAGCTCTGCCTGCCGCGCCGGACCTTGAACGAGAAGATGGCCAAATACGGGCTGCAACGCTCCGACTATCTCGGCTGACCTGTCGCTTGCCCTTCGGGCCGCTTTGAGCAACTCTGCGCCCGGGGCGAGGTTGAAGGGTAAGCGTTGGAGCATAAAGGGATTTTCTGGCCGGCGGTCGGCGAGGTGTGGCGCGGCCGTGGCACGGCCCTGCGGGTCATCTGGCTTCCGTTTCTGATCAGCACAATTGCCTATGAGGCCTACTACAGGGCGTTCCCGAGCGGGATCGCCCTGCCTGTTACGGTGCTCGAGTTCCTCGTGTTCTCTTGGGCGGCGGTGGGCTGGCACCGGGTGGCGCTGTTGGATGAGGCTCCGGGGCCTGCGGGCACACGCCACGGCGGGCCGGTGCCGCGCTATGCCTTTGGCTGGTTCATCTCAGGGTTGGCCGCAGGCATCCTCGGGATGATGCTCTTTCTGGTGGTTTATCTCGGCCTCACACGGTTGTTTGGCGTCGGGGTATTCATGCCGATGCCCGGCCTGCCTGAAGTGTTGCTGTCGCCCATGGCCTACCTGAGCACAGCGTTCTGGGTGCTGCCGCTCGGGATCGGTTGTATGTGGCTGGTGATCTATCTTTTCTTCCATTTCGCCCGCGCGCTGCCGGCACTTGCGATCCGCAGGGACGGACGGTGGAACGAGGCGCAGCGCGGGGCCCGCCGCCGTTGGTTTGCCAGCGCTGCAGCGTGGTCTCTGCTGCTCTGGCTTCTGGCGGCTGCCTTGTATTACGGCACTTACAACGCGCTCCTGGAATGGGACAACAGGCTCTGGGAGGCCGGGCAGGATGGTGCGCCACTCTGGGCCTTCTCCCTGCTCGATGCCGCTTTCAACGTGGTCTACGCCATGAATGTGCTGATCGGTTCAAGTGTTCTGACCATAGCGTTCCGGCGATCTGCAAGCGTGGCGCCTGAAAATGACGCGGGGCAGGCGGAGTGAAGGCGCGCCGGAGTGACAGGCCGTTTGAGGGCCTGACGCTTGCTGCGCTGAAGCCCGGAGCTTAGAGCTCGGTATGGCTATCTTTTACTTTCTCGCCGTCGCGCTGCCCTACATCGCCGCCTTCCTGCTGTCTCTTGCCGTGGCCGCTGGGGCGGGGCTGCTGATCTGGCTGCTGAACGGTCGCCACTGGTGGGCTTGGCTGGCAGGTCTGGCGATTGCTGCGGCGGCAAGCACCGTCTCGCCTGTGCTGCAGCGCTGGGAGAACGAGCGCATCACCGCCGCGCTCGCCGCCTCCGAGCCGCAACCGGAAAGCCTCGCGCTGGAGCCGGGCGCGCTCATTCACCTGCATGATGGCAACCACGCGGGCATCACCTGCCGACCCTGTGATTTCACCGCGCTGCCTTTTGTCACCGAAGCCGAAACCGTCAGCCTCTACCCGGTGCTGATCAATGAGCGGGGCGAGTTGGTGGAGCGGATCAACCTGAACGCCCCCACGCCTGACCGGGCCACGCGCGCCCGCTTTCGCTACGCCTTCATGTCGGTCCCGCAGGTCTGGTATGAGGGCGCAGATTTCGACCCGCCGGAGTGGTATCCGGCGCCCGTGCCGGAAGACTTGAAGGGCGTGCACATGCTGGTCGAGCTGCCGCCCACCGGCATCATACGCCCAGCGGAACTTCAGCCACTCTACCTGCGGGTCAATCGGCAGTACGAGGCGGAGGCCTTGTTTTCATGGGGTTTCGTGACCGTCACGGTGCAACGGCCTTCGCCCGAGGAGATCCTGGCCGATCTCGCAGCCCGCGTCACCACGAAGTGACCACCAGATAAGGGGGGTGCCGCGACGCGCGGCACAATAGGCCTTTCGCTCCCGCAGCATCCATGTAATAGGGAAGCGCCAACCGAACCCCTCATCAGGAGAGCCATGATGGAGATTCGCGAGGCACTGACCTTCGACGATGTTTTGCTCGTTCCCGCCGAAAGCCGGGTGCTGCCCTCCACGGCGAACACCGCCACGCGGGTGACCCGCGCCATCACCATGAACATCCCGCTGCTCAGTTCCGCGATGGATACGGTGACCGAGGGGCGCATGGCGATAACCATGGCCCAGGCTGGCGGCATCGGCGTGATCCACAAAAACCTCGGCGTCGAGGAGCAGGCCCGCGAGGTGCGCCGGGTCAAACGCTTTGAAAGCGGAATCGTCTACAGCCCGGTGACCCTGACCCCCGATCAGACCCTGGCCGACGCCAAGGCGCTGATCGAGCGCTATAACTTCACCGGTTTCCCGGTGGTGGACGAAAAGGGCCGCGTTGTGGGCATCGTCACCAACCGCGACATGCGCTTTGCCACCTCCGATGACACGCCGGTCAAGGTGATGATGACCTCGAAGGATCTGGCGATCCTGAAGGAGCCCGCCGACCGCGACGAGGCGATCAGCCTGATGAAGGCCCGCCGGATCGAGAAGCTGCTGGTCACCGATGCCGAAGGCAAGCTCACCGGCTTGCTGACGCTGAAGGACACCGAGCAGAGCGTGCTGAACCCCACCGCCTGCAAAGACAGCCTCGGCCGCCTGCGCGTGGCGGCGGCGACCTCCGTGGGCGATGCAGGCTTCGAGCGCACCGAGGCGCTGATCGACGCGGGTGCCGATATCGTGGTGATCGACACGGCGCATGGCCATTCCGAAGGCGTGATCGCTGCCGTGGAGCGGGCCAAGCGGCTCTCCAACGAAGTGCAGATCATCGCGGGCAACGTGGCCACTGGCGAGGCGACCCGCGCGCTGATCGGGGCGGGTGCGGATGCGGTGAAAGTGGGCATCGGCCCGGGCTCGATCTGCACCACGCGGATGGTGGCGGGCGTGGGCGTGCCCCAGCTTACCGCCATCATGGATTGCGCTGCCGCTGCCGGCGACGTGCCGGTCATCGCGGATGGCGGCATCAAGTTTTCGGGCGATTTTGCCAAGGCGATTGCCGCCGGCGCCTCCTGCGCCATGGTCGGCTCGATGATCGCCGGGACCGATGAAAGCCCAGGCGAGGTAATCCTGTGGCAGGGCCGCTCGTTCAAGGCCTATCGCGGCATGGGCAGCCTCGGCGCCATGGCCCGCGGCTCGGCTGACCGCTACTTCCAGAAGGACGCGGCCTCCGACAAGCTGGTGCCCGAGGGCATCGAGGGGCAGGTGCCTTACAAGGGCTCTGCGGGCACCGTGATCCACCAGCTCGTCGGCGGGTTGCGGGCGGCGATGGGCTACACCGGCTGCGCCACCGTCGAAGAGATGCGCAAGAACTGCCAGTTCGTAAAGATCACCGGCGCAGGGCTTAAGGAAAGCCACGTGCATGATGTGCAAATCACCCGCGAAAGCCCGAATTACCGCGTGGGATGAGGGGCTTGCGCCCCTGAGTTGAGGTAGAACATGACCCCCGCCGCCCGGATTGCTGCCGCCGCCGAGGTGCTGGACGCCATCGCCGGCGGGCTGGCTGCCGAGCAGGCGCTCAGCCGTTGGGGCCGTGCCAATCGGTTTGCCGGGTCGGGGGACCGCGCGGCCATCCGTGACCATGCGTTCGACGCACTGCGCTGCCACCGGAGCTTTGCCGCGTGGGGTGGCGGCGAGACGGGCCGGGCCTTGATGCTGGGGATGCTGCGGCAGGCGGGCCGCGACCCGGGCGAAGTGTTCACGGGCGAGGGCCACGCGCCTGCCGCGCTGACCCCCGAGGAGGAAGCCGAGGGCCGGATACCTGAGGGCGCCGAGGCGCTGGACTGCCCCGACTGGCTGGCGCCCGATCTGCAATCCTCCCTCGGGCCGGATTTCGAGCCTGTTCTCAAGGCGATGCAGGGCAGGGCTGATGTGTTCTTGCGGGTCAACGTGCTGAAAGCCACGCGTGATGCTGTGGTGGAAGAGTTGGCTGCCGAAGGAATCATCACAGAGCCGCACCCGCTTGCGCCAAACGCCCTGCTTGTCACCAAAGGCGCGCGCCGTATCCGCAACGCACGGGACTTCACCGAGGGCCGGGTGGAACTGCAGGATGCCGGATCGCAGGCGATTTGCGAGGCGATCCCTTTGCCTCAGGGTGGCCGGGTGCTCGATTTTTGCGCCGGTGGCGGCGGCAAGAGCCTTGCACTCGCCGCCCGTGCGCCGGAGCTTAACTTTACCGCCCATGACGCTCACCCTCAGCGGATGAATGACCTGCCCGCGCGGGCCGCGCGTGCGGGGGTGAAGATTGCCACAACGGACGCGCCCGAAGGCCTGTTCGATCTTGTGGTGGCCGATGTGCCCTGTTCCGGCTCCGGCGCATGGCGGCGCCAGCCCGAGGCCAAATGGCGGCTCGATCGCGCCGGACTGGAGGCGCTGTGCGCGCTTCAGGCCGACATTCTCGATCAGGTCGCGCCGAAGGTCGCCCCGACCGGTCGGCTTGCTTATATCACCTGTTCTCTGCTCGAGGCTGAGAACGGCGCGCAGGCCGAGAGTTTCCTTGCCCGCCATCCCGGCTGGCAGAAGGAGACCACGCTTCGCTTGACCCCGCTGGACGGCGGAGACGGGTTTTTCCTTGCGATTTTCCGGCCTTCTCCCGGAGAATGACCGCAGGTTGCGCGGCGCGCCCAAAACTATCTTAATCCGCGATTAACGATTTTCGGGCGATTGTGCTGTGCAACGAATCAAAGGGAGAACCCACCCGTGTCGCACCCAGCGCTGACGCCTTCACCGGTTGCGCGCATCGCGCAGGCCTTTCGGGGAAAGGTGTGGCAGGTCCTCGGTGTGGCGGTGGTGTTCTTCATGTCCAGTGTGCTGGTTGCGGACCCGCAGGTGGCGATCATCCTCATCGCCTCCGGCTGCACGCTCTGCGCATTAATGATCCTTTTGCGTCTGGTCGCGCGCCGCCAGGCCGGCGCCGAGAGGGCGCTGGCCGAGACGGTCGCGGGCTTCACCGAGCTCGATTCCTCGCCCTGTTTCACGACCGACCTCGATGGCGCAATCTCGCACCAGAACGCGAGCGCGCGCAGCCGGTTCAAGTCGGAAACGGGTGAAACACTGCCACGGGTGCTGCGGGACCTGCTGGCCAACTCCGCCGCGCTGATCAGTCGGCTGGAAACCCGCGCCGAAGCCCGCGGGCATGCCTCGGAAGATGTCGTCACCCGCAAGGGGCATATGCGCCTCGTGGCGCATCGGCTTGGGGAAGACGGGTTCTTGTGGCGCATGGAGGATATGGTGGAGCGCGAAGGCGCGCGTGGCGCCGAAGGGCTCAGCCTGCCAATGATGACGGTCAACAAGGCCGGCGCGGTGCTTTTCATGAACGATGCGCTCAGGCGGGTGGTTGGAGGCCGGGTCAAGCGCATTGAAGACGTGATCCTCGATGTCTCCGATGCCGGCATTGCCGGCGCACAGCGCATCTCCGGTCCAGCCGGGGAGCTGCACTGTCAGGTGGTTGAAATCGCCGGGCAGGCGGGCCGGCGAGAGATTTATCTGCTGCCGCTGAACGAAGCACCCGCAGCCCATGTGAGCGGGGTAGCGGCTTCTCCGGGTGTGCTCGATCACATGCCGGTGGCGCTCCTGCGCATCAAGCGGGATGGCACCCTGTCGATGGCCAACCGCCTCGCCCGCGAGCTTCTCGGCCATGACGACCTAGTCGGCATGTCATTTGCCGAACTGGTCGAGGGTCTGGGCCGGTCTGTGCGTGACTGGATCACCGATGCCGCAGCCGGTCGCGGCCCGCTCCGGCCTGAGGTCGCGCGTGCCAAGCTGCCGGTAAAGGATGTGTTCCTGCAAATCTCGCTCAGCCGCGTGGTCGAGGGTGGCGAACCTTCCCTGGTGGCGGTGTTGAACGACGCGACGGAGCTGAAGACGCTTGAGGCGCAGTTCGTGCAAAGCCAGAAGATGCAGGCCATCGGACAGTTGGCTGGTGGCGTCGCGCATGACTTCAACAACCTGCTCACCGCCATTTCAGGCCACTGCGACCTGCTTCTGCTCAGGCACGATCAGGGCGACCCGGACTATGGCGACCTTGTGCAGATCAACCAAAATGCCAACCGCGCGGCGAGCCTTGTGGGGCAGTTGCTGGCGTTTTCCCGCAAACAGAACCTCCAGCCTGAGACGCTGGACATGCGTGAAACGCTTTCTGACCTCGGTCACCTTCTCAACCGGCTCGTAGGCGAGCGTGTTAACCTGTCTCTAACACATGATCCCGATCTGCCCTCGATCCGGGCCGACAAGCGGCAGCTTGAGCAAGTGATCATGAACCTCGTGGTCAATGCGCGGGACGCGATGCCCGACGGCGGCACCATCACGGTTGAAACGCAGACCCGGGTGCTCGATGAACAACTCCACCGCGACCGGGCCAGCGTCCCTCCCGGCAATTACGTGGTCGTCTCGGTCTCCGATCAGGGAACGGGCATCCACCCTGACAAGATCGGCAAGATCTTCGAGCCTTTTTGGACGACCAAACGCCCCGGCGAAGGCACGGGCCTCGGACTCTCCACGGCCTACGGCATCGTTAAACAGACCGGTGGTTACATTTTTGTAGATTCCATTCTGGGGCAAGGCAGTTGCTTTACCCTCTACTTCCCTGCCTTCGAACGGCTTGAAGAGGCGCCCCGCCTGTCGCTCGACGCTTTGCCGAGTGAGCCGACCGGAAAGGGCGAAGGTGTCATTCTTCTGGTGGAAGACGAGGCCCCGGTACGCGCCTTCGCCTCTAGGGCGCTTCGAATGCGGGGCTATACCGTGCTCGAGGCGGGAAACGCCGAGGAGGCATTGACGCTTCTCGATGACAGTGAGCTCAAGGTCGATGTCTTCGTCACCGATGTGATCATGCCAGGTATGGATGGCCCGAGTTGGGTTCGAAAGGCGTTGGAGATGCGACCGGATGTGAAGGTGGTCTTCGTGTCTGGCTATGCCGAAGACAGTTTTGACAATGAACAGGCCCTGATTCCCAACTCGGTTTTCCTACCAAAGCCGTTCTCGCTCACCGAACTGACGGCAACGGTTCACGACCAGATCCACTAGCGCGGTGGGAGGTGCGCGGCGCGGTCGCTCCTAGATGTTCTTCCAGTCCCCACCAGCAATCAGCGCATCATAGAGCCGAAAGTCCTTCTCGAGATGTCTGGCCAGCGGCGCGGCAAGCTCCGGGTCGACCTCAAGCGGCGCTTCGGGCGACACATTCTCACGCTCCAGCACGATCTCCCGGTCAAGCCGGCTCTCCAGAAAGGCCACAAGGTCGCCAAAGCGCTCGTAGGGAAAAAGGTAGTCGATCCCGACCCGGCCGTCCTCGGTGCGCAGAAACTTCCACTGTCGGCCAAGCCGGGCATAGGCGGGCTGAGGGTCTTGAAGGTAGCCGCGGAGGAACTTTGAAAAGTCCATGCTATGGGTTGAGTTGTTTTGCCCGTCCAGATCTGCCCTGCGCCGATAGCGGTACCAGCTGCCAAGCCAGTCTAGGGGTTCCCGCATCACAGCCACGGTTCGGAAGTTTTCCCACTCTTTCGCTCCAACGATCCGCGGCAACACGCGGTTCGACCAAGCATAGCCCATGTGTTTGACCAATGGCGGGTGACGAAAGGCAATGTCGGCCACATTTCCGAGCGCAGATTCGAGCGCATGCGTTCCCGTCTTCGGGGTTGCCAAAAGCACCAATCGGGCATCCCAGAACACCAGCATGCGCACCCTTTCTGCGTGTAATCCAAAGCATCTCGTAAACGTTCACGCTTCATTAACCAAGGGGCGTCAAGAATGGCGTCAGTAAGATTCAACTTGCTTTGTTCTCGTTTTGATCGCATACACTGCGGAACAAGAGGTGAACGGCAGCGCACATTGTCGCGACAGGCGGCATATGGAATAAGGACGGAAACAATGGCCACAGCGAAACTTCTGGACATGGGCAAAGCAGGCAACGGCGACAAGCAAAAGGCGCTCGACAGCGCATTGGCTCAGATCGAACGGCAGTTCGGCAAGGGCTCCATCATGAAGCTCGGCGGCGAGAACCAGCTGCCCGATATTGAAGCCACTTCGACCGGCTCGCTCGGCCTCGACATCGCGCTCGGCATCGGCGGTCTGCCGAAGGGCCGGATAATCGAGATCTACGGCCCGGAAAGCTCGGGCAAAACTACGCTGACGCTGCATTGCGTGGCCGAAGAACAGAAGAAGGGCGGCGTTTGCGCCTTTGTCGATGCCGAACACGCGCTCGACCCGCAATATGCCAAGAAACTGGGTGTGGACCTCGACGAGTTGCTCATCTCCCAGCCCGATACCGGCGAACAGGCACTCGAAATCACCGATACGCTGGTGCGCTCCGGCGCGGTGAGCCTCGTGGTCGTCGACTCGGTCGCCGCGCTCACCCCGAAATCGGAGCTTGAGGGCGACATGGGCGACTCTAGCGTCGGCGTTCACGCCCGCTTGATGAGCCAGGCCATGCGCAAGCTGACCGGTTCGATCAGCCGCTCGAACTGCATGGTGATCTTCATCAACCAGATCCGGATGAAAATCGGCGTGATGTTCGGCTCGCCCGAAACCACCACCGGCGGCAATGCGCTGAAGTTCTACAGCTCCGTCCGGCTCGATATTCGCCGCATCGGTTCAATCAAGGACCGCGACGAGGTGGTGGGCAACTCGACCCGCGTGAAGGTGGTGAAGAACAAGGTCGCGCCGCCGTTCAAGCAAGTCGAATTCGACATCATGTATGGCGAGGGCATCTCCAAGACCGGCGAGCTGCTGGATCTCGGGGTGAAGGCCGGTGTGGTGGAGAAGTCCGGCGCGTGGTTCTCTTACGGCGACGAGCGCATCGGGCAGGGCCGCGAGAACTCAAAGCAGTTTCTGAAGGACAACCCCGATATCGCCTATGAAATCGAGGACAAGATTCGTGCCTCGCACGGGCTGGATTTTGGCAGTTCCGAAGAGGATGGCGGCGCGGACGACGACGAGATGTTCGAAAACTGACGCGGCCTAATCGGTCACGATATCAAAGGGCGGCCCCGCAGAGGCCGCCCTTTTTGCATTCGCCCGTGGACAGCACCGGGGCAGGGGGCTAAACCTGCCCGGACCATTTTCCGCCCTTTCGGAACAAGACCATGCGCACGCTCAACGACATCCGCACCGCCTTTCTCGACTACTTCGCCCGCCAGGGGCATGAGGTGGTTGACAGCTCTCCGCTGGTGCCCCGCAATGACCCCACGCTGCTGTTTGCCAACTCCGGTATGGTGCAGTTCAAGAATCTCTTCACAGGGGTCGAACACCGCGACTACAAGCGTGCGACGACCGCGCAGAAATGCGTGCGCGCCGGCGGCAAGCACAATGATCTCGACAACGTGGGCTATACCGCGCGTCACCATACTTTCTTTGAAATGATGGGGAATTTCTCCTTCGGCGACTACTTCAAAGAGCAGGCGATCCCCTTTGCTTGGGAGATGGTCACCAAGGAGTTGGGCATCGATCCGTCGAAGCTGTTGGTTACTGTCTACCATACCGATGAAGAGGCCGCCGAGCTGTGGAAGAAGGTCGCCGGGCTGCCGGATGACCGGATCATCCGCATCGCCACGAGCGACAACTTTTGGCAGATGGGTCCGACCGGTCCCTGCGGCCCTTGCACCGAAATCTTCTATGACCACGGCGACAAATACTGGGGTGGCCCTCCGGGGTCGCCTGAGGAAGACGGCGACCGCTTCGTCGAGATCTGGAACCTCGTGTTCATGCAGTACGAGCAGTTCGAAGATGGCACCCGGCGCGAGCTCGAGGCGCAATCGATCGACACCGGCATGGGAATCGAGCGGGTCGCGGCGCTGCTTCAGGGCACGAACGACAACTACGCGACGGACTTGATCCGCTCACTGATCGAGGCGTCTGCCAACGTCAGTTCCACCGATCCGGACGGCGATGGCGCGGTGCATCACCGCGTGATCGCCGACCACCTGCGCTCCACCTCCTTCCTCATTGCGGATGGTGTCATGCCGTCCTCGGACGGGCGGGGTTATGTGCTGCGCCGGATCATGCGCCGGGCCATGCGCCATGCCCACTTGCTCGGCACGAAGGACCCGATGATGCACCGGCTCGTACCCGAATTGGTGCGCCAGATGGGCGGCGCCTACCCCGAGCTGGGCCGGGCCAAGGCGCTGATCGAAGAGACCCTGCTGGCCGAGGAAACCCGGTTCCGCCAGACGCTCGACCGCGGCCTTAAACTGCTGGACGACGAACTCGGCAGCCTCCCCGACGGCGCGGAACTGCCCGGCGCAACGGCCTTCAAGCTCTATGATACCTACGGCTTCCCGCTCGACCTGACGCAGGATGCGCTGCGTGAGAAGGGCCGGGCGGTGGATACCGAGGGCTTCGATGCCGCCATGGCCGAGCAGAAGGCCAAGGCCCGTGCGGCGTGGGCCGGAACGGGCGATGCCGCCGATGAGGCGCTCTGGTACGACCTGTCGGAAGAGAAGGGCACGACCGAGTTTCTGGGCTATGACACCGAAGTCGCCGAGGGTCAGATCCTTGCGCTCGTTAGGGGCGGCGAGAAGGCGGAGAAGGTCGGAAAAGGCGATGAAATTCAGCTCGTTGTGAACCAGACGCCGTTCTATGCAGAAAGCGGTGGCCAGGTTGGCGACGAGGGCGCGGTCAAAACCGAGACGGGCCGCGCTGTGGTTACGGACACCCGCAAGGTCGCGGGCGTGTTCATCCATTTTGCCCGTGTGGAAGAGGGCACGCTGGAGGTTGGACAGGGTGCCGAGCTAACGGTCGATCACGACCGGCGGAGTTTGATCCGGTCCAACCATTCGGCGACCCACCTGCTTCACGAGGCTCTGCGCGGGGCGCTTGGCGACCACGTGGCGCAGCGCGGCTCGCTCAATGCGCCGGATCGCCTGCGGTTCGATTTTTCGCACGGCAAGGCGCTGTCGGCAGAGGAGATCGGGCAGGTGGAGCGCGAAGTGAACGCCTTCATCCGGCAGAACACCCCGGTGGAAACCCGGATCATGACCCCGGACGACGCCCGTGCCATTGGCGCGCAGGCGCTGTTTGGCGAGAAATACGGCGACGAGGTGCGCGTGGTCAGCATGGGCCGCGCCGATACCGGCAAGGGCAGCGATGGCAAGACATGGTCGATCGAGCTTTGCGGCGGCACCCATGTGGGCCGAACCGGCGACATTGGCGCCTTTGCGCTGACCTCCGAGGCCGCAAGCTCTGCGGGTGTGCGCCGGATCGAGGCGCTGACGGGCGAGGCCGCGCTGGCTGAGCTGCGGGGCCGGGATGTGGCGCTCTCCGAGGTTGAGGGCCTGCTGAAGGCCTCCGGGCCGGATGTGATCGGGCGGCTGAGGAGCCTGCTGGATGAGCGCAAGAGCCTCAGCAACGAGGTCGCGCAGTTGCGCCAGCAGCTTGCCCTTTCGGGTGGTGGCGAGGCAAAGGCCGAGGCCAAGGATATCAATGGGGTCGCCTTCATCGCGCAGGCGCTCTCGGGCGTGACGGGCAAGGACCTGCCCGGCCTGATCGACGCACACAAGGAAAAGCTCGGCTCCGGCGCGGTGCTGCTCGTGGCCGATGCGGGCGGCAAGGCCGCTGTTGCCGCGGGTGTGACCGCTGACTTGATCGACAAGCTCTCGGCGGTGGACCTCGTGAAGGCCGCTGTCGAGAAACTGGGCGGCAAGGGTGGCGGTGGTCGCCCGGACATGGCGCAGGGCGGCGGTTCTGACCCGTCCAAGGCCGCTGAGGCGATTGCCGCCGCTGAAGCCGTTATCGGAGGATAAGACATGCCCGCACTCTGGATCGCCCATGTGACCGTCACCGACGCCGAGGCCTACGGCAAATACGCCGAGTTGGCGGGCCCGGCCATTGCCAAGCACGGCGGCACCTTCATCGCGCGGGGCAGCAAGTTCGTGCAGCTTGAGGGCAAGGAACGGCCGCGCAACGTGGTGGCCCGCTTCCCCTCGGTGGAGGCGGCGGTGGAGTGCTACAACTCGCCCGAGTACCAGGCCGCGCTCGACCACGCCCGAGGGGCCAGCGAGCGCGAGCTGATGGTGGTTGAAACCTCCGAGTAAATCACTCAGGCGTAAGGGTTCTTTGCGCTCCGGTCATCCGAGAGCGAACCTGTTTGCCGCGCCACCAGCGCCTCGATGGCATCGGCGAGATGCACGTCGCCAATGGCCTCATCGCCAGCCGTAACCCGCAGCTTGTGCGCCTCTGCCAGAACCTCGGCATGGGTGCAGCCAGCGGGTGGCTCGAACTTGTAGCAGGCCAGCTCAATCAGCAGGCCGAGCGGATCCTTGAAATAAAGCGAATCCATGAAGCCGCGGTCCTTGGGGCCGAAATGGCCGATGCCCCGTGCTTCCAGCCGGGTCTGCGCCTGGTTCCATGTGACCTTGGAGACGATGAAGGCGATATGGTGCACGCAGCCCGGCTCGGTCGGGGTGCGGCGCCGGTCGGCCTTGCGTTCTTCATTGGTGAAGATGGTGATCAGCCGCCCATCGCCA
This sequence comes from Vannielia litorea, assembly GCF_019801175.1. Classification (NCBI taxonomy): domain Bacteria; kingdom Pseudomonadati; phylum Pseudomonadota; class Alphaproteobacteria; order Rhodobacterales; family Paracoccaceae; genus Vannielia; species Vannielia litorea. The sequence continues at coordinate 1,091,866 of NZ_JAHVJR010000001.1, forward strand.
GGATCAAAGTAGAGGTGGCTCTCGTTCGCATCGTCCAGGTTGGGCTGCTCGAAGATGAAGGGCATACCAAGCACGCCTTCCCAGAAATCGATCGAGGTTTGCCGGTCGGCGCCGGTCAGGGTGATGTGGTGCACGCCCTGGGATTGGATCTTTTGCATGTGGGCCTCCGGGTGGTGGGTTTGGCTTACCCTATACCCACCCGGCCGCCCGGTGTTACCCCTCTGCGCGCGCAGCCCGTTTGCGCTCATGCGGATCGAGGTGCCGCTTGCGCAGGCGGATCGCGTTGGGGGTCACCTCCACCAGCTCGTCGTCGTTGATGTAAGCAATGGCCTCTTCAAGCGACATGGTGATCGGCGTGGTCAGGCGCACCGCTTCATCCGACCCGGAGGCGCGGACGTTGGTGAGTTTCTTGCCCTTGAGCGGGTTCACCTCGAGGTCGTTATCGCGGCTGTGCTCTCCGATGATCATGCCTTGATAGACAGGCGCCTGCGCACCGAGGAACATGCGGCCCCGGTCTTCGAGGTTCCACAGGGCATAGGCCACGGCCTCGCCCGCATCCATCGAGATCAGCACGCCTGCGCGCCGTCCGGGGATGCTGCCCTTGTGCGGTGCCCAGCTGTGGAACACGCGGTTGAGCACGCCGGTGCCGCGCGTGTCGGTCAGAAACTCGCCGTGATAGCCGATCAGCCCGCGGGAGGGAACGTGGGCGATGATCCGGGTCTTGCCGGCGCCTGCGGGCTTCATCTCCACGAGGTCACCCTTGCGGGCGCCGGTGAGCTTTTCGATCACTGCGCCGGAGTGCTCGTCATCCACGTCGATAGTGACTTCTTCGATCGGCTCGAGCCGCTGGCCATCTTCTTCGCGGAGCAGAACCTGCGGGCGCGAGATGGAGAGCTCGAAGCCCTCGCGGCGCATGTTTTCGATCAGCACGCCCATCTGAAGTTCACCGCGCCCGGCGACCTCGAAGGCCTCGCCGCCGGGCGAGTCGGTGACCTTGATGGCCACGTTCTGCTCGGCTTCCTTCATCAGGCGCTCGCGGATCACGCGGCTCTGCACCTTCTTGCCGTCACGGCCCGCCAGCGGCGAGTCGTTGATGCCGAAGGTCACGGAGATGGTGGGCGGGTCGATGGGCTGTGCATCGAGCGGCTCTTCGACGGCGAGCGCGCAGATGGTGTCGGAAACGGTGGCCTTGGCCATGCCCGCCAGGGTCACGATGTCGCCGGCCACAGCCTCTTCGATCTCTTGCAGACCGAGGCCGCGGAAAGCCTGGATCTTGGAAACGCGGAACTGCTCGATCTTCTGGCCGTTGCGGGTGAGCGCCTGCACGGTCGCGCCCGGCTTGATCCGGCCGGATTCCACACGGCCCGTCAGGGTGCGCCCGATGAACGGGTCGGCGCCGAGGGTGGTGGCCAGCATGCGGAAGTCCTCATCGGCGTGCTTTTGCTGCTTCGGTGCGGGCACGTGGTTGATGACCAGTTTGAAGAGGGCATCGAGGTTCTTGCGCGGGCCGTCCAACTCTGGGTCGCACCAGCCGGAACGGCCGGAGGCGTAGAGGTGGGGGAAGTCGAGCTGATCTTCATCGGCATCGAGCGCGGCGAAGAGGTCGAACACCTCGTCGAGCGCGCGGTCGGGCTCGGCATCGGGTTTATCGACCTTATTGAGCACCACGATCGGGCGCAGGCCAAGGGCGAGGGCCTTTGAGGTCACGAACTTGGTTTGCGGCATCGGGCCTTCTGCGGCGTCGACCAGCAGCACCACGCCATCGACCATGCTCAGGATCCGCTCGACCTCGCCGCCAAAGTCGGCGTGGCCGGGGGTGTCGACGATGTTGATCCGCGTGCCCTTCCACTCGACCGAGGTGGCCTTGGCGAGGATGGTGATACCGCGCTCGCGCTCGAGGTCGTTGCTGTCCATCGCCCGCTCGGCCACCGCCTGGTTTTCGCGGAAGGCGCCGGATTGCTTCAGCAGTTCGTCCACGAGGGTCGTCTTGCCGTGGTCAACGTGGGCGATGATGGCGATGTTGCGCAGGTCCATGGGGCTCTCTTTGACTGTTCGCGCCGCGCATATCCTGCACTGCGGCGAAAGGCTAGGGGCTATGTGACCACATACCAGTCGCGGCGGTGGTTGAAGGCCACCACGAGGTTGAGGACGACTGCGCCGAGGAGCGACCAGCCGACTGCTTCGAGCGGCAGGACGAAGGCGGCGACGGTGAAGAGGATCATATCGTGGATGAGCTGGGTCCAGCCCGCGCGGAAGCCGTACTTGTCTTGCAGGATGAGCGCGATGATCGAGACGCCGCCGAGCGAAGCCGTGTGGCGGAAGAGGCCCAGCAGCCCCACGCCTGCGGCGACGCCGAAGAGCAGCGCGGAGGCGGCGGGGTGGATGTGGCCGATGACGAGGGCAGGGTCGAGCACTGCTGTCAGCAGCGAGAGCAGGGTCACCGTTGCCAGTGATTTCAGGCAAAAGACCGGCCCGCGCGCGTGCCAGGCAAAGGCATAGAACGGGATGTTGATGACAAAGAACACGAGGCCGAAGGACCAGCCAGAGAGGTAGGCGATGATCAGGGCTGTACCTGCCGTCCCGGAAGAGATGAGGCCCGCCGCGCGCAGCAGGTGCACGCCGAGGGCGGCCTGAGCGGAGGCGATCAGGAGGCCTTGGGCATCTTCGAGGAGGGTGTAATGCGGTTTTTCGTCAGCAAGCGCCATGGGCCTGCTGTGGCGCAGGGGGAGGGTGGCGTCAAACCCGCGCGGAAGGCTGCGGGCGTGACGTGGCGTCCGTTGCCTGATGGGCGGGCCTCAATGGCCGGTAGTTGCCGAGAAAAGATGCAGCACGAGGACGCCGGAGAGGATCAGGCCGAGGCCGAGCACGGCGGGCAGATCGAGCCGCTGGTTGTAGAGCAGGAAGCCCATGAGCGCGATCAGCACGATCCCGAGGCCGGACCAGATGGCATAGACGACGCCCACGGGCATCACCTTTACCGTCAGGGACAGAAAGTAGAACGACACCGCATAGGCGACGACCACCACGGCGGCGGGCGCGAGCCGGGTGAAGCCCTTGGTCGCCGGAAGGGCCACCGTGCCGATGGTTTCCGCCACGATGGCGAGCACGAGGAAAAGATAGGTCTTGGGCATGATGGCACCGAAAGCAAAGGGGAGGGATCACGGCGCACCGTTCTGCTCCCTGTAGCTCATGGTGGCGTTTGTGGCGAGTCATCGCTGTGTGGATGTTCACACAGAGCCGCGATTGAGTGTGCGGGTTTTCGCACGTTGAGAGCGTGGTGGTGGTTCAGGAGCGCCATGCAACTTATTGATTATGCTGCTATTAGGTTGGTTGTCTGCTGTGAGCACATTTTTGCGTTGTCAGCCCACCGGCGGCTCCCGACAGTGCTGGCACATCGTTTGCGAAACGCGCAGACCAATCCAATGGGAGGAAAAAATATGATCCGCCGGACAGTGCTCCGCGCGGCCCTGATGGCCGCATGCCTTACACCGCTCACGCTCCAGCCGCTCGCGGCGCAGGACGCTTCGCCCGAAGTAACCCAGCCGCAGGCCGAAAGCCCGGCCCGCGTGCTGCTCGTGGGCAACAGCTACCTTTACTACAACGACAGCCTGCACAATCACCTGCGCCGTATGGTCATGGCGGGCACCGAGGTGGAGCCTCAGTACAAGTCGGCCACTATCGGCGGCGCGCGGCTGGACCATCACAACATCGACTGGCTCACCCAGCCCGGGGCGATCGGGGTGGAAGAACCGTTTGAACTGGTGATCCTTCAGGGCCACTCCAACGCTGCGCTCTCGGAGAAGAACAAGACACGCTACATGGAGGCCGCGAAGGCCGCAGCGGCGCTGATTGCCGAGCGCGGCGGCAAGGTGGCCCTCTACATGCCGCACGCCTATGTGGACCCGCACAAGAGCGCCGATCCGGAGAATATCCGCGCCAACGAACGGTTCTATACCGAGGCAGGCAACGAGCTCGACGCCATCGTCATCCCGGTCGCGCTGGCCTTCGAGGAGGCCTACAAGCGGCGGCCCGATATGGCTCTGCACAAGGATTACGACGGGTCGCATCCGAGCCTGCTCGGCAGCTTCCTCGCGGCAGCCACGGCCTATGCGACGCTCTACGGCGCTGATCCTGTGGGCAATGAATACGACTACTTCGGTAAGGTCGGCGCAGAGGATGCGGCCTTCCTCCAGGAAGTCGCGCGCGACACCGTGAACGCCTACTTCGGGCGGTAAAACGAAGAAGGGCCCGCTTTGCGCGGGCCCTTTTGCCTCAGCCAGTGAGGGCTTTGTTCAGGTTCTCGTCGATCTTTTCGAGGAAGCCGATGGTGGTCAGCCAGCCTTGGTCGGGGCCGACGAGGAGGGCCAGATCCTTGGTCATGTGCCCTGCTTCCACCGTGTCGATGATCACGTGTTCCAGCGTTTCGGCGAAGGCCCGCAGCGCCACGTTGCCATCGAGCTTGGCGCGGTGCTTCAGCCCGCCGGTCCAGGCGTAGATCGAGGCGATGGAGTTGGTGGAGGTGCTTTTGCCCTCCTGATGCTGGCGGTAGTGGCGGGTGACCGTGCCGTGCGCCGCTTCGGCCTCGACGATCTTGCCATCCGGGGTCATCAGTTGCGAGGTCATCATGCCCAGGCTGCCGAAGCCCTGTGCCACCGTGTCGGACTGCACATCGCCATCGTAGTTCTTGCAGGCCCAGACGAACTTGCCGTTCCACTTGAGGGCGCAGGCCACCATATCGTCGATCAGGCGGTGCTCGTACCAGATGTCCTTGGCCTTGAATTTCTCTTCAAATTCAGCCTCGTAGATCTCCTGAAACAGATCCTTGAAACGGCCGTCATAGGCCTTGAGGATTGTGTTCTTGGTGCTCAGATACACCGGCCAGCCGATGTTGAGCCCGTAGTTGAAAGAGGCGCGGGCGAAGTCGCGGATGCTTTCATCCTGGTTGTACATGCCCATGTAAACGCCGGCATCGGGGGCGTCGTAAACCTCGCGTTCGATCACTTCACCATTGGCGCCTTCCCATTTCATCGTCAGCTTGCCGCCGGACGGAAAGTGGAAGTCGGTCGCCTTGTACTGGTCGCCAAAGGCGTGGCGGCCGACGACGATGGGCGAGGTCCAGCCCGGCACGAGGCGCGGGACGTTCTTGCAGATGATTGGCTGGCGGAAGACCACGCCGCCGAGGATGTTGCGGATGGTGCCGTTGGGCGAGCGCCACATCTTCTTGAGGCCGAACTCCTCCACCCGCGCCTCGTCGGGCGTGATGGTAGCGCATTTCACCCCAACGCCGACTTCCTTGATCTTCTCGGCGGCGTCGATGGTGATCTGGTCGTCGGTCTCGTCGCGCACTTGAATCGAGAGGTCGTAGTAGAGCAGGTCGATGTCGAGATAGGGCTCAATCAGCTTTTTCTTGATGAAATCCCAGATGATCCGGGTCATCTCGTCACCGTCGATCTCGACCATCGGGTTCTCGACTTTGATCTTCGACATCTTGGCTCCTTGGGTTTCTGCCCTCAGCTATGGCGCGTTTTGGTTAAGCGCCGGTAAAACTGCGGCGGCCTTTTGGGCCGCCGCGAGAGGTTTATCCGATGATCGCGTTCAGCGTTTCGCTGGGGCGCATCACCCCGGCCAGTTTGGACGCCTCGTTCATGTAATAGCCACCCGTGTCGGCAGGTTTGCCCTGTGGTGCGGCCAGCTCGCCGGTAATTTGCGCCTCGCCTTCGGCCAGTGCCTTGGCAATGGGCGCAAACTCTGCGGCCAGCTCGGCATCGGCGCTTTGGGCGGCGAGCGCCTCGGCCCAGTAGCGGGCGAACCAGTAGTGGCTGTCGCGGTTGTCGGGCTCGCCTACCTTGCGGGAGGGGGAGCGGTCATGATCGAGGATGCCTTGGGTGGCGGTATCGACCGCATCGCCCAGCACCTTGGCCTTGGCGTTGCCCTTCACATCCGCGAGGAAGCGGAAGCTCTCGCCCAGCGCGCAGAACTCGCCCAAGGAGTCCCAGCGCAGGTGGTTCTCTTCGTGCAGCTGCTGCACGTGCTTGGGGGCAGAGCCACCAGCGCCGGTCTCGAAGAGGCCGCCGCCCTGCATCAGCTTGACGATCGAGAGCATCTTGGCGGAGGTCGCCAGCTCGAGGATCGGGAAGAGGTCGGTCAGGTAGTCGCGCAGCACGTTGCCGGTGATGGCGATGGTGTTCTCGCCCTTGGTGATGGTCTCGAGGCTGGCGCGGGTTGCCTCGCGCGGCGCCATGATCTCGAACTTGTCGGCAACGCCCTTGGCTTCGAGGATCGGCTTGACCATCGCGATGAGCTGCGCGTCATGGGCGCGGGTCTCGTCGAGCCAGAAGATCGAGCGGTAGCCGGTGGCCTTCTGCCGTTCGATGGCGAGGTTCACCCAGTCTTCGATCGGGGCCTTGCGGGCGGAGGCAGACCGCCAGATGTCGCCCTTTTTCACCGCGTGCTGGTGCAGCACGGTGCCGTCTTCCAACACCATCTTAACGGTGCCATCCTCGGGAATCTCGAAGGTGGTGGGGTGCGAGCCGTATTCCTCGGCTTTCTGGGCCATCAGGCCGAGGTTTTGCACGGTGCCGGCGGTGGCCGGGTTCAGTTTGCCGTTCTCTTTGAAGAATTTGATCGTCTCGTCATAGACCGGCGCGTAGCTGTTGTCGGGGATGACGCAGACGGTATCTGCCTCTTTGCCATCGGGGCCCCAGCCCTTGCCGCCCGCGCGGATGAGGGCGGGCATGGAGGCGTCGATGATCACGTCAGACGGCACGTGCAGGTTGGTGATGCCCTTGTCGGAGTTCACCATATACATCGGCGGGCGAGCGGCGGTGACCTCGTCGATGGCCGCCATGATCTCGGGCTCGTCCTTCACCTTGTCGAGCAGCGCACCGAGGCCGCCGTTGGGGTTGACGCCGAGCGCGGCGAGCTTGTCGCCGAACTGCTCGAAGACCGGGGCGAGCCAGGCCTTGACCGCATGGCCGAAGATGATCGGGTCGGAGACCTTCATCATCGTGGCCTTCATGTGCAGCGAGAACAGCACGCCTTCCTGCTTGGTCTTCTCGATTTCCTCGGCGAGGAAGGCATCGAGCGCGTCGGCGCTCATGAAGGTGGCATCCACGACCGTTCCGGCGGGGTAGCTCACGCCCTCTTTCAGCACGGTCTCACCGGATGCACCCTCAAGCACGATCTTGGCGGTTGCCGCGGCGCCCAGCGTGGCCGAAACCTCGTTGGAGCGGAAGTCGTTGCCCTCCATCGATGCGACGCGGGTCTTGCTGTCGGCAGTCCACTCGCCCATGCGGTGCGGGTTGGCCTGGGCATAGTTCTTGACGGCTGTGGCGGCGCGGCGGTCGGAGTTGCCCTCGCGCAGGACCGGGTTCACGGCGGAGCCCTTGATCCCGTCGTACTTGGCGCGCACCGCCTTTTCCTCATCGGTTTCAGGGGTGTAGGGGTAATCGGGCAGGGCGAAGCCCTTGGCTTGCAGCTCCTTCACTGCGGCCACCAGCTGCGGCTCGGAGGCCGAGATGTTGGGCAGCTTGATCACGTTGGCCTCGGGGGTCTTCACCAGTTCGCCCAGCTCGGCCAGATCGTCGGAAATGCGCTGATCGTCCTTCAGATGGTCGGGGAAGGTCGCCAGAATGCGGCCGGCGAGCGAGATATCCTTGGTGCCCACGGTGATGCCCGCCGCCTTGGCAAAGCGCTGGATGATCGGCAGGAGCGACGCGCTGGCCAGTTCCGGGGCCTCGTCGACCTTGGTGTAAATGATGTCGGGCGTGTTGCTGTCGGCCATGTCTGAGCCCCCTCGCTAGGTGTTGGTCCGGCCCGATACGCACCGCTGCGGCGCGGAATCGGGATGTTGCCGCTCTCCTATCCCAAATCCCGGGCGCATGGAAGGTATGCCGTTGTATACCAATTGTCGCGGGAGTCAGTTTTCGGAGGCCTTTAGGGCGGCTGAGAGGGTTTGGCCAAGCTCCACCAGTGCATCGGCCTGCTCCGGCCGCTTGAGCGCGCCATGCTGGCGAATGGAGAGCCCCTCGCGGCTGCGGATCACGGCGGGGCGTGTGCTGCCTGAAAGAGGGCTGTTGGTGAGCGCCGGGTGCAGGGCGATGGGGCGCAGGGCATCTTCGGCGCCCGGTGTTGCCATGAGCAGGGCAGGGCTGCCCTCCAGCGGCACGGGTTTCAGATCTGGCACCTCCGCCGCCATGCTGCCGAGGAGTTTGCCGAGCACGGCCTGTGCCAGACCGCCGCCGAGCATGCCCGAAAACCGTTCCACATCGGCGGCCCGGCTGGCCGGAATATCGAGCGTCAGCAGAGAGAGGCCGTGGGGCAGGGCGAGGGACGGGTCTATCCACATGCTGTAGCGGGTGGAACTGCTGGATTGTGAACTGCCCGAACGCTGCACCACGCTTTGCAACTCCCAACCTTCGCGCGGGCTGGTGATGCGGGTGATCCGCTTGTCGCCCTCGCGGCTCTGGGCATAGCTCCATCCAGCGGCGGCGCAATGGGCCCGGAGCAGGGCCTCGCGTTTCTTGGCCCACCAGAGCAGCGCCCCGACCAGCGCGATCTGGCCAAGGAACACGACCGTAACGAGGATGATGATGACCGTGGTCGACATTTGACCTCTCTGCGAAGTTTCGCCGCCACCCTAGCCACGCCCGCCTGAACTGTCACCCGACCCGCGACAGAGACCACAGCCTATGGTAGAATGCCTGCATTTCCTGCCGGGCCTGCCCGGACATTTCAGACCGGAGCATTTAAGCCCATGAAGCGCATCGCGATATTCTGCGACGGCACCTGGAACACGCCAGACGCGCCGTTTCCGACCAATGTCTTCCATCTCCACAAGATGGCCAAACGCACGGCCGAGGATGGCACGACCCAGATCCTCAAATACATCCCCGGTGTCGGCACCGGCTTTGGCAAGACCGGCTGGCGAAAGCGGCTCGACAAGGTAACGGGCGGAGTGTTTGGCGTTGGGGTCACCAAGAACATTCTGGCCGGCTACACCTTTCTGATCGAACAGTACGAACCGGGAGACGAGATATACGTGTTCGGGTTTTCGCGGGGTGCATTCACCGCGCGGTCTCTCGTTGGATTGCTCCGCGCCTCGGGCCTGCCGCGCCACACCGAGGCGTGGAAGGCCCCCGAGGCGCTGAAGCGCTATCGTGACGACGACCCGGAAACCAAACCCTCCAGTGAGGCGAGCCACCGCTTTCGGCTCGGCTACTCGCCCGATGTGGTCACCTCGGAGAAGGAGGAAGACTGGCGCCGTGCGCAGGGCCATCCGGTGCCGCCGCGGCTGACGGTCACCTACCTTGGCATCTGGGATACGGTCGGCGCGCTTGGCATTCCGAGTTACTACAAGTGGCTCGCGCAGGTGTTCAACCACAGCCAGGGGTTCCATGACACTCAGCTCAGCTCGATGGTCATGGCTGCTCGGCATGCGGTGTCGCTCGACGAGCGGCGCAAGGCTTTTCCGCCGACGCTCTGGGGCAACCTTGGGGAGTTGAACCGCGAGAACCCGGAGCGCAAGCGGGCTTATCAGCAGCTCTGGTTCGCGGGCGATCATGGCTCGGTGGGCGGGGGCGGCGATATTGACGGGCTGAGCAACATCACCCTGCGGTGGGTGGTGAAAGGTGCGCAGGATCAGGGGCTGGAGTTTGAACCCACGGCGCTGGCGGTGTTCGCAGCGGAGGAAGACCCGCTGGAGCCATCGCTCTTCAACAAGTCGAGCAAGCCGGGGTTCTTTACCCGGATGCTGCGCAAGCGTGTGCTCGACCGGGTGGGGAGGATGGAGGTGCCGGACCCTGCGACGGGCGGCACGGTGGAGGTGGCAATCGGGCCGGAGTTTGCGTGGAACATCTCGGAGCCTGCGCGGCAAAGATACAATGCACTGCCGGGCTACCGCCCGCCGTCGTTGGTGCCTTTCGACGCCGACCTGACGGATACCTAGGCGGCGGGCCGGTCACCCACAATCCGGCCCGGCACGGCCTCCACCACACGGCCAGCGGCGGCGCGGGCATCTTCGGCGTCATGGGTGACCATCAGCACGGGCAAGCCGCGATCCCGGGCGCGGGTGAAGGTGAGGTGGCGGACATCCTCGCGCCGGGCGGCATCGAGCCGGGAGAAGGGCTCATCCAGCAGAAGAGCGCGCGGCTCGGCCAGCAGGGTGCGCATGAGCGCGACGCGGGCCTGCTCGCCGCCCGAGAGGGTCGCTGGGTCACGCGAACCGAAGCCTTCCAACCCGACCTCGGCCAGTGCCTCTTCGATGGCGGCCCGTCGCGCCACGCGGGGGCCGGGGGGCAGGGCGAAGGCAAGGTTGCCTGCGACCGAGAGGTGCGGAAAGAGCAGGCTCTCCTGAAACAGGATGCCGAGGCGACGGCGCTCAGGGGGTAGCGAGGTGATCTCGGTGCCATCCAGCGCGGCGGTGCCTGTGGTGGAGAGCGGCGCGGTCAGCGTGCCGGTGAGCGCTGCGAGCAGCGCCGATTTGCCCACGCCGGAGGGCCCCATGAGGGTGAGCACCTCGCCCGGCGCGATCCGGGCGGAAAGGCCGAGCAGGCAGGTTTCGCCCAGCATGACCTCCAGCCTTTCGAGGGTGAGCCCCTTATCCACCGCGCATCCCCTTTCGGCCCGCGAACATCAGCCGCGGAATGGCCAATGCCAGCGCGAAGGGCAAGAGGGCGGCGGCGGTTTGCGCCAGCGCGTAGGCGCCGATGGCCCGGCGGTCGCCGCCGGAGGTGAGGGCGACGGCCTCGGTTGTCAGCGTGGTGACCCGTCCGCCGCCCAGCAGCAGCGTTGGCAGGTACTGCCCGACCGAGACGGCGAAGCCCACGGCAAAGGCGGTGAGAAGCGGCGCCAGCAGCAGCGGCAGGCGGAGCCGCCAGAACCGGCGGGTCGGCCCGGCGCCAAGGCTGGCAGCGGCGGTGAAGTAGCGTGTGTCGACGGCGTGGAACGGGCCGGAGAGAGCGATGAGCGTGTAGGGCAGCACGAAAGTGAGGTGCGAGAGCACGACCGGCCAGAGCCCCTCGCGTAGGCCGAGGGTGAGCATGAGCACCTGAAGGCCGGGGAGAAAGGCGATCTGCGGGATCAGCAGCGGCAGATAGAGGATCAGCCGCCCGGCAGGCCCCATGCGGAAGCCGTGCCGTGCCTCGGCCTCGAGGCAACCGGTGACGAGGGCCAGCGCGGCGAGGGCGGCGAGCGTGGCGATTAGGAGGGTGGTCACGGCGATGGGCCAGAGCATCGGGCCGTGGCGGCCCCATGTGCGCAGGCTCAGCGTGTCGGGCAGGGCATCGGGGAAGCTCCAGTATCCGGCGACGGACCAGAGCGCCTGCGAGGCCAACCCGGCGAGCACCGAGAGGGCAACGGCGAGGCCGAGGGCGAGGCCAAGGGCGCGAAGGCTGGCGTTGAGTCGGGGCAGGCGGCGCCCGGACATGGCGAGCGCGGTACCTGCGCGGGCGGCCAGCGCCTCCAGCCCGCGCCAGAGGGCAAGGCCCGCGAGTACCAGCGCCAGTTGCCAGAGCGCCCCGGCGGCGGCCACACCGCGCAAGGACAGGTCCGGGTCTGCCATCCAGCGGGTGATCTGGACCGCGAGGGTGGGCGGCGTGTTGGGGCCGAGGATCATCGCCACATCGACGACCGACATGGAGTAGGCCAGCACCACGTAGACCGGCAGGCGGATCTGGGCATAGAGCGCGGGGAAGGCCACGAGGAGCCAGCCGATCGCGCGGGGGTAGCCCAGCGTGGTGGCCACGCGGGCATGGGCCTCGGACCGGGTCTGGGAGCGGGCCGCGAGCAGCATGAGCAGCAAGAACGGCACCTCCTTGGCGGTCAGGCCCGCGATGAGGGCGAGGCCGGCGCTGTCTTGCACGATGAGTAGATCGGGGGGCCTGTCCCAGCCGGTGAGCCAAGGCGAGAGGGCGCGGGCGAGCCAGCCTGAGGGCGCGATGAGGAAGGCGAGGCCGAAGGCGGCGGCGGCGTGCGGCACGGAGAGCAGCGGCGAAAGCAGCCGCTGGAGCGCCGTGAAGGCGCGAGTGCCGTGCCAGCCTGCGGCGATCAGTGCGGTGATGGTGAGCGAGAGCAGGGTGGCGGCAAAGCCGGTGGTGAGCGAAAGGCGAGTGGCTGGGGCGATGCCGGGCCAGTCCATAAGCCGCATGAAGGGTGCCTCGCCCGGCGCACCCATGTATCCCAGCGCCGGGGCAAGGGTGAAGAACAGCCCCAGCCCGACGGGCAGGGTCAGCAGCGCGATGGTAAGCGCGGGCAGGGTGGCGCGAGGCAGGTACATGGGCGTGCGTGCGCTCATCCGCCCTTTGAGGCGCTTTCGCGGGGGCGAAGAGTGCCTGAAGGGTGCGATGAGCGCGCGGGTGTCACTCCTTGACGCCGTGCTTTTCGATCCACTCTTCGGTGAGCTTGGTCATCCACGAGGGGTGTGGCTCGGGCTGGGCCTTGCCAAGCTCGGCGGGCGACAGGGTGGCGACGCCCAGATCGAGTGCCTCGAAGGCGGCGCGGTCTGCCTCCGGCAGCTTGTCCATCGACAGGACGGTGCCATAGCCCAGCACCTCCGGGTCCTGCGCGCGAACCTGCGCCTCGGGCGACATCAGGAAGTTGGCCACCACCATCGCGCCGGACTTGACCGAGGAATTGTAGGGGATCGCCACGAAGCTCGCGTTGCCGATGGTGCCGCTCTCCAGCACGTAGGTGCGGGCGGTGGGGGGCAACTCGTTGTTGGCAATCGCCGTGGAGGCCTCGCCGGGGGAGAAGGAGATCGCGATATCCACCTCGCCATCGGCGATGAGCTGAAGCTGGCGCGGGCCGGTCTGCGGGTAGGCGCGGCCTTGGCGCCAGAGGTTTGGCGTGAGTTCATCGATGAAGGACCAGAGCGCCTCGGTGCTGGCGGCGTAGTCGTCTGCGGCCTCGACCGGCTCGGAGAGCGCCGGGTCACCCCCGTTCAGGTCGATCAGCGCCTGCTTCAGGAAGGTTGAGCCGAGGAAGTCAGGCGGCTGGGGGAAGGTGAAGCGGCCGGGGTTGGCCTTGGCCCATTCGAGCAGCGCGGGTATCGAGCGGGGCGGTTCGGGCAGGCTGGCCTCGTCGTAGATGAAGACCACCTGCGCCATCGCCCAAGGCGCCTCATAGCCCTCGACCGGCAGGGTGAAGTCGGTCTGCACATCCTTGTTCTCGACATCGACGTACTGCCAGTTGGGCAGGGCCTCGGCGAAGGGGCCGAAGAGCAGGTTCTGGCCCTTCATCGCGGCGAAGTTCGGACCGTTGATCCAGATCATGTCGACCGCGCCGCCCTCGTTCTGCCCGGCCTGCTGCTCGGCGAGAACGCGGGAGACGGCATCGGCGGTGTCCGAGAGCTTCACATGCTCCAGTGTGACGCCATACTCCTCCTTCACCCGGCTGCCGACCCAGTCGATGAAGGCGTTCGTGGTGGTCGAGCCGCCCCATGCGTTCCAATACACCGTCTGGCCCTCGGCGGCCTCGAGCACGGCCTGCCACTCTTCGGCGGAGAGGCCATCGGAGAGGCTCTCCGGGTCCGGCCCGGCAAGGGCAGGGGTGGCCAGCAGGGTGGCGAATGCGAGGGCGTATTTCATTGGGTCTCCTCCCCGGAGAAGGTCTGGCGGGCGAGTAGCACCCGGCTGATGGCAGTAACGAGGCACAGGCCGCCGAAGGCCCATGCCAGTGGGGTGAACAGGTGCGGCAGCAGGCAGAGGGCGCAGAAGAACACGATGGTCTCGGTGCCCTCCAGCAGGCCGCCGGTGAAGTAGAGCGTTTTCGCGCCGCGCGAGGTGGTCTGCATCTTGGCGCGTTCGGCCAGCACCGCGTAGCCGAGGAAGGTGGAGCCGTTGATGTAGAATGTGGCCAGCAGGAAGGCACCTGCGGCACCGTTCTGCGCCGGGTCGGCCAGCACGAAGGCCAGCGGGATGGCGGCGTAGAAGGCGAAATCGGCGCAGATGTCGAGGTAGCCGCCAAAGTCTGTTTTCGTGGTGGCGCGGGCCACGGCGCCATCCAACCCGTCTGCGATGCGGGAGGCGAGGAGGAAGGCCAGTGCAATCAGCGGCCACCCGGTCCAGATCAGCCCGGCGGCGAGCAGCCCGAGGGCGAGCCCCGCCAGCGTAACATGGTCGGCCTGCCAACCACGGGCGGCCAGAGCCGTGCCCGCCCGGTTCAGCGGCTTATCGATCAGTCTGCGCGCGACGCCGTCGAGCATGTCAAAAGCCATCCCCATGGTTTCAGGGGGTTATGGCGTGATGATCCGTCACCTGACAACCGGCTGTAACAGCGCGTGACGTGTTTGTGAGACGCTCGGAGCCCGGCGCGCTACCACTTGCCCGAAGCGCCACCGCCCGAAGAGGAGCCACCGCCGAAGGAGCCGGACGAACTGGAGGAGGATTTGGTGATCCTCGAAATGGTGTAGGCAGAAACGGCGCTATAGCCGCAGGCGGCGCAGGTAATGGTCTTTTCTCCGGTGCCGGTGGAACTACGGGTGGCGCTTTGAATGGTCCGCTTTGACACGTCCACCTGACCCTTCTGCCCGCATTGCGGGCAGGCGCGGAACTTCTTGGCGATCCTGCCGCCAAAGGCGATGGCGCCGACGAAGACGGCAAAGAAGCCGCCCATGATCCAGCCGAGTATGCCGAGCCCGCCTTCGCCGCCCGAGACCTTGGGCGGCTCGGTGCCTGCCGCGAAGGGGCGAGCGATGGTTTCGATAACGGCTTGCGTGCCGGTCATGATGCCATCGGCGTAGCGATCTTCACGGAAGGCGGGCAGAAACTGGCTGTCGATCACCTGAGCGGCGGTCTCGTCAAAGGCGGCCGGAAAGCCCGAGCCCAGCTCGATCCGCATTTCGCGGTCGGCGCGGGCCACCAGAACGAGGATGCCATTGTTGGTTTCGGCATTGCCGATGCCCCACTGGTTGAACAGCGCGGTCGCGAATTCTTCGATGGTTCCGTAATGGCCGTAATCGGCGGTGGAGAAGATTGTGAGCACCGTGGCTTCTACCCCGGTCTCCTCGCGCAGCTTGGTCAGCGCAGCGGTCAGCTCTGCCTCCCGGTCGGCGGGCAGAAGACCGGCGTAATCGTTCACATAGGGGGTCTCGTAGTCGGGAAATTCCTGTGCCCCGGCGAGCGCGGGGAGAAAGGTGAGGGCCAGGACGGCCATGAGAAAGGCGGCGGGGCGAAATGCGCGGATCGAAAATGTCATGGCCGAGATTTGGCCATGCGCCGGACGATCTGGCAAGGGGATTCAGGGCGTGAAGGGGGCCAGCGCGGCCTGTGCCTTCTTGGTCAGTCCTGAGCGGATGAGGGCATAGCTGGTGCGCAACCGTTCCTCTACCTCGGCGTCTTCCACAAGCCCCCAAGGGAGCAGGAGCCAGCTGCGGTGAAAATAGGGGGCCTTCTCGCCGCGCCCGGCCTCGATCACCAGTTGCGCGGTTTCGATGCTGTCGGTCTTAACACTCACGCCCCGATTCATCGCGCCGATGCAGGCGAACATCTTGCCGCCCACTTTCCAGGCATCATGCCCGCCGCCCCAAGGGTCCGAGACCTCGGCCCCGGGAAAGGCCTTGCAGATCGCATTCACACCGGCTCGGTCCATCATGCCCTCCTGTGCATGTTCGCATTGAAGTGGGTCATCCCCGGCCCGTCCCGCTTGGTGCCCCGCGGTCGATCAGATCCTGCACTTGGTCTCCGGCGATGGATTGCGCCAGCGGGGAGAAATCGCCCTTGGTGAGCATCGCCTCTGCGGCATCAAAGATCACCCGGTGCGTGGCCCGCGCCAAGGCCGAGCCGAGCGAGATACGCGCCACCCCTGCGGCGGCGAAATCGGCGAGCGTGGCGGCGGTAAAGGCCCCGGCGGCCAACGCGTTCACCGGCTTTTTCGTGGCGGCGCAGATGCGCGCGAGGTCAGCCATGCTGGGCGGCAGGGGCACGTAAAGCCCATCTGCCCCGGCCTTGTCGAAGGCCTGCACGCGGGTCAGCGCCTCCTCCATGCCGTAGAGGCCGTTCATCACGCCATCGGCGCGGGCGACGAAAAAGAAATCCCGCCCGAGGGACTGTGCCGCATAGGCGCCTGCGCGCATCCGTTCGGTGGCGAGCTCCAGCGGGTAGGGGCGGTTGTCGGTGTAGCAGATGTCTTCGACGCAGATCCCGGCGAGGCCGATCTCTCCGGCGAGACGAACGGTCTCTGCCACCGTGTCCGGGTCGTCGCCAAAGCCGTTCTCGAAATCGCCCTGCACAGGCAGGGCGGTTGCGGCGACGATCTCTTCGGCATGGGCCAGCGCATCATCGCGGCTGATAGTGCCCATGTCGCGGCTGCCCTGCACGAAGGCGAGCGCGGCGGAGGAGGTGGCCAGCGCCTTGGTGCCCATCCCGGCCAGCATCCGGGCCGAGCCGACATCCCAGACATTGGCGAGGATGAAAGGGTCACCCGGCACATGCAGGGCGCGGTAGTTTTCGAACTTGTCCATGTCACTCTCCCTCACTGAAGGCAGGCTGGCCCGTGGCGGCCCGCAGCACAAGAGGCTTGGCAGGGGCAGGGCGGGCTGCTACTGACAGTTCATGACCCGCGCCGCGACCATCATCATTTGCTGCATTACCTGCTGACATCAGTCACGCGGGCCCGGTCTCTTTTCACGAAACGATGAAGTTGCTAAAGCCCGCGGGGACGCCCGAGGAGCCTTCATGGACATTCATCTTCACAACACGAAAACCCGGAAGAAAGAGCTTCTGACCCCTGTCATTCCGGGGCGGGTGGGCATGTATGTCTGCGGGCCGACGGTCTATGACCGGGCGCATATCGGCAACGCGCGTCCCGTGATCGTGTTCGATGTGCTCTACCGCCTGCTGCGCCATGCCTATGGGCCCGAGAACGTGACCTATGTGCGCAACTTCACCGACGTGGATGACAAGATCATCGCGCGGGCGGAGGAGAGCGGGCGGGAGATCGGGCAGATCACCGCCGAAACGACTGAGTGGTATCTGGAGGATATGGCGGCGGTTGGCGCGCTGGAGCCGAACGAGATGCCCCGCGCGACCGAGTGGATCGGCGCGATGGTGGAGATGATCGAGGGGCTGATTTCGGGCGGCCATGCCTATGCAGCGGAGGGGCATGTGCTGTTCCGGGTGCGGAGTTACGAGGCCTATGGCGCGCTTTCGGGCCGCTCGGTGGATGACATGATTGCCGGCGCTCGGGTCGAGGTGGCGCCCTACAAGGAAGACCCGATGGACTTTGTGCTCTGGAAGCCCGCGAAGGCCGGCGAGCCGGGGTGGGACTCGCCTTGGGGCAAGGGCCGGCCCGGCTGGCACATTGAGTGCTCGGCCATGGCGGATGCGCTGCTGGGGGAGTCCTTCGACATTCATGGCGGCGGCAATGACCTGATGTTCCCGCACCACGAGAATGAGATCGCGCAGTCGAAATGCGCCCACCCTGAGGGCGATTTTGCCCGGATCTGGATGCACAACGAGATGCTTCAGGTAGAGGGCAAGAAGATGTCCAAGAGCCTTGGGAATTTCTTTACGGTCAGGGACTTGTTGGATCAGGGTGTGCCGGGCGAGGTGATCCGCTTCGTGTTTCTGGGGACGCATTATCGCAAGCCGATGGACTGGACGGAGAAGAAGCGGGGCGAGGCGGAGGCGACGCTGCGGAAGTGGCGGGCGCTGGTGGCGGGCGTTGAGCCGGGGGAGGTTCCGGGCGCGGTCGTTGATGCCTTGGCCGATGATTTGAACACACCGGGAGCGGTCGCCGAGATGCACCGGCTTGCGGGCGAGGGCGACGCGGCGGGGCTGCTGGCGGCAGGCCGGATGATGGGGCTTCTGACAGAGGAACTGGCGGGCTGGGAGGCGGCGCCGGGTGTGGACCTGTCGCGCTTTGCAGAAAAGCTGGCAGCGCTGCGGGAGGCGGCGATGGAGAGCAAGGATTTCTCTGCCGTGGACACGATGAAAGCCGCGCTGATCGAGGCTGGGGTGGAGGTGAAGATGAGCAAGCAAGGCGTTGATTTGGAGGCGAAACCGGGATTCGATGCGAGCAAGCTGGAGGGGCTGGTATGACCGTTGAGTTACAGAGCGAGGCCAGCGCCCGGCCCGCGCGGGGCGCCTCTCAGCAAACGGTGCCGTTGCCGTTTCAAGCTCCGGCGCCGCGACGCCCCACTTTGAAGAAGCGCCCGCCCCGTGGGGGGGCGGGTCGGGCGCTGGCCGCCGTTGGCGGCCGGGTACTCCGCGGGAGCGTTGCGCCATGACCGAACGCCTCTTCCTCTACGACACCACCCTGCGCGACGGGCAGCAAACCCAAGGCGTTCAGTTTTCGCTCGACGAGAAGCAGGAGATCGCCTCGCTGCTCGACGGGCTCGGCGTCGACCATATCGAGGGCGGGTGGCCGGGGGCGAACCCGACGGACTCGGCTTTCTTTGAGGCCAAGCCGAAACTCCGCGCCACCTTCACAGCCTTCGGTATGACCAAGCGGGTCGGGCGCAGCGCGGAGAATGACGAAGTGCTGGCGGGCGTGCTCAACGCAGGCACGCCCTCGGTTTGCCTTGTTGGCAAGACCCATGACTTCCACGTCACCGACGCCCTCGAAATCACGCTCGAGGAAAACGTGGAGAACATCCGCGCCTCGGTGGCGCATATCGTGGCGCAGGGCCGCGAGGCCCTGTTTGATGCCGAGCATTTCTTCGATGGCTACAAGGCCAACCCTGAGTATGCGCTGAGCTGCCTCAAGGCTGCGCTCGACGCGGGTGCGCGCTGGGTCGTGCTCTGCGACACTAACGGGGGCACTTTGCCCCGAGAGATTTACGAAATCGTAAAGGCCGTGATCGACGGCGGCATTCCGGGCGACCATCTGGGCATCCACACCCATAATGACACCGGAAATGCGGTGGCAGGCAGCCTTGCGGCGGTGGACGCGGGCGCACGGCAGATTCAGGGCACGCTGAACGGGCTGGGGGAGCGCTGCGGCAATGCGAGCCTGACCACGCTGATCCCGATCCTGCTGCTGAAGGAGCCGTACCGGAGCCAATACACGACCGGCGTGACGGCGGAGGGCCTTGCCCGGATGACGCTGATCAGCCGCAAACTGGATGATATCCTCAACCGCGTGCCGATGCGGGCTGCGCCCTTTGTGGGGGCCTCGGCCTTTGCCCATAAGGCCGGGCTGCATGCCAGCGCGATCCTGAAGAACCCGGCGACCTATGAGCACATCGAACCGGAACTGGTGGGCAATGCGCGGGTCATCCCGATGAGCAACCAGGCCGGCACCTCGAACCTGCGCAAGCGTCTGGCGGAGGCCGGGCTAGAGGCGGAGAAGGATCAGCTGGCGGCGATCCTGAACACGATCAAGGAGCGGGAAAGCCAGGGATTCTCGTATGATACCGCGCAGGCCAGCTTCGAGATTCTGGCCCGCCGGGAGCTGGGGCTGCTGCCTGATTTCTTCGACGTGGAGCGCTACCGGGTGATCTCTGAGCGCCGCCGCAATGCCAAGGGGCAGATCGTGGTGGAGAGCGAGGCGGTGGTGGCCGTGAGCCTGCCGGGGGGCGGGCTGACCACCAACTACTTCAAGAACGAGCACCCCGAGGAGATGCAGGACGCCGGGCCGGTTCATGCGCTGTGGAATGCGCTGATCGCCGATCTGGGGCCCTATGCGGGCCGTCTGGAGGGGATGCGGCTGGTGGACTTCAAGGTGCGTATCACCAACGGCGGCACCGAGGCTGTGACCCGCGTGATCATCGACAGCGAGGATGGCGCGGGGCGGCGCTGGAGCACGGTCGGGGTGAGCGCCAACATAGTGGACGCCAGCTTTGGCGCATTGATCGACGCGGTGACGTGGAAATTGGTGCAGACCGGATCGGAGCTACGTAAAGTAGGGGAATGAGCGCATTTCTTGAGCTGTTCTCGGCAGTGCCTCGGCAGGGGCCGGGGTTGGCCAAGGATGTCGCCTGGGCGGTGGCTCAGGCGGGCAGTGAGGGCGCCCTCAGCGTCTGCGATGCGGGCTGCGGGAATGGCGGCGACACGGCGGCGCTGCTGGCGGCGATGCCGGAGGCGCAGGTGGTGGCTTGCGACAAGGATGCGACCCTGCTGAAGGCTGCTGGCGCACGGCATTTTGGCGTTCCGCGACTGCGGGTCGGCACCGGAGACCTCGCTGCGCTGGAGGTACTGCCCGAGGCGCCGTTCGACTTTATCTGGTGCGCAGGAGCGATCTATTTTCTGGGCACGGTCAAAGGGTTGCGCGGCTTTCGTAAAGCACTGAAGCCGGGCGGGGTTGTGGCTTTTTCGGCGCCGGTCTACTTCAGCCCTCCGTCGCCGGAGGCGCGGGGCTTCTGGATGGACGTCCCGGTGCCTGACGAGGCGGGATTGCGGGCACAGGTGGCTGAGGCGGGCTATGAGTTGATCGCCGACAGGCCGCTCAGCAACGCGGCATGGGCGGCGCTCTACGCGCCGCTGAAGGAAGAGATCTCCCGGCGCAGGGCCGAGGGGGCGAGTGCCGAGATGGAGGGCGTCATGGCGGCGATGGAGCAGGAAATGGCGCTCTGGGCGCGGGTGAAGCGGGAAACCGGCTATCAGCTGGTCGTGGCGCGGCTGGCATGAGCCTGCAGGCCTGCGCCGATCTGGTCGCCCGCGCGGGGCGCGAGAGCTTTGCCGCGGTGATGGCCGCGCCCGTGGAGGCCCGCCGTATTCTCTTTCCGGTTCAGGCCTTTGCGCTGGAGGTGGCCCGCGCGCCATGGGCCAGCGAGGAGCCGATGATCGCGCAGATGCGGTTGCAGTTCTGGCGCGATGTGCTGGAGGAGGCGGAGGCCGGGAAGGCGCGGGCGCATGAGGTGGCGGCGCCGCTGGCCGAGGCGGTTGCGGCGGGCGTGCCGGTGGCGCCGCTGATGGCCTGCGTGGATGCGCGGGAGTGGGACATCGGGCGGGAGCCGTTCGAGAATGAGGCGGCCTTCTGGGACTATCTCGATGCGACAGGCGGCGGGCTGGTCTGGGCCTCTGCCGCGGCGCTTGGCGCGGGCGCGGAGGCCGAGGCGGGCCTACGCGGCTGGGGCCGGGGCGCGGCACTGGCCCGGTATTTTCAGGCGGTGCCGGAGCTGGAGAGCCGGGGGCGTGTTCCGCTGGTGGATGGCAGGGCGGAGGCGGTAAAAGCGCTGGCGGAACAGGGGCTTGCGGGGATGACTTCAGCTGCGGTGCAGCGTGGTGCGTTGGGGCAGGTCGGTTCCGCGCCGATGCTGTTGGGCGCGATGGCACCGGTGCTGCTGCGTAAAGCGATCAGCGCGCCCGGCCGGGTGGCGGCGGGCGCGCTGGAGATGAGTGAGTTTCGCAAGCGCTTCCGGCTCATGCGGATGGCCGCCACGCCGGAATGGAAGATGTAACCTCGGGCCGTAAAGCGGTGGCCCGGATGCGAAATCAAGCGTTGGCTTCGCGGATCTTGTCGGCGGCTTCCTTGTTGTAGGCGACACCGTTCTGCTCGAAGAGCGTGTCGAGTTCGCCGGAGAGGGTCATCTCGGTGATGATGTCGCAGCCCCCCACGAATTCGCCCTTCACGTAGAGCTGCGGGATCGTCGGCCAATCGGAGAAGTCCTTGATTCCCTGACGGATTTCTTCATCGGCCAGCACGTTCACATCCTTGAACTCGACGCCCATGAAGTTGAGGACGCCAGCCACGCGGGAGGAAAACCCGCACTGCGGCATCTCCTTGGTGCCCTTCATGTAGAGGACGACATCGTTGGCCTCGTTGGTTTCGGCGATCTGGTCTTGTGCGGACATTGCTGTCTCCTTTGGCCTGCGCGGCCTTTCGGGCGGTGTGTTTCGGGCTAACAGATAGAGTGGCGCAGCGCTGATTTCCAGCGGGTTTGCACCCTGGGGCCGTGATGGCTACGAGTGGCGCTTAACCCAATTGACGACCTTTCGGACAGTTAGGTGGGTATCATGCCGTTTACCATTGGCCCAAGTCGCTCGGTCGTTGCGGCTTTCGATCTCCTCGTTACGTCGTTGGGTGGAGTTTACAGCCGATAGGTCGGTTGCCTCCATTCCGAGGGGCACCCGCTTCGAACCATCTTCGGAGTAACGTTCTTCGGGGCGGATACTGGAGAGCTTCCGATGCTTGCCGCGGCGTAGGAAGGCCTCTGCCACGGCGGCCAAGATGACGAGGGACAAAATGGCAAGGATGATCCAGAGGCCTGTGCTCATGTGCGCGATTGTCCCATTATTTCAACTTGTTGCGGGTTCTGGAGCGGGCGGCGCCATAGGAGGCGCGGCGCTTTTGGGCAGGGTCCGGCAGGGCTTCGGGTTCGTCCGGCTCAGGATCGGGGTTGATCTTGTATTTCTTCCGTGCGGCGAAGCTGGCGCGCAGCACGGCGACCCCGGCGAGGAACCCCAAGAAGAGGATCAGGGCCGGATCCATACCACCCTCAACTCGCCCTGCGGGATGGGGCGTTTACCGCTTGGCCGTGTTTGTGGACGTTCCAAAGCTCTGTAATCGCTTTGTAAATCCACCCGGCGGAGTGGAGGGCCACGTTGATGCAGAAGCCCAGCACCTCCATCAGGGCGCCCGTGTGGTCAGGGCCAGCGCGTGGAGCTCGCCGGCGGGGCCGTCCATCTTGCCCTTGAGGGCGGCATAGACGGCGCGTTGCTGCTGGACCCGGTTCTGGCCGCGAAAGCTCTCGTCGACCACCTCGGCGGCGAAATGCTGGCCGTCATCGCCCTGAACCGACACCTGCGCGTTCGGAAAGGCTTCGCGGATGAGGTTTTCGATGTCGGTCGCGTCGATGGCCATGGGGGCTCCCTTGTCTTGCTCCCCCAGATGTAGGCTGCGGGCCTCGGGGGAGCAAGGGGATCAGGCGAGAGTGCCTTGCGGGGTGAGGGTGGTGCGGCCGCCAGTATAGGCATGCAGCACCTCAGGAAGTGTTACCGAGCCGTCCTCCTGCTGGCCGTTCTCCAGCACCGCGATCAGCGCGCGGCCCACGGCGAGGCCGGAGCCGTTGAGCGTGTGGACGAACTCGGGCTTGCCGCCGCCTTCGGGGCGGAAGCGGGCGTTCATCCGGCGGGCCTGGAAGGCACCGCAGTTGGAGACCGAGGAGATCTCGCGGTAGCAGTTCTGCCCTGGCAGCCAGACCTCGATATCGTGGGTGCGGACGGCGCCGAAGCCGGTATCGCCCGAGCAGAGCACGACCGTGCGGTAGGGCAGGCCGAGCGCCTCCAGCACCGCCTGGGCACATCCGGTCATACGCTGTTGTTCTTCAACGCTTTTGTCCGGGTGGACGACCGAGACCATCTCGACCTTTTCGAACTGGTGCTGGCGCAGCATCCCGGCGGTATCGCGGCCCGCGCTGCCCGCCTCGGAGCGGAAGCAGAGCGAATGCGCGGTGTAGCGGCGCGGCAGGTAGCTCTCGGAGATGATGCAATCGTTGACGATGTTGGTCAGCGTCACCTCGGAGGTGGGGATGAGCCACCAGCCTTCGCGGGTCTGGTAGCTGTCTTCCCCGAACTTGGGCAGCTGGCCGGTGCCGAGCATCATCTCTTCGCGGACGAGGACGGGGGCGTTGACCTCGGTCAGATCATGCTCGTTCACGTGCAAATCAAGCATGAACTGAGCGAGCGCCCGGTGGATGCGGGCGATGCCGCCGCTCATCAGCACGAAGCGCGAGCCGGCGAGTTTGGCGGCGGTTTCGAAGTCCATCGCCTCCTTGGCGCCGGGCAATTCGTAGTGCTCGAGGGGCGTGAAGGCGAAGTCGCGGGGGGTGCCCCAGCGGTGGATTTCGACGTTGTCATCCTCGTCGGCGCCGTCCGGCACATCGTCTTGCAGGAGGTTGGGCAGGCCCATGAGCAGCTCGCGCAGCTCGGCGTCCTTGGCCTTTGAGTCTTCCTCCAGGCGGGCGATTTCGTCTTTCTTTTCAGCGACAAGGGCGCGGAGGCGCTCGAACTCGGCCTCATCCCCGGCTGCCTTGGCGGCGCCGACCTGCTTGGAGGCGGCGTTGCGTTCGGCCTGGGCGGCCTCGGCCTCGGTGATGGCGGCGCGGCGGGCTTCGTCCAGCGCGAGGATCGGCGCGGAGGCCGAAGAGATCCCGCGCCGCGCCATGGCGGCATCGAAGCCGGCGGGGTTGTCACGGATGGTGCGTATATCGTGCATCTCTTGGTCCTCTGATGGTCGTTTCGGGCCTAGCAGACCCACCGTGCCGAGGGGTTAACGCGGGGCCGTTAACTTTGGAAGCGTTAACCAGCATATCCCATGCACATCTGATGCACATTCCATACATACGCGGTTTTCGCACAGAATCGGCGGGTTAACGGCGCGGGCTGTGCGTGTGTGGGGGGGAGCGGTGATTGGGATCGCCTTGCCCGGTGCGCGCCGAAGGCGCCGGGCAGCGCCGTCCCGCCCCACGGGGCGGCGCTTGGGTGAGGTTGGGGGGAACCTCAGGGGGAAGATGACTGCTGCGCGATAAAGTGGCATGCACGTTCGTTGTGAGCGCCACCCCACGGGACGGCGCTGACCAGCGCGCACCGGGCGGGGGCACGGGCAACAGCGCGACACTTTCACCGCCCCCTCTGGTGCTCCGGTCAAATCGCCCTTATCTGCCCCGCACGCGCTTGCATCGGCCCTGACCGGGCCATAGGGTGCGCGCCGACATGCCCGCCCCACGTGCGGGGACCGCAAAAACAAGACCAAGAAGGAGCTCCCATGGAGGGCTTTCAATCTATCGTCCCGCTGATCCTGATCTTCGGGATCATGTACTTTCTGCTCATCCGTCCGCAGCAAAAGAAGCTGAAGGAGCATCAGGCGATGGTCTCCGCGCTGCGCCGGGGCGACCAGGTGATCACGCAGGGCGGGATCGTCGGCAAGGTGACCAAGGTGCGCGACGACAACGAGGTCGAGGTCGAGATCGCCGAGGGCGTGAAGGTGCGGGTGGTCAAATCCACCGTGGCCCAGGTGCTCAGCAAGACCGAACCGGCGGCAGACGCCAAAGCATAAATCAGCCTCCCGAGCGGGGCGCGGCGACAGACCGGCGGGGGCACGATGCTTCAGATTTCTTTCTTCAACCGGCTGGTGATCTGGCTGCTGGTGGCCGTTGGGCTGCTGGTGGCGATGCCGAACGCCTTTTACTCCCGCGTGGAGAGCCACAATGACGCCGTGGCGGCGATCGAGAGTGGCGGGGCCACGCCCGAGCTGGAGGCCGATGCGGCCAAGTGGCCGGGGCTGCTCCCCAACAACCTCGTGAACCTCGGACTGGACCTGCGGGGCGGCGCGCATTTGCTGGGCCGCGTGCAGGTTGAAGAGGTCTATGCCGAGCGGATGAAGGCGATGTGGCCCGAGGTGCGCGATGCGCTGCGCGACGAGCGCGGCACCATCGGCACCATCCGCCGGGTCGACGGCCCCGAAGATCAGCTGCGCATTCGGGTTCAGAACTCCGACCAGATGGCCGCCGCGATGGACAAGGTCCGGGGGCTGGCGCGGCAGGTGGTTTCGCTCTCCTATCCGGGCGCGACCGATATCGAGGTGAGTGCCGAGGGTGATGTGCTGGTGGTCCAGCTGAGCCAGGCCGAGCGCGAGCTGAGCGATCAGCGCACTGTGCAGCAGAGCCTCGAGATCATCCGCCGCCGGGTTGACGAGGTCGGCACCCGCGAGCCGACGATTCAGCGGCAGGGCAGCGACCGTATTATCATTCAGGTGCCGGGCATCGGCTCGGCGCAGGAGCTGAAAGACCTGATTGGCACCACCGCCAAGCTGACCTTCCATCCGGTGGTGCAGCGGGTCTCCAGCCCCGATGCAGACGCCACTGGCCGCACTGTGACCCTGCCAAGCGCCGACCCCTCGGAAGAGGGCGTGTATTACGTGCTGGAGGAGAACCCGGTAGTCACCGGCGAAGAGCTGGTGGACGCGCAGCCCGACTTCGACCAGAACGGCCAGCCGGCGGTGAACTTCCGGTTCAATGCCAGCGGGGCGCGCAAGTTCGGGGATTACACCGCCGAGAACGTGGGCAGCCCCTTTGCCATCGTGCTTGATGGCGAGGTGATCAGCGCGCCGGTGATCCGGCAGCATATTCCGGGCGGCACCGGCATCATCTCGGGCAACTTCACCGTGCAGGAAAGCTCCGACCTTGCGGTGCTGCTCCGCGCGGGTGCGTTGCCTGCGGGCATGGACTTTTTGCAAGAGCGCACGATTGGCCCCGAGCTTGGGGCGGACAGCATCCGCGCGGGCGCCATTGCCTGCGTTGTGGCCTTTGCCGCCGTGCTGGTGTTCATGGCGCTCAGCTACGGGCTCTTCGGGATTTTCGCCAACATCGCGCTGCTTATCAACGTGGGCCTGATCTTTGGCCTGCTCAGCACCATCGGCGCTACGCTGACGCTGCCGGGGATCGCCGGGATCGTGCTGACCATCGGTATGGCGGTGGACGCCAATGTGCTGGTGTTCGAACGAATACGCGAAGAGCTGAAAACCGCGAAGGGGCCGAGCCGTGCCATTTCGCTCGGCTACGAGAAGGCGCTGAGCGCGATCATCGACGCGAACATCACCACCTTCATCACCGCCGCGATCCTCTTCGTGCTCGGTTCCGGCCCGGTGCGGGGCTTCTCGGTGACGCTTGCGCTCGGGATCATCACCTCGGTCTTCACCGCGATCTACGTGACGCGGCTGCTGATCGTGACATGGTTCGAACGGGCGCGGCCCAAGACGATTGAGGTGTAAGCGATGCGTTTGAGACTGGTTCCCCAAGAGACCAACATCAACTTCTTCGCCGCCCGCAAGGTGACCTTTGGGGCCTCGATGGTGCTGATGGTGCTTTCGGTCGTGGCATGGGCTCTGATGGGCCTGAACTTCGGCATCGACTTTCAGGGCGGCACGACGATCCGGACGCAGGCGGAGCAGCCTGTGGACGTGGCGGCCTATCGCGATGCGCTGCAGCCGCTTGAGCTGGGCGATGTGGCGATCAGCGAGGTTTATGACCCGACCTTTGCCGACAACGAACATGT
The DNA here is from genome assembly GCF_019801175.1 of Vannielia litorea. Taxonomy (NCBI): domain Bacteria; kingdom Pseudomonadati; phylum Pseudomonadota; class Alphaproteobacteria; order Rhodobacterales; family Paracoccaceae; genus Vannielia; species Vannielia litorea. The sequence goes on from NZ_JAHVJR010000001.1 coordinate 1,118,796, forward strand.
GGCGATGCTGCGCATTCAGGCGCAGGAAGGCGCGGAGAGTGCAGAGAACGAGATGGTGGCCAATGTCGAGGCCGCGCTGAAGGGGGTGGATGAGACCATCCAGTTCACCTCTGTCGAGAGCGTCGGCCCCAAGGTAAGCGGCGAGCTGGTGCAGAGCGCGGTTTTGGCCGTGCTGGCGGCGCTTGGGGCGATAATGGTTTACATCTGGCTGCGCTTCGAGTGGCAGTTCTCGCTCGGCGCCGTTGTGGCGCTGTTCCATGACGTGTTGCTGACCATCGGCCTGTTTGCGGTGCTGCAGATCCGGTTTGACCTTGCGACCATCGCGGCGCTGCTGACCATCGTGGGCTACTCGATCAACGACACCGTGGTGATCTTCGACCGGGTGCGGGAGAACCTGATCAAGTACAAGAAGATGGCCCTGCAGGACGTGATGAACCTGTCGGTCAACGAGACGCTGAGCCGGACGGTGATGACCTCTGGCACCACGCTGATTGCGCTCATTGCGCTGCTGGTGCTGGGCGGGGACGTGATCCGCGGTTTCGTCTTTGCCATCACATGGGGCGTGATCGTGGGCACCTATTCGTCGGTCTACGTGGCCAAGAACGTGGTGCTGATGCTCGGCACCAAGCGGGATTGGTCGAAGCCGTCGGACGGCGGGCCGGGCGGCACGCAGTTTTCAACCTCGGATGCCTGAACCGCTCGTCGCGGCGCTGGCCACACCCGGCCTTGGCTGGGTGCTGGTGGCGGCGCTGGCGGCTGGGCTGGCCTATGGCTTCGCGGGCTTTGGCGCGGCGCTGATCTTCATGCCGGTGGCCGCCGCGCGGGTGGGGCCGGTGGAGGCGGTGACGCTGGAGGCCTGCATGGGGCTGGCCTCGGTGGTCACAGTGCTGCCGCGCGCGTTGAAGCTGGCGGACAAGCGGGACACGGGCGTGCTGCTGGCGGCCTCGCTGGTGGGTCTGCCGCTGGGGGTGTGGCTCTTGAAGGTGGTGGACCCGGAGCTGATGCGCTGGGGCATCTGCGGCGTGGCGGCGCTGACGCTGGCGGCGCTGGTGGCCGGGTGGCGGCGCAAGACGCAGGACACGCGCGGCGCCCTCATCGGCGTGGGCGCGGCCTCGGGCGCTCTGGGCGGCGCGACGGGGCTGACCGGGCCGGTGATGATCCTGTTCAAGCTGAGCGGGCAGGGCAGTGCGGCGGAGGTGCGGGCCTCGACGATCTCCTTTCTGACGCTGCTCTCGATGTTGCTGCTGCCGATGCTCTGGGTGCAGGGGCTGATCCGCATGGAGGCGCTGTGGATGGCGGTCTTGGTGCTGCCGGTCTACATGGCGGGGGCGCTGACCGGGCAGGGGCTGTTTCGGCCGGAGCGCGAGGGGCTGTACCGGCAGGTGGCTTATGGGCTGATCGGGCTGGCGGTGGTGATGAGCCTGCCGCTGTGGTGAGGGGGAGATGGAGGGCTGTGAGGTGAGCATGGCACTTGCACGGAATCAAGGCGCAGCCGCCGTGCAGCGCCGACCCGCCCCCCGGGGCGGCGCTTTGGTGAAGGCTGCGCTGACCACGGAGGTCGAGCTACAACGTCACCATAAAGTGCCATGCGCATCTGTTGCGAGCGCCCGCCCGCGGCTCGGCGCTGCACGGCTTGTGATGTGCCGGATGTCGCGGGGCGTCGGGACAATTCCCGACCTGCAACGATGGTGAGTGCGTTTCAGGAGGCCTGGGCCATTGAGGGCTTCTGGTGGCTGGTGGCGATCATCGGGCTGGCCGGGCTGGTGCGCGGGTTCGCGGGCTTCGGCACCGGTATGGTGTTCATCCCGCTGGCCTCGATCTTTCTGCCGCCGCTCTGGGTGCTGGCCGCCGTGATCGCGGTGGATGTGGCCGGCTCGGCCCCGGTGCTGCCGCGTGCCATCCGTGATGTGCGCGGACGCGATCTGGGCTGGATGCTGGCGGGCTGCGTGGTGGCGCTGCCTTTGGGCACCTATGCGCTGACGGCCTCGGACCCGGCGGTATTCAGATGGGGCGTCTCGGGGCTCGCGCTGGCGCTGGTGGCGCTGCTGATCTCGGGCTGGCGGCACCATGTGGAACTGGGGCCGAAGGGGCTGATCGGGGTGGGTGCGGCCTCGGGCTTTCTGGGCGGTTTCGTCGGCATGCCCGGCCCGCCGGTGGTGCTGGCCTATCTCGGCGGGCAATACCGGCCCGAACGGGTGCGGGCGACGACGCTGCTGTTCATGCTGTTGTTTGTGGCCATGCTGGGCGTGGTCTTTGCCCTGCGCGGCGTGCTCGTGTGGCCCGGGATCGCGCTGGGGCTGATGCTGATCCCGTCCTATGTGGCGGGCAACCTCGCCGGTCAGGCGCTGTTCGACCCTGAGAAGGCGCGGCTCTATCGCGCGGTGGCCTACGGGGTCTTCATTGCCTCGGCCCTTGCGGGGCTGCCGATCTTTGGCGATTAAGGCTGCCATGCGGATCAATGAAGTCGAGTTCAGGGGCGAGATGCCGGTGGAGGGCTACGGGCCCGGGTTCTGGCGCGTGGGCGGCGAGGTTGTGCGCGGCCCGGTGCTGCTGGGGCCGGGCGGGCTGCATGACTGGGCCGGGCTGGAGGATGTGGCCGCGCTGGTGGAGATGGCCGGGCGGGTCGATGTGCTGTTTCTTGGCATGGGCAGCGAGATTGCCCCGGTGCCTCGCAGCCTGCGGGAGGCAGTGGAACTGACCGGGCAGGGGCTGGATGTGATGGCCTCGCCCACGGCGGCGCGCAGCTACAACGTGCTGCTGAGCGAGGGCCGCAGGGTGGCGGCGGCGCTGATCCCGGTGGGCGGCGTTTGAGCCTTTTGCGGGCAGAGGGGCTGGCCGTGGCGCGCGGCGGGGTGCCGGTGCTGGAGGGCCTGACGTTTGAGCTGGCGCCCGGCGAGGTGCTGGTGCTGCGTGGGCCGAACGGTGTGGGCAAGACCTCGCTGCTGCGGGTGCTGGCCGGGCTGGCCGAGCCGCTGGAGGGCGCGGTGGACAGCGAGGGCGCCGCTTATGCGGCCCATGCGGACGGGCTGAAGGCCACGCTGACGGTGCGGGAGAACCTTGGCTTCTGGGCGGAACTGCATGGGGCTGAGGTGGGGGACGCGCTGGAGCGGATGAACCTTGCGGCGCTGGCGGAGCGGCAGGCCGGGAGCCTGAGCGCAGGGCAGAAGCGGCGGCTGGGGCTGGCGCGGCTGCTGGTGACGGGCCGGGCGCTGTGGCTGCTGGATGAGCCGACGGTTTCGCTCGATGCGGACTCGGTTGCGCTTTTTGCCGGAGTGGTGCGCGCGCATGTGGCGGCGGGCGGGGCGGCGGTGATCGCCACGCATATCTCGCTCGGGCTGGAGGAGGCGCGGGTGCTGGAGCTTGGCGGCTACAAGGCGGTGGAGCGGGCCGCGCCGGGCGGGTTTGACGAGGCTTTCCTGTGAGGGCCTTGCTGATCAGGGACATCCGGCTGGCGGTCCGCGCGGGCGGCGGCTTTGGGCTGGCGCTGGCGTTCTTTCTGATTGTCGTGGTGCTGGTGCCCTTCGCGGTCGGGCCGCAGCCTGACGTGCTGGGCGAGATCGCGGCGGGGGTGCTCTGGCTGGGCGCTCTGCTGGCCTGTCTGCTCTCGCTCGACCGGATCTTTGCGCTCGACTACGAGGACGGCTCGCTGGACCTGCTGGCGTCCGCGCCGGTGCCGATGGAGGGCGTGGTGGCGGTGAAGGCGCTGGCTCATTGGCTGACTACGGGCTTGCCGCTGGTGCTGGCCGCGCCGGTGCTGGGGGTGCTGCTGCACCTGCCGGGGCCGGGTTTCGTGTGGCTGACGGTGTCGCTGGCGGTGGGGACGCCCGCGCTCTCGGTCATTGGCTGCTTCGGGGCGGCGCTGACGGTGGGGCTGAAGCGGGGGGGCTTGCTCTTGAGCCTCATCGTGCTGCCGCTCTATGTGCCGGTGCTGATCTTCGGGGCCGAGGTGGCGCGGCGGGGCGCGGAGGCCTTTGCCGTGGGCACGCCGCTGGCGCTGCTTGGCGGGTTGGCGGCGGGGGCGGTGGCGCTGCTGCCCTTCGCCTCGGCTGCGGCAATACGTATCAACTTGCGCTAAGGACCTCCGGGGTATGTGTATTGAGCCGAAACGGGACGGGGCCTAGGGTGCGCGGCATGTCGCTTTGGGAATATGCAAATCCGGTGAAGTTCATGGCCACCAGCGGGCGGATTCTGCCCGCTTTTGCCGTGGCCGCTGCCGTGGTGACGCTGGCGGGCGTGGCCTGGGGCTTTTTCGCGACGCCGGAGGATTACAAGCAGGGCGCGACGGTGAAGATCATCTTTCTGCATGTGCCCGCGGCGATGATGGCGATCAACGCATGGGCGATGATGCTGGTCTGCTCGCTGATATGGGTCGTGCGGCGGCATCATGTGAGCGCGCTGGCGGCCAAGGCGGCGGCGCCTGTGGGCGTGGCGATGACGCTGATCGCCCTTTTTACCGGGGCGGTTTGGGGCCAGCCGATGTGGGGGACATGGTGGGCGTGGGACCCGCGGCTGACCTCCTTCCTGATCCTGTTCCTGTTCTACCTCGGTTACATGGCGCTCTGGGCGGCGATCGACGACCCGGACACCGCGGCCGACCTGACCTCTGTGCTCTGCCTCGTTGGCTCGGTCTTTGCGATCCTGAGCCGGTACGCGGTGAACTTCTGGAACCAGGGGCTGCATCAGGGCGCCTCGGTGCTGCGGGCGGGCGCGGTGACAGGCGCGGACACGGAGGAGAAGGTGAGCAATGTTTACGCTGTGCCGCTCTTCGTGAGCATGGCGGGCTTCGTGCTGCTTTTCATCGCGCTGGTGCTGCTGCGTACGCGCACGGAGATCCGGGCGCGGCGGATCAAGGCGCTGGAAGCGCGGGCGAGGATGGCGGATGCCTGAGTTGGGGAAATACGCAGGCGAAGTTCTGGCGGCCTATGGCGGCTCCATCGCGATCCTCGGCGGGCTGGTCTGGCTCTCGATCCGCAACGGCGCGAAGGTGCGCGCACGGCTGAGGGCGATGGAGGAGGCGCGCAAATGAAGCCGCTCTATTTTGTGCCCTTCGCGGTGGTGGCGCTGCTGCTGGGCGCGATCTTTCTGCCCAAGCTGATGGCGAACAAGGCGGACCCGGAGGCGGCGGAGGCCTTGCCCTCGACCTTCATCGGCAAGCCCGCGCCGGAGCTGGCACTGGACGGCTTTGCCGGGCAGCCGGAGCTGACAGCGGAGCTGCTGGCGGGCGACGGGCTGAAGCTGGTGAACTTCTGGGCCAGCTGGTGCGCGCCCTGCCGGGTGGAGCATCCGAACCTCGTGGCCATCGCCGAGGCGGGGGTGCCGATCTACGGGATCAACTACAAGGACGACCCGGCAAAGGCGGCGGCGTTTCTGGCCGAGTTGGGCAACCCCTATGCCGCCATCGGGGCCGATACCGAGGGGCGCAACGGGTTTGGCTGGGGCGTATACGGTGTGCCGGAGACCTACCTGATCGACGGCGAGGGCCGGATCGTGCTGCGCGTGGCGGGGCCGGTGACCTCATCCAGCTATGCCCGCGACCTCGGGCCTGCGCTGGAGGCTGCGGGCATCGAGGTCACGCTCGGGGAGTAGCGGCGCGGCGCGTGCTACATCGGCTGGCTGCGCGAGTGGCGCGGGCCGGGATGGATATTTTCGGCAAGAAAATGCAGTTGGGCGGTGGCTCTGCGGCGCGGCGACGGGCTTTTGCGGCGCGCGGGTTGCCCCAGCGTTAATCAGGCGTGAATTGGCGGTGAAAGCGCCGGGGCGGGCGTGGCGCGACTCGGGGCGGGGTGGCAAAGCTGTCGGTGCGGGCCGTGGTGGACCGCAGATTTTAGAGACCGAGATTTGCAAGTACGCAAGCCATTTCAGGCAAGCATTTGAGACCAAGACAGGCCGGACCTCCCCGTTACCGGCTACTCCGGGCGCCACTCGCCCGACATTGTGAGAAGACCCCGGCATTCCTCCCCGTGGCCGGGGTCTTCTTCTGTCTGGGCTCAGGTCTTGTAGAGGCGGACGGGCGGGGCCTCGGCGCGGGCGATTGTGCCCTTGGCCTCCAGATCGAGTTGCACGCATTTCAGCCACCAGCCGGCTGTGTCGCCGCCCGGAAAGAGATCGCCGGGCAGAGCGGGCAGCAGGGCTTCCTTGGCGTCGGCCACCTTCATCCCCGGCGGCGCGGTGGGCAGGACCGAGAGCAGGGCCGCGCGCATGGCCTCGAACTTGGGACGGTTCACGCGGGTGGTTTTGCCCGGTGTGTTCACGTTCTCGACTTCGATGCGGTCGTCACTCATGGCCCATCCTCCCCTGATGCCCGGCTCGCAGCATAGCACCGCGCGGGGGGGAGGGGGAGGCGGGCCCGAAATTGCCGGTCGTCTGCCATTCGCGGGCCATAGGAAGGAGCGATGTAAGAAAAGGGCGACAGAAAAGAGTGCAGTAACCATGGAACGTGAGGCGCGTTTGGCGGCGCAGGTGGCGCGGGAAATGAGGCGGGAGAAGAAGTCTCTGGCGGCGGCCTATGCGTTTTTGGTGTTCGGCGGCGGCGTGGCGGCCCATCGGTTCTACCTTGGACGGATGCGCTCGGGCTTCGTGTTGGTGAGCTTGCTCTGGGGCGGGCTGCTTTTGAGCATCGCCTATGTCGGCATCCCGTTGGTGCTGGCCGGGCTTGTCTGGCAAGTGGTGGACCTTTTCCTGATCCCGGGCATGGCACGGGAGCACTTGGAGGACAGGAAGCCATATGTTGCGCGGCGTCTCGGTGTCGACGAGCAGGCGATCGACGGGTTGCTGGTGGCCGCGGCGCGGGCACCCCGATCGACCCAGGTCTAGACCGGGATTCATAGCGGGCGCACAGCGGCGTTTATGCCGCGTGCGCACAGCGTTTATCTGACGTGAAAAAGCCGTGTCTTCATAGAGGGGGTAATGGCTCCGCGGCAGGTTGAGCGGGCCGATTTTGGCACCTATTCAAACCATGAGGATTTCCATGACCTTTTTGAAAACCACCTTTGCCGCCACGCTCTGCGTCCTTCCGGTGCTCGCGGGCGCGCCGGCCTCTGCCAAGCTCAAGACCGACGTGACCGAAACGCTTCGCGGGACGTATCTGGCGACGGTGAAGGACACCAAGGATTCCGATTACGACTGGATCGAGGAGTTCGCGACCGAGGAGGAAGCCGAGGAGGCGGCAAAGAAGGAGAAGAAGAGAAAGAAGAAGGAAAAGAAGGAGAAGGACGTGATGGATACCGGGGACGGCACCTGCACCGGCGCGATTTTTCAGTGCTGAGGGCGCCGGCCGTTGTGCCGGCTAAGTGACGCGGGCGCGGGCCGATCTGGCCCGCGTTTTGCGTTTGAGCAGGCGGGCCGTGGGAGCGTGAACGTGCAGGGAAATCGCCGTGAGTTCGGCGGGCGGGGGATGGCGCGGGGCAGGGGGCGTGTGGGAGGCTGGGGGCATTCATTTATGAAGTCATTCAAGGGAATTTTGCCATGACCCTGCCCAGACATTTTGCAGTTTCACTCCTTCTCGACACGCCGCTGCCCACGCGCGGCTCCACGGTGATCGAGTTGACGCGCGAGGCGGGCGGTTGGATCGCCTGGCTCGTGGATATGGACGTGCCGGAGAACACGCGCAGCCTCGGGCCGTTTCGCGGGCGCCGAGAGGCGCGGCGGGCGGCGAAGGCGGCGTTGGACGGGGTGAGTTCCTGCCCGGAGCCGAAGGCGGTGCGGGTAGCCAAGACTTCCGGTTCACGCGTCGGTCTTCGGCCGATCCTTGATCTGGTTGGGCAACGCTACGCGTCTGGTTGATCCGCAGCCAAGGTGAGCTGGCGCGTCAGGCCCGTGCGGAACAGGGTGTCTTTGCAGGAGGGGCAGATCTGGTTGTTCACTGCAGGAACCGGCTTGCAGCCTATCGGATAAAGGCCGCTTTTGAGCTTGCTGTCGAAGGCTGCTTCGAGAAGCCAACCCGTCCAGCCGCAGTTGCTATCGTTCCCCATACAGGTGGAAAGCGTGAGGAAGGCGATGTCCGGCCCGGTTTCGGCGTGGCGGTGTTCGATGTCGTCGATGGCGGCGTTGAACTCCGGTGTGTCGATCTTCATGGGGTCGTCTCCGGTGTCTGGATTGCGCCTACCCTGCATGACCCGATTAGAAAGAAAAGGCCCCGCCGGTGGGGCGGGGCCTTTGATGGGGTGCGGTGCCGTTCGGCTCAGGCGGCCTTGGCGAGGTTGCGCAGAACGTAATGCAGCACGCCGCCGTTTTCGATGTATTCCACCTCCACGGCGGTATCGATGCGGCACTTGAGGGTGATCTCTTTCACCGTGCCGTCGGCCATGGTGATCTCGGCGGGCACTTCTTGGAGCGGTTTGACGCCGACGAGGCCTTTGATCGAGACGGTTTCTTCACCGGTCAGGCCGAGGGTCTTGCGGGTGTCGCCGCCGGTGAACTCGAAGGGGATGACGCCCATGCCGACGAGGTTGGAGCGGTGGATGCGCTCGAAGTTCTCGGCGATCACCGCCTTGACGCCCAGAAGGGCGGTGCCCTTGGCGGCCCAGTCGCGCGAGGAGCCCGCGCCGTATTGCTCGCCGCCGAAGATCACCAGCGGCGTGCCCTGCTCCTGCCATGCCATCGCGGCATCGTAGATCGAGGTCTGCTCACCATCGGGGCCCTTGGTGTAGCCGCCTTCGACGCCATCGAGCATCTCGTTCTTGATGCGGATGTTGGCGAAGGTGCCGCGCATCATGACCTCATGGTTGCCGCGCCGGGAACCGTAGGAGTTGAACTCGCGCACGGGCACCTGCCGTTCGGTGAGGTACTTGCCGGCCGGGGTCGTTTCCTTGAAGGAACCGGCGGGGGAGATGTGGTCGGTGGTGATCATGTCGCCTAGGACGGCGAGCACCTTGGCGCCTTCGATGTTCTCGATCGGCTTGGTGTCCATCGTCATGTCTTGGAAGTAGGGCGGGTTCTGGACGTAGGTGGAGGTGGCTGGCCAGTCGTAGGTTTCCTGCTGGGGAACTTCGACGCCCTGCCACTTCTCGTCGCCCTTGAACACGTCGGCGTATTTGGACTGGAAGGCCTCACGCGTGACGGTCTGTTCGACCAGCTCGGCGACCTCCTGCTGGGAGGGCCAGATATCCTTGAGATACACCGGGTTGCCGTCCTGATCCTCGCCGAGCGGCTCGGAGGTGATATCGACGTTCATGTCGCCCACCAGCGCGTAGGCCACCACGAGGGGCGGGGAGGCGAGGTAGTTGGCGCGCACGTCGGGCGAGATCCGGCCCTCGAAATTGCGGTTGCCGGACAGCACCGAGGTGGCGACGAGGTCGTAATCGTTGATCGCCTTGGAGATCGGCGCCTCCAGCGGGCCGGAGTTGCCGATACAGGTGGTGCAGCCGTAGCCGACGAGGTTGAAGCCGATGGCGTCTAGATCTTTTTGCAGGTCGGCGGCTTCGAGGTAGGCGGAGACCACCTGCGAGCCGGGGGCCAGCGAGGTTTTGACCCATGGCTTTCGGGTGAGGCCCTTTTCGCGCGCCTTGCGGGCGACGAGGCCTGCGCCGATCATCACATAGGGGTTGGACGTGTTGGTGCAGGAGGTGATCGAGGCGATCACGATGGAGCCGTCATGCAGCTGATGCGAGGCTTCCTCTGCGTCGCGATACCAGCCCTTCTTGTGGTTGCCGGTGTCGCCCGGGATGTCGCGCGGCTCAGGCGCGCCGCCTTCACCCTCCCAGCGGACCTCTTCCTTGGCGGAGGCGTCCTTGGCAGCGCGCAGGCCGTCGATGAACTTGGCGAAGGCCGGAGCGGCCTTGTCGAGCGAAATGTAATCCTGCGGGCGCTTGGGGCCGGAGATGGCCGGAACGATGGTGCCCATGTCGAGCGACAGGGTGTCGGTGTAGACGGGGGCGTAATCGGAGCCGCGCCAGAAGCCGTTTTCCTTTGCGTAGGCCTCGACCAGCGCGATGCGGTCTTCATCGCGGCCGGTGTTGCGCAGGTAGCGGAGGGTCTCGCCGTCGATCGGGAAGAAGCCGCAGGTGGCGCCGTATTCGGGGGCCATGTTGGCGATGGTGGCGCGGTCGGCGAGGGGCAGGGTATCGAGGCCGGAGCCGTAAAACTCGACGAACTTGCCGACGACGCCCTTGGCGCGAAGCATCTCGACGACCTTCAGCACGAGGTCGGTGCCGGTGGTGCCCTCGACCATCTTGCCGGTCAGCTCGAAGCCGACGACCTCGGGGATGAGCATGGAAATTGGCTGGCCGAGCATGGCGGCCTCGGCCTCAATGCCGCCCACGCCCCAGCCGAGCACGGCGGCGCCGTTGACCATGGTGGTGTGGCTGTCGGTGCCGACGAGGGTATCGGGGTAGGCGACTTCCTTGCCGTCTTGGTCGGTGTCGGTCCAGACCGTCTGGGCCAGATACTCGAGGTTCACCTGATGGCAGATGCCGGTGCCGGGCGGCACGACGCGGAAGTTGTTGAACGCCGACTGGCCCCACTTGAGGAAGGTGTAGCGCTCCATATTGCGCTCATACTCGCGGTCCACGTTCATCTGGAAGGCGCGGGGGTTGCCGAACTCGTCGATCATCACGCTGTGGTCGATCACAAGGTCCACGGGGTTGAGCGGGTTAATCTTTTGCGGGTCGCCGCCGAGGTTCTTGATGCCGTCGCGCATGGCGGCGAGGTCGACCACGGCGGGGACGCCGGTGAAGTCTTGCATCAGCACGCGGGCGGGGCGGTAGGCGATTTCACGGGGGTTCTTGCCGCCCTTCTCGGCCCATTCGGAGAAGGCCTTGATGTCATCGACCGAGACCGTCTTGTCATCCTCGAAGCGGAGCATGTTCTCCAGCACCACCTTCAGCGCGGCGGGGAGCTTGGAGAAATCGCCCAGACCGGCGGCCTCGGCGGCGGGGATCGAGTAGTAATCGACCGACTGGCTGCCGACGGTGAGGGTCTTGCGGGTTTTGGAGGTATCGTGGCCGACGGTGATTGGCATGGGGGGCTCCCTTGGCTTCGGTGGCTGCACCTGTTTTCATTATCCCCTCAACGCGCCACCCCGCAAGCAGGTTCAAACGCGCCGGGTCTATTTTGTATACTGTGGTATGCAAAACGGATTTCAAGGGGGAGGCGCGAGAGAATTGCGGGAGGGGCCGGGGAGGCGGCGCTGTCACATCTCTCGCGTTTCGTTGATTGGCGCTTCGGGGCCTATGGGTCTAAACCCTGTATAAGGGATGACATTGGCAGGATGATATGGCCTTGAAATCAGGCATGAAAAAGCTCCTTGGAGCCATGGTCGCATGCGCGGCGTTCGCCGGTCCCGCCGCGGCCGAGCCGCCGGTGGTGGTGGAACTCTACACCAGTCAGGGCTGCTCCAGCTGCCCGCCGGCGGATGAGATCCTGGCCAAGCTGGCGAAGAAACCGGGCGTGATCGCGCTGGCGCTGCATGTGGACTACTGGGATTACATCGGCTGGAAGGATGCCTTTGCCCGGCCCGAGCATACCAAACGCCAGAAGGCCTATGCGGCCAAGGCGGGCGCGCGGACGATCTACACGCCGCAGATGGTGATTGCCGGGGTGGACCACGTGGTCGGCGCCCGGCCGATGGACGTGGTGGACCTGTTGCAGGTGCACAAGGCGCGGCCTGCCGTGATGCAGCTGACCGCCCGCCGCGATGGCGGTGAGGTGGAGATCGACGGCACGGTGCCGGTGCCGGCACAAGGCGCGCTGGTAGTGCAGCTGGTGCGCTATGCGCCGGAAGAGACCGTGGCGATCAAGCGCGGCGAGAACGCCGGGCTGACGGTGAATTACCACAACATCGTGCGCGACTGGCAGGTGCTTGGCGAGTGGGACGGTGCCGAGGCGCTGGAGCTGCGGGTCGAGGCCCCCGGTGAGGAGCCTGCGGTGGTGATAGTTCAGAAGCCGGGGCCGGGCGAGATCGTGGCGGCAGCGCGGGTCGAGTAGGGGCGTTTTGCTCTGAGGTTGGGCCGTGCGTGGCGGAACGCCCGCCCACCCACCCCGTTCCGCCACGCACGGCCTGCGCGGGTGGACAGGGCGGTTTCAGCTCGGGACTCACCAAAGCAGGAACCTTCTTCGAAGACCTCCATCACCTGACTCCGGGATGGCCGACGTGCCGCCCGGCATCAACGAAAATAGCCGTATCCCCGGAGGGGGCCCTCGGCGATTTTCATTGACCCCGGTCTGCCCGTCGTCCCTTGGGGTGTCAGGCGACCCCGACTCCGCAGATGCTGCGCATCCGCTCTGTCGTCAGTGGAGGGCTCCGAAGCAGGAGTGGGTGAAATGTGCGGAAATCCGCACAGGTGCGCGGGTGGCGTGTGTGGGAAAAGGGACGCTTGGGCGCAGGTGACCTTGGGGGAGTTTGGGAAATGCGATTTATAACAGGGGGTTGAGGGCGGTTTTTGGTGCCATGCAAGGAGGGCTTGCGGGGGAGTGGCGCTTGGTTGTTTGCTCCGGCAGGCGCTGGGAGGCGCTGAAACCAAACATGTCTGGGAGGACATCCATATGAAATTCGCGACCCTTTCCGCCACCGCCGTGGCGCTGGTCATGTCTGCCGGTGCGGGCTTTGCCGCCTGCGACGATGGCGAGATCGTCGTCAAGTTCAGCCACGTCACCAACACCGACCGTCACCCCAAGGGCATCGCTGCCAGCCTGTTCATGGAGCGGGTGAACGAAGAGATGAACGGCAAGGCCTGTGTCGAGGTCTACCCGAACTCCACTCTCTACAACGATGACCAGGTTCTCGAAGCCATGCTTCAGGGCGACGTGCAGCTGGCCGCGCCCTCGCTGTCGAAGTTCGAGACCTTCACCAAGCAGTTCCGCATCTTCGACCTGCCGTTCATGTTCAAGAACATCGACGCCGTGGACGCCTTCCAGAACTCCGACACCGGTCAGGCGATGAAGGACTCCATGCAGCGCCGCGGCCTTCAGGGCCTCGAGTTCTGGCACAACGGCATGAAGCAGTTCTCGGCCAACAAGCCGCTGGTCGAGCCGGGCGATGCCGCTGGCCTGAAGTTCCGCGTGCAGCCCTCCGACGTGCTGGTTGCCCAGATGGAAGCGCTGCAGGCCTCGCCGCAGCCGATGGCCTTCTCGGAAGTTTACGGCGCGCTGCAGCAGGGCGTTGTGGACGGTCAGGAGAACACCTGGTCCAACATCTATGGCCAGAAGTTCTTTGAGGTGCAGGACGGCACCACCGAGACCAACCACGGCATCATCGACTACCTCGTCGTGGCCTCCGTCGACTGGCTGGACAGCCTCGAGCCCGATGTGCGCGACCAACTGCTGACCATCCTCACCGAAGTGACCGCCGAGCGGAACGCGGCCGTGGGTGGCGTGGACCAGGAAGCCCGTCAGGCCGTTCTGGATGCCGGTGGCGAGATCCGCGAGCTGAGCGCCGAGCAGCGTCAGGCTTGGGTCGACGCGATGAAGCCGGTGTGGGAGCAGTTCGAGGGTGACGTGGGTGCGGACAACATCGCCGCCGCTCAGGAGATCAACGCCTCGTTCTAAGCCTATGGCTTGATTGAAAAATACGGCCTCGCGCAGAGAGCGCGGGGCCGTGCTGCAAGCGGGCAGCGCTTTTTGGGGACAATGGGGGAGGCACGCAGATGTCGTCCTATGCCGGGGAAGGCTCCAAGCTGGGCCGGATCATCAATACATTCGAGGAAAGTTTCATCGCGCTCCTGCTGGGGCTGATGACGATCCTGACCTTCGTGAACGTGGTGTTGCGCTACGCCTTCAACTCGTCGTTGATCTGGGGGCAGGAGGTGGTGCTGATCCTCTTTGCGTGGCTGGTCCTGTTCGGGATCGCCTATGCCTTCAAGATCACCGCCCATCTGGGCGTCGATGCGCTGACCGGCATGTTGCCGAAAAAGGGCCAGCGGGTGATGGCGCTGCTCGCGGCGGCGGCCTGCCTCATCTATGCCATTCTGCTGATGAAGGGCGCGTGGGACTACTGGGCGCCGTTTGCCGGGTTGCCGCCGACCGAGGGCCGGTGGTTTCCGACCGGGCTGAACACCGGCGCGCGCAACAACAGCTTTTACATGACCGATCAGGTGCCGATGCTGGAGTGGCTGCGCTGGCTGGAGCCGATCACGCTGAACAAGGGCTTCCCCGAGGATCAGTGGGAGCATTGGGAGAAGCTGCCACGGCTGATCCCCTACGCCATGCTGCCCCTTGCGGTGGCCCTGATGCTCTTCCGCCTGATCCAGGCGACGCTGCGGATCATCGCAGGCAAGCAGGAGAGCCTGATCGTGAGCCATGAGGCCGAAGACGAAGTGGCCGCCGTGGCCGCAACCCATGACGCGGAGCAGAAATAATGGATGTCGTTCTTCTCTTCGTGATGATCATCGGCCTGCTGATGATCGGCGTGCCGATTGCGGTCTCGCTCGGCCTATCCTCGATGGTCTTTCTGCTGGTGCTCTCCGACACCTCGCTCGCGAGTGTGGCGCAGAGCCTCTATCAGGCGATGGCGGGGCATTACACGCTGCTCGCCATTCCCTTCTTCATCCTTGCCTCCAGCTTCATGAGCACGGGCGGTGTGGCCAAGCGGATCATCCGCTTCTCCATCGCCTGCGTGGGGCACCTGCGGGGCGGGCTGGCGATTGCGGGCGTCTTTGCCTGCATGCTCTTTGCCGCGCTCTCCGGCTCCTCTCCCGCAACGGTGGTCGCCATCGGGACGATCGTGATCGCGGCGATGAAGCAGGCGGGCTACACCAAGGAGTTTGCGGCGGGCGTGATCTGTAACGCGGGCACGCTGGGCATCCTGATCCCGCCGTCCATCGTGATGGTGGTCTATGCCTCGGCGACCGATGTGTCAGTGGGCCGGATGTTCCTCGCCGGGGTCATTCCGGGGCTGCTGGCCGGTGTCATGCTGATGGTGACCATCTACGTGATGGCCATCCTGCGCGGCATGCCGGCGGGCGAGTGGAAGGGCTGGGGCGAGATTGCCCGCAGCTTTGGCGAGGCCTTCTGGGGCTTGATGCTGATCGTCATCATCATGGTGGGGATCTACGGCATTCCGGGGATCACGCCTGCGATCTTCACGCCAACGGAGGCGGCGGCGGTGGCCTCTGTCTATGCCTTTATCGTGGCGGTCTGGGTTTACCGTGACATGGGGCCGCTGGCGGAGCGTGAGGGGGTGGCCCGGGCCAGCCTGCTGACCAAGCCGCAGGCGCTGATCACGGCCTTCTTCCACCCTGATACGCGGCACACGCTGTTCGAGGCGGGCAAGCTGACGGTCACGCTGATGTTCATCATCGCCAACGCGCTGATCCTGAAGCATGTGCTGACCGATGAGCAGATTCCGCAGCAGATCGCCGGGGCGATGCTGAGCGCCGGGTTCGGGCCGATCATGTTCCTCGTGATCGTGAACGTGATCCTGCTCATCGGCGGGCAGTTCATGGAGCCCTCGGGCCTCATCGTGATCGTGGCGCCGCTGGTCTTCCCCATCGCCTTGGAGCTGGGTATCGACCCGATCCACCTTGGCATCATCATGGTGGTGAACATGGAGATCGGAATGATCACGCCGCCGGTGGGACTGAACCTCTTTGTCACCAGTGGCGTGGCCGGGATGCCGATGATGCGGGTGGTAAAGGCGGCGTCGCCCTTTCTCGCCGTGCTCTTCGTCTTCCTGCTGATGATCACCTACATCCCGTCGCTGTCGACGGCGCTGCCGAACGCCTCGAGCCTCGGGCCGCAGATCAGGTGCGATCCGTTGCCCTCCGACAGCCTGGAACGCGCCTTCTGCGAAGCGCGCCAGTAAGGGGTTGGTAACGAGTAAGAGGGGCTGCCCCACGCGGGTGGCCCCTTTTTGCTGGAGGCGGGGAGTGTTGGCGCGTGGCGGGCTCGATGGACGCTGGGCTTTGAGGCCAAGGCATCGGCGATTTCAGTTGAGACAGCTGCCCCGTTCTATTCCGACATCCCTTATCGCGCCATCGCGTGCATAGACGACCCGCACCCCGGATGCGTTTTGGCGTATGTTCCAGATCCACCGGGACGGGTTGAAGATCGGGTCAACGAACATGTCGTAGAGGCTGCATGACTGCGGAACGTTCTCCGGGAAGGTTGCGCGTAGGATTGTGTGAGCCATTGGTGGCTCGGAGTTCCCCGGGACTGTCGTGATATGAACGTGCATCTCTTGGGCACGAAACCACGCCTCGGTCCTTTCGGAGCTTCCCAGAATGTCTGCGATGTAGAACAGGCAAAGCCTGACCTCTTCATCAGATCTGAGAGACGCCCACTTCAAATCCAACAGGTTCAACGTCGTGTCCGAGCCCTCGACCTTGGCGAGACAGGCCTCCGCGTTGGGGACCGTTTTGTAGGCATCCTTGATGAAGACATGGTCAAAACTCATTTCCTTTCCAACATATTTGAAAGGTGACGGGTTTCTGAGCTTGGGGTGAGAGACAGGGATTTGGAAGCTGGCGCGCACTGCCGTGTTTATTGGTGGCGGCGGGGTGCCGGATGACTGGCTTTCGGGGTTGAGCACATAGCTTAGATACCGGCCGAAGCCTGCACCGAGGGTGGCGAGGCCCAGAACAACAAACAGGCCAACCCGTGACGATCTTTTCACCAAGTCACTCCGCGTAGAGGTTTGGGTTACCTACGGTTGGCTTTGGGCGTGATCAAGGCGCGGGGATGGCGCGCCTGAACAGGCCACAAATCGCGCGCCGATGCTCGTGCCAAAATCGTTTGGCGCTCATTCTGACCGTGGGACTTTTCGGCCCCTGAGGGAACCGGGAGTGGTGTGGGCGCGTCCTTTTAGCAAAGGAGGAGTGTCGATGTCTGATACCTGTCCCGCTTGGGTCGTGCCGGTGATGCGGGCGGGATACCTCTCGCGTGCGGTGGTTTACACGGTGGTTGGCGGGCTTGCGCTCGTGGCTGCGGTCGAGGGGCAGGAGGCGGAGGGCACGACCGATGCGCTGGCCGATTTGCAGGCGCATTGGTGGGGCACGCCGCTGCTCTGGCTCATTGCCCTCGGCCTTTGGGCCTACATGGTTTGGCGGCTGGTCGACGCGGCGCTCGACCTTGAGGACTACGGACGCGACCTGAAGGGCGTGGTGGCGCGGGCCGGGCTGATTGTGACCGGGGTCATTCATGGCGCGATTGGTGTTTCGGTGGCCGGGCTGGCGCTGCGGGGCGGCGATGGCGAGGGCGGTGGCACCCAGAGCATGACCGCGCAGCTGATGGCGATGCCGCTGGGGCCGTGGCTGGTGGGCGCGGTGGGGCTCGTGACCATCGGGGCGGGCGTTTACTACGGCTACAAGGGGATTTCGGAGAAATACAAGGAGCACATCCGGGTCACGGCCACGGCGGAGCGGCTCGACCCGGTGCTGAAGTTCGGCTGCATCGCCCAAGGCGTGGTGATTGCCGTGATCGGGGTGCTGATCTGCTATGCCGCGCTCACTGCCGATCCGCAGGCGGCGGGCGGTGTGGGCGAGGCGCTGGGGCAGATCCGCGCCGCGCCCTTTGGCCGGGTGATGCTCGGCGTCGTCGCGGTTGGGCTTGTGGCCTTTGCGGTGGAGAACGCGGTGGAGGCGATTTACCGGGTCATCCCGCGCTGTGACGGGCCGGATGTGATGACGCTGGCGCGGCAGGCGCGGCAGAAGGCGGAACGCGGGCTTCAGGCGGCGGGCTGAGGGCCGGGCGGGGGCGTATCGGGCTGCGGGCCATCGGCGCTGTGCAACCGGCGGGCGGCCAGCAGGGCGACGCAGGCGGTGAGGGTGGCCACGCCCCAGAGCGCGGCGAGCGGAATGGCAGGGGTGCCGGAGGCCAGCCCGGGCACCAGGCCGGTGGCGCCCGCGATCCAGCCGAAGAGCCCGGCGCCGGTGGCGAAACCCATGGTTTGCACGGTCGGCATGAAGGAGGCGGTGCGCGGGCGCTCGGCCTCGGGCGCGGCCTCCATGATCAGCTGGTTGGCTGGTCCCCATGAGAAGCCGAAAGCCGCGCCGGTGAGCGATTGGCCCAGCAGCACCAGCGGCAGGGTGGCGGTGACAAAGCCCGCGCCCACGCAGGCGGCCCCGGCGATTTGCAGCGCGGGGGCAAAGCGCAGGGCGGCAAGGCGCCGCCGCGCGGGCAGGCGGCCCGCGACCATTGCCCAGAGGCTCCAGTTTAGTGCCATTGTCACCACCACCCAGCCGGTGAGCACGGTCGAGAGGCCGAAGATCGCGCGGGTGCAGAGCGCGGTGAAGATCGACGACACGCTTTGCGCCACCGGCATCAGGAAGATCAGCCATGTGCCTGCGCCCATCGGCGTGAGGGTGAAGGCCTCGGACGGGAAGAACCGGGGCCGGGGTTTGCGCCGGTCGATCCAGAGCGCGAGGGCGATGAGAAGGAGGCCCGCGGGCAGCCCGAGGGCAGCGGCGGGCGCTTGAGGCAGGGCGGAGGGCAGGGCGAGGATGCCCGCGCCCGCGAGGCAGAGCGCGACGGGGCGCAGCGGGGTGCGGCGCTTGATGACAAAGCTGTCGGCGGTGCGGGCGGGCAGGATGAGCGCGGCGGTCACGAGGAAGGTGAGGGCCACCGGCAGGCCGGTGAGCATGGCCAGCGGCCAGCCTGCGTGCTCGGTGGCATATCCCCCGGTCAGCGGGCCAAGCGCGGCGGCGAGCGCCCAGACGGTGGCCTCCACTGCGAAGACCCGTGCCACGATGGAGGCGGCGAAGAGCTGGGGGATGAGGGCGTAGCAGAGCGCGGCGATCACCCCGTCGGAGAAGCCCTGAAGCGCCCGGCCGACGCCGAATGCCAGCCCGGAGGGCGCGGTGGCGGTGAGCAGCATGCCCATCAGGAAGACGCTGGCGGCCCCGAGGGCGGTGGCACGGGCGCCGATGCGGGTGCGGATCTCGGCTGAGGTCACCCCGCCTGCGACGACCCCGATGAAGAAGAGCGCATAGACCAGCGGCAGCATCGGCAGCGCGCCGAGCGCCTCCATCGCGACGGGGATCGATGCGGAGATCGCCAGATCGTTGAAGGCGTGCATCCCGATCCCGGCGGAGATCGCCAGAACGGGGCCGCGGGTGCCGGGGGCAAGCAGGGCGGGGCCGGGAGAGGGGGGTGCAGTGCGGGTCATGCCGGGCAAGCTGGGGGCTCAACCATGGTTGAGGTCAAGAGCAAGATTGCGCATGACCGAGGGTTTGCTAGGCTGCGCCCCAAGAGCAGCACGAACCAGATGAGGCATCCGATGGCCGGACCACGCAAGACCACGGGCGGCGGCAAGACCGCGCCCAACCGCAAGACCAACGCCGCGCGGGGGAAAGCCGGTGCCAAGACGCCGCCTGTGAAGGTGGTGGAAAACACGCCGAAGCCCGACATCACCGTTGTTACCCCCGCCGAGCCAGTGGTGGCCGAGGGGCTGGTGAAGAAGGTCGCGCTGATCGACAGCGTGGTCGAGGCCACGGGGATGAAGCGCAAGGATGTGAAGCCGGTGGTCGAGGCCACGCTGGCCGAGATCGGCAACATCATCGGCAAGGGGGCCGACATGCAGATTCCCGAGTTGGGCAAGCTCATGGTGCACAAGCGCAAAGAGCTGCCGAACGGCGAGATGGTGATGCTGAAACTCCGTCGAAAAACTGTGGCCAAGCCTCTTGCAGAGGACGACGACAACGGCTAAATCGCCCCCCACGGGTGATTAGCTCAGTGGTAGAGCGCTTCGTTCACATCGAAGATGTCAGGAGTTCAAATCTCTTATCACCCACCAGTTTCGGGGCCCCGCCGCTGAAAAGCGCGGGGCCTTTAACTGACACGGGGGCTTGATCCGGGTGCGGATCTCAAGGTAAAGCCCTCGCCGGTCCGGGTCGTTAGCTCAGTTGGTAGAGCGCTTCGTTTACACCGAAGATGTCGGGAGTTCGAGCCTCTCACGACCCACCACCTTCCTACCTACTAACCCTTACTTGCGTGCGAGGTGACAAGCCTATCCCGGCGCGGCTTTTGCCTTCAGCAGGGTTTCGGCCATCGTGTCGTAGGCGGCGAGGATGTCTTGTGCGAGGGCCTCGGTGGCGCCGGTGGCGTCGCCTTCGCAGATCGCCTTGTGCAGCAGGCGGTGGTGGGTGTTGGAGACCCGCAGGTTGCCGCGTTCGCGCAGGGCGTGGAAGTAGGGGCCGACGCGGAGCCAGAAGTTCTCGATGATCTCCAGAAGCAGCGCCGAGCCGCTTTGCCGGTAGATGGTGAAGTGGAACTCGTAGTTGGTGCGGATATGGGCCTTCAGGTCGCGGTTTTGCTCGGCCTTGTCCATCTCCTCCAGCAGCGCGGCGAGGCGGGCCTCGAAGGCGGCATCGCGGTTGGCGATGGCCCAGCGGAGCGCGGTGGATTCGACCTCGATGCGCACGTTCTTGAGATCTTCGAAGGCCGCCGGATCGGGGGTGGGCACGCCGATGGAGCGGCCGGAGATGACAGTGAGCGCCCCGGCTTCCATCAGCCGTGTCAGCGCCTCGCGCACCGGCATCGGGCTGACGTTGAAGGCCTCGGCGATGCTCGCCACGGTGACCGATTCCCCCGGAGCGAGGCCGCCTTCGAGGATCAGTTCGCAGAGTTCGCGGTAGACCTGGTTCTGCAAAGTTTCCTTGCGGAGGGGGCGGGCGCGCCCGGCGAGATTGGCCATGTATGTTACCTTTCAACTGCTTGGCGCACCGGCTTGGCTGCCCCTCTTATCGCAGGTTTCGCGGCGCTTGAAAACGCGCTTTGACATTTGATCAAAAATCAGCAATCAAAATGTGGCATGGAGAATTTGGGAGGATTTCTGATGTTCAACAAGACACTGAAGGGCGCGATGACAGCGGCCTCGATGCTGGCCCTTTGCGCCGGTGCTGCCACCGCGCAGGACGAGAAGCACAAGGTTTTCCTGTCGATGAGCTACATCGGCAATGACTGGCAGGCCGAGGCCTCAAACATGGTGAAGGCAATGGCCGCGCATGAGAGCATGGCCGACAAAATTGACCTGCAGGTGCAGGTGGCCGGGCCGAACGCGCAGCGGCAGATTCAGCAGATCAACGCGATGGTGCAATCAGGGGCCGATGCGATCGTGGTCTTTCCGATCTCGCCGACGGCGCTGAACAATGTGGTGAAGAACGCCTGCGACAAGGGCGTGATCGTGATTGCCTATGACGGCGAGATCACCGAGCCCTGCGCCTACAACGTGACCATCGACCAGACCGAGGCCGGTAAGGTGACGGCCGAGTGGCTGGTTGAGGAAATGGGCGGCGAAGGCAAGGTGATGCTGCTCACCGGCGTGCCGGGCACCTCGGTGGATGCGGCCCGGACCGCCGCCGCCAAGGAGGTTTTCGAGGCTGCGGGCGTCGAGGTTGTGGGCGAGGCAGTGGGCATGTGGAGCCAGGCCGTGGCGCGGACCGAACTTTCGAAATTGATGTCGACCCGCAGCTGGGATGACATCGACGGGCTTTGGCTGCAGGTCGGCTGCTACACCGCCAATGCGATGCAGCTCGAGGCCGGGCGCAGCGCCGAAGAACTGCTGCCCTGCGCGGGCGAGGGCTCCAACGGCGGGCGCATTCAGATGCTGCCGGCGGGCACCGAGGTGGAGGGTGCATCGGGCGCCTATATGCCGCTCGGCGCGCGCCGGATTTCCTATGCCTCGCCGCCCTATTCGGGCGCGTTGGCGCTGAAGCTGGCGGTCTCGATGCTGGAAGGCGCCGAGGTGCCCAAGCTGACCACGCTGCCGCTGCCGGTGGTGACCAGCGACACGGTGCAGCTTTGCGAGACCGGCTCGTGGGAAGAGATGCGCGATGGCTGCAATGCCTTCCTGCCGTCGATCGTGAGCAACCCCGGCTGGTTTGCCTCGATCTTCTCGGCGGGGACGCCGGAGGTGGGGCTGAACGCGGCCCTCGTCGGCCAGCCGGAACTCTGAGTCCGGCAGGCTGAAAGACAGCCACGCGCCCAGCCGATGCGGCCGGGCGCGTGGCCTGACCGTTCGACCCCAAGCAGCAGGCAGGCACAGATGACCCCGGACGACACCAGCAAGCCGCTGATCGAATTGCGCGGCGTGACCAAGGCCTACGGGCCGACCATCGCCAATGACGATGTGAGCTTTGCCGTGCGGGCCGGCTCGGTACATGCCTTGCTGGGCGAGAACGGTGCGGGCAAATCCACCACGATGAAGCTGCTCTCGGGGCTGATCCAGCCGGACCGGGGCGAGATCTTGCTGGATGGGGAACCGCTGGCCTTGGGCAGTGCGCGGGCGGCCCATGCGGCGGGGATACAGACGGCGTTTCAGGAACTGACGCTGATCCCCGATTTGACGGTGCTGGACAACATGATGCTGCCGCGCGGCAGCGTTGGCCCGCTCGGCGTGCTGCGGCGGCGCAGCAGCCGGCAGGAGATCAGGGCATTTCTTGACGGGCTCGACCTGCGGGTCGATCTGGGTGCGTTGGCCTGCGAGCTGGATTTGGCCACGCGGCAGAAGGTGGAGATTGCCCGCGCGCTCTATCGCAACCCGCGCATCCTGCTGCTGGACGAGCCGACCTCGGCGCTCTCGGGCGGGGATGTGCAGTGGCTGGGCGATATCATCGCCAAGGCCAAAACGAGGGGCGTCACGGTGCTGTTCATCTCGCACCGGATGCCGGAGGTGCGGGCGTTTTGCGACCACATGACCATTTTGCGCAACGGCAAGCACATTCGCAGCGGCGCGGTGGAGAGCTTTACCGATGCCGAGGTGGTCGAGTTGATCATCGGGCGCTCGGTGGAAAACACCTTTCCTGCCAAGCCCGACGCGGCGGCGGTGGAGGCCCGCGAGCCGGTGCTGGAGGTGCGCGGCCTGAGCGCGGGGCCGAAGCTGCGGGATGTGTCCTTTGTGCTGCGGCCCGGTGAGATACT
This sequence comes from Vannielia litorea, assembly GCF_019801175.1. Classification (NCBI taxonomy): domain Bacteria; kingdom Pseudomonadati; phylum Pseudomonadota; class Alphaproteobacteria; order Rhodobacterales; family Paracoccaceae; genus Vannielia; species Vannielia litorea. Next base: position 1,141,584 of record NZ_JAHVJR010000001.1, read on the forward strand.
CGGCGTGGCGGGGTTGCAGGGGATGGGGCAGAACAGCCTCTTTTCGGCGCTTTTTGGCGAGGAGCGGCTGAAGAGCGGCGAGATCCTCGTGGACGGGGCGCCGGTGCATTTGGCGTCGCCTGCCGATGCGCTGCACCCCTCGGTCGCCATCGGACTCGTACCGGAGGAGCGCAAGACGCAGGGGCTGTTTTTGCAGTTGAACGGGCGGCTGAACGCTAGCCTGCCGGTGATCGGGCGGTTCCACCGGGGGCCGCTAATCGATGCCGCCCGCGAGAGCCGCGCCACAGCGGAGGCGTTCGACGTGGTCGAGGTGGATGAGCGGGCGCAATACATGGCCGCCGGGGCGTTCTCCGGCGGGAACCAGCAGAAGATATCAATCGCAAAGTGGCTGGTGGCACAGAGCCGCATCCTGCTGCTGTTCGACCCGACGCGGGGCATCGACGTGGGCACCAAGCACCAGCTTTACGACATGATGCGCGCCTTCACGGCGGCGGGTGGGGCGATCTTGCTCCATTCGACCGAGATCCCGGAGCTGGAGTTCCTCTCCGATCGGGTGGCGGTGCTCTACGAGGGCCGGGTCGACCGCTGGCTGGAGGGCGATGCGATCACCGAGGTGGCTATGATGGAGGCGGCGCTGGGTGGCGCCAGCCTGACGACGGGAGCGGCATGATGAACACGCAGAGCATGACGGGCCATCCGCAGGGTTCGATCCCGCGCATCCGGCAGGACCTGCGCCGCCATCAGGCGGTGCTGGTGGCGATTGCGGTCTTTGTTGGCCTCTTCGGGCTGACCAATGCGATCAGCCCCTATCCGCTGACCTATTTCGACGTGTCCTTCATGGCCTCGGGCGGCATGACGCTGGCGCTGGCGGCGATGGGGCAGACGATGGTGATCCTGTCGGGGGGCTTCGACCTTTCGGCGGGGGCAACGGTATCGCTGGTGAACGTGGTGCTGGCGACCCAGATGGACCCGGCGGATTTTGAGGCCAATGTCGCTCTTTGGACGGCGATCGGCATCGGCACGGGCATGGTGGTGGGGGCGTTCAACGGCTTTTTCGTTGCCCTGCTGCGGCTTCAGCCGATCGTGGTGACGCTGGCGACCATGTTCATTGTGCAGGGGGTCACGCTGCTGATCATGGACAAGCCGGGGGGCTTTGTCTCTCCCAGCCTCGGCGGCTTTTACCTGGGCGATGCGGTGCCCAACCTGCTGCCGGCCTCGGTGCTAGTGATCGGGGTGGCGGTGCTGTTCTGGGTCTGGCTGAAGAACACGCGCTTTGGCGTGTCGCTCTATGCCGTGGGCAGCGACCCGGCGGCGGCGGAGGCGAGCGGGATGCGGCGGATGCTGACCGTGTTCCTGACCTACACCTTCGCGGGCGGGTTCTACGGGCTGGCGGGCGTGTTCGTGAGTGCGCAGACCGGCTCGGGCGACCCGCTGGTGGGCAACTCGCTGTTGTTGCCGATGTTTGCCGCCGTCGTCATCGGCGGCACCCGGCTGGGTGGCGGCAGGGGCGGGCTGCTGGGCACGGTCTTTGGCGCGTACATCCTGATGATCGTGGTCAACATGCTGCTGACGCTGAACATCTCGGCCTATTACTCGACCATCGCGGAAAGCTGCGTGCTGCTGGCGGCGGTGCTGGCGGGCTCGATGTCGAAGGACTCGCCGCTGGCGCAGAAGCTTCAGGCGGCGGGCGATTACCTGCGGGCGCGGCGGGGCGGGCTGCTGGTGTCGCAGCGCGAACAGGTGGATCGGCGATTGCCGTTCTCCGCCCCGGCGGGCGGGGCGCGGGTCGCGCAGGCCCGGCCGGCAAGCTGGTGGAAGGCCAATGCCTCGACCCTGCGCTATGCGCTGCCGGCCTATGGTGCGCTGCTGCTGGTGTTGATCGTGACCCAAGTGACGCTTGGCAATGTGTTCAACAACTTCGGATACTGGAACACGCTTCTGGTGCTCTCGGCCTTCCTCGCGATCCTGGCATTGGGGCAGGGGGCGGTGATCTTGACCGGGGGGCTGGACCTTTCGGTGCCGTGGACGATTGCGCTCTCGGGTATTCTGGTGGCGGGCGTGGTGCAGGGCTCGGATGCGGCGCTGGCCTATGCGGTGCCGCTGGTGCTGGGCATCGCGGTGGCGATCGGGTTCTTGAACGGGCTGGGGATCGTGGCGCTTGGGCTCTCGCCCATCGTGGTGACGCTGGCGATGAACGGGCTGCTCCAAGGCGCGGCGCTGCTGTGGTCGGACGGGACGCCTGCGGGCTTTGCCGCCCCGGCGCTGCGCTGGATCATGACAGGCAAGCTGCTGGGCGTAACCCCGGTTATCCCGCTGCTGGCGCTCTTCATCATCGGCGCGGTGCTGATGCTGGGGCACACGGCTTTCGGGCGGCGGATCTACGCGCTCGGCAACAGCGAGGAGGCGGCGCGGCTTTCGGGCGTGAAGACCGGGCGGGTGCTGATCTCGGTTTACATCCTCTCGGCGCTCTGCGCGGCCCTCGTGGGCATTCTGCTCACCGGGTTCTCGGGGCAGGCGAGCCTTGGGATGGGCGACGATTACCTGCTGCCCTCCATCGCGGTTGTCGTGGTGGGCGGGGCGCTGATCACCGGCGGGCGCGGGCATTACATGGGCATGTTCGGCGGCGCGCTGCTGCTGACGGCGATGCAGATGCTGCTGGCGGGCACCTCGCTGCCCTATGCCTTCCGCTCGGTGTTCTTCGGGTTTGTCATACTGGCCGCGGTGATAGCGCTGCGCGATAGGAAAGGTGGTTGATATGGAGCAGAGCGGAGGGTTCCCCGGCCTCGAGGGCAAGCGGGTTGCGATCTCGGCGGGGGCGGGCGGCATTGGGCTTGCGATTGCGCGGGTGCTGCACCGAAACGGCGCGACGCTGGCGATCTGCGATGTGGACGAGGCGGCGCTGAAGGCGGCCTCAGTGGAGTTGGGTGACTGCCTCGCGCTGCGCTGCGACGTGTCGGATGAGGGGCAGGTGGATGCCTTCTTTGACGCCATCGAGGCGCAGCACGGCGGGCTGGATGCGCTGGTGGCCAATGCGGGAATTGCCGGCCCGACCGGCAAGGTCGATGAGCTGGACCCGGCGGAATGGCGGCGTTGCCTCGATATCGGGCTGACGGGCCAGTTCCTTTGTGCCCGCCGGGCGGTGCCGATGATCCGCGCAGCCGGCGGCGGGGCGATCATCCACATGGGGTCCGCCGCGTCGAAGCACGGCTACGCCTACCGCACGCCCTATTCGGCGGCAAAGTTCGGGGTGATCGGGCTGATGCAGTCGCTCGCCAAGGAGCTGGGGCCGGAGAACATCCGCGTCAACGCGATCCTGCCGGGCATCGTGGACGGGCCGCGCATGGAGGGCGTGATCCGCGACCGGGCGGCGCAGAAAGGGGTCTCTTACGCTGAGATGGAGGCGGAATACCTCAAGAACGTTTCGCTGCGGCGGATGGTGAGCATGGAGGATGTGGCGGCCAGCGCGGCGATGCTGCTCTCGGACCATGGGCGCAACCTGTCGGGCCAATCGCTGGCCGTTGACGGCAATGTGGAGACGCTCTGACCATGGCGCAGGGGAGGATCACCATCGTCGGCGCCGGGCTGATCGGGCGGGCCTGGGCCGTGGCCTTTGCGCGGGGCGGCTGCGATGTGACGGTCTGGGACGGCGTGCCGGAGGTGCTGGAGCGCTTTGGCGGCTTGGCCAGGGAGATGGCATGTGGGCTGGAGGAAGCCGGGCTGCTGGAGGAGCCTGCGGCGGCGGTGCTGGCCCGGATCACCACTGAGCCGGACCTCGCAACCGCGCTGGCAGGCTGTGACATGGTGCAGGAAAGCCTGCCGGAAGAGCTTGTGATCAAACGCGAGATCTTCGCCCGGCTCGATGCGCTGGCCCCGGTGGATGCGGTGCTGTCCAGCTCCTCCTCGGCGCTGCTGCCCTCGGCCATCTCCGAGGGGCTGGAGGGGCGGGCGCGCTGCATGGTCTGCCATCCGCTGAACCCGCCCTACCTGATCCCGGCGATCGAGATCGTTCCGGCCCCGTGGACCGCGCCCGAGGCGCTGGCGAAGGCGGAGGCGCTGATGCGCGGCATCGGGCAAGCGCCCATCGTGATGGGCAAGGAGATCGACGCCTTCGTGATGAACCGGCTGCAGGGCGCGTTGCTGAAGGAGGCCTTCGACCTCGTGGGCGGCGGCTATGCCACGCCGGAGGAGATCGACATTTCGATCCGCGACGGGCTGGCGATGCGGTGGGCGGTGGTCGGCCCCTTTGAGACCATCGACCTGAACGCCCCCGGCGGGGTGCGCGACTATGTGGAGCGCTATGCGGGCATCTACGAGGCGCTGCCAGAGAGTGCCCCGCCTGCCGCCAGCTGGCGCGGCGAGGTGCTCGACAGGATCGTGGCGGAGCGCCGGGCGGCGCTGCCGCTGGAGGATATCCCCGCCCGCCAGCACTGGCGCGACCGGGGGCTGATGGAACTTGCGGCGTTGAGACACGTCCGGAACAGGGAGAATAGCAAATGAGCGCGGGCAGAGCGGGAGCGGACCTTCAGAAGGACAAGGTGATCATCACCTGTGCGATCACCGGGGCGATTCATACGCCCTCGATGTCGCCCCATCTGCCGGTGACGGCGGATGAGATCGTGGAGCACGCGCTGGCCGCGGCGGAGGCGGGCGCGGCGATCTTGCACCTGCACGCCCGCGACCCGGAGACCGGCAAGCCGGACCAGTCGCCTGAGGGGTTCGAGCCGTTCCTGGGGCGGATCAAGCAGAGCACCGATGCGGCGCTGAACATCACCACCGGTGGCAGCCCCTTCATGACGGTGGAGGAGCGGGTGCGCCCGGCGGCGCAGTTCCGGCCCGAGGTGGCCTCGCTCAACATGGGGTCGATGAACTTTGGGCTCTACCCGATGCTGGAGCGCTACAAGGAGTTCAAGCACGACTGGGAGCGGGAGGCGCTGGAGGCCTCGCGGGGGCTGATCTTTCGTAACAGCTTTGCCGATATCGAATACGTCATGCAGGAATGCTACGGCAACGGCACGCGCTTCGAGTTCGAGTGCTACGACATCTCGCATCTCTACAACCTCGCCCATTTCGCCGACCGTGGCCTCGCCAAACCGCCGTTCTTCGTGCAGTCGGTCTTTGGCCTGCTGGGCGGGATCGGGGCGAACCCGGAGGACGTGGCGCACATGAAGCGCACCGCCGACAGGCTGTTTGGCGACGATTACCGCTGGTCGGTGCTGGGCGCGGGCGCCGGGCAGATGCGGATTGCCGCACAGGCCGCCGCGATGGGCGGCAACGTGCGCGTGGGGCTGGAAGACAGCCTCTGGGCCGGCAAGGGCCGGCTGGCGGAATCGAACGCCGAGCAGGTGCGGATGGTGCGCGGCATCATCGAGGGGCTGGGTAAGAGCGTGGCCACGCCGGACGAGGCGCGCGAGATTCTGGAACTCAAGGGCGGCGATCAAGTGGGTTTCTGATCGCGCCGGGCAGGGGAGGGCCTTTGGAGATGCTTCGGATAGAGCAATTGGTGCAGGAGCCGGATCAGCTGGGTGAGGGGCCGCTCTGGGACGTGAGCGAGCAGCGGTTTTACTGGATCGACAGCTACGGCCCGGCGGTGAAGAGCTGCGATGCGGCGGGCGGCGACATCAAGCGCTGGCCGCTGCCGCAGCCGGTGGGGTCGATGGCGCTTCGGGAAAGTGGCGGCGCGGTGCTGGCGCTGCGCGACGGCTTTCACTTTCTGGACTTCGAGAGCGGCGAGACCGAGCTGATCCAAGCCACCCAGCCGGGCGAGCTGCGCCCGCGGCTGAACGATGGCAAGGTGGACCGGCGCGGGCGGTTCATCGCGGGCTCGATGGACTACGAGGAGCGCGACCCGGTGGGCAAGCTCTTCCGGCTCGACCCGGACCTCTCGGTGCATTTGCTGGAGGAGGGCGTCACCTGCTCCAACGGCCCGTGCTGGAGCCCGGATGACAGCACCTTCTACTTTGCGGATACCACGCCGGGGCTGATCTATGCCTATGGCTACGACATCGACACCGGCAGCCTCACCTCGCGCCGGATCTTCGCCAGTTTCGACGGGCTGCGCGGCTACCCGGACGGGGCGACGGTGGACGCGGAGGGCTACCTCTGGTCGGCCGAAGTCTATTCCGGGCGGCTGATCCGGTTTGACCCGGAAGGGGTGGTGGACCGGATCGTGGGGCTGCCGGTGCAATCGACCACCAGCATCACCTTTGGCGGGCCGGATCTGGACATTGCCTATGTGACCTCGATGGCGCGGCCGATGGGCGGGCAATACCACAAGGAGCGGGAGGCGGGTGCCGTCTTCGCCATTCACGGATTGGGCGTGCGCGGCATCGAAGAGCCGCGCTTCGCAGGATAAACAGGGAGACAAGACGCCATGAAGATCGACGTGCTGATAGACGTGAAGACCACCCTCGGCGAAGGGCCGATCTGGGACGTGGAGCAGCAGCGGCTCTATTTCATCGACTCGATGGATGGCCGGGTGTTTCGCTGCACCGAAACCGGCGGCGAGGTGCGAGCCTGGGACGTGCCGGGCAAGATCGGCTCGATGGCGCTGCGCAAGGATGGCAACGGCGCGATCGTGGCGCTGCAGAACGGCTTTCATCTGCTCGATTTCGAGACCGGCGACTGCGAGTTGCTGCACGACCCGGAGCCGGGCATGCCCGAGACCCGGCTGAATGACGGCAAGGCCGACCGGCGTGGGCGGTTCTTTGCGGGTTCGATGGACACCGGCGAGGACAGCCCCGCAGGATCGCTCTACCGGGTGGACCCGGACTTCAGCGTGACCGAGGTGGATGAGGGCATTGTCTGCTCCAACGGCCCCTGCTTTAGCCCCGATGACAAGACCTTCTACTTTCAGGACACGTGGTCGGGTGAGATCTGGGCCTATGACTACGATATCGAGAGCGGCGCGCTCTCGAACCGCCGCACCTTCGCCAAGGTGGACGGCTCGAACGGCGGCGCGGCGGATGGCTCGACGGTGGATGCCGAGGGCTACCTGTGGAACGCGCTGGTCTACGACAGCAAGATCGTCCGCTACGCGCCCGACGGCACGGTGGACCGGGTGATCGAGATGCCGGTGAAGAAGGTCACGAGCATGAACTTTGGCGGCCCTGAGATGGATGTGCTCTACGTCACCTCGATGGCCAAACCGCCGCTGCCGCGCTTCCCCGGCGACGGGCCGCTCAGGGGCAGCGTGTTTGCGATCACCGGCTTGGGGATCAAGGGTGTGCCGGAGCCGCGCTTCGGCGCCTGAGGCGGCCAGGGGGCGGGGCTTTGGCCGCCCCTCGACTTGCGATGGAGATGCTTTGGCTCGCTCTGGAGAGCGGGCCGCTGCGCAGTGATTTCGGGGCCGGAAAGCCACGGAGTCGCAGCCAGACAAGGGGGCAGGCACAAGCCGTGCGATTTCTGCGTTTTACCCCCTTGCAAACCCCCCGGCAGGGCCGTAGAACCGCGCCACCCTGAGGGGCGGCCCAGCCGCTTCTCCCGTGCCCGGGTAGCTCAGGGGTAGAGCAGTGGATTGAAAATCCTCGTGTCGGTGGTTCGATTCCGCCCCCGGGCACCATCCTTACCTTCTTCCAGATCGATAGCGTATTGCGATGGCCTTTTGGGCGTTTGGCGGCTGTGTTGCTCTGCCAACTGCCGCATGGCGTGTGTGCTCGTTTGAGAGGGGCGTGGACGGGGAGGGGGGAAAGCTGCTTAGTTGATTGGAGTGCGGCCCCAGGGCGGAGCGGGCCGGGGCGGGAGTAGCGCGTGGAGCCTGTTGCATGAAGAAAGCTCTCATCACCGGGATCACGGGGCAGGATGGCTCTTATCTGGCGGAGTTGCTGCTGGAGAAGGGCTACGAGGTGCATGGCATCAAGCGCCGGGCCTCGCTGTTCAACACCCAGCGGGTCGATCACATCTATCAGGATCCGCATGTCGAGGCGCCGCGGCTGAAGCTGCATTACGGCGACCTGACGGACACCTCCAACCTCACTCGATTGCTGGCCGATATCGAGCCGGACGAAGTTTATAACCTCGGGGCCCAGAGCCATGTGGCGGTGAGCTTCGAGGCGCCGGAATACACGGCGGAGGTGGATGCGATGGGCACGTTGCGGCTGCTGGAGGCGATCCGCTTTCTGGGGCTGGAAAAGACAACGCGGTTTTACCAGGCCTCCACTTCGGAGCTTTACGGGCTGGTGCAGGAGACGCCGCAGCGGGAGACGACGCCGTTCCACCCGCGCAGCCCCTATGCGGTGGCCAAGCTCTATGCCTATTGGATCACGGTGAATTACCGCGAGAGCTACGGGATTTATGCCTGCAACGGCATCCTCTTCAACCACGAGAGCCCGCGTCGGGGCGAGACCTTCGTGACCCGCAAGATCACCCGGGGGCTGGCGAATATTGCCATGGGGCTGGAGCCCTGCCTCTACATGGGCAACATCGACGCGCTGCGGGATTGGGGCCACGCCAAGGACTACGTGCGGATGCAGTGGTTGATGTTGCAACAGGAGGCAGCGGAGGACTTCGTGATCGCCACGGGCAAGCAGTATTCGGTGCGCGAGTTCATCCGCTGGACGGCGGCTGAGCTTTCGATGGAGCTAGCCTTCGAGGGTGAAGGCACGGAGGAGGTGGCGCGGGTGGTGAAGCTCGATAACAACGTGGCGCCGGGGGTGAAGCCGGGCGACGTGGTGATGCGGATCGACCCGAGGTATTTTCGGCCCGCGGAGGTGCAATCGCTGCTGGGGGCGCCGGAGAAGGCAAAGGAGAAGCTTGGCTGGGAGCCAGAGATCACCGCGGAGGAGATGTGCGCGGAGATGGTGGAGAGTGACCTGAAGGCGGCGCGGCGGATGGCGCTGCTGAAGCAGCACGGGCTGGAGCTTCCGGTGAGTTTCGAGGGGTGACAGGGCCGGTGATGGAGCTTGAAGGCAAGCGCATCTGGGTCGCGGGCCATCGCGGGATGGTGGGCGGCGCGGTGGTGCGGCGGCTGGCGCGTGAGGGCTGCGAGGTGATCCGCGCCGGGCGGGATGTGGTGGACCTGATCGACCAGCGGGCGGTGCAGGACTGGATGGCGGAGGTGCGGCCCGATGTCATTGTGCTGGCGGCGGCGAAGGTGGGGGGCATCGCGGCGAATGCGGCGCGGCCTGCGGAGTTTCTCTACGAGAACCTGATGATCGAAGCCAACGTGATGCAGGCGGCGCATCTGTGCGGGGTCGAGCGGCTGCTGTTTCTCGGCTCCTCCTGCATCTACCCGAAGATGGCAGAGCAGCCGATCTCGGAAGAGAGCCTGCTGACCGGGCCGCTGGAGCCGACCAACGAGGCCTATGCGATTGCGAAGATCGCCGGGGTGAAGCTGGTGCAGGCCTATCGCGCCCAACACGGGCGGCGGTGGATTTCGGCGATGCCAACCAATCTTTACGGGCCGGGCGACAGCTATGACCTCGAAACGAGCCATGTGCTGCCGGCGCTGCTGAGGAAGTTCCACGAGGCGAAGCTGCGCGGTGCGGGCGAGGTGGTCATCTGGGGCACGGGGTCGCCGCTACGGGAGTTTTTGCATTGCGATGATCTGGCCGATGCGCTGGTGTTTCTGCTCAAGGCCTATGACGGTGACGCGCCTGTGAACGTGGGCTCGGGGGTGGAGGTTTCGATCCGGGAACTGGCGGAGGTGATTGCCGATGTGGTGGGTTATGAAGCGGAGTTGGTGTTTGATGCCAGCAAGCCGGACGGGACGCCGCGCAAGCTGATGGACAGCTCGAAGCTTCATGCGATGGGATGGAACGACGCAAGGAGCCTGCGGGAGGGGATTGCCGAGACATATGCGGGCGTGCTGCGGGACGGGTTCTGACTCGCGACGCGGAGGCCTTTGGCGGGTGGCCCGGCGGGCTGGACAAGCCGGGGAAGGGCGGCCTAGCCTTTGCGGATATTGAGAAGTCATTCCGGATTTTGATTAATGCTGCGCTGGATCCTTGCTGCCGTTCTCTCTGTTGGAATGCCCGGCCTCGCCGTGGCGCAGGAGAGCCTGCCGTGTGACCGGCCTTTGCTGCTGGGCGGCGCGGAGGAGGGGGCGGAGATCGACAAGGTGCATCGCCCGGTGGCCCACCCCGGTGCATTCGGGGGGACCGTGAGCTGCGTGCAGGAGCAGAGCGCGGGCAGGGTGGAGCAATACTGGGTGGAGTTCCTGCCGGAGAACGGCACCACGCAGGAGCATGTGACCTATCTCGACGGGCTGATCAGCTATCATCTGAAGTTCAAGGGGGACGAGGGCGGCACCGCCGAGGTGGCGGCCTGTTCGCAGCGCAATGGCGGCGGCCTGGTGTGCCGGGTCGATCTGGGCAGCGGCAAAGGGCTTTACCTCGCACGGTTCTTCGGCCCGGACCTTGGGTTCACCGGCATCCGGGTGATGGCCTATCCGGGCAAGGGGATCGTGAACGAGACGCTCTGGGATATGGTTAGCGCCGATGTGGAGGCTGGGACGGCGGGGCTGGAGATGGAACTGATCCTGCCCGAGAAAACGCTGCGCTGGAGCCTGCGGAGCCAGGAGGAATCGCGGCCCGGCGAGATGATCTTCGGGATGTCGGGCGATCCGGCGTGGGAGTTCATGCGGGAGATATACGAGGTGCCGCAGGAGGTGGTTCTGGAAGCCCGGGTGACCAGCACGAGCGGCGGACAGGAGACCACCACTACCGCGACACAGGACATTGCAGAGGGCAATGTGGCCTATCTGATCGACAAGCTCGCCAAGGTGGAGCAGCTGATGGTGGCGGGTTGGGAAAAGTCGAAGGGCATGAAATTCTGACACCCGTGGATTGGCCGCTTGACGAGCCGGGCGGCCTTGCATAGAAGCCCCCCTACAGCGCTGCGCGGTTGTAGCTCAGTTGGTTAGAGTACCGGCCTGTCACGCCGGGGGTCGCGGGTTCGAGCCCCGTCAACCGCGCCACGCTGTAAATGCCGAATAGGCCCATGCGCGGTTGTAGCTCAGTTGGTTAGAGTACCGGCCTGTCACGCCGGGGGTCGCGGGTTCGAGCCCCGTCAACCGCGCCACCTTCCTTCACATCGATGATTTGGTTGCGTCCGCTTTTGGCGGGCGTTTTTTGGTTCTTGGGGCCCGTCCTCTGGAGCGCGCTTAGTTAGTGGTGGGCCAGCCCCCCACACCCCCGGGAATATTTGCAGCAAGAAAATGCAGCCGGGGTGGGGCTTGGGGCGGGCGCGGTAACCTTAATGGGCGTTAGGGTTAACGCTGGGATGGGCGGGATCAGAGGCTTGCGAGGAAGAATTTGACCGCTTCTGCTGTTTCTTCGGGGGCCGTATCGGGGAAGAAGTGGCCGCCGGGTAGGGCGGCGTGGGTCATTTGGGTGGTCTTGGGCGCCCAGGTGGCGGGGACATCGTAGAGTTTGGCCATGGCGCCGCTCGCGCCGTAGAGGATTTGGGCGGGGCATTGGATCGTGGCGCCGAGGTCGGCCTCATCGTCGGCGAGGTCCAGCGTGAGGGCGGTGCGGTAGTCGTTGCACATGGCGCGGCGGGTGTCGGGGTTGGTCCATGCGGTGCGGTAAGCGGTGAGCTGATCGGGGTGGAAATCGGTGTGCTTGGCGGCGCCCCAGCCGAGGAGGCAGGATTCGTAATAGGCGTTGGGATCGGCCGCGATCATGGATTCCGGGAAAGGCTCGGGCTGGGCGAGGAAGAACCAGTGATAGTAGCTCTGCGCGACCCGGAGTTTGAGGTCGGTCAGCAGAGTGTGGGTTGGGACGATGTCCATCAGGGTGACGGCCTTGACCCGCTCTGGGTGGTCAAGGGCCATGCGGTGGGCGACTCGCGCGCCGCGGTCGTGGGAGATGACGGCGAAGGTGTCGTGGCCGAGGTGGGCCATGAGGGCGGCGAGGCGGCGGGCCATCTCGCGGAAGGAATAGGGGGCGAGGTCGTGCGGCTTGCCCGAGGCGCCGTAGCCGGGGAGATCGGCGAGGATGATGGGGTGGTCCTGCGCGAAGGCTGGGGCGATGGGGTGCCACATGGCGCGGGTTTGGGGGAAGCCGTGGAGGAAGAGAAGGGGGAGGCCTTGTGGCGCTCCGCCGGGTTCATAAGCGAGGGTGAGGCCGTCGATCTCGGTGGTTTGCGGGGCGAACATTGGGGGCCTCTTGGTGGCGTCATCCTCGGGCCGGGGCCTGAGGATGACGGTGATTTCGGTTAGCCGTTGGTCAGAGCCGCAAGGATGCGGGCCCAGCTTCTCGTGCCCTTGTGGAAACTCTCCACGTCGTACTTCTCGTTCGGGCTGTGGATCTGGTCGTCGTCCTTGCCGAAGCCGATGAGCATGGCGTCCATGTCGAGGAGGGTTTTGAAGTAGCCCGCGATCGGGATCGAGCCGCCGCAGCCGACGTAGGCGGCTTCGCTACCGTATTCCTCGGTGAGGGCCTGACGGGCGGGCTCGAAAGCGGCGTGAGTGGTGTCCATATGGCCGGCGGGGCCGGCGCCGTGGCCGTGGAACTCGACCTCGCAGTCGGGCGGCAGCATCGAGCGGACCATCTCGCGGAAGTTCTCGCGGATGGCGTGCGGGTCCTGCTCGCCGACGAGGCGGAAGGAGACCTTGGCGGAGGCCTTGGAGGGCAGCACGGTTTTGAAGCCGTCGCCGGTGTAGCCGCCCTTGATGCCGTTGATCTCGCAGGTCGGGCGGGACCAGAGCTGCTCGAGCGCCATGCGGCCCTGCTCACCGGCCAGCTCGGAGAGACCGACCTCACCGAGGAAGGATTTTTCATCGAAGCCGAGGGCTTGCCAGCTTTTCTTCAGGTTGTCGCCGATCTCGGGCACGCCATCGTAGAAGCCGGGCACGGTGATGCGGCCTGTGTCATCGTGCAGCGAAGCGAGGATGCGGGTGAGCACGCGAATGGGGTTCATCGCGGCGCCGCCATACATGCCGGAGTGCAGATCCTTGTTGGCCGCCGTGATGGTCAGCTCCTCGCCCAGAAGGCCGCGTAGCTGGGTAATGATGGCGGGGACGGTATCGGCGAAGAGGCCTGTGTCGCAGATGAGAGCGATGTCGGCTTTCAGCTCTTCGGCGTTCTCCTTCATAAAGGGGATGAGGGAGGGGGAGCCGGACTCTTCCTCGCCCTCGAAGAAGATGGTGAGCTTGCAGGGCAGCGCGCCGTGCTCGGCGACCCAGGCGCGGAGAGCCTCGACGAAGGTCATCAGTTGGCCCTTGTCATCGGAGCTGCCGCGGGCGCGGATGACCTTGCCATTGGGGGTGTCCTGAACCTCGGGGTCGAAAGGGTCACGGTCCCACAGCTCGAGCGGGTCGACGGGCTGCACATCATAATGGCCGTAGAAGAGGAGGTGCGGTGCACCCTCGGGGCCGCCGTGGGCCACGACCATCGGGTGGCCCGGGGTTTCGCGCACGGAGGCGTCGAGCCCCAGTGATGCAAGGTCGGCGGCGAGCCACTCGGCGGCGCGGGTGCAATCTGCCTTGAAGGCCGGATCGGTGGAGATGGAGGGGATGCGCAGCAGCTCCATCAGGCGCTCCAGCGCCTCGGGCAGTTGAGAATCGATACGGGCGAGAACGGGGTCGATGGACATGGTGGCTCCTTTGTTGCGCGGAGGGTAGCACCGGGAAAGGGACTGTCCAGCGGCGGAGATTCACGGCCCAGCGTGCGCATTTCGTGAATTCCACGTGATCTGGATCAAAGCGCCAAAATATCGCAGGTGCCACATATTCACGAAATGATATGGCTCTGTTAAGACTTTCAAACGCCGCAGAGCGGACAAGGAGGACGCGCCCCGTGACCAGCAAGACGGACATGCTCGAGAAATTTGATGCAGCCCTCGATCGGCTGCACGAGGAGGGCCGGTATCGGACCTTCATCGATATCGAGCGCCGTAAGGGGCAGTTTCCGCATGCCGTCTGGATGAAGCCCGATGGCTCGGAGCAGGATATCACCGTGTGGTGCGGCAACGACTACCTCGGGATGGGCCAGCATCCGGTGGTGCTGGCGGCCATGCACGAGGCGCTGGAAGCCACGGGCGCAGGCTCGGGCGGGACGCGGAACATCAGCGGCACCACGGTGTATCACAAGCGGCTGGAGGCCGAACTGGCCGACTTGCACGGCAAGGAAGCCTCGCTGCTGTTCACCTCGGCCTATATTGCCAATGACGCCACGCTGAGCACGCTGCCCAAGCTGCTGCCGGGGCTGATCATCTATTCGGACGAGCTGAATCACGCCAGCATGATCGAGGGCATCCGCCGCAATGGCGGGGCCAAGCGGGTGTTTCGGCACAATGACGTGGAGCATCTGCGCGAGCTGATGGCCGCAGATGATCCGGCGGCGCCGAAGCTGATTGCTTTCGAGTCGATCTATTCGATGGACGGCGATTTTGGACCGATCCGCGAGCTGTGCGACCTGGCCGACGAGTTTGGCGCGCTGACCTACCTCGACGAGGTGCACGCTGTGGGTATGTATGGCCCGCGCGGTGGTGGCGTGGCGGAGCGGGACGGGCTGATGGACCGGCTCGACATCATCAATGGCACGCTGGGCAAGGCCTTTGGCGTGCATGGTGGCTACATCGCCGCCAGCGCGAAAATCTGCGATGCGGTAAGGTCTTATGCGCCGGGCTTCATCTTTACCACCAGCCTGCCGCCGGTGGTGGCTGCTGGGGCTGCTGCCAGCGTAGCGCACCTCAAGCAGGACCAGACGATCCGCGACCAGCACCAGACCAATGCGCGCATTCTGAAGACCCGGCTGAAGGCGCTGGGGCTGCCGATCATCGACCACGGCAGCCATATCGTGCCGGTGATCGTGGGCGACCCGAAGCACACCAAGATGATCTCGGACATGCTGCTCGAGGATTACGGTGTGTATGTGCAGCCGATCAACTACCCGACCGTGCCGCGCGGCACCGAGCGGCTGCGGTTTACCCCCTCGCCGGTGCATGACCCGAAGATGATCGACGGGCTGGTCAAGGCGATGGACGGGCTGTGGAACCACTGCGAGCTGAACCGTCAGGAGCTCTCTGCCTGAGCGGAACCCCGCTGAGGCGACACCCCCCTTTTCGAATCCTTGCGACGCTCCGGCGGTTCGGCAAGAAGCCTCCTGTAAACGCTTCTGCAAGTGCATCGGCGTTAGCATCATGGTAATCTACACGTGATCTTGGCGTGTAGCGCACGAATCGCCATAGGTCTTGGGGACACTTCTGAATATGCGCACGGGGCAGGCATAATGATCAGGCGCAGGACGCCAAAGCCGGACACGGAGGAGGCACCTCCGAAGGGATTCGATGATTTCGATCTGCGGCTGGGCGACATCATGCGGGGCGAGCGGGCGACAATGGGCAAGAGCCTGTTGGACGTGCAGCGCGAGCTGAAGATCAAGGCCACCTACATCGCTGCCATCGAGAACTCTGACCCGAGCGCCTTTGAGACGCCCGGCTTTATTGCCGGTTACGTGCGCTCCTATGCCCGCTATCTCGCGCTGGACCCGGAATGGGCCTTCGAGACCTTCTGCCGAGAGGCTGATTTTGCCACCCTGTCGGGGCTGGAGCAGAGCGGGCGCAAGGGCGAGGGGACCAAGGTTTCCAAGGAGGCGAATGCCGCCGCCGATGGAGCGCTTGGCGGTATGCTCACCCGTCTTAAAGGTGGCGCACCCGGAGCCAAGGGCAAGCCCAAGGCCCGCCCGCTGACCCGTGTGGCCGGTGCGCGTGACCCCTTTGCCGAGCCGAACGTCTCGTTCAGCCCGCGCGGCGAGGGGATGCTCTCGAAGATCGAGCCGGGTGCTATCGGCTCGTCGCTGGTGCTGCTCGCGCTGATCGGTGCGGTGGGCTACGGCGGCTGGGCGGTGCTTCAGCAGGTGCAGCGCGTGTCGGTCGCGCCGGTGGACGAGGCGCCCGGCGTGGTGGCCGATATCGACCCGTTGGCACCGCCGGTGGCGCCCGAAGTGGACAGCCCGGAATACGCTGGCGTGGATGCCGCGACCCCTGATGCACTGGACCGGCTCTATCGCCCGCAGGCACTGGACACCCCGGTGATGGTGCCGCGCGATGGCCCGATTGCGGCGCTTGACCCGCGCACTCAGGGCGCGCTTGCGCCGGGCGCCGGGGCAGGGGCCGGAATTGGCAGCAGCGGCGTGCTGGTGGCCGAGACGGGTGAAGTCCATCGCGACGATGGCACCGAACTCGATGCCTCCGATGCGCTCGAACTGGTGGCCACCGCCCCGGCATGGGTGCGGGTGCAGGACGCCGAGGGCAACATCCTCTTCGAGAAGACGCTGAACGCCGGGGAGCGCTGGATCGTGCCCGAGGGTGACACCGCCGCGGTGCTGCGCACCGGCGCGGCTGGCGCAGTGTACTTTGCGATGGACGGCAAGACCTATGGCCCCGCTGGCCCGAGCGGCAATGTCGTCTCTGGCCTTGCGCTGAACCGCGACGGGCTGCGCGACAGCTTTACGCTGGCCGATGGCGCGACCGATGGGGCGCTGGCCCGGGTTTTGGCCGAAGCGCCGCAAAAGCCGCTGAACGCGCCCGAGGACTACGAAGAAAAGCGCCGCGTTGCCGAGGCAATCGTGGCAGATGCACCCAAGGTGACCGCCGATGGCCAGCCCATGGTGGAGCTGGTCGCGGTGCGGCCGAGCTGGGTGCGGGTGCGGGCCGCGGATGGCTCGACGATCTATGAGCGCACCATGCAGCCGGGCGATCGTTATACCCTGCCGCAGGCCGAAGTGGCTGCCACCCTGCGCACCGGCGATGCCGGCGCGGTTTATGTGGTGGCTGGCGGGCAGGCCTATGGGCCGATTGGCAGCCGGGGTGAGGTGGTGTCGAACTTCGCGCTGAGCGCGGAAGGTGCGACCGAGAGCCTTGCTGTGGCCGACCTCAGCCGCGACCCGGCGCTGCAGAGCGTGATGGTCGCTGAGAACGGGCCGCTGGTTTCCGAATGATGTGAGGCCGGGTGCGCCATTGCTGCGCACCCTTCGGGGACGGTCCCGTGCGGAAATGTTCCATTGTCCCTGACGGCAACGCGGCCTATCTCTCGGGCTGACGCGAGCAATCCCCCGGAGGGTCCATGTCGATCAACGCAATCCGCCCGTGGAAGAACATCTACCGCCGCGAGAGCCGCCAGGTGATGGTGGGCAAGGTGCCGGTGGGCGGCGGCGCGCCGATCTCGGTGCAGACCATGACCAACACCGACACGAGCGACGCGAAGGCGACGATCGAGCAGGTGTTGCGCTGCGCGGAAGCGGGGGCGGATATTGTGCGGGTGTCGGTGCCGGATGAGGCCTCGAGCAGCGCGTTGAAGGAGATTGTGGCGGAAAGCCCGGTGCCGATCGTTGCGGACATTCACTTTCACTACAAGCGGGCACTGGAGAGCGCCGAGGCGGGCGCGGCCTGCCTGCGGATCAACCCCGGCAACATCGGCGATGCGAAGCGGGTGCAGGAGGTGGTGAAAGCGGCGAAGGACCACGGCTGCTCGATCCGGATCGGGGTGAACGCCGGGTCGCTGGAGAAACACCTGCTGGAAAAGTACGGCGAGCCGTGCCCCGATGCGATGGTGGAGAGCGGGCTCGACCACATCAAGCTGTTGCAGGACAACGACTTTCACGAGTTCAAGATCAGCTGCAAGGCCTCGGACGTTTTCCTGAGCGCGGCGGCTTACCAGCAGCTTGCGGAGGCCACCGACGCGCCCATACACCTTGGCATCACCGAGGCGGGCGGGCTGATGAGTGGCACGATCAAGAGCGCCATCGGCCTCGGCAACCTGCTGTGGATGGGGATTGGCGACACGATCCGTGTGAGCCTCTCTGCCGATCCGGTGGAAGAGGTGAAGGTGGGCTACGAGATCCTGAAATCGCTGGGTTTGCGCCACCGGGGGGTGAACATCATCAGTTGCCCCAGTTGCGCGCGGCAGGGGTTTGACGTGATCAAGACGGTGGAGGCGCTGGAGAAGCGGCTGGAGCACATCAAGACGCCGATGAGCCTGAGCATCATCGGCTGCGTGGTGAATGGGCCGGGCGAGGCGCTGATGACCGATGTGGGCTTTACCGGCGGCGGGGCCGGGCACGGGATGGTCTATTTGTCGGGCAAGCAGGACCACAAGATCAGCAATGACCAGATGATCGACCACATCGTGCGTGAGGTGGAGGCCAAGGCTGAGGAGATCGAGGCCAAGGCCGAAGCTGCCGAATGAAGATCGCCCGCTAGGCGGTCGATATATCAGGGGAAATTTCCAGCAGGGTTACCGGGCGTCGCGGACTTCATCGACGATGTTGGTCATCGCCTGAAGCGGAACGTAGCCGCGCAGCATCTGGTCTTCGAGCACGAAGGTCGGGGTGCCGGAGATTTGCATGGCCTGGGCAAGCGTGCGGTTTTCGGCGATCACCGCGCTGACCTCATCGGAGTTCATAGCGGCGAGGATCGGGGCCGGGTCGGTGCCCGCTTTCTCGGCCAGCGCGGTCAGGGCGGCCTCGTTGTAATCGCCGCGCATCTGCATCATCGCATCATGCACGCTCTTGTAGGCCTCGGGGCCGGCGACCTGAAGCGTGGCGATGGCGAAGCGGGAGGCGACAACCGATTGCTCACCGAGGATCGGGAATTCCTTGACGATGAAGCGGATGTTGCCATCGGCCTCGATCAGGCTCTCGACCTCGGGGAAGGCCTTTTTGCAGTAGCCGCAGCGGTAATCCATGAACTCGACGATGGTGATATCGCCGTCGGGGTTGCCGCCGACGTAGGAATAGCCGTCATTGAACAGCGCATCGGCGTGGTTGGCCACGAGGGCCACATCACCTTGCGCCTGTTCGGCAGCCTGACGCTCTTCGAGCACGCCGATGGCCTCCATCAGCACCTCGGGGTTGTCCAGCAGGTAGGCGCGGATCTCGGCGCGGAAGGTCTCGCGCTCTGCATCGCTCATTTCGCCGATCTCGAAGGCGGCGGCGGGCAGGGCGGTGAGGGCGAGAGTGGCGGCGAGGAGAGGGGCGCGGAACATATGCGTCGTCCTTTGGCTGGCGTCGTGCGGGGTGTCGCACGGTTGGGTCGGGGCCGCAAGTTCGCACGGCATTGACGGCAGGGTGCCGCTTGTTACTGGTGGGCGGAGGTTAAGGAGGCCCGCATGCGTGTTTCAAGGCGAAGTGACGTTGATCCCTTTATCGTGATGGATGTGATGGAGGCCGCGCGGGCGGCCGAGGCGGCAGGGCGCTCGGTGATCCACATGGAGGTGGGGCAGCCGGGCACGCCTGCGCCAGCCGGTGCGCGGGCCGCGGTTGCGGCGGCGCTGGAGGCCGGGCCGATGGGCTACACGGTGGCGCTGGGGCTGCCGGAGCTTCGGGCGGGCATCGCGAATTTGTATCGCCGCTGGTACGGGGTGGAGTTGAACCCGGAGCGGGTGATCGTGACGACCGGCTCCTCAGGGGCCTTCCTGCTGGCCTTTACCGCGCTGTTCGATGCGGGCGAGAAAGTGGGGCTGGGGGCGCCGGGCTATCCGAGTTACCGGCAGATCCTGCGGGCGCTTTCGTTACAACCGGTGGAGATCGAGGCGCGGCTGGCGACCCGGATGCAGCCTGCGCCGGAGGATGTACCGGAGGGGTTGGCCGGGCTGATCCTTGCCTCGCCGGGCAATCCTACGGGGACCATTCTGGAGCGGGGGGCGCTTGGGGCGCTACTGGAGCGGGCCTTGGAGGTTGGGGCCGCGGTGGTGAGCGACGAGATTTACCACGGGCTTCATTACGGCGACCGGGCGGTGAGCGCGTTGGAACTGACGGATGATGTGGTGGTGATCAATTCCTTCAGTAAATACTTCTCGATGACCGGCTGGCGCGTGGGCTGGATGGTGGTGCCGGAGGCGGACATTCGAACCTATGAGCGCCTAGCGCAGAACATGTTCATCTGCCCGCCCCATGTGGCGCAGGTGGCGGCGCTGGCGGCGCTGGACTGCGAGGAAGAGCTGGAGGGGAACCGGGCGGTTTATGCGAGGAACCGGGCGGCGATGCTGGAGGGTTTGCCGAAGGCTGGGTTCACGAGGTTTGCGCCGCCGGATGGGGCGTTCTACGTGTATGCGGACGTGTCCGAGCTGACAGGCGATAGCTTGAAGTTCTGCCAGCAAATCCTTGAAAAGACGGGGGTTGCCGTGACGCCGGGGCTGGACTTCGACTCCGCGCGGGGCGCGAAGTGGCTGCGGTTTTCCTATGCGCGGAGCGAGGCGGATATTGCCCAGGGGCTGCGGCGGCTTATCGAGGCCGTGCCTCAGATGTAATCGCGGAGGGTCGCGAGAAAGCCGGGGACGCGCTTGACGGTTTCGCCGGTGGCGGCGAGGGTCTCGGGGGTGAAGCCGTCTTCGGGCGAGAGGGCGGAAACGAGGGCGTCGCGGGCCAATTCATCGTCATCTTCCAGCCCGAGGTTCTCGGCCATGGCGAGGAGTTCCAGAGCCTCGTGGACCGATTTCATTTGCCGCAGCGCCTCTGACATCGGGGTGGCCAGCTCGGGCACGTCCTGCCAGCTCTTGCCCTCGAACACCTCTTGCGTGACCCGCTGGCCGGCGCCGTTGCATGTGTAGCGGGCGCAGCCGGAAAAGCCTTCTTCTTCAAGGTCTTCGTAGATGGAGCAAAGGTGCCGGTCGAGCTTGGGGCAGGGCAGGCCCGCGGGCTTGTCGATGGCGAAGTCCTCGCCCGCGTCGAAAGCCAGCGCCATGCAGCAGAGCGCGGCGCAGCGGGAGCAATCAGGTGTGAGGTCGGGGAGTTGGGTCATGCGATGGAGCGGGGGCGCTGCCCCCGCACCCCCGGAGATATTTGGGCCAAGATGACGGGCGGGCTCACGCGAAATTGGCAGCGAAAGTGCTGCGGTAGGTTTCGGAAAGCTCGGCGAGGGCCGCGGTGCTGCTTCCGAGGGTGACGCTGTCACCGCCGAACTTGCCCACGGTGGAGAGTGGCACGCCCGCTTGCCCGGCGGCGACCATCAGCGCCTCGGCCTTGTCGAAGGAGCAGGCGATGAGGTAGCGGGCTTGATCCTCGCCGAAGAGCGGGCCGTTGCCTGACGCGTCGATCTGGACGCCCACGCCCGCGGCCTCGGCCATCTCGAAAGCGGCGAGGGCGAGGCCGCCATCGGCGAGGTCGGTGCAGGCGGTGATGTGTTCGGCATTGGCGCGGATGAAATCGCCATGAGCCTTCTCGGCGGCGAGGTCCACTTGGGGGGCGTCGCCATCTTCGCGGGAGAAGGCCTCTGCCAGCAGGGCGGACTGGCCGAGGTGGCTGCCCTCGGCGCCGACCATTAGCAGAACGTGGCCCGCGCGGGCCTCGCCGTCGATCAGCTGGTCGAGGCTGTCGAGCAGGCCGACGGCGCCGATGGTGGGAGTGGGCAGGATGCCTTGGCCATCGGTCTCGTTGTAGAGCGAGACGTTGCCGGAGACGATGGGAGTGTTCAGCGCGAGGCAGGCCTCGCCGATGCCTTTGAGCGCGCCGACGAACTGGCCCATGATCTCGGGCTTCTCGGGGTTGCCGAAATTGAGGTTGTCGGTCGTAGCGAGCGGCAGGGCGCCCTTGGCGGAGAGGTTGCGGTAGGCCTCGGCCACGGCCTGCTTGCCGCCCTCGTAGGGGTTGGCGCGCACGTAGCGGGGCGTGACATCGGAGGTGAAGGCGAGGGCCTTCTCGGTGCCATGCACGCGGACCACGCCGGAGCCGCGGCCCGGAGGCACGGCGGTATCGGCCATGACCATGTGGTCATACTGCTCCCAGACCCAGGCCTTGTGGGCGTAGTTGGGGGAGGCGAGCAGGGCCTTGAGGCCGTCGATGGCGTCGATTTCCGGCACCGGGTCCATCTCGGCGGCCGGGGGCGTTTCGACCCAGGGGCGGTCATACTCCGGGGCGGAGCCTGAGAGGGTGGCGAGGGGCAGGTCTGCCTTGGTTTCGTTGCCGTGGATGACGAGGAAACGATCTTCGGCAATGGTCTCGCCGACGATGGCAAAGTCGAGATCCCATTTTTCGAAGACGGCGCGGGCCTCGGCCTCTTTCGAGGGCTCGAGAACCATGAGCATGCGCTCCTGGCTCTCGGAGAGCATCATTTCGTAGGCCGTCATGTTGGTTTCGCGCTGGGGGACGGCATCGAGGTTGAGCTTGATGCCGAGGCCGCCCTTGTCACCCATCTCGACGGCGGAGCAGGTGAGGCCCGCCGCGCCCATATCCTGAATGGAGATCACCGCGCCGGTCTGCATCAGCTCCAGCGTGGCCTCCATCAGGCGTTTCTCGGTGAAGGGGTCGCCGACCTGAACGGTGGGGCGCTTCTCTTCGATGGTGTCGTCGAACTCAGCCGAGGCCATGGTGGCGCCGCCGACGCCGTCACGGCCGGTTTTGGCACCGAGGTAGACCACGGGCATGCCGATCCCGGAGGCGGCAGAGTAGAAGATCTTGTCGGTGTCGGCGAGGCCGGCGGCGAAGGCGTTGACGAGGCAGTTGCCGTTGTAGGCCGGATGGAAGCGGACCTCGCCGCCCACGGTGGGCACGCCGAAGCAGTTGCCATATCCGCCGATGCCCTCCACCACGCCGTTGACGAGCTGGCGGGTTTTCGGGTGGCTCGGCTCGCCGAAGCTGAGGGCGTTCATCGCGGCGATGGGGCGGGCGCCCATGGTGAAGACATCGCGCAGGATGCCGCCAACGCCCGTGGCCGCGCCCTGATAGGGCTCGATGTAGCTGGGGTGGTTATGGCTCTCCATCTTGAAGACCACACATTGGCCATCGCCGATATCGACGATGCCCGCGTTCTCGCCCGGCCCGCAGATCACCTGCGGCCCCTCGGTGGGCAGCTTGCGCAGATGGATCTTGGAGGACTTGTAGGAGCAGTGCTCGTTCCACATGGCCGAAAAGATGCCCAGCTCGGTGAAGCTGGGGGTCCGCCCGATGATCTCGAGGATGCGTTCGTACTCATCCGGCTTCAGCCCGTGGGCTTCGATCAGGTCGGGCGTGATTTCGGGCTCGGTCATGATGGCTCCCCTGCTGCTCATGCGCCTTTTAGAAAAAGGGCCGGGGGAGGGAAAGGCGCAATTTGATCGTGGGCGCTTCAAGGCGAAGGCGGGCGATTCGGCAGCGAAGATTGACCTTGGGGAAGGCTCTCACTCACCCTCACGGACTCGTGAAAAAATGGCTAGTTTCAGGCTGTTGAGTGGCAGGAAACAGTTTTTTTATTGGAATTTTGGCTTTGTTAACCATCTCGGGCAAACCCCAATGCAGCTTGAGCGGAATTGGGGTGTTTAACATGTCAATCACAGGTTGTAGTTCTCCCTGCGTAAAGTCAAGCCCGGCTAAATCAGATTTAGGCACACTCACAGGGCGAGTCTCATGCTATGGTTACAGGGGTAACTACTACCTGTAACGAAGTGCTGGAGACTGAAAATGCAAATGATTTCAATGCAAAGTATAACCAAGTTCTGTGCCGTTTCGCTTTTCGGAGCGACCGCAATGGTGGTGCCCGCGCACGCGGGGTCCCTCGGCCACGGCGGAGGAGGTGGCGGAATTTCTGCGGAAGTTTCGCTGGGGGGCGGTAGCCTTGCTGATGTCGATGTTTCGATCGGCGGCAGCAACGGGATCAACGCCGGCGCGACCGTTGGCGGATCCAGCACCGCCGATGTGGACGTGGCTGTTGGCGGGGGTACCGGCGGTTCTGGCGGGTCCGGGGGCTCGGGTGGCTCTGGCGGTGGCGGTGCCACCGGCGGCGGCACGACCGTGACACCGGACCAGCCGACCGTGGTGACGCGGGCGGACCCGCAAGACGGGATGACGATCAAGCGTCAGACCATGTCGGACATCATCGGCATGGTGGTGCTCTCCTCCGAGGGCGCGCTGATCGGCGAAGTCATCGGGGCCGAGATGGTGAACGGGAAGATCAAGGCGCGGGTTGCGCTGGCCAATACACTCGGCGTGAAGCCGAAGGCGGTGGTTCTCTCGTTCGGAACCCGGCAGATGCGGGACAACGTGCTGCGCCTGTCGGTCTCGCGTGACCGGTTCATCCGGAGCGTGCGTAGCAGCTGACTTTGCCCCCCAGGTTGAGGCAGCGCTAAGGAGGGTGCGTCGTGCGCGGCGCACCCTTTTTCTGTGGGCGGGCGGCTGCTTTCAGCCTGCGGTTGCAAGGCGTTTACCGACCCGTCCGGGAGGGCTTGCAACCAAAAATGTTTCGGTGCAGGCTCCCGCCAAATCGGCCCCGCCCGGGCCCCCGACATCGCTGGATGAAATTCCGGTTGGACAAAAAAAGAGGCCGAGACAAGCTCGGCCTAAGTCCAACAGGGAGGTAAAAGACGCGCTGGCCGAAGCCTGTGCGCCTAATACTTCCTCATATGGTCAGGCGGCGCGCTCATTCAAGACTTAAAATGCCGCAGGTGCGAATGGCAGCCATGACTGTGGCGCATGGCACACAGCCCGGCGCTATTCAGCCGCGGCGTCTCGCACGGCCTTGCGTTGGGCCTGGATTTCGCTGGTCACGAAGTCACGGAAGGCGGCTATCCTCTTGGATTGGCGCAATTCTTCCGGGTAGGCGAGGAAGACCGGAACCTCTGAACTCTCCTCCTCGGGGAGGACTCGGACGAGGCCTGGCGTGTCGAGTGCCACATAATCGGGCAGCACACCTATACCAAGGTCGTTGATCACCGCTTGAAGCACGCCGAAGTAGTTGTTGACGGTGAGTCGCTTGGTCACGTCATGGGTTAGCAGCGAGGCGATCATCTCGGCCCCGGCGCGCACCTGAGTGGAGTGCGAGGCCTGGCTGATCAGCCGGTGTTCGGAGAGATCATCGAGATCGGCGGGTGCGCCGTAGCGGGCGACATAGCCCTCGGAGGCGTAGAGGCGCATACGCACACCCATGAGGCGGCGGCGGATAAGGTCGGCCTGTGACGGCTCTTTCATCCGGATAGCCACATCTGCCTCGCGCATCGGCAGGTCGAGCACACGCTCCTCAAGGTTGAGGTCGATCGAGAGGTCGGGATAGCGCTCGTAGAGTGCGGGCAGGCGCGGGGTGAGCCAGAGCGTGCCGAAGCCTGTGGTTGCGGTGACGCGGAGCTCGCCGAAGACTTCCTCTTCGCTGTCGCGGATGCGGGCGGCGGCGGTATCGAGCCGGCGGTTCATCACCTGTGTGGCGTCGAACAGCAACTCGCCTTGCTCGGTGAGAATCAGCCCGCGGGCGTGGCGGTGGAACAGGGTGGTGTTCAGGCTCTCTTCCAGCGCCCGGATCTGCCGGGAGACGGCAGATTGCGACAGCCCCAGCGTCTCACCCGCGTGGGTGAGGGAGCCGGCATCTGCCACGGCGTGAAATATTCTGAGCTTGTCCCAATCCATGTTTAAACTGTTCACCAAATTCAAAGCGGTTGCGGCGCAGCATCCTTATGCACGACCGGAGTGTAGTCGCAAATGGTTTACCACTTCAGAATCCTGTTTGTAGGTCAGAAATTATGACCTAATATCGGATTATGCCCGCTACTGGGAGGAAGCGCGTAATGACTAGGCAGGATATCAGTCTCACCGACCGTTTTGACCTCGAGAAATCGCCGGTTCTTTTGAATGGCACGCAGGCGCTTGTGCGCCTGATGCTGATGCAGAAGGCACGTGACAGGGCCGCGGGGCTGAACACCGCGGGCTACTGCACCGGCTATCGAGGCTCGCCGCTGGGCGGGGTGGACCAGTGGATGACCCGGGCGAACAAGGTGCTCGGCGCCAATGATGTGCGCTTCGAGCCGGGGCTGAACGAAGACCTTGCCGCAACCGCGCTCTGGGGCAGCCAGAACGCCGAACTGCGGGGCGAGGGGAAGTTCGACGGGGTCTACGGGCTTTGGTACGGCAAGGGGCCGGGGGTGGACCGCTCGGGCGATGTGATGCGCCATGCCAATATGGCGGGCACAAGCCAGCATGGCGGTGTGCTAATGGCGATGGGTGACGATCACACCGGCGAGTCCTCGACCGTGTGCCACCAGTCCGATTGGGCGCTGGTCGACGTGCATATGCCGGTGCTCAGCCCTGCGGGCGTGCAGGAGATCCTCGACTTCGGCCTCTACGGCTGGGCGCTGAGCCGCTACGCGGGCGTCTGGGTGGGGCTGAAGGTTATGAAGGACACGGTGGAGGCGACCTCGGTTGTGGATGGCCGGGCAGACCGGCTCTCGTTCGTGACGCCCGATTTCAAGCTGCCGGAGGGTGGGCTGAACATTCGGCTTGGCGACCATTGGATCGCGCAGGAAGAGCGGCTTCTGGCGCACAAGAGGTTCGCCGCGGAAGCCTTTGCGAATGCGAATAAAATCGACCACCGGATGCACGGAAAGGCGGGTGCGAAGGTGGGCTTTGTGGCCGCGGGCAAGAACTGGCTCGACCTGTGCCATGCGCTGGAGCTTCTGGGCATTGATGAGGCGGAGGCTGAGCGGCTCGGGGTGACGACCTACAAGGTCGGACAGGTCTGGCCGCTGGACATGAAGGGCTTCCACGATTGGGCCGAGGGGCTCGATGTGATCGTGGTGGTCGAAGAGAAGCGCAAGCTGATCGAGGTGCAGGTTAAGGAGGCGATCTTTGATGATCGCCGGGGTCGCCGGGTCTATGGTGGCATGAAGAATGGCGAGGTGCTGTTTCCGACCCATTTTGCGCTCGATCCCAATGACATAGCGCTCGAGCTTGGCAAGATCCTGATCGAGGAGGATTGCGGGACCGACAGGATCAAGGCCGGGATGGCCCGGATCGAAAGCGCCCGGATGGCCGACAATGCGCCCGACATCGCGGCGCGGCTGCCCTACTTTTGCGCGGGCTGCCCGCATAACAGCTCCACAAAGCTGCCCGATGGCGCCGAAGCGGGCGCGGGTATTGGCTGCCACTTCATGGCCCGCTGGATGGACCGCTCGACCGACCGCTTCACCCACATGGGCGCGGAGGGAGCCAACTGGATGGGCGAGGCGCCGTTCTCGAAACGGGAGCACCTGTTCCAGAACCTCGGGGACGGCACCTACAACCACTCCGGCACGCTGGCCATTCGCGCGGCCTTGGCGGCGGGCACCAACATCACCTTCAAGATCCTGTTCAACGATGCCGTGGCGATGACCGGCGGTCAGCCCAACGAGGGCAGCCTCTCGCCCCAGCAGATTGCCCGCGAGGTGCTGGCAATGGGGGTGAAAGAGGTCGCACTGATCTTTGACGAGAAGGAAGACGTGGATCTGGGCGCCTTTCCGCAGCAGGTCAGCAAGCATGAGCGTGCCGAGCTGGCGGATGTGCAGGAGAAGTTCAGCAAGGTCAAAGGTGTATCGGCCATCATTTATGTGCAGACCTGCGCGGCGGAGAAGCGGCGGCGGCGCAAGCGCGGCACTTTCCCGGATATCGACAAACGAGTGTTCATCAATACTGATGTCTGCGAGGGCTGCGGCGATTGCGGGGTGCAGAGCAACTGCGTGGCAATCCTGCCGAAAGAGACTGAGCTGGGCCGCAAACGCGAGATTGACCAGAGCGCCTGCAACAAGGATTTCTCCTGCCTGAACGGGTTTTGCCCCAGTTTCGTGACGATCGAGGGCGCCAAGGTGAAGAAGGCGCCGGAGAAGGCGGTGGAACTGCCCGATATGGCGGAGCCGGAGATTGGCGCCATCGAGGGCACCCATAACATCGTCATCACCGGGGTCGGCGGCACCGGGGTCGTGACCGTGGGCGCGGTGCTGGCGATGGCCGCCCATGTGGACGGCAAGGGCGTGGGCATGATCGAGATGGCCGGGCTCGCCCAGAAGGGCGGTGCGGTGCATATCCACATGCGAATTGCCGAGCAACCGGAGCTGATCAACGCGATCCGCGTGGGCACCGGCGAGGCCAATGCGGTGATCGGCGGCGATCTGGTAACGACCGCAGGCTCCAAGACCTTGGGCCTGATGCGTGAGGGCCAGACCGGGGCGGTGGTGAATGCCGCCGATATCATCACCGGGCACTTCACGCGCGACATCAACTTCAAGCTGCCGCATGACAGGATGGTGCTTGCGCTACAGGCGCGCTTGAAGGACGGATTGCAACTCTTTGATGCACAGGCGCTTTCTCGCATTCTTCTGGGCGATAGCATCTACTCCAACATGATGATCCTCGGCGCCGCGTGGCAAGCTGGGCTGGTGCCGGTGAGCCTTGCCGCGCTCACCCGCGCCATTGAGCTGAACGGCCAGGCGATAGAGGGCAACAAGCGGGCCTTCGAGATCGGTCGCTGGGCGGTGGCGCACCCGGAACAGGCGGCGGAGATGTTCGTGAGTGAGGCGCCGGCCGAGAAGAGCCTCGAGGAGCGCATCGCCTTCCGTGCGAGCCATCTGGAGGCCTGGGGCGATGCCGAATATGCCCGGCGCTACCGTGCGCTGGTGGACAAGGCCCCCGACGACGAGATGAAACTCGCCATCGCGCAGGGCTATCACAAGCTGTTGGCCTACAAGGACGAGTACGAGACCGCGCGGCTGCTGCTCGACACCGAGGCCAAGGCGGCGGAGGTCTTCGAAGGTGAGATGCGCTTCAACTACCACCTTGCCCCGCCGATCTTCGGCACCAAGGGGCCGGGTGGCCGCCCGAAGAAGCGCCAGTTCGGGCCGTGGATGCGGCGGGGTCTGAAGCTACTGGCGAAGATGAAACCGCTGCGGGGGACGCTGCTCGACCCCTTCCGCTTTGGCGCAGAGCGCAAGATGGAGCGTGGACTCATAGCGCAATACGAGGCCGACATGGGCGAGGTGCTGACCGGCCTCAATGCCGAGAACCGCGCCGCCGCACTCGCGCTGGCCGAGCTTCCGCTCACCATCCGGGGATTCGGACCGGTGAAGGAGGCCAATGCGGAGAAGGCGGCAAAGCGGCGGGGTGAACTCTTGGAGGCGTTCCGCAACCCGGGGGCGCCAATGCGGCAGGCTGCGGAGTAACCTGCTCATTTTCTTGCTGCAAATATTCCGGGGGGTGCGGGGGGCTGGCCCCCCGTTGGCACCACGTCGGATCCAGAGTGTCACACTCCGTTTACGCGACCGTCATAAAGGCTTCCCTGATCGGCCCCGCGCCCCTATCTGTCGCGCAAGAGAAGAAGGACGCCCCTCATGCACCAGGTTGCCCGCGATATCACCTATGCCAACTCGGTGCGCTCCAAGCCGGGCCGGGCCTTCGTGAAGCTGCTGGAAAACGCCACCGGGCGGATCGGGTTGATCAAGCGGGCGGATGGCTACGAGGATGACGTGGCGGGCGGGGCCGACTTTTGGGATGTGATCCGCGCGCGCTACGGGCTCTCGCTCAAGGTCACCCGCGGGAGCCTTGAGAACATCCCCCGGACCGGGCCGCTGGTGCTGGTGGCGAACCATCCATACGGCATCCTCGACGGGCTGATGATGGGGCATATCCTGAGCCAGACGCGAGGCGACTTTAGGATCTTGGCACATCAGGTCTTCAAGCGCTCGGAAGAGCTGAACCGGATCATCCTGCCGATCGACTTTGACGGCACCCGCGAGGCACAGGCGGTCAACCTTGCCACCCGCAAGGAGGCGCTGGCCTATCTGGCGCAGGGCGGCGCGATTGGCGTGTTTCCGGGCGGGACGGTGAGCACCTCGGCCAAGCTGATGTCGCGCCCGCTCGATCCGGGCTGGCGGCGGTTCACCGCCAAGAT
The DNA here is from genome assembly GCF_019801175.1 of Vannielia litorea. Lineage (NCBI taxonomy): Bacteria > Pseudomonadati > Pseudomonadota > Alphaproteobacteria > Rhodobacterales > Paracoccaceae > Vannielia > Vannielia litorea. The sequence continues at coordinate 1,171,113 of NZ_JAHVJR010000001.1, forward strand.
GATCGCCAAATCCGGGGCGACAGTGGTGCCGGTGTGCTTTGAGGGGGCCAACAGCCGGCTGTTTCAGTTGGCGAGCCACATCCACTCGACCCTGCGGATCGCCCTGCTGATCAAGGAGTTCCGTGCCCGGATCGACGAGCCGGTGGAAGTGGCGGTGGGCCAGCCGGTGCCGCGTGATGAAATTGTCGCCCGGGCGAGCGACCCCAAAGCACTGATGGATTTCCTGCGCGAGGCAACGTATAGCCTCTCGAACAAGCCTGTCCGTGCCCGCGAGTACGGCAAGGAATTCGAGGATTTTCACAAGGCGTAGGCCCGGATGGCGGTTGGCGTATTCGACTCAGGGATTGGCGGCCTCACCGTGCTGGATGCGGTGCAGAAACGGCTGCCCGATCAGGCGTTTGTCTACTTTGGCGATCACGCCCACAGCCCCTATGGGGTGCGCACCGCCGACAATATCCACGACCTGACCAAGGCGGCGGTGGAGCGGCTTTGGGCCGAGGGCTGCGATCTGGTGATCCTTGCTTGCAACACCGCCTCGGCCGCCGCGCTGCGGCGAATGCAGGAGGCCGGCGTGCCCGAGGGCAAGCGGGTGCTGGGCGTTTTTGTGCCGCTGATCGAGGCGCTGACCGAGCGTCAGTGGGGCGACAACTCGCCCCCGCGCGAGGTGGCGGTGAAGCATGTGGCGCTCTTTGCCACCCCCGCCACGGTGGCCTCGCGCGCGTTTCAGCGTGAGCTGGCCTTCCGGGCGATTGGCGTGGATGTCGAGGCGCAGGCCTGTGGCGGGGTAGTGGATGCCATCGAGGATGGTGACATGATCCTTGCCGAGGCGCTGGTGCACTCCCATGTGGACGCACTGAAGCGCAAGATGCCCCAGCCGCAGGCCGCCATTCTGGGCTGCACGCATTACCCGATCATGGAAGAGGCCTTTCAGGAGGCGCTCGGGCCTGAGGTGAGCGTGTACAGCCAGGCCAGCATCGTGGCCGACAGTCTGGCCGATTATCTTGCCCGTCACCCCGACAAGCGGGGCAGCGGCGAAGAGACCAAGTTTTTGACCACGGGCGATCCGCGCAAGGTGACGGATCAGGCCACGCGGTTTCTGCGACGAAAAGTTGAATTTCAGAACGCCTGAATTCAACTTATCACTCGCAAGACCAAGGACAGACCAATGACTGCACAAATCGCCATTCTGGGCGCCTCCGGCTATACCGGCGCCGAACTCGTCAGGATCATCGCCTCTCATCCGGGTATGGAGGTGGCCGCCCTTGCCGCCGACCGGAAGGCGGGGATGGAGATGCGTGACGTGTTTCCGCATCTGGCCCATCTCGACCTGCCGCAGCTTGTCACCATCGACGAGATCGACTTTGGCAAGATCGACCTCTGCTTTGCCGCCCTGCCGCATGTGACCTCGCAGCAGGTGATCCCCGGGTTGCCCGAGGGGCTGAAGGTGGTGGATCTTTCCGCCGACTTCCGGCTGCGCGATCCGGCGGCATACGAGAAGTGGTATGGCCAGCCGCATCAGGCGGTGGAACTGCAGAAGGAGGCGGTCTACGGGCTGACCGAGTTTTACCGCGACGAGATCAAGGGCGCGCGGTTTGTGGCCGGCACGGGCTGCAATGCGGCGACCGGGCTGTTCTCGCTGCTGCCGCTGTTCAAGGGCGGGCTGATCGACCCGGACTCCGTGATCCTCGACATGAAGGTGGGGGTTTCGGGCGCCGGGCGGAGCCTGAAGGAGAACCTGTTGCATGCCGAGCTGAGCGAGGGCTGGATGCCCTATGCGGCGGGCGGCAAGCACCGGCATCTGGGGGAGTTCGATCAGGAGTTCAGCAAGGCGGCGGGCCGCGAGGTTCGGGTGCAGTTCACCCCCACGCTGATCCCTGCAAACCGGGGCATCCTCTCGGCGGCTTACGTGCAGGGCGAGGCGGCGGCGCTCCATGCGGCGCTGGTTGAGGCATATCAAGATGAGCCGTTCTGCCATGTGCTACCCATGGGCCAGGTGCCCTTGACCCGCTCGATCCGGGGCAGCAACATGGTGCATCTGGGCGTGGCGCAGGAGCGGGCGAAAGGCCGGGCGACGGTGTTTGCCGCGCTCGACAACCTGACCAAGGGCTCCAGCGGGCAGGCGGTGCAGAACGCCAACCTGATGCTGGGGCTGGAGGAGACCGAGGGGCTGACGATGGCCCCGCTGTTCCCGTGAGGAGGATGGGATGGCCGGATTGAAAGGGCTGAAGAAGAAACGGCGGGTGCAGGTGCTCATGGTGGCTGCGCTTGCGTTGACGCTTTCGGCAGGCCTGATCGGCTACGGCTTTCGCGATGGCATCAACTTCTTCCGCTCTCCAAGCCAGGTCATGGAAAGCCCGCCTGCGCCGAACGAGGTTTTCCGCATCGGCGGGTTGGTGGAAGAGGGCACGATCGTCCGCGGTGAGGGCGAAACCGTGCGGTTCTCTGTCACCGATGGCGGCGCGACGGTGCCGGTTGAGTTCACCGGGATCCTGCCGGACCTATTTGCAGAGGGGCAGGGGATGGTCGGCACCGGCAGCTATGACGGGCGTGTCTTCAAGGCGACCGAGATATTGGCCAAGCACGACGAGACCTATATGCCGAAAGAGGTCGTGGACGCGCTGAAGGAACAGGGCGTTTACGTGGAGCCTGAGCCGGAAACCTAAGCGGGCGGGACAGATCCTGACCTACGGGTGTGGCATTATCTGAAACACTAGTTGACCGTGTGTTCCTGCAGAAATGTTGGGACGGTGGGGGCGCTGCCCCCACACCCCCGGAGTATTTTCAGCAAGAAAATGGACGGGATGGATTTAACCGAACACCCTTTTGAAGATCGTGTCGACGTGTTTGGTGTGGTAGCCCATGTCGAATTTCTCGTTGATCGCCTCGACGCCGAGCGCCTTGACCACGTCTTCGTCGGCCAGCAATTGCTCGCGGAAATCGACGCGCTCTTCCCAGACCTTGAGCGCGTTGCGCTGGACCATGGCGTAGGCGTCTTCGCGGCTGACGCCGGCCTGAGTGAGGGCGAGGAGGACGCGCTGGCTCATGACGAGGCCGGGGAACTTGTTCATGTTGTCGAGCATGTTCTCGGGGAAGATCAGCATCTTGTCGACAACGCCGGTGAGGCGTTTGAGGGCGAAGTCGAGGGTGATGGTGGCATCGGGGGCGATGCCGCGCTCGACGGAGCTGTGCGAGATGTCGCGCTCGTGCCATAGGGCCACGTTTTCCATCGCGGGGATCACCGTCATCCGCACGAGGCGGGCGAGGCCGGTGAGGTTTTCCGTCAGGACCGGGTTCTTCTTGTGGGGCATGGCCGACGAGCCCTTTTGGCCCATCGAGAAGAATTCGGCGCCTTCCAGCACCTCGGTGCGCTGCATGTGGCGGATCTCGATGGCGACGTTCTCGATGCTGCTGGCGATGACACCTAGCACGGCGAAGAACATGGCGTGGCGGTCGCGTGGGATCACCTGGGTGGAGATCGGCTCCGGCTTGAGGCCGAGCTGGGCGCAGACGTGCTCTTCAACCGCCGGGTCGATGTTGGCGAAGGTGCCGACGGCGCCGGAGATCGCGCCGGTGGCGATTTCGTCGCGGGCGGCGGAGAGGCGGGCCTTGTTACGGTCCATCTCGGCGTAGAAGCGGGCGAAGGTGAGGCCCATGGTGGTGGGCTCGGCGTGGATGCCGTGGGAGCGGCCGACGCGAACGGTGTCTTTGTGCTCGATGGCGCGCTTTTTCAGCGCGGCGAGCAGGCCGTCCATATCCTCAAGCAGGATGTCGGCGGCGCGGGTGAGCTGGACGTTGAGGCAGGTGTCGAGCACGTCGGACGAGGTCATGCCCTGGTGGACAAAGCGCGCCTCCTCGCTGCCGACATGCTCGGCAAGATGGGTGAGGAAGGCGATCACGTCGTGCTTGGTGACGGCCTCGATCTCGTCGATGCGGGCCACGTCGAACTCGACATCCTTGGCCTTCCAGACGGCTTCGGCGTTCTCGCGCGGGATGACGCCCAAATCGGCCATCGCGTCACAGGCGTGGGCCTCGATCTCGTACCAGATGCGGAACTTGGTGGCGGGCTCCCAGATGGCGGTCATTTCGGGGCGGGCGTAACGGGGGATCATGGGCAGCCTTTCGCGTCTGGAATGCGGTCGGGGGTCGGATACACTGGGGGGCAGGTGGCAACAAGAGGGTGCGGCGATGCGGGCCTTGGCGGCATGGCTGGTTATGGCGGGGGCGGTTTGGGCACAGCCGGTGCCGGGGTTTGAGGATGCGCCGGAGCCGCTGTTCTTTGAAGGGCTCTATGCGCTGGTCGGGGTCGACAGCGCGGGGCGGGCGCTGAATGCGCCGGTGCGGCTGGAGGTGGTGTTGCAGGGGTTGGAGTTGCGCGGCTGCGACCTTGGCGCCGGGCGGCTTGATTATGCCCGGATCGGGGAGGCGTTCGTGCTTGCGGGCCGGATGGGCGGTGAGGCGCTGTGGTGCCGGTTCAGCGTGGACCCGGGAAACTACCCGCTGCTGAACTGCGCAAACCCGGAGGGGCTGCGGCTCACGCTATGGCCGGAAGGGGAGTTTGGCGCGCGCTGGTATGTGGCTGACGCATTTTGGCTGCGCGATGGGGCAATTTGGCGGCAATTGCCGGGGTCCGGGCATTCTGTTGCCTCAGAGTTGACACAGGAAGGTGAAACACTCCGGTGCAATCGAGGAGACAAACCGGAGCAATACCGATGACACCTTTTGCCAGAATTGCCGCAGTGGCCGTTATGAGCCTTGTGATGCCCCAGCAGGTTGCGGCGCAGGTGCGGCTTGAAACCGCAGGGCGCATTGCGATTGACGCCGTAAAGGCGCTTGGGCCGAAGCAGAAAGCCGAACTGGCGTCGTTTCGGCGGTCGTATGACTACTACGGGGCGCTCTACGTGAGCACGACGGGCGATGTAGCCTACGGGCATGCGGGGGCCAGCTCGATGGCGGCGGCGCAGACCATCGCCCGGATGGGCTGCGAGCGGAAGGCGCAGGCGCGCTGTGTGCCGCATGCCGTGATCGCGCCGCGGAGCGTGAACGAGGGGCCGAATGGGCGTTTTGACAACTCCGGCACCTTGGCCAACGTGATGGTCGACCGGTTCAACAAGCTTCAGCGGGGCCGTTGGACGGCATTCGCCGCGGCGCCCGAGGGCGCTTGGGGCGCGGCGACCAACCTGCCGCGCGGCTCGCAAGCGGAGGCGCATGCGCTGGGGCAGTGTCGGAGCTCGGCTGCCAAGGCGCGGCGGAGCTATCCGGCGGCGATGGCACGGGCGATGGACCGGCGCGGACTGTTCCGCTGCCGGACGGCGCTGGTGCTGGAGAAGTAACCAGAGGTTTGAGGCGAGGGCAGGGGCGGGAGGCTTCCCGCCCTGCGCGTGCGCTTAGCCCTTTTCGCCGCGCGAGAGCGCCACGACGCCGGTGCGGGCGATCTCGGTGAGGCCGAGAGGACGCATCAGGTCGGCAAAAGCGTCGATTTTCTCGGAGGGGCCGGTCATCTCGAAGATGAAGCTCTGAAGCGTGCTGTCGACCACATTGGCGCGGAAGATATCGGCCAGCCGCAGCGCCTCGACCCGCTTTTCGCCCTCACCGGCCACCATGAAGAGGGCCAGTTCACGCTCGACGGCGGGGCCTTCTACGGTGAGATCGTGAACATCGTGGACCGGCACGAGGCGGCCGAGCTGGGCCTTGATCTGCTCGATGATCGAGGGCGTGCCGGTGGTGACGATGGTGATCCGAGAGCGGTGGCCTTCATGGTCCACCTCGGCCACGGTGAGGCTCTCGATGTTGTAGCCGCGCCCGGAGAACAGGCCGATGACACGTGCCAGAACGCCCGCCTCGTTCTCGACCAGCACCGCGAGAGTGTGGGTTTCGATCACCTCGGCGTTCGGGTCTTTGAGGTCGTAGGCCGAGTGCTTCGACAGGCCTTTTTTCAATTTCAGCGCGGCCATGTTTGGCTCCTCCTCGATCTGGGCGTGGTTTTGCGGCTGGGCCGCGGATTGTCAATGGCGGGTGTGGGGCGTAGCCTTGCGAGGTTGACGCAAGGGAATGTGCGATGGACGGGCCGGGGCGGCCCTGCCCCTATTGTGGGGGTGAGGCAGCCGCACAGGGATTGGATGTAATCGGACATTGCGGCGCTCCGCTTTGTGCGGTGGCCCGCAGCCGGGCGCTGGCGGAAGAGGCCGCAGTGGAGCGGCGCCGCGAGGCCGAGGTGGCGCGGGAGGCCGTGGCCGGGGCGGTGGCGTCGGTGCTGGAGCGCGTCGAGGCCGAGACGGGCGAGGCGCCCCTGCTCTGCGCCGTCCCGCACAGGGTGCCGGTGCTGGTGCCTGCGGAAGAGAGCCGACGTGCGGCTTTTTTGGCCCATGTCGCGGCGCTTTGTGACGAGGCTTTCAGTGTTGACGAGGCCGAGATTGGCGCGGTCTATGACCGGGTGGCGCAGGAGCCGGAGGAGCCCGATGTGGTGGGTCCGGCCTGTGCCAGTTGCCGGGGGAGTTGCTGTATCCGGGGCTACAGCCAGATGGCCTTTGTGAAGCTGGGCACGATCCAGGGGTTTCGCCGGGCGGAGCCGGGGCTGACCCGCGAGGCGCTGCTGGCGTGTTATGAGGCCCATTTTCCCGAAGAGAGCAGTGAGGGGGGCTGCTTGTTTCAGGGGCCGATGGGGTGCAGCTTGCCGCGCAGCTACCGGGCGGGGCTGTGCAACACCTACCATTGCGAGTTGCTCGATGCGCTGATCGAGGAGACCGACGGCGCCGAGGGGCCGGTGGTGGTGGCCGCCACCGATGAGGCGGGGGTGCAGGTGGTGAGCGTCATGGCGCCGGATGGCCGCTGGGAAGAGGTGGAGCACTAGTTCAGAGCGCGAGGACACGGTCATACCCCTCGAAGAAGCCTTGGGTATCGGCCTGAAGCAGGCCTTTGTGCTGACTGGCGACCCAATCCCAGAATGGGTCCAGATCATCCATCACCTCGTCGGTGGTGCGGCCCTGCCAGAGCACCTGCGCCGCGAGGATGGCGGTGCAGCCTGTGAGCACGCCGCGCACGAGGGCGACGTCGCCCTGGCCCTTGCCGGCATCCAGCGCCTCGATGAACTCGCCTGTTTCATCTGCGAAGAGCGGCTTGTCGGGCAGGGTGAGGTCGAGCGCAGCGCAGAGGGTCTCACCGGCGAAAAGCTCGGCCTCGCGCGGGCCTGCCTCGGGTGCGAGGTGGCGCAGGCTGTGGCGGGGCAGGGTGGATGGCAGCGCGGCGGCCAGATCAGCAAGGCCGGGCGCGGGGCTGGTGAAGAAGAAGCGCATGTAGTGCGACATGGGAAAGGCCCGGTGCAGGGCGCCCGCCGGGGGGACGGGCGCCGCTGGGATGCGTGATCAGACGAGGACCGCGCCGCCTTCCTTGATGGCGTCGGAGGTGGAGGCGCCGGAAAGCAGCATCTTGTTGTGCGGCTCGCCCGAGGGGATCATCGGCAGGCAGTTCTCGTGCTTTTCGACGAGGCAGTCGAAGAGCACCGGGCCGTCATACTCCAGCATCTCCATGATCGCGTCGTCGAGATCGGCGGGGTCGGAGATGCAGATGCCCTTGGCCCCGAAGGCTTCAGCCAGCTTCACGAAGTCGGGCAGGCTTTCGGACCAGCTGTGCGAGTAGCGCTCGCCGTGCAGCAGCTCCTGCCATTGGCGAACCATGCCCAGACGCTCGTTGTTGAGGATGAACTGCTTGACCGGCAGGCGATACTGCGCGGCGGTGCCCATCTCCTGCATGTTCATCAGCCAGCTTGCCTCGCCCGCCACGTTGATGACCAGCGCATCGGGGTGGGCGATTTGCACGCCAATGGAGGCGGGGAAGCCGTAGCCCATCGTGCCCAGCCCGCCGGAGGTCATCCAGCGGTTGGGGTCTTCGAACCCGAGGAACTGGGCGGCCCACATCTGGTGCTGGCCGACCTCGGTGGTCACGTAACGGTCGCGGCCCTTGGTGAGAGCTTCCAGACGCTCCAGCGCGTATTGCGGCTTGATGGTCTTCTTCGACGGCTCGTAGGAGAGGCAGCGCACCGCTTTCCAATCGGCGATCTGCTTCCACCATTTCTCGAGGCCCGCCTTGTTGGTCTTGCGGCCACGGCTCTTCCAGATGCGGAGGGCGTCTTCGAGCACATGGGCCACATCGCCGACGATGGGCATATCGACATGGATCACCTTGTTGATCGAGCTTGGGTCGATGTCGATATGGGCCTTCTGGCTGTGCGGCGAGAAGTCCGACACGCGCCCGGTGATCCGGTCGTCGAAGCGGGCGCCGATGTTGATCATCAGGTCGCAGCCGTGCATGGCGAGGTTGGCCTCGTAGAGACCATGCATGCCCAGCATCCCCAGCCAGCTTTTGCCGGAAGCCGGGTAGGCGCCGAGGCCCATCAGGGTGGAGGTGATGGGGAAGCCGGTTTCATCGACGAACTCGCGTAGCAGCTGGGAGGCCGCCGTGCCGGAGTTGATGACGCCGCCGCCGGTGTAGAAGATCGGGCGCTCGGCCTCTTCCATTGCCTCGACCAGCGCGGTGATCATCTCGGCATCGCCCTTCACCTTGGGCGCATAGTGCGACTGCATCTTGGCGGGCGGCGTGTAGGTGCCGGAGGCGAATTGCACATCCTTGGGGATGTCGATCAGCACCGGGCCGGGGCGGCCCGAGGTGGCGACGTGGAAGGCCTCATGGATGGTCTGGCCGAGGTCGTCGGTGTCTTTCACCAGCCAGTTCATCTTGGTGCAGGGGCGGGTGATGCCGACGGTGTCAGCCTCCTGAAAGGCATCGGACCCGATGGCGAAGGTGGGCACCTGCCCGGTGAGGACGATCATCGGGATGCTGTCCATCAGCGCATCGGTGATGCCGGTCACGGCATTGGTGGCGCCGGGGCCGGAGGTGACCAGAACAACGCCGGGCTTGCCGGTGGAGCGGGCATAGCCCTCGGCGGCATGGGTCGCGCCCTGCTCGTGGCGGACGAGGATGTGGCGAATGTCGTTCTGCTGGAAGATCTCGTCGTAGATCGGAAGGACCGCGCCGCCGGGATAGCCAAACACGACTTCCACACCCTGATCCTTCAGGGCCTGGACCACCATTTTTGCTCCGGTCATCTGACGTGCCATTTTTTCGATCCTCTCAACTGGCGTCATCTTCGATTCGCATAAAAAAACCCCCGATCTCGGTCGGGGGCGCATGGGTGAAGTCATTGAGCTTTCCGGTGGTTACCGGCCCATGCGCCTTTCTCCTACGATGACAAGAAGGGTATCCACCTTGCCGGGTCTCCTGATGCTTTCGTGCGAAGTGGATACGGCGTGGCGGCGGGGGCGTCAACAGGGTTTGTGGAGAAAATTTCGCGGCGAGCGGAAATTGGGTAATTTTGTTTCTGTGGGCGCGGGGTGCGGGTGGTCTCGCGCGTTGCCGGATGGGGCGAGGGGGGAACCCCGCGGGCGCCGGGCACGTTGAGCAGCCAACGCGCGCCGGTTCTGCGATGCCGGACCATGGCGCCCCCAGCAACTCAGGAGACCCCCATGAACCGCATCATCTACCTCGTCGGCCTTGTTGTCATCGTCCTCGCGATCCTGTCGTTCATCGGCCTCGGCTGAGCCCGGTCAGAACTTGCCCGTGCCCTGCAACACCCCGTGCTCCATTGCGTAGCGCGTGAGGCCGGCGGTGGAGGAGATGCCCAGTTTAGCCCGCAGGTTCTTGCGGTGGGTCTCGACGGTGCGCACCGAGATATCGAGTGCCAGTGCCACCTCCTTGTTCGATTTGCCCTGTGCCAGCTGCAGCAGGATCGTCTGCTCGCGGTTGGTAAGTTGTTCCACCCCGTTCCGTGTGGCTGGGCGCAGGGAGGCTGTTGCGCCGGTGCATAGGTAGCGCTCGCCGCGCATGACGGTGTCGATTGCGGTCTTGATCTCTTCGGTGGGCACATCCTTGAGGATGTAGCCCATCGCGCCATGCGAGAGGGCGGAGGAGATATAGCCGGTGCTGTCGTGCATCGAGAGGATCAGCACCCGCGTTTCGGGGCGACGCTCCAGCAGAAGTTCGGTGGCGGTGAGGCCGCCGAGGCCGGGCATGTTGAGGTCGAGCAGCACCACATCGGGCGCGAGGGTTTCAATGGCGTCGACGATCTCCTGCCCGCAGCCGAAGGTGCCGACGACCTCGATATCGTCATAGGTCTGAAGGATCGCCTGCACCCCCTCGGCGACCATCTGGTGATCGTCGACGATGGCCACGCGGGTGGGGCTGGGGTGGCTCATGCGCTTGCCTCTCTTGCATCTTCGGGGGGCAGCATATGGCTCAACGGGACCTGAGCTTCAATCACCGTGCCGCTGCTGCTGGACATGACTCGAAGGGTGCCGCCGAGATGCTCGATCCGTTCGGCCATGTTGCGCAGGCCCATGCCGGCACTTTCGGGGCTTGAGGTGACCTCGCCGATGCCGTTGCCGTCATCCGCGATGCGCATGAGCGCGCCGCGCCGGTGGCCGCGCAGATTGACGGTGACGCGCTGTGCCCCGGCGTGGCGCTCGACGTTGGTGAGTGCCTCTTGCGCGATGCGGTAGAGCGCGATCTTGGCCTCTTGGTCCAGCCGGTTCCGGAAGACCACGGTTTCGAACTCAACCTCGATGCCGGTGCGGGCGGCGAAGTTCTCTGTCAGCGCCTGAATGGCCGGGCCGAGGCCGAGGTCATCTAGCAGGCCGGGGCGCAGGTCTCGGCTGATGCGGCGGACCTCCTGAATAGCGCCGTTGAGGCCGGAAATCCCCTTGTCGAGGCTTTCGACGGCGGCGGTGTCTCCGGCAGCCATGCGGCGCTTGGCCAGCTCGAGCGCGTAGCGGATGGCGACGAGCAGTTGCGAGATGGAATCGTGGAGCTCGCGGGCGACCCGGCCGCGCTCCTCCTCCTGCGTGTCGAAGACCCGCTGGGTGAGGGCCTTCAGCTTGTTGTCGGCCAGCCGCCGCTCGGAGATGTTGAGCGCGAGGCCGGGCAGGAACACAAGTAGCAAAGCGCCGAGGGTGATGATGGCGATCCACAAAAAGGTGGAGCGGACCCGCGCCTCGGTTTGGGCGCGGGCGGCGGCGACCGAGGCCAGAACGTCATCGAGAAAAACACCGGTGCCGACGGCCCATTGCCAATCTTGCAGGCCGCCGGTGTAGGAGATCATCAGCGCCTCCTCTCCGGTCGAGGGCTTCTTCCAGAGATAGGTGTGGTAGCCGCCGCCCTTGCGGGCCTCCTCGATCAAGCGGTCGACGACGGGGGTGCCGGCGCTGTCGGCCAGCCCCTGCCAGTTGCGGGTGATCAGCTCGGTCTGCAGCGGGGCGACGAGATTGGTGCCTTCGTAGTCGTAGACGTAAAAGTAGCCATCGGTGCCGTAGGTCATTGCCGCGAGGATCTGGGTGACGCGGGTCTTGGCGGCGCGGTCGCTGGGGGTAGCGGCGGCGTATACGGAATAGAAGGCGGCGCGGGCGAGGGTGACGTAGTTGCGCAGCTCGGCCTTTTTGGCCTCGATCAGCTGGGTCTCGAGAGCCGCGATCTCGCGTTCGGCGAGCTGGCGGGATTGCTGCATCACCAGCAGCGAGATGGCCGAGACTGCCAGCAGCAGCGGCAGGGTTGCCAGCAGAAAGAGCTTTTGGGCGTAGCTGGGAGCAAGGCGGATATCGAGATGTCGCAGAAGGCGTTTCAGCTGCCTGGCTCCGGGCTTTGACGGGCGATGAGAGAGTGGCCTGCCGGGACGGGGAGGTCAATCATCGCGTGGCTGGCAAGGCCTTTGGCGGCTCTCTACGCAGTTGTTGGTATTTGAAATCCCCGGGCTTGTCGCTAGGCTGCGCCGCACAAGAAGGGAAAGGCCCGGAGAGGACCGGGCCTACAAATGGGAGGAACACGATGGATCGTCGTTCATTTCTGAAGACATCCGCCCTTGGTGGCGGTGCGGCTGCGGCCACCACTCTGGCCGCTCCGGCCTACGCACAGGGCAACCGGACGCTGACCATGGTCACCACCTGGCCGCGCGGTCTTGCCGGTGTTTGGGACTCGGTGGAACGGGTTGCCAACAACATCACCGCCGCGACCGATGGCCAGATCACCGTTGAGCCCAAGGCCGCTGGCGAACTCGTCGGCGCTCTGGAAAGCTTTGACGCAGTCGTGTCCGGCCAGGCCGACATGTACCACGGCGCGGACTACTACTGGGTCGGTCAGCACCCGGCATGGGCGTTCTTTACCGCTGTGCCGTTCGGCATGACCGTGCCCGAGCTGATGACCTGGTACTACGGCCAGGACGGCATGGCGCTGCACCACGAGCTGGGCGAAGTGTTCGGCGTGCGCGGCTTCATCGCCGGTCAGACCGGCGCCCAGGGTGGCGGCTGGTACCGCAACGAAGTGAATTCTGCCGATGATTTCAACGGCATGAAGTTCCGTATGCCCGGCCTCGGCGGCGAAGCGCTCTCCAAGCTGGGTGCTTCGGTGCAGGTGCTTCCGGGCGGCGAGATCTACCAAGCCCTGTCGACCGGCGCGCTGGACGCGACCGAGTGGATCGGTCCGTGGTCGGACGAGAAGCTCGGCCTGCAGGAGGTCTGCGACTACTACTACCCCGCCGGCTTCCACGAGCCCGGTGCGGCGCTCTCCGTGGGCACCAACCTCGAAGTCTTCAACGAGCTGACCCCGAGCCAGCAGAAGATCATCGAGCTGGCCTGCGCCGATGCGCACCAGGCCAACTACGCCCAGTTCATCGCCAACAACGGCCCGGCGCTGTCGCGCCTGAAGGCTGGCGGCACGCAGGTGAAAGAGTTCACCCCGGACGTGTGGGATGCCTTCGGCAAGGCCTCGACCGAGCTGCTTCAGGGCTACACCTCGGACGACCTGTTCGCGAAGATCCACACCAGCGCGATGGACTCGATGAAGTCCTCCTCGGGCTGGCTCTCGGTCTCCGACAGCTTCTACGCCACCCAGCGCGACCGCGTTCTGGCGGCGATGTAAGCCACGCGCCGCCCACACGTGGGGCGGCAATCCTTCGGCCGCGGGCAGGGAACTGCCCGCGGTCTTTCATGCCGGAGCGGCTCTGAGGCGCAAGCCTGCAGAATCGCACGACAAAAGCATGAAGTTCGGAGCGGATTTCAGAATGGATGACAAGGGCAAGTTGATGTTGCGCGCATATTTTCTGCCGATAGGGTGCGGCCTGCGCCGCGCCTTCGGATGCGCCGGCGCGTCCTGACATCCACCAGAGGAGGACAATCCGTGGATCGACGCTCATTTCTGAAGACTTCCGCCCTCGGGGGCGGTGCCGCAGCTGCCAGCACACTGGCCGCGCCGGCGCTGGCCCAAGGCGGCCGGACCCTGACCATGGTCACCACCTGGCCGCGCGGCCTGGCCGGTGTGTGGGACAGCGTGGAGCGCTTCGCCAACCGTATCACCGAGATGACCGACGGCGCTCTGACCGTTGAGCCCAAGGCCGCTGGCGAACTCGTCGGCGCTTTCGAGAGCTTCGATGCCGTCGTGTCGGGGCAGGCCGACATCTACCACGGGGTCGATTACTACTGGGTCGGCCAGCACCCGGCCTGGGCCTACTTCGCGGCCGTGCCCTTCGGGATGACCGCCGCCGAGATGATGACATGGTACTACGCCGATGGCGGCGCGGACCTGCACAAGCAGCTTGGCGAAGTCTTCGGCATTCGCCCGTTCCTTGGCGGTCAGACCGGCGCGCAGGGCGGTGGCTGGTTCCGCAACGAAGTGAATTCTGCCGATGATTTCAACGGCTTGAAGTTCCGCATGCCGGGCCTCGGCGGCGAGGTTCTCGCCTCGATGGGGGCCTCGGTGCAGGTGCTTCCGGGTGGTGAGATCTATCAGGCCCTCTCCACCGGCGCGCTGGATGCGACCGAGTGGATCGGCCCGTGGTCGGACGAGAAGCTGGGCCTGCAGGAGGTCTGCGACTTCTACTATCCGGCGGGCTTCCACGAGGCTGGTCCGGCGCTGTCGATCGGGATGAACCTCGAGGTCTTCAACAGCCTCACCCCGGCGCAGCAGCTGATGATCGAGACCGCCACGGCGGAAGGCCATCAGGCCAACTACGCCCTGTTCACCGCCAGCAACGGCCCGGCGCTGCAGCGCCTGCAGGATGGCGGCACCGAGGTTCGGGAGTTTGCCGACGACATCTGGGACGCCTTTGGCGCCGGTGCGATGTCGGTTCTGGGTCAGTACCTTGAGGATGACATGTTCCGCGAAATTCACGAGAGCGCGCAGGCCTCGATGAAGGCGTCTTCGGGCTGGCTTTCGCGGGCAGAAAGCGCTTATACGCGGCAACGCGACCGGGTTCTGTCTTCGCTCTGAGGCGCGGAACCTTTAATCAGAAGGCAGGCCCGCAAGGGACCTGACGCAACAATGACACCGGGTCTCGCGCCGCCCTTGGCGCGGGGCTCCACAACAAGCGGGGAGAGGAGCGTATGGGGAACGCGCTCGTGTGGGTCATCCAGAACATCGGGATGGGCTTCTACAATATCTTCTATGCGATCACCCATCCGGGGCTGTGGCTGGATTGGAGCAACGGCGAAAGCCTGATGCGCTTCATCTACTACGGGGCCTCGGTGGAGCTGTTCTTCGCCGTCTTCGATATTTTCCTCGTGGTGACGGTGATCGGCCTGATCTGGCCGCGCTTCATGTGGGCGATCGTCCGCGGCTTGGAGTGGTTCGCCAACGGCGTGGGGCGCCTCGTGGCCTGGGTTGGCCTGCTGATGGTGCTGCAACAGGTGATGGTCGTATTCCTGCAGTCGGTGTTCCGCTTCGGCGAGATCACCATCGCGCCCTTTGGCTTTGGCTTTACCCAGTCGGTCGGCTGGTTTGCCGAAGAACTCAAGCTTTACAACGCGATGATCGTGGCGCTCTGCGTCACCTATGCCTTCATTCAGGGCAGCCATGTGCGGGTCGACCTGATCTACGCCGTGGTGCGCCACCGGACCAAGAAGGTGATCGACATGTTCGGGAGCCTGTTCTTCATGGTGCCGGTCGCCGTGCTGACCTGGCTCTACGCATGGTTCTTCCTCTGGCGTTCGCTCATCACGCCCAAGGTCAGCGCCTCGGAGGGGCTGGACCTGCTGATGCGCAAATCCAAGATCGTGAAGTGGAACGTCGAGACCATCGGCTTCTCGCCGAACGGGTTCAACGGCTACTTCCTCTTCAAGATCCTGATGGTCGCCTTCTGCGGATTGGTGCTACTTCAGGCGGTCGCCTTCTTCTACCGCAGCTACCGCGAATTCGTGGAAGGGCCGGAGAGTGACGGCAAATATCTGGATAAAGACACCCTCGGTGAGGGTGAAGAAGCCTACGAAGGCACGCACTAGGGGTTGGGCAGATGATTTTCGGACTTGATGGCGTCGAGATCGGCCTGCTGATCGTTCTTCTTTGTCTCTTCGGGGGCATTCTCTCCGGCTTTCCGGTGGCCTTTGCCATCGGCGGCGCCGGTATCATTTCTTTCGGCATCATCGCGCTGCTCGATGCGCAGGGTGTGCTGATACACCAGGCAATCGACACGGGCACGGATGCCTACCGCGAGGTGCTTGCAACAGGGGTCCACAGGGACGATGTGAGCACCTTCCGATACCCTGATTTGCCAAGGGTCGAGGTGCCGCTCTTCGAGGGTGGCTGGGAGCAGGCGATCAACCGGAACCTGTCGTTCGTGGTGAACCGGATGAACGAGCGGGTCTTTGCGGGCCAGAGCATCGAGACGCTGCTGGCGGTGCTGATGTTCGTGATGATGGGCATCGTGCTCGAGCGCTCGAAGATTGCCGAGGATCTGCTGACCACGATGGCGAAGGTGTTTGGCCCGCTGCCCGGCGGTCTTGCCGTTTCGGTGGTGGTGGTGGGGGCCTTCCTTGCTGCCTCGACCGGCATCGTCGGCGCGACGGTGGTGACGATGGGCCTGCTGAGCCTGCCGACCATGCTGCGCAACGGCTATTCGCCGGAGCTCTCGACGGGTGTGATCGCGGCCTCGGGCACGCTGGGCCAGATCATTCCGCCCTCGATCGTGATCGTGCTTCTGGGCACGCTTGCGGGCGACCTTTACTCCACGGCGCAGGAGGCACGCGCGCAGTCTGTCGGGTGCTCTGACGCGCTGACGCTGCTGGGCAAGCCTGCAGTGGTGTCGGTCGGCACGCTGTTTCAGGCGGCGATGCTGCCGGGTGTCATGCTGGCGGGTCTCTACGCGCTCTATGCCTTTGGTTACGCGGTGGTGAACCCCTCCAAGGCGCCCTCGGTGCAACTCGAAAGCTCCGCTGGTGGCGAGATCATCACCCGCCGGGAAGGTCTGACGTGGTTCCTTGCACTGCCGATCGTGCTGATCGGCGGCGCCGTGCTGCTGGGGCAGGTCGGGGTGATTGGGAGCCAGGTGGTTCGGGCTGTGCAGACCGAGACAAGTGGTGTCGAAGGTGGCCTGCTGCGGACCAATGTGAGCGAGCAGTGTCAGGCGGCGATGATCGACCTGCACGGTCAGGACCGCTGGGATGCCTCCGTGGCGGCCCGTGCCGCGGGCGCAGAGGCTGTTGCTGCCGAGGAGGCCGCACCGGCGGACGGCGCAGAGGGCACCGATGAAGCTGCCCCCGAGGCCGCCGCACCGGTGCCGAACGCTCCGCCGATCGGCACGGGCGTGGCCACGCTGGCGGTGCTCTTCGGCCTCACGCTGATCGTGGCGCGTGGGGTAGCCCCCTCGGCCAGCCCGGTGCCACTGGCTGTGGGCGCTGGGGGCATTGCCCTGATGCTCCTGCTTGATGCCTTCGTGATCCACTCCGGCATGTCGTCGGCGGAGACGCTGGTGATCCTCCTCATTCCGCTGATCATCGTGATCTGGGCGATGCGACATGCCGCCGGGCGGCTCTCGCGCAATGAGCTGATCCGGGTGGTCTTCCCGCCGCTGGTGCTGATCGTGGCCGTGCTCGGGTCGATCCTCGGCGGGATCACCAACCCGACGCCCGCCGCCGCCCTTGGCGCGGCCGGGGCCATCATGCTGGCGGCCTATCGCAAGCTGAAGGAGGAGGGGCGCTCGGGGCAGGTGATCCTGATCGCGACCTACGCCACCATCCTGATGATCCTCGCCGGGGTGAACTTTGACCTGCGGATCAATCAGGAAACCGTGACGGTGGTGACTTGGCTGGCCTTCCTCGTGGCGTTCACCGCCTACATGGTCGCCTTCTTCGGCGTGCTCTACGGCGTCTGGGTGCTCTATCGCGGCTCGGTGATGAGCCCCGTGGTGCGGGAGACGGCGAAGGTGACGAGCATGGTGTTTACCATCCTCATCGGCTCACAGCTGCTGAACCTTGTGGTGATCTCCTTTGGCGGTGAGCATTACATCCAGCA
Organism: Vannielia litorea; assembly: GCF_019801175.1. Classification (NCBI taxonomy): domain Bacteria; kingdom Pseudomonadati; phylum Pseudomonadota; class Alphaproteobacteria; order Rhodobacterales; family Paracoccaceae; genus Vannielia; species Vannielia litorea. The sequence continues at coordinate 1,188,429 of NZ_JAHVJR010000001.1, forward strand.
GTTCCTCAAGAGCTTCGACTCCGAGTTCAAGGTCTTCCTGATCGTTATGCTGGTGATGTTCATCCTCGGCTTCGTGCTCGACTTCCTTGAGATCATCTACATCGTGGTGCCGATCGTGGGGCCGGTGATCTACGGCGGAACGATGGACCCGAAATGGGTAACGATCATGATCGCGGTGAACCTGCAGACCAGCTTCCTGACGCCGCCCTTCGGCTTCGCGCTGTTCTACCTGCGCGGGGTGGCACCTCCCCAGGTGACGACCGGGCATATCTACCGTGGCGTGGCACCCTTCGTGGTGATCCAGGTGGTCGGTCTGGCACTGCTCTGGGCCTTCCCGGGGATCGTGTCGATCATACCGGACCTGATCCCGAACTGATCGTGGGGAGATGGATTTGGAAAGGGCGCCTCGCGGGGCGCCCTTTTCTTTTGTGAGAGTGAAGGTGCGTGGCTTTAAGCCCGCCCATCCGGTTCCGCCGCGCCCGGACCGCGTGAAGGGGGCACGGCGGATATGGTTCGGAGTATCCGAACCAAGCACTGCGATTTGGATTGGGTGTGTCGCGATCAGCGGCGTTTGGTGGCCGGGCGACTGTCAGGGAGGCGGATGCGGGCGACCTGTTCGGCGATAGGATCGACCGAGAGTGGGTGCATGTCTTCGCGGTGGGCATCGGGGTTGCCGAGGTCGCGCCAGCTGCCACCCTTATAGATTTCGAGCGCGCCGTAGCTGGCCTTATAGCCCATCTTCGGAGAATCCGGCACCCAGTAGCCGAGGTAGACGTAGGGCAGCCCGGCCTCGCGGGCGATGGCGATGTGATCGAGGATGATGTAGCGGCCGAGCGAGTGCTTCTCGAGATCCGGCTCGAAGAAGGAATAGACGAGGCTCACGCCGTCTTCGAGCACATCGGTGAGGCAGACGGCGACGAGCTTGTCTTCGCCCGTGTCATTGCCCTCGGCCTCGGCGGGCAGGTGATACTCGATGACCCGGCTCTTGACCGGGGTCTCCTCGATCATGGCGGCGAACTCGAAGATATCCATATCGGCCATGCCGCCATCGGCGTGGCGCTGGTCGAGATAGCGGCGGAAGAGGGCATATTGCTCTTCGGTGGCCCAGGGGCTGTTGGCCTTGCGCACCAGTTCTGCGTTGCGGCGGACCACCCGGCGCTGGCTTTTGGAGGGCGTGAAGTCGGCCACGCGGATGCGGGCGGACATGCAGGCGGAGCAATCGGCGCAGGAAGGACGGTAGAGCACGTTCTGGCTGCGGCGGAAGCCTTGCTGGGAGAGCGTGTCATTCAGCTTCTCGGCGCCTTCGCCCTGCAGCGCGGTGAAGAGCTTTCGCTCCATCCGGCCCTCAAGGTAAGGGCAGGGCTGCGGGGCCGTCACGTAGAACTGGGGCGCGATGGGAAGCGTATGGCGCAAGAGGCAGTCTGGCGGTTTGGAGCGGTCTGAAGGACGGTAACAGTGGTATGACGCCGCGCCAAGCCCCCAGAATGGGGGAGGCGCGGCGAAAATGCTGCCGTGCAGCGAGAACCGCGCGTCAGCGGCGGACGGCGGCGCGGTTTATGGCGACGCTGCCCAGAAGATGGTCACCCAGGCTCTGGCGGCGGGCGGTGGTAAGCATCAGGACGATCGAGATCACCTGCACGAAGAAGGTCGAGATCGCCACCGAGTAGATCAGCGTATGGATAAACGCCTCGCCGAGGCCGAAGCGCTCGCCCCGGAAGGTACGCATTTCGAGCGACATCAGGCGCATGCCCCATGTGGCTGAGCCCGAAGCGAGGGTGATGGTGCGGTAGGCGAAGGAGATCACCAGCCATAACAGCGGGTAGAACAGCAGCCCGGTGAAGGCGGTGAAGGGAAGCACCAGCAGGGTCACGAGGAAGATCATCACCCCGTCGACCAGCCATGCGAAGAAGCGCTTGGCGGGTGTGTCGGCGTAGAACTCGGGGTTCAGCTCCGGGTCGGGGAGGGAAGTGATGCTGTCCATGGTGGACATGTGCGGTGTCTCCTTGCGGTTTTGAAGTGGGCCCGCCGCGACAGGGGGGATGCGCGGCGGGCCGTTGGGAGGCCAACGCTTGATGCGCCGGCCTCGTTCCGTTGTTTGTTGGACGCCGGGCTTAGCGCGGCTCGGAGAGCGCGGGCTCGGCACCGGTGTCATCATCCTCGTCATCCGAGGTCTGGGCGGCCTTTGCACGGTCGTCCATGAAGGCATCGAACTCCTGCTTGTCCTTGGCGGCGCGGAGGCGCTCGAGGAAGCTTTCAAAGGCGTCCTGCTCGTCTTCGAGGCGGCGCAGGGTTTCGGCCTTGTAGGCGTCGAAGGCGGTGTTGCCCGAGGAGCGGAAGCCGTGGCGACGGTTCATCCGGTGGGCTTCATGGTGGTGGGAGCGCCGGACGGCGCATTTGCCGGAAAACATGCGTTTGCTCCAGATCATGTATGCGAGAAGGGCGAGACCTACGGGCCAGAAGAAGATGAACCCCAGCACCATGGCTGCGATCCAGGCTCCCTTGCCACGCTCGTCCAGCCAGCCTTCGGCACGGGCGAACCAGCCGGGCTGGTGCGTGACGGTGGCGGTTTGGGCGGTGTTCATCAGGGTATCTCCGTTTCGGTTTTTGTTTATGTGAATGTTTTTCACATTACGGGAGATGGGGGCTGGGGAGGTGGGGTTCAAGGGTAAATGTGAATGTTTTTTACATTTACACGAGAAATGCGGTTACTCGCGGCAACCTGTGCCCTCTGGGATAGCGGCGGGGCCGTTCTCGAGGAGCGAATCCACGAGCGTTTCGGGCAGGGCTACTGCGGCGTTGGAAACCAGTTGGTGGTAGGTTGCGGCCACCATTTCGGGGTTGCTGGTGAAAGAAACGGGCGAGCGCGCAAGGGTGGAGAGTGTCGCGATTTGCTGAGGCGACGCGTCTTGCGAGGTGGTGCCCCAGTAAGCGGTAAGGGCCGCGGGGAAGCCGATGCAACCGTGCCCGAGATCGGCGCGGGCGGCCCAGCCTTGCGCAATTTCACTGTCGGACAGGATGAGGCGCAGACCAACGGTTTTGCGCGCCCAGCGGAGTTGGTCCGAGAGGGTCTCGTGCCCGTCTTCCGGGCCGGTGCCGTTGGCTTGCTCCGCCCGTATGACCAGTTCGCGGAGCATTGGCCCGAAGGTCTCGACTTCGCCCTGCGAGTCCGGCTCTACGATGGCGATGACGAGCGGCTCCATTCCCGCGGGGATCGGGAGCGGCTTGTCTTGGGCGGCGGCCTGCGAAGTGGCCAGCGCCAAAGCTGCGAGTGCGGCGCGGATCATTGGGTGAACTCGGTCGGCGCGGCCTCCGCCAGCCGGCCCATCTCGGCCGGGGCGATCTCGAAGATGTGGCGCGGGGTGCCGGCTGCGGCCCAGACGGAGGGAAACTCCGTAAGGCGTGGGTCGAGGAAGGCTGTTGGCGCGGTCAGGTGGCCGATCGGGGCGACGCCGCCGATGGCGAAGCCGGTGATGTCGCGCACGGCCTTGCCATCAGCGCGGGTGAGCGGCTCGCCTGCCGCCGCGCTGGCTTTGGCCGGATCGACCTGATTGCCGCCTGCGGTGAGAAAGAGGTAAAGCGCGCCGCTCGTCTCCCCGGCGAAGATGATCGACTTGGCGATCTGGTCGATCTCGCAGCCCGCGGCCGCTGCGGCCTCGGCGGCCGTGCGGGTGCTTTCGGGCATTTCGCGCGTCGTGTCGGGCAGGCCTGCGGCTTCGAGTGCAGCGCGGACGCGCTTGAGGGATTTTGACATGCTCGGGCCTCGTTTGGTGGGTTTGCGCCCACCCTACGCGGCGCGGGCGCGGCGGCAAGTGGCTATGCCGCGCCCAGCCAGACGATATAGGCGGCGTAGGGCGCGACCAGTGCCACGCCTTCCTTGCGGGTGATGCGCCAGCCGGTGGTGGCGAGAAAGAGCATCAGCGCGGTGGCGGCGAGCATGACCATGGCATCGGGGATCATGGCGGTTGCATCCAGCGGGGCCGGGGCGAGCAGGGCGGTGGCGCCGAGAATGCCAAGGATGTTGTAAATGTTGGAGCCCAGCACGTTGCCCAGCGCCAGTTCGGGCTGACCTTTGCGGGCGGCCATGATGGAAGTGACAAGCTCGGGCAGGGAGGTGCCGACGGCAACGATGGTGAGGCCGATCACCGCCTCGGAGACACCGAGCGTGGTGGCAAGGTCAATCGCGCCGGAGACGAGAAACCGGGCGCCCAGCAGAGTCAGGGCGATGCCGACGGCGGTGAGGGCGAACGCCGCGACGGGCGAGAGCGTGCGGGCGCCGGTTTCAAGCTCAGGATCGGGGCCTTCGGCGGCTTCGGTCTTCCATGCATAGACGAGGTAGGCCACCAGACCGGCGAGGAGCAGCACGCCGGAGAGGCGGGTGAAGCTGCCGGCCATGGCAAGCCCGAGGCAGGCAAGTGTGGCCAGCATGACCGCCGCGCCATCGCGCAGCAATGCGGCGCGGCGCACGACGATGGGTGCCATCAGAGCGGCGGCACCGAGGATCAGCAGGGCGTTGGCGATGTTGGAGCCGATGACGTTGCCCAGCGCGATATCGGGCGCGCCGGAGTAGGCCGCCTGAAGCGAGGTAAAAAGTTCGGGCGTGGAGGTGCCGAAGCCGACCACGGTCAGGCCGACGAAAAGCGGTGAGAGGCCGAGCCGCAGAGAGAGCGCAACCGCGCCGCGCAGCAGGACTTCGCCGCCAAGGATCAGCAGAGCGAGGCCGGCGGCCAGAGTGAGGAAAAGCATGGGAGAAAACCTCAAAGGGGGCTTGGGCGGATATCATGGGGCGCAGGGCCTGCTACAAGGGGGGAGCGTGGGTTTATTTGCACCCGTTGACGGTGCCGCACGGGCGGGAGAAGAAGACACATGGAATTCGAGAGCCGTATCACCCGCCTGCCGATCGCCGTGGACGCCTCTGCCGCTGACGCTGCGCTCGACAACGCGGGCTGGGCCGGGGGCGATGTGGCGCGGCTGCTCTACGGCATGGCCGGATCGTCGCCCTACCTTGCGGGCCTTCTGGCCAAGGAGGCGCGCTGGCTGGAAGGCGCGCTGGCCGGGCCAGTTGAGGATGTGGTGCCCGCGGTGCTGGCAGAGGCAGCAGAGGGCGATGTTGGCGTGTCGCTCCGGGTGGCCAAGCGGCGGCTGGCGCTCTTTACCGCGCTTGCGGACCTAAGCGGGGTCTGGCCGCTGGAGAAGGTGACCGGCGCGCTGACCGATCTGGCTGATGCCTCGGTGCAGATTGCGTGGCGCCGGGCGCTGGAGCAGGAGGCGGCGCGGCGCAAGTCTATCCTCGAGCCTGAGGACGTGGACGAGGAACTGTGCGGCATCTTCGTGCTGGCGATGGGCAAGATGGGTGCGCATGAGCTCAATTACTCCTCTGACATCGACCTGATCGTGCTCTTCGATCAGGACCGCTGGCCGGAACGGGACTTTCACGAGCTGCGCACCAGCCTCGTTCGGGCCACGCGGGAGGCGGCGAAGCTTCTGAGTGACAACACGGCGGAGGGCTACGTCTTCCGCACCGATTTGCGGCTTAGGCCGGACCCGAGCGTGACGCCGGTGTGCCTGAGCATGGAGGCGGCAGAGCGGTATTACGAGAGCCTCGGGCGCACATGGGAGAGGGCCGCGCACATCAAGGCGCGGGTTTGTGCGGGCGCGTTCAAGGAAGGCGCGGGGTACCTCGAGCGGCTCCGTCCGTTCATCTGGCGCAAGCATCTCGACTTCGCGGCCATTCAGGATGCGCATGACATGCGGCTGGCGATCCGGGAGCATAAGGGGCTGCACGGCACGGCACTGGAGGGGCGCGACCTGAAGCTGGGGCGCGGCGGCATTCGGGAGATCGAGTTTTTCACCCAGACGCGGCAGATCATCGCCGGTGGGCGCGACCCGGACCTGCGGGTGCGTGGAACGGTCGAGGGGCTCGCACGGCTCGCGGAGGCAGGTTGGGTCGGCGCGGAGGAGGCCGCACAGCTGAGTGCCGATTACCGGGCGCACCGGGAGCTGGAGCACCGGATCCAGATGGTGCATGACCAGCAGACGCACGCGCTGCCGAAGGACGCCGCGGGGATCGAGCGGGTGGCCCGGCTGGCGGGTGAGGGCGACACGGCGGCCTTCAGGGCGCAATTGGAAGAGCGGCTGGAGCGGGTGGCCGGGCTTACCGAGGGGTTCTTTGCGCCGGGGCGGAAGCGGACCATCGAGGAGGAAGCCCCGGAGTGGGGTGAGGCGGCGCGTGAGATCATGTCGCGCTGGAAGGGCTATGCCGCCTTTCGCTCGACCCGCGCGGGCGAACTCTTTGCGCGCATCCGGCCCGAACTGATGGCGCAGCTCGGTGGCGCGGCCAAGCCGGAAGAGGCGCTTTCGGCGTTTGACGGGTTTCTGCGGGGGCTGCCTGCAGGGGTGCAAATCTTCTCGCTTTTCGCCTCCAACCCGCAGTTGCTGGGCCTGATCGTGGACATCTGCGCCACGGCGCCGGAGCTGGCCGAATATCTCAGTCAAAACGCGGGCGTTCTCGATGCGGTGATCGGCGGCGACTTCTTTGCCGATTGGCCGGGGGTGCCGGTGCTGGAGGCGCAGCTGGCCGAAGAGATCGCGCGGGTGGAGGACTACGAAGGCAAGCTCGACACCGCGCGGCGCTGGATGAAGGAGTGGCACTTTCGGATCGGCGTGCACTTGTTGCGGGGCCATGCCAGCGCCTTGGTGGCGGGCGAGCAATATGCGCTGCTGGCCGAGGCGGTCCTGAGAGCAGTGTTTCCGGTGGTGGAGGCCGAACACGCGGCACGGCACGGCGCGGCGCCGGGGCGTGGGGCCGTGGTGCTCGGCATGGGCTCGCTCGGCGCGGGCTGGCTCAATGCACAGTCGGACCTCGACCTGATCGTGATCTATGACGCGGCGGGTGTGGAGAGCAGCGAGGGCAAGCGCCCGCTCACCGCGGGCGCGTGGTATGCCCGGCTCACCAAGGCGCTGGTAACGGCGTTGACGGCGCTGATGGCGGAAGGGCGCCTCTACGAGGTGGACATGCGGCTCAGGCCCTCGGGCAACGCCGGGCCGGTGGCGACCTCGCTCTCGGCTTTCGCGGCCTACCAGCGCGAGGAAGCCTGGACCTGGGAGCACCTTGCGCTGACCCGGGCGCGGGTGATCTGCGGGGCGGAGGCGCTGGCGGCAGAGGTCGAGGCGGTGCGTTGCGAAGTGCTGGCGGCGGATAAAGACCGCACCAAGGTGCTGGCCGATGTGGCAGAGATGCGGGCGCGGATCTTCGAGGCGAAAGGCACGGGCGGCGGGCTGGAGGCCAAGATCGGGCCGGGACGGATGCAGGATATCGAACTGGCGGCACAGGCGGCGGCGCTGCTTGGGGGCGTGCCCGACCGACGCGTGGAGGCGCAGTTGGTCGCTGGGGCGCTGGAGGGGGACACCGCACAGCTCGCGGAGACTTATGCTCTGATGCGGCAGGTGCAGGGCTGCGCGCGGTTGCTGACCGCCGGGCCGCTGGAGACGGAGGCTCTGGGAGAGGGCGCTAGGGCGCTTTTTGCTCGGGAAACCGGGATCGAGGGGCTGAAACCTCTCGCAGAACAGATGGATGAGGCCGCCCGAATGGCGGCCCGGGTGATCGATACGGCGCTTGGTGGCGCGGAACAGGAGGCCTGATGGCACAGATCGACGAAACGGCACGCTTTGACCACAAGGGGCTCATCCGTGAGGCCTATCGGATGGAGGGCGTTGGGCCGGGCGAGGCCCGCAGCATCTTTCTCGACTGGGCCCTGAGCCTGCCGGATGAAACCGAGCAGAGCATGGCACTGCGCTCGCTTTACGAGCACTACGGTCGGCGGGCGCCGGAGCATCCGATGTCTGTCGTGCTGCAGGAGGCGATGGAGGCCGATATGACGCCCAAGCGCCGTGGCGGCTGGCGCGGGCGGCGGGAGTAGCGCGTACCAGACGCCTGCCTCATCGGCTGTGTCTAATAGGGCCCATGGTGGCGGGACAAGTCCCGCCAGCTCTGTCCAGCTTAGCGCGGGAGGGCGGCGGCCTCTTTTGCCAAGGCGGTGATACCGTCCCAATCGCCGGATTTGACCTTGTCTCCTGGCGCGACCCAAGAGCCGCCGACGCACATGACGTTGGACAGGCTCAGGTAGTCATTGGCGTTCTTCAGGCTCACGCCGCCGGTGGGGCAGAAGCTGATCTGCGGGATCGGCGCGCCGATGGCCTTGAGGGCGGGGGCGCCGCCCGAGGCTTCCGCGGGGAAGAACTTCATCGCCGTGTAACCGCGCTCGAGCAGGGCCATCGCCTCCGTCGCAGTGGCCGCGCCGGGCAGGAGCGGCAGGCCAGCGTCTTCACAGGCTTTGAGCAGGGTGTCGGTGGCGCCGGGGCTGACGCCGAACTTGGCACCGGCGGCGACGGCGTTTTTGACATCTTCGGGTGTGAGCAGGGTGCCTGCGCCGACCACGCCGCCTTCGACCTCGCTCATGGCGCGGATCACATCGAGCGCGGCGGGGGTGCGCAGGGTGACCTCGAGCGCGGGCAGGCCGCCAGCGACCAGCGCTTTGGCGAGCGGGGCTGCATGGGCCACGTCATCCACCACCAGCACCGGGACCACGGGGGCGAGGGCGCAGATTTCTTTTGTCTTCGCAGAGGCTTCAGCGGGGGTCATGATGGTGTTCCTTGTTCAGACGACCACCGCCGCGCCTTCATCGGAGGCGCCGACGGACTGGCGGAAGGCCTCGAAGAGTTCGCGGCCGATGCCGTATTTATTGGGTGTAAGGTCGGGCGAGGCGGGGGTGCGGGACTCCCAGCCTTCGGTCAGAATGTCGAGCGTGCCGGAAGCTGCATCGACGCGGACGAGGTCTCCGTCTTGCACCTTGCCAATCGGGCCGCCCATCGCGGCCTCGGGGGTCACATGGATTGCAGCCGGCACCTTACCGGAGGCGCCGGACATGCGGCCATCGGTGACGAGGGCGACCTTGAGGCCGCGATCCTGAAGCACCGCGAGGGGCGGTGTGAGGCTGTGGAGCTCGGGCATGCCGTTGGCCTTGGGGCCCTGGAAGCGGACGATCACCACGGTATCCTCGGTGAATTCACCGGCCTGGAAGGCCTTCTTCACGTCATGCTGGTCGTGGAAGACGCGCGCCTTCGCCTCGATCACGTGGCGCTCGGGGGCTACCGCTGACACCTTTATGACCCCGCGACCGAGCGAGCCTTTCAGCTCCTTCAGGCCGCCGGTCTTTTGGAAGGGGTCGGTGGCGGGGCGGAGGATCTTGTCATTCTGGCTGTCCACAGCGGAGGGCTGCCATGTGAGCTTGCCGTCGATGATCTTGGGTTCTTCAACGTAGCTGCCTAGGCCCTCGCCGGAGACGGTGAGCGTGTCGTCATGCAGCAGGCCTTCGGAGAGCAGTTGGCGGATGAGGTATTGCAGGCCGCCTGCGGCGTGGAAGTGGTTCACGTCAGCGAGGCCGTTCGGGTAGACCTTGGCCATCAGAGGGACGGTCTCGGAGATGTCGGAGAAATCCTGCAGGTCGAGGATCACGCCCGCGGCGCGGGCCATGGCGGGCAGGTGCAGCACGAGGTTGGTGGAGCCGCCGGTCGCCATAAGGCCGACAATGCCGTTGACGAAGGCTTTTTCATCAAGGACTTGGCCTGCGGGGCGATAGTCATTCCCCGCCGCCGTGATCTCCAGCGCGCGCGCGGTGCCAGCGACGGTAAGGGCGTCGCGCAGTGGCGTGTTGGGGTTCACGAAGGACGCGCCGGGCAGGTGCAGGCCCATGAACTCCATCAGCATCTGGTTGGTGTTGGCCGTGCCGTAGAATGTGCAGGTGCCGGGGCCGTGGTAGGAGGCCATCTCGGCCTCCATCAGCTTGTCGCGACCCACTTCGCCGGTGGCGAATTGCTGGCGGACCTTGGCCTTTTCATCGTTGGGCAGGCCGGAGGTCATCGGGCCTGCGGGCAGGAAGACCGCCGGGATGTGGCCGAAGGTGGCGGCGGCGATGATGAGGCCCGGCACGATCTTGTCGCAGACGCCGAGGTAAATGGCGCTGTCAAAGCAGTTGTGGCTGAGGCTGACACCGGCGGCCAGCGCGATGACGTCCCGAGAGAACAGGGATAGCTCCATGCCGGGCTGGCCTTGGGTAACGCCATCGCACATGGCAGGCACGCCGCCTGCCACTTGGGCCGTTGCCCCCTTGGCGCGGGCGGCGGCGCGGATCATCTCGGGGAAGCGCTCGAAGGGTTGGTGGGCGGAGAGCATGTCATTATAGGCGGTGACGATGCCGATGTTGGGGGCCGTGCCGCCTGCAAGCGCAGCCTGATCCTCGCCCATAGGGGCATAGGCGTGCGCCTGATTGGAGCAGCTCAGATGCGCGCGCACCGGACCGGCCTCGGCGGCCTTGCCGATCCGCTCGAGATAGGCGCCACGTGCTTCGGCGGAGCGGGAGATGATGCGGTCGGTGACTTCGGCGATCTTGGAGTTGAGCGGCAAGGGAGCGGGCCTCCGGGCTGGCGATTCTGGCTGGCTTCAGCTTACTCCGTTAGCGCTAACGGTGCAAACCGTGACCTGATTTGTCATGCAATTCCCTTTGACCATGGAGCGCGGTGTGGGGATATTTCAAGCCATGAAGCCATTTGTATTGTTTCTTTGCCTTGTATTCGCGCAGCCCGCGGTAGCGCAGGAGTTACCGCCTGAATTGCAAGCGATGCATGAAGAGGCCGACAGGTTTGGCTTCGAAAACCGTCCGGCGGAGGCAGAGGCGCTTTTACGGGAGGTCCTGGCGCGCGGGCGGGAGATATACCCCGAAAACACGCCGATCTTGCTGGTGGTCGAGGGTGAAATCGCCTCAATGCGCCAGCGGCAGGGGGACCGCGCGACAGAGCTGGAGATGCGGCGCGACATCTGGGAGAGGTTCCGCAAGGTTTCAACTGTTTACCATCCCTCCCACGCCATCGCGCAAATGAACCTTGCGACCTCGCTTGCCGCTGTAGGCAGGCGGCGTGAGGCCCTGCCGCTGGCCATCGAAGCGGTGAGCGTGGCCGAGGCGCTGCACGGGCCGGATGGTTACGTGGCTAATATCTGGCGCGGCAACGTGGCCGAGATGCTGCGGGCGGAGAACTACGGGCAGGAGGCGCTCGATCTTTTCCGGACGTCGCTTGCGGGGCTCGAAAAGAACATCGTGGAGGAGAACAACCCCAACAGCGGTGGGCTTTACCGTGCGGCTATTTCGATGTCCGTGAATGTTGCAGAGTTACTGAAGGCCAAAGGTGAAGATCAGGCCGCGTTGGAGCAGTTGCGGGATACCATTCCGAGGGTTGAGACCTATTACGGGCCTGCCGATCTGGAGACCATCGCCCACAAACTGAAACTGGCCGAATACCTTGTGGACGTGCGCGACTATGACGGTATGGATGCGGTGATCCGGCAGGTGATGCCGCAGATCGACGCCATCTACGGGGCGGACAACCCCTTCACGGCACGGGCGATGAGCGTTCATGCGCTTTACTACCTGCGCGGCGGCCCCGATGCTGAGACCTTCCCTGAGGGCCTTGCGATGTTGCAGGCAGCATCCGAGATGTTTCATGCGGTTTTTCCTGCTGGGCC